>NZ_BAAJMI010000004.1:0-566544 GCF_057554385.1 Pseudoalteromonas sp. 4NS20-0020 | reverse complement strand
TTATTCAATACACTGGCCTATGTTAGTTAACATTTCACTGTGACTCTTCACCGCTGTGGGCACCATGACATTACCAAGCCTCAAATAAGAGAAATCCGTTGCAGCAATGTGACGGGTTTCTTTCTGTCTGGGATTTAGTAAATGGCCAAACTATACCGAACTTTTAGTACATGCTTACATAATAATTGAATGGTCGCCTAGGCTATTTTAATTATCAATATTTTCTATATAGTCTTTTAACTGTATTCACTATTATCAAAATGATCCTTTCCAATTAAACTAACTTCATAAAATATTTACTTAGTATAAGTTTTGGAGAAAAACATGGCTCATCAAATTATCAAAGATTTACACAATCGTTATACTGCTAAGCAATATGATTCATCAAAACGTATTTCTGATGAAGATATTGAAGTAATTAAAGAGGCTATTCGCTTGTCAGCTTCTTCAATTAACTCTCAACCTTGGAAGTTTATTTTGGTTGAAAGTGAAGAAGGTAAACAACGCTTACACGATACATTTGCTAACAACCATCAGTTTAATCAGCATCATGCTAAAGAAGCATCGCATACATTATTACTTGCTTATGATCCTAAGTTTACGAAAGAGAAATTCTCTAAGCGTGTCGATGCAGAAGTCAGCTCTGGCCATTTACCAGCAGATATGCGCGATAACTTTATGGGTGCATATGCATTTGCTGAAATGAACACAGATGAGAAAGGTTACAACGGTAGTTGGACTAAAGCGCAGGTTTACTTAGCACTTGGTAATGTGCTGCATACATTAGCGCGATTGAACATAGCGTCGACTCCAATGGAAGGCGTTGACCCAGAGCTAATTAGTGAGAAGTTTAATGCTGAACTTGACGGCCATATTTGTGAAGTTGCACTAGCAATGGGTTACCCTAATACCGATGAAGACTGGAACCATGGTTTGCCAAAGGCACGTTTAGCAGTAGAAGACATAATAACAACCGTATAGCATAAAAAGCTTTATTATAAAGCCGAGGCTATCTCGGCTTTTTTGCGTCTAAAATAAGCCATACGCTTCCGTGCTTTCAGTTTTTTCTTGTAGTGCAGCCGGCTTAAATATGGAACTTGGATCGATAAGCACACTATGATTTTCGGCCATTTTTATTAAGCCTCGCATCATACCTTTAGTTTGTGGGTCTATATCAAAGCCTATATCAGTTAGCTTATCTAATGGTTTTATATCTTCTTTTTTATAATCTAGGCTGTCTTCAACTTTATCGACCAGCAACCCCACATGAGGGTTTATACCGTCTTTCGTTGTGAATACAATAATTGGTTTGTAATCCAAAGTTATTTGCTCTTGTGCTGATTCAAACAGTCTCTCTAACTGAGCAAGACTGCTACGTTTTATCTTACTAAGTAAATAGCTTACCTGTTTATGTTCACCTTGCCTGTGAGCAGTTACGGCTTGTCTAGCTTGTTCTAGTAATAATTCAAAATGCTCATTAAAGCGTGACATAGTAAGTTTTAAATCAGGGTTGTCTGTATTGAACTCTTGGAAAAAAACAATAAAGTTTTGAAGCTCAGTTTCATTAATAACTAATTTTTCTGATTGATTTAAGAGGTTTGTTTCGAGTGTATTAAACCATTTGGTTTGTTTGTCTTGCCAGGATCTTAGCTGTTTTAAAATATGTTTGTTGCTTTGCTCTGTTGATATATTATTTAAGATAATTCCTAAATCGAAAACTGGCGTAGGGATATCCATATAATCTTTAACACCAATAAAGCTTTTGTTGTTGTTTGGTAGTGTTGTGAGATTATTATCAAAGCGCTCGGTTAATAAGATATCAAGTATTTTCAGTGAAATGGTTTTGCAGCCCACTTTAAAGTTTATTAATTCCATGCCTTTATCTTAATTTACCCATTAATGTATTAAGAATAGAACAAATCTACCAAATAGCTTAAGTAACTGTGGTAATTAATCATTGTATTAAGGGGGTGAGTTATTTAATGGCTTTAGCTAGTTTTAACACTGCTTGTTTAAAGCATGTTTCAAGCTCTTTTTTGCCTTGTATATTTAATTGCTCAATGACGTTTGTATCGCTTTCATTTTGCAAAATTAAGCTAATTAATAGTTGCTTATCACTTTGCGTTAAACAATTAACAACAGAGGGTGCCAGAGTTACAACTTGCCAAATAGTAGCTGTAATACTAAATCGAGAAAAGTGATTATTAAGTTGTCGTATTAAACGTTTTTTGATGTCTGAACTGATAGGTCTATCTGTAAACGAGGAAATAAGTACATTTACAAGCTGCCAATCAAGGTGTTTAAAGTGTGTGAGTAAAGCATAAAATATATCGGTTTGAAATTCAGCTTTTAATCGTTTCAGTGTACCCGTATTGTTGTTTAAACATTTCACAACGAGTGCTGAATGCTCGCCAGTGCTTTTATCTTTTTGATAACCCAGCTTTATAGTGCTAAACCCTTGGCTTTGCCAAAATTTTAATAGCTCAGCCGTAGCGCCAAAACTAGCACCAAACCAATGGCACTCATTACTTACTCTTGATTCGCAAAAACTCAGTAGGGCTTTACCTACTCCTTGACTGTGAAGATTAGGGGCAACAGCAATTCTTACTACTCGAGCAGAGAGTTGGGTAAGGCACTGGGGATCACTGCTTAGCTGCGAGAGAGTTTGTGCCATTAGGTGCCCTTGTGGGCGGCGTTCACCTTTAAGCACCTGCTCAGTTAGCTTGAGGGGTAACCCGCCTTCTATTGTAACTAAACACACCCCCACTAGGTGATTATGTGTTTGGGTTATGAAAAATCGTTGTGAGGGTGCATCAAGTAGTTGGCGTAAATCGTTAACGCTACTTTGGTAATGTGCTAAGGCAAGTAATGCAATAATCTGCTCAAGTAACAGCTCGTCATTTGTGAGTTGTTGCTGAGTAATTTCACTGTGGACTAGCTTATTTAAGCTATTGCTTTGTATCTCTTCGTACTGTGCTTCGAGTGCGAGCAAAGTGCGTATATTGCGCTCTAGCGGGTCGGCTTTTGCAAACCTTAACGGTTCATCAAGTGTGATAATATTAGCGGCTTTATACTTTGCTTTAATGTACTGACTAAACCTAATTGTATAGCCTCTACCATTACCCTCATAACCTACTAAAGTACTTGCAAATACAATGCGCGGATACTGTTTTAGCATTTTTAATAACAGAGGAACTGGAATAGCTGCCGCCTCGTCAACAAGTAATAAGTCACACTCTGGCAACGAGTCTAATAATGAATCTGGAGCAATATACTGCAAATTAGCAAGTTGCTTACTTTTACCATCAAAGGGTATGTTTAACTCATTACTTAAATGTTTAAAGCTGCTATGAGTGGCTTTAAATTGTGTACTGCAAAGTAGTATTTTTTTATCGATAAGCTTGGCGGCAGCAAGTCCAAGCGCTGCTGATTTACCACGACCTCTGTCGGCATTAATGAGTAAAGGGCGATTAGCGCGACCATGAGCCACTTTAATTATATTTTCTACACAATGCTGTTGCGGTTCAAAATCTATTTTATTGGTAGAGCTTTCTCTGCTGATATTACCTTTACAGCCATGTAATTCACTAAAGTGATAAGCGGGTAACGATTGCACAACGCGGGCAATGCGTTCATTAAAAAAGCTATAGCTTACTTTATGCCCGTGAGACTGCACTGTGCTTAGCGCAGGATCTGGCCAAGTTGAGAGCGCGCTTAGCTCTGGTAGCAGTAAATATAAAATACCGCCTGCTTTTACCGTACCTGCAATAGCTGCTAATTTATCAGGGTGCAAGCCACTAAAGCCATCGTATACGGCGTGTGAATATTCTTGCCCTAAAATTTGATGAGTACGATTAGGCCACTGCGCGTTATTTAGTCTGGTATTTTTAGAAACGACGAATGTATTTTTATTTTGAAGTAATTCACCTAACAGCTCGTAGCACCAAACAGTACTGCCAGTAATAAGCACCAGTTGGCGATGATGAGCGCCAACTAGTGTTTTTTCTAACGTGTTTATGTGAGCTTTATACAGCTTGTAATCGTGCATAAGCCGTTACTAGCCATTTACTGCCAAGGTCGTCAAAGTTTACCTGTACACGCGACTGTGCACCGCTACCTTCATAGTTAAGTACCGTACCAATACCAAACTTAGCATGCAGTACACGTTGACCTAAGTTAAAGCCGCTGTCTTCAAAGGCGGCATGGCTTACTGATGCACTAAAGCGACCTGCTGCCGGTGGTCGCGAAACTTGCGTTTTAATACGAATTTCTTCTACGCAGTCTTCAGGGATTTCGCGTAAGAAACGTGAAGGACTATGGTATTTCTCTTGTCCATAAAGGCGGCGGCTTTCGGCATGGCTAATGTATAGTTTATCCATTGCACGGGTCATGCCTACATAACAAAGGCGGCGTTCTTCTTCTAAGCGGCCAGACTCTTCATTACTTTGCTGCGATGGGAACATGCCTTCTTCTACGCCCACCATAAATACAAGCGGGAATTCTAAGCCTTTAGCTGAATGCAGAGTCATCATCTGCACGGCATCTTCGTGCTCGTCGGCTTGTCCTTCGCCAGATTCAAGCGAGGTATAGGCTAAAAAGCCTTGCAGTGGTGAGCTAAACTCTTCTTCTTCAGGGAGTTCGTATTGATCACACGCGCTTATAAGTTCTTCTAAGTTTTCTACACGAGCGCGGCCTTTTTCGCCTTTTTCAGCTTGATACATAGCCATAAGGCCAGAGGTTTGAATTGTGTATTTAGCTTGTTCTTGTAGGGTGAGATCGCTAATTTTGTCTTCGATGTGCTCAACAAGCTCTACAAACTTTGTTACAGCGCCAGCTGCTCGGCCTGATAAGTGCTGTTGTTCAACAATAGCTTTAGCTGCGTACCAAAGCGGAAGTGACTCAGCACGTGCACAATCACGTATATGACTTAATGTTTTATCGCCAATACCGCGAGCAGGAGTATTAATTACACGCTCAAATGCGGCATCGTCTTGGCGATTACCTACTAAGCGTAAGTACGATAGCGCATCTTTAATTTCTTGACGCTCAAAGAATCGCATGCCACCGTAAATACGGTATTTTAAGCCTTCTTGTAGCATGGCTTCCTCGAGTACACGAGATTGCGCGTTGCTACGGTATAAAATAGCGGCGTCTTGCAACGCGTTACCGGCATTAAGCCAGCTACGTAATTTGCTACTCACAAAGCGGGCTTCGTCTAGCTCGTTAAAGGCGGCATAAATTGATATAGGCTCGCCTTCGTTACCATCGGTCCATAAGCTTTTACCCATACGCTCGGAGTTATTTTTTATAAGCGCATTAGATGCTTTAAGAATAGTTGCGGTTGAACGGTAGTTTTGTTCAAGGCGAATAGTTTCGGCATCAAAGTCAGTTAAAAAACGTTTTATGTTTTCTATTTTAGCGCCGCGCCAGCCGTAAATACTTTGGTCGTCGTCGCCAACAATCATTATGCTGCTTGTGTCGCCTGCAAGTAACTTTAACCATGCGTACTGAATGGTATTAGTATCTTGAAACTCGTCTACTAGCATGTGGGCAAAGCGCTGTTGGTAGTGGCGAAGTAACGTCGGGTTATTTTTTAATACTTCATAGCTGCGTAGCAGTATTTCAGCAAAATCGACCAAACCAGCCCTGTCACAAGCTTCCTGGTAGGCGGCATATACACGCAGCATCATTTGCTCGTTTATATCATAAGCTTGAATATCTTTAGGGCGAAGTGCTTCGTCTTTTTTAGCGCTTATGTACCAACCAAACTGTTTTGCAGGCCACTTTTTATCATCAATATTCATTGATTTTAATAAGCGCTTGATCATACGAAGTTGGTCATCAGAATCTAAAATTTGAAAGGCTTCTGGTAAGTTAGCTTCTCGATGGTGAGCGCGCAAAATACGGTGTGATAAGCCATGGAAAGTACCAATCCACATCCCGCCAACCGGTGCTTTTAAGGTTTCTTCAACGCGGGTACGCATTTCTTTAGCTGCTTTATTGGTAAAAGTTACCGCAAAAATACTATAAGCTGATGCTTGTTCAACTTGCATAAGCCACGCGATACGATGAACTAACACTCGTGTTTTACCAGACCCAGCACCGGCCAACACCAGCATGTTTTGTAATGGGGCTGCAACGGCATCGCGTTGTTTGTCATTTAAGCCGTCGAGTAATTCTGAAACGTCCATCGTTACGCCTTTTTAATCAATATTGAGGGCAGTATAACAGGTGTTTTTGTTAGGCTAAATAAAATACTGTTTTTATGAACAGCTATTATAAAAATAGCCTCTAAAACCAATCAGCTGGATAGTTTTTGGCGTGGATAAGTGACTAAAATTAATAATAAAAATAATCAAATTGACCTATATTTAGTAAAAAATACCAAAGTAATTAGTGAGTCGTAATTTAACTAACTGATTTTTAAGCTTTAATAAATTGGCATAAAGTGTGATAGTAAGTAGATAACTAAAATTTAAAATTAATTAACTACAGAGGTGAGTATGGCTGATCAAGGGTCTGGCGGTAATGTGATTGCTGCATTGTGTAATATATTTTTTCCTGGTTTAGGACAACTAGTACAAGGGCGTATTTTAGCGGCTATATTTTTTGCGCTAGCTATTGTTATAAGTTACGCACTTATTTACGTACTCGTTGGTTTTGTATTAGTCCCTATTATTTATTTATGGTCGATAATAGATGCGGCACGATACCGCTCGCGAAGTTAGGTATTTAAACGTTTTACAAAAATAGCGCCCAATGGCGCTATTTTGTTTTTTAGGGTCGGCGTTACAGCTAATTTACGGGTATAATCGCGTTATTAACGTTTAATAAGTAATAGCTATGGAATATCAATTTATACGTGACCCTATTAGTGGTTTACGAATTAAAATAAGCAGCGAACACGCAATAATAGGTCGTTGGTTAAACGAAGAAATTGGCAAAGACAAAGTCGCTATGGTGCAAGCACTTATTGTGTCTGTCAAAACGAGTTTTGAGCCAGTCACTCTAAAAGGCCAAGAAATAGATTTAATTTTATCTAAAGATGAGGCCTTATTTGAGGCTCATGCTCTGCACCAAGACAGCGAAGACTTAATTGCCTATCAAGATGATGATTTAATGCTTGAAGAGAACGACTTAAGCAGTGGTTGTGGTTTTGAAGACTTTATTGATTTAATCGAGTCGTGGGCTGAGTTTACCAGTAATCGATAAAAATAATTAAAACAGACATAGCAAATGCAAAAACAGCGCTTTCTCTGTATTATTAAAACAACTAAAAAACGACAGGAATTGATATGTCTGCCAATTTAAATAAGCTAGTAGTCATGCTAGAAATGCAAAACGCCATGAATACAAAAGTGCATGAACAATGGTTTACACAAGGGTTTGAATGGTATCGCGCTATTTGGGTTGAGTGTGCCGAAATGCTCGATCATCATGGCTGGAAGTGGTGGAAAAAACAAACACCCGATACCGAGCAAGTTATTTTAGAATTGGTTGATATTTTTCACTTTGGTTTGTCGCTACGTATTGACGGAAAAACAAGCTATCAAGACTTAGCAAAGCAATTAGAAAGTGAGTTGAGCCAAGTACAGCAAGCTGATGACTTTAAGCAAACGTTAGAAATACTTGCGGCATCTGCTGTTGCAGATAAAGCGTTTAATGCATCAGCATTTGCCGGTTGTATGGCACAAATGGGCATGGATATTGACGATTTATACCGTGGTTATGTTGGTAAAAATACCTTAAACTTTTTTCGCCAAGACCATGGTTATAAAGACGGTAGCTACATTAAAGTGTGGAACGGGCAAGAAGATAACGAGCACTTAGTGGAAGTAGTTAAAAGCCTTGATACCGAACATGCAGACTTCGCAAAATTAGTCTATCAAGGCCTTGAGGCACGTTACCCAAAAAGCTAAATAATAGTACGGTAGTCGGTTACATTTAAGTAATCGGCTATTTCGTTGTGTGGTTGCTGGCTGTCGGGGTTAGCAACCGCAAGTAAGTGCCCAATGCCGTATTCTTTTGCGGCATTTAATACAGCTACGCTGTCATCAACAAATAAAGTACGTGTTTTGTTAAATCCTAAATCATTTTGTACTTGGTGCCATAAACTTTGCTGCTCTTTACTTACGCCATATTCATGAGTCGACACTACACCATCTAAATAATTATCGATTGCGGTGTGTTCAAATTTCATCATGACGTTTTCTGGATGTGCGTTGGTAAGCAATATAAGCTCTTTTCCTGCTTTTTTTAGCTCCGTTAAAAAATAGGGCACGTCGTCACGAACTTTTATAAGGTGCTGTGTTTCTCGCTTTAAATCCATAATTGGTAATTTAAGCTGATCTTCCCAATAATCTAAGCAATACCACTCAATTTGGCCGCTTACAGCTTGGTAGCGTTTAAAAATATCTTCTTTTGCTTCGCTCAGGCTTATATTTTTCGCTAAGGCGTGTTGCTGTGGAAGAACAGTTAACCAAAAATGGCTGTCATAATGTAAATCGAGGAGTGTTCCGTCCATATCAAGTAAAACGGTATCGATTTTTGACCAATTTAGCATGGGCTTTTCCCTGTGAAAAGTTTATGATTAAGCACAACTGCCATGATAGCAAATTAACGCCAATGACACAGAAAAAGCATCCAACACCTCCTCAAATCCTAAGTAATAATGTTGTCGCTAAAAGTCGCCTATTTACTGTGGAATCTTTAGAGCTAAAATTTTCGAATGACGAAGAGCGTCAGTATGAACGTATTCGAGGTGGTGGCAGAGGCGCTGTAATGATTGTGCCTATAACGGCTGATAACGAAATGCTGCTAGTGCGTGAGTATTGCGCGGGCACCAATGACTACCAGCTAGGCTTTCCTAAAGGACTGATCGACCCAGGCGAAACACCAGAGCAAGCTGCTAATAGAGAACTTAAAGAAGAAGTAGGTTTTGGCGCAGACTTTTTTAAACCATTAAAAACAGTGACCATGGCACCTAGTTATTTTAATGCCACCATGCATATTTTATTTGCTAAGCAATTATATCCGCAAACACTTCCAGGCGACGAGCCTGAGCCTTTAGTTGTTGTTAAGTGGCCATTAACGCAATGGCAGTCATTATTAGAGCAAGATGATTTTACCGAAGCACGAAGTGTTGCCGCTTTGCTATTATTAGATAAGTACTTAGCATCTGGAGCTGCCGATGAATAAATTATTAGAACCTTGTATTGAATTAGCCGAACGTGCAGGCGATGCCATTATGGCTATATACAAAAAAGATGATATTGGCCAACAAGAAAAGTCAGACCACACACCAGTAACTAAAGCCGATTTAGCTGCAAATGATGTGCTTGTTGCAGGCTTAAAGGCACTTGCGCCCGATATTCCTATTATGTCGGAAGAAACACCTATTCCTGCATTAGCCGATAGGCAAGATTGGCAGCGTTATTGGTTACTTGATCCCATGGATGGCACAGGTGAATTTATTTTAGAAAGTGGTGATTTTGCGGTAAACATTGCGCTTATTGAAAATAACCACCCTGTGTTGGGTGTAATTCATTGGCCGTCAAAAGGTATTACGTATTTTGCGAGTGCTAAAAATGGTGCTTTTAAGCGTGAAGAAAAGAGCGACACACGAATATACGTAGCTCCGCCTGAAAGTTTAACACTAGCGGTAAGTCGCCGTCAGAAAATTGAGTCGGTGAGTCAATACTTAAATAGCCAATTTACAACTATTGCAGTTGGTTCGTGCTCGTTAAAAGCATGTATTGTTGCTGAGGGTAAAGCGGACTGCTTTTTAAGAATAGGCCCAACGGGTGAGTGGGATACAGGGGCTTCACAAGTTATTGTAGAAGAAGCGGGCGGCTGCATTACTGATGCAGAGTTTAACCCTTTAACCTATAACCAACGTGAGAGCACTGAAAACCCAGACTTTATTGTAATGGGCCACCCTGATTGGGAGTTTCAAAAAATGATTACTCCTCACCAAAGAGCGAGTATAGAATAGAGTTTTGATTGCTTTTTGTTCACTTGAACAGTTTTAGGTAGTTAAAGCCTTGCATTATAAGTTTATTCCTATATAGTAGCGCTCTCTTCAAGGCAGGCTCGTAAATATTACGAAAATGTTTTAAAGAAATTACAGGCGCGGGATGGAGCAGCCTGGTAGCTCGTCGGGCTCATAACCCGAAGGTCGTCGGTTCAAATCCGGCTCCCGCAACCAATTTCCTTTATGGGGTGAGGTTACTGTAAACTCTAACTTAAGAGATTAAATCAAGTAGTCGATAGACTTTAAATATACAGGCGCGGGATGGAGCAGCCTGGTAGCTCGTCGGGCTCATAACCCGAAGGTCGTCGGTTCAAATCCGGCTCCCGCAACCAATTTCTTAAATTGGACGCCACGTTGTAATGTAAGCAACGTTAAATAAGTATGCATATTTCAGGCGCGGGATGGAGCAGCCTGGTAGCTCGTCGGGCTCATAACCCGAAGGTCGTCGGTTCAAATCCGGCTCCCGCAACCACTGAAATAAAAAGCACTATTAAAGTAACACGCTAAAAGCGTGTTTTTTTATGCCTGAAATTCAGTGAAATGGGTAGCTCGTCGGTCTCAGCTCTCCATTAGCCAGCAAAGGTCGTCGGTTCACTTTATATAAGCTCAGGCTCCCGCAACCACTGAAATAAAAGCACTATTAAAGTGATATGCTAAAAGCATGTTTTTTATGTCTAAAATTCAGTAATTCTTAATAGCAAAGCTGTTATTACATTTACCACATATACTATACCAATCATTTTAAATTCGTTATTACTTAACACCTCGTGCTGGGTATGTTAAAACGGCTGAAATATTTTTAAGTGTACTTTTACATGACAGAACTGTATCACTGGTTTGATTTAATCGGCATTGCTGTGTTTGCTATTTCAGGCACATTAGTGGCCTACGAGAAAAAAATGGATGGTTTCGGGGTGGTAGTATTAGCAACAGTGACCGCTATTGGTGGGGGAACTGTTCGCGATGTGATTCTAGACGTTCCTGTATTTTGGCTACATGATCAAAGCTATTTTTTTGCTATTTTAGCTGCTGTACTTATTACATCTCGGCTTATTAATAAGCAAAAGTCTATTCCGTATTACACACTTCAAATAGCAGACGCATTCGGCTTGGCTTTTTTTGCTGTAATGGGTACTCAAAAAGCACTACTTGCAGGCATGCCAGAAATGACAGCAATCATAATGGGAGTCATAACGGCTTGTTTTGGAGGCTTAATACGTGATGTGCTCGCCCGCGAAATCCCTATGCTGTTAAAAGGAGAGCTCTATGCCATTACCTGTATTGCGGGTGGTATTGTTTATACACTTAGTATGTATTTTTCATTTGTGACTGAGCTGGCGATGGTATTGGCAATGTTGATGACATTATTCTTACGTTTTTCAGCAATAAAATGGAAAATCACATTACACGTTTTTAAATATCCTGACTAAACTTACTTAATCATAGGATTGATTAGGATAAGGAATGTCATTAGCTCGTATATATTCTCGTGCTCAGGTAGGTATTAATGCCCCTGAAGTTATTGTAGAGGTTCACTTAGGAACTGGTTTACCCGCATTCCACATTGTAGGCCTTCCCGAAGCCTCTGTTAAAGAGTCAAAAGACAGAGTGCGCAGCGCGCTTGAAAACTCTCAATTTGGTTTCCCTGATCAACGCATTACTGTTAATTTAGCCCCAGCTGATTTACCCAAAGACGGTGGCCGGTTTGATTTGGCCATTGCCGTAGGCATTTTGGTAGCATCAGGGCAAATAGTGTGCCCTGATATTCATAAATATGAGTTTTACGGTGAGCTTGCACTCAACGGTGAGGTACGTGGAGTAAATGCTATTTTGCCCTCTGTGCTTGCAGCTAAGGAACAAAACCGCTGCTGTTTTTTACCCATAGCTAATGATAGCCTGGCAAGCCTTGTAAATGGCGTAAAGCGTAAAGCGGTAAGCTCTATTCAAGAAGTATGGGGTGATTTACTAAACCAGCAGCCGTTGCCGTTAAATATAGAGTATCCAGACTGTACGCAGGCACCTGACTTTTTACTCGATTTGAGCGATGTAAAAGGTCAACCCGGGGCTAAACGTGTATTAGAAATAGCCGCTGCAGGCGGTCACAACCTGCTATTTTTAGGTCCACCGGGAACCGGTAAATCAATGCTTGCTCAGCGAATGGCCACAATAATGCCGGCTATGTCTGACGATGAGGCACTTTCCACTGCCGCACTTTATTCAATTATTGGTCATTCAATCGATTTAACAAACTGGCGGCAACGCCCTTTTCGTAATCCTCATCATACCTGTTCGGCGGTTGCATTAGTAGGGGGATCATCAAACCCTAAGCCGGGTGAAATTTCGCTGGCACACAATGGGGTATTATTTTTAGATGAGCTACCAGAGTTTGAGCGTAAAGTGCTCGACTCCCTTCGTGAGCCAATGGAAACCGGTACGGTAACTATTTCGCGTGCGGCGCGGCAAATGGAGTTTCCTGCGCAGTTTCAGCTCATTACAGCGTTAAACCCAAGTCCTACGGGAAGCCATACCGATAAACGAGCAACACCCGATCAAGTTATACGTTATTTATCTCGTGTATCAGGCCCATTTGTTGACCGTATTGATTTGCAAATAGAGCTACCACGGTTAACTAGCGTTGAACTGCAAAGCACTAAACAAGAAGAAACCAGCGCACAAGTGCGTGCACGGGTAGAAGCAGCTTATTACATACAGTTAAAACGCCAAGGCAAAGTGAATGCGCGGCTAAATAATAAAGAAATGAGTATTCACTGTGAGCTTGCCCCAGCAGAGCTGCAGTTTTTAGCTAAGGCCAGTGAAAAGCTGTCTTTATCGCCGCGCTCTTACCATAGAGTTATTAAAGTAGCGCGTACGATTAGTGATTTAAAAGGGAATGAAAAAATTAGTTTAGACGATTTAAAAGAGGCATTAAATTACAGAGCCTTTGAACGCTTAATTGCTCAACTTACTAAGTAGCTAAAATTGAGGCTAAACTGTTTTTACTAGCGGCTATAAAGAGAGCATGTAGCCTTTGCCACGGACTGTGACAATACGCTTTTGATCTTTTTCATCGTTTAGTTTTTTACGTAATCGACCAATAAGAACATCGACTGTACGATCGTTAGGGCTCCAATCTGGTTGGCCTATTTCTTCAGATATTTTTTCACGTGAAGTGGCTTTACCTGCATTACTTATTAAGCAAATAAGTACTTTGTGCTCTGCTTCAGTTAAACGTGATTCAACACCCGAGGAGGTAATAAGGGTGCGATTATCGGGGTGTAATTTAAAGTCGGCGTATTCAATAAACTCTTCACTTTCGTCGCTATCCATATTAACGGCAACGCGTTTATACAAAGCGCGCATACGCAGTTCAAGCTCAAGTAAATCAACAGGCTTACAAATATAGTCGTCAGCACCTTGGGCAAGGCCTGCTATTCGATCTGCTTGTGAATCACGACTAGAAAGCACAATAACACCAATATCTGTTAGTGTGTTAAGTTCTTTGGCGAGCTGAAGGCCGTCTATTTTAGGCAGTACAATATCAATAATAGCGAGGGTAAATGCATCACGCAGGTTTACTCGCTGCCTAACGATGCTCAATGCATCAGCGCCAGTTGAGTCTACTTCTATTGTAAATTCGGTCTCTGCAAAGTGATTTTGAATGCGTTTAACGAGTATTTCATCGTCTTCAACCAATAAAACATTAATAGCCATAGTACTTTATTTTAAATGCTTGTAGCTTTGTATGGTAGCACCATTAGGTAAATACTGAGAAGGGGTTACATGCTAGTTTTAAGTAACTTAATATTTCAAAAATATTAAAATAATTATAAAAAAATCAAAAAAAGCGCCCCATATTCAAGGGCGCTTTTCATAAAGATATAAAATTTCGGTTTAAATTACTTATTTTCGTACATTGAATCCCACCATTGTGGTTCGTCTTTTAGTTTTTTATCAAAATATGCCAACATAGTATTCCACCAGTTAAAGCGTTTATCGCGCGCAAAAATTTGATGATCGGCGCCTTTGTACTCAATAAGCTCCACGTCTTTATTTAGTAGTTTAAGTGCGGTGTACATTGTTAAGCTCTCGCCTACGGGTACGTTAGTATCACTGTCACCATGAATAAGCAGTAATGGTGTGGTTACTTTGTCTGCATGAAATACCGGACTATGTTGGCTATACAGATTGGCGTTATTCCATGGGAAGCTGTTTTTAGATGCCTCACCAGAGTACAAGTAGCCCCACCACCCTTCGCCCCAATAAGAGGTTAAGTTTGAAATACCCGCGTGGGAAATAGAAGCGCTAAATAAATCGGTTTTTGTTGCCAATAGCATGGTCATAAAGCCACCATAAGAGGCACCTAAATTACCGACCTTAGTGTTATCTACGTAGTCGTATTGTTTTAAAAAAGCCTGTGTTCCTTCGATAATATCGTCGGCGGTGTAATCACCCCACGCATTGACGTGTTGTGCTGAGAACTTTTGTCCAAAACCTGTTGCGCCGGTAGGTTGTACTACATAAACCACATAACCGTTTTCGGCCCATAAGTTAAATGGGTAACGGCCAGTAAAACCACGGGTAACAGGTGATGTACCACCGTAATAATAAACAAGTGCAGGGTACTTTTTAGTTTTATCTAGGTTACTTGGCACATAAACACGCCCGGTTATTTCAACGCCACTTTTATTAGTAAAGTTAAACTCTTCAAGGGTGGGTATTGTTGTATTGGCATAAGCAATTGGTTTTGAATCCCAAATAAGATCGGTTTTGTTTTTACTGATATTAAGGCGTTTTAGTTGTTGCGGTGCTAAAGCACTTGTGCCGGTGATTAACACTTGTGAATTGCGCCCATGTGAAACGCTAAATTTTTCTACAATATCCACATTGGTATTTAACTTTTTAAAGCGCTGCTTACTGAGGTCGAATAGATACAATGGCTGAGTGTCTTTTTCGGTCACTTTAAGTACCGCATCGCCGTTTTCTAACACGCTTAGCTGACCAATCGATGGGTCAAATTGTTTACTGAGCGCAGTAACATTTTTACCGTTGTTAGTTAACAGGTAAAGCTGTCCGTCGTAGTTATTAGCAAGCATTGACTTTGGCAACGCTCTGCCAGCACCATTTTTAAAGTCGGGGCCTGCAACAACATACACGTCTTTGTTTGCGTATTTTGCTTGGTTAAATGTTTTAAATTTACCAAGTGACAAAAGCTTGTTTGATTTTATATCCAGCTCAACGAGCTCTGTCTCAGGGTGAGTAGACGCTTGCATAGCCATAACCGAACGGCTCATTAATATTTTTCCACGCGTACTATTTAAATCTTCAAAGCTATGAGAAAGCGGGCCTTGGCTAAGCGCTTTTGTTAAGCCACTTTTAGTATCAAGCATATAAAGTTGGCTGGTAGTGCGCGCATACGACCAACGATCTTGAAGGCCTTTGTAATGCTTGGTTAAGTTGTTGCTGCTTTCTGGTGATTTAGACCAGCTAAATACTAGGCTCGTGTCGTTAAAAAAGGTGAAACCACTGGCGCCGGCTAAGTCGCTTGCCAGTGTTTTAATGGCTAAGCTTTTACGATTAAGCTGTTTAAGCTCACCCTTTAATAAATACACTAAGTACTGATTATCTGGGCTCCAAATAATGTTACTTGGTTGTCCATCTTCAAATCGATAGTCAGTTGAGTTGTCTGTATTTTTTAACTCGGTAACTAAGTTGGCTTTATTTTGAGTTTTATCGTCGTAAGTGCGCTTGGTGGTTATGTATTGCTCGGCGTTAGGCGCTAAAGATATATTACTCATGGTCGGCGCATCAAACAGTTGCTTTGCTGATAAGCGCTTTGTGTATGATGTATTTAGCGTAATTTTATCAGTGTCACTCTTAGGGGTGAAATCAATAACCACATCACTCCAGTTTGCGACTTGTTGCGCCAAAATAATAACGCTGTGGGTAGAGTTAGTTAATGCAAGCTTATAACTATTTTTATCCCCTTTTTGGGGTTCGCCATTAATAAATAATTGCCCCTTTTCAATCCCTTTTAATGTTAAGGTGCCTTGTGTAAAACGCTCTGTTTCAATATTAAATTTTAGTGCTTGCAGTCCGCCAAGGGTGAGTGCGCTTACTTTATTGAATGGCTGCCAGCTTTGTTTTTTACCGAAAATAGAAAAACTGTCTGAGTTTGCTTGTAATTGTGGCAAAAGGTTGTTGATAATGGCTGAGCCATGCGGCGTTTGAAAAGGTTTTAATTGCATATCTTCGGCCAAGGGGCCGATAAACTGAATTTTTGATTTGTCCAATGGTTCAGCAATTGCTGCAAAGCTTAAACTGCTAAAGGCTAATAAACCTAAGGCTCGTTTAAATTGCTTGTTGCGGTAAAACCAAGGTGCATTAAATTTCATTATTGTGCCTGTTATTATTGGGTATTTGGTCAAATATAGCATGTATTGTTACCATGCTCACATATCCAATATAAAGGAGAAAAAGTGACTTTACTGATTGTTTATATGGTTGTGGCCATTGTTATTTCGTTTTTGTGCTCTGTGATGGAAGCGGTGCTGCTAAGCATTTCGCCAAGCTATGTTGCATCACTCAGAAAGGAGCAGCCTGTGCTTGCTAAGCAGCTTGAAAAACTAAAAAATAATATAGATCAGCCACTGGCAGCCATTTTGACTTTAAACACCATCGCGCATACAGCGGGTGCAGCGGGTGTAGGAGCGCAAGCGGCCGTGGTTTTTTCTGATGCTGCAGTGGGGATTGCCTCAGCAATTATGACCTTATTGGTATTGGTTCTTTCTGAAATTATTCCAAAAACTCTGGGTGCTAATTACTGGCGTGCCTTAACGCCAAGTGTTACCTACTCTTTACGGTTTTTGGTGATTTCGCTAAAGCCCTTTGTATGGTGTGCGCAAAAGTTAACAAACCTAATGGGGCCAAAGCACGACGAGGCTTACTATATTCGCCAAGAAATAGAAGCCATGGCCGATATTGGCACTGAATCTGGCGCTTTGCACGAAGATGAGTCTGAAATTATTCGTAATCTTTTGCATTTTAGGCATGCAAAATTGTCTGATTTAATGACGCCACGCACAGTTATTTTTAAAGTACATAAAGACTTAACAGTAAACCAATATTTAAATGAGCACGGTTCGTCATCGTTTTCCCGCGTATTAATATTTGATAAAGATGCCGACGACATTGTCGGTTTCGTGCATAAAAACGATATTATGTTGGCGTATCATCGCTTAGGCACCGATTATAAAATCAGTAAGCTGATCAAACCAATTTATACAGTACCCACATCTCAAAATGTATCGTCATTATTGCAAACGCTACTAACTCAGCGTACGCACATATGTTTAGTCGTGGATGAATACGGAGAAGTGCGCGGCATAGTAACGCTTGAGGATATGATTGAATCACTAATGGGCTTAGAAATAGTCGACGAACGCGATCAGTCAACCAATATGCGTGCAGTGGCAAAGCAACGCTGGCGTAAGCGTTTGGCCAGCAGTGCGCATATTGTAAGTGAAGAAGACGAACATCCTGAAGAAGAAAAGTAACCTTTCACTCGCAACGTTAGCTATTGCTAGTTACTTAAATACAATAGTTAACGTCTGCTCTCGTGTTTTTTTAGCCAAACGGTATACTAGCGCGATTATTTTAAATGGCTTTAATTATGATAAGAATAGACCTAACCTTGGCTGATCAGCCATTTTCATTAATGGTTTCTGGGCAGCAAATAGTACAAGTATTTCATAACCAGCAAGCTATTGCGTTTGATACTCCTCGAGAACATTACTATCAATTTAACTTTCAAGATAAATTAATAGGCATAGATACCAGCACAACTGCCGAGCAAAGTATTTCGTTATTTGTAGATGAGCAATTTGCTACCCAGCTCGCTTTACCAGCCCCAGTTAATGGTGAACCTAAAAGGGGTTTTTTAGGTTTTGCTGCGTTAGGTTTTAAACTATTTAAAAGCGCAAAAGTAGTAAAGGCTGCGTTGGCAGGTGCATCTGTTGCTGGGTATGCCTGGTTATTTAGCATTGAATTTGCGCTTATGCTTATTGCGTGTTTAGTGGTGCATGAGTATGGGCATGTAAGAGCTATGAAGTACTTTGGCATAAAAACCAAAGGTATTTACTTAATCCCATTTGTGGGTGGCTTAGCTGTCAGTGACGATAAAATAACAACCCGCTGGCAAGATGTGGTCATATCGCTCATGGGGCCTGCTTTTGGCTTAATAACCTCTGTGTTGGGTGTTGTTTTATATTACGCCACGGAGATGGAAATATTTGCTGGTGTTGCGGTACTCAGTGCATTGCTTAATTTATTTAACTTACTGCCAATTTTACCGCTAGATGGTGGGCATGTATTAAAGAGTATCAGCTTTTCTATGCGCTCATGGATTGGACTAAGTGTATGCTTGCTGGGTGTGTTTTTTGGCTTATGGCTTAGTTATACATTTGGCTTAATGTTACTGGTGTTCTTTTTATTTGTTGGGGCGCTAGAAATTGTGTTTGAATGGCGCGGTCGACATTATTCTCATTTAATACCACTAGATAAATACGGACAAGGTTTTTCAGCCGCTATGTACGCACTGGTAGTTGCAGGGCATGTAGCAGTGATGATGCACTTTGCTGATTCTGACAATCCAATACTCAGTTTGCCGATGACAATTTTATCGAGCTGATAATTGTGCGCGTAGTTAATTTTTAACTACGCGCAAAGCTTTATTAATAAAAGCTCAATACCAGCGATATAAATACCCCAGTAATAATTAGTTGTACCACGCAAAAGCCCATAATATCTCTTGCCTTTAGGCCCGCTATAGCTAATACGGGCAGTGCCCAAAAAGGTTGAATTAGATTCGTCCAAGCATCTCCCCATGCCACAGCCATAGCAACACGGGATATATCGGCGCCCAGCTCTTGCGCTGCAGGTATTACAATAGGTGCCTGTACAGCCCATTGTCCGCCACCGGAGGGCACAAACATATTAACGAGTCCTGCACTAATAAAACTATAAAATGGCAAGCTATCGGCATCCGCAATGGCAATAAAGCCTTGTGATATCTGCTGTGCTAACCCTGTATCGACCATGACCGCCATAATACCGGCATAAAAAGGGAACTGAATTACAATTCCCGCACCACTCGGAATTGCTTGTTGTAAGCTATTAAGCACATTGTGAGGAGTTTGATGTAGCGTAATAGCTAAAAATAAAAACAGGGCAATTACACTATTGAGGTTTAAGCCACCACCAAAGATAAAAAAGTAATAGCTTAAGTAGGCAAGCCCCATTAAGCCAATGCCCATACCTAGCAGTTTGCTTTGTTCTAAATGTTGCGAAGGACGCGTTATTTTACTTGCTGCAGGTGTGCGGGTGTTTAATAGGGTTGGATCGATATAAACGCTGTCGTTGTCATTGGGTAACATGTAGCGATTTACTAATGGGACGATAATAAATAAACCAATCAAAATGGCAATATTAAAACCTGCAAATAAGGTTTGATCTGTACTCACAATACCCATACTTGCCTGTGAAAAGTGTCCTGGTGTTGCAATAGTTAGCGGAATTGAACCTGCAAGGCCGCCATGCCATACAACAAAGCCAGTATAGGCACTAGCTACTAATAATCGATAATCTACACGGGTATGTTTTGCAATAGCTTTGGCAAACAATGCACCAATAACAAGGCCAAATCCCCAGTTTAGCCAGCTCGCTAAAAGTGAGATAAAAGTAACTAATATAATTGCTTTAGGCGCGGTGTTGGCTAAGGTTGCTAGTTTTTCTAATACTTTGCTAATGAGAGGTGTACTTGCCAGCATGTAGCCTGTAATAAGTACAAGCAGCATTTGCATAGCAAAGCTCAATAGGTTCCAAAACCCATTGCCCCACGCGTGCAGTACATTAATACTGCTGGAAGGGGTAAATATACTGGCAGCGGCAAATGTAATAAGTGTAAGCAAAATTACAAATATAAATGGGTCGGGTAGGTAACGCTCAACCAGTCTTGTAAATGGGGTGGCTATTCTATTAAGCATAAAAATACAGTTTAGTGTTTGTTTGTAGATTAATTAATCACGAAATGTGGTTATGTGCAAATCACAATTAGTATTACACGGAGGAGTTTTACACTGTCTATACCTTAAACGTTGATTAAAACTAAGGCATACAGTAACGTACTGTTTATAGATAATTTAATAACAAAGATTTTGTATTATGCCAGTGATATTTAAAAGGTTAGCGTTACTTGTGCGCGCTCATATTGATCAATTGAGCTGGCAAGCAGTGACCTTTGCAATTTTAACTCATATGCTCGTAACCTGGTTGCTACTGTATGCTGCCAACGAACAGGCGTTAACCTCTATAACCACTTTTTTTTACTATTACACAGTGACAACGTCAACAGTAGGATATGGTGATTTTAGCCCGACAACAGAGCTTGGTCGATGGGTGGTTGCTTTAATACAAATTCCGTTTGGTTTAGCTTTATTTGGTGTTTTGCTTGGAAAAGCAGGGCAAACTGTTACTTACTTAATTAGGCACGCTATGACTGGTGATAAAGATTTTGCTCACAGTAATAACCACATCATTATTTTTGGTTGGCACGATACCAGAACTAAAAAAATGATTGATTACATTTTGGCGGATACAAAGCGCACTGAACGTCGTATTTTACTCGCGGTAACAGAGCAGATGGATCATCCTTTTTTAGCTAATGAGCAGGTTGATTTTGCGCGTCTTTCTAGCTTTACTGATTTAGCAGAGTTAGAGCGTGTAGCAATCAGTCACGCCGATAAAGTAATTATTGATGGGCAAGACGATGACCAAACATTTACTACTGCGCTGCGTATTAGCCGCTTAGTAAAAGATGAGTGTCATATTAGTGCTCACTTTTTAGATGAAACCAAGGTCGATATGCTACTGGAGCACTGTCAAAATATAGAATGTAGCAGTGCTAAGTCGGCTGAAATATTAGTTCGTTCAATGCAAGACCCCGGCTCTAGTCGAGTACAAGAAGAACTGCTTTCTACATTACATGGTGATACACAATTTAGCTTAAAAGTACCCAGTGGCTGTAAGGAAATGGAATTTGGCACCTTGTTTCATCATTTTAAAAGGCAGCACGACGCTATTTTGTTGGGTGTTGCACATAACTTGAGTGCTCAAAATATGGACTTAAATCCACCTTTGGATTATAAAGTGAGTGAAGGTGATATTCTCCACTATATTTCTGTTGAGCGTGTATTGAGCGGCGAAGTTGATTGGTCAAGCTTGGAAAAATAATGAATGAAGTTATATTTTTAATTGTTATTTTAAGTGCGTACATTTTACCTGTAGTCATTGTACTAAACAGTAAACGTACGCAAGGCCACGAAAAAAACGGTTGGCTCATCGGTATCATCTTTTTTTCGTGGTTAGGGCTTATTATGTATTTTGCCATTGTGCCCAAACACGGGCACAAAAAGAAAAAAGCAGTAAAAAAATAAGCGCAACTCGACCTTTACTATTTGGCCATTTTTATAATTTCATTCCAATCGTGCTCTGTTACGGGCATAACCGATAATCTTCCTGCTTTTTTTAGTGCCAACTCTGTAATACTGTCGTTTGCTTTTATAGATTTTAAGCTAACCAGTTTATTCAAATGTTGGTGGTAGGTTACGTCAACGACTACCCAACGCGGTGAATCGCTGGTGGCTTTAGGGTCATAATAATCGCTATTTAGGTCAAATTGAGTAGGGTCTGGATAGGCTGCGCTTGTTATCTTTGCTATACCCGCTACACCTACGTTTTTGCAGCTTGAGTGATAAATCATCACTAAATCGCCTTCTTTAACATCATCACGCAAAAAGTTTCGGGCTTGGTAATTTCGTACACCTTCCCATAATGTTGTTTGATTAGGTGCGTGTTTTAGGTCGTCAATTGAAAAAGCATCGGGTTCGGTTTTAAACAGCCAGTAAGCCATAGTTGTATTCCTAACAAAGATTTACATAGTTGTAGTCTATAGTATCATTAAGTTATTAGGGAATTGAGGAACATATAATGAGCCAAGTTTTAGATGATTTATTATCGTTATTAACACTTGAAGAAATAGAGCAAGGGTTATACCGAGGGCAAAGCCAAGATTTGGGTTTTAGAGCTGTTTTTGGTGGTCAGGTTATGGGGCAAGCGCTATCAGCAGCAAAGGAAACCCTACCGGCTGGACGTATTGTTCACTCTTTACATTCTTACTTTTTACGCCCAGGGGATGCTGCTAAACCTATCGTTTACGATGTTGAAACTATTCGCGATGGCAAAAGCTTTAGTACCCGTCGTGTAAGTGCAATTCAATACGGCAAGCCTATTTTTTATATGACTGCATCTTTTCAGGCGGTTGAAGACGGACTTTCGCATCAGGCAACGATGCCAGATGTACCGCAACCGGAAGAGCTACGTTCGTCGCTTGAGTTTTATCAAGAAAATGCTGAGCATATACCCGAGGTGATTCGTAATAAATTTATTCGCGAAATGCCTATTGAAATGCGCCCTGTGACATTTCATAACCCCTTTAAACCAGAAGCGATTGAGCCAGTTAAACATATTTGGTTTAGAGCAAATGGTGATATGCCCGATGATCAGCGTATTCATAATTACCTATTGGCTTATGCGTCTGACTTTGAGTTTTTACCAACTGCATTACAGCCGCATGGCGTGTCGTTTATGCAGCCAAATATGCAGGTCGCAACAATTGACCATGCAATGTGGTTTCATCGCTCGTTTAGATTAGACGACTGGATTTTATACACCATAGACAGCCCGAGTGCGAGCTCAGGCAGAGGGCTGGTAAGAGGGCAATTTTTTGATCGCCAAGGCAACTTGGTTGCCTCAACAATTCAAGAAGGGGTTATGCGTCAGCGCTAACCCTATCTATGTATAGCGGCTAGTTACACTGGTCTTGAACAATGTCGCTAATCGATTGCCATATACGGGCAGGTAGCAATGTTTTAAGTTGTGAATAGGTTTCGCACAATTGCGTACTGCCCACCAAGCCATTATCGCCTTCTGTCACAAGCCCTTCACCACGTAAGTTATCGATAAAACCAACCAGTACTTTTTTATCAAAAAACTCTGGTGTTTTAATGCCGTGTAATGTGCCTAAGCGATCTGCTAATACTTGGCTTTCTCGCTCAAGCTCAGCCTTTTCAATGCCATTACTCGTTTGTATAAAACCAATCACAATGGCGTAGCGTTGCAGGGTGAAGCTCAATGCTCGCCCTAGCATTTCTAATTTTGCTAAGCAGTCGTTGGTATTAGTAATGTGTATATTGTCGCCATCAAATTCAATTAAGTTTTGATCAGCAAAATTGGCCAAGATACGCGTAATGTAGTTTTCATCAAGGGGTTGTAAATACCACTCTTTGGCAAATAGCGGATAAAACGAATGTACTAATTGTTCACACTGCTTAATTGTTGTTGTGTGCTGCTTAAATAAGTGCAATGCCAACAAGCTAGGTACCGCAAATAGATGCAAAATATTGTTACGGTAATAATTAAAGAGTGTTTTTTCTTTATCGCTAATGGCAATAATTTCGCCAAACTCATCACTTATCACATCAAATTTGTTAAGTTTTAAGGCATGTGTAAGAAGTTGCTCCGGTGTTTCGTCAGGCGCAGTTACTTTATCGCTATAACTTGCATCACGCTGCAAGCGTAAGTAAAAATCGAGCTGAGCTAATAGTTTTGGTTTACTTAAAGCATGCTTGTCGTTTACTAGCAATACCATTGCTAATAAGTTAACAGCATTTAATGCAGCTGCATTATTAATTTTAACCATAACTTGGTCTGCTAAGGCTGCAACTTGTGGGCCTAACCACTGAGGTTTTTGTACGTCAGTTGGGTGAACCGCGTCGCGCCAGTCGGGTTGGTTATCATTCAAATATTGGTTAACCGAAATAGGATCGCCAAAATTTAGGTAACCACGTCCGTAGTTTTTAAGGTTTTTTATTGCTTTAAAAATACCAAATACCGATTCGCCTTTCTTATCTTTTCCAGCAAGCTCTTTAAGGTACGTATTTATTTCCATGACATGTTCGTAGCCAATATACACAGGGACTATTGATACTGGTCGGTCGATACCGCGTAGCATGGCTTGAAAGGTCATTGCAAGCATACCTGTTTTGGGCGGTAACAAACGGCCCGTACGGCTACGCCCGCCTTCTGTGTAAAACTTAACTGAGTAACCTTTAATAAACAACTGACTCAAATATTCTTTAAAAATAGCTGAGTACAGTTTATTGCCTGCAAACGAGCGGCGAATAAAAAACGCACCCGAGCGGCGAAATATGCCACCGGCAGGAAAAAAGTTAAGGTTAACACCTGCGGCTATATGCGGTGGCACCAAACCTAAATGGTAAATAGAGTAAGTAAGAAGCAAGTAGTCCATATGGCTACGATGACAAGGCATGTAAATAATTTCATGGCCTTTATTAGTTAGTTCATGCAATTGCTCTGTGTGTTTTATGTGTATGCCGTTGTATAGCTTATTCCAAAGCCATGTTAAAAAGCGATCAGCAACGCGTATCATTGCTTCAGAATAGTTTGCGGCTATTTCATCAAGTAGCTTAAGCGCATTTTGACGTGCCTCGGTTTGGCTAATATTTTTAGCTTTTGCTTCATCTTGAATGGCTTTTTTAATGGTAGGAGAGGCCAATAGCGAATTAAAGAGCTGCTCGCGCGATGGCATTTTAGGACCTGTTGCCGCAAGTTTTTGACGCTTAAAGTGAACCCGGGCAACACGTAGTAACTTCTGTGGTAGCTCATTTACATCAGCTTTTTCATTTACAATAAGTGATAAGTCGAGTGGTTGGCTAAAGCGAATAAAGTTGTCGCGACCAGAAAACAACACAACAAAAAACTTTCTAAACCAGCTTGGTGTAACCGAATGCGTTATTAAAGTACGTAATCCTGGTTTTTCTTTACCTGGATCGCGTCCCCATAAAATAGTTGCAGGTATCACTTGTACATTTTTTTGGCCACTATTTATAAGGTGATCAATTATTTGTTTGCCTTGTGCCAGTGCATTGGTTGGTTTTGCTGTATCGCCAAATAAAGGTGGTGGATTTTTAATACCAATCAATCGCTCTAAATGTTCATCACCTAATATTTGCTCTTCAGTAGGACTAGGTAAGCCGTGTTTTTTACAAGCATGAGCCAGCGCCGCAAGATCAAAACGAGAATTTAAACGCACTATATAAAATGTAGGGTAATCAGGATTTAAATCGTACTGTTTAATAGGGTTTTCTGGAAGGACTTTGCTTTTAACAAATAAGCGACTAAATCCAGCAGATAAAACGTTTAAACAATAATTAAAAATACGCATCGACTCACCATATTGAGGGTGTTAAAAAGCAAAATTAGCGTGATAGGATACCATATTATCTAAAAAATCGCTTCTTTACGAAATGAGATTAGTTAATGCAGCTATTGACCCGCATTGAAAAATTTAGTTCCAGTATAGTCACATAATATAAGCTGGCACTTATTTAGACGAATTAATCATTGATACTTTGTTTTGAATTAGTTGTTGCATTTATCACCAATACCTCTATAATACGCAGGCTTTCAAAATTCCCCCGGGAACTTGAAAGGATAAATTAAGCTTGGATTTCAAGCTAATAAACAGGAGTTCCGATTTGGAACTCAACGTAGATATAATCAAACAGCCGACATCTTAATAATTAAGATTGTTTCGGTCGTTTTTTTATGCTCTTTTAAATGCTCTTTATATTGAGGTTAAGAATGTCAAATCAACGCATTCGTATTCGCCTAAAAGCTTTTGACCACCGTTTGATTGACCAATCAACGGCAGAAATCGTGGAAACTGCGAAACGCACTGGCGCACAAGTACGTGGTCCAATCCCACTACCTACACGCTTTGAACGTTTTACTGTACTTACTTCACCGCACGTAAACAAAGATGCGCGTGATCAGTACGAAATCCGCACCCATAAACGTCTGATAGACATCGTAGAACCAACTGACAAGACTGTTGACGCGCTTATGCGTTTAGATCTTGCTGCTGGTGTTGATGTTCAAATCAGCCTGGGTTAATCGGAAGATTAGAGAGGTTTTAGGAAAATGGCATTAGGTCTAGTCGGTCGTAAAGTGGGTATGACACGAATCTTCACTGAAGATGGTGTATCTATCCCTGTGACAGTTATTGAAGCGACACCTAACCGCATTGCTCAGATCAAATCTGACGCAACAGACGGTTATAACGCGCTTCAAGTAACCGCAGGCACTAAAAAAGCAAGTCGTGTAAACAAAGCTTCAGCGGGTCACTTCGCTAAAGCTGGCGTTGAAGCGGGTCGCGGTCTGTGGGAATTCCGCCTTAACGGTGGTGAAGGCGATTTTGAAGTAGGCGCAGAGCTTACTGTTGAGTTATTCAACGAAATCAACAAGGTTGACGTAACCGGTACTTCTAAAGGTAAAGGTTTCCAAGGTGGTGTTAAGCGCTGGAATTTCAGCATGCAAGACGCTACACATGGTAACTCTCTATCTCACCGTGCTCCTGGTTCAATCGGTCAAAACCAATCACCTGGTAAGGTGTTTAAAGGTAAGAAAATGGCCGGTCATATGGGTGCTGAGCGTGTAACGACTCAAAACTTAGAACTAGTTCGCGTTGACGCTGAGCGTAACTTGCTTTTAGTGAAAGGTGCAGTACCTGGATCTATCGGCGGTGACGTTATCGTTAAACCAGCTGTTAAAGCATAAGTCCTGGAGATTTAGTGATGGAATTAGCAATCAAAGACGCTTCTGGCGCTCTTGAAGTTTCTGAAGCTACTTTTGGACGTGAGTTTAACGAAGCATTAGTACACCAAGTAGTTGTTGCTTACGCAGCAGGTGCTCGTCAAGGTACTCGTGCTCAGAAGACACGTTCTGAAGTAAGCGGTGGTGGTAAAAAACCATGGGCTCAAAAAGGTACTGGCCGTGCACGTGCTGGTACAATCCGTAGTCCAATTTGGCGTTCAGGTGGCGTTAGCTTCGCAGCTAAACCACAAGACCACAGCCAAAAAGTAAACCGTAAAATGTACCGTGGTGCGATCAAAAGCATCCTATCTGAACTAGTTCGTCAAGAGCGTTTAATCGTTGTTGAAAGTTTTGGTCTTGAAGCACCAAAAACTAAAGATCTAGTAGCTAAGCTAAAAGAGCTTGAGCTTAAAGATGTACTTATCGTGACTGAAGAAGTAGATGAAAATCTTTTCTTATCAGCACGTAACCTTTATAAGGTTGACACGCGTGATGTAGCTGGTATCGATCCTGTAAGCTTAATTGCTTTCGACAAGGTACTTATTACAGCCGCTGCTGTTAAGCAACTTGAGGAGGCGCTAGCATGATCCGTGAAGAACGTCTTTTAAAAGTGATCCTTGCTCCACACATCTCTGAAAAAAGCACAATTGCTGCTGAAGAAAACAACACGATTGTTTTCAAAGTAGTAAATGACGCAACTAAAGCTGAAATTAAAGCAGCAGTTGAGAAGCTTTTTGAAGTAGAAGTAACGGGTGTTCGCACACTTAACGTTAAGGGTAAAACAAAACGTACTGGCATGCGTTTCGGTCGTCGTAGCGACTGGAAGAAAGCTTACGTTACTCTTAAAGAAGGCAGCGAGCTAGACTTTGTCGGCGGCGCCGAGTAATAAGGGGATAGAATTATGGCACTTCAAAAGTGTAAGCCTACTTCTGCGGGTCGTCGTCACCTAGTTAAAGTGGTTAACTCTGATTTACATAAGGGTAAGCCATACGCACCACTTTTAGAGAAAAACTCTAAATCAGGTGGTCGTAATAACAATGGTCGTATTACGGTTCGTCATATCGGTGGTGGTCATAAACATCATTACCGTTTAATCGATTTTAAACGTACTAAAGATGGCATTCCAGCTACTGTTGAACGTTTAGAATACGATCCAAATCGTAGCGCAAACATCGCTCTTGTATTATATGCAGACGGTGAGCGTCGTTACATTATCGCACCTAAAGGCTTAAAAGCTGGTGATGCAATCCAGTCTGGTGTTGATGCACCAATCAAAGCTGGTAATGCACTACCAATGCGTAATATGCCTGTAGGTTCGACTGTTCACAACGTAGAATTAAAACCAGGTAAAGGTGCACAAATCGCACGTTCTGCTGGTGCTTACGTTCAAATTCTTGCACGTGATGGTCAGTATGTAACATTACGTCTTCGTTCAGGCGAAGTACGTAAAGTTGAAGCTGATTGTCGTGCTACACTTGGTGAAGTTGGCAATGCTGAGCATATGCTTCGTTCACTTGGTAAAGCAGGTGCAAACCGCTGGCGTGGTATTCGTCCGACAGTTCGTGGTGTTGCCATGAACCCGGTTGATCACCCACACGGTGGTGGTGAAGGTCGTACTTCTGGTGGTCGTCATCCTGTGTCTCCATGGGGTAAGCCGACTAAGGGTGCGAAGACGCGTAAGAACAAGCGTACGGATAAATTTATAGTACGTCGTCGTACTAAGTAATATTGAGGAATAGCCATGCCACGCTCTCTCAAGAAGGGTCCTTTTATAGACCTACACTTGCTGAAGAAGGTAGAGAAAGCTTTGGAAAGCGGTGAGAAAAAGCCAATTAAAACTTGGAGCCGTCGTTCAATGATCATACCTAACATGATCGGATTGACCATTGCTGTCCATAATGGTCGCCAGCACGTACCAGTTTTCGTTTCTGACGAAATGATCGGTCACAAACTAGGTGAATTTGCACCAACTCGCACTTACCGTGGCCATGCTGCGGATAAGAAAGCGAAGAAACGTTAAGAGGGGAAGATAAATGCAAGCATTAGCTAAACATAAATTCGCCTCTGGTTCGGCGCAAAAAGCACGTCTAGTTGCAGATCAGATCCGCGGGTTACCTGTCGATCGCGCACTAGAAATCCTGGCGTACAGCCCGAAAAAAGCGGCTGTATTAGTTAAGAAAGTACTTGAGTCTGCTATTGCTAACGCAGAGCATAACGAAGGTGCTGACATTGATGAGCTTCGTGTAACTACGATCTTTGTGGACGATGGTCCTACAATGAAACGTATTATGCCTCGTGCTAAAGGACGCGCAGACCGCATCCTTAAGCGTACAAGCCATATCACTGTTATGGTTTCAGATAGCTAGGAGTATAAGTAATGGGACAAAAAGTTCATCCTACTGGTATTCGCCTAGGTATATCTAAACCTTGGGTTTCTACCTGGTACGCGAGTTCTAAAGATTTCTCTGATCAGCTTTTTGGCGATCACAAAGTTCGTGCATTCCTTACAAAGGAATTAAAAACAGCTTCTGTGTCTAAAATCGTTATTGAGCGTCCAGCAAAATCAATCCGCGTAACAATCCACACGGCTCGTCCGGGTGTTGTTATCGGTAAAAAAGGCGAAGACGTAGAAAAATTACGTCAAGCAGTAACTAAAATCGCTGGTGTACCTGCTCAGATTAATATCTCTGAAGTACGTAAGCCAGAACTTGATGCACAACTAGTAGCAGACGGCATTGCCTCTCAACTAGAGCGTCGTGTTATGTTCCGTCGCGCTATGAAGCGTTCGGTACAAAATGCAATGCGCATCGGTTCAAAAGGGATTAAAGTTGAAGTTAGCGGTCGTCTTGGCGGCGCAGAAATCGCACGTTCAGAATGGTATCGTGAAGGTCGTGTACCTCTACATACTCTTCGTGCTGATATCGACTACGCAACTTCTGAAGCCTTAACCACTTATGGTATCATTGGTGTTAAAGTTTGGATCTTCAAAGGCGAAGTTATTGGTGGTTTACCACTAGTACAAGAGCAAGAGAAGCCAGCTAAACGCGCACCAAAGAAAGCCAAGAAAAGTGCTAAGTAGAGGTAGCGAGTAATGTTACAGCCAAAACGTACAAAATTCCGTAAAATGCACAAAGGCCGCAACCGCGGTTTAGCGCAAAACGGTAACAAAGTAAGCTTCGGTACTTTCGGATTGAAAGCTACTGGCCGTGGCCGCATGACTGCTCGTCAAATCGAAGCAGCTCGTCGTGCTATGACGCGTCACGTGAAACGTCAAGGTAAAATCTGGATCCGTGTCTTCCCTGACAAACCGATTACAGAAAAACCTCTTGAAGTTCGTATGGGTAAAGGTAAAGGTTCTGTTGAATATTGGGTTGCTGAAATTCAGCCTGGTAAAGTACTTTACGAAATGGAAGGTGTTTCTGAAGAGCTTGCTCGTGAAGCATTCGACCTTGCAGCTCGTAAACTGCCATTCAAAACAACTTTCGTAACTCGGACGGTAATGTGATGAAAGCAAGCGAACTAAAAGACAAAAGCGTAGAAGAGCTTAATGCTGAACTTCTAGGACTTCTTCGTGAGCAGTTTAACCTGCGCATGCAAGCAAGCACTGGTCAGTTAGCTCAGACACACACGCTAAGAACAGTACGTCGCGATATCGCGCGTGTAAAAACAATTATTAACCAGAAGGCAGGTCAATAATGAGCGATAAAATTCGTACTCTTCAAGGCCGTGTAGTTAGCGACAAGATGGAAAAATCTTTCACTATCGCAATCGCACGTTACGTGAAGCACCCAATCTATGGGAAATTCATTAAACGTACAACTAAGCTACACGTACATGACGAAAACAACACAGCAAAAGCGGGTGACGTAGTTACTATCCGTGAATGTGCACCAATTTCTAAGAATAAATCTTGGACTTTAGTAGACGTTGTTTCTAGTCCAAAACAAGCTTAATTTTTAATTAAGTTAGTTTTGTAAAAAAGCCCCGGCATTAGCTGGGGCTTTTTGTATTTAGTACCGCAGTAAAGTAACTTATTGATAATTTTTAGACCGACAATACACCTTTTTAAATGAACTAAACCTGCCCAGTTATACTCATAAAGTAAGCTGTTCACAGGGAGTTGATGTGTTGAAAGGTAACTATAAAGCGTGGGGTATATCAATTGGTTTACATATTGTTGTTATTTATTTGGTTTCGAGGCAAACGATTGAGATAGCACAACCATACGCAGGCAAAGTTATAAAAGCGTATGTAATGGTGGACCTTACAACATTACCCAGTAATACAAAAAGTAAACAGCCGAATGCTTCACTCCCTGAAAATGATACCGAGCTTGATGCAAGTGAGTTAACACCTAAGCCGCTTAAAGGGCATGACTTTAAGAGCGCTCAGCAATTAAAATTAAACTTACCAGAGAATGCTACTGAGACAAGTAATAGCATTGCCATAAGCACTGATAGAAAAAAGCATAATGTAAATAAAGCCGCGATTGAGCCTAAAAAAAATAAGGTTAATTCAAAAGCTCAGCAGCAGCCATTTAAAAAAATTGATCCATACGCATCAATAACTCCGTTTTCAATTTCCAGTAATGCTATTGTATCCTTTGATTTCCCGCAGATAGCAACTTCGCCAAAGAGCAAAAATCATCAACACATAACGGTTCCAATTGAGCATTCTAGTGATTTAAAATCAGCGGTATTGTGGCAAAGCGCAGATGGTAGTCAGCGGGTGGAAATGTACAAAGGTATGTGCTACAAGATTTATTTTAATGGTGTTATGGGTAAAGCAGGCTTGCCAACAGGATCGCCAAGGCCATGCAAAGATAACGATCGTATTCTATATAATAAAATAATGGATAAGTGGAACATTAAAAAGCCCATTAAGTAGTGTGTTTAAACTTTATTAAGAGGCTTAATTAATAAATGCTTTTTAGAAAAAGCGGCAACGACAACGGATAGCAAAATACAAAGCGTGGAGCCTACAATTAAAAAGCGGTTTTCAATCCGGCTAACTTGTCTCTCACCTAAAATTTGGTAAATAACATCACCTTCAATATATCGCTCGCCTTGGTAGTGCTGACTGACGTTGAACGCTACAAAGTCGCCTAATTTGGCCTGATAAGTAAAGTAAGTCTCTGGGTAGAAAATTTCATAGGTTGCGCATAACCACATTACGAGACCAGTAATAAGCATAATTAAACTTACAAACAGCCTTTTTTTAATCTGTGTGCTTTGTAATGTTTTTGATGGTAAATACTTATCTAAACACGTTTTGCCATAGCAAAGTTCGAGCTTTTCAATTACCTCAGCGGACGGAATAAATTGTCCATTTTCAAGCTTAGATAAGTAAGATTGTTGAATACCAATCTCGCGTGCAGCAAATGCTTGCGTCCATTTTTTATTTGCTCTTAATTGCTTTAGTTCAATTCCTAGCGACAAGTTGCTTCCTTACCTTGTTTAATGCTCATCTATTTATTATCGCTAAAAAAGGTGTGTTTAAATAGCCCAATAAGCAATATTCATTACTATGAATTAAAAGAATATTATGAATATTAATAAGTTAAGTTTTAATAGGTGATAAATTGGTTATGCTAGGCAGACTAAATAATAAAGGAGTATAACGAATGAAAATGTACTTTTATAAAGCGTTAATGGGGATTACTTTTGGGTTTTTATCCTCAGCGTGTATTGCAGAGCCAGTATTTGCGATTAAAGCCACTATTTACAAGCTAAAGAGTAAAATAACAATAGATAGCAAAATAGATGAAACATTAAAAAATTTACAACCGATTCACCAACCTCAGTTATTAGCTAACTTAAATAAAAGCGCATTAATAGAAATAGGCGACGGTGAACAACTAACAGCACTTGAGGTAAAAACAAATGAACAAGGAAGTTTTTATAATGCGAGCATGAAGCTCAAAGAAAAAGTAGATAGCGATTGGCAGTCTATTACGTCTTTCATGCCTAATATTCCCAATGGGCAAACTGTATATTTTAGCCGCACATTTACAGACAGCGTATGGGTGATTAAATTAACGGGAAAGCGCTATGAGTCTATTGCACTTGGTCAGGCGAGTTTTAAATAGCCTCAGCCTTGGCTGAGGCTATATTTTCTACCAAATCATTTCTACAAATTCAGGGTAGTCGATAAACGGATTACGGTTACCTTGAAATTCAAATGCTGCTTGGTTTCGATCTATTTCCATTTGGCTAACAGGGTCTGCGTTATGCCAGTTGATTAACATAGCAACAACCCAGCTTTCAAATACCTGCGAACTGGTGCCGTTAAGAACCGCATTACTTGCAGTGGTATTATTTTGCCACGTCCCAATCACATTTTCATAGCGTGTAGCCATGTAAAAATAGGCACGGGCAAAGTCACCTTTAAACTCATCAATGGGTTCAAACACTGTGCCCGTGTAATTAATGGCACTACTTGCAGAACCTAACTTACTGCCATTGGTTGATGTAAACGTGGCGCTTGCCACTTCACCAAACGGAAAGTTGCTGCGTTTAGAGTTTACATAGCCATCGGTTGCATAAATATGATGAACATCTGAGTTCATAGGCTCATTAGTACCGCCAAACCAACTTTTAGGGAACGAATGCTCGCGGTTGTAACAACCACCTTCGCCACTGTAATTGCCACATTGATCGCTAACGGCTGTGTATGTGTAGCTATCGTTGCCATTTGGCTTTTCACTGTACATATCTAAAATACTATTATCGTTTTCAAAGTATGTATCGCGAGCCGATGAATCATAAAAGTTCCATATTGCAGAGTACCCCTGCGAACTATGATTATTAATGATGTTATAAAGCTCAGTTTTTAATGCGTAACCGGTTAGGCCTTGTGTTGTAACATAATAACCTGTTGGTGTTGTGGGGGTACCACCAGAGCCACCGCCAAGCGAAAATGAAGTACTTTCAGCGTTGCTGAAGCTTGCGCCACTTGCCAGGGTTGAACCACCACTAGTGAGTGCATAATTACCACTACCAAAACTACAACAGATACCATCACCGTAGCTGTCGTTAATAGTAAAGGTATAGGCTCCATCAGCTAAACACAGTGCTTCGTTATATTGTGTATTGGACGCATAGCCACTACCGCTTGCAACCGTGCTACCTTGGTTATTATTAATAGCCCAGCTTGTTTCGCTACCATAATTATCTGTCGTCAGACTAAAAGAGAGACTATTGCCCGAGCAACTCCCAGAGCTACTGTCGTTACTTGTAGGTAGGAAGTTATCTACATAGACAAGTTCATTGCCATCAAAGCCACTAACATCATAAAAGCGTAGGCCAACATTAATGGTTTTATTGCTACTTGCTGTATAGCTGTGGCTAATTGTTTGCCATTGATTAGTTTGCGTATTATTGGAGTAGCCTTGGTAACCATCTACGAATAAACGGGCTTTAATTTTTCCTTCTGTGTGGTAAACATCAGTTGAAAATGCATAGGTTTTTCCTGCTTCTACCGTTATTTGTTGTAATAAATCGGTGTTAGCCTGAGAGCCTGTGGTTACATTAACTGCTGCTGCACTGTTACCTGTTTTAACTATATTTGTTGAGCGCGATAGGCTAATACCGCCATCTATTGTGCTCCACGCGTCAGGTGTATTGCTTGACCATTGCTCAAAACTGCCATTTTCTACATTTGCCATTACCGGAAGTGCGCCAAGTAATAAGGCTGTTCCGAATAGTTTATTTTTATATGTCCCGTGTGACATGATTGTTCCTATTTTTATAATGAGTGAATAATATACATTACTTTGTTTAGGTTACAAAATTGTTAATTTAAAATTTAATAAAAAGCAATAATCGCTCTTTAATCTGTTTTTTTAGGTGTTTTTTAAAATTAATAACTAAATGGAATATCAAAGCAGATTCTATTCTTTTTTGATAAGTCGATAGCCCGTTATCCTGCACAGTAAGAAAACCTCAGCAAACTTATATCGGCTGAGGAAAAACTCATTTTTAACAATACACGGTGTGTGTTGTGCTTAATTTTCAGGGTTATGGGGAATCGATTCATGTTGTTAGGTCAACTAAATGCTGCGGCAAGCCCGCTATCGCAAGAGCAAGTTCAAAAGCTGCAAGGTTTAGTGGCTGAACTTAATCCAATTCAACAGGCGTGGGTAAGTGGTTACTTAGCAGCTAATGCAAATGCTTCAGCACTTGGTATGCCTACGGCTGGCACATCAGTAACGGGCGATGCAGCAGTATTAACTATTTTATATGGCTCACAAACGGGTAATGCAAAAGGTGTTGCAACCCAAATGAAAGAGCAAGCTGAATCGCGTGGTTTATCAGCCAAATTAGTGAGTATGTCTGATTACAAACCAACGGCCCTGAAAAAAGAAAAGTTTTTAACCGTTGTTGTATCGACTTACGGTGAAGGTGAACCGCCTGAAGATGGCGAAACGTTGCACGCATTTTTAGCAACTAAAAAGGCCCCTAAACTCGACGGTGTTAAAATAGCTGTTATTGGTCTAGGCGATTCTAGCTATGAGTTTTTCTGTCAAACAGCAAAAGACTTTGAAGAGCGTTTAAATAAGTTAGGCGCTGAGTCAGTTTACCAACGCGCTGATTTAGATGTTGATTACGAAGAAGAAGCTGCAACATGGATACAAGGCGCACTGGATGCATTTGAACCAGATTTAAAAGCGCAACAGGGTAACGCAGGTGGACAAGCCGCGGTTATGCCATTTGGTGCACCAACACCTGCAGCCAGCCAGTACACAAAGCAAAATCCATTTGAAGCCGAATTATTAGCAGTTCAAAAAATTACCGGGCGTGATTCAACAAAAGATGTACGCCATGTAGAAATTTCGCTCGAAGGCTCTGATATCACTTACACACCGGGTGACTCACTGGGTGTATATTTTTTAAATGATGAGGCGTTAGTTGATGAAGTGCTAGAACTTACCCAAATTGATGGTTCTAGTCGCGTTAAAGTTGCGAATGAAGAATTGAGCGTGCGTGATGCGCTTATCGAAAAATTAGAGCTAACGCAGTCATATCCGGGTTTTGTTGAAAAATACGCAACAGCAACAGGCACACCTGAGCTCTTAAAGCTTGTAGAAGATAAAGCTGCAATGCGTGCTTACATTGAGCCACGCCAAATATTTGATGTTATTCGTCAAAATCCAGCAAAACTAGATGCACAAATATTAGTTGATTGCTTACGTAAGCTTCAGGCTCGTTTATATTCTATAGCGTCTAGCCAAAGCGAAGTTGAAGACGAAGTGCATTTAACGGTTGGACTTGTTGAGTTTGATACTTTTGACAGCGAGCATTTAGGTGGTTGTTCTGGTTATTTAGCGCGTCGTGCTGAAGAGGGCTGCAAAGTAAAAGTATTTAGCGAACATAATGACAACTTCCGTTTACCGGCTAACGATGAAACACCTATTATCATGGTGGGTCCGGGTACTGGTATTGCGCCATTCCGTGCATTTTTACAAGAGCGTGATTCGCGTGAAGCACAAGGTAAAAACTGGCTGTTTTTTGGTAATCCTCATTTTACACAAGATTTTTTATACCAAGTTGAAATTCAAGGGTATTTAAAATCGGGCTTATTGAGCAAAGTCGATGTGGCATTTAGCCGTGACCAAGCCGAAAAAATCTATGTACAAGATAAGCTTCGCAAAAACTCAAAAGACATTTTTGAGTGGTTAGAAGCTGGCGCTCACTTTTATGTATGTGGAGACGCAAACCGCATGGCAAAAGATGTACATCAAGCATTGGTTGATATCATTAAAGAAAATACGGGTAAAAATGATGAAGACGCAGAGCAATATTTAAAAGACCTGCGTAGCGCAAACCGCTATCAGAAAGACGTGTATTAATCACGTTTCTTATTTTATTAACAGCTAACAGCCGTCACTGTAACAAATTTAGGATTTAAAATGAGCGAACAAGATAAAAACGTAAAGCTTTCTGATAACGAGCGTTTGAAAAGAGAAAGTAACTTTTTACGAGGCACTATAGAGCAAGACTTAAAAGATGAAATTACCGGTGGTTTTACAGCCGATAACTTCCAACTTATACGTTTTCACGGTATGTACCAGCAAGATGATCGCGATATACGTCCTGAGCGCGCAAAGCAAAAGCTAGAGCCGCTGCACAACGTAATGCTACGTGCACGTATGCCTGGCGGTATTATCAAGCCTGAGCAATGGCTAGCAATCGATAAGTTTGCTGATGATAAAACCAGTTACGGCAGCATTCGTTTAACTACGCGTCAAACGTTTCAGTTCCATGGTGTATTAAAGCCAAATATTAAAGGCATGCACCAAATGCTAAATAGCGTGGGCATTGACTCTATTGCTACCGCGGGTGATGTAAACCGTAATGTGCTGTGTACTACTAACCCTGTTGAGTCTGAGCTACACCAAGAAGCGTATGAGTGGGCTGCAAAAATTTCAGAACATTTATTACCAAAAACAAAAGCGTATGCTGAAATTTGGTTAAACGGCGAAAAAGCAGAAACGACAGAAGAACCTATTTTAGGGTCTAACTATTTACCACGTAAGTTTAAAACAACCGTCACTATTCCGCCTAATAATGAAGTAGACGTTCATGCGAATGACTTGAACTTTGTTGCTATTGCTGAAGATGGCAAGCTTGTTGGCTTTAACGTACTTGTAGGTGGTGGCCTTGCTATGACCCACGGTGATACGGCTACGTATCCGCGTAAAGCTGACGACTTTGGTTTTATCGCGCTAGAAGACACCTTAAAAATTGCTGAGCACGTTGTATCAGTGCAGCGCGATTGGGGTAACCGCTCTAACCGTAAAAATGCAAAAACTAAATACACACTAGATCGTGTTGGGTCTGACGTATTTAAAGCAGAAGTAGAAAAACGTGCCGGTGTAAGCTTTGCACCTAGCCGCCCATATGAATTTACTCACCGTGGCGATCGTATCGGTTGGGTAGAAGGCATTGATGGTAAGCACCACCTTACGCTATTTATTCAAAGCGGTCGTATTTTAGATTACCCAGATAAGCCACTTAAAACAGGGTGTCGTAAAATTGCAGAAGTTCACCAAGGTGATATGCGTATGACGGCAAACCAAAATTTAATTATTGCCGGTGTACCTGCAGATCAAAAAGCAGTGATTGAAGAAATTGCCCGTAACCATGGTTTGATTGACGACGGTGACACAGAGCAACGTAAAAACTCAATGGCGTGTGTGGCATTACCTACATGCCCGCTTGCAATGGCCGAAGCTGAGCGTTACTTACCAAGCTTAATTGAAAAAACTGAAGCTTTACTCGCTAAACACGGCATACCAGACGATAGCATTATTATGCGCGTTGTAGGTTGTCCTAATGGTTGTGGCCGCGCAATGCTTGCAGAAGCAGGGCTGGTAGGTAAAGGGCCTGGTAAATACAACGTTTACTTAGGCGGTAACCTTGAAGGTACACGCATTCCTAAACTGTACCTTGAAAACGTAGGTGAAGATGTTTACCTAGAGGCGTTTGATAAGCTAATTGGCCAGTGGGCAAGTGAGCGAAACGACGGTGAATGTTTTGGTGACTTTGTAATTCGCAAAGGCATTGTTGCTGAAGTAAAAGTATCAGTAACCGATTTTCACGCATAATTAGATACCAGCGCTTGGCGCTGGTGAGGCTTGGAATTTTCCATGAGTGAATTTAAAAATATATTACAGCTAGATAAACAAAGCCAAGCGGCTATGTTAGCTGATGCTAATGGTGTATTAGCAAATATGAGCGCAGAGCAACGTGTTGTGTGGGCGCTTGAAAATTTACCCGATACCGCGTTTCTATCGTCAAGCTTTGGGATTCAAGCTGCGGTGATGTTGCATTTAATGACAACCCAACGCCCAGACATTCCTGTTGTATTAACAGACACTGGTTATTTGTTCCCTGAGACGTACCAGTTTATTGAGCAAATGAGCGAGCGTTTGTCACTTAATTTAAAAGTGTACAAGGCGCAGCTGAGCCCAGCATGGCAAGAAGCTAAGTTTGGAAAGTTATGGGAGCAAGGTGAGGACGGTATTAAGCAATATAATCAGCTTAATAAAGTTGAGCCAATGACTCGCGCTTTAAAAGAAATTGAAGCGGGTACCTGGTTTAGTGGTTTACGTCGCGATCAATCTTCTACCCGTGCAGATAAGCAGTTTGTAGAAATAAGCCGTGGTACGGTAAAAGTTTACCCGATTATTGAATGGTCAAACCGCGATGTATATCAATACCTAACTAAGCATGACTTACCTTACCACCCATTATGGGAGCAAGGGTATGTGTCAATGGGCGATGTACACACTACACGCAAACTAGAGCCGGGCATGACTGAAGAAGAAACCCGCTTTTTTGGTTTAAACCGTGAATGCGGTCTTCATATGGATGGTGATGGTATTTAGTACCTTAACGCTTTATTTAACCGCAATTAAACGCAGCTTAGGCTGCGTTTTTTATTATCTAAATTTAGATAATAAAATTGCTAGTGAGTGCTTTATTCACTAATATTATATTAAAGGAACAAACAAAGCAGGAGCGCTATGAAATACTTTACCTATTTAGCAATATCAGTGATGGTAATTGCTGTCATATCATTATTTTATTTAAAAAAGCCAGACGGCCAACCTTGGCTTTCAGGTTCAACTATCAGCAAAGAAACCCAGCAAATTAAAGAGCAAATGGTTGCGTTATCAACCAATACGCTAAATCAAGCTGTAAAAGGCATTCACGAGGCTGGCGATAAAGTGACGAGTAGTATTTCAAGCGATAGCTCAACGGTTACGTCTTCAAGTACTATTTATAAGTGGCAAGATGAAACAGGCCAATGGCATTATTCCGATAGCCCTAACCCTCATGGTAAAAGCATAGAGTTAACCCTCAACCCTCAGGATATAACCGTGATTGGTGCAGAAGATACCTCTATCTTAAACTTAGAGTCTAGTACTAATGAGATGTCAGCTAATACGCAAACCCCTTCAATATTAAATCCTGAATCGATTAAAAAGTTGTTTGAAGATGCAGAAAACATCGAAAAAAAATTAGAAAAACGTAACAAAGAAATTAATAATTTAAGTGTGCTTTAAGCGCTATTCACGAGTATGAGAGCGGGTATAACGTTTTTCAGCTTCCATTAGTAAAATGGTTAAATATATTTTGGTGGGTAGTGACAATAGTATACCCACAGCGATGCAAGTTGCGGATGCAATAATGCCGTTAACGCCAAATTGCTCATTAAACCCATTAGATATGATAAGTGTATAGCCTGTAACTATAAGGCATAAGCCAAGTACAATAGATGTTTTAAGTACTCTAATAATAGTTACATGCGACATAATGCCTCCACTGGTTATGGTGCCAGTGTAATAGGCTATGTGTTTTGTATATTGATGCAGCGCAATAATAAGGCAGTTATAAAAAAGGCCTCATGGTTGTAACCATAAGGCCTATGAGTCATTCACTACGCAGCTTAGTTAAGCATGTTACGCAGTACATATTGTAAAATACCGCCATGCTTGTAGTAATCCCACTCTTTAGGAGTATCAATACGTACATCGGCTTTTACGCTTGTTTTTTTGCCTTCGGCATTGGTTGCTATCAGTGTAACCTCGTCGGTTTTATCGTACAGACCTTGGATATCAAACTCTTCTTGGCCAGTTAAACCATGCGACTCATAGCTTTCACCCTCTTTAAATTGTAATGGCAGTACACCCATCCCAATTAAGTTAGAGCGGTGAATACGTTCATAGCTTTGTGCAAAAACAGCTTTCACACCTAGCAACAATGAACCTTTTGCAGCCCAATCGCGTGACGAGCCAGTACCATATTCTTTTCCGGCTAAAATAATAAGCGGTGTATCATTTTTTTGATATGCCATAGCCGCATCATAAATACTTTCTAAGCTATTGTCTGGTTGCGTGCGTGTTACACCCCCTTCGGTACCCGGTGCTAACAAGTTTTTAAGTCGTACGTTAGCAAAGGTGCCACGCATCATTACTTCATGGTTACCTCGGCGAGAGCCGTAAGAATTAAACTGTTCTTTTTCTACATTGTGCTCTTGTAGATAAAGACCAGCAGGTGCATCCGCTTTAATCGCGCCAGCAGGAGAGATGTGATCGGTTGTTACCGAGTCTCCTAGCTTGGCTAAACAGCGAGCCTTTTCAATGGTAGGAATACCCGGTGGCTCTACGGTCATGCCATCAAAAAATGGTGCTTTTTTAATATAGGTAGATGCGTCGTTCCAATCATACAACTTACCATCAGGTATTTGAATTTGTTGCCAGCGGCTATCGCCTTCATAAACATTGGCGTAGCTTGTTGCAAACATCTCTTTGGTAACCGTTTCTTTTACTAAGTCGCTAACCTCTTTCACACTTGGCCAAATGTTTTTAAGGTAAATATCGTTACCGTTTTCATCTTGTGCAAGGGGCTCGTTATAAACATCTATGTCTGTTCTACCTGCAATTGCGTAGGCAACAACCAAAGGAGGAGAGGCTAAAAAGTTCATTTTAACATCTTGGTGTATACGCCCTTCAAAATTTCGATTACCCGATAAGATAGAGCTGACTACCAGCTTGTGTTTTTGAATAGCTTGTGAGATTTCATCAGCCAGCGGTCCTGAGTTGCCTATACACGTAGTACAACCGTAACCGACTAAATTAAAACCTAGGCTTTCTAAGTCGTCCATTAACCCCGCTTTTTCTAAGTAGTCGGTAACTACTTTTGAGCCAGGTGCCAGTGATGTTTTAACCCAAGGTTTAACGTTAATACCTAGTTGTTTTGCTTTTTTAGCCACAAGGCCTGCGGCTAAAATAACACTTGGATTAGACGTGTTGGTACAGCTTGTTATAGCTGCAATAACGCATGCACCGTCGTTAAGTTCAAACTCTTGGCCTTTATAGTTAACTTTTGCCGCCCCCATAAATTGTGCTTCGTTTACAGGTTCATCAGGGTTGGTTGTTGGGCCTTCGCTTTCAATACGCGATTGCTCGTCATCACTTTTATCTCGATGTGCTATACGCTCTTCTTGAAAACCTTTTAGGTGCTGAGAGATTTCCTCGCCGGCTTTGTTAAGCGCTATTCTATCTTGTGGGCGTTTTGGGCCTGCAAGGCTTGGTACAACATCATCGAGCTTCAGTTCTAGTGTGTCGGTATAGCGAGCTTCGTCGCCATCGTTACGCCACAAGCCTTGGTGTTTTGCATAATCTTCAATAAGCTTTAGTTGGTCTTCATCACGGTTGGTAAGACGTAAATAATTAATCGTTTCGTCATCAATTGGAAAAATACCACATGTAGCACCATATTCAGGTGCCATGTTAGCAATGGTTGCTCTATCGGCAAGGGGGAGATCTGCAAGGCCGTCGCCATAAAATTCTACAAATTTACCCACCACGCCGTGGTTACGCAAAATTTCAGTTACCGTGAGTACTAAATCAGTTGCTGTTGTGCCTTCTGGTAATCGGCCATTAAGCTTCATGCCAACTACCTGTGGAATAAGTAAGCTAATAGGCTGGCCAAGCATTGCAGCTTCAGCCTCAATGCCGCCTACACCCCAGCCAAGTACGCCTAAGCCATTAATCATGGTTGTGTGCGAGTCAGTACCAACCAGTGTATCGGGGTAGGCAAACTTTTTACCATTGCTATCTTCGTTAAAAATAACGCGAGCCAGGTATTCTAAATTAACTTGGTGAACAATGCCGGTTGCGGGTGGTACCACTTTTAAATTATCAAATGCCGTTTGGCCCCAGCGTAAAAATTCGTATCGTTCTTTGTTGCGGTCGTATTCAAGTTTCGCATTTAAATCAAAGGCACCATCATTTCCATAGCCGTCAACTTGTACTGAATGGTCTATTACGAGTTCGGCCGGTGACAGTGGGTTTATTTTTGCAGGATCTCCGCCGAGCTTTTCCATTGCATCTCGCATTGCAGCTAAATCGACAATGGCAGGTACGCCAGTAAAGTCTTGCATTACTACTCGTGCAGGGGTAAATGCAACTTCAGATGATGGTTTTGCTTTTGGGTCCCAATTTAATAGTGCATTAATGTCTTGTTCTTTGATGTTTTCGCCGTCTTCGTTGCGCAGCAAATTTTCTAGCAAGACTTTTAAGGAGAAGGGGAGTCGTTTTGCTTTGTCGCCAAGCCCTTTCAGAGAATGAATATTATATTGCTCACCATTAATTGTGAGCTCATGTTGGGTATCGAAACTATTTTTCATTATTTTGCCCCTTCTTAACTAATTAAATTTTTTGAAAAGTAACCTCTGTAATTACGCAGCTGCAAAGTGCATACCATGATAAACGAGTATTAAATAGCTGCTCTTATGAGCAGCTGTAATAGGAAGTAAGGTATTAAATTATGAGTTCAATAAACCATCTATGACAACGAAAAAGCACGTTGTTCAGCTGGCCTATTCAGTTAGTTTAGCCAGCCTTGTTGTTTCCCTTTTATACTTAAATAAATAAGCGCTAAGGCAATAAAAACTACCATAAGTGGCATTACAACCGAGCTTATTCCTAGCAAGGCAATGCTATCAATTATAAAAAAGTTGTAGTATTGCTGTATAATTATCGCGCCGAGCGATAAAGCAAAAGTAGGTGTTGCCAGCGATTTTTTAGCAAGTAAAAAAATGCAGCCTAAAGCACCACCAAAAACGGCAACGGCGAAAGCAATGGTGGCCCATAGTGGGGTATTTGAATATGCAGCTTGTTGATCTAATGGTAGTTTACTGATCATATCTGGGCTTGTCATTATGTGCATAATGAATGCTATAACGCCCAATAAATTCCATATAAGAGCAGCCCAAGCGACAGGTTTAAACCAGTTTTTAGGTGTGTGAGATGACATGTGTAACCTTATTTTTTATTATTATTAACAAGGTTATTAAAGAGCAAAAAAGCCAACTATACAAGTTGGCTTTTTTATAATGCGATTTGTAAGATTACCCAAATGAAATAGGACGACGCCCTGTTTTTTCATCTACCTTTGGCTTTTTAGTGCGTTTACGTTTACTTTTTGCTGGTTGGCTTTCAGGCGGTGAAATGTTTTGTTTGGGTTCAACCGGCGTTTGTTCACTTGGCCTTTGTGCTGGTGTTGCATCTTCACTCAGGGAGAGTTGAAAGAGCTCGCCATCAAATTCCAGTACATCACCACTGTATAATTTTTTCCGCTTTATTGTACAAATTTCATGGTTAACACCCACATAGCCTTCGGCGATTAGGTTTTTAGCTTGGCCGCCACCTTCAACTAAATTAAGTACTTTTAATAATTTACAGAGCTCTATCGGCTCTTCTTCTAGTTCGATTTCTATGTATTCTTCGTTCATTGTTACTCTCGGTGGAGGCTTGCATAGGCTGTAGTATAAAGGCATAGAGCCAATTATGCACCAAACCAAATCATTCAAATTTACGTATTAGTTATTTTTTAAAAAATGACTCACTTTAAAAAAACTGAAGTATTTATTAGTTAAGCTCCGGCGAGTCATGTTTGTAAGTGGCTTACTAATTGCTATAGCTGTGTCGAATTTAGAATACATAGAATCATGGAGTAAAAAATGGGCGTAAGATTAGCAATGAGAAAAGAGCTAATGGGCTTAAATCATTCAGACATGTTAACTGCCGATGACGTTAGGGAACACCTTAGTAGATCAATAAAAAAGCACGACCAAAAACCCGAACGCGGGTTTTCGGTTATTTCAAAATTTAACGATACACACAGTCAGTTACTCAGTGGCAACACTAACAAAAAAAGCGTTTTGGAATTTGAACGTCACCGCTTATTCAAAGAAGTGTTATATACGCGTAAAAGTGTAGATGCTTGGTTAGATAACCAAATAAATTAAGTTGCGATAAAGTAATACCTCTAATAGACTACAAGTGTAATCAACTGAGGTGACTATGAAAAAAGGACTTTTAATTTGTGTATTGGCATGTATGTTAGTTGCATGCCAGCAACCCACCGTTTATGTTTTTAGTGAAAACTTGCAAGATGAACAACGTAACAAGCTCGATGCGGCGTTAAAAGCACAAATTCTTCCCTATGAATATGTAACGTTAGAAATCCCATCAGATTTTGGTGAAGCAACGTTGCTTTTATCAAGCGATAAAATTTATTCCAAAGAGACAGAACAACTTGCGTCCATAATGCAAGCGCTCGGGTATGAGCCACACGTTAATTATACAAGTCGCTCAAACCATTTTTATGGTGATGGCAATATAGGTTTTTATTTAAAAAATACGGCTGCAAATGCTGCTTTTGTAATGCCTAAACAGTTACGAACAACTCAATGCAGTGAAGATAAGTACAATGATTTAATCGTTACCTTTACCAAAGAATACGCTGATTTTACTTTACCCAGTGGCGCAGTTGTGAGGTTGGGTTGGGAGTTTTTATATGGTTACGTTGTCATTTATTACAAAAATTATTCGCAAACTTATCGTCATTCGCAGCCACTTATAAATACTCCCTTTGGCGATAAGCCATCAGATACTTACACGTTTACAGCCCATGTTAATAATCCTAGCTGGCTCGATTGCTCATTGCAGGTTGTTTATATGGACTGAGCTAACCGTGATTTTCTATATAGTCACTGAGCTTAGTTATTCGTTCACTCATACCTTCAATAATACGGTCTTTAATTTTTTCTCGAATAACATTGGGTAACTGAGTGAGTGCTTCGGGAGTGATGGCAAGGACAATGGTGTCGGTTTTAGCGCGAGCACTTGTACTGCGCTCTCTGTTATTTATAAATGCGCCTTCACCTATAAATTCGCCAGGCTCTATTGTGCCCAGTTCAAGTAAGTGATTATGCTTAAATACTAAAAGTGCGCCGCTAAGTACAATATACAATCGTTTATCGTTATCGAACTGTTTAAACAAAAATTGGTGCTGGCCAACTAGATACAATAGGCCATATGATTCTAATAAAATTTGACGCTCGTTGAGCGTAAATTCCTTAAAAAAATGTAGCCTGTTAATTATTTCCATTTGTTTGAACAATGGAATGTGTTCGATTAATTTCATTCGATATCAAAATTTAATGCACATTGTTAGCTAATATTGCGCTCTTTTAATTTTCGGGTCAATGTATTGCGACCCCAGCCTATTTTTATGGCGGCATCTTGTTTGTGGCCCGAACAATTAGCAAGTGCTGTTTTAATTAAGCGTGTTTCTAATTGTGCCTGAATGTCTGGCCAAATATTTTCTTTACCTTGTTTTAGTTCATTATTAAGCCATTGCTGAAAAGCATCCAGCCAATCACCTTCTTCTTGTATTGGTGTTACTTCAATAATTTCAGGGGGCAAATCTTGCTCTGTAACAAGCTCGCCTGGTGCCATAACCGTTAACCAGCGACAGGTGTTTTCAAGTTGGCGAACATTACCTGGCCAGTTAAATAAACGAAGTTGCTCGGTGGCTTTAGGGCTCAATACTTTGCTTTCTACTTGCAGATCTTTAGCGCTTTTATGTAAAAAGTGTTGCGCTAAGCGTTCTATATCTTCGGTGCGTTCACGTAAAGCAGGTAAACGAAGGCGTACTACATTTAAGCGGTGAAATAAATCGTCCCTAAACTTACCTTGTTTAACTAAGTCTTCTAAGTTTTGATGTGTTGCGGCAATAATGCGTACATCAACTTTTATACTTTGATGACCACCAACACGGTAAAATTCTCCGTCGGCAAGTACGCGAAGTAAGCGTGTTTGCACATCTAAAGGCATATCGCCAATTTCATCTAAAAATAAAGTGCCGCCATTGGCTTGTTCAAATCGACCTTTTCGCACGGTATCGGCACCGGTGAACGCGCCTTTTTCATGGCCAAACAGCTCAGACTCAACTAATTCTTTAGGTATAGCAGCCATATTAAGTGCAATAAATTGGTTTTCTTTACGCGGGCTGTGATTGTGAAGTGCACTTGCAACGAGCTCTTTACCCGTGCCCGACTCACCATTAATCAAAACACTCATGCTAGATGCTGAAAGTTTACCTATTGCTCTAAAGACCTCTTGCATAGCGGGTGCTTCACCAATGATGTGAGCACTTTTAGGGGGTGTTTGCTTCCGTTTGGTTTTTTTTGTGGAATTTGCTCTAAATGCGCTTTCAACAAGTGCAACGGCTTCATTTAAATCGAATGGTTTAGCTAAGTACTCAAATGCCCCTTTTTGAAAGGCGTTCACTGCTGAATCTAGGTCTGAGTGCGCAGTCATTATTATTACTGGCAAGCCAGGGTTTTGTTCTGCGATGAGTTCAAGTAGGGCCATGCCATCCATACCGGGCATTTTCACATCCGATACTAAAACAGTAGGTTGACTAAACTTCAATGCATTAAGTACATCTTGCGCGTTGGCAAAGCTTTCTACATTAAAACCAGAGCGTTCAAGTGCTTTTTCAAGTACAAAACGAATTGATGCATCATCATCTACAAGCCAAACTGTTTTCATGGCAACTCCAAACATTAATCTGCAAAGGGCAGATAGATATTAAATTCAGTATGTCCAGGCCAGCTATCACATTCAATATAGCCATCGTGCTGATCAATGAGCGTCTGTGCAATCGAGAGTCCAAGCCCTGAGCCACCTTCTTTGTTGGTGATCATAGGGTAGAACAAGGTTTCACGTATGCTGTGATCTATGCCTGGTCCGTTATCAGATATTTGGATCAACAAGGCTTTTTTAGGTGCCTTACCTGGACGACGGTGTTGATGATTAATACGCGTTTTTATTTTTATCTCACCACCCTCAGTAAGCGCCTGCTGAGCATTACGAACAATATTTAAAACCACTTGTTGTATTTTACTCTGATCAATAAACACATTAGGGATACTAGGATCGTAATCTTTTTTCAATTCGATATTTGAACAATTATCGAGTGTGCTTAACTTCACTACCGACTCTAACGCTTGGTGTATATTAACGTAAGATTTTTGTGGCAGTTGATTAGGCCCTAAAAGTCTATCTACTAGTTCACGTAATCTGTCTGCTTGCTCAATGATGAGCTCAGCGCATTGATTTCTTTCTTGCTGATCAACCTCATATTGCAATAATTGCGCCGCTCCGCGAATTCCACCTAAAGGATTTTTAATTTCGTGTGCCAAGCCTCTTATTAAGTTACGTGCTGCTTGGTATTGATGCATTTGATTTGAAGCTTGATCGTGCTTTATTTCATCGTCCGTTTGACGACATTCTAATAAAATATACGCAGTACCTTTAAAGTTAATTCGCCTTGAATTAACACTTACTTTGGCATGGCGAGAATCGCTAAAGACTACGTCAGCTCTGTGTTGTTGGCAATCAACGCCATCAATTAATGAAAACTGCGCGATGCGTTTTAAGTCAATTGAATGGTAATTAAAAAGGGTATCAAAGGGCTGTTCGAGTAAGCGTTTAGTGGCAAGCCCAAGTAACTCACTGGTACTGGTATTGGCATAAAAAACGGTAAAATTTTTATCGAGAAGCATAACTGCCGTTGTTTGATTTTGCCATATGGCATCAAGCAATTCGGGGCTAAAATTTTCGTTATTAATCATGTTTGCACCATTTTAGTGCGCAGGTGTTTACAGGCCAGGTTTTATCTTAAATGAGCTGCTGCGCCTAAGTATTAAGTTTCGCTTTAATTGCTATGGATTTTGCCTTTTCTGCGCATATTAAATATACGTGGCTCGCTCACAGCGATAATTTGGTTTTTCTCGTTAAACAGTCTTAGTTGAAGCATATGTTCACCGGCTTCAACATCAGCAATTGCAAATACTGAGTTATTTATTGCAGGGCCGTTTGCTTCTCCATTAACAAGCAATTGAATGGTATAGCCTGCTTTAAAGCTCGGCATTACGCGGCTGGTGACGTATATTGTGCCGGTATTTTCATGAATGGTTTGATTGTGCTCAGGTGACGTAATGGCAATACCAAACCCTGTTTTTTTAGTATGGGATTGGCTGCTGAGAGTCGCTATATCTTTAGCGGGCATAGTTAAGCTCTGGCTAGAGAGTTTTACCTCTGTAGCACCTTTACGCGGTGTATCTGAAAACACTAAAACGCCGTTTTGATCTTTCCAAGCGTAAATTCTTTTTTCACCCGCATAACCATAATTACTTAATCCTAAAGTAATCATTAGCAATAAAATCTTACTATTCACACTGCTACCCTGCAATTTTTATGATTGCTTAACTTTAGTGGAGTTTGATTTAATTTACCATTAAAAAAGCCCGCTAAGCGGGCTTGAGAACACACATTCTTTTACAGTGTCACATTAACAGCTGTAGTACATTTCGAACTCAACTGGGTGAGTTGTCATGTTAAGTTTTTCAACTTCTTGACCTTTAAGTGCAATGTAAGCATCGATTAGGTCGTCAGTGAAAACACCACCTTGAGTTAAGAACTCGCGGTCAGCACTTAATGCATCTAGTGCTTCACCAAGTGAAGATGCAACTTGTGGAATTTCTGCTGCTTCTTCTGCTGGTAAGTCGTATAAATCTTTATCCATTGCATCACCAGGGTGGATCTTGTTTTTGATACCGTCAAGGCCAGCCATAAGCATTGCTGAGAAAGCAAGGTATGGGTTAGCTGTTGGATCTGGGAAGCGTACTTCGATACGACGACCTTTCGCAGATGGTACCACTGGAATACGGATTGAAGCAGAACGGTTACGTGCAGAGTATGCAAGCATTACTGGCGCTTCAAAGCCTGGTACTAAACGTTTGTACGAGTTAGTTGATGCGTTAGCAAATGCGTTAATAGCTTTAGCATGCTTGATAATACCGCCAATGTAGTAAAGCGCTTCTTCAGAAAGACCGCCGTATTTATCACCAGCAAATAAATTAACACCGTCTTTAGCTAAAGACTGGTGACAGTGCATACCAGAACCGTTATCGCCAACAATTGGCTTAGGCATGAATGTAGCTGTTTTTCCGTATAAATGAGCCATGTTATGAATAACATATTTCATTTCTTGGATTTCATCTGCTTTTAAAACCATAGTGTTAAAGCGAGTTGCAATTTCGTTTTGGCCAGCTGTTGCTACTTCGTGGTGATGTGCTTCTACTACTTGACCTAGCTCTTCAAGTACTAAACAAGTAGCTGAACGCCAATCTTGTGAAGAATCAACAGGTGAACAAGGGAAGTAGCCGCCTTTAACACCTGGACGGTGACCAGTGTTACCGCCTTCGTAATCTTTATCTGAGTTCCATGCCGCTTCTACAGCGTCAACTTTGTACATTGAACCAGACATGTCTGATTTGTATTTAACATCGTCAAAAAGGAAGAACTCTGGTTCTGGGCCAAATAATACAGTATCAGCGATACCTGTAGAGCGCATGTACTCTTCAGCGCGTTTTGCAACTGAACGTGGGTCACGCTCGTAACCTTGAAGTGTAGAAGGCTCTACAACGTCACAACGTACGATTAATGTTGTTTCTTCAGTGAATGGGTCAAGTTTTACTGATTCAGCAACAGGCATTAATACCATGTCTGATTCGTTTATGCCTTTCCAACCAGCAATTGAAGAACCGTCGAACATTTTACCGTCTTCGAAAAAATCTTCATCAACTTGGTGATGAGGAATAGATACATGTTGCTCTTTACCCTTTGTATCAGTAAAGCGTAAATCAATGAACTTAACGTCATTTTCTTTAATAAAATCTAAAACCGATTGTGACATGTGTCCTCCAACTATTGGGTTTTATTATTGCTGCATAATTGCTTTGGGATTTATTAAGCTGATTTTGTGCCATTTTTATAACTCTATGTTTATAGGTTAAAAAAACTTAGTTGCTACAATGTGGGGCATAAAATAGCACCAATATGGTGCGGTCAAATTCCACTTTGGTGCAGGCTATGTGCACTACAATTTGTTGTTAATTTAATCGCTCGAAATTAGCATAACCTAAATGTAAAAGAGTGCCAAAAATATCGTCTAAATAGTGTAAACTGCATTTTTGAAAAAATAATGACAATTTATTTCATATAATTGTCATATATAAAACAGATACTTAGTAAAAGTATTGAGAAAGTTTTGAAAATTGTATTGGATAAACTTTCATCCATGTCATTAATGAGGGATAATATGCGCCCTTTTAAATCCTATGCTTGGACATCTCGTGAAAACGCAGATGAGTGCGTAGATCTTGCAGGATCATTGAGAATTTAATTTCTCTGAGTAAATATATGAGCATCGAACAGTTAAGAAATATAGCGATTATCGCGCACGTTGACCACGGTAAAACAACTCTGGTTGACAAACTACTTGAGCAATCAGGTACATTAGAAACACGCGGCGGTAACGAAGAGCGCGTGATGGACTCAAACGACATTGAGAAAGAACGTGGTATTACCATTTTAGCTAAAAACACAGCTATCTCTTGGAATGACTACCACATCAATATCGTAGATACCCCGGGACACGCCGATTTCGGTGGTGAAGTTGAACGCGTACTTTCGATGGCTGACTCAGTATTATTACTTGTTGATGCTCAAGAAGGCCCAATGCCACAAACGCGTTTCGTAACGCAAAAGGCATTCGCGCAAGGCTTAAAGCCAATCGTCGTTATCAATAAAATTGATAAGCCAGGTGCACGCCCAGATTGGGTTATGGATCAAATCTTTGATTTATTCGATAACCTTGGTGCAACTGATGAACAGTTAGACTTTAAAGTAATCTACGCATCAGCTATCAACGGCTGGGCAACATTAGATTTAGACGAGCCATCAGACAACATGGAACCTATGTTCAAGATGATCGTTGACGAAGTATCACCACCGGATGCAGATCCTGAAGGTGACTTCCAAATGCAAATCTCTCAGCTTGATTACAACTCGTATAAAGGTGTAATCGGTATTGGTCGTATTAAACGTGGTTCTGTTGCGACTAATCAACAAGTTACAGTTATCAGCGCTGACGGCACGACTCGTAACGGTAAGATTGGTTCAGTACAAAGCTACCTAGGCCTTGAGCGTATCGACACTGATAAAGCTTATGCTGGTAACATCGTTACTGTAACAGGTTTAGGCGAGCTTAAGATTTCAGATACTATTTGTTGTCCTAACAACGTTGAAGCATTACCACCACTAAGTGTTGATGAGCCTACAGTTACAATGACGTTCTCTGTAAATAACTCTCCGTTCTGTGGTAAAGAAGGTAAGTTTGTAACATCACGTAATATTCGTGAACGTTTAGACAAAGAATTAGTACACAACGTAGCACTTCGTGTTGCAGATACTGATAACCCAGATAGCTTCCGCGTATCAGGTCGTGGTGAATTACACCTTGGTATCTTAATCGAGAACATGCGTCGTGAAGGTTATGAGCTTGCTGTATCTCGTCCAGAAGTAATCCTGCGCACTGTTGATGGCGTGTTAGAAGAACCGTATGAAACACTAACTATTGACTGTGAAGAAGAGCACCAAGGTTCTATCATGGAGCAAATTGGTCTTCGTAAGGGTGAACTTACTGACATGGCACCAGATGGTAAAGGCCGTATGCGTATGGACTTTATGATCCCAAGCCGTGGCTTAATCGGTTTCCAAACTGAGTTCATGACATTAACGTCTGGTTCTGGCTTACTTTACCATACGTTCGATCACTACGGTCCGCACAAAGGTGGCGAGCTAGGTGTTCGTAAGAACGGCGTAATGATTGCAAACGCAACAGGTAAAGCACTTACTAACGCATTATTTAACTTACAAGAGCGCGGCCGTTTATTCATCGGTCACGGTGTTGAGGTTTATGAAGGTATGGTTATCGGTATTCATAGCCGTGATAACGACCTTACAGTTAACGCGCTTAAAGGTAAGCAACTTACTAACGTTCGTGCATCTGGTACAGATGAAGCACAAACATTGACACCACATCTGAACTATTCACTTGAGCAAGCGCTTGAGTTTATTGCTGATGATGAGTTAGTAGAAGTTACACCTGAGAACATTCGTATTCGTAAGCGTCATTTAACTGAAAATGAGCGTAAACGTGCGGGTCGTGCTCCTAAGTAATAATCTATTAATTTAGAAAAATGATTTCAAAAGCCGCTGTATTGCAAAATACAGCGGCTTTTTTGTTTTTAAAGCAAGAGAAGCTTTCAGTTTTTAGTTATCAATATTGAGCTCTAAAAGCACAGCGCCTCTTGTCCTCTTTGTGAAAAATATGCTTAAAAAATATTTGCACAAAGAGAAGATAATGAGAAGTAAAAGAGCAAGCGCTAAAACAACTGATAGTTCAAAGCTTCTATTTTGTTGGTTGGTTTTTTCGTTGTGTTTCGCTGCGCTTAAACCAACCTACACGCTAACTTACATCACTTTTTTGGTAGTAAGGTGATTTTGCCAAATACATCTGCGTCTATAAATCCTCGGTTTCTGTCACCGTTCACTGGCTGTACTTCGTGTGACCCCATAAAGTGCTCGCGTGTTTCACTGCCATCGTTATCGCAATACGCGAGCATAAAGCCAATAACTTGTTTTTCTGTTAATTTAAGCGGTGTATTTTTTGCGCCTTGTTGATAATCATTCGGGTAGAGTTTTATCGCAACCTCCCAAGTAATGTTATAGGGTGCAGTGGTATTGCGTTTCCAGTTGCTAACTAAGTGGTCGGTATACAAGTGCGCTTTTTTATCAGGGCCGTAATCGGCAGCTTGGTTATCAAGGCCAATATGGTACGCTAAAGCGGTGTGGTTAAATTGGTGAATCCCGCCCGATGCATCGCTATCTATAAATATTTCAAGGGCATCGTCATCCCAATATTTATAGGTAGGGTCTGGGTGGTTGTCTATTAAAACATCATCTACAATATCGGCTTGTAGGTATAAGAATTTTTCATCCCATAATAAGCGATAGCGGCCTTTAAAATCGGCATCGTTTGAAGGCAATGTACCATCCATTAAATGTGGCATATCGTGCCAAGCAGCCTTATCCCATGCGCTTTCAGATACGCCGTCAATATTAATAGGGGTTGACGTATATTCAACGTCAGCAGCCATTACTTGGCTGCTGATCACTAAGCTCGTGGCTAACAGTACTTTTTTCATTAATTGTTCCATTAATTAAAGTTGGCTTAGCTTGGCTTAAGTTAACAATAAAAACAATAATATATGCGTATTTTAACTAATAGCACCTGTAATGCTGCCTTTTAACGCTAGCATTAATAAGTGGGCGCTTTCGCCAGACATTTTAAATGGATTAAAATCAACAGAGCCTGAAAATTTCAGATTCAGTGATTGGGTTACTCTAGATTGTGGAACATAACCCATAGACCACTTTTCAAATTCTCTTTCTGGAATTTGGGTATAGTTAAGCATAATTACATTGTGGTGACGTTTGTCGTTTAATATTTGTTGATAGGTATTATTTACTGCGGTTCTGGAGCCTTCAAGGCACTGTAAAAAGTATTCGTTACTAAAGCAAAGCATGCCGGTAACATGTGTTTTTACATTATAGGTACGAGCACTTTGTAAAATACTTTCTATATCTTTTGGGCCAAAGCCGTCTGAAATTTTGCTTGCGTAAATTAGTCGTACTAGAAACATAATAACCCCACATTGCTTAGTTAATTAAAGATAGTTCAGCTAGAGGGTTATTACGAATTATGTTGATGTATTTCAGCTGGTGGGCAATTTAAAATTTAATACTTTCACCTTCATTTAAAATATAAAGCGGCACGGGTGATTTCATTGTTTCATGCATGTGTAATAAACGTAGTAAAGCCGAATGACTACTTCGGTCGCCCATTTTCCATGATGAGTTACCGTACCCCCACGGTATCATTACTTTACAGTTAAGCTCGTGTGCGGCCTTAAGAGCATCTTCTGGGGTTGTATGAACATAACGATACCACTTGGGATTATCTTCGCTGTAGTAAGAGGCTATAGGCATTAAGCACACATCAATATCGCCATACTTTTGCTGAATATCGCTAAAGTGTTTGGAGTAGCCGGTGTCGCCTGCAAAAAATAAGGTGCTGCCATTTTGTTCAAGTAGCCAGCCATTCCATAAGTCTTTATCGTTGTCTTCGTAAATAAAGGGTACTAATACACGGCTGCTAAAGTGATGCGCTGGTAGTGCATGAATGGTTAAATCATCAATTTTAGTTTTTGCATACCACGCCATTTCGCTAATATTAAGTCCTGCGTTTGGAAAGTTATCTGCCATGCCTAATGGTGCTAAGTAGCGAGGTTGATTACCTATTTCTTCTATGTCTGATTTATTAAAATGATCGTAATGAATATGCGAATACATAACGGCATCTAGGTTTTTAAGTTCGCTTTGAGTAAGCCAATCACCAGGTTGTCTATAAAACCCAGAGGCAAGCTTAAATGCTAAATCAACGGGTGAGTCAAACTGCTCTTTTACGGGGTCGAACACTACATGCTGTCCATTTGGTGTTTGGATCATAAAGCCAGCATGGCCTAACCAGCGTATATTAAAGCCAAGGTTTAACCGTGGCTTTAATTGCTCAGCGTTAAATGTGCAATTTTCAGCCGTGGTTTCGCATATTACATTCGGGTGTTGTGGGTAGCAGTCAGCTTCACAGGTAACCGGATAGGTTTTATCGCCCGCATAAAGGTTGTGATAACGCCCTTCACGCTCACCTGATTTATGAATTGGCGTTATGCTGTCTTGCCCAGCAATTACATTTACAGTGTTTGCGCTGCAGGCGGCTAAAAAGCTTGAGGTAATAAGTAAGCACAGAGTATGTAATTTCATTTCGACTGTTGTTATTGTTTAAAAGAAAGTAAAGCTTATCAAAAGCTATTTATTAAACAATGTGTTAATCGTAACAAAAAATAATCACAAAAAAGCCCGTTAAAATTAACAGGCTTTTAGAGTTGTTATAAAAATAGCATTATTAGGCTTTGTTCATTTGCTCAATAAACTTATTTGAATCGGCGATTGACTTGTTCATGTCGTTCATCAGTATCTGAATGTCACGTTTAAGGTTAGTAAATTCACCTTTTATAGCAGCAACTGCCTGTGCATTTAAATTATGCTTTAAGTACAAAACGTTATCTTTTAGTGATGATAGCACTGGTTCCATTTTACTTTCAGCACTGCGCATAGAACGAAGAAGCTGATCAAATTGGCGCTTAGTGGCATTAAGTTTTTTACTGCTTTCGCGTTTTAACGAAGCGCTTTTGTACTGTTCTAATTCATCGCTCCACTCGTCAAACAAGGCTTCAGCAACATCTTCTACTTTATTGATATTGGTAGTAACGTCGTCTGCGGCTTTAAGGCTTGATTCGTAATCGTCATTTAGTTGATTGTAAGCATCTTGGAGCTCACCGCCATCAAAATTAATTAGTGTAGTTAAACGCTCAAGCGCTGACTGAAACTCTTCTTGAGATTCTTCTTGTGACTCTTTGGTTTCTTCTACGCGGTCAATAAGAATGTCACGTTTGTGAACACCTACTTTTTCCATTGCAGAATAGTAAGCTGATTGACACCCAGATAATGCTAACGTTAGGGCAAGTATTGATGCGCTTAACAGTGTTTGTTTTTTCATTTGATTCCCTATTTACGTGTAAGTGCTGTAAATTCCGGTGCTGATTGTTATGATAATCAAAACTCGATAAGCACAAGTCAATTGTATGAATGATAAGCTCTCCCATTACAAACAGCAAGTTAAGTCCTTTATGCGCCAGCAACCCGGTTGGTGGATGCAATATATTAATCGTTGTATAGACGATCAAATTACAGTCAATGCTGGTTACCTTGCTTACGTAACTCTGCTTTCATTAATACCGCTTATCGCTGTAGGGGTTGCAATATTTTCAGCGTTCCCGGGGTTTGAATCGACTCGTATGGAAATAGAAAGCTTTTTGTTTACTAACTTTGTGCCGACCTCTACGGATGTGATCAGAGAGCATATTAGCTCTTTTGCAGGCAATGCCAATCAAATGACTGCAGTGGGTATAGGTTTTTTAGCCGCTGTTGCCTTACTTTTAATACGTAATGTAGATGCAACACTTAATCGCATTTGGCGTATTAAGAAAAAGCGCCCAATGATGATTTCATTTGCAGTGTATTGGATGGTACTGAGTTTAGGCCCAGTGTTACTGGGGGCAAGTATTGGTGTAACTTCATACATTGTGTCGTTAGTATCGTTTGCTGATCAAGGTATTCCAGGTTTTAGTGGGTTTTTATTAAAATTACTTCCCTATGGAATTTCAATGATGGGCTTCATCATGCTCTATACCTTAGTGCCAAATACACGTGTATCGTTTAAAGCCGCAGTACCAGGGGCATTGTTTGCTGCACTTTTATTTGAGCTAACAAAAAAAGGGTTTGCACTTTATATTAGCCACTTTCCTTCATATGAGGTTATTTACGGTGCGGTAGCAACAATTCCTATTTTATTTGTGTGGGTGTATTTAGCGTGGGTAGTTGTACTTTTGGGCGCCGAATTTACGGCGTGTATTAGCCCAAATGATATTGAGGATACCCCAGAAATAGAACTGGAAGAAGAACCTAAATCAAAGGATATAAGTTAAATGCAAGGGTTAATACAGCGCGTAAAACACGCAAAGGTAGAAGTTAACAACCAGGTAATAGGGCAAATAGAGCAAGGTATTTTACTTTTGTTAGGTGTTGAAAAGGCAGACGATAATGAGGCAGCTGATAAGCTTTTACATAAAGTAAGTAATTACCGAATTTTTACCGACGAAAACGATAAAATGAATCTAAGTTTAAAAGACATGGGTGGTGAATTATTAGTTGTTTCGCAATTTACGTTAGCCGCAAATACTAAAAAAGGAATGCGTCCGAGCTTTTCATCGGCAGCGACCCCAAGCCAAGCTAACGCGCTTTACGAGTACTTTGTTGATCAAGCTAAAGCGCAAGGTATTAGTGTTGCAACCGGTGAGTTTGGTGCTGATATGCAAGTGAGTTTATGCAACGATGGACCGGTTACGTTTAACTTATCTGTTTAGGGTGTTGTTTACTAATGACCACTATATGGTTAACGTAACCTGAAATTTTATGAGGGTATACTGTATAACCAAATACATCGAATAATAGCTTTTGGAGCTGTTTTAACTGTGAGTTATGTTGCGATAAAAAGTTAATAAATAGTTTGCCGGTAGTGTTAAGTGCTGCGTGAATTTTTTCATAAAATGCGAGCTCAAATAAAAATCGTGGCGCATCTATCTGGCAGAATAAATCTAATATAACCCAATCTATATCACGCGCAGTAGTAAGTACCACCTGCGCATCATCGCATAGTAAATTTTCGTTACTGCTTGATGCAAAAAACTGCGAATAACATGCCAATATGCCTGCATTTTTTTCAACTGACGTTATATTTACTTGAGGGTGTTGCTTAAGTAAATAGTTACGAATAGCCCCACCGCCCAATCCAAGTTCAAGCACGTTATTAGGTGGTGGCAGTGTTTGCCATTGCGCTGCTAAATATTGCAAGTGAGGAAACAACAGAGTTTGTGGATTATTAACGTCGATAATGGATTGCAACGTGTTGTTTATTAACAGCCAGCGTAAATTACCATGCTCGCGAACTTGAATGTGATCGCCATTTACGTTTTGCCAATAAAGTAGCGTTCCTTCATTTTGGCTGTTTTCAATAAAATGACTGTTAATTAGGCCTGTTGAGGTATCAATGTATGTGGTCATGGTATTTAGCATAAACCAGCTTTAGTAAAGCGCAATGGGATCTGTCATTAATTTTTTACGTATTTTAAAAGCTTCACCAAAGTCGTATTTGCAGTTTTGTTAAGATGGAGTATGGTATTTGCCATCAACAGGTTGAGGCCTTTTTAAATTTTTACATGCGGCTTTTACAGCAACAGGAGTAAGTATGTTTCAGGTAAGTACCCCACAAAGTAGCGAAGATTGGCAAGCTTATTATCAATTACGCTGGCAGGTTTTACGCGCTCCTTGGGGGGAACCAAGAGGTTCTGAACAAGATGATTTAGAACAAGATGCTGAACACCGCTTTATAAAAAATAAAGAGGGTGACGTATTAGGTGTGGCTCGATTACATTTTAATAACCACGAGCAAGCTCAGGTTCGTTATATGGCTGTGGCTGAAGGTAACCGAAATCAGCATATTGGTAGTCGCCTGTTACACGATTTAGAAAAAATAGCGTGGACACAAAATGCCGATGAACTGGTGTTATTTGCACGTGAGCGGGCACTTGAATTTTATAAGCGTCATGGGTACGAATTAAAAGAAAAAGCGCACTTGGCATATGGTGACGTACAGCATTATAAAATGGTTAAGCAAAAACCGAGTGAGCCGGGTTGGTTCCGCCATCCAAATTGGACTCAGGTACTGCAAAATATCTGGCGAGAATCAATTCCTATTAGTGATGCAATGGGCATTAAAGTAGAAAGTTACACTGATTGGCAATTTACAACCAGCGCTGATTTAGACGCTAATTTAAATTTACATAACACCATGTTTGCTGGTTCTATTTATAGTTTAGCCACATTAACTGGCTGGGGCGCAACGTATTTGGCGCTCAAAGAAGCGGGACTTGAAGGTAGCATAGTTTTAGCCGATGCAAGTATTAAGTACCTGAAACCACTCAATACAGATCCGCGCGGTTGTGTAGATTTACAAGCGTGTAAAGGCAAATTAAGCGATTTAGAAGCCGATGGTAAAACAAGTTATGTGGTACCGGTAATCATTTATGATGGTGACAACGTAGTTGCTGAGTTTGAAGGTGTTTTTGCCGTAAAAAAATAACGAGTAATTTTTAATTAAAAAAGCCAAGCATTTAATAATTAATGCTTGGCTTTTTTATAAGCTGATTTTACAACAAATCAGTTAATAATATACCTACACCAATACGCTCAACGTCAGCGTTATAATCTATTAGGCTTTCACCGTAGCCGTTAAAGTATTGCGCGTAGCCACGAACGCGGCCCCACAAAGGAAATGACCAATCAAGCTGAAGTGCACCACGATTGTCTGAATTTAAGTTATTACGAGTCATAAAGCTAAATTCATGATCGTGATATCGATATGCACCGCTAAATTCAAAGTACCCCATGTATTTGTAAATATCAGGGTTATCATCCCCTTTTGCATCTAGCAGGTTTTCTTTTTCGTCTTCAGCTATGCGATACCAAGGTTTAAAGCTAAAAACAAAGCCTCGGTTTTCCCATATGAAGTCGGCGTAAATACGGTTCCACGAGCGCGAGTTTGGTTGGCTTCGACCATTTGACTGGTGTGAAATACCTAACACAATAGCCATTTCATCGCCCCAAAGTACGTTTTCTGGATCCAGGTAATTTATCCAAAAAATTTCAGGTTCGTAGTTGGTTTCACGAAATGGCGATGAAATTTCTGAATTATAAATTTGCCAATACGATTGCAGCGTAAAACCAAAATACAAGGCTTGGTCTTCGTCAGAAAATTCGTCAAACAAGGGAACCTTGATTGAAAGTTGATATTTTGCTTCTAAGTTATCGAGCGTATCACCATCTTGTTCATCGGTGAGCTCATCAAAACGGTCAAAAGGGCGATCGTTAGGATGCGATACGTATGATAATGGCAATATGTAATTTCGTTTGTGGGGTGTGATTACATTACGATTTTTTTTACCAACCTCTTCACGTGCTTGGCGTTTATCGAGTGCGGTCAGTTGTTTGTTTTCTTCCAGTGCAGAACATTTTTTACGAAGCTCATCGAGTGTTTGCTTGCCATCGCCCCCAATCACTTCATTCAAAATACATTGCTTGACGAGTTCTATACTGCTGTCTTGCTCGTTTGTTTGTACTTCGTCTTGCGCAAATGCTGCGGTACTTAGTAAAGCTGAAAGGGTGATCCAGTGGCGCCAGCTCATTGTAATTCCTTGTGAGTATTGGGTAGGTTGTGATTTATTTTATTATAACGCTTTTTACATTAGGTACAGTGAACTTTTACTGAACTGTTTACATTACGTTAAAGGCGGTACTAACAGATCAAAAGAAAAGCGGCCAAAGCCGCTTTATCTAATGTACATTAACTTAGGAGATTAATGTACTCTCACGCAATGAGAAGGGTGAGCTATAGCTCAAATACGTTTGTAAAAAATTTATACAACTCAGTGCCTTGATTAACGCTTGCTGAGGCAAAGTGCAAAATAGCGATAGCATCGCAATCAAGAGTCAGCGTTTGTAATGGTTGTTCACTTAGATAGCGTTCCATACGTAAAATATGTGCGATGGGCTCGCCTGCTTTAATATGACCACCAAGTGGTGCTACATATTCAACCATGCCGCCAATAGGGGCGTAATAGGCAAAGTAGTCATCTAGGTTACACGCATAGCGAATTATATTAGCTGGTTTATGCGGTGCATCTACTAATACGTTCTTATGATTTAGGTAGCATAATATGCTCTTTGCATCGTTGAGTGCTTCTTTTAAATCTATTTTTTCTTGGCTACCTAGCTCAACTGTAAAGGCTTCTACCTGCACGTTGAACGAACGCCCTTGCGCGCTAAGTGCATTACTTAAGTGCCACCATGGGCAAAAGCTAGCTTCATCCATAGCGCCATCAAAGTCGCTTGGGATCAGCAGTACATGTTCAATATTAAAATAACGAGCACTGTCTGTTGCATAGGTTGGGCAATATAAATGCTTACTTGAAATAGGGCCTGTGTGTAAATCGAGTACTATGTCGGCTTGGTGCGCAAGCTTTTGCAAATTAAGCGCAATGCGTTTACCGGTATTAAGTAAATATGCGGGGCCGTTAAGTTTGGCATCTATTTCATCAATTAGGGCAGCTTTAAAATTACTTTTTAAAGCTGCATCGTCGTACTGACTATGCTCGTGTGCAAACTGGGTAACTAAATCACTATTGTAGTGATACATACGGTTCCAGTTGGTGCCCGTAATAGGGTCGAATCGGCCAAGGGTAAACTCCCCTGATTTTTGATTGCAACCAATAGGGTTAGCATATGGTACTAAGGTAATGTCGCCTTTTAAATTGAGCTGCTTTAACTGCTCTAGCAGTTGAAAAATGACCGCGTTACCTTGTACCTCTGCGCCATGCATGTTGGCTTGAATATACACGCTTGGCCCGCTGCCATCGCCTTTTAAGCGATACACCGGAATAGTGAGAGGCAAGCCATTTGCTACTTCCCCTACTACAATGTTTTCTTGGCTAATGGGTGTTGTTATGCTCATGTTTATTACCTTAAGTAGTGACTGGCATTTTCTGCTTGGCGCACACAGGTGAGCTCGCCATTTTGTAAAACGTATTCTGCGGCTAGTTCATGGCATAAAAAGTAGGGCATGCTTTCGGTAAAACCATAGGCGCCACATTGGCTAAACACCAGCCAGTCTTGCTCGTTTAAATCGCTTGGTAGGGTATGCTCGCCTAAGCAATCAAGGGCAGTACATAATGGGCCATATAGGCTCATTGCTTGTTCTGGTGCTGTTGACTCGCGAAGTAACGCCGCAGGAAAATCTTGGCTTGTAACAGCAGGGCGCAATAAGTGGTTAATCCCACCGGTTAAAATAACTTGCTGTTGGCCGTAGTTTTGTTTGCACTCTATTACGGGGTTAGCATAATGACCGCATTCGCCTACAGCGTAGCGGCCAAGCTCCATCCAAAGCTCGTCTACACCCGCCTCTTTTTTAATTTTTGCCAGCGCGGCAATAAGGCCATCCCATTCAAGTATTGTCTCGTTTTGTGTATAAGGAATACCTAAACCGCCGCCTAAATCGAGAATTTTAAGGTTTATATTTAAGTTATTAGCCAAGGTGGTAAGCGGTGCAATCATTTGCGACCACAGCTCGCTTAGCTTTTGCGTGCTGAGCATGTTGCCCCACTGAAAAATATGCAGGCCATCAAAATTAAGTGCTGGGTAATCGCCAGTATTGAGCGCTTGCCATTCATCGCAGCCAAGCCCAAACGGAGTTAGGCTGTCGCCGCCTAGTGGGTTTTTTTCACCTTCAGGCCAGCGTAGTTGCACACGCAATAAAACTTGCAGCTGCGTATTTTGCAGCTGCGCTTGTTGGTTTAACCAACGCACTTGATTGAGGCTTTCGGCAACAAAAATACGTACGCCGCGCTCGATAAAGTGTTTAATTTGTTTAGGGCTCTTTGCAGGTCCTGTGTTGAGCACGCGCTGCGAACTAATACCTTGTGCAAGGACTTGTTCAAGTTCACCTTTACTTGCTACGTCAAAGTTAAAGCCTGCGCTATCTAAGCTTTGAATAACCTTAGACAGCGGATTCGCTTTTACAGCATACCAAAGCTTTACATCGGTTTGCGCAACTAAACGGGTAAGGTGTGCGTTTAGTTTATCTAAGTCGTAAACAAAAAAAGGGGTATCAAGTTGCTGAGTAAGCTTATTAACAGCGGTTTTGATTGGCGTGCTCAAAAAGCTCATTATCGTAAAACCTCTTCTAGTAATAATGATGCATCGCTTTGTTCGTCGCGGTATTTAACAATTAACGCACACGACATGCTTAAGCCTTGCTCTCGTGCCCATTCGTTAGATGCCGGGCGAGAGCCCGGTATTACAATTGCGTACTCTGGAATTGGCTCGCCTTTATCTAGCTGACGCTCGTTAACGCAGTCGTATACCGGAATGGTTGCAGATAAGCGCACGCCTGGTGCAAGTACCGCGCCTTTTTTAACCACTACGCCTTCAACAATGACACAACCTGCGCCAATAAACGCATCGTCCTCAACCACAACTGGGCTTGCCCCGATTGGCTCAAGTACACCACCAAGTTGAACGGCTGCGCTCAAATGTACGTTTTTACCTACTTGTGCACACGAGCCCACTAACGCGTGGCTATCAACCATCGTGCCTTCGTCGATGTATGCACCAATATTTACGTACGCTGGTGGCATAATAATAGTGCCTTTAGCTACGTAGGCACCACGACGAACGCTTGAACCACCTGGTACCATACGCACGCCGTCGTCAGTGCTAAACTCTTGCGGTGCGAGATTGTGCTTATCAACAAACCCGCCTGCAAACTCAGTGTTAGTGCCATTTTTAAAGGCTTCTAAAATGCCTTGTTTTACTTCTACGTTAGCTTCCCATTGGCCGCTTTCGTTTTGTGATGCTGCGCGTACTGCGCCCGATTCTAAATTATTAAGTAGTTCTAACCAGCTCATTATAAAAACCTGTATTTAATGCCAAGATAAAATGGTGTCGTTTGCAGTGGTAATGCAATCGGTTTGCGTTAACTCAAGATGCGTTAAAGGCGGACGCAACAACGGGCTACTTAAGCGGCCTTGTTGGTGCATTAGCACTTTAACGGGAATAGGATTTGCTACAGCAAATAGGCTATTAATAGCGCGAGTCCACTGAGCAAATAAATTGGGGTGTTGACCGCTTAGGCTACGTTTTACAAACTCGTGCGTTTGTTTTGGCCATGCGTTTGCCGCAACCGATACTAAGCCTTTTGCGCCAGCTTGTGCGAAGTAGGGCATAAGTGCATCGTCGCCACTGTATAGCGCTAAATTAGGCGCGGCTTGTCGGTATGCTTCAAATTGGGTGATGTTGCCACTGGCTTCTTTTAAGGCCCACAGTTTTGGGTGCGCTTTTAAGTTTTCAATGGTTTCGATAGGAATGCTTACACCGCTGCGCCCAGGTACGTTGTACAACATACACGGATGCGCGCTTTCGTTTAACAAGCTTTCGTACCAAAGAGTTTGACCTACAGCTCCTGGTTTTGCATAAAGAGGCGAGCCTAATAAGTAGCTGTGAATAGGTAATTGGTTACAGTAGCTAACCCATTCTTTTTGTTGAGCTAAATTACTACCACCAACAGCAACCATAAGCGGTACACTGGGTTTTAATTGGCACACATGCTCAACAATCGCTTGTTGCTCTTTAAGCGTAAGGGCTAAGCCTTCACCTGTACTACCGAGCAGTAAAATACCGTTGTGTGCTGCTTCTTGTTCGCTAACAAGTGTTGTGAGCGTGTCGTAATCAACATTACCTTGTTGATCAAACGGCGTAACAAGCGCTGTCCACAGTGCGTAGTCGTTTAAATTGAAATTATTGATCATCTCTTACGAACCTATAAGGTGTTCGAGATATTAAAGGGGCTGTATGATGTGAGCCGCATTAACGTCGTTCGAACAGTATTCGAAGAGCGAATGGACTTAAAATAATAGGGCGCAAGGCCTTATTATTTAAGACCAGAAGCTCTCCACCAAACTAATAAGCTGTTTTAAAACAGCTATTGGTGACAGTCGCTAGGATTCAACCTAGTCGCCCGAAGTAATTGCTTCGCAAAAGCGTTTACCTCTCGGCGGTATTCCCCTCACGTATGCTCACTGGAGTTTGCGCTCCTAACATACGCTACCTGAATAACGCACCTCTTCTAGCCCTTTGTATTTTGTTTAACCGCAAAAGGTTTAACAAAATACAATTTAAATAGGGTAATTGCGGCGATTAAAACATTTTAGCCGTCTAGGTGTCAAGTTGCAGGGTACAGATTAGTTCATCGAAAATGTGGGTGGTTACGTATTGGCTGCTTTTCTCGTAAACTAATCCTATGAGCAGCGAGGTATTTAATAAGTATGGAAAAATTTAGCGATATTTATAAGCGAGCAGTAGAGCGAAAAGGCTCTGAAAAAATGCTTAAGTTATTACTCGCAAAACCCTTATCTAAAAAAGCATTAAGCACGTTAAGTGACGACGATTGGCTTGAAGAATTTACCCGAAAAGTTTTTCAAAGTGGTTTTTACTGGTCGGTAATAAACAGCAAATGGCCGGGCTTTAGAGAGGTTTTTTGGGAATTCAGCGTTGATAAGCTATTAATGATGCCGCCCGATATGCTCGAGCAAAAAGCGAGTGATGAGCGTATTATTCGTAATTATAAAAAAGTGAAAACAATTCCTGAAAATGCCTACATGATCCACGAAATAGCACAGGAATATGGCAGTTTTAGCAAGTTTATTGCCCAGTGGCCAACAGATAATATTATTGGTTTATGGGCGCATTTAAAAAAACACGGTGCCCGATTAGGCGGTAATACAGGCCCTTATGCCTTAAGAGCACTTGGCAAAGACACTTTTTTACTTTCGCGAGATGTAGAGAGTTACCTAAGGGCACATAAAATTATTGATGGTGGGCTGCAAACTAAAAAATCACTCACTGCTGCGCAGGCATTTTTTAACGAAATGCAAAAGCAAAGTGGTTTAAGTATGCAAGAGCTAAGTTTAATTGTGGCCTATGGTGTGGGTGACAATCGCGTAGGTATACGTCAACAGTCAGGAAATTAACCATGAAACTAGTGCCGAGATACACAGACATAGCAGATAATTTCGCAATAGAAGATCAACCATCAAGCGTTGCAGCTCCGCAACTGCTTTTGTGGAACGAAGCGTTAGCAAAGCAGTTTAATATAGGTGTTGAGCCGCAGCTGCGTCCTAGTACCTTTGCAGGCAATGAATCACAGCAAATAAAGTCGGTAGCGCTTGGTTATTCTGGGCACCAGTTTGGTCACTTTTCGCCGCGTTTGGGTGATGGACGAGCGCATCTGCTTGGTGCTATAAATGACGATAAAAACCAGCTGTGGGACATTCAGTTAAAGGGCTCAGGCGCTACCCCGTATTCTAGAGGTGGCGATGGGCGATGTGCATTAGGCCCTGCTATTCGTGAATACGTAATGAGTGAAGCTATGCACGCATTAGGTATTCCCACTACTCGTTGTTTGGCTGTGGTTGGTACCGGCGAAGCGGTTTACCGTAATCCGCCTCAACCAGGGGCTGTTGTTACTCGCCTAGCGAGCAGCCATATTCGTGTTGGCTCGTTTCAATACTTAGCAACCCAAGGCGATGCTGAGGGATTAAAAAAATTAGCTGATTTAGCAATTAAACGCCATTACCCTGAAATAACGAGTGAAGGCCCTGAGCGGTATATCGCTTTTTTGACAGCAGTCATTAGTAATCAAGTGAACTTGATTATTAATTGGATGCGCGTTGGGTTTGTTCATGGCGTTATGAACACCGATAACACGCTCGTAAGTGGCGAAACTATAGATTATGGCCCGTGTGCAATGATGGATAGCTTTGACTTTGACACCGTATTTAGCTCTATAGACAAGCAAGGCCGCTACGCTTTCGGTAATCAGCCAAATATGGCGAGTTGGAATTGTGCTCGCTTAGCTGAAAGCCTTATCCCATTAATTAGCGATGATGAAGAAAAAGCTGTGTCATTACTTACTCCAGTCATACACCGTTTTTCAGAACAATTTAATACTCAATTTACAGTAATGTGGAGCAAAAAATTAGGCTTGGCTGGTGCAAAAGAGGGCGACAAAGAGCTTGTTTCTGAGCTACTAACATTATTGCAAGCACATCATCTTGATTACACCAATACTTTTGATGCATTGACGGAGTTTGTGAATGGCAACGCAACTATTCCTAAAGAATTAATTGAGTGGGCGAATAAGTGGCAAAGCCGAACAAGTAACGATAGCTACAAAATCATGCGAGCAGCCAATCCATGTATAATTCCGCGAAATCATATAATTGAAACAATATTAGCTGAATATAATGAGTTTGGTTCAAGTAAACTGATGAGCCGTTTTGTAAAAGTAGCTAATCATCCGTATTTGTTCAGCGATGATATGACCGAATTTCAAGAGGTACCGTCAAATGATACCGACTATAAAACTTTTTGTGGTACTTAAGTGTTGTAAAAATAGATAAGTTAATGATTATAAATAACGATATTTTAGCACAGAGATGTTCATTGATTGAGCAAAGCAAATTCCGGTGTTACTATCTAAACATAAAGATAAGTTAGTTTCATTGTGAGCAAGAACAATTGATTGAGTTGTCTTTGTGTCTTCTGCAGATTATCGATTTATATGATCAACTAGTTGGTTTCTAGCTAGGTAAAGTTTTAAATTTCACCTAAACTGATTTGTTGGATATCGTTATATCGCATTGAAAAAAATTATAAACTTTATTTTTCGTTAAGTATTGATTAACAAAAGTTGAGTTAGTCTGTATAAAACTTAGTGAGCTAGTACTTAATTAGCCACAATTTATTAGTTGTTAAAATGGGAAGAAAACAATGAAATTAAAATCACTAACTATTGCAATTGCGTTAGCTGCAACTAGCGTATCTACATTTGCTGCTGACAAGCAAGAAGGTTTCTACATTGGCGCATTTGGTGACTACTACGATGCGTCTTGGGAAAATATGAGCGCACAAGCTGGTCTTGACGTAAACGAGTCGACTGGCTTTGGTCTTGAAGCGGGTTACCGCTTCAGTGATTTTTGGAGTGCTCGTTTAGAGTATGCAGATCTTGATTTCAATGCATTCGACAAAGCCGCTGGTAACCGTAACAACATCGACGGTAGCCGTTTTGGTATTGATGCGCTTTACCATTTAGATGGCGGTCCTTTCTACGGTTTAGTTGGTATTAAATCAATGGACGTTGTTGATGACAACACGTTCTTAAATGCAGGTGTTGGTTACAGACACTTCATTACTGACAACTTATTCGCTAACGTTGAAACTGCTGTATATCAAGGTATTGATAAAGGTTACACAGATGTTGGCGCTAAATTAGGTATTAACTATTTCTTTGGACAAAACACTATGCCTGCTGAGCCGGTACAGCCTGCGCCAGAGGTTGTTGAAGTTATGGTTGAGCCAGTAGACAGCGACAATGACAATATTTTAGATGCTGATGACAAGTGTCCTAATACACCAATGACAGATGCTGTTGATGGTACTGGTTGTACTTTATATGAAGATAAAGAAGTAACTGTGAGCTTATTAGTAACGTTCCCTAACGACAAAGCTGCTGTATCACAGCGTTACTTAGACGACATCGATCAAGTTGCATCTTTCTTAAAAGATTACCCAGATACAACAGTGCTTTTAGAAGGTCATACTTCAGCAGTAGGTAAAGCGACTTACAACAAAATGCTATCTAAAAAGCGTGCTGATTCGGTAGCTAAGCAATTAATAGCTGACGGTATTGCATCTGACCGCATTACTACGGTAGGTTTAGGTGAAGAGCGCCTTAAAAATGAAGCTAACACAGCCGCTGCACACGCAGAGAATCGTCGTGTTGAAGCGCACATCAAAACAATCAAAACAGTAAAAGTTTTACGTTAATAGATTATTTTGATTATAAAAACCCAGCTTATGCTGGGTTTTTTTATGGCCGCTATTTATGCTTGTCTACCTAAATAGTAATGATTATTACTTAACAAGTATTCATGGAAATAGAATTTCCCGTAACTACTATTCATAGTGTTTATAGTCGGTATAATCAGTTGTGTAACTGGATGGATTTTCATCTATCTATAAAAGCTTTATAATTACGCGTTAGAATACTATAAGTATTGGGTAACAAGTGCGCATGAAGCGCTACCGAATACTTTCACGTCACCAAGAGGGCAATATTGTGCTACAAGAATATCGTAAACACGTAGAAGAACGTGCCGCGTTAGGTATCGTACCAGCGCCATTAGATGCTCAGCAAACTGCTGATCTTATTGAATTAATAAAAAACCCACCGGCAGGTGAAGAAGAATTCATTTTAGATTTATTAATCAATCGTGTACCACCAGGTGTTGATGACGCTGCTTACATCAAAGCAGGCTTCCTAGCCGCTGTTGCTAAAGGTGAAGCGACTACTTCTCTTATCTCTAAAGAAAAAGCAGCTGAATTATTAGGAACAATGCTAGGCGGATACAATATCGCGCCAATGATTGACCTACTTGATGACGAATCATTAGCGCCAATCGTAGTAAAAGGCCTTTCAAACACATTACTTATGTTTGATGCTTTCTACGACGTAGAAGAAAAAGCCAAAGCAGGCAATGTGTTTGCTAAGCAAATTATCGAATCTTGGGCTGCAGCTGAATGGTTTACAAATAAGCCAGCAGTAGCTGAAAAAATCTCTGTTACTGTATTTAAAGTAACGGGTGAAACAAACACCGATGACTTATCACCTGCACCAGATGCATGGTCACGTCCTGATATCCCACTTCATGCTTTGGCAATGCTAAAAAATGAGCGTGATGGCATAAACCCAGATAAAGCAGGTGAAGTAGGTCCTATCGTACAGCTTGAAGAATTAAAAACTAAAGGCTTACCACTTGCTTATGTAGGTGACGTTGTAGGTACTGGTTCTTCTCGTAAGTCTGCTACTAACTCTGTGCTTTGGTTTATGGGTGATGATATCCCATTTGTACCAAACAAACGTGTTGGTGGTGTATGTTTAGGTAACAAAATAGCACCTATCTTCTTTAACACAATGGAAGATTCTGGCGCATTACCAATCGAATTAAATGTTGACGAGTTCAACATGGGTGATCAAATTGATATTTACCCATACGAAGGTGTTGTTAAACGCCATGGTACTGATGATGTTATCTCTACTTTCGAACTTAAATCAGATGTAATCCTTGATGAAGTTCGTGCTGGTGGTCGTATTCCACTTATCATTGGTCGTGGTTTAACAGACAAAGCACGTACATCTTTAGGTTTAGGTGCTACTGATGTATTTAAAGTACCAGCAGTGACTGAAGAGTCAGACAAAGGCTTTACACTAGCGCAAAAAATGGTTGGTAAAGCATGTAACGTAGCCGGTATTCGCCCAGGCCAATACTGTGAGCCTAAAATGACTACTGTAGGTTCGCAAGATACTACTGGTCCTATGACACGTGATGAACTTAAAGACTTAGCATGTTTAGGTTTCTCTGCAGATTTAACAATGCAGTCATTCTGTCATACCTCTGCTTACCCTAAACCAATTGACGTAAACACGCACCATACGCTTCCTGATTTCATCATGAACCGTGGCGGTGTTTCACTTCGCCCTGGTGACGGTGTAATTCACTCGTGGTTAAACCGTATGTTATTACCAGATACCGTAGGTACTGGTGGTGATTCACATACTCGTTTCCCATTAGGTATTTCGTTCCCAGCGGGTTCAGGTGCAGTAGCATTCGCAGCAGCAACAGGTGTTATGCCACTTGATATGCCTGAGTCTATTTTGGTTCGCTTTAAAGGTGAAATGCAGCCAGGTATCACATTACGTGATCTTGTTCATGCAATTCCTTACTACGGTATCAAAGAAGGCTTATTAACGGTTGAGAAGAAAGGTAAAATCAACGAATTCTCTGGCCGTGTACTAGAAATTGAAGGTGTTGAGCACTTAACTGTTGAGCAAGCATTTGAACTATCAGATGCATCAGCAGAACGTTCAGCTGCAGGTTGTACTGTTAAGCTTTCTAAAGAGTCTATCTCTGAGTACCTTGAGTCTAACATTGTTATGCTTAAGTGGATGATCTCTGAAGGTTACGGCGATGTTCGTACAATCGAGCGTCGTATTACTGCAATGCAAGATTGGTTAGCTAACCCAGAACTTATGGAAGCTGACGCGGATGCAGAATACAAGCACGTACTTGAAATCGACCTAGCTGATATTAAAGAGCCAGTACTTTGTGCACCGAATGACCCAGATGATGCGCGTTTACTATCTGACGTTACAGGCGAGAAAATCGATGAAGTATTTATCGGTTCTTGTATGACTAATATTGGTCACTTCCGTGCCGCAGGTAAATTATTAGATGGCTTTACTGGTCGTATTCCAACACAGCTTTGGGTTGCTCCACCAACGAAGATGGATAAAGACCAACTTACAGACGAAGGTTACTACGGTATCTTTGGTCGTGTTGGTGCACGTATTGAAACTCCAGGGTGTTCACTGTGTATGGGTAACCAAGCACGCGTTGCAGATAAAGCAACGGTTGTTTCTACCTCAACACGTAACTTCCCTAACCGTTTAGGTACAGGCGCAAACGTATTCTTAGCATCAGCAGAGCTTGCTGCAGTGGCGGCAATTTTAGGTAAATTACCTACTCCGGCTGAGTACCAAGAATATGCAGCGAAAATCAATGCAACGGCTGCAGATACATACCGTTACTTGAACTTCCACCGTATGCCTCAGTACACTAAAAAAGCAGACAACGTAATTATTCAGCAAGCTGTTTAATTTATAGAGTTTGAATAAAAAACCCGCTTCGGCGGGTTTTTTATTGTTTAAGTTTATATGTATCAATTAAGGTATGAAGAGGGTTAGTTTATTAAAAGTAATGAAATAGGTTTGCTTTTTAACAAAAAATAAACAATTATATGTTTTGATAACACTTGTTAATGATTGAGGGAGCGATCATCAAGTATTTTTTTGCTCCATCTAAATTTAGTCTTGGAGCACATAATGGATGTAAATAAAAAATACCGATATGGTTTACTAGCAAGTACGATGAGTGCCTGCCTGTTTGTATCAGGTTGTGATATTGATGATATTATTGAAGATGATAACGTAGTCCCCACTGTTGAAATTACAGCTCAAAATCAAATACAAGAGAAAACGGCTTTTACTCTAACAGCCAACGCTATTGATACAGATGGTCAAATCATTAGTTATAATTGGCAACATGATTCTACACTAAATTTAAGTGCGCAAAATCCCGACTCCAACGAAATCACTTACCTTTCACCCGACATTACAGAAGATGTAACTGTTAATTTCACAGTGACTGTAGAAGATAATGATGGGGCAACAACAAGCGCTACTCAGCAAGTATTAATTAAACGTAATTCAACGGCAGTTACGCTTAATGGCTTAATTACTGACAATACTATTAGTTTTGCAAGTGTAGAAATAATAATAGGTGATAAAACTTATTTAGCTACAGCAGATGAAAATGGTGTTTACACCATAGTATTAGATGTCGATGAGGCTTTAGAGCACACGCTAGTAAAAGTTAAGGCTAAAGGGCGAGATGACTTAAACCCAGGGGTTGAGTTTATCTCTCAGCTCAGCTCTGTCAAAAAGTTAGCTTCGCAGGCTGGTGATGATGGCATTTTAGATAGTGACGAAAACTTTGGTGTTAACACCACCAATGTAACTACAGCAGAGTATGCATTAATTGTAAGAGATGGTGATGAGCCCACTAGTGAAAGTGAGCTAGATAATGCACTCTTAAATGTTGATGCAGACGAAAAAGTGCAACTTGCGAGCTTAATTAAAATTATTGTAGATAACTCTGATTATGAGTTGCCGGAGGGGATAGAGAGCACCCTCGATTTAGTTACCGATGAAGAAGCTGCACAGCAGTTTGAAGAAGAAGTTAACGAGCAAGATCCCGACCTAATAGAGCAAACTAAAACTGAGATTAAAGAAGACGAAGATTTGGTCTCAGGCTCAAAAGAACCATTGGTTGGTGAGTATATAATTAATTCTCCGCGTTACTATACAAACCATGCCAGTCACCTAACCTTAAATGAAAATGGCACTGGTCAATATCATGCAGTTACGGGTAGCCCAGTAACGTGGCAAGAAGTAAGTGGTAAGATAGAAGTTACTTTGCAATCTCCAGTACTCATTAACAAATATTCCCAAATAGAAGACGATGTTGAAACTATTTATGAGGATCATTTAAATTCATTTTCACTGCAAGTACTCGGTGAAAACGATGTTTTTAAAACAATAGATATTAACAGCGATATTACGGTTTACGAAGACAGCATTGAGGCGCAAAACAAGCAAGAAATACAAACTACTAATCTTATCCTTAAAAGTAAAACATTAAGTTTGACGGTCGAAGATGTTGTTGGCGAGTGGGAAATGCAGCGAACTGAAGGCCGTAATTATATTACCTACCTAGAGACTATTGCATTTTATGAGGATGGAACCGGTGCTGTTTTAAGTGATAACGCAGCACAGTTTGAGTGGGAGCTGACAAATAATAAGTTAATAGTAACCTATGATGAAGACGGTAGCGTTGGTACAACAAGTTTTTGGTTTACTAAAAATCTTAAAGCAGGCTATCAATTAGTTTCATTAGATACTTCAACAGCCGACCCTGCTGATAGTCAATATGGCTTAATGATAAAAAGAGAAGCGGTGTCTTTATCAAATGACGATTTAGTTGGGCGTTGGCAGGGCTTTGTTGGCACGTCACAACTTTATGATATGAACGTGTTTGCCGATGGCACAATAATGTTAGGGCTAGGAACTACGTCTTACCAAGGGATTCTTGAGGATGGTAAATTAACTCGTCGTCGATATAAGTACAATGGCTACACCGTTAGCAGTTGTGAAGGGTTTGATGAAACATGTTACTTAAGCGCTGAAGTAACTCATGACATCGTTGCAGTAAAGGACAGCCATTACTTCTTACTAAGAGAGTTTAAATGGTTTTCTTCTGAAGGCGATATTGATGATATTCAAAAGGGATTACTTATTTATCAGTATAGTAAAGAGCTAAGCTATTCAGAGTTTACGCCTTACTTATTACAAAATAGTTTTAACCTTTATAAAAGTGCTGGTGATCTAGTTATAGAGGATCGAATCAGAGTTAATTATGATGACAGCTCATTTACGATAACAATCGACGGGATAGAGTATGAAGCGCAGTTAAATGAAGGTGTAATTGAATATCGAAAAGATGAGCGCACATGGCTTTTTGAAATTGTTAGTGGTGATGGTGAAACATACACTATTTGTAATTACCAACAAGGTAGTAGTTGTACACAGAGCGATAAAATCGTTTATCAATCTAAAAACCCACGTGTAACTTTAACAGCTGTATCTAATGAATTTGGGCAATTACAGCCAGAAGTACAAGAGGTACCTTTTTATCAACTGGTTGGTTTTAATATAGTACCAAATGAAGGTTACGAAGTTGACTCAATTGAAGGCTGCGAAGGTTATATTGAAGGGGAATATTATATTGCGTTTAGCGGGCACAACGACTGCGAGATCAATGCAACATTTGTGGAAAAACCAGAAACACTATCAGGGCAATTTTTGATTAATAACCCTGATTATTTTACATCTACTTCGTTTAAATTAGAACTTAACGAAAATGAAGAGGGTACATTTACTGGTAATGTTCAAGTAGCAACATCTTGGTATAAATATTTTGACGAAATTAGAGTTAATTTTTCTGATGAGTATGTATTAAATGAAAGTATAGCGTATGAATACGTGGATGGCTCTCAAGTAGAAGTTAGGTTTAAAGATGTAATGACCTATATTACCTTGAAAGAGCGTTTTGACTTGGGTGATGGCTGGTACGAAATGAAACAAAGTATAAGTAAGTTTCGTAACGAGGAATTTATTGAAGAATGGCAAAGTGATAGCCATGTTAAATTATTTGATTCAGTAGAGCCTCAAGTTGATTTAGCCTCAAACGATTTGGTTGGAAGCTGGTCTTTAGACATTCCATCTGAAAGAACAGTTAAGGAACTACTGCTAAATGACAATGGAACAGGTAGCGTAGTCGATACTATTGATGCAACGCAAACAGAAAGCTTTACTTGGCAGCAAACAGTAATGGGCCTTAAAATTACGACCTCTAATAGCGTTGAAGATATATATATTACTAAAGATATAGACCTTGGTTATCAAGTAATAATGCAAAGCGAATATGAAGATGAAAGGCAGATTAATGTTGCTGTAATGGTAAGACGTGAAGAGCAAGCAATAACACCAAGTAACTTTGCTGGTCGTCACTTATTCAAAGAAGGTCATGACTCAGAGAACATTTGGGATGAGCTGCAAATATATGAAGATGGCCAAGTATTCTTCACTTATTCTACAAGCTCCGTTCAAGGTGAATTTAAAGATGACAGCTTTAGACGAAGCCGAAAATATGATCAACTAACTGGGAGGTACGGTTCTGATTGCGATTTGGCTTTAGAAACATGTTTAATAGATTTTTCAATGAATTATAGGCTTATTAACAGTAATGATGACTATCAAGTTGTTGAGCGTGTATCTAGAGCATTTGATACTACCTCAGGGGAAGAACGCTCTTCTTACGCGTCGCTTTACTTTGAAAACTATATCGCAAATACAAGCGCTGACAAATTTTATGATCACGAAGTCCCTTTTAAAATTTACGAACGCAGTGGTGAGAACTTTGTAAAGTGGGGGGTTTACTATATTGATGGTTATGAGCTTTGGAAAAACGATATCAAATATACATCACTTGAATTAGTTGAAGGTAAGTTTCTTTATGATCGAGACGGTCAAAGTAAGGCCATTGAGTTTATTTCAAATGATCGCGATGAGATAGTACTTTGTGAGTATTTACAAGGAACAACATGTCAAAATCAAGAAAAGATGATCTTTACGATTTTTGAGCCAAGGTATGACGTTACTGTCTATTCAGATGGTAATGGAGTACTAAATAACGGGGTTGAAAACTATACAAGTTTTCATGGTGATACGTTAACCTTTAATATCTTTGCAAATACAGGCTATAAATTAGAGTCAATAAGCGGGTGTGGTGGTGTTTTAGAAGATAATACATACACTATTCATTATTTGGCACAAAGCTGTAATATTAATGTTTCATTCGAACTAGTAGAGTAAATATTGTTTTTGGTTACTGATGTAAATTACAGCGATTGTTAAACTCAATAGATTGGCTACATAGTGTAGCCAATTTTTTTGAATTAAATTTTCAATAAAGTATAAATTTAGATCTTAAACTTTAACTTTTAATCTTTTATACCTCAATTTATGCTCAGAAATTCCTCGCTACATGCATTAAAATCTCTTTTAATATTCTCATTATTTTAGGCGAGATTTCATGACTGCATTAAACAACCAGAATTTACTGCAACTTCGTTTTATTAACCAAGCAAATATTGATTTGGTTAAGCCTTCTTTTGATAACCTACCTGCAAATCCATATGCAGATGGCGAATTTCGTAAGCGTCGTTATTCAGTAATTAAATTTCAAAATGGTGAGCTAAAATTGCAAGCTGCCAAAGCATTTGTTCAAGACGATTCAATTAATACGTTTCAAGGTAACGTTGAACGTACTTACGAAAATTTAGAGCAAAGCCTACTTGAATCAGATGGCATGAAAAGTATTGTCAGTGAGTTTTGCCAGCTTACCGGTATTGATGAAGATCGCGATATTGAAATACATCAATTTAGAATGTTAGCCATTGATAGCGATACGCCAGCAGCGCCTGAAGGCGTGCATCAAGACGGTTTTGATCATGTATGTATATGCGGTGTTTCGCACGAAAACTTAGAAGGTGGCGAGTTACTTGTATACGAAAACAAACAAGCTGAGCCATGTTTTAAAATGGAAATTAAAGACGGCATGTTTGCGCTTATAAACGACCGTCAAGTGTGGCATAACGCCACACCAATGAACAAAGTTGATGCCAGCAAACCAGGTTACCTGGATTGCTTTGTACTTACGTCTTAAGGGATGAGCATGAATATAGCGCAATTACGTGAGCAGTTTCCGGCATTAATGCAAAGCGTTGATGGTAAATCGCCGATATTTTTAGACGGCCCTGGTGGCTCTCAAGTGCCGCAGTCAGTGCTTAATGCAATGTCTGCTTATTTAGGACACTACAATTCAAACCTAGGTGGTGCGTTTTTTTCAAGCGATAAAACTGTTGAGCTAATGGCAAATGCACGCCAAGCTGCAGCCGATTTACTCAATGCGCCAAGTGCTCAAAATATTGTGTTTGGCCCTAACATGACAAGCCTTACCTTTAGTTTTAGCCGAGCTATATCGCGCGATTGGCAAGCCGGTAATGAGATCATTGTTACTAACGCCGATCACTTCTCAAACGTGTCATCATGGCAGCAAGCCGCAGAAGATAAAGGCGTTAAGGTTAATACTGCCTTGATTAATGAAGCCGATTGCAGCCTAGATATGACGCAGTTTGAAAGCTTATTAAACAGCAAGACTAAGTTGGTGGCTGTTACCTATGCTTCAAATACTACAGGCTCAATTAACGATATTGAACGCATTATAGAGCTAGCTCATGCTGTGGGCGCTCTTGTGTATGTTGATGCGGTACATTATGCGCCGCACGAGCTTATTGATGTACAAGCCCTTGATTGCGACTTTTTAGCCTGCTCAGCGTATAAGTTTTTTGGCCCACACTTAGGGATGGTGTACGGTAAAAAAGAGCATCTTGAAGGTTTTACGCCTTACAAAGTAGAGCCTGCTAAAGATGTAGCGCCGGGACGTTGGGAAACAGGTACCCAAAGCTTTGAAGCAATGGCAGGCTTTATTGCCGCTGTTGATTACATTGCTGCAATTAGCGAGCTTGATGATGGCCATACACGCCGTGAAAAGCTAACAGCTGCATTTGCTAAAACTAAACAGCACGAGATGGCGCTCAGTGAACACTTTTTAACGCGCTTAGTTAATTACCCTCGTATAAAGTTGTACGGTATTGATGACTTTGATCGATTAAACGAACGTACCCCTACGTTTGCTTTAACGTTTGAAGGTTTAGAGCCACGCGCCGTTTCAGAGTTTTTAGGCAAACAGCATATATGTGTGTGGGATGGACATTTTTACGCGCAAGGTTTGTGTAAGCAATTAAACGTGCTTGATACAGGCGGTGTAGTACGTATTGGTTGTATGCATTACAACACAGTCGAAGAGCTTGATAAGCTGTTTGATATGTTTGACGAGCTACTTGGTTAAATAGGTCGTCTACTAAATATATAAATAAGCCATAAGTGTTACTTATGGCTTATTTATTGGTTTAGCTTTTAGGTGCACCATATATTTGCTCTGCACGGTTAAATAGCACCCACGAGGTTAAAATATACTTATCGTTTGATACTGGCTTATTACCCCTATGTGTATGCGTAAAGTAGCCAGGCGCTATCACCATGGTGCCTTTTTTAGGGGCTATTTTACGGTTTTGATAATAAAACTCCGTTTCTCCACCTTCCTCGACATCGTTTAAGTAAAACATAAATAAAAGTACACGATGCAGGGCTTCATTGTGTTGTAACTGAGGATACACTTCGCTGTGCCAGTAAGGATAACCCCCTTTATTTACCTCGTATTTCTGCGCTTGGATATTACCTAATCTAAATATTTGCTGCACAAGGACAGGGAGCTGTGGCTTACCCACTTCATCAAAATTTTCTTGAGTTAAATCTACTACTTCCCCCGTTTTTGGATGATAAACCTTTAAGCCAAATGCGCCAATCATCATAAAAATATGTTCTTCAATATAGTTAAAAACATGTTGTGCAGTCGTTTGTTGTATATGTTTTAATTGCTCTGCGTATTCGGGGTGACTATTTAGGTGTAGGTCGTGGCTGTCTTTTTTCTTTAAATCAACACCGCCTGAAGTAACCCCTTGTTTTACATGCGGGCTTTGCGTGAACGTATTAATAAAGTTATCGCAAAAATCATCGCTCAATGCGTTTTCATAAACGCGAATAAAGTCCGTCATGGTTTACCTTTGTATAATTATTTTTGGATTAATATGTTTATTGAAAAAGTGATACCGCGCTTTAGCGAAACAGATGCACTAGGACACATCAACAATACCGTACTCCCCGTGTGGTTTGAAGCCGCTCGCGTCCCTATTTTTAAATTTTTTACGCCAGACTTAAACCCACATGACTGGAAACTAATCATTGCCAAAATAGAAGTGTCGTTTGTGGGGGAGTTATTTTATGGCCACGAGATCACGATTAAAACGTCTGTAGATCACATCGGCACAAGCTCTTTTGTACTCAAGCAAGAGGCATTTCAGCATGATAAATGCTGTGCAATTGGAAAGGTTGTAATGGTCAGATATAACTTTGCTGAAAGAGCTAAGCAAGCTTTGAGCACTGAAGAAAAAGCAGCACTTGAGAAGCATATGGCTTAATTTACAAACCGAGACTGCAGTGTTACGCACATTTCAACTTAGCCCATTATAAGTAACTGAGTGCCAATAATTAAAAAGGTACTCAGTATTAACGTTAAATAAATAGCGCAATTGTAAATTTTATTAAAAAATTTAACGTTTTTTAATTGAGTTACCAATATGAGTTATATACTATTTATAATATATATAGCTGCCTTATCTAACTAATATAGTTTTCTAGGTAACTTTTGAGGAATGTGCGTGACGATGACAACCATTGATGAACCAATGCGGGTTATACAGCTTAGTGACTCTAAGAATCTAACTGCCGAAATATTGCCATTTGGTGCAATAATTAAAAGCATTAAATTTAAAAACCAAGAAATGACGCTTAGCGTCGACGATCCTCAGCACTATCTTGAAAACCCATTTTATTTAGGCGCTACAGTAGGTCGATACGCTAATCGTATCGCTGAAGGGCGTTTTAACTTATCTGGCTCGCAGTATCAACTGGAAGCAAATAACGGCCCTAATAGCCTACACGGCGGCGTTAAAGGCTTTAATAAAGTACTTTGGCAAGTAACCAAACAAACCGACAGTGAGGTTGAGCTTTATTATTGCTCAGTGGATGGCGAAGAGGGTTTTCCTGGAGAGTTAAAAGTATGGCAAACCATTACTGCAGAAAATGGGCAGCTTCTACTTAAGTTTAAAGCGACTTGCAATAAAGAAACTCTCGTTAACTTCACTAACCATTGCTATTTTAATCTTGAGAGCAGCGACACTATTGAGAACCATTTACTTCAGGTAAATGCGACTCACTATTTACCCATTGATAGGCACAGCATCCCATTGGGCGAGCCTGCCCCCGTTGCAAATAGTTGCTTTGATTTCATTAAGCCAAAATTAGTTAAAGATGCATTAACGCAAAGTCACACCCAATTAGATGCAGCTAATGGTTTAGATCACTGTTATGTATTTGAAAACGACGACAGCCTTCATACCATGGCTACTTTAACGTCGCAGCAAACCGGTATTAATTTAACACTCAAAAGCACTCAGCCAGGCATGCAGTTATACACAGCAAACTTTGTTGGTGCTCCTTTTAAGCCGCGACAAGCACTGTGCCTTGAAGCGCAAAATTGGCCTGATGCGCCAAATCGCGAAAATTATCCTAAAGCTAATTTATTGCCTGATGAAGAATATAATCAGGTTATTATTTATTCATTTTCGTAATTAAACTCAACACCTTAATTTGATTTTAATGTTAATTAAAAGAAAACAAAAAGAAAATCAATAGTAATGAAGTGATACGTATTATTAAGGAAAAGGTTGCACTTTTGCTTTGTTTAAAGTATTTATAATATAAATAGTATTTGAAATAATTTTGAAGCTATTCAATCAACATAACGACAAAATAACTACACACAATCAGGAGTTTTTAAAAAATGATAATTAACAATAAGTTATCGTTCAACAAGAAAACCGCACTCAGTTTAGCTATCGCTGGTGTACTGGCAAGCGGCCATGTTGCAGCTCAAGAGGCAGAGGGAGCTACAGCAGAAAAAGATATCGAAGTCATTGAAGTACGCGGCTTAATAAGTAGCCTTAAGCGTTCTTTTTCTGATAAGAAAGAAGCGCTCATCGTTTCTGATGGTATTTCGGCGGAAGATCTTGGTAAATTTCCTGATCAAAACGTAGCAGAGTCACTACAACGTATTACAGGTGTTGCTATTGACCGAAGCGGTGGTGAAGGTCAGCTTATATCTGTGCGTGGTTTTGGCCCTCAGTTTAACCTGGTTACTGTTAATGGCCGTCAAATGGCGTCGGAAAGAGCTGGCCGTGAGTTTAGCTTCGACACACTTGCTTCAGAGCTAATTTCAGGTGCAGATATCTACAAGACATCAAATGCTGCTAATCAAGAAGGTGGTATTGGTTCATACATTAATTTAAATACAGCTAAGCCTTTTGATTTGGACGGTTTCAAAGCTGTGGGTAATGTAAAAGCAACTTACGACAGCTTATCTGAAAGCACAACCCCTGCATTTTCAGGCCTCATAAGTGACACCTTTATGGAAGATAAATTAGGCGTACTAGCCTCTTTATCAGTACAAAAGCGTGATGCACAAATTAACCAAGCTGATACACGTGGCTTTTACCGTGTCGATCGTATCCAAACAAATGACTTTGATGCTGCTGCAGGTACAGGTAAAGAAGCATTTAATGTATGGGTACCACGTAATTTAGATTTAACATCAAACGTTGAAGACCGCACACGCACAAGTGGTACACTGGTATTTCAATACGCTGCTAGCGATGATCTAACTTTAACGTTTGACGGTATTTATTCAAAATTTGAAGTTGAGTCTCAAGTAAGTAACTATGCAAACTGGTTTACTCCAGGTAACTTCCGTGATTTTCAGGTAGATCCATCAACAGAAACAGTAACTTATTGGTCACACAATGCGTTTGACGATCCAAATGGTGGTGGTTCAGGTGCAACTGACTTTGTTCAACAAGGTTTAGACCGCAATGTTAAAATTCAATCTTTTGGCTTTAATGCTGATTGGAAATTAACAGATCAATTAAAAGTAGATATTGATATTTCTACTTCTAAAGCTGAAGATTTAAGTGGCGATCAAAGTCGTGTTTTCACCGTAATGGGTTACGCAAACGGTTATACATATGACTTCACTGGTGGTGGTGATTTACCGGGGTTATCTTCTGATGGAATTAACGGCCCATTCACTCAAGCAGACTCAAGTAAACTTCGTGCTCACTACGTAGAGCGTGGAGGCGATGAACGAACTGATGAAATCACAGAAATGCGTGCAGATTTCACCTATACACCAAATAGCGAAACGTTTACTCAATTACGCTACGGTGTGTATACACAAGATAGAACAAAAGAAGCTAAAGTATTCCAATCGCCAAGCTTACCAAATTGTTTCTACTGTGGTTACGGTCTAGATGTTCCAGATGACTTAGCATATCTAGTTACACCAAATGGTTGGTTTAATGGTATTCCATCATCATTCTTTGGTTACAACGTAGATGATTACTTATCGTACCTAGAATCTGATGCCGCTATTTCTGGTCAGTCAGCCAACCGCGGTGATGATGCAGATGCAAATATTGCAGCGTTTGCAGCGTTAAATGGTTATACGCCGGTTGAGTTAGGTACAAGTTTTGAAATAGAAGAAGAAATATTTTCTGCTTATGCTGACTTTGTATTCCAAGGTGATTTAGGTGATATACCATGGACTGTAAATGTTGGTGTTCGCTACAGTGAAACTACAACTACAGCATCGGGTAACCAGGCTACATTAGTTGATATTGCTCAAAACCCACTAGACGGTACAATCCTTGACCAAGTTTACATTGAAGATGCAAACGGCCAACGAGCTTCTGTTCCAATTACGCTTAAAAACTCTTACACCAACTTACTTCCTAGCTTAAACGCTAAGTTTGAAGTTGAAGATGATATGTTGTTACGTTTTGCTTACTCAGAAACGATTACTCGTCCGACATTAGAAGCAATGCGTCCAGTTACAAATATAGGCACAACCCGTCCAGATATTTTACTGGCGAGCGGTGGTAACCCTAATTTGACTCCATTCCTATCAACAAACTGGGATATGTCATACGAGTGGTACTATGATGATGCAAGCGCCGTATCTTTTGGTATTTTCAGCAAAGATGTTGAAGGCTTTATCACAGTAACGCCGGCTACAGAGTCTTTCTCTTTAGCAAGTGGAAGCTATGATTTTGAAGTAAGTCGTCCACGTAATGGTGCGACTGCACAAGTTGAAGGTCTAGAAATGGCCTGGACTCATACGTTTGAAAATGGTTTTGGTTTCCAAGCAAATGCAACTATTGTTAATAGTGATAGTGAAGATGGCTTTCAGTTAGAAGGATTAGGTGATTCACAAAACTTAATTGGTTTCTATGAAAAAGACGGTTTCCAAGCTCGTATTGCTTACAATAACCGTGAATCGTTTTTACAAACTCTTCGTAACGGTGATACTGGTGAGCCTGAGTACGTAGATACTTATGGACAGTGGGATATTAGCGCCAGTTATGACATAAACGACAACCTTACAGTTATTCTTGAAGGTATCAATATTACTGATGAGTACACGTCTAAACACGGTAGCTTAGCAAGTCACTTTACCGAACAAGTTCGTTCAGGTTCTCGCTATGCACTAGGTATTCGAGGCTCGTTCTAGTCAGGTTATGATGTAAGTTTAAAGGGGGGATTTACCCCCCTTTTTTCTTAAAGTTTAACATGCAATGAAAAGGTAAACGCTTTGTCTGGTGTTATTAATCGAATTATTGTACTGGGTGGTGGTACAGCAGGGTGGATAACTGCAGGCATTCTTGCAAAGAAACACGCTAGCAATCTATCCAACCAAGGCATTAAAGTTACCCTAATTGAATCGCCTGAAATTTCAGTAGTTGGCGTTGGTGAGGGGACATGGCCAACGATGCGTAAAACATTATCGCAGTTGGGAATTTCAGAAACGCAATTTATGCGTGAATGCGGAGCTACTTTCAAACAAGCTAGTAAGTTTGTTAACTGGGTAAATGCAAAAGATGATGTCTATTATCACCCGTTTACAGAACCACAAGGGTTTAATAAAGTTGATCCAGCACCTTACTGGCAGTATGTAGTTGAGCCTACTTGCTCGTTTTCTGAAGCCGTCAGCTTTCAGCAATATTTATGTGAACAGGGTTTAGCCCCGAAAACTATTGCGAATAAAGAGTACGAAGTGATAGCTAATTATGGCTACCATTTAGATGCGGCAAAGTTTATCGCTTTATTACGAAAGCACTGTATTAGTGAACTTGGTGTTGAGCACATTAGCGATACCGTTGATCGTATTGAGCAAGCTCCATGTGGTGATATCAGTTGTTTACAGACCAAAGAACATGGCGCACAACTAGCTGACTTATTTGTAGACTGCTCAGGTATGCGAAGTTTGTTGCTTGGTGAAACTCTAAAAGTTCCGTTTGTTCCATGCGATGATGTTTTTTTAGCTGATACGGCCATAGCCACTCAAGTTCCTTATATCAATGAAAATGACCCTATTGCTTGTCATACTATTTCAACAGCTCAAGAGGCGGGTTGGATATGGGATATTGGCTTACAAGAACGTCGTGGTGTTGGTTATGTGTATTCGAGTAAACATTGTTCAGAAGAACAAGCTCGCAAAACACTTGCGAATTACATTGGCTTGGAAGAGGTAAAAACAGCTAAAAAAATAAATTTCAAACCAGGGCATCGAAAAATTTTCTGGAAGAATAATTGTGTTGCTGTTGGCTTAGCTGCAGGTTTTTTAGAACCACTAGAGGCATCAGCGCTCATGCTTATTGAAGCGTCTGCAAATTATATCGCGGATCAATTGCCTCCAAATAAAGAATTGATGCCTATTACTGCAAAACGTTTTAATGCGATCATGTTGAAAAAGTGGCGCGGTGTAATTGATTTTCTTAAGTTGCATTATGCTTTGAGTGAGCGTACTGAACCGTTTTGGCTTGAGCATCGCGATACACAGAGTATTCCTAATTCTTTGCAAGAGTTATTGTCTATTTGGCGTTATAGCTCCCCAAGCGAGTATGACTTTACTGATAATGTAGAAGCATTTAGTGCTGCTAGCTATCAGTACATCTTATATGGTGTTGGGTTTAAGTCTGACTTTAGTCAAATGGAACATATTTATAATCAAGGTGAGTTAGCAAAAAAACAGCTACAGATGACAAAAATACGTATAGATCAGCTGAAATATAATTTGCCCACTCACAGAGATCTTATTAATAAAGTAAATTCATTGGGTTTTGCAAAACTGTAATTCCCTTTGATGAGAGATAAACATGTCTAACTATGTACTACTTGATCCTGCAAAACATCAGGATATAAAAATAAAACCACATAGCAATTTCGGCTTTTCAAAAAATCAGCACCACGCATCATTAGTTGTTCATGAGTTTGGCGCAGCTGCGAGTAGCTTTCCCGTTGTTTATATGAAAGAGCCAACTCAAGGGCAATTTCGCGCTGTCGGATTGCTTGGTTTAGTCGCTGGCCATAATGTGTTCTTCACAGAACAAGAGTGGCTAGCAGTTCATGTTCCTTCAGCGTTTTTAAGAGCCCCTTTTGAGTTAGGGCCAGATCCAGAAAAAGATAAAACACTCACTATTTACATAAATGAACAAAGCGACTATGTGAATAATTCACAGGGCGAAGCTTTATTTCAAAATGGCGAACCGAGCCAATTTTTGCATCAAGTTCAAGATAAAATGAGTGAGTACTATCAGCAGGAACAGGTTTCACATGAATTTACCCAAAAGTTACTCTCTTTGAGCTTACTTAAAGAAATAGAATTGGTTATTAATTTTAGTGATGGAAAGAAAACACGAGTAAAAGGCATCTACACAATCGACGAAGAAGCCCTAAGAAAATTGCCAGACACTGATATTGTTGAGCTTAATAAACAAAATTACTTATTACCTATCCATGCAATGTTATCGTCGCTAGTTCAAGTTAACCGATTAATTAAACACCATAACCATTGCTCAGAAAATACGATATTAGGTGTGCAAATGCGCGCTAATGCAGGAGAGTAAAAATGTCTGATAGTATGATCCAAGTGTTAGTTTTTGCTATTGTAACGGGCCTAATTGGTTTATTTACATACTTAAAATGCCGCGATCAGGGGCGTAGTGAGCAAACTCAAAATAAAGAATATTTTTTAGCAGGAGGCGGTTTAACTTGGATATTTGTTGCAGGCTCAATCACGCTTACTAATTTAAGTACAGACCAGTTAGTTGGCATGAATGGGAACCAAATGGCTCTATTAGTTTGGTGGGAGCTTGCGGCGATTATAGGTCTAATATTATTGGCTAAAGTGTTTATTCCTGTTTATTACAAATATAACTGCACAACAACCACTGAGTTATTAGAAAAGCGCTACAACAATAAGCATATCCGTGCCGTTATTGGTAGTTTGTTTTTTACAGGAAATGCACTCATTTACATGCCTGCGGTTATTTACTCGGGTTCGCTATTTATGCAAACCATGTTTAAAGTTGATATACCATTAATGTACATAGCAACCGCTTTTGCTATTGTAGGCGCCATTTATGCCTTTTTTGGTGGGCTACGTGCAGTTGCGGTGTCAGATACATACAACGGGCTACTCGTGCTAGGTATGGCAATACTAGTCGTGTTCTTAGCGCTTAACGCAATTGATTACGACTTTAGCGGCATCCCACAAGAGCGCTTAACGTTAATTGGCGGTCCTGATTCGCCTATCCCTTGGCCAACGCTACTGACTGGTATGATATTCATTCAGATGTTTTACTGGGGAACTAATCAAACGATTACACAGCGCGCTATGGCAGCACCTAATGTCAAAGAAGCGCAAAAAGGGATATTTGCGGCAGCAGGTATTCGCCTTTTGATTGTTCCGGCAATCGTGGTGCTACCTGGTATTATTTCTTACAAGTTGTATGGCGATATTGGTGATGCCGCATACGGACGAATTGTTGGCGATGTAATGCCTACATGGTTAACAGGTGTGTTTGCCGCAGCAATGGCCGCAGCAGTGCTTTCAACTTATAACAGTTTACTAAACTCATCTACGGCATTATATGTGTGTGATATTCACGAAGCATATTTTAATAAAGAACCAAGTGTTGTAAAGCTAAGTGGTTATGTCACATTATTATTAACTAGTTTGACGCTGGTGCTTGTACCTATTTACCAGCAAGCTGACAGCATTATTAACTTACTACAGCAGCTAAACGGCTTGTTAAGTATGCCTATATTCTCAATTTTTGTAGTGGGCTTATTATTTAAAAATGTGGATGCGCGCGCAGGTATCGCTGCGGTTATTTTAGGTGTTGTTATGTATGGCATGCTGACATTTGAAAGCTCACCGCTTCACACTACTATTCACTATATTCATTTAATGCCAGTGACGTTGTTTGTGTGTGTGGCATTTGCATTAACTGTGAATAAAGTCGTGTTTGGATTAAACGCGCAATGGGCGGGTAAATCTTCAGCAATTGACGACACAGTAAAACAATAAACGTTAATTAATCGACGTTAATATAATCGGCCAAAGTATAGCTTTGGCCGATTTTTTATTTTAAACAATGTGATTATCACTATAGTTAACCATCAAATGAAACCTAAGTGGTATATCCAGTGGTTTTATCTCAGTATTTGCGATAGAAAAACTATTAAAACTAAATTTATATGATATATACTATTATTAATGTTCGCCATCTATCAGATTGTGCCTGAACACTTTAGAGATCGCGTTAACGCCTATCGCTAACATCATCTCGGTATATTAATAACTCACACAATGAATAAGAGGATAGGAAAATCATGGCCAACACTAAATCATTTTATCGATTAGACAGTGTAAACAGCACCGTTATTTTCAACTGCCAAAGTAAAACACCTGCGTTACTGTATTTTGGTAAACGCCTATCAGAGCAAACAACTGAGTTGATGCTTGCTCAGCTTGCTACCCGTCAAGAGGTAAAATGTGCCTCAGTTGAAGAAGCGCCTATTTCTCTTTCTCCACTTTTAGGTGAGGGCTTTACTGGTGCACCTGGCCTTGAGCTTGTAAACGACTCTATTGCTTGGTCTGTAGGGCCAAAGTTAAAAGAGGTTCGTCAGCCATCATCATCAACGCTTGAGTTTGTAAGTGAAGATACATTACGTGGAATTGAAGTCGTTCATAGTATTACGCTTGATAACAATACCAATGTGTTAAGCGCGCATACGGTATTAACTAATTTAAGTGATTCACCACTCAGCGTTAATTTTTGTGCAGCACCCACATTCCAGCTACCCGATAGCGTGAACAAAATTATAAGTTTTGAAGGGCGTTGGTCAAACGAGTTTCAACGTCAATCTGTCGATTTAGTACTAGGTAGCTTTGTACGTGAAAACCGTAAAGGTAAAACATCGCACGACGTATTCCCTGGTTTATTAGTTCATAGCGAAGGCGCAGGCGAGCAACAAGGCGAGTGTTATGGCTTTCATTTAGGCTGGAGTGGTAACAACAAGCTACGCGCTGAGCTACTACCAGAAGGGCGCCGTTATGTGCAAATGGGTGAGTTATTATTACCGGGCGAGCTAACCCTTGCTAAAGGCCAAACGTATCAGAGCCCACGTATTTATGGCTCGTTTTCGAGCGACGGCTTTAGCGCGCTTTCGCGTAATTTTCATCAGTTTGTTAAGGCTAATTTACTTAGCCAAGCACAGCGTGAAAAAACACGCCCGGTGCATTACAACACGTGGGAAGGTATTTATTTTGACCACGATGTAGATACGCTTAAGCAGTTAGCCGATAAAGTAGCACCATTAGGTATTGAGCGTTTTGTTCTAGACGATGGTTGGTTTAAAGGTCGCCGCGGTGATTTTGCAGGCTTAGGTGATTGGACAGTAGATTACGAAATTTACCCAGATGGTTTATCGCCAGTCATCGATCATGTAAATAGCTTAGGCATGGAATTTGGTATTTGGTTTGAACCAGAAATGGTTAACCCAGATAGCGACTTATACCGCGCTCACCCTGATTGGGTCTTAGGCTCAGAAAATAACGAGCAACTGAGCTTTAGAAACCAGCTTGTGCTTGATTTAACGCGCACTGAGGTGGTTGAATATTTATACAAAGCCATTGACGATATTTTGGTTGAGTACCCAAAAATTAAGTATATTAAATGGGATATGAACCGCGATATTAACCATGCGGGTAACTTTGATGGTAAGCCTGCGGTACATCAGCAAACACTGGCGCTGTATCGCTTAATCGATCGCATTAAAGCGGCGCACCCAGGCCTTGAAATAGAAAGCTGTTCGTCAGGTGGTGCACGTGTAGATTATGGTGTGCTTGAACACACAGACCGTGTATGGACGTCAGATTCTAACGATGCGCTTGACCGTCTTGAAATTCAACGTGGTTGTTCGTTCTTCTTCCCATCGTCGGTTATGGGTGCACACGTAGGCCCACGTGATTGTCATATTACAGGGCGTAATGTGAGCATTGAAATGCGTGCTGCGGTATCCATGTTTGGCCACATGGGAATTGAAATGGACCCACGTGAGCTGACCGATCACGAATACAATGCGCTTAAAGCGGCTATTGCGCTGCACAAAGAGCACCGTGAATTTATTCATGCTGCCGATTTGTACCGCCTCGATAGCGACGATTTATCAATTAACTTTGGTTTAATCGACGAGCAAAAATCAAAAGCGTTATTTGCGTATAACAGCGTGCGCGAAACACCGCGTACTGCGCCTAATAAGCTTCGTTTTGTTGGTTTGGATGCAGATACACAGTACACACTTAATTTAGTGTGGCCTGTTAAGTTTGAAGAATACCGCCCTTCGTCTATTGCCGCCGTCAACGGGCAAACCTTTACGGGTGAAGCGTTAATGGAATTTGGCCTACAAATGCCAATTTCATTCCCGCAAACATCACTTATTTTTGAGCTTAACAAAGCTTAAAATATAATAAGCAGTAAAAAGGGAGCTAAGTAGCTCCCTTTTTTAATGATATTTTTTTAGTCATCAATCGAGTTTAGATTCGATGAGCTCTAGCGCTTCTTCTAAAATTGTTTCGACCGCTTTTTTAGCGCGCTCGGGATTCCCAGATTTTATTGTGTCTAAAATATCAGCGTGTTTAGTTACGTCAGCGCCTGGTACACCTTTAATATGGTTAGTGTAACGAATACTTACTCTGAGAGCAGTACTAATAAATTCAGTCAGTTGTACAAAAAATCGGTTGTTGCTGGCTACTAAAATACTGGTATGGAAGGCGATGTCGGCTTCTAACGGATCGTCTAACCCTTCATCGGCATCAGCCATGCGCGCAAGTGCGTTATCAATTTCTGTAAGCTGCTCTGGCGTAGCGCTTATTGCGGCTAACGCGGCTGCTTGTGGTTCAAGTGCAACACGTACTTGGGTAAATTCTTTTAATAATGATAGTGACGGTTTGCTGCTTAAAATCCAACGAAGTACGTCGGTATCAAACATATTTCAACTACTTTCTGGTAATACACGAATACCTTGCTTTGGACGCGATGAAATAAGCCCTTTAGCAGAGAGCATTTTTACTGCCTCGCGCGTTGCACTGCGGCTTACATTGTACTTAATGCATAAATCAGCTTCCGATGGTAATCCTTCGCTTACAGGATACACGCCCCGCACTATTGCAAACCCTAAATCATGGGTTAGTTGGTGAGTTAAATTTTGGCGAGGTTGAGTTTTCATCGTGCGAATTTCCGAGTTCATTATTGCTTAATTATATATCATATATCATATTAATGTACGTAAGGATATGGTATAAACTTTTAAATCGCTAATTATTTTAACACAGCAATAACAACTTGGTTTGGCTCTTTTTCTCTAAGTAATCGTTTTTAAAGGGTTTAAGTTGAACTGAAAACATGCTGCAAGGAAATTTAATTTTGAACACTCAAGCTCAATATCACAGTCTTTCTGGCAAGGTTATTTTTATCACTGGTGGTGCGTCAGGCATTGGCAGAGCCATGGTTGAGTCGTTTGTTAAACAGCAAGCCAAAGTAGCATTTATTGATATAGATGATGAAGCGGCGCAAACACTCATTAGCGATTTACCCGATGCTAATTTATGGTACAGGCAAGTTGATGTCACTGATTCGAACGCTTTGCAAAAGTCACTGGTCGATGCGTGTGCTGCCCTTGGTAGCGTAAATGTACTTGTAAATAATGTGGCAAACGACCGTCGTCAAGCCAGTGAAGACGTGACGGTTAAAGATTGGGACCAGTGTTTACAAATTAATTTAAATCCTGCTTTTTTTGCCTCTCAAGTGGCTATGTCGTTTATGCAACAAGAAGGTGCTGGCAGTATTATTAATTTTAGTTCTATTAATGCCATTATGGGTCAACCGCAAATGGCAGGTTATGTAACCGCCAAAGCGGGTTTAATAGGTATGACCAAAGCACTCGCTCGTGACTATGGTGAATTTGGTATTCGCGTTAATGCCATATTACCAGGCTGGGTTGCAACTGAGCGTCAATTAGCAAGCTGGTTCACCGAAGAAGAACAAGTAAAATGGATGGAAGCTATGGCGCTTAAAAAATTAGTAACGCCAGACGACGTCGCTAATTTAGCGCTTTTCTTAGCCGCCGATGAAAGCAGTATGATCACCGGGCAAGGCATTAAAATTGACGGTGGGAGACTTTAAAGTTTGACTACTTCAACTTTGTTTATAGCCGTTGACTGGGGCACAAGTCATTTACGTGCTTACTTGTGTAAAGTAGGTGAGGGCAGTGAGTTAACGTTAATTGAGCAACGTGACGGGCCTGGCGTTGTAAAAGTTAATCAACACTTTCAACAAACACTCATTCACGCAATTACACCTTGGACAGCGCAATATGGTGTACTACCTATTTATATTGCAGGCCAAATTACATCAACGATTGGCTGGCATGAAACCCCTTATCTAGAGTGCCCAATTAACCCTGAAGGCTTGCTTGATGCTGCTGTTAGCTTTGAATGTGAAGGGCACACCATTAATGCTTTACCAGGCACAAAATGCACGTTACAAAACACGCTAATTGATGTCATGCGAGGTGAAGAATTACAAATACTGGGTTTTTTAAAACAAAACGAGCAGTATCAAACGGGTAAAGTTTTACTGTGTTTACCTGGCACACATACCAAGTGGGTACTTATTAATAATGGTAAAATAATATGTTTTAAAACCGCTATGACCGGCGAGTTATACGACCTGTTATGTCATCAAAGCGTGTTAATTCCTGATGATTGCGCTGAAGGTGAATTTGATTGGCAAGCGTTTGAACAAGGCTGCGATTTAACATTGGGCAGTGATAGCGGTAACTTAGCGCATGGTATTTTTAGTGTAAGAACACGCCAATTGTCCAAAGAACTAACCCCTGTTCAAGCTAAAGCATACCTATCGGGCGTGCTAATAGGCAGTGATGTACGTGCAGCACGCTATGCAAGTGAATGGCAGCTACTCAGCAACACGCAGGTTGTGGTTATTGGTACTAAGCAACTTAACACGTGTTTTACCAAGGCGCTTACAAAAATAGGGGTACAGTGCAGTGAGTTTGATATTAAATCGGCAACGCTTAGTGGGTTTAACTATTTATACCAGTCGGCTTAATAGTTAATAATAAAAACCCCTTTATAGCTTGTTAACCATAAAGGGAAAAACGGGAAATAGTGATCATGAAACAGCTTATTAATCAGCGTGTTTCAATATAATTATTTAAAACTGTAATTTGCTCATCGCTAAAACGTAAACCCAGTTTACTGCGACGCCATAAAATGTTGTAAGCATTACCAGCCCACTCTTGTTTTAGTAGGTAATCAACTTCAGCAGCAAATAAGCCATGGCCAAAGTCATGTCCTAAATCACCGAGCTGTGTGGAATTACCTAAAATAATTTTTGTACGTGTGCCATACGTACGCACAAAACGCTTCAACGTCACTTCTGGTAGCCAGTTGTATAAAGATTTAAGCTCTTGAGTCAGTGCTTCAACATTATCAAAGTCGCCACCAGGTAATGCGCTGTGTTTAGTCCATGCTTTACCCATTTGCGGATAAAAGTCTTCTAACTTATCAACAGCGGCTTCTGCCAATTTACGGTAAGTGGTAATTTTTCCACCAAATACGCTTAATAATGGAGTATGTTTACTCTCACTTGAAAGCTCTAGCTTGTAGTCACGTGTTACGGCTTGCGCATTAATAGATTCGTCATCTAGTAGCGGGCGTACACCCGAAAAAGTATGAACTATGTCTTCGCGTTTAATGTGGTTTTTAAAGTAGCTGTTAGTAATATCGATTAAGTAATCGATTTCTTCATCACTAATTTTAACATCTTGAGCTGCGCCGTTATGCTCTACATCGGTTGTGCCAACTAATGAATAGTCATCTTCAAATGGAATAACAAATACAATTCTTTGATCTTTATTTTGTAAAATATAGGCTTCTTTCTCGTCGTGAATGCGAGGCACTACAATATGGCTGCCTTTTACAAGGCGAATATTTTGTGGTGATTTTTCAATTAGCGCTTCATCAAATAATTTTGCAACCCACGGACCTGCTGCATTAACAATGCCTTTAGCCGATACAGTGTATTTACTTTTAGTATTTTGTTGCTCAAGCGTTACCTGCCATTTATTTTGCTCACGTTTAGCGTTTACACATTTGGTTTGTGTAGCAATGGTAGCGCCTTTTTCTTGTGCAGAAAGGGCATTTAAAATAACTAAACGAGAGTCATCAACCCATCCATCTGAGTATTCAAAACCTTTTACAATAGACGGCTCTAGCACGCTATTTTCGCCAAATTTAATACCTCGAGAACCAGCCAGTGTTTCGCGCTTGGCTAGGTTGTCGTACATAAACAAGCCAATGCGGATCATCCATGCAGGGCGTAAATGCGACTGATGTGGTAATCTAAAAGTAAGTGGCCACATAATATGAGGGGCATTTTTAAGCAGCACTTCTCGTTCAGCTAAAGCTTCTTTTACTAATCTAAATTCATAATGCTCAAGGTAACGTAAACCACCGTGGATTAACTTAGAACTATTTGACGATGTCGCACAAGCAAGGTCCGATTGTTCACACAAAAGTACCTTTAAACCTCTGCCAGCTGCATCAGCTGCTATTCCTGTGCCGTTTACACCACCACCGACGACGAGTAGGTCGTATTCGTTATCTGCTAATTCCACTGTGAGCTAACCTTTTTATTTGTAATATAAATAAGACATATACCATCATAAAGCGACCGTCAGTGTTTGACAATAGCTAACCGGGCTTTTTGATTTTAAATTTTTTAGCCTGATCTTTTTAAAATCAAACTGCGTAAAACGCGCTTTTAAATAGCGTTTGAGCTGGTTCAGAAGCCGCTAAATTTCATTAGCGGCTGCATACATTATTGTTGTTGGCAATCGTCGCTAGATAGCCTAACTTGCGCTACACAGTGCTGCCATTTTGCGTATAAATCATTACGTTCATCAGCACTCATTGTTGGCTCAAAACGACGGTCACAGGTCCACATTTTAGCGAGTTGCTCAGTTGACTCGTAAATACCTGCTTGCAAGCCGGCTAAATAAGCAACGCCTAACGAGGTGGTTTCGGTGACTGTTGGGCGCTCTACGGTTGCACCTAAAATGTTAGATAAAAAGGTGAGTACCCAGTTATTTTTAACCATACCGCCATCTACGCGTAGTACACTTGGGCGAAGTCCATCACGTTCCATTGCTTTTTGTAAATCTTTGGTTTGATAACCCACCGATTGCAAAGCTGCGGCAACAATAGTGCTAATACCAGAGTCGCGGGTTAAGCCTAAAATTGCACCACGTGCGTTAGGGTCCCAATAGGGTGCGCCTAAACCTGTAAACGAAGGCACTAAAAATACCCCATGATCAAGTGGTACATCTTTCACTAGTGATTCACTTTCGCCTGCATGACTCAACAGTTTTAAGCCTTCAACAATCCACTGCATAGTGGCACCCGCCATAAAAATGCTGCCTTCAATGGCGTAAGTGGGTTTGCCATTTAATCTATAAGCAACCGTAGTCAGTAAGCGGTTCTCAGATGTAAGGGCTTTTTCGCCCGTATTCAGCATTAAAAAACAGCCCGTACCATAGGTGCTTTTAGCCATACCTTGTTCAAAGCAAGCATGACCAACAAGCGCAGCTTGCTGATCGCCTGCAATACCACATACGCGTATTGGCGCACCAAAAATATCTTCGCTGGTTGAGCCAAACTCGTCTGCTGAATCCATGACTTGTGGAAGCATAGATTTAGGAATGTCGAATAGGTCGAGTAATTCTTGGTCCCATTGCTGGGTATGAATATTAAATAACATGGTGCGCGAGGCATTAGTGGCATCGGTGCGATGCTCTTGTCCACCGGTTAGGTGCCATAATAAATAAGTATCAACCGTACCAAAGGCTAATTCGCCAGCGTCTGCTTGTGCGCGGGCGCCTTCTACATTGTCTAAAATCCAGCGTACTTTAGTGGCTGAAAAGTATGGGTCGAGTAGTAGGCCTGTTTTATCGCTAATCGTTTGGCAAAGCTCGTCAGTGCTTAGGCTTTCGCAATAATCACTGGTACGGCGATCTTGCCAAACAATGGCGTTATACACTGGCTTACCGGTTTTTTTGTTCCATACCAAGGTTGTTTCGCGTTGGTTGGTGATACCAATAGCAATAATTTCATCAGGCTTCACGTCGTTTTTAGATAACACTTCACGGCTAGTGCTGAGCACTGTTTGCCAAATATCGTTAGGGTCATGTTCTACCCAACCATTTTTTGGAAAATGCTGTGAAAATTCTTGTTGTGCTGATCCAAAAACGTCTGCATCTTTTGTAAACAAGATGGCCCGAGAACTTGTGGTTCCTTGATCAATTGAGAGTATGTATTTTGACATGATATTTATGTTATTTATCTTATCTTATATATGACTAGATTGCCTTTAACGAAGGTTAATGGCAATGGTTTTTTCTTAAAATAGCCGATTAAAAAACAAACATTCTCGTTTTGTAGTTAACCCTTTTATATAAAAGCTATTTTATTTGGCAATATTTTAAGGCGAAGGCGGCTATCAAGTTTTATAGCCGCTTAAATTAGGTATTACTTACTGTGAGGCTTACTTTGTTGCCAATCCATACCTGAAGAGAAGCGGTTATCAAAGCCGTACCACTGCGGTAACGGTTTACCATCAACAATGGCTTGATCGCCATTTTGAGGTAAATCTAGGTATTTACACTGGCTGCTTACGCCTTTTACGTGGCAATCCATCATCGCAAGTACAAAGTGCTTATTTATTTCGTTAATGGTGCGCAACGACCACGATGGCTCGTAGTAATGACCTAAGTCTAATTCACTGCTGCTTTGGGCAATAGCAGGGGCTGGGTGTGGTGCAATATTGTGGCGGGCATTTTTATAAGTAAGCATGTACTTGTCGGCGCTGCCAGTTTGGTTGTAAAGGTTTTTAATACCTTCAAAGCCAGAAATATCATCTAAGTCGCCTGCAATATAAAGTGAAGGTACTTTAATGTTTTTCATTGCTTTAGCGTTAAATAAGTTATGTTGTCCACCCCAAGGTGCGATAGCCACCATTGTTTTTATACGAGGGTCTACTTGCGGGTTTTGATATTGCCCGCCTGCACAGCTATTGAGCAGTTGCTGTACTTGTTTAATTTGAGCAGGGTCAGTCATTCCCGTAAACATGGCTGTAGTTTGCTCGTTAAAGGCATAACAACCACCAATTGTATTAACTGCACCAAACCCACCCATAGAGTAGCCAATAACACCTGCGCTAGTTTGATCCACTTGCTCGCTTGCAAAGTTGCTTTGCTCGTTAAAATAATTAATCACAAATTGCTGATCGCGTGAGCGATTAATCAAGGTGCTAAAAAAGCCCGCATAGGGCGCGTTTTTAAAATCTACATGGGCGTTTGTGGAGTCTGTATGATCAAGCGCAACAACTATGTAGCCATGCGAGGCTAAGTGCTCGCCAAGGTAGTACATAATTGTGCGGTAGCCGGTATAACCGTGCGAAAGTACTACAACTGGGTAGTTATCGGCGTTACTTATATCAACATCACGCTGTGCATCAGCCTGTAAGGTAAATTGTTTGCCTGAGCGTGTTATATCTATGTAGCTGGTTAGTGGTTTGTTTGCTTTACTATCTGCTGGATACCACACTTCAACTTTTAAAGGGCGATCTTTTTGGCTTTGCGTTGTGGGATCAAACTGCGCTGGATTAACTAAGTCTAGGGTTTTTACACCTACTTTATAGGTGCCTTTAGCTGCTAATTCAGGGAGCACTTCGCTAGTTATTGGCGGATAAAGTTGCTCAGGCTTATTTGATTCGGCAAATACCGCACCGGTAGTTAAACTGGCCGTGGCTAATAACATTGCTTTTGAAAGCGTTTTTAAACGGTGTGTTGTTGTCATTGTGTATCCTTGTTGCGTGTATTTTTATTAATTTATGTCATGAGATTCGACAGTCGCGCTATATTCAATCTGCCATTGGTCTCTTAGGCTATCCATCATCGTCATAACCCGTAAGCTTGTGCTCAGTGGTAATATAGAGCTTTGTATTTGTTTATTTAGTATGCACTCAGTAACGTGATCAATTTCAAATTTAAAGTTTTCATCATCACTAAATGGGTAGTCAAAATGTTGAATAGCTTGCCCATTAATATGAAGCTCAAGACCTTTTGCACCTACAAACCAAGGTATGCGTATAAAGCCATGTTCACCGGTAATACATGCTTCGGTTGGACCGTTTTGCTCAAGTGCGCTGCTAAGTTGTGCGAACTGACCATTACCATAATCGAGCATGGTAATATTTCGCGCATCTACACCTGTATCTGCCTTATGCACAAATGAGCTGATTTTTTCAGGTGCTTTATTAAAAACCACATCAGCAATCGATAGCGGGTAAATCCCTAAATCAAGCAAAGCGCCACCGGCTGTATTTGGGTTCATTAAGCGGTGGGTGTTGGCAAAGGTGCCGGGTAAACTAAAGTTGGCCTGCACGGTATGTACTTTGCCAATAACTGCTTGGCTTAGTAGCTTCTCTAATTTTATAATGGCGGGTAAAAAGCGCATCCACACTCCTTCCATTAAAAAACAATTTTTTTGCTCTGCCAGTGCGGTTAAGTTTTTTAATTGCTGTGCATTAACGGTAATAGGTTTTTCACTTAGTACGTGCTTATTATGCATCAAGCATTGGGCGATGCTTTGAAAGTGTTGGTCGTGAGTGTTTGCAATGTAAATAGCATCAATGTTTGGGCATTGCATAAGGGCCTGGTAGCTCTCATAGCCTTTAATTGAATAATGTGTGGCAAACTCGTTTGCGCGCTGCTCACTAGTTGAGGCTGCGCCAATAAGCTGAGCATCAGCGCAATGCGCAATGCTTTTAGCAAAGGTGTGAGCAATATTGCCACACCCAATAATACCCCAGTTAACCTTTGCCATATTAATACCTACTTTTAAAAAGACGTTATTTGTAACCCTGAGCCTGCTGAGCACACATAAATATCTGCGTATAAGTTAAAGCGTTCAAAGTAATGTTTTTCAACGGCGGCTTTAATTAGCGGTACTTCTGCATCGCGGCATAAACACACTATTGCTCCCCCAAAACCACCACCGGTCATGCGCACTGCGCCACGCTCACCCATGGCTTCTTTACATATTTCTACTAAGCCATCCGTTGCGGGTACCGTTACTTCAAAGTCGTGTTTAAGTGATTGGTGCGATGCAGCCATCAATTCACGAAGTTGCTCCATATCATTGGCTTGCAATGCTGTAGTTGCGGCGATAACGCGGTCGTTTTCGCTAATTACATGGTGCGCACGTTTGTACTCGTTATTGCTAAGTTGTGCTTTAACAGCATCTAGCTTAGCCATAGTTGCTTGGCGAAGTGTTTTAACTCCCATTTTTTCAGCAGCTTGTTCGCAATCAATACGGCGTTGATTGTATTCGCTGTCTACTAACTTACGTGGGTAGTTAGAGTTTACAATAACAATGTTTAAGTCATCAGGCACTTTCACAGACTTAGTTGCCAAATTTTCGCAATCTATTAGTAATGCGTGGCCGTTTTCGCCTTTTGCCGAAATGAGCTGATCCATAATGCCACACTGGCAATGCATAAAGTCGTTTTCAGCTTCTTGGCCTAGTAGTGCAATTTTTTCTTCGCTTAAACCAAGCTGTGCAATATGGTTAAACATACCACCCACAGCCACTTCTAATGCTGCCGATGATGATAAACCACTACCTTGCGGTAAGTTACTATCAATAAGTAAATCAGCACCGCGTAAGGTGTGGCCTGCGCGTTTTAATACGAATGCAACGGCGCGAATATAATTTCCCCATTGCGATTGACCTTCGCTAATCGGTTCGTCAACGTTAAAGCTGTCTTGCTCGCCTGGGTAATTGAGGGACTGCACGGTAATCGTATTATCGTCGCGCTCTTTAAACATCACTTGGGTACGAAACTCTAATGAGCACGGAAATACAAAGCCGTCGTTGTAGTCAGTAAACTCACCGATTAGGTTTACACGTCCTGGTGCAGCTGCAATACCCTGAGCAGGGGCACCGTACAGTGATAAAAAGTGGTGTTGAAATTCATTAAGCTTCATCTGTGTGTCCTGCTGTATTTTTATAGTGTGTGGTGCTTGCTGCTTTTAAAATAGACGCGGCTGTTTCTGCGCTTAAATCGCGCTGACTTTCGCCTAACATTTCGTAGCCAACCATATGTTTTTTAACGGTGGCAGAGCGAAGTAGTGGCGGATAAAAGTGTGCATGTAAGCGCCAGTGTTGCTCATCAGAGCCACGATTTGCTGGTGCATTATGCCACCCCATAGAGTAAGGGAAGCTGCAGTTAAATACGTTGTCGTATTTAGTGGTTAATACTTTTAATGCCTGAGCGAGTGAATCGGTTTGTACATCACTAAGCTGACTAAAGTTTTGAATGTTGTCTTTAGTTACAAGCAGTGTTTCAAAAGGCCATGCTGCCCAAAAAGGCACCACAACAAGCCAGTGTTCATTCTCAAATACGACACGGGTTTTATCGACTTGTTCTTTTTTTACATAGTCGGCAAGCATAGCAGTGCCGTGTTTATCAAAATAAGCACGCTGCTGAGTATCTTCGGCTTCTATTTCGGTAGATAGGTGCGAATGCGCCCATACTTGGCCATGCGGATGGGGCTGCGAGCACCCCATGATCTCGCCTTTATTTTCAAATACCTGAACACACTCGTATTGCTGTGCAAGCTCGGTATAGTTGTCTTTCCACGTTTTTACTACCGCATGCAGGGCATCGTGCTCAAGCTCTGGTAATGTTTTGTTATGTTCTGGCGAAAAACAAATTACGCGGCATTCGCCGCTTGCTTCATCAGCAATAAATAAATCGCTATCTGACTCTACGCTTTGTGATTGTTCGCTGGCATTGGGCGTTAGTGCGCCAAAGTCATTTTTAAAAACATGGGTGTATTTGTAGTCTGGGTTGCTGTCGCCATTTGCTCGTGTATTGCTTGGGCAAAGCGGGCAGCTTTCGTCATGCTTTGGCAATACTGTTTCGTTAACGGCTTCGGTTGCGCCTAACCATGGGCGGTTATTACGATGCGGTGAAACTAATACCCAGCGCCCCGTTAGCGGGTTTTTACGTCTGTGAGTACTTTCTAATAAAGCCATATTAACTCTCCAACCCACTTGGGTAATTAGTTTGCCAGCGCCATGTATCGGTGGTCATGTCGCTCAGTGTTAGTTCTGCGTGCCAGTTAAGGGTAGTTTGCGCTTTTGTGGCATCGGCGTAATTGCAGGCAATATCGCCTGCACGGCGCGGTGCACTTTTATACGGAATAGCTTTACCTGCTGATGCGCTAAATGCGTTGATCATATCAAGCACTGAATAACCTTGGCCTGTGCCTAAGTTGTATGCATGAAAGGCGGTATCTGATTTATGTTGCATAAATGCCGCTACATGGCCTTTAGCTAAATCTAAAACGTGAATGTAATCGCGCACGCCAGTACCATCTTCGGTGTCGTAGTCGTCACCAAAAATATTAACAACTTCACGTTTACCAACCGCAGTTTGAGCAATAAATGGCATTAAATTATTTGGAATACCATTAGGGCTTTCGCCCAATAAACCACTTGGGTGTGCGCCTACTGGATTAAAGTAACGCAGTGCTATACCCATAAACTTGCTGTTGGCATTACATACATCTTGCATGGCTTGTTCTACCATGACTTTAGTCCAACCATAAGGATTGGTAGCGCGTATTGGGTGCTTTTCATCAATAGGCAGGTAGTCTGGCTCGCCATAAACAGTGGCCGATGAGCTGAAAATTATATGATTAACACCTTCATCTTGCATGTTTTGTAGCATGCTTAATGTGCCCGATACATTGTTTTGGTAGTAACGTAGTGGTTGCTCGGTCGATTCACCTACCGCTTTTAATGCTGCAAAATGAAATACAGCCTCAGCATGAGTGTGCTTAAGCGCAAGTTTAAACTGCTGCTCGTCTTGAATATCACCTAAAATAAATTCAAAACGTGTACCTGTAATTTTTTCGAGTTGATCAAGCACACGAGGGCTCGCATTGGATAAGTTATCGTAAATTACAGGTGTAATGCCTGCTTCATGTAATGCAATACATGTGTGGCTACCTATGTAACCCATGCCGCCAGTCACTAAAACTTTCATGTGGTTTCTCGAAAAATATATTTATATGATAAATACTACTATTAAGGAAGTTTAAAAACAATAGTTATGAATTGTTCAAAATTCAAATAAATGATTAAAAAACACTCACTGCTATCTCCGTCACTTTATTAATATTTTCTATAAACTGATTCAACAACGGTCTAATTATCATTCAAAGATGGCAATGCTATTATTTCACAATCGTAATTCGTTAAATGTGTAAGCGCTGTATTACATAACATGGAGCTAGGTATGAACAAAAAAATTTTAATCACAGGTGCAACAGATGGCATTGGGTTTGAAACGGCTAAAATGTTGCTAGCGCAAGGTCATACCGTACTTCTTCACGGGCGTAATGCGCAAAAGCTCAATAAAGTACACACTTTACTCAATAACGATTATCCGCAAGCAAGCACACAAACTTACGTGGCTGATTTGAGTGAAATGGCGCAGGTGCGTAATCTGGCTAAACAAATTACAGCCGACCATAAACACCTAGATGTACTTATTAATAATGCAGGTGTGTTTAAGCTCGACAACCCTGAAACTGCAGATGGTCTTGATGCACGATTTGCAGTAAATACATTAGCGCCTTATTTATTAACAACTTTACTATTACCGCTTTTTGATACCCAAGGGCGAATTGTTAATGTGTCGTCAGCGGCGCAAGCAACAGTCAACTTAGATGCACTGATTGGGCAAAGCTTTTTGTCAGATAACGCAGCATACGCACAAAGCAAATTGGCAATTACAATGTGGTCGCGTCATATGGGTTTAAAACTTAAAGGTAGTGGTCCATTGGTTGTATCGGTTAACCCTAAGTCGCTACTAGGCAGCAAAATGGTTAAAGACGCATACGGCCTTAATGGCGGCGATTTAAAGTTAGGTGCCGATATATTTTGCCGCGCTGCACTAAGCGATGAGTTTAGTAATTCAACAGGGCTTTACTTTGATAATGACGCTGAGTGCTTTTCAGCCCCTCACGCAGATGCATTGAATGATGCTAAAAATCAACAGCTAATAGATGCACTCGATTTAAAGTTATTACAGCTAGCAATATAGCTAACGCAATTTGAGCGTTGGTTATAGAGTGTATTACCTAGTTATACACCGTATAAAGTTTCATTGAAGACAAACAAAGAGTTCACCACTTTAAAATGGCGAACTCTTTTTTGTTTTTGGAATTTTATATTTATTGTGCGTTTATTAAACGCTGATACAACCAATCTTTTAATTCAGAACGGTCGTGTTTTAGCTGGTGCATTTGCTCATCGCTAATAGGCGCACCGTCCAATTCTAATATTCTTATTTCTTTATCTAGTTTATTGTACTGCTCGGCTTTTTCTGCAAAGTCAGCATCACTTTTGTTCAACGTATTTATCGTGTTTATGTGCTCAGGAAAGTCGTTTGTTAATGAATGGTCTTCGCCTAACATAGTCGCTCCTTAGTAAAAAATAAGCTTACACAAAATAAGCTGTCACTTAATGAGCTTGGGTTTAAATAAGGGGAATTCAACCACTCGCATCAAAAATTTAATAGGGTAAGTAAGTGTTACGTCATGCTAAAGAGGGAATTACTATTTATCTAGCTGCAAATCACTGACACTCATAACGGCTTGGGTTAGAATGCAGCACGCCTAAATACTCCCGATAACTATCTTTATTGAGTACTTAATTACATGCTTTTAATGATCGATAACTACGATTCGTTTACCTATAACTTAGTGCAGTACTTTCAGCGATTGGATCAAGACGTATTAGTAAAACGTAATGACGAGTTGAGCATTGCGCAAATTAAACAACTTAATCCGGAGCATATAGTTATCTCTCCGGGTCCTTGCTCACCGAATGAAGCTGGTATATCGTTAAGTGTAGTTGAACACTTAAAAGGCCAATTTCCTATATTAGGGATTTGCTTGGGACATCAAACGATTGCCCAAGCTTTAGGCGGGGATGTGGTGCGCGCTAAAAAAGTAATGCATGGTAAAACATCTCCCATAACGCATACCAATAAAGGTGTTTTTAAAGGATTAGCTAATCCGTTAACGGTTTGTCGTTACCACTCGCTGGTGGTTAAAGCGCAGTCGTTGCCCAACGAACTTGAAATAACAGCGTGGACACAAACACCGCAAGGTGAGTTTGACGAAATAATGGGCATGCAACACAAAGAGTTAGCAATTGAAGGGGTGCAGTTTCACCCTGAAGCTATTCTAACCGAGCAGGGATTAACGCTGCTTGATAACTTTTTAACTCGCTTCTAGTCTAATAGCACTGAACGTATTCAATACTTACTATTTAACGAGCACTATGACTGAACTTGCACAACAACAGCGTACAGCAAAAATACTTGATCAACGGGCACACGATTTGCTGTTGGGTCATAGTTTTGCGCATCAGCAAATTGGGTTTATTCATACCTTAGATATTGATTACGGCGAGCCTATGAAGCAGCGTACCTTGTTGCAGGTTGAAGTGTCAGCGCAACAAAAGCGTAAGCAAACAAGTACCGCTCATCATAAGTACCGTGCACAAGCCAGCGAACAGCTTCATAAAGTAATTGAAACAGCTATATTTAAACAGCTCGAAGATATGGACGCAGTGATTCAAACAACAATAGGGATTGAAGACAGCGTTGCCACTATTTTAGATATATTAGCTGTAAAGTCGGCCTCAGTTGGCCGTTTAGAGCCGTTAGTAAACGATTTAAGCTGGCTAGGGCGCGAATTGGTCACGTTGGTTAACCTCCCGTATTACCGAAACCAGCGTAGTAAAAAAAATACCGCGGTAAAAGTAGACAGCCCTGCACTTGCTCTGCGTTACATAGGGCTTGATAACTTACAGTTAGTGATTCCCACATTTGCAGTTCGCCATTGGATGCCCCATAGTACCGAGCCTTTTTCGTTACTAAAACGTAGGCTCAGAGACAGCGCAATGGCCAACGCCATTGCCGCGCAAAAAATTGCAGAACTAAACGACGCAAACGAGATACACGCATTTACCTTGGGTATGTTATTAGATGTAGGGCGTATTACGTTAGTACGTTTGTACTTAAAAACCTTTGAGCAGGTTTGGCAACGAAAAGTACAAATAGCACGTCAAGAAAACCAAAAAGACCTCCACACAGCATTATTAGAGCTAAAGCCCGACCCTTTATTTTTAACTACATTGCTGTGCAATAAGTCAATTCAGGTCAGTGCGCGAGTCATCGACAAAATGGCCTTTAAATATTTGCCATTTAAAGGCGTGATGGAACAGCTACAAAATGGCGTAAATAAAGGCGATAGTGCCTTACCGTTAACGCAGGTCATGTTAAAAGCGCGGTGTTACTCCCAGTACTTAATTTTAAAAGAACACCAACTAATTGAGCCCGACGAAACCACAGCGTGGTTTTCGTATTTTCAGTTCACTAAAACGGAACTAAAAACCCTTCAAACAAGCAATTTTACCAATCTTGCTATTCAAATTGACTAAAAAATTAAATTTTTTGTTAATTTTTTTACGACTATTCATTCATTCCCACTGATTCATCCGTAAAGTTATTTAGTGGTAAAAGCCTATGCAGGTCACTACTGATGCGGTTAGTTGATAAAAAATAAATGTGTTTCGGTATGCAAATAGTTATTCACTATCTATGAAATAATATCTTAAGCCCTTTATTTTCAAGGGTTACATGAAAGTTTTTAACGAGACAGCTACCACTAATTCTGAAATAATGGGCGTCTGAAAATTGAACCACAAAGCAGTTTTTTGTACCCAACAGACACCTGAAGGTACTTAAAAGCTTGGTTAATATTTTTAATCAAACACTTATTTATGCTTTGTGTAGATCACAATTAAGAGGAAATAAAATGACAGTCAATCGCGAATTATTTGATCACGTAATGGTTCCTAACTACGCACCTTCAAGCGTAATTCCTGTTCGAGGCGAAGGCTCTCGCGTATGGGATCAACAAGGCAAAGAGTTTATCGACTTTGCTGGTGGTATTGCTGTTAACTGTCTTGGCCACTGTCACCCTGCTTTAGTAGGTGCATTAAAAGAACAGGGCGAAAAAATTTGGCATTTATCAAATGTTATGACTAATGAACCGGCGCTTCGCCTCGCTAAAAAAATGGTTGATGCCACTTTTGGTGAAAAAGTTTACTTTGCTAACTCTGGCGCAGAAGCGAACGAAGCCGCACTTAAATTAGCGCGTCGTTTTGCACTTGATAAGTTTGGCCCAGAAAAATCACAAATTATCGCATTTAATAAAGGTTTCCACGGTCGTACATTCTTTACTGTAACTGTTGGTGGCCAAGCGGCATACTCAGATGGTTTTGGTCCTAAGCCGGGTGACATCGTACATTGTGATTACAACGATCTAGCCGCATTTGAAGCGCTAATTAGCGACCAAACATGCGCCGTAATGATGGAACCACTGCAAGGTGAGGGCGGTATTGTTTCACCAACTGACGAGTTTGCTCAGCAAGTTCGCGATTTATGTACTAAACACAATGCGCTACTTATTTTTGATGAAGTACAAACAGGTGTTGGCCGTACAGGTGACTTGTACGCATACCAAGGTTTAAATGTAGTACCTGATATTTTAACTTCAGCAAAAGCATTAGGCGGCGGTTTCCCAATTGGCGCAATGTTGACTACAACAGATATTGCACAGCATCTAAAAGTAGGTACTCATGGTTCTACTTACGGCGGTAACCCGCTTGCATGTGCTGTTGCCGAAGCCGCATTTGATACTGTTAACACACCCGACGTACTTGCCGGTGTAAAAGAAAAAGCAGCTTTATTTAACGAACTCCTTGCAGCGGTAAACGAAAAATACAACGTATTTAGCGAAATTCGCGGTAAAGGTTTATTAATTGGTGCTGTTGTGAATGAGCAATACAAAGGCCGTGCTAAAGAGTTTTTAGTAGCCGGTACTGAACAAGGTCTAATGTCATTAGTGGCAGGTGCTGATGTTGTTCGTTTTACACCGTCTCTTGTTATCCCAGAAGCGGATATTCGCGAAGGTATGGCACGTTTTGAAAAAGCAGTTGCAAGCGTAGTAAACGCATAAGCTGTTTTAGCCAATCTACCGAGGGCAAACATTGTTTGCCCTACGAATTTTATTTACCGTTATTTATAAGGGAGCAAGCGGACTCATGATGATCCTTCGCCCAATCCAGCAAAATGATTATTCAGCATTACTGACAATCGCCCACGAATCGGGCCATGGTTTTACATCTTTGCCTTTAAACGAAGAGCTATTACAAAAGAAGATTGACCATTCAGTAAGCTCATTTGCTAAACAAACGTCACAACCCGGTGACGAAGGCTACTTGTTTGTTCTTGAAGATAGCGAAACAGGTGAAGTAGTAGGTACCTCGGCAATAGAAGCTGCTGTGGGCCTAGATGATGCGTTTTATCATTACCATTTAAGTAAAGTAATTCATTCTTCGCGCACACTAGACGTTTACAAAGCGGTTGATATTTTAACGCTATGTAACGACTACACTGGCGCAACAGAGCTGTGCACCTTGTTTTTGAAAGACGGCTATCGCAAAAACTGTAACGGCAAACTGCTGTCTAAAGCACGCTTTATGTTTATTAAACAACACCAAGCACGCTTTGCCGAAACTGTTATTGCAGAAATGCGCGGTGTGTCTGATGAAAACGGCAATAGCCCGTTTTGGAAGTGGTTAGAAGAACACTTTTTCTCAATGGACTTCCCAACAGCAGATTACTTAACGGGTATTGGCCAAAAAGTATTTATTGCTGAACTGATGCCTAAATACCCAATTTACGTCAATTTATTGAGTAAAGATGCGCAAGCGGTAATCGGTCAAGTTCACAATAATACTCGCCCAGCGATTGAATTATTAAAAAGCGAAGGCTTCACGTTTAACGGCTACGTTGATATTTTTGACGCAGGTCCAACAGTTGAAGCAAAAGTAGATAATATTGCTACAGTACGTAACTCACACGACTTTATTGTTGAAATTGGTGAGCAAACGGGCGACACCATGGTGTTATTAGCAAACGACAAGCTCGAAAACTTTAGAGCGACCGTTGCATCAATGAGTTTCGACGAACGCGCTAAAACCGTTGTGTTATCACAACAAGTAGCCGACGCCCTGCAATTACAAACGGGCGATACTGTTAGCGCAACCCCAGTTTAATTTAGGAGAAAGTATATGACTCATCCTGCACAATTTATTAATGGTCAATGGTCACAAGGCCAAGGCTCAGAATTTAACTCAGTAAACCCAGCAAATAACAATGTTATTTGGCAAGCATCATCAGCCACTGCAGAGCAAGTTGATGCAGCTGTTGGCGCTGCGCGTGAAGCGTTTTACGCATGGGCTGATAAAAGTTTTACTGAGCGTTTAGAAATAGTAAAAGCATTCGCAGCACAATTAAAAGAAAACAGTGAAGAGCTTGCAATCACCATTGCACAAGAAACAGGTAAGCCACTATGGGAAACACGCACTGAAGCAGGTGCGATGGTTGGTAAAATTGCCATTTCAGAAAAAGCATTTTTAGAGCGCACGGGCGATGTTGAAAATGCAATGCCATTGGGCCGCGCGATGATTCGCCACAAGCCGCACGGTGTTGTAGCAGTATTTGGCCCGTATAATTTTCCGGGCCACTTACCAAACGGCCATATTGTGCCAGCGTTACTAGCGGGTAATACGGTTGTATTTAAACCGTCTGAACTAACACCAAAAGTGGCTGAGCTTACCCTTAAGTTGTGGGAAAAAGCGGGTTTACCAGCAGGCGTTATTAACCTTGTACAAGGTGAAGTTGAAACGGGCAAAGCCCTTGCTGCTCATAAAGGCATTGATGGCTTGTTCTTTACTGGTTCATCGCGCACAGGTCATATTTTACATGAACAGTTTGCAGGCCAGCCGGGTAAAATTTTAGCTCTCGAAATGGGCGGTAATAACCCGCTTATTATTACTGACGTTGAAGATACTAAAGCCGTTGTTCACGATATTGTGCAATCAGCATTTATCTCGAGCGGTCAGCGTTGTACCTGTGCTCGTAAGTTATTTTTACCAACAGGTAGTAAGGGCGATGCAATATTAGAGCGCCTAATTACTGCAACTAAAGCCATTAAAGTAGGCAACTACGACGATGAAGATCAGCCATTTATGGGCTCTATGATCTCATCAGCGGCAGCAGCAGGTATGGTTAAAGCACAAAGCGAGCTTGTTGAACTTGGCGGTAAGGTCCTTGTAGAACTAGAGCACACAGCAAATACAGGCTTTGTAACACCAGGTATTATTGAGTGTTCAGCAATTGGCGACTTCCCAGACGAAGAGCATTTTGGCCCACTTTTAAAAGTGTTCCGCTTTGACGACTTTGACAGCGCAATTGATAAAGCAAACGACACAAACTTTGGTTTATCTGCTGGTTTACTTAGCGATAATGAAGCCGATTACGACCACTTTTTACGTCGTATTCGTGCCGGTATTGTTAACTGGAACCGCCCAATTACGGGTGCGTCTAGCGCTGCACCATTTGGTGGTATTGGCGCATCAGGCAATCACAGAGCAAGCGCGTACTACGCAGCTGACTACTGTGCATACCCTGTAGCTTCAGTAGAGCTTGAAAAAGTAGCCATGCCAGCAACATTAAGCCCAGGCTTAAAAATAGATTAAGTTAATAATACTTAATTAGTATAAAAGCAGCTTCGGCTGCTTTTTTTGTATGCTTAAATCACAAAGCTAGCAATCAACCGCGCTTTCTGCTTAAATCAGCGTAAGTAATATTATTAGGTGGTAAATATCATGGTTTTAGATAGGCAAGGGTACGATGATTTAATCATGTATCTAACTCAAAATTTAGCATTGTTTGAGAAGCCAGGTGTGATAAAACCAGGCGCTCCAACGGTAATGGAACTCATAGAAGATGTTATTGCCGAAAACGTCATGCTAATTTGTGAACAGCACACAAACCTTAATACAGAGCAACGCAGCTTAATTGTGCGTGAGGTTGATGGTATTGTTTACGACTTACAAGAAGTGCTTAGCAGCATTACGTCACAGCCTGTTACGGTTGAACAACATGAGTTTATTGACGAATTTGCAAGCTTAATTAAAAACCTCTTCGACAGCGCTGTTTCGCAGCAGTATTAATCCCCAATTTATAGCGCCGCGTATCGCATTTCGTTTGCAACTGCGGCCAACTTGCTTACAATCAAGAAAAATATTTTTGAGATAAAAACATGCAAGCAAATGTAAAATGGGTTGATGGCGATACATTCGTAGGTCGTTCTAATTCTAATCACAACGTTGTATTTGATACCGGTAGCGACAGTGCTGCCCCTAGCCCAATGGAAATGGTATTGATGTCGGTTGGTTGTTGTTCATCGGTTGATGTTGTGGGTATTTTAAAAAAAGCCAAACAAGACTTTTCAGACGTTCAAGTACAATTAAGTGCCGAACGCGCCGAAACCGCTCCTCGCGTATTTACTAAAATCAATTTACATTTTGTTGTTACAGGCAAAAATGTGTCTGAAAAGCACCTTGCACGCGCTGTTTCTTTGTCTGCTGAAAAGTATTGCTCAGTAGCATTAATGCTTGATAAAACAGTAGAAATTACTCATAGCCATGAAGTTGTGCAAGAACAGGTAAAATAACGCTTTTTCCATAAGGAAAATTCGTATAAAATCCGCGAACTTTTCATTCTGCAGGTGCAGATTTCACTAATTTATAGGTTGGTTTATTATGAACAAACCCTTCGATAAACTTAAACTTCATGGCTTTAACAATTTAACCAAAAGTTTAAGCTTTAGTATTTACGATATTTGCTACGCAAAAACCGAGCAACAACGTAAAGAATATATTGAATATATCGATGAGCAGTACAGTGCAGATAGACTAACCGACATTTTAGGTGAAGTTGTTGATATTATTGGTGCCAATATTTTAAATGTTGCACGCCAAGATTATGAACCACAGGGCGCCAGTGTAACTATTTTGGTTTCGGAAGAGCCAGTAGAAGAGCAGCAAAATTACGATGCTGACGAAGCACCAGGCCCATTACCTGATTCAGTGGTTGCACACCTAGATAAAAGCCATATTTGTGTACACACATACCCAGAAGCTCACCCTGATGATGGTATTTGTACATTCCGTGCTGATATTGAAGTATCTACGTGTGGTATTATTTCGCCGCTTAAAGCATTAAACTTTTTAATTCATAGTTTAGAGTCTGACGTGGTAACGATTGACTACCGTGTTCGTGGTTTTACTCGCGACGTAAACGGCGTTAAGCACTACATTGACCACGCGATTAACTCAATTCAAAACTTCATGACAGACGATACTAAAGAAGCGTACCAAATGATGGACGTAAACGTGTATCAAGAAAACCTGTTCCATACCAAAATGATGTTAAAAGAAACCGACCTGAACACATACTTGTTTGGTCTTTCTACAACTGATTTATCGGATGATGAAGAAGAAGAAATTCGCTCTAAGCTAAACCGTGAAATGCAAGAAATATTCTATGGTCGTAACCTGCCAGAAACAGAATAATAGTCACGTTAGTTAAATAAAAACGGCGCTCATTGAGCGCCGTTTTTGTATGCGTTAATAAATATACCTATAAATCACTTACATCAGAGTTTAGGTTATTTAACAAGTAACAACTCGGTTTGTCGGCCGTTTAAGTACCACACGCCGGTTTTATCAAAAATAGCGTCTTCTTCTAGCATTATGCGTATTTCTTTATTCCATGGTTTTATAAACACCGCATTGTTAAGCTCAATAGAGTAAGCGGTATTTAAATGCAGTGGGTAGTCGCCATCGCCGGGTACACCCTGTTGTGAATCCCACATACCCAGTGTGGTACCCGCAGCATGACCATGATAGCCAAGCGGGTGCGTATAAATAGTGGGTTTTAAACCTTGGGCAATGGCTTTTTCGCGAGCGGCTTTTAATACCTGATTACCCGTTTTACCTTCGCTAAATTCAGCGGTAAAAATGTCTTGGAGTTTATTGCCCTTTTTAAGCGCATCAACAAGGTAAGCGGGCGCATTGGTTTCGCCAGGCTTTAAAACATAGGCATGTTGTTGGGTGTCGGTATTTAAGCGTAAGTACGTAATACCAAAATCGACATGCAGTAAGTCACCCGCTTGAATAACGTTGTCGGCGTAACCATTAGTAAAGCTGTCTTCGTGATCGAACGATTTGCTGTCGGCGCGTTGTATTGCAATACTTGGGTGAAACCATGTTTGCAGTTTTAGCTCTTTTACGCGCTCTCTAAACCACCACACTAAATCGTCGCTGGTTGTTTTGCCCACAGTTATTACTTTGCTTGAAAAACCCTCTGCAATAATAGCGTGCGCAATAGCAACAATGTGTTTATACATGTCTATTTCTTGGGGAATACGCTGCTCTAACCAAGCAACTGCCAGCGGCTCAGCCGATATTATTTTATTTTTATAAGCGCTAGGTAAGTTGGTCATTAAGGTATTGTAATCGCCTAACACTAAGCCGTCGGCATGACCCCAATCGGTAGACGTATTGAGTGCAATGTTATCTGGGTTGTAGCGTTCAATAATATCGTTCAGTGCTTGCCACTGGTTTGGCTGCGCTTTTTTGTCCCAGCCTTTTGTAAATACGTTACCTATTTTATAGGGCGCAATAGCGTAAGCATCCACATTGCCTTGTTCATTTAAGGCAAAAAGTAAAATGGTGGTACGCCTTGCCGATAACCAGGTTGCTGGCAGCATTGTTTTTAGTATGGGATCTTCGTTGTATTCGCGGCTAATAAGCAGCCACATATCGATGTTGTGTTGCTTCATTAAGCTGGGCATTAATGTGTTTACCCTAAGCTCTGTTATATTATCTATAAACGCAGCGCGTTCTTTCATCGATAAAATAGCAGGCGCGTCATCGGCTTTAGCTAAGGGGCTTAAAACAAGCGTGGTAAGTAAGCTCACGCAAAGTAGGAGTTGTTTTGTAAGGTGCATAATTGTTTTATTTTTAGGCTAGTTAATTTATAACATGCCTTAATGGCAGCCATAAAAAAACATTTTGAGATAAACAGCACACAAAAAAGCCCAGCTAACTCGCTGGGCTTTAGCATGAATAGGGGGGTTATTTAATCATGCTGTAAATAAGTGCAAATACCGCAAGCGCACCTACCGCTAACACAAACAAAGTACTTAAACGGTTACGATACTTATGCAAAGCCGGTACTTTATAAACTGCAATCATAGGCATGATAAATAATATCATTGCAATAATAGGGCCCGACAGCTGATCCATCATATCGAGTATGCTTGGGTTTTTAACTGCACAAAACCAAATTGCAAAAAACATAATAACTACGCCAATTTTATCTACCGTTTTAGCACCAAGCTGTGTTTGCTTAGTCACCAAACCTGTAAAGCTTTCGCGGGCTCCTAAAAAGTGACCTAAAAACGACGACGTAATGGCAATAAAGGCAACTAAAGGCCCAAGCGTTGCAATAAACGAGTTATGGGTAATGTTAGCAAGGTACGATAAAACCGAGACATTATCGGCTTTTGCTTGTGCCATCTGCTCACCTGTTAGCGACAACACGCACGAAAATACAAACAGCAATACAAACACAATTAACAGTAAGCTTGTGCGCTTTAAAATGGCTTCTGATTTGCGTGTAGCAAGGTCGTCATAGTGTTCGCGTTGTACATGCACAAAGCTTGAAATAGCCGCTGCATGGCTAAACGAAAACACAATAATAGGAATAGATAACCACAACGTTTTACTAAAGCTGCCCACTTCAGGTAGGCTCATGTCTGGCATTTGCCAGCTAGGAATTAAATACAAGGATAAAAAAAATAAAATACCCACAAGCGGATACACCAAAATAGAAAACGCGCGCAGCATTAGGCGCTCGCCACCCATCATTAGGCTTATCATACCGGCTACCAAAACACCCGAAAGCACTACGCGAGGCGGCGACTCCATGCCCAGCTGGTTTACCATAAAGCTGTCTACCGTGTTGGTTAAGCCCACACCGTAAATAAGCAAAATAGGGAATATAGATAAAAAGTATAACAACGAAATTAATCGCCCTGCATTAACGCCAAAGTGTTCTTCAACTACATCGGTAAAATCGGCATGCTTATTTTTAGACGATAATACAAAGCGTGCTAAACCACGGTGGGCTAAAAAGGTCATCGGAAACGCTAAACACGCCATAATAATCAGCGGCCAAAAACCGCCAATACCAATGTTAATAGGTAAAAATAAAATACCCGCACCAACGGCGGTACCAAAAAGGCTTAAGGTCCACTGCGTATCGTGCAGGTTCCATTTAGATTTTGCGTTTGAATTTGCACTTGAATGCGTGTGTGTTGATGCATTTGAATGCGTTGCATCTAAAGGTGTTGTCATGTGTGTGTGCCGTCCATTATTTATAATAATAACCGCGCCGAAGGATATAGTTTTTGGCCCACTTTTTCATGTTTTTAGCGCCCTAGAGCCGCAATTAACTGCGTTAAAATAGCCCCCAAGTGTCATGAATACGAAACAGCGGTGTAAAAGTAAACAAAGCCAGCACAAGGTGCTTAAAAATGTAGTAATGACACGTTTTACTATTCTCTACACGGTAAAGTAACTCGCTAAAATATAATATTTATAATTGGCAAACACTTACACGGTTTGTTATTAATAGGTGTTCATAAAATAAGGATGTTTTCATACAAAAATGGTGAAAGTGTTCTTTTGTTAAAATGTTATCTACTCAATTTATACTGTGGAGTGATATGAAACTTTTCATTTTTATAGCATTAGCCTTTTACTGCATCGGTTCCTATGCAGTGGTCATGAGACATGATGTTCCAATAGACAGTTATCGTGTTGAAAAAATACCAGAATATATTGTCGATATGCCACAGGAAGGCCATGGAGTCCTTATTGCTGAAAAATGGGTAGTCACAGTAGCGCATACTATCTTTCACGACTATGCAGGGTCTAAGCTAAACGTCGGTTCGAAACAATATGAAATTGAAAAAGTATATATCCATCCGGAATATGTAAAACCTAGCAACAATATACTTAGTGGCGACTTAGCGCCGCTTATGCAAGTTTTGGAATCAAGCAGTGATATTGCTTTAATAAAACTATCCAGCCCTGTTTTAGACATTAAGCCAATTTCAATTTATTCAAAATCTGACGAAAAAGGCAAAGTCATAACTGTATTCGGTAAAGGTGCTATGGGAAATGGATTATCAGGTGAAAATTTAGATACTAAATATTTATATCAGCCAAATAAATTTCAAAATGTTGTAGAAAGCGCAAATGGCAAATGGCTGACATTCAAATTTGACTCACCGCACAACGCGCTCCCTCTAGAAGGGATGCATGGTTCTGGAGATAGCGGGGGCGCCTCTATCATTTATCAAAGCGGTGAGCCCTCCCTAGTGGGATTGTCTAGTTGGCAATTTGCAACTGGAGATATTTCGGCATTTAAAGGCGGTTTATATGGTACAACTGCTTATCAAACTAGAATATCTAGTTACTACAATTGGATTACAGATGTTGTGGGCCGCTAACAAACCAAAAAATAATAAATAATAAGGTTGTGCCTCTCTCTATGACTTACATCTATAACCCATAACAAGAAACACCCCAACTAAGGAATAAACCGATGATAAAGTATTTATTAATTTTATTGTTTTTAACACCTATTCAAGCATTTGCTGGAAAGTATGCAAATCAAGCTAATGAGAATCCATTTCATAATGGGGAGTTAAACGCAAAATATGAAGGAGAGGCAACAGCTTTAGGGGGAACAGTATTAGAACATATTACAGTAAACAACAATAACTTGTACTTGTTGGATTTAAAAACTCCATCTATCAACAATATTTGGGTAACGAGTTTTGTAAAAGCTCAAGGTAAAGAGGTAGTTGAGGTGGGTGATAATGTTATTTTTAAAGGTTATATTTCTACTGCCTCTAGTCTAGATGAAACTGAAGAGCTAGAAAATTCTATTCAATCTAAGACACTATTAATGGCAATATATGCATTGAACAAGGGCAAGTAAAGCAAAATTGAAAGGCTTTCTGTGGCTTTAATATAAGTACCTGAAACCTTATCTAGCTTACATTTTACATCGGTATGTGAATGACTACGTATTAACAGGAAATATATGGCAGACCAAGAAATAAGACAATTTATTGAGGATATACAATCTAAGTTTCCAGATGTCATACCGCTAATGGATAAACACGAAGAATGTGAATTCGCTTTTCGTATGGAGGAGTTTGCGAATTTAACAACGTTTGCATTCAACGAAAATAAAAACGCCGACGCCCTAAAGTATTTGTCATATATGAATCTAAAACTAGAGACTGCAAGCCCTGCCGAGTTTGAATACATAGATACCTATTATGTTGAGCACTTGTTTTGGAAAGCGACTCCCATTGGAATTGAAATGGGTTGGCCACTTGTTCCCGATAAACTAAAAAAGCTGTACTTAAATTTTCATGGGCGAGCGCCTCAAATACGTTGAGTATTGGTAAAGGTTGTTCTTATTTGTTTTTATTTAAAAATTAAAACCTGTTCCGAAAAGTTGTTAAGTAGGCGCTATTGTTGTGAACTTGATGAGAGATTTTTATTAAACTCCGTTATACTTCTTACAATTGAATATGCCAAATGAAGTAAATAGGCCGCTAACAGCAATGAGCACAGACATTCTTTTTCATACTATTTTTCCGCACGAAACCAGTCAAACATGGGTTGTATTTGTCCATGGCGCTGGGGGAAGTTCGGCAATTTGGTTTCGTCAGCTCAAAGCTTATAAAAAAGAATACAATGTATTGTTGCTCGATCTTCGTGGTCACGGTAAATCAAATAACTTAGTACAAAATTTTGTCGATAATAATTATTCGTTTAATAACGTCTCTAAAGATATTATTGATGTGTTAGACCATAACAATATCACCAGCGCACACTTTGTTGGTATTTCATTGGGCACAATACTCATTCGCAATATTGCAGAAATTGCGCCGCAATATGTTTCTAGCATGGTGCTAGGTGGCGCGGTAACTCGCTTTAATACTCGCAGTAATACTTTGGTTTATTTAGGTAATACCTTTAAGCACTTCTTGCCGTATATGTGGCTATACCGTTTATTTGCTTTTATTATGATGCCCAAAAAGCGCCATAAAGAATCTCGGCTTTTGTTTGTTCGTGAAGCAAAACGTTTGTGCCAAAAGGAGTTTATAAAATGGTTTAAATTAGCCATGGATGTAAACCCCTTAATGCAGTATTTCAAAGAAAAAGACATCGATATTCCCATCCTTTACATTATGGGTAAAGAAGATCATATGTTCCTTGGTCCTGTTAAAGAAATGGTTAAACGCCATAAAAATAGCGTACTGCAAACTATTCACCATTGCGGCCATGTTTGTAATGTGGAACGCCCAGACTTATTCAACCAGCACTCGCTTGCGTTTATCGCCCAGCAAAATCGTTAAGGGATATCGCTTTTAAAAAGCGTTCAATTAATGGCAAGCCTCAAAAACTTATAACAACCATTACTTGTTGATTGGAAGCGGTCATTCTTTTGTCTCTCTCCTTAAGTTAAAAGCACTGCCTTGTTTCACGCCACACCCTTTTACACATAGTAAAATACCTAGATTAAATATAATTTTATAATTGGCAATCACTTACACAGTTTGTTACTAATAGATGTTCCAAAAATAAGAACGCACTCATGTTAACTATAAGGGTGTAATTTGAGCAAGTTACAAGAATGCAGGGAAATGTGTGAGAACATGTTTAGTTTTAATATTATTACTTCTCAATGGGTGTTCTCCAGTTTGGGAGGAGCAACCTTATAAAGTGTATTACATCGACGGTACCAAAAGGTTAGGTTATAGCCTTGGTCAGGGCACATATATTGGGCGACTCAATGAACCAATAAATATTAAGTCTAACGAACAATATATTTCGGTTTATGCTTGTCCGCATAAAATTTGTGCTTTTTACTATATTGATAAAACCAAAGATAACAAGTTTGCTGAGCACAATGAGTTTGTTTATGGGCCATACACAAAAGCTCAATTTGCGGCGATAGCCAAAAAGTTAGGGTTACCGACTACGAATTCCAGCGTTAAGACTGCAATTTAATAAAGACTAAAACGTTACTTATATTTTCACCGGCTACAATAGCGCCAAATCAGTTAACTAAAACGCATTTAAAGTTTATAAGTACAGAACTTAAATAAAAACAAAGGCAGTAAAGAGAGTTCGCATGGATAAAAAGAAGGTGATTGTTATATTTTTCGGCATAATATGGTTTGTGTTTGGAGCCGCTTTTTTTATAGGTTTTGAGTCATTAAAAAAGCTGTTGTTCTGCGTGTTTGTATTTTCTTTTTGTTATAGATATATATATGCATTTATTTTAAAAAGGAGTCTTTATGCACCATATACCGGTGAGGAAATACCTCCTACTGAAGGTAATTTAGTAAAGCGGCTTTTTATGCTGATTATAGCTATCGGTGCGTGTAGCTATTTTACTTTCTTTATTTCTTAAAAAAAAATATATTTACCCATAGCCTTTATGTTTGGGAGATCAATATATGGCAATTTTATCAATTTCAGTAGGCGTTGCGTTTTTTGCAGTTGCTATTATTTGGTTTGGGTTTAGCGCTATGTTCGGCCAAATGGAAAATTCAGGTTTTGCATATAGCTTCATATTGTGTATGTTCCCTGCGTTTATTGGCTTGGTTTTAATAGTGCCTAGTACACTTTACCGAACTGTTTTTGTATTTGCCCAAAAGCCTGAGCAAACCCTGAAGGAAAAGGTTATTTTATCGCTTGGTTTGTTGATAACTTTGCTATGCTTTAGTGCGCTTATTAAGTTAGCTTTTACATAACAAATAACTTAAGCGTTACTAAGTATTTTACTTTATGCTCCCTGAGTAACTCTTATAGTAAAAGCTATCACTTATCTTGCTGACAACTGATAGCTCTTAACTTTTATTCTTCTATCGCACTTACAATAAAATACGGATTTAAGTACTCATCTTTGGTGTTATAAATAAGCGGGCTGCCATCAAGCTTAGTGACTTTTGCACCGGCTATTTCGGCGATTGCATGGCCTGCGCCGGTATCCCATTCACAGGTTGGGCCTAAGCGCGGGTAAATATCGGCGCTGCCTTCGGCAACTAAGCATAACTTTAGTGAGCTGCCTTTTGAGACCATTTCTACGTCATCAAAGCGTTTTACAAATTCGGCTAAATCGGGTGATGGGTGCGAGCGGCTGCCTACAACTCGTATTAACCCTTTGTTAGGCTTAGTGGTTACTTTAAGTTCTATGCGCTCATCGCCCATGTCTTTAAACGCGCCAATGGCGTCGCTTGCTAGGTACGATACGCCAAGTGCAGGGGCATCAACAACCGCGAGTACCGGTTTTCCGTTTTCTATTAGGGCAATGTTTACGGTAAATTCGCCGTTCTTTTTAATGAACTCTTTGGTACCGTCGATTGGATCGACTAACCAGTAGCTTTTCCACGTTTGGCGAATAGCCCAGCTTATGTCGGCGTTTTCTTCACTAAGGATGGGGATGTCGGGCGTAAGCTGAAGTAGCCCCGCTACAATGACCTTATGAGCTGCTAAGTCGGCGTCGGTTACTGGGCTTTCATCGGCTTTGTATTCAACGTTAAAGTCCTTTTCGTAAATCCCCATAATGGCTTTGCCTGCGGTGCGGGCAAGGATGAGGGTTTCTTCTAGCAGTTCGGTTTGGTTCATTGGGGTTAACCTATTATATGCGTTTGTTTTAGATACGTTATCAGTTGGGCAACCGATTGGTCTAGGGTGTTTTTACTTGTATCTAAAATTATTTCAGGCTTTGTGGGTACTTCGTAGTTTGAGTCGATGCCAGTAAAGTGTTTTATCTCTCCTGCGCGTGCTTTTTTGTATAGCCCTTTTGGATCGCGGCTTTCGCATACATCAAGCGGAGTATCTATAAATACTTCAATAAACTCTCCGTCGTCTACTAAATTGCGCACCATGTCACGTTCAGCTCTAAAAGGCGATATAAACGCAGTAAGTACTAACAAGCCTGCGTCGGTCATTAGTTTTGCGGTTTCGCCTACACGGCGAATGTTTTCTATGCGGTCTTCATCGCTAAAGCCTAGGTCTTTACATAAACCGTGGCGTACGTTGTCGCCATCGAGCAGGTAAGTGTGTACGCCTTGCTGATTAAGCGCCGCTTCGAGTGCGTTGGCTACGGTGCTTTTACCCGAGCCTGAAAAACCGGTAAACCATAAAATAGCTGGCTTATGTTTTTTTTGCTCGCTACGTTGTGCTTTAGTGGTTGCGTAGTTATGCCAAACTATATTTTCATCCATAGTGATGTGTCTCTTATGCTGTTTGCGCCAGTATTAAAAAGGAAATACCAGCGGGATCAGGGTTAATACCGTGATTGAATAAATAATAGAAAGGGGCAAGCCCATAACAATGTAATCTTTTAAGCGATAATTACCCGCGCTATACACCATTAAATTTGTTTGATACCCAAATGGTGAAATAAAACTTGCCGATGCGCCAAAAGCAACCGCCATAATAAAAGGGAGCGGGTCTACATTAAAGCCAACAGCCAATGAGTAAGCAACCGGAAATGAAAGTGCCGCTGCCGCATTATTTGTAATAAGTTCGGTAAATAATACGGTCATTAAAAATATGGCTATAAATGCGCCGTAAGGACCAAAGTCGCCAAGTACCATAAATAGCGCACTCGATATTTGCCCAGCAAGTCCCGTGCCTATCATTAATTTTGCAAGCCCAATAGCGCTACCTACTACAACAAGTAACTCAAGCGGAAATCGGCGTTTTATTTCGTTTAGCTTTATGGTGCCGCTGAGCATTAAGCCAATAAGTAATACCAATAAGCCTTTTACTAACGGCACTACCCCAAAAATACTTAAACCCAATACACCCGCAAAGCTGAGTAATACAATATTAGATTGTTTGGGCGCAAGGTGGGTTTGTAAATCAAGGCCTGAAATATATACAAACTCACGCTTTAAATTAGGTAGGCTGTAAAAGTTTTTGCCGGGTGCCAAAATGAGTGAATCGCCTGCTTGTAATTGTACTTGGCCAAGGCCGCCTTGAAGGCGGTCGTGCCCACGGCGAATAGCAATAACAGCAGCGTGAAACTGCTCGCGAAAGCGTATTTCTTTTACTGTTTTGCCTATAAATTTAGACGACTGACTTACGACCACTTCAACCAAGTGTTCTATGTCTTTTTCGTGGTTATCGTGTACTACTTTTAAACCATCAAAGCGGGTTAATAGGGGGACTGATTTAATGTCGCCTACAAATAATAAAATGTCGTTTTGTTGAATAATTTGCTGAGGCGTTACTGCGCATATGCGTTCGTTATTACGAATTATTTCAGCTAGGAACAAGTCTTTTAAATCGCGTAGGCCGTTTTCTTCTACTGTGCGACCTATTAATTTTGAGCCTGTTTGTACTTTACCTTCAAGGTAAAAAGGAACAACTTCTTGATCGCTTTTGCCGTTGTCAGGCAAGTATTTAAGCATTACCAAAATAGTAATAAGGCCAACGCTAAGCGCGCCTAAACCCACTAAGGTAAAGTCGAAAAAGCCCAGTGGCTGCATACCTGCATCTACCGCAAAGCCGTTAACAATGAGGTTTGTTGAAGTACCTATGAGTGTAATGGTGCCACCTAAAATAGCAGTGTACGACAGCGGTAATAATAGCTTTGAGGGTGAATGGTTTGGGTTATCTTTTATTGCGGTAATGAGTGAGGCAACCACCGCCGTATTATTGGTAAATGACGATAAAAATGCAGTAGAAATCCCCAGCTTTGTTACCGACTTAACTAAGCTACCTTTAGATAACGACATGGATAGCTTTTGAATTAACGTGGTTTTTTCGATTGCAATCGACACTAATACGAGGAGCACTAAGGTAATAAGTGACGGATTGGCGTAGTTAACTAGCATGTTTTCAAGGTCAATTAGCCCGGCTAAATAGCTGGTGCTAATAGCGCTTACAAATAACCATGCTGGATTAATGCGGGTGCCAAAAAGGCACCCGACTAAGGTAAGCATTATGCCTGTTAAAACTAGCTGCTCTACCATGCTTTATTATTCCTAACAGACATTAATAAACTTACAGTTTCGAAATATCAAGCGCTTGCCAATGCGGGAAGTGCTTGCGTACTAAGCTATTAAACTCAACTTCAAACTCACTGAAATCGCTTTTGCTTTTCTCGCTTTGTAGTACGTGTTCAATCATACCGGCTGCTACCGTTAAGTTAGATAAACGGTCAATTAGAATGAAAGAGCCTGTTTCGTGGTTATTGTGGTACTCGTCGGCCAAAATAGTTTCGGTTAGCTCAAGCGTTACAATAGCAATTTCGTTTAGCTGTAATGAATCGGCAGAGCCGTGTTCAAGCGTGTTTACATCAATAGTGTGGTCAATCTTTTTAACCACAGCCGATGTGTTTTTGCTGCCCAGTTTTAGGTTGTAGTTTTTACCTAGCACTAATGGCGATTCGTGCATCCATACAATTTTAGCCTGAAGCTGATTAGTAACAGCGGCAGTTGAACTTGCCGGTACGATCACGTCGCCGCGGCTAATGTCTATTTCACTGTTTAGCGTAATAGTAATTGCTTGGCCTGCTTCTGCTGTGTCTAGGTTGCCATTAAAAGTGACAATTTCTTTAATGCTTGATGTTTTACCCGACGGTAATACTTTTACAGCGTCGCCTACTTGTAGCTTGCCCGATGCTAATGTGCCCTGAAAACCACGAAAGTTTAAGTTAGGGCGTATTACATATTGCACGGGTAAACGTGCTTCAAAACCGGTATCGGTTTCAGCTGCTGGCGAGTCTTCTAAAAGCTCAAGCAGTGGTTTGTCGGTGTAATACGGTGTATGTGCAGAGCGCGTTACTACGTTATCGCCTTTAAGCGCCGACATAGGCACAAACTTGATGTTTGTTACATTTAGTTGCTCAGCAAATTTAAGGTAATCGGCTTTGATTTTTTCATAAACGGTTTCGTCAAAATCAACGATATCCATTTTATTAATGGCTACAACAAACTGTTTAATACCTAGCGAGTCACAAATAAAGCTATGGCGCTTGGTTTGTACTTGCACGCCGTAACGCGCATCAACCAAAATAATGGCGACATCGCTTGTTGATGCACCCGTTACCATGTTGCGTGTATATTGCTCGTGGCCTGGAGTGTCGGCAATAATAAATTTACGCTTAGCCGTTGAAAAGTATCGGTACGCTACGTCAATGGTAATACCTTGTTCGCGTTCAGCTTGTAGGCCATCTACTAATAATGCAAGGTCAAGATCTTCGCCTGCGTTACCTACTTTTTCGTTGTCTTTGTGAAGGGCTGCTAGCTGATCTTCATAAATTTGGTGGCTGTCGTGTAATAGGCGGCCAATCAGTGTTGATTTACCATCGTCTACACTGCCACAGGTAAGCATGCGCAATAAGCTTTTGTCTTGTTGACGTGCTAGGTAGGCGTCTATGCCTATTTCTTTTACTTCGTTAAACGTATCGTTATTTTGGCTAGACATTAGAAATACCCCTCACGTTTTTTCTTCTCCATTGAGCCTGCTGAGTCATGGTCAATAACGCGGCCTTCGCGTTCTGATGATGTAGATAGCAGCATTTCTTCAATAATTTCGGTTAGTGTACTGGCTGTAGATTCAACGGCGCCGGTTAGTGGGTAACAGCCTAATGTACGAAAACGGACCGATTTCATTTGTGGTACTTCGCCTTCTTCAAGTGGCATACGTTCGTCATCAACCATGATAAGTGTGCCGTCACGTTCAACTACAGGGCGCTCTTTAGCTAGGTAAAGCGGAACCATTTCGATGTTTTCTTGATAAATGTATTGCCAAATATCAAGCTCAGTCCAGTTAGATAACGGGAATACACGAATGCTTTCGCCGGGGTTTACTTGACTGTTATAAGTGTTCCAAAGCTCTGGACGTTGGTTTTTTGGATCCCAACGATGGTGCTTGTCGCGGAACGAGTACACACGTTCTTTTGCACGTGATTTTTCTTCGTCACGGCGGGCGCCACCAAAGGCTGCATCAAAACCGTATTTGTTAAGAGCTTGCTTTAACCCTTGAGTTTTCATTATGTCGGTATGCTTACCCGAGCCATGAGTAAAGGGGCCAACGCCCATTGCTAAGCCTTCTGGGTTTTTGTGTACCAGTAGGTCAAAGTCGTACTCTTTTGCTATGCGGTCGCGAAATTCAATCATTTCACGAAACTTCCAGTCGGTGTCTACGTGTAATAACGGAAACGGAATTTTTGCAGGGTAAAACGCTTTACGCGCTAAGTGCAGAAGTACCGACGAGTCTTTACCAATTGAGTAAAGCATTACTGGGTTCTCAAACTCAGCGGCGACTTCGCGCATGATTTTGATACTTTCAGCTTCAAGTTGCTGAAGATGAGTTAAAGCCATTGTTAGTCGTCCTACTAAAATGATTAAAAGTTATAAAATTAAATTTGGTTACTAATTTGCTATATCGGTTAACGGTTGCGCATAGCTACTTGTTTGGTTGTTTTGCCCAAACCACGCAAGCTGCGAGTGTAGGGCAGCTACTTCACCAATAATAAGTAATGCTGGCGATACAATGCTGTTGCGTTCAATTAAATCGGCAAGCTCGCCTAATTGGCCTGTTACTACACGTTGATTTTTGCGCGTGCCATTTTCGATCACGGCAACTGGTGTGTCGGCTTTACGGCCATGCTGTAATAGTTCTGCTTGAATGTGCGGTGACTTAATTACGCCCATGTATATAGCAAGTGTTTGGTTAGGTTTAGCCAGTGATTGCCAATCAAGTTCTTGGCCGTCTTTTTTACAGTGCCCTGTTACAAACTGAATAGCTTGGGCATGATCGCGATGCGTAAGCGGAATACCTGCATACGCACTACACCCTGCTGCAGCTGTAATACCCGGTACTATTTGGTAATTCACCTTGTTGGCAGCTAGTACTTGTACTTCTTCACCGCCGCGGCCATAAATAAAGGGGTCTCCTCCTTTAATTCGGCATACTTTTTTACCTTGTTTAGCTAGGTCAACCAACATTTGGTTAGTATCTTCTTGAACAACACTATGGTCGCCTAAGCGTTTACCAACACAAATTAGGTCTGCATCACGACGAACAAGCTCCATAATTTCGTCAGATACTAAAAAGTCGTAAACAACGACATCAGCTTGTTGCATCAGTTGCAGTGCTTTAAGTGTTAAAAGTTCTGGGTCGCCAGGACCTGCCCCTACCACATAAACTTCGCCCTCGGGCTCGGCTTTAGCGTCTAGCATTTGTTCAAGTTGTTGCTCAGCACCTTGGGTGTCGCCGGTTTGTACTTTACTTACAACTGATGAGTCGAACACGCCTTCCCAAAATTGGCGGCGGTCAGAAAAGTGCTTAAAGCGCTGTTTTACTTTATCTCTAAAGCCACCCACCAATGTAGCAAGTGGGCCAATGTGTTGTGGTATTAATGTCTCTAACTTTTCACGTAGACGACGAGCAAGTACAGGGGCTGTTCCCGCACTCGAAATAGCAATTGTAATAGGGTTACGGTCAACAATAGAAGGAAATATAAACGTACATTTAGGTTGGTCATCAACCACGTTTACAAACACATTGCGAGCATTGGCAAGCTCAAATACCGTGTTGTTAACTTCGTCTCGATCGGTTGCTGCAATAACTAGCATTTTTCCGTCTAGATGTGACTCGTCAAAGTAAGCGTCTATTAGGGTAACTTCGTTGTGTTGTGCGTGTTCTTTTAATTCGTCACAAAACCAAGGTGCCACTAAGGTTACTGCAGCACGGGCTTTTAAAAACGCGCGACACTTGCGTAATGCGACCTCTCCACCGCCAACAACCAATACAGGTTTGTTGTCGAGTTTGGTAAAGATAGGTAAATATTGCACGTTGGTAACACCCCTAAACAATTTTATAAAACGCTTTAATCTGTTGCGCAGAATATAGCGGCTATGTGTAAGTAAAAAATAATTAAAACCAAGTTGATATAACCAAAAGTTATATTGGGTAGCGGTTTTAAGCCTAAGACTGAGTTAACAAGGGATTGCGACTAGTTACAAGTAAAATAATAAGCTTAGAGTGTTTGGTTATGAGCTATAGCGAGTTTTTTTTAATTTGTTAATATGAGGCATATTAATTTTACCCAAGCAGGGCAAGGGAGTCCGTATGACAAAACAACAAGACGCATTACTCGCAGTAGAGCTTATGGATTTAACTAGCTTAAACACAAGCGACACTACAAAAGACATTCAAGCTCTGATCAATAGTATTAGGCCTGCACTAGGCACGCCAGCTGCGGTGTGTGTGTTTAGCGATTTTGTAGACGATGCAAAAATAGCGCTTGCTGCACGAGAGCTTAGCCACATTAAAGTAGCAACGGTGACTAACTTTCCAACGGGTGACGCCCCGTTAAACGATGTAATTAACGAAACTCTCATAGCTATTGAACGTGGTGTAGATGAAATCGACCTTGTTATTCCTTATAAAAAATTAACGGCAGGGGACACACAAGCCACGCTTAAGTACGTAAGTGAAAGTAAAAAAGCGTGCGGCACTAAAGCTCAGCTAAAAGTAATTATAGAAAGCGGCGAGCTAAAAACAGAGACGTTGATTGCTCAAGCGACCGAACTGGCTATTAAAGGCGGCGCTGATTTTGTAAAAACGAGTACAGGCAAAGTCGCTATAAATGCGACGATTGAGTCAACTAAGGTAATGTTAACAACCATTAAAAATTCAGGTAAACGTGTTGGTTTTAAAGCCGCTGGCGGTGTTAAAACGGTGGCTGATGCCAGTGAATATTTAGCACTAGCCCGTTCAATAATGAGCGATGACTACCTACAAGCCACCACATTTAGGTTTGGTGCTTCAAGCCTATTAAGCGATGTATATAAAGTATTAGAGAAATAAAGGACAAATAATGAGAGCAAGAAATTCAGGGATGCAAAGTTTGGTTAATAATTTAGTTAAAGGTGCCTTTGTTGTTGGTGTAATTGGGTTTGGATTAACCGCGTGCACTAACCCAAGTACGCCAGCAGGTGAAGAGGGCTATGTTTACGAAAAACCACGAGTATTTGGTGAAGGTGGTTACCAAGGCACCATGATAGGGCCTGCTAATTATGGTATGTCATTACTGCGTAATGAAGTGGTAAACATAGATATGCGGCCTAATACGTATACCGAAACATTTAGAATATTAGCTAATGATGATTTAAACATAAAATTTGATTTTCATGCCGTGATTGCGATTCAAAGTGGTTCAGTGCAAACCGTTGTTGAACAATACGGAGCAGAGAACTGGTACAAACGTTTTGTGCGTGAAACGTTCAGAACTTACGTAAGAGATACTGTGCAGAAATACGACAGTGGTGAACTTAAAACAAACCGCGAAAAAATAGCCCAAGAGGTCACACTGCGTTTACAAAATTATTTATCAACCACCCCCTTTAAGCTTGCCAATGTAGTTGTAGGTAATATTAACTACCCCGATATTGTTGCTAATGCGGTAGAGAAAAAACTAGCTGCGCAGCAGTTACTTGCTGAAAAAGAAACACAAAAAGAAATAGCGCGTAAAGATGCAGAAATACGTGTTGAAGAAGCAAAAGGTATAGCGCAGGCACAAAAAATTATTAACGCCACGCTTACAGCTAATTATTTACAACATGAAGCCATAAATGCGCAAATAAAAATGGCCGAGTCGCCAAACCATACAACGGTTTACATTCCTGTGGGTAATAATGGCGTGCCACTTGTTAAAGGGGCGAATTAAGCCTTTTTAATATTAAGTACTTAATTGTTTATAGAGATTTTGCATTACGGGTATCTTTTAGGCTTGTGTAAATGATTTGCGTAAGTATAATAGGCATCCACTTTGCAGGGGCGTAGTTCCAATTGGTAGAACAGCGGTCTCCAAAACCGACGGTTGGGAGTTCGAATCTCTCCGCCCCTGCCAATTTACTCATTAATATGAGTAAGTCTGGGGTTAAAAATCGGTTTAAATAAGTCTGTTTTTAAGTTTAGATTTTAATGGATTAACCCTGCCGGCGTGTAGGGTTGTTGTGTCTGTAGTTAAGGTAATAATATTATGAGCACGAATGTAGAAACACCATCAAGCGGGATGGAGTCAGTGAAGTGGTTAGTAGCAATCGCGCTACTTGCAGGCGCAGTTGTTGGTAACCATATGTATGCAGATCAGTCTGTATTACTACGTGCTATCGGCGTTGTTGTTGCAATAGCGGCCGGATTAGCCATTGCCTCACAAACTTTTAAGGGACGTACCTTTCTTGCTTTCGCTAAAGAAGCGCGAATTGAAGTACGCAAAGTTATTTGGCCTACGCGTCAAGAAACTACCCACACGACATTAATTGTAATGGTTGCAACCGTGATTATGGCACTTATCCTTTGGGGATTAGATGGCATTTTATTCCGCGCTGTTGGCTTTTTAACTGGATTGGAGATCTGATCCCATGTCGGATGAGAACAAAGAAATTAAATTACGTTGGTACGTAGTACAAGCATTTTCTGGTTATGAAAAGCGTGTAGCTCAAACGTTAACTGAACACATTAAAATCGAAGGTCTTGAAGAGAGCTTTGGTGAAATATTAGTACCAACTGAAGAAGTGGTTGAGATGCGCGCAGGTCAAAAGCGTAAATCTGAGCGTAAATTCTTTCCAGGCTACGTACTAGTACAAATGGATATGAATGACGCTAGCTGGCACTTAGTAAATAGCACAGAGCGTGTAATGGGCTTCATTGGCGGTACATCTGACCGTCCAGCGCCAATTAGCTCTAAAGAAGCTGATCGTATTCTTAACCGTTTACAAGAAAATGCTGAAGCACCTAAGCCTGCTACATTATTCGAACCAGGTGAAGTGGTACGCGTAACTGACGGTCCATTTGCAGACTTCAGTGGTGTAGTTGAAGAAGTTGACTACGAAAAAAGCCGCGTTAAAGTATCTGTACTTATTTTTGGTCGTTCTACGCCAGTTGAACTTGAATTTGGTCAAGTTGAACAAGATAAGTAATTGATTAAAAAAGCTTCACTGCTGAAATTTTAAATTTTGGCACGAAGCTTGAAAAAGGCCGCTGATTATCTTATAATCAGCGGCCTTTTTGTATAAAGGTAAAAATTTATTTTTACAGTACAAAAAGCACGAAACCAATTTTTAAACTGGGAAGCCGTTAGAGTACGCGTCCTCGCGCGCACAAGGCTAAGACCCACCAAATGAGGTATTTATAATGGCTAAAAAAGTTGAAGCTCTAATCAAGCTACAAGTTGCCGCTGGTATGGCTAATCCTAGTCCTCCAGTAGGTCCTGCACTAGGTCAACACGGTGTAAACATCATGGAATTCTGTAAAGCGTTTAACGCACGTACAGAGTCTATCGAAAAAGGCGCTCCAGTTCCTGTAGTGATCTCTGTTTACGGTGACCGTTCATTTACGTTCGACATGAAAACGCCACCTGCTGCTTACTTACTTAAGAAAGCTGCTGGTATCAAGTCAGGCTCAGGCCGTCCTAACACTGACAAAGTAGGCACAGTAACTCGTGCTCAACTTGAAGAGATTGTTGAGACAAAACGAACTGACCTTACAGCTGCCGATATGGACGCAGCGGTTCGCACTATCGCAGGTTCTGCGCGTGCGATGGGCTTGAACGTAGAGGACTAAGAAATGGCTAAATTAACTAAACGTATGCGTACTATCCGCGAAAAAGTGGAAGTAACTAAAGATTACGAAATCAATGAAGCAGTTGCTCTTTTAAAAGAGTTAGCGACAGCTAAATTCGTAGAAAGTGTTGACGTTGCTGTTAACCTTGGTATCGATGCTCGTAAATCTGACCAAAACGTTCGTGGTGCAACTGTACTACCTAACGGTACTGGTCGTGACGTTCGCGTTGCAGTATTCACACAAGGCGCTAACGCAGAAGCTGCGAAAGAAGCCGGTGCTGAATTAGTAGGTATGGAAGATCTTGCTGAGCTAGTTAAAAAAGGCGAGATGGATTTTGACGTTGTTGTTGCATCTCCAGACGCTATGCGTGTTGTTGGTCAACTAGGTCAAATCTTAGGTCCACGTGGTCTAATGCCAAACCCTAAAACTGGTACTGTAACACCTAACGTTGCAGAAGCAGTTAAAAATGCTAAAGCTGGTCAAGTGCGTTACCGCAATGACAAAAACGGCATCATCCATACTACTATTGGTAAGGTTGATTTCACAGCTGAGCAACTTCAACAAAACCTTGAAGCTCTAATTGTTGCACTTAAGAAGGCTAAACCTTCTCAAGCTAAAGGTGTTTACTTGAAAAAAGTAACTATCTCTACAACAATGGGCGCAGGTGTTTCTGTTGACCAAGCTACTTTAAACACAGTAGTTGCTTAATTTAGTGTTTACATGGCACGAAATTTGTACTATAATTTCGCGCCATTTTGTTGATTAATTTATTAATTAGCAAAATAAAGAATTCGGGTTGAAGTCCATAATTTCGGTGCGCCTCTGGCAAAGCGATAAATTGGGCTTCCGTCCAAGACCGTAGGCGGCTTAGGCCTTAATTTTACCTACGTAGACGGTGTAGACCCCAGATAGATTTTTCCTAATCCTTCTGGCTCTCGCCGTAAAAAGCATCTCTACCTTTTTGGTAGGGAAGAGTAGAACAGGGGAAACCGATTGTCGGTAACCCCATTAAACCAGGAGTAACACCCATGGCTTTAAATCTTCAAGGCAAAAAAGCAATAGTTGCTGAAGTCAACGAAGCAGCCAATGGTGCTCTATCTGCAGTTGTTGCAGATTCTCGTGGTGTAACAGTTGGCGCAATCACTGCCCTTCGTAAAGAAGCTCGTGAAGCTGGTGTATGGATGAAAGTTGTTCGTAACACTTTAGCAAAACGTGCTCTTGAAGGAACAGATTTTGAGTGTCTTTCTGATTCATTTGTTGGTCCAAGCTTAATCGCTTTCTCATCAGAGCACCCAGGTGCTGCTGCGCGTATCTTTTCAGATTTCGCGAAAAAGAATGAGAAATTCGAAGTTAAAACGGCCGCTTTTGAAGGTAACGTAGTAGATGCAGCTATGCTTGCAACTCTACCTACATACGACGAAGCTGTTGCACGCTTAATGAGTGCTATGAAAGAAGCGTCTGCTGGCAAATTGTGTAAAACAATTGAAGCAGTACGTGTACAGAAAGAAGAGCAAGCTGCTTAATTTTAAGTTGTTTAATCCTTTCGGTGTAAAATTTATTTGGACCTAGAGTCCGTTAATTATTAGGAAATTTGTAATGTCTGTATCTAAAGACCAAATCCTTGACGCAATTGCTGAAATGTCAGTAATGGACGTTGTTGCTCTTGTTGAAGCAATGGAAGAAAAATTCGGCGTAACTGCTGCAGCTGCAATGGTAGCTGGTCCAGCTGCTGAAGCTGCTGAAGAGAAAACAGAATTTGACGTAATCCTTACTGGCGCTGGCGCTAACAAGGTTGCTGCGATCAAAGCTGTTCGTAGCGCTACAGGCCTTGGCCTTAAAGAAGCTAAAGCTCTTGTTGAAGCTGCTCCTACACCTGTTAAAGAAGGTGTATCTAAAGAAGAAGCTGAAGCACTTGCAAAAGATCTTACTGAAGCTGGTGCTGAAGTTGAGGTTAAGTAATTTAGCTTACGCTAAGTTCGCTGCCTGAGAAATCAGGCAAGGGCTGGTGATTATTTAATCACCGGCCTTTTTGCGCTATGGAGTGATGCACTCTTATAGCGCAAATAAAATCTAATTATTTCTTTACTTTCAACGCTTTATAGTTTGCTAGTGTTGAAAAGGGATTTAATTAGAACAACAATAAAATGTTGTAAATCTTGGCATAGCTGCCAGTTAAGTCTGTTCTTACAAGAACAGGTCGGGTCAAAGATCAGCAAGCTGAGGAACCCCATGGCTTACTCTTATTCTGAAAAGAAACGTATCCGTAAGGATTTTGGTAAACGTCCACAAGTTTTGGATATACCTTTTTTACTGTCTACACAGTTAGAATCGTTTAAAAAATTCTTAGTGCCGGACGCTGATGGCGATCATGGTTTGGAAGCTGCCTTCCGTTCTGTGTTCCCTATAAAAAGCTACTCGGGAAATTCTGAGCTTCAATACGTAAGTTACCGTATTGGTGAGCCAGTTTTCGATGTAAAAGAATGTCAAATTCGCGGTGTGACTTATTCTGCTCCACTTCGCGTGAAACTGCGTCTTGTTGTTATGGACAAAGAAGCTCCAGGCACAGTTAAAGACATTAAAGAGCAAGAAGTTTACATGGGCGAAATTCCGCTCATGACCGATACCGGTACCTTTGTAATCAATGGTACAGAGCGTGTTATCGTTTCTCAGCTACACCGTAGCCCTGGTGTATTCTTTGATAACGACCGCGGTAAAACTCATTCATCAGGTAAAGTATTATATAACGCACGCGTTATTCCTTACCGTGGTTCATGGTTAGACTTCGAATTTGATGCAAAAGATAACTTATATGTACGTATTGACCGCCGTCGTAAATTACCGGCGTCTATCATCTTACGTGCACTTGAGTACTCTAGTGAAGAAATCCTAGATATCTTCTTCGATACTACTGCGTTTGAAGTAGCTGACGGTAAAGTTCTAATGGAACTTGTACCTTCACGTTTACGTGGTGAAACTGCCGCTTTTGATATCAAAGGCGAAGACGGTGAAGTACTTGTTGAAAGCGGGCGTCGTGTTACGGCTCGTCACATCAAGAGTATCGAGAAAAAAGGCATTACTCAGTTAGAAGTACCTCATGAGTACATCATTGGCCGTATTATTTCTAAAAACTACGTTGATGAATCAACGGGTGAAGTTATTGCAAATGCGAATGATGAATTAACTCTTGAGCTTATGGCTGAATTAGTTAAAGCCGGTCACACTACCATTGATACGTTGTACATCAATGAAGTGGACAGCGGTGCTTACATGTCAAATACATTGAACATTGACTCTTCAAGCAACCGTTTAGAAGCACTAGTAGAAATTTATCGCATGATGCGCCCAGGCGAGCCACCGACGAAAGACGCGGCTGAAGCCTTATTCCAAAACTTGTTCTTCTCTGAAGAACGTTACGATCTATCAACTGTTGGTCGTATGAAGTTTAATAGCCGTGTTGGTTACGATTCTGACACAGGCCCTGGCACATTAAGCAAAGAAGACATCGTGTCTGTTATGAAAGTATTAATTGCTATTCGTAACGGTCAAGGCGATGTTGATGATATCGACCACTTAGGCAACCGTCGTATACGTAGTGTTGGCGAAATGGCTGAGAACCAATTCCGTGTTGGTCTAGTACGTGTAGAACGTGCTGTACGTGAGCGTTTAAGCTTAGGTGACCTTGACGCGATAATGCCACAAGATCTTATTAACGCTAAGCCTATTTCGGCAGCGGTTAAAGAGTTCTTCGGCTCGTCTCAGTTATCACAGTTTATGGACCAAAATAACCCGCTATCAGAAGTAACGCATAAGCGTCGTATTTCTGCATTAGGTCCGGGCGGTCTAACACGTGAGCGCGCTGGCTTTGAAGTACGTGACGTTCACGTAACTCACTACGGTCGCGTATGTCCAATCGAGACTCCTGAGGGTCCAAACATCGGTCTAATTAACTCATTGTCTACGTACGCACGTACAAATGACTACGGTTTCTTAGAAACACCTTACCGCAAAGTGGTAGACGGTGTAGTAACTGATGAAGTTGATTACTTATCAGCCATTGAAGAAGGTCAGTTTGTTATCGCACAGGCGAACTCAAACTTAACTGAAACCAATGAGTTTGTAGATGAACTTATTCCATGTCGTCACAAAGGTGAATCAACCTTTATGGGTCGCATGGACCAGCAATATATGGATGTATCACCACAACAGGTGATCTCTGTAGCAGCAGCACTTATCCCGTTCCTAGAACACGATGATGCTAACCGCGCATTGATGGGTTCAAACATGCAACGTCAAGCAGTACCAACATTAAAAGCGGATAAGCCGTTAGTAGGTACAGGTATTGAGTTAACACTAGCGAAAGATTCTGGTGTAACGATTGTTGCAAAACGTGGTGGTGAAGTAATGTATGCCGACGCAAGTCGCATCGTTGTAAACGTACATGAAGAAGAACGCATCCCTGGTGAAGCGGGTATCGACATCTACAACTTAACCAAGTACACACGTTCTAACCAAAATACATGTATTAACCAAAAACCAACGTGCATGGTTGGTGAACCGGTTACTCGTGGTGACGTGTTAGCAGATGGTCCTTCGACTGACTTAGGTGACTTAGCCCTTGGTCAAAACCTTCGCGTGGCATTCATGCCATGGAACGGTTATAACTTCGAGGATTCAATCTTACTATCAGAGCGCGTAGTTGAAGAAGATCGTTTAACGACTATCCACATTCAAGAACTACAGTGTGTTGCCCGTGATACTAAATTAGGTCCAGAAGAGATCACTGCAGATATCCCTAACGTGGGTGAGTCTGCACTAGGCAAGCTTGATGAATCAGGCGTTGTTTATATTGGTGCTGAAGTTAAAGGCGGCGATATTCTAGTAGGTAAAGTGACTCCGAAAGGCGAAACACAGCTTACACCTGAAGAGAAGCTACTGCGTGCTATCTTCGGCGAAAAAGCATCTGACGTTAAAGACAGCTCTTTACGTGTACCAAATTCTGTAACTGGTACCGTAATTGACGTGCAAGTTTTCACCCGTGATGGTGTTGAAAAAGATAAGCGTGCGCTAGAAGTTGAAGACATGCAGCTTCGCGAAGCGAAGAAAGACTTCAACGAAGAGTTCCGTATTCTTGAAGCTGGCGTTTTAGAACGCGCTCGTAAGCTACTTGTAGCTGCAGGCTTTGATGAAAACAACTTAGTGTCATTAAATGCTGAAAAACTATTAACTCAAAGCCTTGCTGAAGAAGATAAGCAAGCTGAACTTGAGCAACTAGCTGCACAGTACGATGAACTTAAAGCTGAATACGATAAGAAGTTTGAAAACAAACGTCGTAAAATTACTCAAGGTGATGACTTAGCACCAGGCGTACTTAAAATTGTTAAAGTATACCTAGCTGTTAAACGTCGTATCCAACCGGGTGATAAAATGGCGGGTCGTCACGGTAACAAAGGTGTTATCTCGACTATCGTACCAGTAGAAGATATGCCATACGATGATAAAGGTCGTACGGTAGATATCGTACTAAATCCACTAGGTGTACCATCGCGTATGAACATCGGTCAGATCCTTGAAACACATATGGGTCTTGCTGCACGTGGTATCGGTGAACGTTTAGAAGAAATGATGAAAGAGCAACGTGAGCTTCATGAGCTACGTGAATTCATCAAGCAAGCTTACGAAATTGGTGAATCTCGCCAAGTTGTAGACATTGCAAGTTTCTCTGATGACGAAATTCGTCGCCTAGCTGAAAACTTAAAAGGTGGTTTACCAATCGCTACTCCTGCATTTGATGGCGCTAAAGAAGACGAAATCAAAGACATGCTAGAGCTTGGTGGATACCCTAGAAGTGGTCAGGTTACACTTTATGATGGCCGTACTGGCGATCAGTTTGAACGTCAAGTAACTGTTGGTTACATGTACATGCTTAAACTTAACCACTTGGTTGATGATAAGATGCACGCACGTTCTACTGGTTCTTACAGCCTTGTTACTCAGCAGCCGCTGGGTGGTAAAGCACAGTTCGGTGGCCAGCGTTTTGGTGAGATGGAAGTATGGGCACTTGAAGCTTACGGTGCTGCTTACACTCTACAAGAAATGCTAACAGTGAAATCGGATGACGTGAATGGTCGTACTAAGATGTATAAAAACATCGTTGATGGTAACCACAAGATGGAACCAGGTATGCCAGAATCGTTCAACGTATTGTTGAAAGAAATCCGCTCACTGGGTATCAACATCGAGTTGGAAGAAAATTAAGCCAATTAGATGCTGCAGTTGACGCTGCAGCATCTTTTACGGCTGAATAGAATGTAGGGACGAGATTACCCGTCCTCGAGATTAACTCCGACAGGAGAGCTAAGGTGAAAGACTTACTTAAGTTTCTGAAGCAACAAAATAAGACCGAAGAATTCGATGCAATTCGCATTGGTCTTGCTTCACCAGACATGGTTCGTTCATGGTCATACGGTGAAGTAAAGAAACCTGAGACTATTAACTACCGTACTTTCAAGCCTGAGCGCGATGGCTTATTCTGTGCCCGTATTTTCGGCCCAGTGAAAGATTATGAGTGTTTATGTGGTAAATATAAACGCCTTAAACACCGTGGTGTGATCTGTGAGAAGTGTGGCGTTGAAGTTACACTGACCAAAGTGCGTCGTGATCGTATGGGTCATATTGACCTTGCGAGCCCAGTAGCACATATATGGTTTTTAAAATCATTACCGTCACGTATCGGCTTAATGCTAGATATGACGCTTCGTGATATTGAACGTGTTCTTTACTTCGAATCATTCGTAGTAACTGAGCCAGGTATGACAACGCTTGAGCGTGGTCAGTTACTAGGTGAAGAAGAGTACCTAGATGCATTAGAAGAGCACGGTGATGAGTTTGAAGCGAAGATGGGTGCTGAAGCAGTTTTAGACTTGCTTCGTGAACTTGATCTTGGCCAATTAATTGCTGAGATGCGTGAAGAGTTACCAACAATTAACTCTGAAACTAAGCGTAAAAAAATCACTAAACGTCTTAAGTTAATGGAATCATTCCACCAATCAGGTAATAACCCTGAGTGGATGATCATGACAGTACTTCCAGTATTGCCACCTGACTTACGTCCATTAGTACCACTAGACGGTGGTCGTTTTGCGACATCTGATCTAAATGACCTTTACCGTCGTGTTATTAACCGTAATAACCGTCTTAAGCGTCTATTAGATTTAGCTGCACCAGACATTATCGTACGAAACGAAAAACGTATGTTACAAGAAGCGGTAGATGCGCTACTTGATAACGGTCGTCGTGGTCGTGCTATTACAGGTTCTAACAAGCGTCCGCTTAAATCTCTTGCTGATATGATCAAGGGTAAGCAAGGTCGTTTCCGTCAGAACTTACTTGGTAAGCGTGTAGATTACTCAGGCCGTTCTGTAATCACAGTAGGTCCTACACTTAAGCTTCACCAATGTGGTCTTCCTAAGAAGATGGCACTTGAGCTATTCAAACCGTTTATCTACGGCAAACTAGAGCGTCGCGGCATGGCTACGACAATCAAAGCTGCTAAGAAAATGGTAGAGCGTGAAGTAGCGGAAGTATGGGATGTATTAGACGAAGTAATTCGTGAACATCCGGTACTACTAAACCGTGCACCAACACTTCACCGTTTGGGTATCCAAGCGTTTGAGCCTGTGCTTATCGAAGGTAAAGCGATTCATTTGCATCCATTAGTATGTGCGGCTTACAACGCCGATTTCGATGGTGACCAAATGGCGGTACACGTACCGTTAACAATTGAAGCACAGCTTGAAGCACGTGCATTGATGATGTCAACAAACAACATTCTATCTCCTGCGAATGGTGAGCCAATCATCGTTCCTTCACAGGATGTTGTATTGGGTCTTTACTACATGACCCGTGATTGCATCAACGCAAAAGGCGAAGGCGCAATATTTAAAGATCCTAAAGAAGCAGAAAAAGCATACCGTAGCGGTAATGCAGACCTTCACGCTATAGTGAAAGTACGTATTAGCCAGTCAGTTGCTAACGAGCACGGTGTAGTAGAAGATACTACTACGGTTATCGAAACAACGGTAGGTCGTGCAATTCTGTCTCTAATTTTACCAACTGGTATGCCGTTTGAGTCAATCAACCAGCCACTAGGTAAGAAGCAGATTTCTAGCTTGTTGAACGAGTGTTACCGTCGCTTAGGCCTTAAAGACACCGTTGTGTTTGCTGACCAAGTTATGTACACCGGTTTCCATTACGCAATGAAGTCTGGTGTTTCTATCGGTATCGATGACTTAGTTATCCCACCGGTTAAAGCGCAGATCATTGAATCAGCAGAGGCTGAAGTAACTGAAATCAACCAACAATTCCAATCAGGTCTTGTAACGGCTGGTGAGAAGTACAACAAAGTTATCGATATCTGGTCACGTGTAAATGAAAACTTATCACGTGAGATGATGGCTAACTTGTCGAAAGACACAGTAACCAACGCGAAAGGTGAAGAAGTAGAGCAACCGTCATTTAACTCAGTGTTTATGATGGCCGACTCAGGTGCTCGTGGTAGTGCCGCTCAGATCCGTCAGCTAGCAGGTATGCGTGGTCTAATGGCACGTCCAGATGGTTCAATCATCGAGACACCAATCACGGCTAACTTCCGTGAAGGTCTAAACGTACTTCAGTACTTCATCTCAACTCACGGTGCGCGTAAAGGTCTTGCCGATACAGCACTGAAAACAGCGAACTCGGGTTACTTAACGCGTCGTCTAGTAGACGTAGCACAAGATTTGGTAATCAACGAAGACGACTGTGGCACAGAAGATGGCTTAACAATGAAACCGCTTATTGAAGGTGGTGATGTTGTAGAAGCGCTTCGCGAACGTGTACTAGGTCGTGTTGTAGCTGAAGATGTTGTTATTCCAGGTACTAATACTGTACTTGTAGAACGTAATATCATGCTTGATGAAAAACTGTGTGACCTTTTAGAAGAGCACTCGGTTGATGAAGTACGCGTACGCTCAGTTATCACATGTGATAATGACTTTGGTGTATGTGCTAACTGTTATGGTCGTGACCTTGCACGTGGTCATATCATCAACGCAGGTGAATCAGTAGGTGTTATCGCGGCACAGTCAATTGGTGAGCCGGGTACACAGCTTACGATGCGTACATTCCACATCGGTGGTGCGGCATCTCGAGCGTCAGCTGAAAATAATGTACAAGTTAAAACTAACGGTACATTAAAACTTCACAATGCTAAGTATGTATTAAATACAGACGGTAAGATTGTTATTACGTCACGTTCAACGGAAATCACTATCATCGATAGTCATGGCCGTGAAAAAGAGCGTTATAAAGTACCTTATGGTGCAGTATTAACAGTTCAAGACAATGCAGAAGTTCAAGGTAACGACATTGTTGCTACTTGGGACCCGCATAGTCACCCAATCGTTCTTGAGCACAAATCAAAAGTATCGTTTAGCGATATCGATGACTCGAATACAGAGACACAAACCGATGAACTAACTGGTTTGACTCGTATCGTAGTTAAAGACCTTGCTAAAGCGAATGCTAAAGAGCCTAAACTTATCATCGAAAGTGATGAGCGTGGTCTGCAAGAAACACGTCTTCCTTCATTCACAACGATTGAAGTAACAGACGGTGCGACTGCAAACCCAGGTGACGTGTTAGCACGTATCCCGCAAGAAGGCTCTAAAACTCGTGATATCACGGGTGGTCTACCTCGCGTAGCCGACTTATTTGAAGCGCGTAAGCCAAAAGATCCAGCTATCTTAGCTGAAATCACCGGTACTATTAGCTTCGGTAAAGAGACTAAAGGTAAGAAGCGTTTAGTTATTACTCCAGCTGAAGGCGATCATTACGAAGAAATGATTCCTAAGTGGCGTCAACTTAACGTGTTTGAAGGTGAACAAGTGTCTAAAGGTGAAGTAATCGCCGATGGTCCTGAATCACCACATGACATCTTACGCCTACGTGGTGTGACTCATGTTGCTAACTACATTGTTAACGAAGTGCAAGAGGTTTACCGTTTGCAAGGCGTTAAGATCAATGACAAGCACATTGAAACAATTATCCGTCAAATGTTACGTAAATGTACCATTTTACACGGTGGTGATACTGACTTCTTAGCTGGTGAACAAATCGAAGTGGCGCGCGTTAATATCGCAAACCGTGACCTTGAAAAACAAGGTAAGATCCCAGCGAAGTTTGAAATCCAGTTAATGGGTATTACTAAAGCATCATTAGCGACAGAATCTTTCATCTCTGCAGCGTCTTTCCAAGAAACAACACGTGTTCTTACAGATGCAGCAGTGAATGGTAAGAGCGATGAGCTTCGCGGTCTGAAAGAAAACGTAATTGTGGGTCGTTTGATCCCAGCCGGTACCGGTTTTGCGTATCATCAAGATCGTATGGCTCGCCGTAAACAAAGCAAAGAAGTAGTAGAAGAGCAAACAGTAAGCGCTGAAGAGGCAACTCAAGCACTAACTGATGCACTAAATGCTGATTTGTCTGGAAATCAATAAACTGTTCTTAATCAATAGATTAAGAGATCGTAAGGCAGTTAAGTGCTGTCTTACGGTTAGTTTAGGTTGACAGGTTAAACTTTGCTCATTAAAATTCCGCCACCCATTTACTTGTGTGCTTATCGTAGGCAGGTAATAAAGGGCGGATTTTTTTATTTTTTTCAGTAGTAATTTTAATTTCAGGAGCTATTTAAATGGCAACTATTAACCAGCTAGTGCGTAAGCCACGCCGTAGCAAGGTTACGAAAAGTAACTCAGCTGCACTAAAAGCGTGTCCGCAAAAGCGCGGTGTATGTACTCGTGTATATACAACTACACCTAAGAAACCAAACTCAGCGTTACGTAAAGTAGCTCGTGTACGTTTAACTAACGGTTTCGAAGTAACATCTTACATCGGTGGTGAAGGTCATAACCTTCAAGAGCACAGTGTAATCCTAATCCGTGGTGGTCGTGTTAAAGATTTACCAGGTGTGCGTTTTCACACTGTACGTGGTGCACTTGACTGTGCAGGCGTTAGCGACCGTCGTCAAGCTCGTTCTAAATACGGTGCAAAACGCCCTAAAGGGTAATTGTATTCCGTTAGTAAGGCCAAGCACTAAATATTATTAATTATTGTTTTGGGTGATTGACTCGAAAGAGCAAACCTGAATAAACCGGAGATACAAAATGCCTAGAAGACGCGTAATAGGTCAACGTAAAATTCTTCCAGATCCTAAGTTCGGATCTGAACTTCTTGCTAAATTCGTTAACATCGTAATGTTAGACGGCAAGAAATCTACTGCTGAAAAAATTGTTTATGGTGCGCTAGACGTGGCTGCTGAGAAATCAGGCAAGTCGCACCTAGAAATCTTTGAATCTGCACTTGATAACATCCGTCCACAGGTAGAGGTTAAATCTCGCCGTGTTGGTGGTTCAACTTATCAAGTACCAGTTGAAGTACGTCCAGTTCGTCGCAACGCATTAGGTATGCGTTGGTTAGTAGACGCTGCACGTAAGCGTGGCGAAAAATCTATGGGCTTACGTTTAGCTCAAGAAATCGTTGACGCTGCTGATAATAAAGGCACTGCGGTTAAGAAACGTGAAGACGTTCACCGTATGGCTGAAGCGAATAAAGCATTCGCTCATTACCGTTGGTAATCTGTCCTTAACCTTTAAGAGGATCATATGGCACGTACAACTCCACTTGAGCGCTACCGTAATATCGGCATAGTAGCTCACGTAGATGCAGGCAAAACCACCACAACAGAACGTGTTCTGTTCTACACAGGTCTTTCTCATAAGATCGGTGAAGTACATGATGGCGCTGCAACTATGGACTGGATGGAGCAGGAACAAGAGCGTGGTATCACAATCACTTCTGCTGCAACAACGTGTTTTTGGAAAGGGATGGACGCTCAATTTGACGCCCATCGTATCAATATTATTGATACTCCAGGACACGTAGATTTCACTATCGAAGTAGAGCGTTCTTTACGCGTACTTGATGGTGCGGTAGTTGTGCTTTGTGCTTCTTCTGGTGTACAGCCGCAAACTGAAACAGTTTGGCGTCAAGCGAACAAATACGAAGTTCCAAGAATGATCTTCGTAAATAAAATGGATCGCACGGGCGCTGACTTTTTAGCTGTTGTTAGCCAGGTGAAATCTCGTCTTGGAGCAACGCCTGTTCCAATTCAGTTGCCAGTAGGCGCTGAGGACGACTTTAAAGGTGTTATTGACCTTATAAAAATGAAAGTGATTAACTGGAACGAAGCGGACCAGGGTATGACTTTCACATATGAGGCAATACCGGCAGACCTTCTTGAGTCAGCTGAAGAATGGCGCTCTCATTTAGTTGAAAGCGCTGCTGAAGCCTCAGAAGAACTAATGGACAAATACTTAGAAGGTGAAGAGTTAAGTGAAGCAGAAATTAAAAATGCTTTACGTCAACGCACATTGGCCAATGAGATTGTTCCAGTAACTTGTGGAAGCGCATTTAAAAACAAAGGTGTTCAAGCGGTGCTTGACGGCGTTGTAGAATACATGCCTTCACCAGAACAAGTTAAACAAATCCAAGGTATCTTAGAAGATGGTACCGAAGAGGAACGTCCAGCTGATGATAAAGCGCCGTTTGCTGCACTTGCATTTAAAATTGCAACAGACCCGTTTGTTGGCACTTTAACCTTTTTCCGTGTTTACTCTGGTACTGTTAAACAGGGTGACGCGGTATACAACCCAGTTAAAAGTAAGCGTGAGCGACTTGGCCGTATCGTACAGATGCATTCAAACTCTCGTGAAGAGATCAAAGAAGTCTACGCAGGCGACATCGCGGCGGCTATTGGTCTTAAAGACGTTACAACAGGTGAGACACTGTGTGCTCCGAATTCAATTATTACGCTTGAGCGTATGGAATTCCCAGAACCAGTTATTTCTGTTGCGGTTGAGCCTCGCACAATCGCTGACCAGGACAAGATGGGTATCGCGCTAGGTAAACTAGCTGCCGAAGATCCGTCTTTCCGCGTACAAACTGACGAAGAATCAGGCCAGACAATTATTTCTGGTATGGGTGAACTTCACCTAGATATTATCGTCGACCGTATGAAACGTGAATTCAGTGTTGAATGTAACGTTGGTAAGCCGCAGGTTTCATATCGTGAAGCTATTCGTTCAACTGTAGAAGTTGAAGGAAAGTTCATTCGTCAATCAGGTGGTCGTGGTCAATATGGTCACGTTTGGTTGAAGCTTGAACCGATGGATATTTCGGATGATGATTCTCCAATTTACGAATTCGTTAACGAAACCGTAGGTGGATCAGTTCCTAAAGAATACATCCCAGCGGTAGACAAAGGTATCCAAGAGCAAATGTCTCAAGGTGTACTGGCAGGCTATCCTTTACTTGGCGTTAAAGCGACTTTATATGATGGTTCGTTCCATGATGTAGATTCGAATGAAATGGCATTTAAAATTGCAGGTTCATTAGCTATGAGAGACGGTGCGCTTAAAGCAAACCCAGTTCTTTTAGAACCACTAATGAAGGTTGAGGTAATCACTCCTGACTCAAACATGGGTGATGTAGTTGGCGACTTAAACCGTCGTCGCGGCATGATCGAGGGCATGGAAGATGCACTTGGTGGACTTAAGCAAATAAATGCGCTAGTTCCACTGTCTGAAATGTTCGGTTATGCGACTGCTTTACGTTCTGCAACTCAGGGTCGTGCTTCTTACTCTATGGAGTTTTTGAAGTACGCTGAAGCCTCAAAGCAGGTTGCAGATACAATAATTTCAGCTCGCGCTGTAATATGATTTTAGCTTGTCTGGCTCAATAGTGAGTCAGGCTTTAATTTCTTAATTAGGAATTTTTTAAGATGGCAAAAGAAAAGTTTGAACGCGTAAAACCGCACGTAAACGTTGGTACAATCGGCCACGTTGACCACGGTAAAACTACACTAACTGCAGCAATCACTAACGTACTTGCAAAAGTATACGGCGGTGTTGCTAAAGATTTCGCATCAATCGATAACGCTCCAGAAGAGCGCGAGCGTGGTATCACAATCTCAACTTCACACGTTGAGTACGACACACCAACTCGTCACTACGCACACGTAGATTGTCCTGGTCACGCCGATTATGTTAAAAACATGATCACTGGTGCTGCACAAATGGACGGCGCTATCTTAGTAGTAGCTGCGACTGATGGCCCAATGCCACAAACGCGTGAGCACATCCTTCTTTCTCGTCAGGTTGGCGTACCTTACATCATCGTATTCATGAACAAATGTGACATGGTTGATGACGAAGAGCTACTTGAACTAGTAGAAATGGAAGTTCGTGAACTTCTTTCTGAGTACGATTTCCCAGGTGACGACTTACCACTAATTCAAGGTTCTGCACTTAAAGCACTTGAAGGCGAGAAGCAATGGGAAGACAAGATTGTAGAGCTTGCAGAAGCACTAGATTCTTACATCCCAGAGCCAGAGCGTGACATCGATAAGCCATTCATCATGCCTATCGAAGACGTTTTCTCAATCCAAGGTCGTGGTACTGTTGTAACTGGTCGTGTTGAAGCCGGTATCATCAACGTGAATGACGAAGTTGAAATCGTTGGTATCAAAGAGACTACTAAGTCTACTTGTACTGGTGTTGAAATGTTCCGTAAGCTTCTTGACGAAGGTCGTGCTGGTGAGAACATTGGTGCACTATTACGTGGTACTAAGCGTGAAGACGTTGAACGTGGTCAAGTACTAGCTAAGCCTGGTTCAATCAACCCACACACTACATTCACTTCAGAAGTATACGTACTTTCTAAAGATGAAGGTGGTCGTCATACTCCATTCTTCAAAGGTTACCGTCCACAGTTCTACTTCCGTACAACTGACGTAACTGGTGACGTACAGTTACCAGAAGGCGTAGAAATGGTAATGCCTGGTGATAACATCAAGATGACAGTAACTCTAATCGCACCAATCGCGATGGATGAAGGTCTTCGTTTTGCTATCCGTGAAGGTGGCCGTACTGTAGGTGCTGGTGTTGTAGCAACTATCGTAGAGTAATAATTAACGTTTTAGTTAATTAATACTAAAAAAACCCGAGCTTAGTCTCGGGTTTTTTAATGCCTGCAATTTACGTCACGTGAAGGTGGCGCTCTTACCTTAGGCGTAGGTGCTTTGTAGCAACGCTCAACGAGTAATAGTTAACGTATAAGTTAATTAATGCTAAAAAAACCCGAGCTTAGTCTCGGGTTTTTTAATGCCTGCAATTTGCCTCACGTGAAGGTGGCGCTCTTACCTCTGGCGTAGGTGCTTTGTAGCAACGTTCAATGAGTAATATTTAGCGTTTAAGTTTTTAATACCTGAATAAAAGTGATTATTTTTCAGTTATCTGACCCGGATAAATATGTGATCTTTAGTACGTTTGAATAAACGAACTTACCTCGATTAAAAGCTCACAAAACTAGCCGCTCGATATGTGTATTTGATAAGGTAGGGTGTCACTTATTAGAGGGGTCTTCATGCTAAATAAACTAATATTTACTGCAAAAGAAGTTAGGGATAACGAGGCACTAGCTGCTAAAAATAGCCATTGTGAGTTATTTACCCTCATGCAGCGCGCTGGGTACGCTGCATTCAACGCTTGGCAAGACTTTAATGCAGAGCATACGTTAGTTGTTGTAGGGCATGGTAATAACGCTGGGGACGCTTATATTACCGCGAGCCTAATTAAGCAAGCGGGTAAGCGAGTAACTTTGTGTGCCGTTAACCCTGAAAAATCACTAACAGGAGATGCTGCAAAAGCGTTTAAGTTATGGCGTGATGAAGGCGGTGAAGTTAATGCTTATACGAGTGAGTTATTAAACCGAAGTGATTTAATTATAGATGCAATGCTAGGTACAGGGATCACAAGCTCGGTTCGCGATAATTTTGCTAAAATTATTAATGAAATTAACGCCAGTAATAAACCTGTATTGAGTATAGATGTACCCTCAGGTATCAGCGCAGATACTGGCCAACCTTTAGGTATTGCTATACAAGCAAGTAAAACAATAACCTTTGTTGGTATTAAGCAGGGGCTAACAACGGCTATAGGTAAACAACATTGCGGGGAGTTAATATTTGACGATCTAAATATAGGACCTGCATTTTTTGAGCTCGCTACTTCAAGCGGCACACTTATAAATATTAAGAGCTTTAAAAAGCTTGGTGCGCGTAACCTAAATAGCCATAAAGGAACTCATGGTAAACTCCTCTGTGTAGGTGGTAATGAGGGGACGGCTGGCGCAATTAGATTATCCAGCGAGGCCGCACTTAGAGCAGGTGCGGGTATGGTAAAAGTGTATACACATTCAAGTTCTGTAGTGCCTGTAAGCATTGGTAGGCCAGAATTAATGGTAACCAGTACTAATCTAAAAGAAGCGCTTGAGTGGGCTAGCTGCGTAGTAATAGGGCCAGGGCTTGGGCAGGACGAATGGGCACAACAAACGTTCGATGAAGTAATGCAATTTTGCCAAAATAATAAAATGCCATTAGTCATAGATGCAGATGCTCTTAATTTACTTGCTAAGCAAGCTTCATCATACATGTTAGAGCGATGTGTGCTTACACCACACCCAGGAGAAGCATCCAGGCTATTAAGTAAAACTATTGTAGATGTTGAGTCAAATAGGTTCGAGAATGCTCGATTGTGTGCTAAGCGCTATAACGCTACTTGCGTATTAAAAGGAGCCGGAACATTAATTGATAATGCTGAGAATACGTGGGTGTGTGAAGACGGTAACGCAGCACTGGCCGTTGGTGGTAGTGGCGATGTACTCACCGGTATTATAGGTGCATTATGCGCTCAAGGCCTCGATATAGATGAGGCAGTGCGTTATGGTGTAACACTGCACGCTAAAGCCGGTTATATCGCCAGTGAGCGAGACGGGCAGCGAGGTATGCTACCCTCCGATTTATTTAGCATAGTGAGACAGCTGTTAAACTGACTTTCATTAGATTAGTGTTTAGTCACTTTGCTTAAAAGCTTGGTCAGAATGAGATCTTTTTCTGTTTGAAGGAGTTTATCTTCAGTCGCTGCTTTTTCGATATTAGCAAACATCTCTAGGCGCTTTACTTTTTCATAGGCGAGCTCGCTTTCATTGAGCTCACTAACCAATACAGGTTTTACTACCCCAAAGTTAGGGTCATCAACTTTGTTAAAATCAAACTCTGCATCTAAATACTCACCGTAAGGTACGTTGTAAATAACAGCAATCCAGAGTTTTTTTTTATTTACATCGTGAGAGCTTAACCAGTGTGTTTTCGGAACTAATATATCAGCCGAATAATAAATATCATCATAGAAAAAATCGCCATCGATTCTAAAGTAAGCGAGTGACTCACCTTTACTGTCGGCCAGTTCAATTTCGGCCGTAAGTAATTCTTTTTCACTACCAACTAACTCAACAAAATCCTCTTTTCTTAGCCCTATGTAAGGGTTCTTAAATTTTTTACGTTGCTGCATTTAGTAATTAACTTCATAAATTATTAATAATAAATGTACAGCGTTTCGCAAGCACTTGTCTATTGTTAGCTAATAAACGTAATCATTTATTCCATTTCTTCATCCGGCGGGTCGCCTGAGTCTTCCTTACGTTTTCTTTGCTCTTGCTTCGCCTTTTGAACATTTTCGTAGGTAGGTGGAGGAATAGGCATCAGGGAAATAAGCGGAAAAAAAGCTAAAAATAAATATGCCCCTTTCGACATACTTTTACCCCAAGTAATCATTTTTAACAAAAGGCAAACTATTAAAAGCAGCAATGCAGATATTAGGGTTACAAGCACTGCGATTAAAGTAATTCCATTACTGTTAAGTATGTCCATGGTGTGGTTTTTTAATTTATACGTTATTACTATTTGGGGGTAAATTGAACAATAACAATAAAAAAGTACTAAAAAGTAAAAACCCAGCCGAAGCTGGGTTTTATATAAGCAAGGTGCTTAAACGGTGATGATTACATCATGCCGCCCATACCACCCATTCCGCCCATGCCACCCATATCAGGTGCACCAGCAGATTCGTCTTTAGGGATTTCAGCTACCATTGCTTCAGTAGTGATCATTAGACCCGCAATAGACCCTGCAAACTGTAGCGCAGAGCGTGTTACTTTAGTTGGATCTAGGATACCCATTTCAATCATGTCGTTGTATTCGCCAGTTGCTGCGTTGTAACCGTAGTTACCGTCGCCGCCTTTAACTGCGTTAATTACAACTGATGCTTCGTCGCCTGCATTTGTTACGATTTGACGAAGTGGTGCTTCCATCGCACGAAGTGCAACTTTAATACCGTGGTTTTGATCTTCGTTATCGCCAAGTAGTTCAACTAGCTTGCTAGCTGCACGTACAAGAGCAACACCGCCACCCGGTACTACGCCTTCTTCAACCGCTGCACGAGTTGCATGTAATGCATCTTCAACACGGTCTTTTTTCTCTTTCATTTCAATTTCAGTTGCTGCGCCTACTTTAATTACTGCAACACCGCCGGCAAGTTTAGCCATACGCTCTTGTAGTTTTTCTTTATCGTAGTCTGATGTTGCTTCTTCAATTTGTGCTTTAATTTGAGAAACACGACCGGTAATGCCTTCTTCTTCGCCAGCACCATCGATGATAGTTGTATCGTCTTTAGTGATAACAACGCGCTTAGCTGTACCTAGGTCTTCAACTGTTGCTTTTTCAAGCTCAAGGCCAATTTCTTCAGAAATAACAGTACCGCCAGTTAATACGGCGATATCTTGTAACATCGCTTTACGACGGTCGCCAAAACCAGGAGCTTTAACCGCTGATACCTTAACAATGCCGCGCATGTTGTTAACTACAAGCGTTGCAAGTGCTTCGCCTTCAAGGTCTTCAGCAATGATTAATAGTGGCTTGCTTGCTTTAGCAACGGCTTCTAATGTAGGTAGTAGCTCACGAATGTTAGATACTTTTTTATCTACAAGTAGAATAAATGGGTTATCTAATTCAACTGCGCCTTTTTCAGCGTTGTTAATGAAGTAAGGAGATAGGTAACCACGGTCAAACTGCATGCCTTCTACAACATCTAGTTCGTTCTCTAGTGATTGACCTTCTTCAACAGTAATAACACCTGTATTACGGCCTACTTTTTCCATTGCTTCTGCAATGATGTCGCCAATTTCTTTATCAGAGTTAGCTGAAATAGTACCTACTTGAGCAATAGCTTTAGTATCAGCACAAGGAACAGAAAGCGCCTTAAGCTCTGCAACAGCAGCAATGATTGCTTTATCAATACCACGTTTAAGGTCCATTGGGTTCATGCCTGCAGCAACCGCTTTAAGGCCTTCATTAACAATAGACTGTGCAAGTACTGTAGCGGTAGTTGTACCATCGCCTGCTGCATCATTTGCTTTAGATGCAACTTCTTTAACCATTTGCGCGCCCATGTTTTCAAACTTGTCTTCAAGTTCGATTTCTTTTGCTACAGATACACCATCTTTAGTGATCACTGGAGAGCCAAACGATTTGTCTAGTACAACGTTACGGCCTTTAGGACCTAATGTAACTTTAACTGCGTTTGCTAGGATGTTTACGCCAGTTAGCATTTTAGCGCGTGCGTCACCTGCAAAAAGTACTTCTTTAGCTGCCATGTTTTAAATTCCTCTAAATTCTTAAATGTTTGTTAAACGAAAAGTAGGCTTAGCCTACAATGCCTAAAATGTTGTCTTCACGCATGATCAGGTACTCTTGACCTTCGATCTTTTCAGTTTTCTCAACATATGAGCCAAATAACACAGTGTCACCGGCTTTTACTTCTAAAGCTCTAACGTCACCGTTATCTAAAATACGACCATTACCTACGGCTACCACTTCTCCGCGAGTTGATTTTTCAGCTGCAGAGCCAGTTAATACAATACCGCCAGCAGATTTTGTTTCTTCTTCTAGACGTTTAACGATTACGCGATCTTGTAAAGGACGAATGTTCATGTTTTTTAGTTCTCCTAACAGTTTCTGAACAGTACAGAAAAAAGCTTTTCTAATTTGCATTCATTAATGGGGGTAGAGTAAAAAATTCCAAGAGAAAAAATGATAAATTTTTAATCTTTTCGTTCAAACTCACCATCAATGGTTGTTGGTTGTTCGGTTTGTTGCTGGTCACGCATCGAATGCGGTTGTTGCGCGTATGGGGAAGGACCTTGTTGCATACCTGCACTCATTCTCACAGTTGCCTGACTTGCAAGGCCTGCAGCTAATTTATTACGAATTGCAGGGGTTAATAAAAGTAAGCCAAAAACGTCAGTCATGATGCCTGGCGTTAACAATAGTACACCGGCAATAATAACGCATATTCCCGTGAATAATTCTTTAGCAGGCATTTGGCCTTGCGCCATTTGCGTTTGCGCATTTTGAAGTGCGCCCATACCTTGTTGTTTCACCATCTTAGCGCCTAAAATTGCGGTAATAACCACTAGTGCAATAGTCGCTACACCCCCTATTACATCGCTTACTTGAATTAACAAGGCGATTTCGATAATAGGAATGATAATAAACAACACAAATAAAAATCTAAACATAATGCTCTCTAAATAAGGTACTCGTAAGAGTTGATGAAATATAAGTGAGGGTTAATAGGTCTCTTTTCAAGGTTAATGCGTAGGTGGTGTCATTTAACTGGATTTCTACACATTGGCTTACCTATCAGATACTATGAAGCTAGACATCGTTCAACAAGTAAAGGTTCATAATGAATACACAATTTAAATTAATTTTTACTACCTGTAAAAACGAGGCTGAAGCACGCATGCTTGGTAAAGCTTTGGTAGAAAAAAAGCTGGCCGCGTGTGTCAATATTTTACCAGCAATGTCTTCTATTTATATGTGGGAGGGTGAGGTAAAAGAAATGACAGAAGTTAAAATGCTAGTTAAAACCAAAACAGAGAAAATGAACGATGTGTTTTTAACGATAAAAGCGATGCATAGCTACGAAGTACCTGAGATACAAGTTATTGACATAACAACCGGGAACTTGGCTTATTTTAACTGGATGGATGAGGTATTACATTAATGCGCTTTTTGTTTTTGCTATTAGTGACATTATTAATAGCCCCTGCAAAGGCTACATCAAATAATGTGCTTAATGATTTATTAGCGCCCACGCAGCAAACCTTTTTACCCGTAACACAAGCGTTTGAGTTTGACTTTGATCAGCAAGGTCGCACCTTGTTTATAGGGTGGGATATTGCGCCAGGTTACTATTTATATAAGCAAAAAATAGAGATACTCGCTAAAGATGCCAGCATTGATGTAGGAAGCTTAGGTGATGGCGAGATTATCGAAGATGAATTTTTTGGTAAAACAGAGGTGTTTTTTCAAAGCGTTAGTATCATCAGTAAGCTGAGTGACGTAAATGAAGGCGCCGTAGTCAAAGTGCGTTATCAAGGCTGTGCAGAGGCTGGGCTCTGTTACCCGCCTGAAGTTATCACTATTCCATTGAGTGTGATTGCAGGCGAGCAATCGCAAAATGCAACACCGTCTAATGCTGCAAGCGCATTAACCGAATCAACATCGCAATCGGATGCTGCTATCACTAAAAAAGATCTTTCTTTTACTGAGCAACTGGCAAGTCAAAGTTTAGCTATTAACTTATTAGTATTTTTTGCAGTGGGCGTGGGGCTTGCTTTTACACCATGTGTGTTCCCGATGTTTCCTATTTTGTCGAGCTTAATTGCCGGGCAACAAAATTTATCAACTAAAAAAGCCTTTGCACTTTCGTTCGTATACATACAAGGCATGGCGGTAACTTATGCAGCATTAGGGTTAGTTGTTGCAGCATTAGGTGGACAAGTACAAGGGTATTTACAGCACCCCTATGTACTTATTAGCTTTAGCTTATTATTTGTATTACTGGCTATGTCGATGTTTGGTTGGTACGAAATAAAACTCCCTAGCAGTATGATGAATAAACTCACGCAGGTAAGTAATAATCAAAAAGGTGGCAACTATGTTGGTGTATTTTTGATGGGGGTATTGTCCGGTTTAATTGCATCACCTTGTACTACGGCGCCGCTATCAGCCGCTTTATTATACGTTGCGCAAAGTGGTGATTACTTAGTGGGCGGGCTAACGTTGTATGTATTGAGTTTAGGCATGGGGTTGCCTTTATTATTGCTTGGTACATCGGGTGGTAAATTACTACCTAAAGCAGGCGGTTGGATGGAGCAAGTTAAAACCTTATTTGGCTTTGTAATGTTGGTCGTTCCGCTAATATTGTTAGAGCGTTTGATTAGCGCCAACATTATATTACTTATGGCAGGTATATTGGCGTTAGCTGCTGCTTTGTACTTACACCATTGGCAAAGTAATCAGCAGCAAAGTAAATTAAAAACAGCTTTATGGTTTGCAGCCATGTTATTGGTATTTACTGGATTTAGTTTAGCTAAAGACTATTTTTGGCCTGTACAAGTCCAAGTAAACTCACAAAAAAACGAGTTTAAACACGTTGCCAATTTAGCCGAACTAAAAGTCGCGGTCGATGATGCCAATAAACAAGGTCGACCTGTTATGGTCGATTTATACGCCGATTGGTGTGTTGCGTGTAAAGAGTTTGAACATTACACCTTTCCTGATGAAAATGTGCAAAAGGAGTTTAGTCATTATCAGTTAATTCAAATCGATTTAACTGAAAGTGATAGTAAAACTATTGAGCTAATGGAAGAGTATGACGTGTTCGGGTTACCGAGTATTTTGTTTTTTAATACTCAAGGGCAAGAGCTAAGCACGTTGCGAGTGACAGGCTTTTTAAATGCTGATGATTTTGCTAAACACCTTGCTACAGTGCGTGCCAGCGCACAATAATAGTGCAATAAAGCCACTTAAGTTTACTAAGTGGCTTTGTTATTTATACCTTTCAAAATGTACCTTAAATAGTGATTGGACCAGTATTTTGCTGTTATTTACGTCGAAATCACTATAATACCCAGCTAACGTGAGAAAATGTTGCAATTTAGCTTTTTTATGCTTAGTTTAAAGTTAAAAAATAGCTAGCAATGGCTTAACTCATTACTTAGAGGGTATATCGCGTATTATGGCTGCAAAATTAAAGATTTTAGTTGTTAATGGTCCAAATTTAAACATGCTAGGAAAGCGCGAGCCAGAAAAATACGGTACGCAAACACTTAGCGAGATTATGAGCGAACTAACGAATACCGCTAATAGTCTGAATGTTGAACTTACGCACTTTCAAAGTAATGGTGAGCAAGCGCTCATAGAACGAATTCATAATGCTTGGCAAGCGGTTGATTGTATCATTATTAACCCCGCAGCATTTACGCATACAAGCGTTGCATTACGTGATGCATTGTTAAGTGTTGATATTCCGTTTTATGAGGTGCACTTGAGCAATGTGCACGCACGTGAAGCTTTTCGCCATCATTCTTATTTTTCAGATGTGGCACAAGGCGTTATATGTGGATTAGGTGCAATGGGTTACCACGCAGCATTAAATGCAGCGGTTAACCGGTCGCAAAACGCAATTTAATTTAAAAATTAACACACTAACAAACTAACAGGCGGGTCGTGTAATGGATATTCGCAAGATAAAAAAACTTATCGAATTAGTAGAAGAATCGGGCATTGCGGAACTAGAAATCACTGAAGGTGAAGAGTCGGTACGCATAAACCGTAACAACATGAGTGCGGGTCCAGCTTACCCACAATTTGCACCACAACAATATGCACCAGCTCCTGCACAGCAAGCGTCAGCCCCTGCAGCCCCTGTAGCAGTTGAAGCAGAAGCTGCGCCTGCTGCACCAACGGGTCATCAAGTTAAATCACCTATGGTTGGTTCATTTTACTCAGCATCTTCTCCAGAGGCACCTGCTTACGTAGAAGTAGGCTCTAAAGTTAATGTAGGCGATACACTCTGTATCATTGAAGCCATGAAAATGATGAACCAAATTGAAGCTGATAAAGCGGGTACTGTACGCGCAATTTTAGCTGAAAATGGCGAGCCAATTGAATTTGACCAACCTCTATTCATCATTGACTAATAGCATAACGTAAAAGGCCAACTCTAATGTTAGATAAAGTAGTCATAGCAAACCGAGGTGAAATAGCACTTCGTATATTGCGCGCCTGCAAAGAGCTTGGGATCAAAACGGTTGCTGTTCATTCAACGGCGGATCGCGATCTTAAGCATGTATTGCTTGCAGATGAAACCATCTGTATTGGTAAGCCATCAGCAACAGAAAGTTATTTAGATATACCGCGCATTATTGCTGCGGCCGAAATAACTGATGCGGTAGCGATTCACCCAGGTTATGGTTTTCTTGCAGAAAACGCAGACTTTGCAGACCAAGTTGAGCAAAGTGGTTTTGTATTTATTGGACCAAAAGGCGACACAATTCGTCTAATGGGCGATAAAGTATCTGCTATTGCCGCAATGCGTAAAGCTGGCGTTCCATGTGTACCGGGTTCTGATGGTCCTGTAACAGACGATAACGAACGCAACATGCAAATTGCTAAGCGCATTGGTTATCCGGTTATTATTAAAGCAGCTGGCGGCGGCGGTGGTCGTGGTATGCGTGTAGTACGCAATGAATCTGAATTAGTAAATTCAATTTCACTAACGCAGCAAGAAGCTAAACAGTTTTTTGGTAATGGTATGGTTTACATGGAGAAATACCTTGAAAACCCACGTCATATCGAAGTACAAGTACTAGCCGACGGACAAGGTAATGCGGTTCACTTAGGTGAGCGCGACTGTTCAATGCAGCGCCGTCATCAAAAGGTAGTTGAAGAGGCTCCTGCACCAGGCATAACAGCTGAAACACGTAAGTTTATTGGCGAGCGTTGTACACGTGCATGTATTGAAATTGGTTACCGCGGTGCGGGCACGTTTGAGTTTTTATACGAAAACGGCGAGTTTTATTTCATTGAAATGAATACCCGTATTCAAGTTGAGCACCCAGTAACAGAAATGGTTACAGGTATCGACTTGATCAAAGAGCAGCTAAAAATAGCAGCGGGTCAGCCATTATCGTTCACGCAAGACGACGTCGTTATTCGTGGCCATGCCATTGAGTGTCGAATTAATGCTGAAGACCCTGAAACGTTTATCCCGTCACCGGGTAAAATTACGCGTTTTCATCCAGCTGGTGGGTTAGGTATTCGATGGGACAGCCATATTTATGCTGACTACACAGTACCACCGCACTATGATTCGATGATTGGCAAGCTAATTACTTACGGCGAAAACCGTGATGTGGCTATTGCCCGTGCACGCAATGCACTAAACGAATTAGTAATTGATGGAATTAAAACTAATACTCCTTTGCATAAGCGTATTCTTGCAGACGAGAATTTTCAAAATGGTGGAACTAATATTCACTACCTTGAGAAAAAGTTAGGTTTGTAATCTTCCTAAATTAAAAAAACCGGCTTTTGCCGGTTTTTTTATGCCTGAAACTTCAATTTATCGCCATAAATAAATAATCTGGTATGATTAGCTAATATGCGCTTTTAAGTTAATTTTGAGGTAATAATGACCCGTAGTTTTGAATCTCACTTAAATGATGAACTTGCAACTGTTGCAATGGGTAAGCAAGTAGCAGCAATTATTGAGCAAGGTGCTGTGATTTATTTACATGGTGATTTAGGCGCTGGTAAAACAACGTTTACACGTGGTGTGGTGCAAGGCTTTGGTCATACAGGTAAAGTTAAGAGTCCAACATATACACTGGTTGAACCCTATGAGCTTGACCGTGCAAACGTTTATCACTTTGACTTGTATCGTTTAGGTGATCCAGAAGAACTCGAATTTATGGGTATACGCGATTATTTTTCACCGCAGGCTATTTGTGTTGTTGAATGGCCAGAAAAGGGTGGAGAGTTTATTCCTGTACCCGATTTAGATATAACGCTAAGCTATGTAGGTGACGAGCGTAAAATTGTGTTCAAAAGTACCAGTGAACGTGGTGCAGCAATTGTCGATAAACTAAAAAAATAAATAATAAAATAGTGAAGGCAGTAATTATCAAATGAATCGAGGCGCAATTAAACTCTCAGTTTCTCTTATGATTTTCATCATGAGCTTTTCTTTGTGGGCACAAAACACGATAAATAGTGTGCGTGTGTGGCCATCTCCAGATAGTACACGCGTTGTATTTGATTTAGACGATAAACCCGATTTTAGTTATTTTATGCTAAAAAACCCAAGCCGCTTAGTAGTTGACCTAGAAAACACCAAAGAGCTTAAAGTACTACCCGGTGTGCCACCTAAGCACCAAATTGTTAGCAAATTACGTTACTCAAAGCCCAAAAATAAGCAAAGCGTTCGTTTAGTATTTGAGCTAAGCGCACCCGTAAAACCAGTGCTATTTGCGCTTGCGCCTACTGGGCCATACAAAAATAGGCTTGTGGTCGATTTATATAATAAAAGTGAACCAGAACCAGTGGCTTCACCTGCACAAAAAGCTGCTAAAAAACGTCAACTTAGCCAAGAACGCGATATTGTAATTGCTATCGATGCGGGGCATGGCGGTGAGGACCCTGGCTCAATAGGGCCATCAGGCACGTATGAAAAAACGGTCACGTTGCAAATAGCTAAGCGTCTTGAGCGAATGATAGACGCTGAGCGGGGCATGATTTCGCGTATGGTACGAAGTGGCGATTACTTTGTAAAACTTAATACGAGAACAAACAGAGCACGAGAGAAAAAAGCCGACTTTTTTGTGTCTATTCACGCTGATGCATTTACAAGCCCTGGTCCCAATGGTGCATCGGTATGGGTGTTGTCATTACGAAGAGCTAATTCTGAAATCGGTAAATGGATAGAAGATAAAGAAAAGCATTCCGAGTTGCTCGGTGGTGCAGCCGATGTAATGAAAGATGCGGCTAACGAAAAATACTTAGCGCAAGCATTACTTGATATGTCGATGGATCATTCAATGAAAACCGGCTTAAACGTTGCAGAAGAAGTAGTTAAAGAGCTACGAAAAGTTGCAAAGCTTCATAAAAAAGACCCGCAACATGCAAGCCTTGCGGTTCTTAAGTCGCCAGATATTCCCTCTATTTTGGTCGAAACGGGGTTTATATCTAACCCGCGAGAAGAAAAATTATTGAAAAGTGCAAATCATCAAGAGCGTTTAGCCACGGCTATGTTCACTTCAATTAAAAATTACTATTTGAAAAACCCACCAGATGATTCGTTGTTTGCAAAATTAAAGTCGCAATACCCTACAAAACATAAAGTACGTCCGGGTGAATCTTTAAGTATGTTGGCAAGCCGTTATGGGATCAGCATAAGTAAAATAAAAAAAGTAAATAAACTAAATTCAAACACGCTTTTTATTGGTCAAGAGCTCGACATACCACAGAGTTAATTACATAAATCTGCACGCAGTTTGCTAGGAAATATCATGAATATTGAAATACTACCTGCCCGTTTAGCCAACCAGATTGCCGCAGGTGAAGTGGTTGAGCGTCCAGCGTCGGTAGTAAAAGAGCTTGTTGAAAATAGCCTAGATGCTGGCGCTACTCGTATTCAAATAGAGATAGAGCGTGGTGGCCATAAGCTTATTCGTATTCGTGATAATGGCTCGGGTATAGGTAAAGAAGAGCTCACACTTGCGCTTTCTCGCCATGCGACAAGTAAGTTAAAGTCGCTTGATGATTTAGAAAATATTTGTTCACTAGGTTTTAGGGGTGAGGCATTAGCTTCAATTAGCTCAGTATCGCGATTAACCCTCAGCTCCAAACCAAAGACTCAAGACGCTGCTTGGCAAGCATTTGCAGAAGGCCGTGATATGGCTGTGCAAGTTAAGCCGGTTGCTCACCCTGATGGCACCACCATTGAGGTTAAAGATCTATTTTTTAATACCCCTGCACGGCGCAAATTTTTACGTACCGAAAAAACAGAGTTTACCCATATTGATGAGCTCATTAAGCGTATAGCGCTTAGCCGGTTTGATGTATCGATTACGCTGACTCATAACGAAAAAGTAGTTAGGCAATACCGCGCCAAAACAGATCCCGCTCACGCCATAACTCGCGTTGCACAAGTTGCAGGTAAGGCGTTTGCAGAGCAAGGACTTCATATTCAATCAGGGGAAGCAGGGCTTCAACTACATGGCTGGGTTTTACCGGTAGGCTCTGTAAATACAACACAGTACACGTATGTAAATAATCGTATGATGCGCGATAAGCTCATTTTACACGCTATTCGTCAGGCATTTGAAGAAGTTAGTGGGGTACAAGAGCTACCAGGGTTTGTAATTTATATTGATATTGACCCACGCCAAGTTGATGTAAATGTACACCCAGCAAAGCATGAAGTACGTTTTCATCAAGGTCGCTTAGTACATGACTTTATTTTACAAGCGATCAAGCAAGTTGTTGTGCCATTGCAAGGTGAGTTTAACAATGAAGCGGTAACGACAGCTGATGATCATTTACCTGCATTTACTCATGCCATGCATCCGTCGACATCTAAAAATGAGACTCGTGGCGGTTACGATTATCCTAAATCTCAGTTACAACCAAATTACTCAGGTAGTTCAAGTTCAACTGGTGCAAAAAGTAGTGGTGGTGAATACAGAGCATCATCAAGTGCAAACCATCAAGACGTGAATGCGTTTTATCAAGGAGTGAGTGAACAACATGCTGCGCACTTTGATGTCGTGGCGCAAACCACTCTGCAAGATTCATCAGTACCTGATCAAAGTGCTGTAAATATGGTGTCTATTATTAGTTTGCATGATGGAAACTGTGTCTTTAGTGCGCAGCAGCAGCTATTTTGCTCACATTTTAAATACGCCATAGTTGATGATTGGCATGAGCAAATTAAAGAGCAAGGTAGCCTTGAAGGTAAAGCATTGTTATTACCTGTAAGGGTTAATTTATCAAAAGAAGACTGTTTGCTAATCGAAGGGCAGCAATCGTGGTTCACGCTGCTTGGCTTTGAATTGGTGATAGAGAAGCAGTTTGTTATGGTTAAAAAGCTGCCTTCATGTTTGTATTTACTTGATGTAAGTAATGCTGTTAACGAGTTACTAAGCGCGTGTAAAAGGCAGTTTGAGAACATAGAAGATTGGTTAAAATGGCAGGCCGAATGTATACCGCCGCGCTTTTATGCTAGCAACGTATTTATAACTCAACAAATGCGCTTACAAAATAATCCGCAAACTATTGAACGCTTGCGTGAAAAAGCAGTTAAAATAGAGCTAAGTCAGTATTTAGCGCAATTAAATTAGGGTGTTCGTGTTGAGTCAATTACCAGTTATATTTTTAATGGGTCCCACTGCTGCAGGTAAAACAGCATTGGCTATTTCTTTGTGCGAGCATTTAAATACAGAGATAATCAGCGTCGATTCAGCATTAGTGTATAAAGGTATGGACATTGGCACTGCAAAACCTGATTCAGAAGAATTGGCTCGCGCTCCACATCATCTTATTGATCTGCTTGACCCGAGTGAAACGTATTCTGTTGCAGATTTTAGACGTGATGCAATAAAAAAAATTGATGAATTTCATCAACAAGGTAAAGTACCTGTATTAGTTGGAGGTACAATGCTGTACTTCAAGGCACTTATTGACGGTTTATCGCCTCTGCCTGAGGCAGACCCAGCTATAAGGGCTCAACTTGAAGCAGAGGCTAGTGAGTTTGGCTGGCCACACTTGTACCAAGAACTCGTAAAAATAGATCCACAAGCGGCACAAAAAATGAGTGAAAACGACTCGCAAAGAATTAACCGTGCGCTGGAGGTATATCGATTAACCGGTAAAACAATGACTGAACTGCAAAAGCAAAAGCAGCCACCTTTACCGTATACTTTTCATCAATTTGCCATCGCGCCGCAAGAGCGAAGTGAATTACATCAACGAATTGAAGAAAGGTTTAAAATAATGATAGATCAGGGGTTTGAAAATGAAGTTTCGGCCTTATATCTACGTAAAGATTTACATCACAATATGCCTTCTATTCGTTGTGTGGGCTATAGACAGATGTGGGATTACCTTGCGGGTGAAGTAAGTCATGATGAAATGGTATTTCGAGGTATTGCAGCAACCCGGCAATTGGCTAAACGTCAATTAACTTGGTTGAGAAGTTGGCCTGATGTTACTTGGTTAACAACCGGCGATGAAGAAAACTTGCATCATGTAGTAAGTTCGCTAAGCTAGTAGTAGTTGGATATGATTTAGCTTTATTAAATGAGTTCAGCCACTTAATTATAATAACACCTAGAACGAAGGAAGAATAACATGGCAAAAGGCCAATCGTTACAAGACCCATTTTTGAATGCACTACGTCGTGAGCGCATTCCGGTATCAATCTTTTTGGTTAATGGCATAAAATTACAAGGTAAAATCCAGTCATTTGATCAATTTGTTATTTTACTTGAAAACACGGTAAACCAAATGGTTTACAAACACGCAATTTCAACAGTTGTACCTGCTCGCGCAGTCAACTTCCAAGGTGTTCAAGGGAGCGATGACACTGAAGAACCAGAAGCTGGAAACTTTTAATTAGGAGCGTAATGCTTGTTTGACCGCTATGAATCCGGCGAACAGGCAATTTTAGTTCATATCGACTTACCTAAAGAAGGGGATCGTGAAGATCTTCATGAATTAGAAATGTTGGTATCTTCTGCTGGTGTTAGTAGTTTGGCGGTTGTGCAAGGCAGCCGTCAAGCACCACATCCGAAACTATTCGTCGGTACCGGTAAAGCAGAAGAAATAGCTGAGATTGTCAAAATCCACAATGCAGATGTCGTTATTTTTAATCATCAACTCAGACCGTCACAAGAACGCAACTTAGAGCGCGTTTGTCAGTGCCGTGTGCTTGATAGAACGACCCTTATTCTTGATATTTTTGCCCAACGTGCACGTACCCATGAGGGTAAATTGCAGGTTGAATTGGCACAACTACGTCATATGTCTACTCGGCTGATCCGAGGTTGGACTCACCTTGAGCGTCAAAAGGGTGGTATTGGTCTACGTGGACCTGGTGAAACTCAATTAGAGACCGATAGGCGTTTACTGCGCGTACGTATTCAAAGTATTCGTGCACGACTACAAAAAGTGGCTGTCCAGCGTGAGCAGGGTAGACGCGCGCGTAGCCGTAATGAAATTCCAACGGTGTCGTTAGTGGGTTACACTAATGCGGGTAAATCTACATTATTTAATCGTATTACAGATTCTGAGGTTTATGCTGCCGATCAGCTTTTTGCGACGCTTGACCCAACACTGCGTAAACTGGAGTTGGGTGATGTTGGCCAAGTGATTTTAGCCGATACCGTGGGTTTTATCCGTCATTTGCCTCACGATTTAGTGGCTGCATTTAAAGCAACATTGACTGAAACACGTGAAGCCGATTTACAGTTACACGTAATAGATGCTGCTGATTCGCGAATTAAAGAAAATATTGAACAAGTGCAATCGGTGCTTAAAGAAATTGAGGCCGATGACGTTCCACAACTATTAATTTATAATAAAATTGATGCGCTTGATAATGTTGCTCCGCGTATTGATCGAGATAGTGAAGGTCAACCTATAAGAGTATGGTTGTCTGCACAAACGGGTGAAGGGTGCGAATTACTAAGCGAAGCCATTAGCGAGTTGCTTGCTAAAAAAATGTTTAGTAAAACGCTTTTATTAACCCCTTTATACGGGCGTTTAAGGGCTTCACTTTTTAGCTTAAATGCGGTGCATGAAGAGCGATTTGATGAACAAGGCAATTGGCTACTAGATGTAAGGATGCCAATGGTTGAATGGAATCGCTTAATTAAAGAATTTGGTCCTGAAATTGTTGGTTTTATCAACCGAGATTAAAAATTGACGTTTAAATGTCGGTTTTTGTATGAGAAACGCAGTAGATTTGATAGATTTAACACAATTTCCTAATTTATTTAGATAACAATGGAGTATAGCTATGGCCTGGAATGAACCGGGTAATAATGGCAATGACAAAGATCCGTGGAACAATAAAGGCGGACGTGATCAAGGCCCACCTGATTTAGACGAGGTGTTCCGTAAGTTTAGTAACAAGTTCGGCGGCTTATTTGGCGGTAAAAAATCCGGCAATGGAAGCGGTGGCGGACTTGGCGGAGCCGGTATTTCATTTATCCTCATTATCGCTGCCATTGTGTGGGCGTTAAGTGGTATTTATACGGTTAAAGAAGCGGAACGTGGTGTTGTTTTGCAGTTTGGTAAATATGACCGAATTGCTGAACCTGGTTTGCGTTGGAAAATGACGTTTATCGAAACGGTTATCCCAGTTGATATTGAAGCCGTTCGTTCACTGTCGGCGTCTGGCTTTATGCTTACTGAAGATGAAAACGTGGTAAGTGTTGAGTTTCAGGTGCAATACCGTGTTATTGACCCATACCTTTACAAGTTTAGCGTAACGAATGCTGACAGCAGTCTAGAAGAAGCGCTAGACAGTGCATTGCGTTATGTTGTGGGTCACGCAAAAATGGACCAAGTTTTAACGAACGGCCGTGAAGAAGTGCGTCAAAACACATGGGATGAGCTTAACAAGGTAATCGAACCATACAATCTTGGTTTAATTGTTACTGATGTTAACTTTAAAGATTCTCGCCCACCTACTGAAGTTAAAGATGCGTTTGATGATGCGATTGCAGCACAAGAAGATGAAGAGCGTTTCATACGTGAAGCAGAAGCGTATGCTCGTGAAATTGAACCGCGTGCACGTGGTCAAGTAACACGTATGACGCAAGAAGCTGAAGGTTACCAAGAGCGCATTACACTGGAAGCGCAAGGTGAGGTTGCTCGTTTTGAAAAGCTATTACCTGAGTATTTAGCGGCTAAAGAAGTAACACGTGAACGCTTATACATTGATGCAATGGAAGAAGTGTTAGGTAGCAGTTCTAAGGTGTTGGTTGATGTGAAGGGTGGTAATAACATGATGTACTTACCTCTTGATAAAATCATGGAAAAGCAAGGCACTGCAACACGTGTTGCGTTACCAAGCTCAAGTGACATTCAAGACTTAAGAAACAAAGTAAATACATCACGTAACAGCACCGTTAATAGCAGCAACGACCGCTTTAACAACGATCGCTTTAACTAGGGGAGATAAGCATAATGAAAAATTTTAGTTTAGTAATACTACTAGTTGCCATTGTGATGTCTTTCTCATCGGTATTTGTTGTACCTGAAGGGCAAAAAGCAATTGTGCTATTGTTCAGTAAAGTACAAAAAGATGACGATGATCAAGCGGTTGTTTATGGCCCTGGTTTGCATTTGAAAGTCCCATTTTTTAGCCAAGTACGTCGTATTGATGCACGTATTCAAACGCTAGATGGAACGCCAGATCGTTTTGTGACAAGTGAGAAGAAAGACTTAATTGTTGATTCGTTTGTTAAATGGCGTGTTAACGACTTTAGTGCTTTTTACTTACGTGCACGTGGCGACAAGCAATATGCTGAAACGTTACTTGAGCAAAAGGTTAATAACGGACTTCGTACTAACTTTGGTACACGCACAATTCGTGAAATTGTATCGGGTGAGCGTAGTGAGCTTATGGAAGAAGCATTAGTTCAAGCATCTGAAAGTGCCCGCGAGTTAGGTATTGAAGTGCTAGACGTACGTGTTAAGCAAATTAATTTGCCTCAAGAAGTAAGTAGTTCGATTTATCAACGTATGCGTGCTGAGCGTACTGCCGTTGCTAAAGAGCACCGCTCTGAAGGTCAAGAAAAAGCAGAGACTATTCGTGCTAGCGTTGACCGTCGAGTGACAGTTATGCTTGCAGACGCTGAACGTAACTCACGCTCAGTGCGTGGTCAAGGTGATGCAGATGCTGCCGCTATTTATGCAAATGCATATAATAAAGATCCAGAGTTTTTCAGCTTTGTACGTTCTTTAGAGGCGTATAAGAAAACATTTAAAGGTAAGCAAGATGTGATGGTGCTTTCACCAGACAGCGACTTCTTCCAATATATGAAAGGCGCTAAAGCGCAGTAGACTATATTTGTACTTTTAAAATTTAAAGCCCCGCACTTGCGGGGCTTTTTGTTGAATACAATCTACAACTTTAAACCACTGTTATATATGTGGTTATTTACTCATATTTTAATTTAATAATTCTTCGCAGAAAAAATAAGCTGAACAGGGGTGATCTTTACTTGGGTTTTCTGGTAAAATCTCGTCCTAATTTTCTCTAAGTGAATTTACAATGGGTAAAAACGTTGTTGTATTAGGCACCCAATGGGGTGACGAAGGTAAGGGTAAGGTAGTTGACCTCCTTACGGACAAAGCATCTTTAGTAGTTCGTTATCAAGGTGGCCACAATGCAGGTCATACTTTAGTTATCGAAGGTAAAAAGACGGTTCTACACCTTATTCCATCGGGTGTATTACGTGACAATGTTAAATGTGTGATTGGTAACGGTGTTGTTTTATCACCAGAAGCGCTAATGAAAGAAATTGGCATGCTTGAAGAGCGAGGCGTACCAGTACGCGAACGTCTTTTAATAAGTGAAGCATGTCCGCTAATTTTGCCTTTCCATGTTGCATTAGATGTAGCCCGCGAAACAGCTCGTGGCGACAAGCCAATTGGCACAACTGGCCGTGGCATTGGTCCTGCGTATGAAGATAAAGTAGCACGTCGCGGTTTACGCGTAGGTGACTTATTTAATCCTGAATTATTTGCAGCTAAACTAAAAGAAGTTCTTGAGTACCATAACTTCACGCTAGTTAACTACTACAAAGTAGACGCTGTAGATTTCCAAAAAACGTTTGATGATGCGATGGCTGTTGCAGATATCTTAAAAGCAATGGTTGTAGATGTAACTGAGCTTTTAGACCAAACACGTTTAGCAGGTGAGCACATTTTATTTGAAGGTGCGCAAGGTACATTACTTGATATTGATCACGGTACTTATCCTTATGTAACTTCGTCAAACACGACCGCTGGTGGCGTTGCAACTGGTGCTGGTTTTGGTCCATTAAACCTTGACTACGTGTTAGGTATTATCAAAGCGTACACAACACGTGTTGGTTCGGGTCCTTTCCCTACAGAGCTTTATGATGGCCTTGATAAGCAAGACCCAGTTGGTAAGCACTTAGGTGATAAAGGGCATGAGTTTGGCGCTACAACAGGTCGTCTTCGTCGTACTGGTTGGTTAGATGCAGTGGCAATGCGCCGTGCAGTTCAAATCAACAGTATTTCAGGTTTTTGTTTAACTAAGCTTGACGTTTTAGATGGCTTAGAAACACTTAAAATCTGTACTGGCTACCAGCTTGAAGATGGCACTGTTACAAACGTAACACCATTAGCTGCTGAAGGTTACGAGAAAGTAACTCCAGTATATGAAGAGATGCCGGGTTGGTCTGAAAATACTGTGGGTGTAACTTCACTTGAAGGCTTACCGAAAGCTGCAATTGATTACATCAAGCGTATTGAAGAAATCACTGGTGTTCCAATTGATATTATTTCTACAGGTCCAGATCGCGTAGAAACGATGGTACTTCGCAACCCGTTTGCTTGATTACCATAAATATAAAAAAAGCTGCTAAATGCAGCTTTTTTTGTGTCTAAAATTCACCTTGGAACGATCTTTGTATATTATTTAGTAAGATAATTTTTGTACGTGGTGAACATGCGCCTATTTTTAAAAAGTTCGTTATTAGCTGTGCCCTTAGTGTCAGTGTCTTTATTTATATCTTCCAATACGTTAGCAGATGAATCACCTGCTGCAGTACCGCTATACACTGAATCAGAGCTTATCGCGTTAATAAATAAAAATGTGCATTTGCAGCGTGTAAAGGCAGATGATTGCCAGTTAGTTCAAGATATTGAAGCGCGAGCCAATAAAATGGCATTGCCATCCTATCAATTTTTATATGGCGATATGCTTGCTTATAATGTGTGTGTTGAGCGAAATGTAGAGCTAGGCGTGTATTACATGAGAAAGTCTGCTGAGCAAGGCTTAGCGGCAGCGCTTGAGCAGTTAGGTCGCTATTACGATACCGGAAGGCTAGTTCAACAAGATAAAGCCATGGCTATTACGTATTTACGTGAAGCTTCTGCACAAGGTAACTTAAAAGCGCAGTTACGTTTAGTGAAGTTGTTTAATGATGGCTACGGTAGCCCACGGGATTTTGAAGATGCATATCGTTGGTTGTTTAATGCAATGGTAGCAGATAAAGCAACGCATAAAAAAATTGAAAACGCCCTAACTAAGCTTGCGCAAAAAATGCCTGATAGTGTCGTAGAGCGCGCTCGGTTACCTATGTAATGCTAATCAAGAATAAACTTTAACTAAGCGAGTTGCTGTAAATTTAGAAAAAAGCCCTAATAAAATTAGGGCTTTTTTGTGAGTGTTATTTTAATTAACTTTATTCTTTGTCTTTAGGTTGTGGGTCTTTTAATAACGACATTTTAGGGGGGTGCAGTGCAACAATACGCTCACCTTCTTGAGGCGGTTTGTCCATATTAAGTGTGAATGGTGTTACTTTAGCTGGTGTATCGTCATCGTTGTCTTTATCTCCTTTGAGAATAAATAAAGGGATAGCCTCAGGGTTCATTTCTAAGTATTGCTCCCAGCTAAACTCATCTGAAATACGTGTAGCACTTACTTTTCCGCCTTTAGCAATGACACTGCTTAAGCGAGCGTACGAACCTTCATCCCCAAATAATATTTGACGCGATAAAAAGGTCGCACTGTCTTTGTTGGCTTTAGCGTGTGTTGTTGATGAGCGTAGCGAAAACACGTTTTTTTCATTGAGTAAATGTGAAAAATACTGCACACCTAATGCATTGTGATGCCTGTTTGGTGAAAGCGCTAAAACACTTCGGATAGTTGTAAGCGGTAAGTATCGTTCAGCATGCTCTGATTGCGGATTACCATAATAGCAAGGCAAGCCATCCATACGTGCCATTTTGCAGTTTTCCCAAGCAGGATCTGAAAGGTGGACAGGAATATTTTGCTCTTTTAAACCTCGCCCTATAGCACGTGACACATGGTTAGCCCCAATAATTAAAATAGTATTAGGTGATGGTTGACGTACACCTAGTAACTTAGCCACAGGGATTGCGGTTAGGCTTTGTAGTACAACAGTTATAATGATAACTGTAAAAATAAGTGGAACCATTTTTTCTGCATCAGCCACACCCGCTTCCATCATGCTAAGTGCAAACACTGAACCAACAGCGGCTGCTACAATACCCCTTGGCGCAATCCAAGCGAGTACTAAGCGAGATTTAATTGGTAAGTCGGTACCAAAGGTAGAGATAGCAATACATAAAGGGCGTGCTACGAATAACACAATCGCTAAAAAAATAAATACATCACTGTCTAACATCATTAAGTCGGAAAGCTGCAAACGGGCTGCGAGTAAGATGAAAAGCGTTGATATAAGAATCATCGACAAGTCTTCTTTAAACTCTAAAACAGAGTCTATTTCTAGGTCATCTTGATTCGCAAGCCAAATACCAAATACCGTTACGGCCAATAAGCCTGACTCATGGCTTAAGTAGTTTGATACAGAAAAGCTAATTAATACCAGCGCTAAAATACCAAACTTATGTAATTCAAATGGCAACCATTCTCGGCGCATTAATTGAGTTGTAACCCAGCCTGCTGCTACCCCTATTGTTAGACCAACTCCAACAGTTTTAACTAAAGCAACAATAGTATGGCTTAGTACCTCGCCTTGGCCTACTAACATTACTGCTTCAAATACCAGTACAGCAAACAATGCCCCGATAGGGTCAATAACAATCCCTTCCCAGCGTAGAATGCGGTCTATGTCTTGTGTGGGGCGCATGGAGTTTAGTAAAGGCGCTATTACTGTCGGGCCTGTTACCACAAGCACTGCGCCGAGCACAGCAGCAACCCGCCAATTGAGCTCAAGTAACCAATAGGCACTTAAACTAATTACAACACAAGTTGCAATCATACCAATGGAGCATAGGTTTCTGACTACTTTACCAATTCCCTTTAACTCCCTAAAGTGAAGGGTAAGGGCGCCTTCAAATAAAATAACAGCCACACTTAATGATACGACAGGGAAGAGTAAGTCGCCTAAAAGTGCATCAGGGTCTAAAACACCACTAAATGGCCCAAGTAACAGGCCAGTGAGCAATAAAAAAAGAATAGCGGGTACTCTAAATGCCCACGCTACCCATTGGGCAAGCACTGAGCAGAGTGCGATACCGGCTATGTAAATTGCTGACATAGATTAAGAATTCCTTATTATGATTTTATTTAAAGTATAACGATTTTAGTTGTTATTAAAGGGGTATACACGGGAAAATCAACTATTACTATTTAATTTTAGCCGCTAACAAAATATTAGTACGTATTAATTATGGTTAGCGTTGCTAAATATTTTATAAATTATCAATAACACCTTCTATCTTTATGATTTGAAAGTAAAAAAGTTTGTTACTAAACGCTTTTCAATGTAGTCGTTTGAATTTTAGCCTTGATCTTACGACCTTATTTAGCGTATTATACTTCGAGTTCGAATAGTTAGGTATCTAATTAAATTATCTGGAAAATAAAATCATCGTTAATGTTACGGTCATATTTGCTAGGTATAATCGTTATTTAGAAGCTAGTTCAGTATTTGAACGCCTAAAATATAATTTATTTAATTACTTGATACGGTTTATCTTAAGCATTTAAAGTTTGAGTTGAATTGATATCTTTCAATGTTTAACCCCCATCGTGGCGGTTAAATCTCGGTCCTTTAGTCTTCACCCTATCTGTTGGTGTACCAGACTTTAGAGGCTCTATGTATGTTGTTAATAAAAAAGTCACCAAGGCTTTTTACAGCGATGCATAAACAACACTTTTTAAACTTTCTTATAGGCATTACTTTCATTGCAAGGTATCTGCTTTTTATATCTGAGCTTAAATTTAAAGCCTTGCTTTTAGATTTTGGCTTTCTTGTGTGTGTTTAAAAGTGTTGCCAAAAAACACAAATTCGAAGCTACATATATTGGTAGCTATTTAGTTTAGCTCATTAAAACTGAGCACAGATAAAATGGAAAGTAGAAGACTTATGCAAAAGTTAAATTGGCGACGCATTGTATTAAAAGTGGGTAGTGCACTCATTGCACCGGATCAAGACGGTTGTCGTTCTCGTTATATTCTTACTATCGCACAGTTTATTGTTCGTTGTCGTGCTCGCGGCATTGAAGTGATTTTAGTTTCATCAGGTTCTGTTGCAGCAGGTTCGCATCTATTTCCATCAGATCAGCCTCGTTCAGTTGTATTAAAAAAAGCAATGGCTGCTGCTGGTCAAACTGAAATGATTGCTATGTGGGACCGCTTTTTTGACTTTCCATCTGCTCAGCTTTTGCTCACTCATGGTGACTTGCGCGACCGAGAGCGTTATCAAAGTATTCGTGAAACCGTGTTTACATTATTAGAGCATGGTGTTTTACCTATCATTAATGAAAATGATGCGGTAACTACTGATGACCTTAAAGTAGGTGATAACGATAATTTATCAGCAATGGTTGCAGCAGCCGCTGATGCAGACGCTTTACTCATTTTTTCAGACGTAGATGGTTTATACGATAAAAACCCAAATCTTCATGACGATGCTGTTTTATTACCTGAAATAAAATCAATTGATGATTCTATTTACGCCATGGCAGGATGTGCTACTAGCGCGGTAGGTACTGGCGGTATGAAAACTAAAATAGAAGCTGCAGAAAAAGCAACATCACACGGAATCGCAACATATATAATTAATGGTTTTAAAGAAGAGACATTTAATCGTTTATTAGAGGGTGACAACCCTGGAACAATATTTTTACCATACGAAAAACCAATGCAAGATTCTGTGCATTGGATGACACACACTGCGAATGAGCAAGGTGAAGTTGTGGTAGATGGAACATTTGATGAATCAATCGAAGGTGAAACAGGCATAATTCGCGGCGATGAAATTGTTGAAGTACATGGTGAGTTTGCAATTGGCGACACCATACTCGTTAGAAGTGAAGATGGTACGCGTTTAGCTAAAGCGACCGCAAATTACAGTAGTTGTTTGTTGAATTTCATTGCAGACAACGAACAAAGTGAATTTAGTGAAAAAATGCAGGATTCTATTGGACCTGTTATTTCAGAAAAAGATATCGCATTATTGGAGAAGTCATGAGTTTAATTACGGATATTTCGCGTCAGGCAGCTAAAGCTGCAAATACACTTGCTTTACTCGACACCGAGACAAAAAACCAAGTGTTAACAGAAATGGCTGCGGCATTAAGAGAGCAAAAAGCATTTATAATTCAAGAAAACGAAAGTGATTTAAGCGCTGCGCGCGACAACAATTTGCCTGCGGCAATGGTTGATCGTCTAACTCTGAACGATGAGCGCATAGAATCGATGGCTGAAGGGATAGAAGTTATAGTAAGCCTTGATGATCCAGTGGGTCAGCTTCGTGAAATCACGGAACGACCTAATGGTATTAAAATTCGTAAAATGCGCGTACCACTTGGTGTTGTTTGTATGATTTATGAAGCACGCCCTAATGTGACCGCAGACGCTGGTGCTTTGTGTTTTAAATCGGGTAATGGCGTTATTTTACGCGGTGGTAAAGAGGCGCTTAAAAGCTCACAAGCGATTGCCAGTGTAATGCACAGTGTACTTGAAAAGCACAACTTACCCGTTTCATTAATCTCGGTTATTCCAGATCCCGATCGTGCACTTCTTATGGAGTTGATGCAGCAACGTGATAGCATCGATTTAATCATTCCTCGCGGCGGTGAAGGGTTGATTAACTTTGTTACCGAGAACAGTACCATTCCTGTTATTCAGCATTACAAAGGCGTATGTCATTTGTATGTCGATAAAGACGCAGATCTAGAGGTTGCGATTAATTTATTACTTAATGGTAAAACACAACGAACGGGTGTATGTAATGCACTTGAAGGTTTGGTTGTACACGAAGATATCGCAGATGAGTTCCTAAATTTATGTGCGGTAGTACTTCGTCAAGAAGGTGTAAAGATCAATGCTGATAGCTTTGCTGCCAAATACTTCGATAATGCAACTGTTTTAGCTGATGATGAGTTTGGTGAAGAATACCTAGACTTAGAAATCGCGATACGCGTAGTACCTACATTTTCAGCCGCTGTTGAGCATATTGCTCAATTTGGCTCAAATCATACAGAAGTGATTTGTACTAAAAACCAAGCCGCAGCTGAGTTATTTCAACGTAGTGTAGATGCGTCAGTTGTGATGGTGAATGCATCGTCTCGTTTTTCTGATGGTTCACAGTTAGGATTGGGTGCAGAGATTGGCATTGCTACATCTAAGCTTCATGCGTATGGCCCTATGGGGCTTGAATCACTCACAACAGAAAAATATTTAGTGAATGGCGAAGGCCAAGTTCGCGAATAAATTTTATATTAATTTTACAAAAGCCGAGCATAGCTCGGCTTTTTATTTTTGATAAAAATCACTTTAATTTAGCTAGCCAATCGTTTACTGGCTCAGGTTTATGCAAGTGATAACCCTGTAGTATCACCTCCGGGTATTCCTGTAGTAAATCGAAGTGTGATTGGTTTTCGACACCCTCTGCAACAACGTCTAATTCAAATAAACGTCCCAAACTCACAATCATATCAATTATTAACTTATCATTTTTATTTGTTGGCGCTTCGAGCACAAAAGAACGGTCTATTTTAAGCTCTTGAATTGGTAATTGCTTTAAATATGTGAGGCTTGAATAGCCAGTTCCAAAGTCATCAATTGATACTTTTACACCCAACTTTTTGAGGTTATGTACAGCTTCAATAGCAGAGTCCATATTATTTAGTAGCGTACCTTCAATAATCTCTATAGTGAGTTGCAACGCAATAACATTATTAATTGTTAGCTGTTCAACTAAAAAGGCTAAAAAGCGTGGCTCATGGAAATGTCGACCACTTATGTTTATTGATAAACTTAAGTGAGGGTGTGTTTGATTAATCTTAGCTAATGTTTTTAAGGCATTTTCACATACCCAGCAATCTAAGTCATAAATAACGTCAGACTCTTCCGCAATAGAAATAAACTCACTGGGGCTAATAAAGCCTTTCGTTGTGTGTTTCCAACGAAGTAAAACCTCAGCTCCTTTTAAAATTTGATCACTATCATATTGAGACTGTAAATGAAGTGATAACTCGTTATAAGCGATTGCTTTACGTAGGTCTTGCTCAATTTCGAAACGTCTTTTTGCTTGTTCACCAAATGAGGTGTCAAAAAATGTAACTCGGTTGCCCCCTTTCTCTTTTGCTTTATAGCAGGCAGCTTCACAGTTTCTGATAGTCTCGATAGCGCTTTCCCATTGCCCATGTTGCGGGAATATGTACATACCAATACTTACTGTTAGGCTAACTTCCTTTAAATCAACAAAAAAAGGCAGTCTTACGGATGTAAGAATTTCTTGTGCTTTTTTCTCTGCAATAATTTGGGCTCTTGCTCTGCCAATGCCTTTATCTAGGACAGACAACGTTGCAAAGGCATCGCTTCCCAAGCGAGCAATAATATCATTATTATCAGTATTTGTATGGATACGCTTAGTTAGTTCTTTTAGGACATGGTCACCGGCTAGCAGGCCCATTCCATCATTAAACGAGTGAAACCCATCTACATCGATAATAAAAATATAGGCAAAATTTTTGTCAGTGGAACAGCTTTGTAATTGCTGCTCTAACTGCTTTAAGAAGCTGTTACGGTTAGGTAGGGCGGTTAATTCGTCATGCCAAGTTAAGTAATCTATTCGCTCCTGGGTCACTTTTAGGCTTGATATATCGCTAAATACACCGATGTAGTGATCGTTGGTATCGTGTTCATTTTTTACAAGGCTCAACGTTAGCAATTCAGGGTATAACTCACCACTTTTGCGTCGGGTAACTAACTCACCACTCCAGTAGCCGGCTTCACTTGCGTGTTGCCATACTTGTTCAAAGTTTATATTTGGCTGGTTATTTTGTTTGATATCGTGAATATGCATATTTAACGAATTAGCTTCATCGTAACCCGTGATGCGGCAAAAAGAAGGATTAACCGCGATTATTTTGCCTGTACTGTTAGTTATCACAACACCGTCAGCTGTACTCGTTAGTGCGTGAAAAAAGAGTTGATGTTTAGATGATAACTGCTTTAATTCTTTTTCTCTAACATCCAGCTCCATTGCTAAAGATTCTATTTCAAGCAGCTTGTCATGTAGGTCAAAGTTTTTCTCTATTAATCGGTCTAGCATACCTTGTGCTGTTATATGTGTACGAATGCGAGCTCTGACCAAGGCTAATTTATAAGGCTTGTGAATATAATCTATGGCGCCCATAGCAAAGCCTTTTTCTTCAGACTCTTCTTCTGTAAGCGCCGTAACAAAGATGATGGGAATGCCTTTTGTTTTGGGTTTCCCTTTTAGTATAGTGCACACTTCATAACCATTCATTCCCGGCATCATTATGTCGAGTAAAATTAAATCTGGACGGGTAGACTCAATAAACGTTAGAGCTTGCTCTCCACTTGTCGATATTCGAACATCGTAGTCGGTTGAAAGCCCTTCTACCAAAATATGTAAGTTACTTGGTTCGTCATCAACAATTAGAATTAAAGGCTTTTGTCGCTGCGCTTTTTGTTCACTTTTATTTATGGTGGAATGAGTTAAATGCACTGTTAATCCTTTTTACATAGTATTTAAATTCTGAATCACTCAATCATTAATGCTTTGTGTCTGCTTTATATGTTTCAATAATCGAAATTACAGACGGATAGTCGAAACTATTAATCGCCTCTATTAGTTTTGATAAGCCGTGTTCAGTATCATAGCTATTCGCTTCTAAATGCCTTTTTAGGTCGTTTGGGATAGGACGAGACGCTAATGCTAGTGAGTGAATCTCATTTATCACTACCAGCTCATCTTCGAGATTGTGTCGTTTCGGCTCTATATTTTCCAAATTGAGTGTCGCTAATAATTCTTTAATAGAAAAAAGCGTTGCTGCCAAATTTTCTTTTAATAAATCTATATTAAGCGAACTTTCCTCAAGTAGTGCTTTTTCAGTCTCTAATGCACACTTTTGCAGCTTCTCTAGCCCTAATGTACCCGCTAACCCCTTCAGTGTATGCACCGTTCGCTTTAAAGTAGCAACATCATTATTGTTTATTAATAAATCAGCCTTCGCTGAAAAGTTATTATTACCATCTATAAACCGAGTAAGCAATGTCATGAGTAAGGTTTCATTGTTATCAACGTTTTGCTTTGCTTTTACTAAATTTATTGTTTGCAAATTATCTCTACTTTTTAGGTGTTTATCTAAGCTTTCGTAAAGCGCGTCAAATACAATGGGTTTAACCAAAAAGTCATCCATACCTGCATCAGCGGCTGCTTTTTTATCTCTGGGCTCTACAGCAGCACTTAAAGCAATAATAGGCATATTGTAGCCTTTAGCTCTTAGTTGTTTAGTGGCTTCAAGGCCATCCATATGGGGCATTTGTATATCCATAAATACAATATCAAAATGTTGAGCTGATACTTTATCTATAGCGTCTAGCCCATCGTTTGCAATTGTTGTATTAAGGTCAAATTCACCTAGCATTGCAGAGGTTATTTCTTGGTTAAGTTTGTTATCGTCCACAACAAGTGCTTTAAAATCAGTTAGTTTTGGCAGGTCTACCTTTGCAGGTAAAGGGTTGTTTTTGCTAGCAGTGTTATTAATTAATTGCTGTTCTGCAATGGTGAATGGAAGAGTAAATAAAAACTCACTTCCTTTGCCAAGTTCGCTTTTTACTTGTATGTCACCACCTAATAATTTGGTTAGCTGTTTGCTAATCGTTAGGCCAAGCCCTGTACCTCCGTACTTTCTTGTTGTACTTGAGTCGCCTTGAGCAAATGATTCAAACACCCTATCAGATTGGGCTTGCGTCATACCAATTCCGGTATCACTAATGCTAAAGCGCAACTGTACTTTGTTTTCTTTTTGAAAAATGACTTCTATGGTTAATGACACCTCACCCTTATCGGTAAACTTAATTGCATTACCAATGCAATTATTAATTATTTGATTTAGCTGTATAGGATCGCCCAACAGAGTTAGGTGTCTGTCGGCATGCACAACACAATTTAGAGCTAGTCCTTTTTGTTGTGCATTAATCGAAAATAAATCTTCAACGTTAGATACGATCGTATCGAGTGTAAAAGGAATTTTCTCAAGTTTGAGGTTATCAGAATCGAGTTTTGAAAAGTCTAAAATATTGTTTAAAACTTGCAGCAGGCTCTGCGCACTAGAAAATGCTTTTTTAGCATATTGTTCCTGCTTTACTGGCATATTGCTTGTTTGTAGCAGCTGAAGCATACCCAATATGCCGTTCATTGGTGTGCGAAGTTCATGGCTCATATTTGCCACAAAGTCGATTTTTGTTTTATTAGCCTTGTTTGTTTCCTCTATTGCTTGAGTAAGCTCTGTATTCATGGCTTCCATTTTTACATTTAAAGCGCGTGTTTCATCAAGTAATTGCTTCGTTTCCTCACTTTTTAAATAAAGTGTATTAGCCGCTTTTAACACAGATGCAATTTCGTTCAGCTTTGTATGCTTATTTTTTAGTGTAATTGGCTCACCTTCATTCATACTATTAAGTAGCAAGGTAAGCTGTGATAGGGGTTTAATAACAAAAGCAACAATAAAATAACAAAGCAGCAAAATAATAATCAGAATTAGAAAGGTAAATAGGCTGCTTTGCTTGGTTTTTTTCGTTAATTCACTATTAAATTGCGACTTAACCAAATTTAATTTTTCTTCTTCAGCGCTTTTAATTTTATTAGTTAGGTATAAAAGTTCGTTTTCGATCCCTGTCAGCACAACATTCACAGAGTAGGTGTAACTACGTGTTAGCAGTATTAGTTGGTTATGTGTTTTTTTAAGATTAATTGTTTTATCAAGCAAGGAGTCATTAATAGCTGACATACGGTTAATTTTTGTGTGCAAAAACTCTAGATTTTGCTTCACATTTTGAGCTTCATCAAAATTAGGTTTATAAAGGTAGCTGACAGCTGCATGCTTAAGGTTACTAATGGTTAGTAAAATATCATTGTAGAGAATTTTTTTATCTTCATTTGATAGTGACTCAAGTGCCATTACCTTTTTTTGTAGCTCTTCAATGGGCTGTTTAAATCCAGATGAGTATATTTGCTCGCGCTTTTGTCTGTTAATAACTACTTTTTCAAATGTTGTTTCATAGTTTTTTAGGTGCTCGCTGAGGCGAGTAAGCATATTTTTATATTCAGGGGTTTTGTCTAGCGTGTTTAATGTTAATTGCCCTAAATGAATATTTGCTTGGTCTAAATATGTTTTAAACTTTGCAATATTATTTATATTAGCGTCATCAATAAATGCAACGGCATGACTTTGTAAGGCGATGACATCTCTTTCCAGCTTTACGACAGCTTCACTTTTACTAATAGCATTGTTTTGAATGTTTTGCAGGCTGGTTAACGACTCTTGCAAGTGGTTAAATAAATAACTTTGTAAAAGAAGCAGTCCAGCTAATACAGCTAAGGTCGCAATTATTTTTGACTTAATAGAACGCATTAGCGACTTATTAACTCATACCACTTTTGTAAACTGTAGTCGTAGGTTGGCATAACGGTATTCCATACTGCAACGTTGCTGAAGCGCTTAGTGTAACTTCCACCATTTCTTTGCTCGCCTTTTCTAACCGCAATATTACCATTTGTTTCTAGTAAATCAGTGCTTGCGATTTTGCCGTCATACCAATAGTCCCATTCATTCTGTGAAAGTAATGGTTTAGAACGCTGCGGATTGCTTATGTAATAACCTTGGCGAGCAATAAACGCACCTGGCCAGCCAGATAACCACCAATTCATATAATCGTAAGAGGCATCTTTCACACTATCATGCGTTTGTGACGACAAGCACATTACACCATGCCAGCCTCTGTAACCTTCTTTAGGAGCAGCAAAACGCACATTTATGCCTTGGCCATTTAGCGCAGATACCGCAGGAGAAAACATACTTTCAATATGAACGCGTTCATCTTTCATATACTGAACAGATTCAGGCACTGAGTTCCAATAACCGCTAAAGTGGCCTTGGCGTTTGAGCTCAAGTAGTACCTTAAATAAGTTATCCAATTCAATACGAGTCATTGCCCCTATATTGTTAATTTTCACAAGCCCTTTAGCTTTAGCAGCAAGCGCTAAGTCAAATAAACCAATAGTAGGCGCATTTACAATACCTACTTTTCCTCTGTGTTGCTCATCCAGTAACCATCCCCAACTTTCAGTTTCATAGGCAATTCCGGGTTTAATAAATTTAGTGTTATAACCAAAGGAGTCTACATTATGAACATAGGGTAAAAAGCTTATTAAGTCGCTTTCTTGCTCACTGAGTGTGCCATCGGGCTGTACATTTAATATTTTAAAGGGAGCGTCACCTGCACCAATATTGGCATCTTCTGATAACTTTCCTGTTTTTGTAAGGCTATTTATTTCGTTAAAATAAGTAAGGCGTTTTTTTTCTATGGGTTGTATTGAGCCTGCATTCCACAACACATTAATACTGTTTGACCACTGCTCGTATAAATCAAATGAGCTGGGGTCCATTGAGGCTCTTTGCAAAACAGCGGCACTACCAGCGGGCGTAAATTCAATATTAATGCCTAAATCACTCATGGCTTGCTTACGAATTGGGTCCTGTAAGGTTACATGTGTGCCAAGCACTCTTATTGTGACCTTGTTACGAGCAAAAACATAAGGAACATGGGTTATAGCGCCTGCAGTTAAGCCTATAGCTGCAAGTTTTTTAAGTGTTGAGCGTTTTGGAGAGTCCATGATTTACCTAAGGCATTAATAGATATACAAGTATGTATAGCTAATAATTGATAAAGACTCAAGATAATAGAGATAAATGAAAAACAAAATAAAATGAATGAATTAGAGTGTTTTTGAAGTAAAGAATATATTTAAGGAAGGAGTAGGAAAGTGGTGGAGCTAAGCAGGATCGAACTGCTGACCTCCTGCGTGCAAGGCAGGCGCTCTCCCAGCTGAGCTATAGCCCCACATTCCTAGTTTATGCATAACATAGACGCTTGGCTGCTGAGTTCCAAGCGGGACGAACTTTAAGTTTTTTTATAAATTTGGTCAAGTATTTTTTCGCTAATTTTCACAGTTTAGATGAATTTTTGATAGACTCGGCTTAATTACTCATTAAAACGACAGAAAATAATGAAAAAAAGCGTTTTGGTACTGATGGTTTTACTTTCGGGTTGTGCATCAAATGAAGAGCCGCCTTATGAAATAAACAACAAACAGTTTTTTGAAAAACAAGATGAGCAAGGAAATAATGTATTTGCTTATGTTGTATCGGTTAAAGCTAAGCACCGTGAGAACTTTAATCTCGATCGTGGACGTAATAACAGACCTTCTCGCAGTGAAGTTAAGGAATATATTGAGCAAGAACACTTTGAAGAGTCGAGTGTGTTAAAGCTAAAATTAGAAGACCAGGCCGTTGAATTATTAAAGCAAGAGCTTACAACGCGTGAATACTGCGCTAATAATCATGAAATAACAGACGTTCTGTGGCGAGATCTAAGCGTGCAATTAAGAGGGCGTTGTTTGTAACTATGTTAGCGGACAAAACAAAATTAGAGGCGTGTTTAGCGCATTTAAATATTAATTACGATGTTATCGAACACCCACCTTTACATACTAGCTTAGCAGCGGATGAATTACTGCTTGAACGCCCAGGTACCCGTTTAAAAAATTTATTTTTGCGTGATAACGAAGGTAAACGTCACTTTTTAGTAATTACAGCTCACAATAAGCAGTTGGACCTAAAAGCGCTCTCTAAACAGCAAGGTTTGTCGCGTTTAGGGTTCGCTTCAAGCGAACGTTTAGCAACCTATTTAAAAGTTGCACCAGGATGTGTATCAATGCTTGCGCTACTAAACGATAAACAAAATGCGGTAACAGTATGGTTAGATCAAGATATTTGGTTTGGTGAGTTATTTCACTGCCACCCCTTTGAAAATACGCTGACATGGATTTTGAGTAAATCAGACCTAGAAACCTTTTTTAATTATACGGATCATCAACCGCGCGTCATGTTTTTACCGTCAAGGTAAGCCCAGGTAATAAGAAAAAAGCCGCACAAACAAACAACAAGTAAGGTAAACATAAATGCTGTTTGTCCGTACTGTTGATAAACTAAACCCGGTAATAGCGAGCCACTCGCCCCACCACTGTAATAAAACGAGACATACCCTCCGTTTGTCACGCTTGGTGGTGCTTTACTTATTTGATTGACCAGTGGAGCTGCGGTTGAATGAATAATAAACATAGCCGCACAAAATAGCGTGAATGCAGTTAAAAATACGCTTAGCTGGTGGCTTATTAGCGCAACAATACTAAGGCTATAAAAAATGAAGGTCGCCGCTAATACGTGCCAAGCTGAAGGTGCTTTTTTTAGTAACCAAGGCGTCGCAATAGATGCCAAAGCACCAATTAAATAGCCGCTATAAACTAATCCGATATCACGAGTGTTGGTAATTAAAAATGTTTTTTGCAGTATAAAAGGCAAATAATTAAGTAAAGCAGCAAAACAAAAAAACATACAAAACACAGCGCTGTAAACTTTTAAAAGAGGGCCTTCCTTAAGTTGTTTGATGTAATCTAGAGGTGATTTTGGAGCATGGGTGCTAATGTTATTGAATTTCTGGGGCTTTATTAATATGGCTAAAAAAACAAGCATAAAAGCAATTAAGTAATAAAAGCTTTGCCAATGCCATAAGTCACTAAACAGTGCAGCAAGTACTCTTCCAAAGTAACCACCTGCAATACTGCTGCCTATATAAAGTGTCATATTTTTTTGAAGTGTATCAGCGCTAAAGCTTATCCCTATGAAACTGGTCATGGCGGTTAATGCTGCGGGAAGAGTAAGGCCTTGTAAAAACCTTACTAACAGCAAGAGCTCAAAACTAGGCACCCAAATAAATAGTAAGCAGCTAAGGCTCAGTACTATCATTGCAATACGAAGTATTTTTAAAGGATTCTGTTTAGCTAAAAACAAGCCGTATACTAATGGTGCAATAGCGAGTGGCAGCATAGTTGCCGTCATAAGGCTACCAGCAACGGCAGGCGATACATTATATTCACTCGCAAATAAGTTCAGTAACGGTTGAGGTGCATAAAGCACAAAAAATATAACAATGGAGCAAGCAAGTAGATGAATTAAGCGCATTATTTGGCTTATGAGTTAGCTAGTTGGCTACTTAATTGTATTGAAAGTTAACTCTAATTGATAATTAAAAGTACGATTATTGTTTTATATCATGCTTAGTATGAAGGAGTTTGTTAGATTAATACCAATAGCACTGTCATTTAAACGCGTTGATGATTAAAATGAGCGTAATATTAGTTTTTACTGGAACAATGCCATGGGTTCATTACAAGACCAATTGCTTCAAGCAGGATTAACAACATCGCATAAAGCTAAAGTTGCTAAATCAGAAAAACGTAAGCAACAAAAAAAACAAAAAAAGGGGGCGACAAGTAACCCTAGTGATCTGCAAAAGCATATTCAACAAACTAAACTTGAGCAGCAGAAAAAAGCAGAAGAGCTTAACCAAGTTCGCCAAGTTAGCCTTAAACAGCGTGAGCAAGAAGCGCGCGTTAAACAAATTTTAGAGCACAACAACCAAGATGCTATTCGTGGTGAGCGAACCTTTAATTTTACTTACGACAAAAAAGTTAAAAGTATTGAAGTGAATGAAAACACTCAAAAAGCATTGTCGGGTGGTCGTTTAGCAATTTGTGTCCTAGAAGGGCAGTTTTATGTATTAGAAGACGAACCCGCTCGCAAGGTGGCTGAAGTTGACGAAAAATACATTGTTTTTCATGTTGAAGCTGAAAATAAACCAAAAGATGAAGACGATCCGTACGCAGATTTTGAAGTGCCAGACGATTTAGTATGGTAACAATCAGTTAAGCGTCTGCTCATATTTATTTGCTAAACTAATTATGAGCATAAAACGAGCTAGCAGTGTAGGATTAAGTTGATCGTCTAGCATCGTTTCTAACGTATGCTTTTTATTTGATTGTTGACTACAATCAATTGAACAGTTTTTTCTAACCGTCAAAAAAGAAGAGTAAATACAATGAGCAAGATGAAAACACTAATACTAGGCGCGGGCATTAGTTTAGCCGCAAGTTTCTCGTTTAATGCAGCTGCTGCCGATGGCGCCGCTCTTTACACTGCAAAAAATTGTCAAACCTGCCATGGTGCAGATGGTAAAGCACCAATTATGGGTATGTACCCTAAACTTAATGGCCAAAACAAAGATTACCTAGTTGCGCAAATGAAAGACATTAAGTCGGGTGCGCGTAATAATGGTATGTCTATGGCGATGAAAGCAATGGTTGCTACAGTAACAGACGAAGAGTTTGAAGCTATTGCAGACTACTTATCTAAAGTAAAATAACTCAAAGCAGTTATTCGCCCTTTAAAAACAGCCACACACGTGTGGCTGTTTTTGTTTGTTGATTGCTATAAAGAACAGAGTGTTTTAGACTTCTAAACATCTATTCGCACTTGTTATGTGTGTATTTTAAAAGGCTTACTATGTTTGATTTACCCCAACTCGATTTAAAAAATAAAGTATCTGCTCAAGAGTGGCAACTTCGTGTCGACCTTGCTGCCTGTTACCGGCTAGTGGATCACTTTCGCTGGGGAGATTTAATTTATACGCATTTATCAGCGCGTTTGCCGGACACTGACCATTATCTTGTTAATGCTTTTGGATTAACATTTGACGAAGTAACCGCGTCAAACTTGGTTAAGGTAGACTTAAATGGGAATATAATCGACGACACTCCTTTTAGCATTAATCCTGCTGGTTTTACTATTCATAGTGCAATACACGAAGTAAGAGAAGATGCGCATTGCGTTATTCACCTGCACACCAAAGAAACCATTGCTGTGGCTACGCAAAAAAAGGGCTTATTACCATTGAGCCAGTATTCTATGTTTTCATTGCCGTCGCTTTCATATCACGGTTACGAAGGCCTTGCAGTTAATGATGATGAGCGCAAAGTCCTTCAGGATGATCTAGGCTCAACTAATCACATGTTATTAGTTAACCATGGTGGGTTAACTGTAGGCCCTACTGTAGGCGATGCGTTTATGCGTTTTTACGACTTACAGCGCGCCTGCGAAATACAATTAGCGCTGCAAGCTAGCTCGCAAGAGGTAATTCCCGTGCCTCAACCAATTATCGACAATATTTATAATCAAGCCAATGTGGTTCATAGCGGCAGCACCGGAGGCCAGCTTGCTTGGCCTGCTATGCTACGTAAAGCGTATCGGCTTGATCCCAGTTTTGCAAAATAACCTTAACAGGTTAATAAGGAATTTTTATGAAGGTAAATCGCGTAGAAGTATTTGATATTCATTGTCCAGAGCGCCCAGCATGGACACCTGTATTCGTTCGCATTCATACTGATGAAGGCATTAGTGGTGTGGGTGAGGCGGGTCTTGCTTATGATTTAGGTCATAGCGCAGCTGCCGCCATGATCAAAGAAATGGCAGATGCTTTTTTAATTGGGCACGACCCGTTTCAGACCGAAAAGCTATGGTCTCGCATGTTACGAGAAAGCTTTTGGGGTTTAGGTGGTGGACCCGTTGTGTACGCTGCAATGAGCGCAATTGATACTGCGCTTTGGGATATTAAAGGTAAGGCGCTTGGGTTACCGGTATATCAATTACTTGGTGGTAAGGTTAACGACAAGCTTCGTACTTATGCATCGCAACTGCAGTTTGACTGGGATAGCGAATTTAAAGCGCTAGTTCAGCCACAAGAATACGCAGAGGCAGCATTAAAAGCCATAGCTGAGGGTTACGATGCGGTTAAGGTAGATCCAATTCAATATGATAAAGACGGTAATACCTATTACGACCGAACTAATATTATTTCACGCCCAGAAATGAAGTTATACCGCGCGCGTATGCAAGCTATTCGTGAAGCCGTGGGTGATGAAGTGGATATTATTTTTGAATGCCATAGTTTACCGGGTGCTACATCTGCTATTCAAATTGGTGAAATAGCCGAAGAATTTGATTGTATGTACTTTGAAGAGCCTGTGAACTACTTAAATCACTCATTGCATGCCAAAGTAGCAGATAAAGTTAATGTGCCAATTGCAGGTGGTGAGCGCTTGTATAACCGCTGGGGGGTTCGTCCTTATTTAGAAGATCAGAGTATTGACGTACTTCAGCCCGATATCGGTTTATGTGGTGGTTTTACTGAAACTAAAAAGGTATGTGATTACGCTGATATTTTTGATGTACGCATTCAGGCGCACGTATGTGGTGGGCCAGTTGCAACGGCTGCATCACTGCATCTAGAAACCGCTATTCCTAACTTTTTAATTCATGAGCATCACACGTACGCAATTAAAAAGTGGAACCGCGAATTGTGTTTACAAGACCCACAACCTAAAAATGGTTTTTTTGAAGTATCTGAAGAGCCAGGTTTGGGTATTGAGCTAAACGATGAGATTGTAATGCGGTCGCAACGTGTAGAAATAAAATAATAATTAAGCTTGTTATTATAATAGCCGGTAAGTGACTATTCACTTACCGGCTTTTTATTAGCAGAATTAAGGTCATTCGTTAATTACGCACTCAACACCTTTGAGCTCTTGAGTTGCTTTGCTATCTACGTGGCGTATAAAGCATTGTTTGTTTTTTATCATCAGTTCAAATTGGTCGGGTGGATTTAGCTGATGACTTTTTATTATGTTATTTTCGTTTAAATTATTTAGCGTAACCACACTGTTTATTGTAAATACATCGTCATCTAACGTTATATTTTGCATATTCATAAGGGTATTGATTACTTTGTTAACTGCGTTTTGATTAGGCGCTAAAAGTAATGCATGTTGTAATTTTGGAGTGGGTTCAGCGTGTTGCGATACACAGCCACTTAATAAAGCGCACAAAGCTAAGCTCGAAATGAATAATGTGTTTTTCATAAAATCTACGCCATTTTAAGCAGAATAAAATTTAAATATAACGACTTTTACTTACACTTGGTAGTAGTGCTTTGCATTTGCGTAGCTGAGCTTATGCCATAGGCTATGGCTATTACATAGCGCATAATGCTGATGCCATAGGGCATTGTAATGCGTGTTTATTTGGCATACCGGAAAGTTACTAGCAAACATAATACGCTGCTCGCCAAAATGCTGTAAAAGCCACTTAAAGCAGGTTTCTTGTTGTGCTTGTGTCAGGTCTAATAACTCAAAGCCAGAAAACTTAATGGCAATATTGCTATATTGGGCAAGTAGTTCAACGCCTTTTTGCCAAGAGATCAAATTATCAGGCAACCCTGTATGGTTAAGAATAATTTGTAGGTGAGGTAATTGTTTTGCACAGTGAGCAATATGATTGGCCACACTAATATTGTGTAACTCAAATTGCGCTTCAAAATGCAATTTGTTTGCTGCTAATAAATCAAGATTATGAATACAGCTAGGGCTTTTTAGCCTTACTGCGTCATCTCCTTCGGTTATATCTCTAATGCCACATAAGCTTGAATGAGCAAGCGCATTTAGTGCATTACTAAATTGCTCAGCAGGGGCATCTATTTGGTTAAAGCTAATGGCTTTAAATGGCATTTCACTTAAATGCTTACTTAGCCAATTTAGCTCCTTAATTGGGGCTGAGTTATCAAAGCCTGCTTCTATGTGCACAAGGCCCTTTAATTTAAAGTCAGTACTGTTGGCAAGTTGTTGTGCGCTAATAGGTCGTTTTATTTTCTCTAAATTGGGCCACGCAGGAGGATTGCTTCCTTGTAGCCAAGTGTATTGACCATCAAGTAAATTAAAAAAATGAACATGCGGGTCAATTATATTTGTACTCATTGGGCTGTATAGCCGCCATCAATACTTTGTAAGCTGCCAGTAATAAAGCTTGCATCGTCACTTGCTAGAAAACTCACAAGAGCGGCTACTTCATCGGCTTGACCTAATCGGTTTAGCGGTTGAAGACTGGCTTCCTCTGCCACTATATCGGCTTTGTTTGCACCACTTTTTTTGCAGTAAGCGTCTATTGCGTTATGAAATAAAGGGGTTTCAATGGTGCCTGGACACACTGCATTAGCACGAATATTAAAGTGTGCATAATCAAGTGCCGTAGTTTTTGCCATTGAGGCGAGGGCATGTTTAGTGAGGTTGTAGGCAAATGAATTTTGCTTGGCAATTAATGCTTGGTCGGATGCTATTAATATAATAGAACCCGCATTATTTGCCTTCATCGTTGGGAGTACGCTTTGTACCGCCGCATAGGCGCCTTTTACATTAAGCGCAAATAGCGCATCGAGCGTTTGCTCATCAGTGCTTTCTATATTTGCGCTTAAGTGTTTTCCAGCATTAGAAACCAGTACGTCAATACGTTGAGATTGTTCATGTATCGCGCTTATCGAGCGGCGGACAGCCTCTACATCACTTACATCGCAATGATGAAAAACACCTACATTGCTTGGTGTGATATCAAGGTTATGTACCTCATAGCCACTGGTTAGTAAGCGTTTTACTACCGCTAGGCCAATCCCTTTTGTACCACCTGTTACAATTGCAACTTTTGACATACTTGTTCCTTTTTCGCTAATTAGTGAGCGTGGCCACAACCGCCTTCAGCGTGAACATGGCCATGCGAAATCTCTTCGCTAGTTGCTTCGCGTACCGATACCACTTCAACATCAAATGTCAGAGTTTTACCTGCAAATGGGTGATTTAGGTCGCAATCGGCATTAAAACGGCCAACTTTAACAATAGTCACTTGATGACGGCCTTGGTTAGATTGAACCATTGCGGTCATTCCTGGTTTCCACACTTTAACATCGCCTTGTAAATGCTTTAGTGGAATGCGTTGAATTAAGTCATCAACACGCTCACCATAAGATTCACTTGGTTCAAGTGTTACACTAAATTTATCGCCGGCACTTTTATCTTCAAGGGCTTTTTCTAAACCTGGAAGCATGCCTTCGCTACCATGGATGTAGCTAAGTGGTGCATCATTTACACTACTTTCAATTTGCTCACCTGCTTCACTGAGTGTGTAGTGAAACTCTACTGCCGAATTCTTACTAATTTGCATGCTGATCTCTTTCAATAATAACTATGTTAGGGCGTGATTTTACGCGAAATAGATTGGTTTATAAACTTACCGTGGTTGATTTAGTGTTTTTTGCAGATCAAGCAGTAGGTCTTTTTTGATTGGCTTGGCTTTAGGTTTTTCAGCTTGAGGAATAAAAAGTACTAGCTGACTGCCGGGCTTTAAAATACTTGAGGCTGATAATTTATTCCACTTAGCTAAATCGCTATGTGGTACGTCGTAAAGTTGGCTAATGCTCCACAGGCTATCTCCGGTTTTTACGGTGTAGTCTATTTCTATTGTTGGGATGACAATATCTTCTTGAGGTTCTAGATAAGGGCTTATTTTGTAATCTATGGTTAAAGAGCTTGGTAAGGTTTTGGGTTGCCCAACCAATAACTTTTCGCCTATACCAATAAAGTTATTGGCTTTGTTATTAAGCTGTTTAAGCGCTTTGACCGACATACTATAACGCTTTGCAATGCCATAAAGTGTATCGTTTTGCTTTACTATGTATTCACCAGCAAAGTTAGATTTAAAAAACTGACTTTTTAAAAGTGTCTCTTGGCCTATTGGCAGTAGTAAGGTATGTGGTCCGTTTGGCGAACTTTGATTTTTTAAATACCCTTGGTTAATTGCATGTAACTGCTTTGAGCCAATTCCAGATAGCTTAGCAATAACCGAAAAATCGAATTGCTGACCTATATTCATTTGTGTGGTGAGTGGTTTATAAGCAAGTTTTGGTTGCTTCATGCCTTTTTGTGGATGCTTAACTAAATAACTTAAAGCGAGTAATTTTGGTACGTAATCAGCAGTTTCTTTTGGCAAGCTTAGCGACCAAAAGTCAGTGCTTTTTCCTCGTTTTGTATTTTTCTCTATGGCCCGCTTTACGCGTCCTTCACCGCTATTGTAGGCGGCTAATGCATATAGCCAGTTACCATTAAAGCGTTTATGTAAATAACTCAGATAATCCAGCGCGGCATCGGTTGAAGCAAGTACATCTTGGCGTCCGTCGTACCATTGATCTGACTTTATACCAAAGTGATACGCGGTCGCACCGACAAGTTGCCATACGCCAACAGCTTGCTGCGATGAGGCAGCGGTAGGTCTAAAGTCACTTTCCACAAAAGGCAGTAACGCTATTTCCATAGGGAGGTTTTTTTGCTCTATTTTTTTTACAATGTGGTATAAGTAGGGTGCTGCACGCTTACTTACCGTGGTTAGGTATTTAGGCTGTTTTAGATACCACTTAATGCGTTTTTTTAAAGCCCGATTTTGATAAACCGTAAAGTGTAAGTTGTTAGCAATGTGCACCCATAAATCAGTCGTTTTTGGTGGGCGCATTTTTACGACTCTATTTTTAACCTTTAGTGGCGTGCTTTGTTCTTCAATAAGCAGTGCTTGTTGCTTTTGGGGTGTCGGTTCATCTACGTTTTGGTGATTAGCGTAATCAGGCTCAAAATGAGTAAATATTTGAGGTGCCTCTGCCTGCTTTTGCTCAGTTGATTCACAACCAAACAAAAAAAGTACTAAAAAGCATAATATCAAACTGCGCATAGTGATCACTTGAATAAATTCCTTTTACTATTTTAACACAATCCGTTGTGTTGGGTTATTGTGAGCTTTTAGCGCGATTGAGTCCTGCTTGTAAAAAAAACTGGCTCGACTTTTGGTTTAGCGTGTCTTGTTGATAAGGAGCGAGCACATTTTGTGGAAAAGATTCTATGAGTGCTTCAGTTGTTAGGTTTTTATTACTTTTGACGTGTTCAGTCAGGGCATTTAAAAATGCCAGTGGTTGCTTTAGTTGTTGTTTATTTAGAGTATCACCATGGCCTGGTATAATGAGTGATAGCTTTTCATTACTTATGTATTGTTTAAGCAACGTTTGCCAGCTTTTAAGTTCACCGTGGCCTGGGTAAGGCAGCCAATCAACAATATCACCACCAATTAACGTGCTCCCATTGTTTGTAGTAATGGTTAAATCACCCGTAGTATGCGCTTTGTGTGGTGTGATATTTATCTCAAAGTTCCCTAAATTAAGCGTTTTACTTACTGCTAATGCTATTTTTGGTGGATTAAGCTTATATTCTCGCCAGCGAAAAAGTCGTGCTTTAGCCAGTTCTAGCTTTTCTCGCCATGCTGTTTGTCCTTCTTTGGGAATTGAAGCTAAACGCTGATAACTCAGTTCAATGCTTTTTTCATAGCTGTCGAGTTTATTGATGTAGGCTTTTTGATAGGTTTTAAAATCAGCGCTCACTTGCTGGTGGGTAATGAGTTTAGCGTTTGGATAGTAGTGTTGAACCACCGCCATTCCTAGTAAGTGATCGTCGTGATAATGAGTTGCAACTAAATAACAAAGAGGCGTTTTAAGACGTTTTTTTAGTTCAACGACAAGTTGTTCAACACCGGCAAAATTCCCGCTGGTATCAACAAGTAGGGCGCATTCAGCGCCTTCAATCAAAACTTGGTTTGAGTCGTAAAAGCGTAAATCGTCTTGTTGTTTTAAAAATTGGATATTGTTATTAATAGTTTGCCAGCTAATAGCTGCATTTGAATTGGCTGTGGCAAAAAGTAAACCTATCATCAGGAGTGTATATTTTAACGATGAGTGAATAGTGAGTAAGGAGTACTTCATTTGCTATCTCTTGCAGGCCATTTATTACCCTAATGATAAACAAAAAGCGCAGGTTGCGCTTTTTATTTTTTTTGTTCGGGGTCACTTGCCAAATGTTGGCTGAGTTTATCAACAAGTTGGTCTTGGTGTTGCTGCTCAACAGTTGCTTGTGTTTTTGCTTCAAGCAAATCGTGGCTTAAATTAAGTGCTGCCATAAGCAATGCTTTTTGATCGTTTCGAACGGTTGAACGCTGTTTCATTTGTTCAACTAAGTCGTTTAGATTTTTAGCTGCTGCTATCAATGCCTCTTCTTGTCCTTGCGGACAAGCAAATTGCTGCTCTTTACCTAGCAACTCAACAGTGACCCGCTGGTTTTGCAGCTCAGACATTAGCTAGCCTGTTGTGCGCTTTGTAATTTATCAAGCAAGCCAGTTAATGTTGTGCTGGCATCTTTTTGCTTTTCTTCGTTTTCAAGCGCTTCTAGTTGTAAAAGCTCATTATCATCAGCAAGTTTGCTGTTTTGTTCTTTTAAGCTAGCAACGTCAGTTTGTAATTGATTATTGCGTTCAATAAGTGAATCGATCAGTTGTTCGAGTTGTTGAAGAGTATTGTTGTCCATAAGGCGCTCATATAACTGTAATTAATGTCTTGCAAATGTAAAGCAAAGTACATCAATTTACTAGCATTTACGCGAGTTTTAGCTGATTTTTCTTCTTTGTTAAGGGATAATTCATACAACGTGCTTTTTTGTTCATATATGGTTCATTTAAACACCCTTTATCCAAGAGGTTGTTGAATTTTGCGGATTAAAGTTTGTTCAAACTAGGGGGTATTTAATCGTGGCGCGAGGTTTGTAACTCAGTGGACTCGGTAACTGCTCCCGCGTTATTCTACCGGCTTAAATTCATGTAAGTATAACCGCACTATGTAGGCTCTACTTTGCCTAAATATCAAACAGGTCGCTTAAACTTTAACCTTGAACGGTTAACAGACCCTAGTGCAAGTTGCTAAAGCCCAGTGCTTATGGTTCACTTGCGATATTAAATTGCGTATGGCGAAAATAAATAATGCTTAGTTACAGACACTCATTTCATGCGGGTAATCCGGCCGATGTTCTAAAACATCTTGTATTGGCTGAGGTGCTTAAATATCAAACAGTTAAGGATAAGCCGCTAGATTACATTGATACGCACTCTGGCGCAGGCTTTTTTGAACTCGCAGCAGCTGATGCTCAAAAAACGCAAGAATACCAAGACGGTATTGAAAAGTTGTGGGCGCACACAAGTGAGCATGAGGCACTTAACGAATACATTGACCTAATTAAATCGTTCAATAATACGAGTGACCTCGATTTTTATCCGGGTTCACCAAAAATTGCTGAACATTATTTACGTCGTCAAGATAAAGGTTGGTTTTTTGAATTGCACCCAAGAGACTTAGTCTTGCTAGAAAGTAATATGCAGGGTAAGCGCTCTATTCGAGTGCGCGGTGAAGACGGGTTCACTGGTTTGGTAGGGCTACTGCCACCTGCGTCTCGAAGAGCGTGCGTATTAATCGACCCACCATACGAAATTAAAGATGATTATGAACGCGTTGTAAAAACATTAATTAAAGCACATCAACGATTTGCAACGGGTACTTATATGATTTGGTATCCGGTTGTTGATCGGGAGCGCATTAACAATATGGAGCAGGGTTTAATTGATTCCGGTATGCGAAATATTCAGTTATTTGAGCTGGGAACCGAGGCAGATACTGACGTTCATGGCATGACTGCATCAGGTATGATAGTGATTAATCCGCCATGGAAGCTTAAACAAACTATGGATAATGTATTGCCTGATCTAGTGTCATTGTTAAGTGAACCTACTGGCTTTTATAGGTGTGAGCAACTGGTTGACGAATAACCACTACTTACGAAAATGCCCAGCAGATCTGGGCATTTTTGTTCTAACTTATTACTCACAGTTAAAAGCGAAGATAGTGTGAGTTATTTGCTGCCTACTTTTTAACAAACTTAGTTAAAATGACAATGCGCTGGCCATCAACACGCCCTTCAATGTGTTCTGGGTTACTGGTTAAACCAATATTACGCACCGCAGTACCACGTTTTGCTGTAAGGCTACTGCCTTTTACATCTAAATCTTTTATGAGTGTCACGGTATCGCCAGCTTGAAGAACCACGCCATTACTATCGATATGTTTAACATCGTCATCTTCAGCAAGTGCTTTATTAGCCCAAGCCAGAGTCTCTTCTTCTAGATATACCATGTCTAACGCATCTTGTGCCCAACCGTTATTAGGTGCTAAGCGCGATAGCATTCTATAGGCAATAACTTGAACAGCAGGTGTTTGGCTCCACATGCTGTCATTTAAACAATGCCAATGCGTCGGCGTTACATCTACGGTGTTTTCAATTTGTTCTTTGCATGTTTTGCAAGTGTAAATGCATTTGTCTGAATGTGTTTCGGTTACAGGTGGGACTTCATAAACAGATAAGTCATTGGTAGCTGTACACAATTCACACTGGTTGCTGCTGCGTTCAATTAAGGCTTTTTCAATACTCATAGGACTACTTTTTTGGTCGGGTTAATATTTTTGCATAGTATAACTCAGCGCACTGGGTGTGTGTTATAAATCCCTTAGTTTTGTATGGGTATTTCTTTCATGTATTTTTCAGCTATGTTGTTTATATAACCAATGTCGTGGAGGTTTTTTATTACTTTATTAATGATAGGCATTAAGTGCTTATGTTTGCTAAGCAGGCGAATTCTCAAAAAACCATGAGAATATTGAGCACCAAAACCAATGTTGATATTAAGTTTTTGTGACCAATATAAGGTTGGTGAGTCACCTATTATGGCAACATCTACTCTTTTTCGTACTAGCGCCTCAATGAGTTCTTTTTCCGAAGGAAAATCAACGCGTTTAAATGTATCAGCATTGTGATAATAATAACCCAATACTGTGCCTACATTTTTACCCTCAATATTGGACACATGTTGCCATTTTTTTGTGTTTTCGGGCAGCGTTACAAGCATTTCTGTTACTGTAATTAATGGGTCAGAAAATACATATTTGGTGTTGTTTCTTTCGCTTTGAGGTAGCCAATCAAGCGAGATCACATCAAAGTCAATAATACCTTCATTCAGATATTTAGTGATTCGCTTTGCAGGTAGCGATTCATGAGAAGCAGAGATATTAGCGTCAATCAGTACTTTTTCAATGATTTCTGGTAACACACCCGGGCGTTTAGGATTGTTGGTGTAGAAAGGGTAATGACTTCCAGATGAGCTAATGTTGTACTTTAGAGGATTGTTGCTTTGTGCTGCAATATTAGGAAGCGAGCTCAATGCTAAACATGTTATCAATAACCATTTTAAAATACGCAAACCCGCTCCTATACTACGAACTTTTTTATTAGTTTTATTTACTTTGCAAAATTTTGCAACGATTAAGATGCATTTACTATACTTTTAATCTTTAACATAGATTAGACTCAAAAGATTAGCTTTAATTTTGCACAAACTTATAGGTGAATTCTATTGAACGTGTCTGACACTCCGTCGTTAACACCTACGTTGACACAATATGTTGCTAGGCAACCAATATTTGATGCAGACAAAGCAGTGTTTGCTTATGAGTTGCTTTACCGAAACTCAGCAAATAATGCGTTTCCTGCAGGTACTAGCGATGAGCACGCGACCAGCCGTTTGTTTTTTAATACCTTAATGCTAGTCGGTGCAGAAAAGCTTACAGCTCACCAACTTGCTTTTGTAAACCTTTCTACAGACGCTTTGCTGGATGAATTCCCTAAACTATTAAACCCTGAACATACTGTAATAGAAATTGTGGAGCGTACGGTAAATATTGCAGCGGTTGCTAGTCGTATTAAAGCGCTGAAAGGTCAGGGTTATGTATTTGCACTGGACGATTATGACGGCGATGAAAAATGGGAGCCGTTACTCGCCCTTGTTAGTTATATAAAAATTGAGGCTGAAGAGCCTATTATTAAAACCAATATGCGGGTTAAAAAGCTGAAACGAAGTTACCCTCATTGCAAAATAATAGTAGAGCGAATAGAAACTTACGATCAGTTTATAAACTTACGTGATGCAGGTTGTGATTATTTTCAGGGATTCTTTTTTGCCCGCCCAGAAATGCTAACTTACAGTGGGGTCGATCCTTCAAAAGTTACCGTTTTCGAACTCCTTAAAGCAATAGCAAAAGAATCGTTATGCTTTGAAGAAATTCATCAGCGTGTAGCTAAAGATGTAGGAATAACGGCGCGAATTTTACGTTTGGCAAATGCACGTTCTAATAATAGTAATTTAGTTATTACGTCCATATCGCAAGCTGTTGTTTATTTAGGTGAGGACGTAATTCGTCAATTTGTGCGTGTATTAGCTGTTAGCGATTTAGGAATAGATAAACCAACAGAGTTGACTAAATTTGCTCTTGTACGCGCTCGGTTAATAGAGCTTATATTAGCTGAAACAAACAAAAATTTATCTCAGCAAGGTTACTTAGTGGGTTTGTTTTCGATGCTTGATGCGATATTAGATATTGAGCTAGCAACTATTGTAAAAGAGTTTACGCTAGATAAAAGCATAACAGATGCTTTGCTACTGCAAACCGGTTTGCTGGGTGATTGCTTATTACTGGCAAAAGCGATTGAAACTAAAAACTGGGCAGTGGTTGAAACACAACTTAAGTTGGTTAACCCAGAGATGGAAATAGAAAAAATATACAGCTTTATATTAGAGTCAATGCTTTATAGTGATGATGTAATAGAAGTTATGAGCGAATAAGTATGCGTAATTTTTTATCTGTTGTAAGTGTAGTTATTGCTTTATGTTTGTTATTTCCGGGTATTACAAAACCCGTGCTAACAATTGAAGGGAATATTGATAAATCAAAACTTGCTCAAGCGGGGATTGAAATGTTAGCTGAAGAAGGCGATGGCCGAACGCGCAGCATGCTAATGATGTTTTCAAACATGTTGGGCCTGGATAAGTTAGACGGTGAGATTAGCGCTTATAGCAAAACGCAAAGTATTTACGGCACTATCACAGACCTAGCAAATAATAATAATTTGCTTGTGGCTGCCTTGGTTGGTCTTTTTTCAGTTGTGGTGCCAAGCTTAAAGCTATTATTACAGCTACTGTATTGCTGCTTACCAGTGAATAGACTTAAGCAAGTATGTGGCAATATTGTTTGTGCACTCAGCAAATGGAGTATGGTTGATGTATTTGTAATAGCATTAATTGTTACGTATTTAGCGGGCAATGCACACGGTAAAAGTGGTGAATTGCTTGTTATGAATGCACAATTTGGTGAAGGGTTTTGGTACTTTAGCGCCTATTGTATATTTACAGTTATTGCCAGTTATTTAATTAAAACCCAAACCAAACTACAAAACACGCCCTAAATTATTTGTAGTCGTTTATAAGTTACTTTAAAATCCCCTTTTTTGATTGAGGTACTATTTTGCAACGCTTGTACACTATTTTACTTACGCTTACTTTACTGCTCACGTTTGTGGGTCAGTCGTTTGCGTCTGTAGCAAGTGAATGTGAAATGCCTCATCAGTCTAACGTTCACGTTAACATGAATTTATACAAAAGTAGTGCAGAGAATAACAGCGCTCACCATTCCATGATGCAAATGGATTGCTGCGATGAGGAAGCGACTGCTCAAAATGAATGCAGTTGCCCTGTTAATGGCTGTACGGCTAACTCAATGCTTAATGTCGATATTCTAATACTTATTACAGTTACAAGTACTGAAAAAGTTAATACATGCGAATCGCGTGCTCAAACAACCTCTCCCAAATCACTTTACCGACCTCCAATGTTTGCTTAAATAGCAGGATAGGTGTGTCTAAATTTTATGGAACCTCAAGCTGATTTTTATCTTTTGAAAACGTGATTAGTTTTCGTATTAGGTGCGGCTGATATAAACACCTTTCTTGCCAATTTAAATTTTTATTAATTTTTAAATGGAGCAAGTGATGAATTACGCTTTGAAAATAAATGCAGTGCTATGTTGTTTGACTTTGTTCAGCAGTGCGGCGAATACCCAAGAAGAAAAAACGACTGGCGCAATAGATGAGTATAGCTCTGTACGTACGCTAAACTTATCTCACGCCCTTACCTATGCACTTGCAAATGATCCGTGGTTATCGGCAAGCCGCCACCAAGAGCAAGCCATTATGGCGCAAAGTATTATGGCGGGTACTTTACCCGACCCAACACTAACGCTTGGTCTTATGAACTTACCAACAAATGGTTATGCGTTTGACCAAGAAGGGATGACTCAATTTAAAGTGAGTCTAAGCCAAAAATTTAGCCGCGGTGATAGTCTATCACTGAAACAAAAGTCGCTTTTTCAGTCGTCTAAGCAATATCCATGGCAGCGAGCTGATAGGTTGGCTCAAGTCAAAGCGATGGTTACTGAGTTTTGGTTAAATGCTTATAGGGCTCAGTACAGTATTAATTTGATTGAGAAAGACAAAGAGTTATTTACTCAGCTTATTCAAATAACTGAGGCCAGCTATGCAAGTACGCAGGGTAAAACACGCCAGCAAGATATTATTCGTGCTCAGTTAGAGCTTACCCGCTTAGAAGATAAGCTACTCATACTTGAACAGCAACTTCACAGTGCTAAAAACCGGCTAGCGCAATGGTTACCCATAACAATGTTAGTAAAATCTTTAGACGATAAATTTATACCTCCTGTGGCGCTTACTGATTTTAATACCCTTGAATTTAGTCAACTTATGCAATTACTTATGGCTCATCCAGCTATTGTTGCTATAGAGCAAAGTGTGTTGGCAAAGCAAACACAAGTGAGCTTAGCGAAACAAAGTTATAAGCCACAGATAGGGGGTAATGTGGGGTATGGCTATCGAGCAGACACCCCAATGGGCCAATCAAGAGCCGATTTACTTTCTGTGGGAGTTAGCATTGATCTCCCTTTATTTACGGATAACAGGCAAGACCAACACGTTAAATCGGCTATATCTATTACGGAAGCGACTAAAACACAAAAAAGGGTCGCTTTGCAAAAGCTCAAAGGTATGTATTTTAAAGAATATAGTCAGCTATCCCAGTTACAAAAACGAAATACGCTATATCAAAATATTTTATTAGTACAAATGGCTGAGCAATCACAAGCAACCTTGAATGCTTATACGCGTGATGACGGTGACTTTTCTGATGTTATGCAAGCACGTATTAGTGAGTTAAATGCCAAAATTGACGCGCTTAACATCCAAGTCGATCAACACATTATTATTGCACGCTTAAATTATTATATGAGTAGCTTAGACTCCCAAGTTATGGGCGAACTACGTGAGGAGCAGCCTGATGAACACTAACTTGAAACTATTCATTGCCGCTATTGTAGGGGCTAGTTTATGGGCTGGTTTTACGCAAATTATAGTTGATGAAAAACCGGCCGTAAAACAACCCTTATATTGGGTGGCGCCCATGGATAGCAATTATAGGCGTGACGCTCCAGGCCTCTCTCCTATGGGGATGGATTTAGTGCCCGTTTACGACAAAGTTGGTAATAGTGAAAGTGAAAAAGGAGCGATTACTATTTCGCCAGTGGTAATTAATAATTTAGGAGTGAAAACCACTAAGGTGCAGTTAAAAACACTGCAAAGTAACATCAATACAGTGGGTTATGTGCAATATAACCAAGACAAAATTACTCATATTCACCCTCGTGTAGAAGGGTGGCTTGAAGATTTATATGTAAAAGCGCAAGGCGATAAGGTAAACGCCGGCGAACCTTTGTATACCTTATATTCACCGCAGCTAGTTAATGCACAAGAAGAGTTTTTATTGGCAGTAAATAGAAATAACAATGTACTAATTCGTGCTGCAAAGGCACGTTTAGAGTCGTTAAATGTATCTGCTGAATTTATTGAGCGCTTACAAAAAAATAAGCAAATAATGCAAAATATTACCTTTTATGCGCGTCAAAGTGGGATTGTTGATGAGCTGAATGTGCGAGAAGGTTTTTATGTAAAGCCGGGTACATCTATGATGAGTATTGCTCAGCTTGATGAGGTATGGGTGGAGGCGGAAATATTTGAACGTCAATCGTCGCTTATCAGTGTTGGCCTACCGGTAACCATGACCCTTGATTATTTTAAGGGAAAAATATGGCAAGGACAGGTCGATTATATTTATCCGGCGCTCGATGCTCAAAATAGAACACTGCGGGTCAGGCTCCGATTTACAAATAAAGACCTTAAGCTAAAAGCGAATATGTTTGCTCAGGTGACTATTCATACAAATGCGAGTGAACCTCAGCTTGTAGTACCAAAAGAAGCTGTAATTCGTACGCAACATCAAAACCGCGTAGTTATAGCATTAGGCGAAGGGCGCTTTAAATCTGTTGAAGTGCAAGTAGGACAAACAAGCGTTGATGAAACGATTATTTTATCAGGTGTGGTGGTAAACGATAGCGTGGTTACCTCTGCACAATTTTTAATAGATTCTGAGTCGAGTAAGCTTTCAGACTTTAAGCGAATGGAGATGCCAGCTGCTGATAGTAGTAACGATGACAACTCTCAAAGTGCAACCGTAAATGGCGTTATAAATACAATTGATGCAGCAACTCGAGTTGTAAATATTAGTCGTGAAGCTATTCCAAAGTGGAACCGAGGTCCAGCAACAATGAATTTTGTTCTGGCACCGCATATAGAGGTTAACTCTCTTATTAAAGGTCAAACCATTGATTTCACGTTTAGTATTATTAATGATGATTTTGTGATCACCGCTTTAAATAATATAGACGCAATAGATCACTCCTCAATGCAACATACGATGGGCGAGGAAGTAAAATGATTACTGCTGTTATCCGCTGGTCTGTTCATAACCGGTTACTGGTATTGTTGCTTACATTAATTTTAGTGGGCGGTGGTGTGTTTGCCGTTAAAAATACGCCCGTAGATGCCTTGCCCGATTTATCTGATGTGCAAGTTATTGTAAAAACATCGTATCCAGGGCAAGCACCACAAGTGGTTCAAGACCAAGTTACTTATGTGCTTACTACTGCTATGTTATCGGTGCCAGGGGCAAAAACCGTAAGAGGCTTTTCATTTTTTGGCGACTCGTATGTTTATATTATTTTTGATGACAGCACTGATTTATACTGGGCGCGTAGCCGAGTGCAAGAATACCTAACCCAAGCTGCAAACCGCCTGCCTGAAGGTGCAACGCCAGAGCTTGGACCTGATGCAACGGGTGTTGGTTGGGTTTACCTATATGCCCTTATTGATAAAACAAATACGCTTGATATTAGCCAATTGCGAGACTTACAAGATTGGTTTTTAAAGTTTGAATTACAAACTGTGCCGGGTGTTTCTGAAGTAGCCTCTGTAGGGGGAATGGTTAAGCAGTATCAAGTAAATGTAGATCCTAATAAGCTGCGTGCTTACGGCATTCCGTTGAGTCTTATTCAAACTGCAATAGAGCAAGGAAACCAAGAAACAGGCGCCTCTGTTATTGAAATGGCCGAAGCGGAATACATGGTTACCAGCACAGGGTACATAAAAAGTGTTGCCGATTTAGAGGCTATTCCATTAGGTACTAATGCAAATGGCACGGCTTTGCAGTTACGTGATGTCGCAAATATTCGCCTAGGCCCACAAATGCGCCGTGGCGTGAGTGATCTTAACGGTGAAGGCGAAGCTACCGGTGGTATTGTTGTTATGCGCTACGGCGAAAATGCACAAAAAACCATTGAACTGGTTAAGGCTAAGATCGAATCGCTTAAAAAAGGATTACCAGAGGGCGTTGAGATTATTCCCGTTTACGACCGCTCAAACTTAATTAACAACGCAATAAGTAATCTGACAAGCAAACTTGTTGAAGAGCTGATTGTTGTAGCGCTTGTGTGTGTTGTGTTTTTGTTTCATGTGCGCTCATCTTTGGTGGCTATTGTTACCTTACCGCTGGGTATTTTAACGGCGTTTATTGTGATGTATTGGCAAGGAATTAACGCTAATATTATGTCTTTGGGCGGGATTGCGATTGCCATAGGGGCAATGACCGATGGCGCCATAGTAATGATTGAAAATATGCATAAGCATATGGAAAAAACGCCTCTGACTGATCAAAACCGTTGGGAAGTCGTTATTAAAGCGACAAGCGAAGTAGGCCCTGCGCTGTTTTTTAGTTTATTAATTATTACCGTGAGTTTTTTGCCTGTATTTATTTTAGAAGCGCAGGAAGGGCGAATGTTCTCACCTCTTGCTTACACTAAAACTTATGCAATGGCGGCTTCAGCAGGATTAGCGATCACCCTAGTGCCTGTATTGATGGGTTATTTTATAAGAGGTAAAGTAATACCTGAAAATAAAAATCCCGTAAATAGATTGCTTGTAGCGGCTTATCGGCCTTTGCTCAGATGGGTGCTTAATTTTCCAAAAACGACCTTAATATTTGCCTTTGTTATGACCTTGGTAGGTTTTTACCCACTTAACAAAATAGGTAGCGAGTTTATTCCGCCACTTGATGAAGGGGATTTAATGTATATGCCCTCTACATACCCAAGTATATCAATAGCTAAAGCTCGAGAGATTTTGCAGCAAACAGATAAATTAATCGCAACCGTGCCAGAGGTTAAAACAGTTTTTGGTAAAGTCGGGCGAGCTGAAACAGCCACCGATCCCGCTCCATTGACAATGATTGAAACGTTTATTCAATTAAAGCCCAAAGACGAGTGGCGAGAGGGAATGACTCTTGAAAAACTCAAAGCAGAACTTGATGCATTAGTCACGTTTCCTGGTTTAACTAATGCGTGGGTTATGCCAATTAAAACACGCATAGACATGTTGGCAACCGGTATTAAAACCCCAATAGGTATTAAAGTGGCAGGTCCACAGTTAAGTGAAATTCAAAAAATGGGTGAGCAAATAGAAACGCTACTTGCTGATATTCAAGGCACTGTATCTGTTTACTCTGAACGAGTGGCTGGTGGGCGCTACGTAAAAATTGATATAAATCGTGAAAAAGCAGCGCGTTATAATTTAAACATAAGCGATATACAGCAAATTATAGCAACGGCAGTTGGTGGTAAAAATGTAACACAAACAATAGAAGGGCAGGCTCGTTATTCGGTTAACGTGCGTTATCCGCAAGTTTTTAGGGATTCACCTGACGCCCTTATGTTAATGCCCATTGTGACGCCACAAGGACAGCATATTGCGCTTGGAGATGTCGCTAATGTATTTATTGAAAACGGCCCGTCTGGCATTAAAAGTGAAAATGCACGTTTAAATGGTTGGGTTTATATTGATATAGATGGCGTAGACATTGGTAGCTATGTTGAAAGCGCGAGAGCCGTGCTCGATGAGCGTTTGATACTGCCATCGGGGTATTCTATTACATGGGCTGGGCAGTATGAATATATGCAACGTGCAAAAGATAAGCTCACCTACGTAGTGCCACTCACCTTGGCCATTATTGTTGTGCTGCTCTATCTTAATTTTAAAAGCTTTGCTGAAGTAACTATTATTATGTGCACACTGCCATTGGCTATGATAGGTGGTGTATGGCTCATGTACCTTCAAGGTTTTAACTTTTCAGTCGCCGTAGGGGTTGGTTTTATTGCGCTGGCCGGTGTTGCCGTGGAGATTGGGGTGATTATGCTGGTTTACTTAAATCAGGCATATAAAAACATGTGCTTAACTGCTAAGCGAGCTGATAAACCACTTTCGTTAGCTCAGTTACAGCAAGCAATTATTGAAGGTGCCGGGTTACGTGTGCGTCCTGTAATGATGACGGTGGCTACTATTGTTATTGGTTTATTACCTGTGCTTTATGGAACGGGTACCGGTAGTGAAGTAATGAGCCGAATTGCAGCGCCTATGGTGGGTGGTATGGTAAGCGCAATAATGTTGACCTTATTAGTTATTCCTGCGGTTTACCTATTATGGAGAAAAAAGACTATTAAGTAACAGTGATAGGGTAATGACTTATCATTGCCCTATAAAAATTACCTATTGTCTGTAAGTTATTCTATTAATTTGTATTTTAATTTATTTTTAAAGTGTAACCCATTGTTTTTAATTGTGGTTTTTATTGGCATGATTCAAGCTACTAGTAACTCATAAGTTAACTAAGTAAGGAATGCACATGCAAGTTAAAACAATTAAAGAGGTATACGATTGGACAGTATTATTTCATACGCAAATGGCGGCTAACTTTCATAGCGTTAAACCAATACTTGATGAGCGTAATGCCATGCTGGTGGATTATTACCTTAATTACGAAAAAAAACTCGCTGAAGATTTAGTGGGTTTTAAAGCGATTACCGAAATTAACACGCTCGACACGTTTTGCTATGAGTACTTTGCCAGTAACCCCGAACTTATTACGTTTAACGATATCAGCAAAGATAAGCAGTTAGATGAAAAAGCAATTCAAAATTACTTATCGAGTCAGCATCAAAAAGTTATCGCGCTTTACGATTACCTTCTTGAGCGTGCAGAAACGCAAAATGCGCAAGAGAAGCTAGGGCAGCTACTAGAGCTTGAAAAGCAAGGGCTTAAGCAAATGATGCAAAGTACAAATCGCCATATGGATATGTAATTAGCTAAAGTATACTTAGCTAAAAGTAGGGTGTAATAGCACCCTGCTTAATTATTTACTCTTCAAAATATTATGAGCAGTTAAGACTTATTCCTACCTTTTTCAAATAACGTTGTTCTAGTTCTAAATCTGCATTAAGTAACGTGTGTGTTTGTAAATAATTATCGTAAAATTTAATAAAAAGCCCTGTGGCATTAGCGCTAATATTCATATTAGGTTGCTGGCTAATTTGGCGTTTTTGATTAAATAAAACAGCTAAGCGTAAAATAGTAATAAGCTTAATTACATGTTGCTGTGCGATTGTTGTGAACTCTGGTAATTCATCACGTTTAATTTTTTTTCGGTAAAAGCGAATTAGCGAGCTTAAAATGAGTTGTTCTTGCTGAGTAAAGCCAGGAAGCTGGCTATTTGCCACAATGTAAGCGCTGTGTTTATTAATACCTGAAGAGTTAATAGACAAGCCAATTTCGTGTAGCTTAGCAGCCCAATTAAGAAGCGCTATGTCGTTATTATCATTTAGTTGCCACGCTTTGCTAAGGCGTTCGTATATCCAAGTAGCTGTATTAGCAACGCGTGAGGCATGGGCTTTATCTATGGTGTATCGTTCACTCAGGTTATTGATTGTATTGCTGCGAATGTCTTTATCGGCGAGTTTTTGCTGCATTTCATGAAGTAGCCCCTCTCTTAAAGAGAAGTCACTATAAGAGAGCTGATTAATTGAGAACTCTTTAAAAACAGCAATAAGAATGGCAAGTCCTCCACATAGACTCTGCTGACGCTCAGGCGTTAATCCTTCTATACTTATATTATTGATGTGTTCAGCGGAAATGCATTGCTGCTTAAGAGCCAGTAAATCGTCAATACTTACAAATGTTTGTTGCGGGTTTTGTGCGCACACCATGGTTAAAATAGATTTTATGGTGCCAGATGTACCAATTACATCTTGCCAACCTTCGTTAATGTAGTTGGCAAAAATAACTTCGATTTCTTGTTCCGCTTTTATTTCAGCTCGATTAAAACGCTTAGCCGTAATAGCTCCACCACTAAAAAACTGTTTTGTGTAGCTAACACAGCCCATATTACGGCTGGTAAGAAGCTTATGTTTGAAGTGCTTACCAATAATTAGTTCGGTACTGCCTCCGCCAATATCGATAATAAGGCGGTTCTCTTCGTTATGTACATAATGAGCCACACCTTGATAAATAAGCCGAGCTTCTTCTTGCCCTGGGATCACATCAATATGAAATGGAAATACCTTACTCGCCTGAGTTAAAAAGGCATGAATATTTTTGGCGCGCCTAAAAGTGTATGTAGCAGCTACTTTTACATTACCAGGAGGAAAGTCTTCAAGGGTGTTTGCAAACTGCTTAAGTACAAGTAGTGCACGGTCTATGGCTGCTTGGTTTAGTCTTAATTTATCGTCTAAGCCATCGGCTAAATAAACACGCTGTTTCTCTTTATGCAGAATTTGTAATGTGCCATCCACTTCGCGCGCAACGACCAAGTGAAAGCTATTCGAACCTAGATCGACGGCCGCTATTGATGGGTGATCATTCATTATTATAATTACCCTCCCATTTTTTTAAGTGATCGTATATTGCTATTTGTGAGCGAATTTTTTTTCTGTTACCGCGCCTAACATAGGTATTTTTTTGCTCGCTATCGATTAGCCGAGCTTTTGTGCGGTCTTTAAATTGTAGCTCTAAAATATCCATAATGAGCTGTTTTAATTTATTATTTAAAATAGGCACTCCCACTTCAACGCGTTGATCAAGATTGCGAGTCATCCAATCAGCGGAAGAAATATACACCTTATCATTGCCATTATTGCCAAATACCATTACGCGAGGATGCTCTAAAAAGCGATCAACAATACTGATCACTTTTATGTTTTCGCTAAAGTGAGCCACCCCCGGTATTAATGAGCACATACCACGTACAATAATTCGGATTTTTACTCCACGACGACCGGCATAATAAAGTTTATCTACAAGTTGTTTATCAACTAAGTTATTTACTTTAATTGTAATTTTTCCTGTGAAACCATCTTCAACATGCTGAATCTCTTTATCAATTAAATCCAATAAAGTGTCGCGAGCATTAATAGGGGAGAGCATTAAATATTCAAAATTAAAAGGCTTGTAGCTGCTTTCTATAAACTTAAATACGCTATCGCATTCTTCACAAATACCGTTATGTTTTGTGAAAAGGCTAAAGTCAGTGTAGATTTTAGCTGTTTTTTCGTGAAAGTTTCCGGTACCAATATGGGCGTATTTAACTATTTTGTTTTTTTCTTTACGGTGAATAACACACAGTTTGCTGTGCACTTTTAGGGCTGGAATACCAAAAATAACTTTTATTCCTGCACTGCTAAGAACTTTAGCCCATTCAATATTGTTCTGCTCATCAAAGCGCGCTTTAAGCTCAACCATTACCGTGACACTTTTGCCATTTTTAGCGGCATTGATGAGTAAAGAAATAAGCCGAGACTTACTCGCGACTCGATAAATATTTACTTTAATCTGCGTCACCATAGGATCAAATGCGGCTTGGCGAACATACTCCAGTAAATGATTAAATGTGTGATATGGGTAGTAAAGCAGTATGTCTTGCTCGCTTATTGCGTCAAATACGCTGCTGTGTTTGTTAAAAGCTGTGCTTTGTATGGCTGGAAGTGTTTTGTTTTCAAGGTATTGGCGACCCACATTAGGAAAAGCAATAAAATCTCTAAAGTTACGGTATCGACCCGCGGGTATCAGCGCATCATGATGACTCACGTTTAAACGTTTTTTCATCACTTTTAACATACTTTCTGGCATGCTCTCGTCGTAAACAAGGCGCACAGGCTCTGCATAAATACGTTGTTTAAGGCCCTTAGACATTTTATCGAGCAGACCTTCTTCTAGCTCATCGTCTAAATTGTATTCTGCGTCTCGTGTGAGTTTTATTGCATGACCTTGAATTTTATCAAAGTGAAAAAAGTTACTAAAAACATCATTTAAGAAGTAAGAAATAACGTCATCAAGCATAACAATGGTTTTACGACGACGTGTCTTTTCAGGCGGTAATATAATAAAACGGGGTACTCGGTCTGTGGGGACTTCAAGCATAGCGTAGTGGCTTTTTTCGTCACTCATTTCAATAAACAAGTAAGTCATTGTGTCGTTTATATAGTCTGAGTAATCTTTATTTTCATTAAGTAAAATGGGTGATATATGCTGTAAAACCTTGTCATGAAAATACGCTTTAAGCCAATTAAGATGAAAGTCTGTTAATTTTTCGGGGCGATCTACATGGATATTATGAGTGGTTAAATCGTTTAAAATTTGTTGGTGTATTAGGTTAAATTTTTTGCCTAGCTGCAAAACTTTTTGTTGAATTTGACTTAATAAAGCTTCGTCTTCTTCAAAATTAGCATCGGGAAGTTTGTTTAATAAAATACGGCGCTTAACGTCGGCAACACGCACCCTAAAAAATTCATCAAGGTTATTAGAAAAAATCCCCAAAAACCGCATGCGTTCAATTATTGGATTATTTTTGTCTTTAGCCTCTTGTAGAACGCGCTCGTTGAATGACAGCCAACTAAGCTCTTTAGCAAAGTATTCAACGGTTTGAGTATGTTCTATGTGGGCATTCATATTATATTCCATTACCTAACGCTGAGTTAAATATAGAACAATTTAATGACATTAAAATGACATGCGTGTCACTTGTATGACACGCAATAAAAAATTATGCTTCTTCTGTGTCTACTATTAAGTCGCTGGTTATTGACTCGAGCGCATCAATTACTTCGTCTTTATCCATTCCGTTAGGTAAGGTAACGGTTGCAACAGCGCTAAAAATAGGGACTCCCCAATTAGGTGCGCTTTGTTGTCTAGAATTTAAATGAGTAATACTTGCTCCTTTGTGTCGTATTACGCTCGCGAGCTCTTGGACAATACCAGGGCGATCGTTTCCTGTGATCACTAAATTGATTTGTTCACGTGGTGAAGGTTCAATTTCAGTATTGCCAGCTTCAATACGCACTTCAAGTTTTGGTAAAGCGGTAAGCGCGTTTTGCAGTTCCTGAAAATGCTCTTCAGCAACTTCTAACTGAATAATCCCTGCAAAATGACCTAATAAATGGCTAAGGTTACTACATAACCAGTTGCCGTGATTTTTTAAAACTACCGATGAAATATCTTCTACTAAGCCTGGACGATCCTTTCCTAAAATAGTTATTACCAACTGTTTCATAAATTGTGCCTCTTTTTAAGCCCGAAGAATGTAAATGCGTAGGCATTAAATAAAATATGTTTTGATGCTGACGCGCTTTTATAGGTAAATGATTTTATTATGTTAATAATTAATTTAACGTGAATGAAAGAAAGGTAAGCGCATCCCTTAATTTACCATTTGAGTATTAACCTCGTTAAATGCTTTGTCCAATTATTTTTGTTATTTAGTTCCCTTCTAAATGACTAATCTAACGCTTAATTAATACAATAACTTATGCCACCTTAGATATACCTTTAATTAGAGTGCTTATTATGACCGTTGTAACATTACTGTCATCTTGATGAAATATAATTTATAGAACGTTAAGATTTAAAGGTGTTTTGATGACTTCCAATCCGAATAAACCGTCTTTTAATACGGATCGAAGCCGTCTATTTAAAGACAGGTTTGCCAAATTTGGCATAACCGCCGGTGGAGTAATGGTATTAATAGCGCTGTTGTTAATATTTTTCTACCTTCTTTATGTAGTACAGCCAATTTTTGAGTCAGCTAAAGTTGAAAAGCGTGACAGCTTCACAGTAAGTAACGCAGATCAAATAGTTGGCTTAGGTGTTGAAGAGCAAACCGAAGTTGCTTATTTACTAAGCCAACAAGGCCAAGTTGATTTTTACAATGTAGAAAAAGCAAGTTTTGGTAAAAAACTCAAGACGCTTAATGTTGCTCTTCCAAGCGAAGTAACAAGCTTTGCAACGAGTGCACCGTTTCAGGGCCAATACGCATATGGTTTAGAAAACGGCACTGTAATGGTGGTTGTACCTAAATTTTTAGTTACCTTTCCAAATAACGAACGCAAATTAACGCCACGCGTTGATTACCCGCTTGGTGAAATGGCGTTAGAAGTTGATGCTCAAGGCGCTGCTATTAAGCGTTTTGCGTTTACTCACTATGAAGATAAAACGGCGGTTGTTGCATTAACCGCAGATAAGCGCGTTTTGTTTAGCAGCTTTGTTGCTGAAGAAAACATGTTTACAGGTGAAGTAGAGTGGGTTGTTGAGCGAACAGAGCTTGATGTTGAAGGTCGTGTAGATGAGCTTTTAATTTCGCCAGATACAACACGTACGTTTATTCGTTCAGCTAATCAAATTTACGTTTATGATACGCGCTATCCGAGTGAAGTAGAGCAAATCCAGTTATTATCGGCTAATGAAGAAAACGCTAATATAGTGTCTGCTCAGTTACTTGCGGGTGCAAACTCATTAATGCTTGCTAATGATAACGGTGAAGTATCGCAGTGGTTTGAAGTAAACACAGACGCTGGTCGTCAGTTCCAAAAAATTCGTGCGTTTGAAACAACCAAACAAAGCAAATTAAATATTTTTACAGAATTTTATCGTCGTACTTTCTTTACTACCAGCAGCAACGGTGAGCTTGGTGTTTACTACACAACAAGCGAAACTAAGTTGTGGCAGGGTAAAGTAAGTGAAGGCGAAATTAAACACTTTGCTATTGCTCCACGTTCAAATGCTGCGTTAATTTTAGCGGATGGCAAATTAACGGTATTAGAGGTTCATAACGAACATCCTGAAGTAACATGGTCTGCGTTATGGCAAGAAGTGTGGTACGAAGGTTACCCAGAGCCTGCATACATTTGGCAGTCAACATCTGCAAGTGATGACTTTGAATCTAAATTTTCGCTAGTGCCTATTTCGTTCGGTACAATTAAAGCGGCTTTTTACGCTATGTTATTTGCAGTACCCATTGCGATTTCGTCGGCAATTTACACTGCGTACTTTATGTCGAGTGGATTACGTAAGGTTGTAAAGCCAACCGTTGAAATAATGGAAGCACTTCCCACGGTTATTTTAGGCTTTTTAGCGGGCCTTTGGTTAGCGCCTTTAATTGAAGAGCACTTACCTGCGATTGTTGGCTTACTCATTTTATTACCTATTGGTATTTTAGGTTCAGCACTTGCGTGGACGAAATTACCAGCAAGTATTCGCCATAAAATACCTGAAGGGTCTCATTCAATTATTTTGATTCCTGTTGTGTTAGTTGTTGGTTGGTTCTCGTTCGCAATGAGCGAAACAGTAGAGCTGTGGATGTTTGACGGTAATGTTCGCCAGTATCTAACAAACGAGTTAGGTATGACATTCGACCAACGTAATTCATTGGTAGTGGGTATAGCAATGGGTTTTGCAGTTGTTCCAACTATTTTCTCTATTGCGGAAGACGCCGTATTTAGTGTACCTAAACACTTATCAAATGGTTCATTAGCACTAGGGGCTACTCAATGGCAAACACTCGTACGTGTTGTGCTATTAACTGCAAGCCCAGGTATATTCTCTGCGGTAATGATGGGCCTAGGCCGTGCCGTGGGCGAAACCATGATTGTACTCATGGCAACAGGTAACACACCGATTATGGACTGGAGTATTTTCCAAGGCATGAGAACGCTGGCAGCTAATATTGCGGTAGAAATGCCTGAATCAGAAGTAGGTAGCTCGCATTACAGAATATTGTTTTTAGCCGCCTTTGTACTATTCATATTCACCTTTGTATTTAACACGTTAGCTGAGTTTGTTCGTCAGCAGTTACGTGAAAAATACAGCTCAATGTAAGTGGAGAGACACGACATGGTAAAGCAGTGGTTTAAGTCTGGTTCTCCTTGGATTTGGATGACCGGCGGTGCAGTGAGCATCAGCTTAATTTCGGTTTTAGGTATATTAGCGATGATAGCCTGGAAGGGATTGAGTTTTTTCTGGCCTTCTCAAGTTGTACAGTTTGAGCTTGAAGGCTCGATTGCCAAGCAAACCGTTATTGGTGAAGTTTACGACCGTGAACTCGTACCAAAAGAACGTTTGGCAGCGACAGGTGTTGATGTTTCAGCATTTGATAAAGAAGAATTTGAACGTTTACTTATAAAAACAGGTAACCGTGAATACGTAGCTCTAGATTTTCGTTGGATACTTGAAACCGACATAAAAGCAAAGTCTACACCCGCTACGCTTGCAGTATTTGAACGTAGTAAAAATGGTAATTTTTACGGGTATGTAGAAAGTGTATTTAAAGACGGCAAGCCAGTAGAGGGCGATAAAGTAGAGGCTTTATATGACCTTGTTGAGCGTGCTGTAGATTTAAATGATGAAGCACTGGATTTACAAAATGGTGATATAGGTCATATCAACTATGAACTTGAGCGCTTACGCTTAAAAGAGAAAAGCTACTTACTTGATAACCAGTTAACAGATGAACGTGTTGCAGAGCTTGCAAAAGCGCGTGCCGAATTACGTGCAGAGTACGGCGAACTTGAAAAAGAGTTATTTGCACTGCGTAAACAGGCAAAACGTGACCATGTTACGGTAAAAGATATGCGCGGCGAAATAGTCACGATCCCTATGTATCAAGTACTTGATGTGTGGTTTCCGAACGACATGGGCTTTTTTGCAAAGCTAGGCCATTACTTTGGTCAACTAGGCAAGTTTGTATCTGACGATCCTCGCGAAGCAAATACAGAAGGCGGTGTATTCCCTGCTATATTTGGTACTGTATTTATGGTTATGTTGATGGCTGTGATAGTAACGCCGTTTGGTGTTGTTGCTGCTATTTACTTGCATGAATACGCGGCTAAAAATGCGGTCACTAAAATGATTCGTATCGCGGTAATTAACTTGGCGGGTGTACCTTCTATTGTTTATGGTGTATTCGGCTTAGGCTTTTTTGTATATATGCTTGGTGGCAGTATCGACCAATTATTTTACCCAGAGTCTTCACCAACACCAGTATTTGGTACGCCAGGTGTAATGTGGTCTGCACTAACATTGGCAATACTAACGTTACCCGTGGTTATTGTATCTACGGAAGAGGGTTTATCACGTATTCCAAGCACTGTACGTGACGGTTCATTAGCATTGGGTGCAACTAAAGTTGAAACCCTATGGCGTATTGTAATTCCAATGGCAAGCCCTGCAATTATGACGGGGTTAATACTGGCTGTTGCACGTGCAGCAGGCGAAGTTGCGCCCCTGATGTTGGTAGGTGTTGTTAAAATGGCACCGACGTTACCATTAGACGGCAACTTTCCGTATTTTCACTTAGACAGAAAGTTCATGCACTTAGGCTTTCATATTTACGATGTTGGCTTCCAAAGCCCGAATGTTGAAGCGGCACGCCCGCTGGTATATGCAACGGCATTTTTACTTGTGTCGGTTATTATCACACTCAACATAACGGCCATTGGTATACGTAACCATTTACGTGAAAAATTCAGATCGCTTGAACACTAATTAGTAAAGATTTAATAGGTAACAAACATGATTACAGTCGCTCCAAAAGTAAACCAAGCCAATTTGGGCATGAAGTTAGATTTAGACAATTTAACAGACGAGCAAAAAGCGTTAGAGATTAAAGATCTCGATCTTTACTACGGTGATAAACAAGCGCTTAGTAAAGTGAATATGAACATTCCAAAAGGCCAAGTAACGGCGTTTATCGGCCCATCAGGTTGTGGTAAATCAACGCTATTACGCTGTATTAACCGCATGAATGATTTGGTTGATATTTGTCGAATTGAAGGTGAAATACTCCTTCATGGACAAAATATTTACGATAAAAATGTAGATGTTGCGGCGCTTCGCCGTAACGTTGGGATGGTGTTTCAGCGTCCTAATCCATTTCCAAAATCGATTTATGAAAATGTAGTCTATGGTCTACGCTTACAAGGCATTAAAGAAAAGCGTAAGTTAGACGAAGTAGTAGAGCAGTCATTACGTGGCGCTGCTTTATGGGATGAAGTAAAAGATAGACTACATGACAGTGCATTTGGTTTATCAGGCGGTCAGCAACAGCGTTTAGTTATTGCTCGTTCTATTGCGATAGAGCCTGAGGTTTTATTACTAGATGAACCAACGTCTGCACTTGATCCAATTTCGACTTTAGTTATTGAAGAACTAATTAACGATTTAAAGAATAAATTTACCGTGGTTATTGTTACGCATAACATGCAACAAGCAGCGCGAGTGTCTGACCAAACAGCCTTTATGTACATGGGTGAGCTGATTGAGTACTCAGATACAAATACCTTATTTACAACACCAACAAAGAAAAAGACTGAAGATTATATTACAGGTCGTTACGGCTAAATAATTAACAGTACCGTGTTGTACAAGATTTAGAGAGAAGGTAATTATGGAACATAATATTAATAAGCATATTTCTGGTCGCTTTAATCAAGAGCTTGAAAATGTTCGTAACCATGTACTAAGCATGGGTGGGTTAGTTGAGCAGCAACTAAGTAGTGCACTTGATGCGGTAAGCACAAACGATGCAGAACTTGCAGAAAAAGTGCGTAAAAACGACTACAAAGTTAATGCCATGGAAGTGAGCATTGATGAAGAATGTACACGCATTATTGCGCGTCGTCAGCCCGCAGCTAGCGATTTACGTTTGGTGATTGCGATTGCAAAAACTATTGCTGACCTCGAGCGTATTGGCGATGAAGCTGAGCGTATTGCAAAAGTGGCTCTCGATTCTTTCACTAAAGATCAACAAGATTTGTTAGTGAATATTGAAAATATGGGTCGTCAGGTTTTAAAAATGTTACACGATGTACTTGATGCGTTTGCACGTATGGATGTGCAACGCGCATTTGAAGTACACAAAGAAGATGCTAAAGTTGATCGTGAATATGAAGCCATAACACGTCAAATTATGACGTACATGATGGAAGATCCACGTTCTATTCCAAAAATCATGGATTTAGTTTGGTCAGTGCGTTCATTAGAGCGAATTGGCGACCGTTGTCAGAATATTGCTGAGTACATTATCTACTTTGTAAATGGTAAAGATATTCGCCATATATCACAGGAAGATATTGAAAAATCGCTTTAAAGTTCATTAGCGCATTTTAACAAAGCGGCTATAAGCCGCTTTGTTTATTTAGCTATAAGTTAAATAATAAAAACCGTTCACAATTGTTGTGAATACTGTAAAATCGCATGCTGCACGCATGTAATTTGATTAAAGGGTCAGTTATGCCTACAAACGCGTTTTTAGGAGTTTTTGCAAAATCTCCTTTCAAACCAATGGAAGATCACATCAAAAAAGTTCATCAAGCTAGTAAAGCTTTGATACCTTTTTTTAATCACGTTTTTAAAGAAGAGTGGACACAAGCAGAAGAGCTTCGTATCACTATTCGTAATTTAGAGCGTGAAGCCGATGACATGAAAAGAGACATACGTTTACAGTTACCACGCGGTTTATTTATGCCGGTAGAACGTACGGATCTGCTCGAGTTAGTAACCCAACAAGACAAAATTGCTAATAAAGCAAAAGACATTGCTGGGCGCGTAATCGGTCGTGAAATGACCATACCAGCAGTAATGCAAGCTGATTTCTTGGCTTACTTAACTCGTTGTGTGGATGCGACAAAACAAGCATCTAAAGCAATAAACGAGTTAGAAGAGCTATTAGAAACAGGCTTTAAAGGTCGCGAAGTGACCTTAGTAGAAAAAATGCTCGTTGAATTGGATGCAATAGAACAAGACACGGATGACATGCAAATTAAAGTACGCCGCCAACTACGTGAAGTAGAAAGTGAACTTAACCCTGTAGATGTAATGTTTTTATACAGCATTATTGAATGGGTTGGTGAGCTTGCAGATATTGCAGAGCGCGTAGGATCACGTCTTGAGCTGATGTTAGCTCGTTAATTTAAAATCAGTTCAAACACGAAAGATTAAGGTTATACAATGGATATCATTGCATCTTACGGCACGGTATTAGTTTTAATTGCCGCAGCTGTTGGTTTTTTCATGGCTTATGGTATTGGCGCGAACGACGTTGCGAACGCCATGGGTACATCTGTAGGTTCAAAAGCATTAACAATCAAACAAGCTATTTTAATAGCTATGATTTTTGAGTTTGCAGGTGCTTATTTGGCAGGTGGTGAAGTTACATCAACTATTCGTAAAGGAATAATTGATGCTGCACCGTTTGCGAATATTCCTGAACTGATGGTTTTAGGTATGATTGCCGCGCTATTTGCCGCGGGTTCATGGCTACTAATCGCTTCATTTTTAGGTTGGCCAGTATCAACAACTCACTCTATTATTGGTGCAATCATTGGTTTTGCGCTAGTAGCTGTGGGTACAGAAGCAATCCAGTGGAATAAAGTAGGCGGCATTGTAGGAAGCTGGATCATTACACCAGCTATATCCGGCTTTATTGCGTATCTAATATTCATGAGCGCGCAAAAGCTTATATTTGATACAGATGCACCATTAAAGAACGCTAAACGCTACGTACCAATCTACATGGGTTTAGCGGGTTTTATCATGGCTTTAGTTACAATCAAAAAAGGTTTAAAGCACGTTGGTATTAACCTAGGTTCTGTTGAAGGCTATGCGCTTTCAATTGGTGTTGCAGTCTTAGTTGCCATCATTGGTAAAATTGCTATTTCTCGCTTAAACATCGATCCTAAAGCTGATAAGCAAATGCAATTTAATAACGTAGAAAAAGTGTTTGCGGTATTAATGGTGTTAACCGCTTGTTGTATGGCATTTGCTCACGGTTCTAACGATGTTGCTAATGCAATTGGTCCACTAGCTGCTGTTGTAAATATTGTTGAAAACAACGGTGAAATTGCTAAGAAAGCAGCAATTGCATGGTGGATTCTTCCACTAGGTGGCTTTGGTATTGTTGCAGGTCTTGCCATTTTAGGTAAAAAAGTAATTAAAACAATTGGTGAAGGCATTACACATTTAACGCCTAGCCGTGGTTTTGCTGCAGAACTTGCCGCTGCTTCTACTGTTGTTATTGCATCAGGAACTGGTATGCCAATCTCTACTACTCAAACCTTAGTGGGTGCGGTACTAGGTGTAGGTATGGCACGTGGTATTGGTGCACTTAACATGAGCGTTATCAGAAACATTGTAGTTTCTTGGGTAATAACGTTGCCAGTTGGTGCTGCCCTTGCTATTGTTATCTTCTACGTACTGAGAACCGCATTTGGGGTTTAACAAAAAAGTACTAAAAGACTTTTAGCTTGAAAAGATCTCAATGCCCTAGGTATTGGGGTCTTTTTATTTGTGGAAAGAAAAAATGACCAATCTTCCAAGTATTAAACAGCTTCAGTATTTACTCGCTGTTCATCAGCATCAGCATTTTGGCCGTGCAGCCAGTGCCTGTTTTATTGGCCAGTCGACACTAAGCAGTGCCATTCAAAATCTTGAAGAAACGCTGGGTTGTCAACTTATTGAGCGTGAAAACCGAAGCCTTATGTTTACAAGCATAGGTGAAGAGGTTGTTGAGCGTTCACGAAAAATAATTAACGACACTATCAGTTTAAAAGAGCTCACAAAAAGCTTTTTAACGCCGCTCAGCGGTAAGTTAACCGTTGGCGTAATCCCTACTATTGCAAGCTTTATTGCAGCGCCTTTGTATCACTTTTGTCAGCAAACTTTTTGTGAATTAGAGTTGGTACTAATTGAGGATACCAGCGACAAATTACTGGATAAGCTAGAGCATGGATACATTGATTTAGCGTTACTGGCATTACCGTATGCAACCGACAAGTTTCATACCCAAATTTTAGCAAAAGATCATTTTAGCTTAGTGCACCATAAAGATTATATGCCTGCAAAGGGCGTAGAAGACTTTAACCTATTACCTGATGCCAGTGTGTTTTTGCTAGAGCGAGAGCACTGTATGACGGGTCACGCGCTGAGTGCGTGCCATTTAAACCGCTCAAGCTGTATTAATCCATTTGAAGCGGCCAGCTTACATACATTACTCAGTATGGTTGAACACCAGCTCGGGGTGACCTTTTTACCTCAAATGGCCATTAATGCCGGTATTTTAGAAAATAAACAGATGGTAGCCACACCGTCGCAAAGCGATGCTTACAGAGATATTGGTATTCTTTGGCGAAAAACTACAGGACGTATTCGCGATTTTAAATTGTTTAGCCAGCAGCTTGAGGTGTTTTTACAACGCCAATGTAGTTTAAACTTTAATGAGCCAAGCAATTAAAGTTAACCGCTATTAAAAAATTAAAGCAGCCTACAATGGCTGCTTTTGACGTTGAACATGGCTTTCAAATGGCTCCAGTTCAGGTAAAAAAAGTAAGTAAATCCATACCACTACATTAAAGTAGGGCACGCATCCTAATACGGTAAATACTTTGACGGGGTAACCTTTTAAACTTGAATACCTGTAACATTGGTACGCAATAATAAGGTGAATTATCAGTAATAATATAACTAGTTGCGCCATACCTTCCTCCCTAAAACCCTTGTAACTTGTAATCAACCATGTATTGACTGGGGGTTTATGTCATGTTTATACAGCGTAATCCTTTAAATTGCATGACATCCTCTTTATCTGATAAAGAAAGTATAGGCAAGAAAGAAAATAATGGAAGAAAAAAGTGACGTTAAGTTGTTCGAATTTGTTAGTTTTAACCTAGGCTACTGTTGGTAAATACTTTTATTTTGATAAATTTTTTCAAGCTCATCATTTATTTTTTCAACAGGAACGGGGCGAGCAATAAAGTAACCTTGCCCGTAGTCGACACCAATGTCCCTTAAAGTAGTAAATAATTCTTTATTTTCAACGTATTCCGCAACAGAATATTTATCGAGTGAGCGACTAATGTCGTTAATTGCTTTTACCAAAGCAAGGTCAATGGGGTCATTAAGCATGTCGCGAACAAACGAGCCATCTATTTTCACATGTTGAGCAGGCAGCTGTTTTAGGTAACTAAAGGTACTAAAGCCAGTCCCAAAATCGTCTATTGAGAAGTGACACCCTAAAGAGTTAAGTTTATCAATCATCTTACGTGTAGCTTGTATGTTATTTATGCTTGCGGATTCGGTGATCTCAAAAATAATCCGTGTGGCGGGAACATTGTACTTTTCAAGGTTCGATTCAATGAGTGGTAGCAGCCGTTCATCTAAGAATGATTGTGCAGATAGATTAATAGCAACTTGGCTAAGTTGAGGGTATTTTGCAACACTGGCAATTGCATTTCTAATTACGCACTGATCCATTAAAAAGGTGTCGTTAAGCATTTCTAGAGACGGAATAAACTGATTAGGGTAAATAAGAGTGCCTTCATGCTTTAAGCGCAATAGTGCCTCAAAGTAAGCAACTTTTTCTGCTTTAAAATCCCATATAGGCTGGTAATGCAATTCAATATTATTCTGTTGAAGTGCTTGGCGGATTTCGTGTCCCCACTCAAGACCTGTTTGAAGTGTATTGTTTTGCGCATCTTCTTTTGAATAGCAATGTACTAAGTTACGGCCTAAGTTTTTTGCAATATACAAAGCAATGTCGGCTTGTTTTAAACACTCATTAGGGTCGTTATTGTTTACTGTAATTTGCGTTAAGCCGATAGAGCAGCTTATTGTGTAGCTTTGCTCGTTTGACTTAAAGGTATGCTGCTCTATGGCACTACAGACACCTTCTGCAATAAGGTGCGCATCGAGTAGGTTCATATTTTTTAGAATGACGGCAAATTCATCGCCACCAATGCGACATACTAAGTGTTCTTTTTCAATGTTGTCTTTAAACAGCTGTGCCACATCTTTTAACACCAAGTCGCCTTGATGATGGCCTTGGCTATCATTAATAATTTTAAAATGATCAAGGTCAATGTAAATCAAGGCATGCTCAACATCGCTGTGAGTGTGTTTGGGTTTACAAATACGACTTAGCTCTTGGTCAAAATGGTATCGGTTGTGTAGGCCAGTTAATGGGTCATGCAGCGCAAGGTGGCGTAATTGAAGTTCGGCTTGCTTACGCTCGTGAATGTTATCAATAGTGACAGTGATCGTTGCATTATTGCGTCTGTTTTTAATTAGCTGCAACCTACATTCAACCCAAATTTGGCCACCGTTTTTATGTTGGAGTTTTATTTCTATTTGCTGATGATCGTTCCCACCACCGAGTATATCGTCGATGGTTGCTTTGAGCTTTATCTGACATTCACCAGTATAAAATTGCGTTAGGCTTTTTTGCAGGCTTGTTTTAACGCCAAAACCACTTAAGGTTTCCCAAGCTGGATTTATAAAGCGAATTTTTCCTAACTGGTCGAGCTCAAGAACAACAGTATTAAGATGCAATAATATGCGCTGATGAGCTGAGAATAGCTCTTTGTATTTCACTTCGCTTACGCTTAACTGCTCTACTTTTTGAGCAAATTCAGCGTAGCTCACCATAAAGTCTTCTCGGCGAGCGGCATGATCGCATACCTTATTTAAAAATGAAGGTTCGTATGGGGCGCGAATAAAATCGGTTACACCCGATAACAAAAGCTGTTCTGCATAATCTGCATCAGGGTTATCTATAATAGTAACAATGGCTTGCTTTGAGTTATGTTGTAAAATATTTTCGACAAGTAGGCTAGATTCATCTGCTTTTTCTTGTGTGGTATCAAGTAGAACGATTGAGAATTGTTGTTGGTTGTACTGGTTCAGTGCGGCTTTACACGTTGTGACATGTGTAATAGCAAAATTTAGTTTTAGTTCTTCAGTTATCGACTCCGCTTTATTTGCGTGGGGCTCTAACAAAAGTAGGTTTAGTCGACTGCTTTTTTCTAAATGTGTAGATAAAACATTAGCCAGAACTTGCGGTAGCATATCTTGGTTTTCAAACGGTAAAACAGCATCGATTCCATAACTTCGGGCAGTTGTTTCTGCAATTCGTTCGCAGTAAGTCGGGGGCATCAACAAAATAGGGGTGTTTTTAGGGGTTTTTAATAGCCCTGAGCGAATCATACGAGAAAAACGCCAACCGTCTATTTTACCCACATTTAATCCAGTGATAATAATATCAACCGGTTGTTGCTTAAGAGTTTTAAGAGCTTCCTGGCTATCATTTGCTTCAATAAAGCTAAATACGTTAAGCTTTTTTAAAGTATCTTTAATCACCCTGCGCTCAGCACGGCTTGCATTTAAAATCAGCAAATTTAATTGTTCTGCCACGCAGGAGATCCTAAAAATCGTAATTTACTACCATTACTAAGGGTAATAAGTTTTGTTAGTAAGAACAAGTAGATTTGAATAATCCCCCCGAATAGAAGGATGCTCAGGTTTACAGTAGTTGGATTGGCTTCTTGAGCTTAATTGACGATAGATATACACTTGGCGCGATTTTTAATGATGTGGATTACCAACTATGCGCGTAGCTGACTTTAGTTTTGACTTACCCGATGAATTAATTGCTCGCTTTCCAAAAAAAGATCGTACGAGTAGCCGCTTATTAAGCCTCGATGGTCCAACAGGGGAGATAAGCCATAAAGTATTTAGTGATATTCTTGAGCTAGTTAACGAAAACGACTTACTCATTTTTAATAATACGCGAGTAATACCAGCACGTATGTTTGGCCAAAAAGCATCGGGCGGTAAGGTTGAGGTACTTGTAGAACGAGTATTGGATGAACACCGTGTGCTTGCTCATGTTCGTGCAAGTAAATCATTAAAACCAGGCAATGAGGTTATTTTAGAAGGCAAAGCTAAAGCCACTATGATTGCCCGTCACGACACCTTATTTGAGCTGGAATTTGATCACAGCAAAAATGTACTCGACACACTTAACGATATTGGCCATATGCCGTTACCGCCTTATATCGATAGACCAGATGACGAAGCTGACCGCGAACGTTATCAAACAGTATATGGTGAAAAACCAGGGGCTGTGGCAGCACCTACAGCGGGCTTACATTTTGACGAGCCGCTTATGGCTGCGCTTAAAAATAAAGGTGTAAACATGGCCTTTGTCACGTTACACGTAGGCGCAGGTACATTTCAGCCGGTACGTGTAGAGACCATTGACGAACACGTCATGCACTCAGAATACATTGAAGTACCACAAGATGTTGTGGACGCTGTAGCACAGACTAAAGCGAGCGGTGGGCGAGTGATTGCTGTTGGTACCACATCTATGCGTTCGCTTGAATCAGCTGCAAAAATACATGGCGGTAAATTAGATACTTACTTTGGCGATACCGATATTTTTATTTTTCCGGGTTACCAATTTAATGTCGTTGATGCCATGGTCACTAATTTTCATTTACCTGAGTCAACGTTAATTATGTTGGTGAGTGCGTTCAGCGGACAAGACAGCATAATGGGTGCCTACAACACAGCAATAGAACAAAAATATCGCTTTTTTAGTTATGGCGATGCTATGTTTTTAACACGTAAATAGCGCTGTTTTATTTATTATCAAATATAACTAACACTCAACCCCAGCATACTTGCTGGGGTTTTTAGTTGCATATGATTATAACGAGCGAATTTACCGCAGCTAATAGTATTAGCAGTGCAAAAAGGGTAGAATCGAGCGGTTAAATTATAGCTTGTTGGACTGTTTTTCCGACATTGAGGATGATATGAAATTTGAATTAGACCGCACCGACGGTAAAGCGCGTCGTGGCCGCTTGATTTTTGACCGTGGTGTAATAGAAACACCTGCATTTATGCCAGTAGGTACTTACGGTACTGTTAAAGGCATGACACCTGATGAAGTTAAAGCAACAGGTGCGCAAATTTGTTTAGGTAATACCTTTCACTTAATGCTTCGCCCTGGTACTGAAATTATTAAGCAGCACGGCGATTTGCACGACTTTATGAATTGGGACTTCCCAATTTTAACTGACTCAGGCGGCTTCCAAGTATTTAGTCTTGGCGCAATGCGTAAAATTACCGAAGAAGGTGTTTTGTTTCAGTCACCTGTAAACGGTGACCAAATAATGATGTCACCAGAAAAATCAATGGAAGTGCAACGTGATTTAGGGTCAGATATTGTAATGATATTTGACGAATGTACACCATACCCTGCTACTGAAAAAGAAGCTAAGGACTCTATGGAGCTGTCTCTTCGTTGGGCTAAACGCTCAAAAGAAGGCCACGGCGATAACCCTTCTGCGTTATTTGGTATTATTCAAGGTGGTATGTACCCAGAATTACGTGCACAATCACAAGCCGGTTTAGAAGAAATTGGCTTTGACGGCTATGCACTTGGTGGTTTATCAGTTGGTGAACCTAAAAACGAAATGATGAATATTCTTGATCATTGTGCGTACAAAATGCCTGAAAATAAGCCGCGTTACTTAATGGGTGTTGGCAAGCCAGAAGATTTGGTTGAATCGGTACGTCGTGGCATAGATATGTTTGACTGTGTTATGCCGACGCGTAATGCACGTAATGGTCACTTATTTATTACCACTGGTATTATTAAAATACGTAACGCAGTGCACAAAACAGATACCGGTCCACTCGACCCTGATTGTGATTGCCATACGTGTAAAAATTACTCGCGTGCTTATTTACATCACCTTGATAAATGTAACGAAATTTTAGGTGCACGACTAAACACAATACATAACTTACGTTACTATCAGCGTGTTATGGAAGGCCTGCGCAATGCAATTAGCGAAGGTAAACTAGAAGAATTTGTAAAAGATTTTTACGCTCGCCGCGGCCAAGAAGTGCCAGAGCTTGCAGATATAAAAAATTAAACTTTAAATTTAAAGAGGAAGTATTATGAGTTTATTTATTTCAAACGCACACGCATCAGCTGGCGCACCTGCAGCCGGTGGCGGCATGGAAATGCTAATCATGTTAGCTATTTTCGGTTTAGTTTTTTACTTTTTAATTTACCGCCCACAAGCTAAGCGTGTTAAAGAGCATAAAGGCTTAATGAATGCGATGGCTAAAGGCGATGAAGTACTAACCCAAGGTGGTTTAGTAGGTAAAATTGTTAAAATTGCAGAAGATAAAGATTTCATCGTTATCTCTTTAAATGAGCAAGCAGAAGTTACAGTTCAAAAAGCGTCTGTATCTGCTGTATTGCCAAAAGGCACAATGAAGTCGCTATAAAAATAATAAGGACGACCCCGTGTTAAACAAGTTTCCAGTGTGGAAGTATTTACTTGTTTTAGCTGTGGTTGCCATTGGCCTTTTATATGCCTCTCCAAACTTGTATGGCCGTGACCCGGCTATACAAGTTTCGGGCGCTAAAGGTGCTGATGTTGATCTCAGTGTAGTAGACAAAGTAAACGCAACCCTTAAAAAACATAACGTAGCAGTTAAATCAACCAAGCTTGAAGGCGGGCAAATACTTGTTCGTTTTAAAAATGTTGAAGAGCAATTAAAAGCACAAGATTTATTGCGTGACTCGCTAAGTGACGATTACATTTCAGCCATTAATATGGCGCCGGCTCAACCTCTTTGGTTAAAATCCCTTGGCGGAAATCCAATGAAGTTAGGTCTAGATTTAAGTGGTGGCGTACATTTCACCATGGAAATCGACATGGCAACAGCGGTTGATAACCAGCTTGAGCAAATGGAGCAAGATTTCCGTAGCGATCTACGCGAAGAAAAACTTCGTTATCGCAGCGTTCGTCGCGTGGCTGGCTCTGACCGTATGCGTGTTGAAATGCGTAATGAAGAAGATAAAAATGCTGCAGAGCGCTTTTTAGAATCTCGTTACCCACTTAACGTATACATTGATGACAGCAGTAACGATAATGCATTTTTTGCCACCATGAGTGAGCAAAAGCTGAAAGAGATTCGTGACTACGCCATCAAGCAAAACGAAACAATCATTCGTAATCGAATCAACCAAATTGGTGTTGCAGAGCCAAACGTACAGCGCCAGGGTGCTGAACGTATTATTGTGCAATTACCCGGTGTGCAAGATACCGCTCGTGCTAAAGAAATTTTAGGTGCGACAGCAACGCTTGAATTTCGTGAAGTAGACGAAAACGCCGATCCAAGCGCTGCCGCTCAAGGCCGTATCCCTGCCGGCACTGAAATGATCATGAGCCGCGACGGTTACCCTGTGGTACTTAAAAAACGCATCATTCTTGAAGGTAGCCATATCACTGGCGCGCAATCTGGCGCAGATGAATACCAACGCCCACAAGTAAGCATTTCACTCGACAGCAAAGGCGGTTCAAAAATGAATGCCTTTACTAAGCGTGCAATTGGCAAACGCATGGCAACGGTATTTATTGAATATAAACCATCAGGTAAAAAAGACGAAAACGGTAAAGCACTTCCACCTATTAAGGTAGAAGAGGTTATTAACGTGGCAACAATTCAAGCTCGTTTAGACCGCTCTTTTCGTATTACAGGTATTGATAACCCAGCTGAAGCACATAACTTAAGTTTACTGCTTCGCGCAGGTGCACTTGTTGCGCCAATTCAAATTGTTGAAGAGCGTACAGTGGGGCCAAGCTTAGGCCAAGAAAACATTGAAGCAGGTATGACTGCGGTTGCACTTGGTTTTGCGTTTGTACTTGCCTTTATGCTTATTTATTACAAAGGGTTTGGCTTAGTGGCTAACTTAGCGCTTGCTGCCAACTTGGTGCTTATTGTTGGCATAATGTCACTTATTCCAGGCGCTACGTTAACCTTGCCGGGTATTGCAGGTATTGTACTGACAGTTGGTATGGCGGTTGATGCTAACGTACTTATTTTTGAACGTATTCGTGAAGAGCTGGCCGATGGTCGTAGCCCGCAACAAGCCGTTCATTTTGGTTACGATAGCGCATTCAGCACTATATTTGATGCCAATATCACTACGTTAATTGCGGCAGTTATATTGTTTGCTGTGGGCACAGGCCCAATTGCAGGCTTTGCCGTTACATTAGCTATTGGTATTTTAACTTCAATGTTTACAGCCATTGTTGGTACCCGAGCGGTGATCAACTTATTTATTGGTGGTAAACGCATTGATAAACTTTCTATTTAAGGAGCAGACATGCAAATTTTAAGTTTGGGTAGCAGAACCCTTCGTTTCATGTCTCTTCGAAAAGTGGCAATGGGCTTTTCTACGCTATTAATTGTAGCGTCGATAGTATCAATGTTTACGAAGGGCTTAAATTTTGGTCTTGATTTTACCGGCGGCACCGCGGTAGAAGTGGGTTTTTCTCAACCGGCTGATCTTAAAAAAGTGCGTAATGTACTTGGTGAAAATGGCTTTGCTGATGCATCAGTGCAGCTGTTTGGTTCGAGCCAAGATATATTAGTGCGCTTAGCTCCACGTGGTAGCGATGTTAAAGCTGAAGTAATTGGTAACCAAGTAATTGATGCACTGAAAAAAGCGGACGACAGCGTAGTCATGCGTCGTATTGAGTTTGTTGGCCCAAGTGTCGGTGAAGACTTGAAAGAGCAGGGTGGCCTAGCCATGTTAACTGCACTTATTTGTATCTTAATTTACGTTGCATTTCGTTTTGAATGGCGTTTTGCTGTGGGTGCTGTAGGCGCACTATTACACGATGTAATTATCACTTTAGGTTTGTTTTCAGTACTGGGTTTAGAGTTTGATTTAACTATATTAGCGGCAATATTGGCGGTAATCGGTTACTCACTCAACGATACTATTGTTGTATCTGACCGTATTCGTGAAAACTTCCGAAAAGTACGCATCGACGATACCGTTGAAATTATTGATATTTCACTTACGCAAACACTTAACCGTACACTTGTTACATCAATCACCACAATTTTGGTATTGATTGCATTGTTTGTATGGGGTGGACAAACCATTCATGGTTTTGCTACTGCATTATTGTTTGGTGTATTTATTGGTACATATTCTTCTGTATATGTTGCAAGCTCGGTTGCACTTGCAATGGGAGTAAGTAAAGAAGATTTAATACCAGAAGTGATAGAAAAAGAAGGTGCAGATCAAGATCCGATGGCAATGCCATAATCTTAAATGCATTAAAAAGACCGCTCTATGAGCGGTTTTTTATTGCCTATAACATAGGAGTTTGAAATAAATATGTCATACAGAATTGCTATTTTATTGCTCTAATTGAAATAATAATTGAGCCAGTAGTGACCCTTCAACGACAAGCCTTAGAGGCTATTTTAGATAGCGGGGAAGTAACCACGTTATTTCAGCCTATTTTAGATATATCTGGTCAGCTCATTCTTGGTTACGAGGCGCTTAGTCGAGGTCCACAAAAGAGCTTATTAGAAATGCCCAATATGCTCTTTAAAGCTGCGCATCAAGAGGGCCTTATTTCTGAGCTAGAGCTACTATGCCGCTCAAAGGCAATAGAAAACTTTGTTAAGCTAAATTTACAAGGTAAGCTTTTTTTAAATGTGAGTCCAAAAACGCTACTAGACCCTTGCCACCCAAAAGGCGAAACACGCCACCTAACCGAGCAGTTTGGTTTAGCGACTAATCGTGTTGTTATAGAAGTAACAGAGCAAGACAAAGTAGATAACGACGACTTATTACTTAAAACCATTGCGCATTACCGAGAGCTCGGTTTTACCATTGCAATTGATGATTTAGGAGCTGGGTACTCTGGCTTAAAGCAGTGGTCTGCACTGCGTCCTGACTATGTAAAAATAGATCGTTATTTTATCGATCATTGCGATCAGAGTGAGGTTAAAAAGGAGTTTTTAAAATCAATTATTGTTTTAGCTAAAGCAACAAACACCTTAGTGATTGCAGAAGGCATTGAGCGCTCTGAGGAACTCGCTCTGGTTGAAAGTTTAGGCATTAATAATGTACAAGGTTTTTTATTTGAACGACCGAACTTGCAACCAAGTCGTGATTTTAGCTCTGCTCAAATACAAGCACTTACATTTAAATTATGTGATCAGTTTGACCAGTCAATGGCGATTGGCGCGCTAAGCCAACCACAAAAGGCCATAGCAAGTGATACCCGATGCAAAGACGCTCATTTACTCTTTGAGCAAGACAAAGCCATTATTAGCATACCTGTAATTAATCAACAGGGTCAGCCAGTGGGCCTACTACATAAAGACCAACTTACCGAGGTATTTGCAGCACCCTATGGTCATGCTCTTTATGATAAGCGCCCTGTTATAGAGTTAATGGATAAACAACCCCTAATTGTTGATGAAGACCAAAAGCTAGATACGGTGAGTAAGCAAATAACTGAGCAAGACTTCGATATTAGGCGCCATATTGTTATTACTAGAGGCGGCAATTATTTAGGGCTTGCGCCACTAAGAGACATTTTAAAACATATAACAGAAGAAAAAATTCGCCACGCACAACATGCAAATCCGCTAACAATGTTGCCAGGCAATGTTGCAATTAACGAAGCTATAGAGCATAGGTTACGTAATAAAAATAAATTTCATCTTGCTTATATTGACCTGAATCACTTTAAACAGTTTAACGATCTTTATGGCTACGCGAGTGGTGATAGTGTCATTAAATTATTGGCTGATGTAACAGTGCAAGCCTGTACAAATAGTGCTAACTTTGTAGGACACATTGGTGGTGACGACTTTATGGTTGTTTTTGACCAAAGCGATGCGGTAAGTATTTGTAACCGTATTATTGAACAGTTTGAACATCGTTCTCGTGCTTTTTTTACGCCCAATCACATAGCTAGCAAAGGGTATTGGGCTACAAATCGTGAAGGTGAAAAGCAGTTTGTACCTTTACTTACCTTATCAATAGGATTAGTTGAACCCGATTTACAGCAGTGCAAAAATAGCCATCAGGTTGCAGCATTAGCAACGGATGCGAAAAAAGAAGCCAAACGATTTCGTCATAGCTATCTTTTTACATGCAAGCGAAGGCGCCCTGCGCCTCCAGTAGTAGCGATTAGCAAATAGTAAAAAGGTAATTTACTTATAGGTGATCATGATGTTGCCATTAAAGTGTATCGTATGTGTAGTGAGCTTGTTTATTGGAAGTGTTGTAGCAAGCGAAGTTAATATTGTAAAAATTCCGAAAGATCAACATGCGCATTTTGCCCGTGATGATTACCTCAATGACATGCTAACCAAGGCATTGATAAGAGCCCAGTATCCTGTCGAAATAGAACGTGTTGCTGTACACCCGCATCAGCAACGCAATTTAATGTCACTTGATGATAGCTCGCTTGATTTATTTTGGAGTATGAGCAGCCCTGAACGAGAGTCATTAGCCACGGCCATTAAAATTCCATTGTTCAAAGGGTATATAGGCAAAAGAGCGTTAGTTACAAATAAACAGAATTTAGATAAATTTAAAGATATAAAAACGCTTGAGCAATTATCAAAACTGAGCTCGGTACAGGGGCATGATTGGCCTGATACGCGCATATTGGTTAATAACGGTTTAAACGTGAGACCATTATCAAACTTAAAAGCCATGTTTGCGCTTACTAGCCAAGGCCGCATAGATTACTTTCCGCGATCATTTATTGAAGTCAATTCTGAGCTTTTAGAGCGAGATCACAAAAATTTACGTATTGTGCCTAATTTATATATTAGCTACCCAACAGCGCTATATTATTTTGTGTCTAAGGATAAGCCTGAGTTGGCTAAAGCGCTTGAGCAGGGAATTAAAATAATGCAGCAAAACGGCGAGTTTGATGCGTTATTTTATGAATACTTTGCTACAGATTTAAATTCCCTTCCTTATACAAAAGGGGAAACTATAGAGATTAAGCTAATAAACCCATATTTTTAACAACAAAAAAGGAGCCTAGGCTCCTTTTTTGTTGTACCAATTATATTGGTAAAAGCAATTTATTAGCGAAGTAACGACTCAGTTAACACTGGACGAATTTCACGAATAATAGCTTGAGTCAGTTTTGGCGCGCCACAGATGATATTTCCACTGTGGTTGTAGTTATTACCACCAGCAAAATCGACAACCATACCACCCGCTTCTTTAACCATAAGCTCGCCTGCAGCAGAGTGCCAAGGTTTTAAGCCAATTTCAAAAAAGCCATCAACACGGCCAGCAGCAACGTACGCCATGTCTAATGCAGAACAGCCTGCGCGACGAATATCTGCAGTGTGAACAAATAACGCTTTAAACGCTTCAGTGTATGCATCTGTATGTTGTTTATGCTTAAAAGGAAAGCCCGTTGCTAAAACTGTACCAGCAAGAACAGTTGTTTTACTCACGCGTAAACGCTTGCTGTTAAGTTGTGCGCCTTGACCTTTAGATGCAGTGAAAAGCTCACCACGAATCGGATCATAAATAACGGCTTGGTCTAAACGACCTTTAACTTTAAGTGCAATAGAGATTGCGTAATGTGGAATACCTTTGATGAAGTTTGTTGTTCCATCGATAGGATCTACAATCCATTGGTAATCATCATCCTTGCCTTTGTGTTCACCTAGTTCTTCGCCCACAACAGAGTGAGTAGGGTAAGACTGTAAAATAGTGTCACGGATTACGGCTTCGGCTTCTTTATCAATATTAGTTACTAAGTCGTTAGCGCCTTTTTGTTGCACTTCAACTTTTGATAAATCTTCGCCAGCGCGAAGTAAAATTTTGCCTGCGTTGCGCGCAGCGCGAACCGCAATGTTTAACATTGGATGCATGGAGTTACCTTTGGGTTGTAAAAGAACGTTTGTATTTTCAGCCGGCGTATTTTAGCGACTTTTGACATAAAGTAAACAATAAACCCTAAATACTTGTGGGTGTTTTTTGTACAGCCTTGAAAGTGTTGCACATTTAATTAAAACAAAAGTGTATTTTTAATGACCCACTAAAAATTTAAAAAAGCGCTTTACCTAAAGTTAACTTGAGGTTTTATTGTGTGTTTAAATTAACTCACAAGGAAACAGTATGTATTTAGAACACGTAAATTTAGTTGTTAAAAACATTGATACCATGATTCGCTTTTACCAAGCCATTTTTCCCCACTGGGTAATACGAAGTGAAGGGCGGGGTGAATGGTATGGAAAACCAAGGCGTTGGGTCCACTTTGGTGACGACACGCAATACATAGCAATGAGCGATCATGGTGAGGGTGAAAATAGAGCGCTTTCAGGGCATCAAGTTGGGTTTGCTCATTTTGCTTACGTGACGGCTAATTTAGATAATACGGTGTCTCGTTTAAATAAAGCGGGTTTTTCAGTTCATAAGCAAGGCAATGAAAACCCATTTAGAAAAAATATCTACTTCAGAGACCCTTCGGGCTTTGAAGTTGAGTTTGTAGAGTACTTGTCGGATATACCTGCAGAACGAAATAATGATCTTTAAGCCCACCACTATATGGCTGCTAAAAGCAGCCATATTAAAGCAAATACAGTTGCACTTATTTACTGCTTACCCCTAGCTGTGACTTTAAATCGTTTGCAAAGCTCATGAACTTTTCTTTTATGGTACGTTTTATCTTTACTTCAACCGACCCTAGTATCGCTTTGCCTTCAATATGAATGGTAGGACCTTGACGCTTATTTAACGTTACTGATTTGTTTTCTAGCGTGCTTAAAATACAAAACATTTTGGACACAACATTAACATGCTCGGGTACGTAAATTTCGTCGCTACCAAAAATACAATTAACATGAATTGTCACGTTTTGATGCGTGAAAATGGCGTCGGTGAAATCAAGCACCACAGAGCCCATATAATTATTTAGGTAAATATTTTTAGGGACCACCCATTGTCCGCTTCGCTCGTTAGAACCCAAAATACTGCGCAGTGTAATGTCGTCATCGCTATTTTGTTGAGCACTGTAATTAGGCGTAAACTGCGATTGCTTTTCAGCTTTGTATTGCTTGTCGGTATTAAGTGTTAAGTCTTCTACTAACGTAAGCAGCACAGAATTGTCTTTTGCATCCATTGCTTTGTCTAATCGTCTTTCAAATGCCTCAACCGATATAACGCCATGGCTATAGTTATAAATTAACTGATCAATCACTTGTTCGCGTACTTGCTCTATTGGGCGGTCTTCAACTTTTACAGACATGGGGCATTCCTTAATTGTATTTGCAATTAGTTAATTAGTTAGCAAACCGTATACCAAAATTAATTTTGTTTATTATCAATAGTTTAATTTTTAAAGGCTTTTTGTTTAGTTGTTATATTAACGATACATTAACCAAAATAGCAATAATCTAGTAATTTTCACACTTTGAGAAAGTTTTACTCACTTGCCTGTAAATAGGGGAAATGCGTTAAACCTATAAGAGTCTATGTTTTTCGTTAAGTTTATGATTTTGAATGGTAAATAAAGTTGGCTTGATGTTCGCATTAGTTAAAGTGTCTTTAATCAAAAGGAGAAAGATTATGAAAACATTTAACAAATCTATTATCGCCGCGTTAGTTCTTGGTACAACAGCAATGGGTGCACAAGCAAACAGCTGGGAAAACGAAAGTAAAGATGCTTGGATTGATGGCAAGGCAGAAACTGTGCTTCTTATGAACACAGACCTAAACAACTTTGACATAAACACTGATGTAACAAATGGCAAGGTAGTACTTACAGGTAAAGTTGATAGCGAAGTAGAGAAAGAGCTAGCAGAAGAGCTTGTACTTAGTCTAGATGGCGTCATGGACGTTGAAAACAGCCTAACCGTTGTTAAAAACATGAGCGCTAAACACACAGATTCTAAAATGATGGATGATGATAACGACCTAACGGACGCTAAAATCACCACCGTTATTACAACACGTTTCCTATTTGATTCTGAAGTAGGTGGAACCGATATTGATGTAGATACCGATAATGGTGTTGTTACATTAAACGGCTCAGTTGAATCATCAGCGGAAAAGCAATTAGCAATCGAAATTGCAAAAAATGCTGAAGACGTACGTGATGTGGTAGATAACTTATCTATCGTAGCTGAATAACGTTATACTCAAAGCCCAGCATTGCTGGGCTTTTTGTTTTTAACTGTTTGAAGGAGCTAAATAATGGATATCATTCGCATAATACTGTCTGTTTTGCTACCACCACTAGGTGTTTTTTTACAAGTGGGCTTAGGTATGCATTTTTGGATTAATATTTTATTAACGCTATTGGGTTACTTCCCTGGGTTAATACATGCAATTTATATTATTGCTAAAAAATAATGCGCAGCTGAGCTATGTTTACGGCAGTTGTAGGTAAATATTGCTCAGCGCATTCTATTAATAAATATTATTTTTAATCATTTTTACTTTATTTTCCTAAAACTCCCCAAATTTACCCATTCACACTCTTTAAAAGATTACAATTTAAGCAGTTAGCTTATTGATTGTTAAAATAAAGGTTTTTGGTAGTGACAAGCCCTAAAAAAGTTTTTATACTGCAACCCGCTTTAGTCGCTCTGTGGCTGAACGCTTCAAAAATTAACTGCCTTGCAGTTATATAAAGTTGGCCCCTTAGCTCAGTTGGTTAGAGCACACGACTCATAATCGTTAGGTCCCCAGTTCGAGTCTGGGAGGGGCCACCACTTTCCAAGTAGATCCCTATTAAATTTTTACGCACTTAAAATCCAAAGCTCTACATTATTATCCTTTATTGGTTGATATATTGATTTTTAATTAATCTATAAAATTTCTAATTGCAATCAAATATATAGCTGTGTATTTTATTGGGTACAACAATATGTTGTTAAAATATATCTAAAAGGAAGTACCATGAAAATGAATAAAGTCGCACTCTTATTATTAAGCTCAGTTTTTGTCACCCCTGCTGTATTTGCAGAAACACCTAACTTTAATTATGTGTCTGGCGGTTATTTAAATGCAGATCTTGATGGCGATGATTTAAACGGTTGGACGCTTGATGGTAGTAAATTACTGGGCGATAACTTTTTTGTGTCTGGTCAATATAAGACTGTAGGCGACTCAGAAGATGGTTTGGATGTAGATCTAAATTGGTTGAGCGCAGGCGTGGGTTACCGTACTGCAATTAGTGAAAGCACTGACTTTTATGGTTTAGTAACGTACGAAAACATTGAAACTGAAGTATCGTTCAGCGGTACTGATTTGTCGGATGATGAAAATGGCTATGGATTATCTGTTGGGGTTAGATCAATGCTAACTGATAGCATCGAAATTGATGGCCGCTTAAGTTACATTGATATTGCTGATGACAGTGAAACAGCTATCACTTTAGGTGCTCGTTACTATGTGAATACAAATTTATCTGTAGGTACTAGCTACACCACAATAGATGATTTAGATTATATTAGCTTAACTGCACGTTACAGCTTTTGATCACAAGCAGTTAAATGAGCGCACTTATTAGTGCGCTTTTTAGTTTTTACGTAGCTATAACACGCTAATTTACGTGGTATAAGCCATTGCAGCGAATGTAAATAGTTGCTGGTATATCGCTTGTGTTCTCAAGCGAGTGAATGAATTTACCCCCAGATTCTACAAAGCTACCTGCACTTAAGTTTTGTGAGTTACTTTTTGAGCTGTATTGCACGTTGCCTGCAATTATCACTGCACGAAACTCATCCGCATCTGTGCTAATTTCCCCCTTAAACCCGGCTGGTAGTTTTATCATTGAGCCGTACATTGTCTCGGTGTCTCCCCAAAGGTAGGTTGTTTGTACACCTTTAGCATTAATATTGCTTACGTCGTTTTTGTCTAGCCAAACAAGGTTGTCTTTATGTACGTTTAATGGGCGTTCACCATTATCAAACTGTTTGTTTGTTGGTTTTACTAAATAAGGGCCTGAGTCTATTTCTAGGTAAATTAGATTTGTAGTGCCATTGGCTGCAGTAGTATGGTTTTCACCGGCAGGTTGTGTCCAAAATGATCCTGCAGGCATCCACATTTTTTCAGCTGTGGGGTCGTCATTGTGCATTTGGCCTTCAATTACGATACCTCGGTAAGTAATGTTATGAATATGCGGCGGGGACTCGAACCCTTTTTTAAAGCGTACTAGCATACCTGTTGCGGTATCTACGGTACGATCGCCCCATAAATCGGCTGCACCGGGACTTTGATCGCCTCTTAATGGGTTTAAATAGCCCCATTTGACTTTGTTTGCAGGTATTACTTTTGATTCGTGCTCGTCTGCAAAAGTAGGTACAGATATAAGCGAAGTTGTGAGTATTAAAGCTGATAGGACAATTCTACATTTCATAAATATTTTCCTTTGCGTTGGGATAGAAACACAATAGCGAGTATTTTTCATTCCATAAACAGGCTAATGTTTAATACAGTTTCGTTAAAACGTGGATAATTGGCAGCATCAACGAATAGTTTTATAAAGGGGCGGTTATGAAAATTGCAGATTTACGCGTATTACTAAAAGTTGCACAGCTTCAATCAATAACAGCGGCTGCGCATCAGTTGGATATGAGCTCGTCGGCAGCGAGTGTCTCTATTAAACGAATAGAGCAAGCTCTTGGTACACAACTATTTGTTCGCACTACTAGAAAGATAAGACTGACCGCTGAAGGTGAGCGTTACTTACCATTATGCGAACAGGCGCTTGGGCTACTAATGCAAGGGCAAGCGGTTATTAATGAAAAGCAGGAGTGTATTACAGGCGAAGTGCGAATGGCGGTGTCGTCTGAAATGGGACGTAATTTAATGCGTGTTTTGCTTAATGAGCTTATGGATCTTCATAGTTCTATAACTTTGAGGTTACATGCAAGTGATAGCCGTGCTGATTTTTATCGTGATGGAATTGATGTTGCATTAAGAGCGATGAAAAAAGGTGTAGCTGAGGAGCTTAATTTATATGGATTTAAAATTTGTAATATTCCACACGTGGTGTGCGCTTCACCTAGTTACTTAAAACTGAATGGCGAGCCGTTAGTGCCGAACGATTTGAGCGAGCACAACGCATTACTCTACAAACTTTACGAAGTAGTGCATGCGGATTGGGAGTTTTATGATAATACACAGCAATACAAAGTTAAAATGAACAGCGATAGAGCTGTAAACGATGGTGATATTGTTAGACGCTGGTGTGTCGATGGTGCTGGGATTGCAAAAAAGTCAGCCATTGATGTAGCAGATGATTTGCTTAGCGGTAAGCTCAAACGAATAATACCCGATTATAAAATACCCTTAACAGAAATGTGGTTAGTGCTTCCGAGTCGGCAGTTTATTTCGCCTGCAATAAGGCTGATACGTGATGAGTTAAAAAGTAAAATAATGGCTCTTAGGGCATCGCTATTGGCAAAGCATATTTTGACTGAAGACGAGTGGCCTTGTGATGATGAGCACAAGGCCTGAATTGTGTTAATTTTTACGATATATCTCGTGGTCCATGTCGTAAATATTAACGCTTAAACTGTCAGACTCCCTGCAATAGGTTTTTAAACACGCAAGTAAGTGCTCACTCAGAGTTTGCTTTTGCTCTACTGTTCGCCCTGCCATAATGTGTGCTTGCACATGTATAAACCCTTCTTTACCCACACCCAATTGATACTGCTGATATGCAACTGCGCGAGTTTTTATAGTTTCTAAATCAAATAAACCGCTTTCGAATGTGCATTTATGGATTTTTTCTACCAGTACTTGAGGTAATACAGGGAGGTCTTCTGAGTGCTCAATAATAATGTGCGGCATGCGGGTGGTTCCTGTTGGTTACGGCATTAAGCGTGTCGTTAATTGTAACAAATACACGACGGCTCGCTAAACCCCATACGGCTAAAATGTTTGTTTTAAAGTAATTTAGTTGTGCTGATTTTTGATGTTAGTATAAAAACACACAGGTGAACCCAAGCTTATTAAAATAAGCGTGTAAAAAGACCTAGCTTATATTAAGGATGAGTATGAAATTTCAGCAAAAAATAAAACATTTAGCCGTGCTAATGGGCGCAGTAATTACGTTAAGTGCCTGCTCTGATGATGTGGCGTCGGTGAGTTTAGGTTTGTTTACTACAAAAGATGTGGTGGTGAACTCACAACAAGATCCGATCATTAAAGGAGTGACGTGTCATATTAGTCATGTTGAGGCCGATTTAGACTTTTCTGACCCGTCAGACATGTCGATTGCGTGTCGTCAAACAGGGCCAATCACCGCGGAGCAATTACAAGAAATTGATCGTAGTAAGTCTGGTGAGGTGGTGTTTAAGTCATCAAAGAGCATTTTATTTAAATCGTTAAAGGTGCGCCGAATATACGACGCTAAAACTCGCACATTATTATATTTGTCGTATTCAACAAAAGAGTCGAGCGGCAGTCATCACCATGCATTATCTACTGTGCCTTTATATAACACGAAAGCATGGCAGTGGGCACAAGAGCAAGAATAATTAAATTAAGAGTACACTATGTTAGCGTTATTTAAATCAGCGCCTTTGTTAGAGCAACAAGAGCAGCAATGGCTTATTGATACTTTTATTTGGGCTGTAGAAAATTTTGATGCTGAGTTTTTTACTAAACACACGCAAATAATATTGCCTACAGGGCAATATTTTCCTGATTCGGTATCAAGTATTGAGCAAATGGCCACCAGCGTATTTAAGCGAGTAACTACGTATGCGGGAATGAGTGCATGGCCAATTCAATTAGTTGCGCCTCAGCAATTACAGCCACAAGTGTTTCCTCGTTTTGAGTTTAGTAGTGTAATACGTGGTGAGCGCTGTGAGTTAATTGTGCCGCCGAGCCATGTTATTAATATTTCATTTAACCCAAATCAAATAAATCAGCCCCAAGATTTAGTTGCCAGTTTTGCCGGAACACTGGCTACTATTATGATTCATCATGTGGGTGTATTGCCTCCAGGGGGGAAGGACTTTTTACCCCAAGCTGCTGATGCGCTTGCCTGTTTTTTAGGTTTTGGTGTCATGATGAGCAATACGGTGTATCAGTTTAAAGGCGGGTGCGGCTCATGTTACAACCCGTACGCTAACCGTGAAGCACAATTGAGCGAAACACATACGGTATTTATGCATGCACTGGTTTGCTACTTCAAAAAAGACAACGTATCTAAAAAACATTTAAAGCCCCATTTAAGAAGCCAATTCAAAAAAGCGCAAAAAGAAATTAAAGCGCTGGTGAGTGAATCGGCAAACCCGTTATTACTGGCGTATGTACCTAACTAGCAAGGATAAGTGTGGACTATTTAGATGAATTTTTATTAATTATTATTGCTCACTTCTTTGCAGTAGCAAGCCCAGGTCCTGACTTTGCTGTTGTGCTAAAGCAAAGTGTGCAACAAGGTAGGCGAAACGCATTGTGGACAAGTGCAGGCGTTGGCGGCGCTATTTTGTTGCACATAGCTTATTGTGTAATGGGTGTGGCGCTTATTTTGTCTCAATCGCCTAGTTTGTTTATGGCACTTAAATATGTAGCAGGCGCTTATTTGGCTTATCTTGGAATACAAGCACTAAGAGCGGCTAAGCCGGGCGCATCATCAACCAATGATATTGATAACCAAACAGCTCCAGAGGAGTCTATTTGGGTTGCTTTTAGACGCGGTTTTTTCACTAACGCACTGAACCCAAAAGCCACGCTCTTTTTTATGTCGTTATTTACCTTGGTAATAAGTCAAACAACGCCAGTGAGTGTGCAAATTGGTTATGGTATTTATATGGCGCTTGCAACGTGGGCGTGGTTTTCTGCGCTTTCGTTGGTACTTTCTAAAACCTGCGTGCGTGATTTTTTTCAGCAACGCGGCTACTGGTTTGACCGAGGTATTGGCGTTATTTTAATTGCGTTGGCTGTACGTGTTGTTATTTAACTTGTTCAATTTATGTAATACAAGCAGGAGTAAACATGCCTTTATATAATTTTTCGTTTGGATCTAACATGTCGTCTAATCGTTTGTTGGCACGTTTGCCAAACGCAAAGCGTGTGGGCACAGCAATCCTTAAAGGGTATGAGCTAACCTTTGATATGCTTTTTTCTGATGGTTCGGGTAAATGCAGTATTCAAAAAACTGATAAAGCAGATGCCTTAGTATACGGTGTGGTCTATGAGGTTAACACTGACGAAAAACTCACTTTAGATGCGATAGAAGGCCCAGGTTACGATTGTGTAGATATAACGGTTGAGCTGTTAAATGGGCAAACAATTGATACCCATTGTTATATTGCAAATACACACGACGAGGACGTTTTACCCTACGATTGGTACGTTAAACATGTTCATCGCGGAGCACTTGAAGCGGGCGTACCAAAGGCTTACAGTGATGCAATACTTAATCGCCCACAAAAGAGCGATCCTAATAAAGAACGCGCAGCAATTGAATTTGCAGTGCATCAATAATAAAAGGACTAACATGAAACTGACTAATTTAGCGGCTTTTACACTGCTGGCCAGTGCTACTTTTAATACTTGGGCACAGGTTGATACCAACAAAATAGAAGAGGTCATTAAAACCTCTATGGCGCGCTTTGATGTGCCAGGTATGGCCGTTGCTATTGTTGAAAATGACGAGGTTGTACTCGCTAAAGGGTTTGGTATTGCAAACCTAAATACAAAGGCTGAAGTAAATAAAGATACGTTATTTGGTATTGCATCAAATACAAAGGCATTTACCAGCGCCGCGTTAGCTAAATTAGTCGATGAGGGGAAATTACGCTGGGATGACCGCGTAATCGACCATTTACCTGAATTTAGATTATACGACTCATATGTAACCCGGGAAATGCGAGTGCGCGATTTACTAAGCCACCGTAGTGGTTTAGGCCTTGGGCAAGGCGACTTAATGATTTGGCCAAGCACAGATAAATCAGTTTCTGATATTTTATCAGGCTTAAAATACTTAAAACCAGCCAGCAGTTTTCGTAGTAAATACGCTTATAACAACCTGATGTTTGTAACAGCAGGTGAAGTTGTAGCGCGTGTATCTGGCATAAGCTGGAACGATTACGTTGAAAAACATATTTTACAGCCGCTAAAAATGACTAACTCACGCGCAGGTTTTTCGCGTATCCCAAAAAGTAATAAAAACTGGGCAATAGGGCATATTCCAATGGAGGGAAGCTTACACCCATTTTTTGTTAATTACCTTGAAGACTTTAGAGGTGCAGGTGCTATTGCATCGAGTGTAGAGGATATGAGCCAATGGCTACGCACTCAATTGACTGGCGGCAAAATGCCTAATGGCGATCAATTGTTTAGTGAAAAACAACAAGCGCAAATGTGGCATCCGCACATTACCTCTATGGCATCTAAAAGTGCCTTTGAGGCATACCATCAACAATTTAGAGGTTATGGTTTAGGTTGGAGCATAGAGGATTACCACGGCTTTAAAAAGCTAGGTCATGGTGGCGGTATTTTAGGGATGGTGTCGCAAGTTACGTTACTACCAGAAAAAAAAATCGGTATTGTTATTTTGTCTAATCAGCAAGCATTTAGTGCTTTAAGTGCAGTTACCCACGAAGTACTTGAAGATGTGCTCAACCTAGAGGATAAAGATTGGGTTGAAGATTTAGCCAAAAAGCATTTTGAAGGTAAGCAAAAAGCATACGCAAATGCGACACCACCAACCCCTGCGGATTATCAGCCACAGCTACCTAGTATAAATTATACTGGTACACTAAACGATGATTGGTATGGCGACGTTATTATTGAAGAGCTTGATGGTAAATTACGAATTGATTTTACGCACACAAAACGCTTAAAAGGCACACTTGAGCACTATACAGGCAATACGTTTATTGTTAAGTGGGACGAAAAGCTGCTCGAAGCCGATGCGTTTATTAGTTTTGAAATGAGTACAGCTAACCGTGTTAATAGCGCCAACATGCGTGCAGTTTCAACAGCCGTGACCGACTTTAGCTTTGACTTTAGAAATTTAAATTTAAAAACTAAATGATTAACGCTCAAGTTATATGGTTATACACCAAAGTCGCAAAGCCACCATCGGGTGGCTTTGTTATATTAAGTTTTCACTTATTTGGTTTTTGGAGTTTTTATGCGTACTGCAGTTATCTCACATCCACATTGCCGTAAACATAAAATGATAGACGACCACCCTGAGTGCCCAGAACGTTTAGATGCGATAACTGATCGCTTACTTGCCAGTGGCGTAGACGTGGGGTTAAAGCATTTACAAGCGCCTAAAGCTCATCGAGAACATTATTTACTAGCGCACGATGAGGCGATGGTTAATTTGGTTGAGCGATTAATTCCTCAAGAGGGCTTAAATAACCTCGATGGCGATACATGGCTTTGCCCTGACTCATTTAAAGCAATTGAGCGCGCGGTGGGGGCCGGGGTTTTAGCGGTAGATGAAATACTTAATGATAAGCTAGACGCGGCATTTTGTTCTGTGCGTCCGCCAGGGCATCATGCCAATAAGCAGTCGTCATCAGGGTTTTGCGTATTTAATAATTTAGCGATTGCTGTTAAGTATGCACAAAGCAAAGGCATCAAACGTATTGCGATTGCCGATTTTGATGTACACCATGGTAACGGAACCCAAGACATTTTTATTGATGATGAAAGGGTACTGCTTTGCTCGTTATTTCAATACCCATTTTACCCAAATACAGCGGTTAAAAATAATAGCCATATTGTTAATTCGCCTTTACCCATTGCAAGCAATGGGGGCGATTTAAAAGAGGTATTCAACACCCAATGGTTACCAAAATTAAAAGATTTTAAGCCTGAACTGTTATTTATAAGTGCAGGTTTTGACGCACATGTAGAAGATGACATGGCAAGCCTAAATTTTGTAGAAGACGATTACATTTGGCTCACTGAGCAGCTATGCAAAGTAACAAAAGAAAGTGGCTGTAAGGGAATTATATCGTATTTGGAAGGGGGCTATGCGCTATCAGCATTGGGTAGAAGTGCAGTAGCGCATATTAAAGTGCTTAGCGAGCAATAGTTATTAAAAGTATGTTTAAAGCCCGAGTAAATCAAATGCCTGTGAAGTACTTAGCGTTTTAATTTTACCTAGGCAACAATGCCCTTCATTTAATAGGTAAGCAGTAACAAGGTATGCTAGCTGCTCTTCGGTTAAGGCTAAGCAAGGTTGAGCTTGTAGGTTAAGGTATTCACCTTGTTTATTAAGCACTCTCACATTACTTAGTTCACTTAAGGCAACACCGTGTAAGCACTCATTTTGCTCTTGCTGGTTTCGCGCTACTTCAAGCTCATTATAAATAACCATTAACTGTGGAAAGCTGTTTAACATGGTTAGCCTACAGTTACTTCGTATGAAGTAAATTTACGTATATTAATAACGCCGTTATCAAATATTAAATATTGGCCTTTAATACCTTGTAAAATACCGCTTACAACGGGGTTTTTATCAAAGTTAAATGAGCTGATTTTGGTTGGGTATTCGGTGACTGGAAAGTTTAAATCAACCACGTCTTCATCAAGTTGTTCTATGGCTGTTGCGCCAAATAGCTCACTAAGCTCGTTTAGTTTATCGCTAATTTGTGGAATAAGCTCAGCGGCGGCAGCTTTTAAGTCTATAGCTTCGTTTTGACCTTTTAACATATTGCGCCAATTAGTTTTATCGGCAATAAACTCTGCTAATGCAACCTCTACCAATCCCGACTGCAAACGTGTTTGTACTTTAAAAATAGGTAAAGCTTGAGTGGCGCCTTGGTCAATCCAACGTGTAGGTATTTGTGTATGGCGCGTAATACCTACTTTTAATCCCGAGGTGTTAGCTAAGTAAACGTAATGTGGGATCATACAATTAGCTTCGCCCCACTGTGGCTCTCGACATGTACCTTGATCGTAGTGGCAGGTTTCTGGTTTCATAATACACATGTCGCAGCTAGCGAGCTTACGCATACAAACAAAACAATGGCCTTGAGAATAACTTTTTTTGGTTTTTTTACCGCAGTTAGAACACAAAATAGTGCCGCTAAATGTAAGCGTTAGTTCTTTACCTATAAAAGCATTTAAATTAACTAGCTCATCGCCAACGGGAAGGTGATATTGAACGGGTTCTGTTAAGCTCGATTTTAATTTACGCAGTGTGCCTTGCATCTTCACATAGCCCCTAAAGATGTTTAAAAAGGAGAGTCTAACATTTTTAAACTGTATTGGCTTTTTAAGAAATTAACATACTCAGGATAAGGCAACGCTTTAGCATATAAATAACCTTGTGCGCGGTCTGCATTCATTTGTTTTAATAGCTGGTGGATTTCTTGAGTTTCAACACCTTCTACAGTAATTGACAAGTTAAGCTGGTGCGCCATATCTATTGATGTTTGAACTATGACTTGGTGAGCGGGGTTATTAACGAGGTCAAAAATAAATGATTTATCTATTTTAAGCTCGCTAAAGTGGTAGTTAACAAGGTAGCTCAATGATGCGTAACCTGTGCCAAAGTCATCGAGTACAACTTTTATTCCTAATGCTGATAATTCATCAACTAATTTAATGAGCACGTCTTGGCTTTCTACAAAGGCAGATTCAGTTAATTCAAACTTAAGTAAGTGAGCGGGTGCTTGATGTTTGATTAATATATTTTCTATTTTTTCAGCTAAGTTATTAATGGCTAAGTTTTTAGCGCTTAAGTTAACGCTAATTGTGTGCTCTTTATGGCCGCTGTTAATTAGCTCTACAAGATCTTTACAAGCTTGTTCAATAACCCACAAGGTCAGCTCATTAATTATTCCGGTATGCTCTGCCAAAATTACAAGCTCTTCAATCGAAATGTTTTTATAGGTGGGATCAGGCCAGCGTAGTAGCGCTTCAGCGCCTATTACTTGATTATTAACTAAACTTATTTGCGGTTGATAATACAGCGCAAGCTGGTTTGTTTTAATTGCTTTTTGCAAATGAGCCGCCAAACCAACATCCATTATTAAACTGTTATTAATTGCAGACGACGCAACGCGATCTGCACGTCCTTTTGCATCTTTTAAGGCTAAGTAACCGCGCTTTAACCAATATTCAAAATCATTACTTTGGTTTGCACTACTAATGCCAATTGTGTAGTTGAGTTGCAGACTCAAACCTTTAATTTCATATTGCTTGGGGAGGTTACTAATGACTTTTGTGAGTAGTGTCTTGAGTGTGTCTTGGTTTTGGTTTTTGGTTGAGATACAAGCAAATACACCACTGTTTAGATCAGCCAGACGAGGACTGTTATTTAAATCGGTTTCAAGGTTTGCAAACTCTCTTTCGTGCATTAATTCATTCTCTAGTCGCTCAGCAATGTGCTTTATGAGGGTGTAACCTTGAGTCGATGTAATGATGGTATTAAGCGAATTAAAATGACATATTTTTATTAGGCACAAGGTGGTAGAACGGTTTTGGCTTTGCAGGGACATAAATGCTTGTTTGAGCTTAGAGCTATTAAGCAACTTAGTTTGTTGAGTGTGAGTTGCATGGTAAAGCGCGCGCTCTCGTTGATAGCGTACACGATCAGCCAACGCCATGGCCATTAAAACAATTTCACATAAAATCGCCACCAAAAAGGCGTGACGCGAAGTGAAACTGTAATCAATCACGCCGGTGAGCTCCAGTGGTTGTATTACAGCACCTAAAATAAGGGGAACCCACGAAAAAACGTAAAATTTGGCCCATCTAAAACCACTAAGCAGTTTTTTATAAATTAATATAGTGCATGCAACATATAGCAGCGCTAATACGCAGAAAAAAAGTGGCGCAGCGATGTTTTCAGGAATAAAAAAGCTAGCTATACCCATAACAAACATAAGAGAAAGCAGCGCTTTGCTCATTGTGTATCGCCAGCACTTATCTTTATGGTAGCGCAAAAACATAGTACAAAAGGCGAGAGTAAAAAACGAAACCGCGTAATTACTCACAATGACTTTGTGATGAAAAAATAGTTGCCACTCTAAAGGCCAAAGGTAAAACCCAAACCCAAGCACAATACCCATTAGTATCAGTGCGCTAATTATGTAACCAATATAAACAAGGTAAACCCGGTCTTTTATACCAAAATAGAGTACTAGGTTGTAAAGTGCAGCCATGAGTAATACGCCAGCAAATATTCCCCAAATACCAGTTTGAGAACGCATTAAATCTACAAATTCTTTATCGCGGTATAAATTGATAGGTGTTTTGCTAATGCCCACGGTGTCTATTTTAATAACGAGGCGCTGGGTTGATTTTTGCTCCATCAAAAAGTTGATGTGTGGCACGCTGTACTGAAACAAAGTCAGTTTTTTTTCTCTATCACCTAACTTATAAGTTTTTAATATATGGTTGTTTTTATCTAAACGATAAACTGTGAGGTGATCGGCCATTGGGTTATCAAAGTGAGCAACTACTTTTTGACTTTCTTGGCTTTTGTTTTCTAAATCAAGAAACAACCAATAATTTTGCTGAGTAAAACTCCAAGGAATTTCTGAAAAAGGAGCATGGGTAAGTAAATTAGGTTGCTTGATAATTGCATCGAATGTTTGGTTTTTGGTTTCATCAATGTAGTAGGCGTGATTGAGGTACATTGGTGATGTTTTATCAATTGTGTAACGAGTAGGCACTACTAGGTTTGAAGCCAATGTATTGATAATAAAAAATATAAATATCAAAATGGCAACAGCAAGTGAATGATAACGTAAAGTTCTAAGTTCCAATGTATGCTTACTTTTTAAAAACTTTTAATTAGTGTAGCACTAAAAAAGCGCAGGTGAACTGCGCTTTTTTAGTTAAATTAATTGGTCATACCAATCAATTTTTATTAGCTTACTGCTCGCGAGCAATAGCACGATAAGCAATATCAGTTCGATACTCCATACCATCCCAGCTAATTTGTTTAACCAGCTCGTAGGCTCGTTGTTGTGCTTCTGTTACGCTATTACCCAATGCCGTTGCGCACAAAACACGGCCGCCGGCAGTAACAACATCATCGCCGCTTTGTTTAGTACCCGCATGAAATACTTTTTCATCAGCAGGGTAGTTAACCTTAAGGCCTGAAATAGCATCGCCTTTAGGGTAGTCACCCGGGTAGCCTTTAGCTGCAAGTACAACGCCTACCGCTGCGCGTGGGTCAAACTCGATGGTGGTTTTATCTAGTTCTTCACGGTTAGCTGCTTCAATCAGTTCAACTAAATCTGATTGTAAACGTAGCATCATAGGTTGTGTTTCAGGGTCGCCAAAACGACAGTTATACTCGATAACTTTAGGTGTACCTGAGCTATCTATCATTAAACCTGCGTACAAGAAGCCAGTGTACGGATGGCCTTCGCTTGCCATGCCTTCTACTGTCGGGGTGATCACTTCATCCATAATGCGTTGGTGGATTTCGTTTGTCACCACTGGCGCAGGAGAGTATGCACCCATACCGCCAGTATTTGGACCAGCATCGCCATTATAAGCACGCTTATGATCTTGGCTTGTTGCAAACGGAAGGATGTTTTTACCATCTACCATTACAATGAAAGAGGCTTCTTCGCCTTCTAAAAACTCTTCAATAACAACACGGCTACCAGCATCACCAAAGGCATTACCGGCAAGCATATCGCGAATAGCGTCTTCAGCTTCCTGATGTGTCATTGCAACAATAACGCCTTTACCTGCGGCTAAACCATCGGCTTTAATTACAATTGGCGCACCTTTTTCTTTTAAATAAGCAAGGGCCGGGTCAATTTGCTCAAATGTTTGGTAATCGGCGGTTGGTATATCATGGCGAGCTAAAAAGTCTTTCGTAAACGACTTAGAGCCTTCAAGTTGGGCAGCACCCGCTGTTGGGCCAAATATAGCCATATCATGTGCACGAAATTTATCCACAACACCTAATACGAGCGGTACTTCAGGGCCTACAATGGTGAGCTCTACATTGTTTTGCTGAGCAAATTTTAATAAGCCATCTAAATCTTCAACGTTAATTGCAACGTTTTCGAGTTTAGGCTCAAGTGCAGTACCTGCGTTACCTGGAGCAACAAACACGGTATTTACTTTACTGTTTTGAGCGGCCTTAAACGCAAGTGCGTGTTCGCGGCCGCCGCTGCCAATGACTAATACATTCATGGCGTACTATTCCTATTTAAAGCGGTTTTTTAAATTTAAGCGTCATACGGTCGCTTTCACCAATAGCTTTATATTTTTCAACGTCTTGTTCGCCAAGTCTTAAGCTAGGTGGTAGCGTCCACACCCCTTTAGGGTGATCGGCTGTATCTTTTGGATTAGCATTAATTTCACTAGTTGCTGCTAGCTCAAATCCTGCTTGCTTTGCAAGGTCAACCACGTAGCTCTGTTTCATATAACCTGATGTTTTTTGATCCTCATCAGCACGGTTTTCAGCTAAACGATGCTCAACCACACCCAATGTACCACCTGGTTTTAGTGCTTTATAAAACGCTTTAAATGCGCTCAATGCACCGTCTGTATCTTTACCCATATACCAGTTATGCACATTGCGGAAGGTAAGTACCATATCGGCAGATTCTGCAGGCGCAATATCTAGGTGGGTTAAAGGGGCAAACTCTGTAATTTTAACATTACTAAAGCGTTCGTCTTCAGCTACTTTTTGTTTAAACGCAGCTAATGAGCGTTGATAGTAACCAACCGATGAGTCGCTAGGGAAATGAGCAGCGTAGTATAAGCCTTGCTCTTTCAATGCTGGCGCTAAAATTTCACTGTACCAACCACCACCTGGCGCAATTTCTACAACGGTCATTGACGGTTTAAAGCCAAAAAATGCCAATGTTTGCTCAGGGTGGCGATATTCATCACGAGCACTATTTTTAGCGCTTCGCTCGCTTGCTTTTATTGCGTGGCTTAGGCTTGATTCATGGTTATGGCTCAATGCCATTGTTGAAGTAAGTGCTAGGCTAGCAACAAGTAGAGACTTTAGTGCAAATTTCATCGTTTGTTCCTTCACATTAAAATTAGGAGTTAGAATAATCAGAATACGTGAATTGCTTGCAAACAAAAAGGGTTAAACGTTGAGCTTAACCCTTTTTGTGATTAGTGGCGGAAGTGACGCATGCCAGTAAACACCATAGCCATGCCCGCTTCATCCGCGGCCGCGATAACTTCTTCATCGCGCATTGAACCACCCGGTTGAATAACCGCTGTTATACCAGCGGCTGCAGCAGCATCTATGCCATCGCGGAATGGGAAAAACGCATCCGATGCCATAACAGAACCCGGTACTTCTAGGTTTTCATCAGCAGCTTTAATACCCGCTATTTTAGCAGAGTAAACGCGGCTCATTTGGCCTGCGCCTACACCAATAGTCATACCGTCGCGGGCATACACAATCGCGTTTGATTTAACAAACTTAGCGACTTTCCAGCAAAACAGTAAATCTTTAAGTTCTTGCTCAGAAGGCTGACGCTTAGAGACGACTTTTAAGTCGCCTTGAGTAACCATACCTAGGTCGCGATCTTGTACTAAAACGCCGCCGTTTACGCGTTTAATATCGTGGCCCGTTGCTTTGCCACTCCATTGTCCGCACGCTAATAAACGTACGTTCTTTTTAGCTTCAACAACTTTTGCAGCTTCACTTGAAATGCTCGGGGCAATAATCACTTCAACAAATTGACGGTCAACAATGGCTTGTGCTGTTGCAGCGTCAAGCTCGCGGTTAAAGGCAATAATGCCGCCAAACGCTGATGTTGGGTCTGTTTTAAATGCACGCTCGTAAGCACTAAGAATATCTTCACCAATTGAAACACCACACGGGTTTGCGTGTTTAACAATAACACACGCAGGTACATCAAATTCTTTAACGCACTCAAGGGCTGCATCGGTATCTGCAATGTTATTAAACGACAATGCTTTACCTTGTAACTGAGTAGCAGTAGCAACTGATGCTTCACTTACATCGTTTTCAACGTAAAAAGCAGCATCTTGATGTGAGTTTTCACCGTAACGCATATCTTGCTTTTTAGTGAATTGCATGTTGATAGTACGTGGGAACTTAGTGTCTTCAACGGCTTCTTCAGTGTAATCAGGAACCATTTTGCCAAAGTAATTAGCAATCATGCCATCGTATTGAGCTGTGTGCTCATAGGCTGCAATGGCTAAGTCAAAACGTGTTTTATACGTAGTTGAACCATTGTTATTTTGCATCTCGCTAATAACGCGATCGTAATCGCTTGCGTTTACAACAATCGTTACGTCTTTGTGATTTTTAGCAGCTGCACGAACCATTGTCGGGCCGCCAATATCAATATTTTCAATGGCATCTTCAAGGCTGCAGTTTTCTTGAGCGACAGTATTCGCAAAGGGGTATAAGTTAACTACAACTATGTCGATTGCAGAAATGTTGTTATCTGCCATTACATCTTCATCTTGTCCGCGACGGGCTAAAATACCGCCGTGAATTTTAGGGTGAAGGGTTTTTACGCGGCCATCCATGATTTCAGGGTGACCGGTGTGATCTGAAACTTCAGTCACTTTTATGCCGTTATCAGCAAGGAGTTTACACGTACCGCCAGTTGATAAAATATCTACACCTTGTGCTTCTAGTGCGCGGGCGAATTCAACAATACCGGTTTTATCAGACACACTTAAAAGTGCGCGACGAATGGGACGATGAGTATCCATTGTAGTTTGATTTCCTCAGTTAATGAGCTAGCTTAGAAGCGGGCATTTTAACTGATTACAACTTAAAAAACGACTTATAAAGCGCCAATAAGCGTGAGCATTTTGCAACATCTCTACTAAATTGTACGCATAAAAAAAGCACCCTAAGGTGCTTTTTTAATAAACAGCTGTGATTTATCACAGCCAGCATATTAGTTCATGCCGTATTTTTTTAGCTTTTTACGTAAAGTACCACGGTTGATACCTAGTAAAATAGCTGCACGAGTTTGGTTACCACGTGTGTATGTCATTACTTCTTCAAGTAATGGCGCTTCTAGCTCTGAAAGAACAAGGTCGTAAACGTCTTGCACATCTTGACCGTTAAGCTGTTTTAAGTAGTGGTGAACAGCTTTTTTTACTGCATCACGCAATGGCTGCGGTTTCTCGTGTGACTGAACATGAGGGTTTGTGATAAATGGAGAAGTCACGTTTTGTTCGAACATTATAAAGTCTCTTTCTTTCTTAGTTAGCTGCTAGTGTTTTAAAGTATTGCTCTAATGCGACGACCTGTGCTTCTGAGTTGTCGAGCGCATTAAATACTCGCCTAAACTGACCATCACTGTCATGGGTTTGCAAATACCAAGATACATGTTTGCGAGCAATTCTCGCGCCCATTGGCTCACCGTAAAACGCATGGAGGTTTGTTAAATGCTCCATTAAAATACTGCGCACCTCTGCAATAGCAGGTGGCTGCATGTGTTCACCAGTTCGCAAATAGTGGTCTATTTCCCTAAATATCCAAGGGCGACCTTGGGCGGCTCGACCAATCATAATGGCATCTGCACCCGTATAGTCTAAAACCTGTTTTGCTTTTTCTGGCGAGGTAATATCACCATTTGCAACAACAGGAATTGACACTGAACGTTTTATATCCCTAATCGTGGCGTACTCTGCTTCACCTTTATACATACATGCGCGTGTACGCCCATGTACAGCCAGTGATGCAATGCCATAACGTTCAGCTATTCTCGCAATCTCTACACCATTACGGTTATCCGGATCCCATCCTGTACGGATTTTAAGTGTTACAGGTATATCAACAGCATTAACCACTGCATCAATAATCTCTTCCACGAGTTCAGGAAACTGTAATAAAGCAGAGCCTGCGAGTTTCTTGTTCACTTTTTTTGCTGGGCACCCCATATTGATATCTATGATTTGTGCACCGTTAGCAACATTGAATTGTGCGGCCTGCGCCATAAGCTCAGGATCAGCTCCTGCAATCTGCACCGCGCGTATACCCGACTCACCGCTGTGATCCATACGATTCATCGACTTTTCAGTTTTCCAAACCCTTGGGTTTGACGATAACATTTCAGACACAGCAAGCCCGGCACCTAAGCGACGGCAGAGTTGTCTAAATGGTCTGTCTGTAATGCCGGCCATAGGCGCAACAATTACATTATTCTCAAGTTGGTATTTACCGATACGCACTGTATTCAATAGGCCTCTTTTCAAGGGGCGCTAAGTTTACGGCTTTTTTGACAAAAATCAAAGGCTATAAATTGAACAAAAGTGACTTTTTTTTGCTCTTTTCGTATTGACATTTGATAACCGTATGACGGAAGGGTTTATTTGTGTGAAATTTGAACGAATGATGTTTTTATAATAAATAATGTTTATTTTTTATTTTGTAAAAAAATAGTAAAGCCTGTTAAATACAGGCTTTACATGCGACTTTTGAGTTAATACTCTAAAGTTTATAATGTATATGCTTAGCTATTTTTTGTACCGCTAACACGGGTCCAATCACCTTCAATGGCAATTTCATCGAGCTCAATAAAGGGCGCGTATATGTCAGCAACCGATTGTGCTTGTTCTTCTAAAATCCCAGACATCGCAATTTTGCCACCTGGCTTTAACAATCCTAAAATCACACTGTGAAGCTCACGCAGAGGTTGCGCTAAAATATTAGCCACTACAATATCTGCAGTAAACTCTGGCTGGTTTTCTGGTAAGTACACTTCAAGTTTATCAGCAACGCCATTACGGTTAGCGTTATCTAAACTTGCTTCGAGTGCTTGCGGGTCAATGTCTATCCCTATCATGCGCTCAGCACCCAATTTAATAGCAGCGATACCTAAAATGCCCGAACCACAACCAAAATCCACGACGGTTTTACCGGTAAGGTCTTGGCTTTCTAGCCATTTTAAACACAGAGCTGTTGTTGCGTGTGTGCCTGTGCCAAACGCAAGGCCAGGGTCAAGTAAAACGTTAACAGCATCAGGATCAGGAATATCGCGCCAGCTAGGGCAAATCCATAGCTTTTCACCAAACTGAATCGGGTGGAAGTTATCCATCCATTCACGTTCCCAGTCTTTATCTTCAAGCTGTTCAATTTTGTAAACGAGTGATTCATTTATTTCGTCGTGGCGTTTTAATAGTGCGATCACTTCGTTCATATCGTGATTAGCTTCAAATAAACCAATTACAGTGGTGTCAGCCCAAAATTCAACAGTGCCAATTTTTGGCTCATATATAGGTGTGTCTTTAGCATCTATAAAGGTAACAGACGCACTGCCTGCTTCCATTAATAGGTCACTTACTGCATCTGCGGTTGCTGCATTGGCATTGATACGGATTTGGATCCAAGCCATCTTTATTTCCTTGAAATAGAAAAAAGGCCGCTACAGCGGCCTTTTTAGTTTATACAAAGCGCTAAATTACTTAGCGTCTAAAAAGCTTTTTAGTAAATCTGAGCGAGAAGGGTGGCGTAATTTACGCAGCGCTTTCGCTTCTATTTGACGAATACGCTCACGTGTTACGTCAAATTGTTTACCTACTTCTTCTAAGGTGTGGTCGGTATTCATATCGATACCAAAGCGCATACGAAGTACTTTAGCTTCACGCGCTGTTAAGCCCGCTAGTACGTCGTTAGTTGCGCCACGAAGCGACTCCATTGTTGCCGAATCGATTGGCGAATCAATGGTGGTGTCTTCGATAAAGTCACCTAAGTGCGAATCTTCATCATCACCGATTGGTGTTTCCATCGAAATTGGCTCTTTAGCAATTTTAAGTACCTTACGGATTTTATCCTCAGGCATCATCATGCGTTCAGCTAATTCTTCTGGATTTGGCTCACGACCCATTTCTTGTAACATTTGACGAGAGATACGGTTAAGTTTATTAATCGTTTCGATCATATGTACCGGGATACGGATAGTTCTTGCTTGGTCGGCAATAGAGCGAGTAATTGCTTGACGTATCCACCACGTAGCATAAGTAGAGAACTTATAACCACGACGGTATTCAAACTTATCTACCGCTTTCATCAAGCCAATATTACCTTCTTGGATTAAATCCAAGAACTGTAAACCACGGTTTGTGTATTTTTTAGCAATTGAGATTACAAGACGTAAGTTAGCTTCAACCATTTCTTTTTTCGCACGGCGCGCTTTTGCTTCACCAATACTCATACGACGGTTAATGTCTTTAATACGCTCTATGCTTAAACCAGTTGTTTGCTCAATAATAGATAGCTTATTGATACAACGAATTATTTCAGGTTTAACTTCTTCAAGTTTAGCTGAGTACTTTTCGTTGTTTGAAATTTCTAAATCAACCCACGAAGGATCTGTTTCGTTATTAGCAAAGTGCTTAACGAATGCTTTTTTAGGTAATTTAGCTATTTGTACAGCTTGTTTCATGATTAGACGTTCTTGAACACGAACGCGGTCCATCATTTCGCGCATGTTGTTAACCATGCGATCAAACTGTTTAGGAATTAGCTTGAAGGTTCTGAAAAGCTCACCAATTTCAAAAATGGCGGCTTGTGAGTCAGGATGCGAACGACCTTTAGCTTCAAACGTATCACGTGCTTTATTATATAAATCACGTAAGTTTTCAAAATGAATGCGAGCTTCTTCAGGATCTGGGCCTGTATCTACTTCTTCTTCATCTTCATCATCGTCACTTTTGTCATCGTCTTCATCGTCGTCATCAAGTTGTTTTTCACTTAATTCTGAACCGATATTAGTTGCTGAAATTGGCGCTTCATCTTCGTTTGGATCAATGAAACCAACGATGATATCGCTTAAACGCATTTCTTCTGCTTCAAACTTATCCCACTGCTCTAGTAGGTAAGTGATTGCTTCAGGGTATTCAGCAACTGAAATTTGTACTTGGTTGATCCCTTCTTCAATACGCTTAGCGATAACAATTTCGCCTTCACGTGTAAGAAGTTCAACAGTGCCCATTTCGCGCATGTACATGCGAACTGGATCGGTAGTGCGGCCAATTTCTTTTTCTACCGTAGCAAGTGCAGCAGCGGCAGCTTCAGCTGCGTCTTCGTCTGTCGTTGTTTCTTGCATCATTAGTTCATCGGCATCAGGCGCGTTTTCGCTAACCTTAATACCCATGTCATTAATCATGCTTATGATATCTTCTACTTGATCTGAGTCAATTATGTCTTGTGGAAGGTGATCATTTACTTCTGCAAAAGTTAAGTAGCCTTGCTCTTTACCTTTTTGAATCAGAAGTTTTAATTGTGACTGAGGAGTTGGATCCATAGAGATTGTTTCTTCCACTCTGATAAGTTGATACAACAGGCGCCATCACTTGGTTTACATTAATGCCAACCAGAACAATGTGACGCAGTGAATAGCACAGTATAACATCCAAAACTAGATCTGACTAGCTGTTAGTCGCTTTTAACGCTGTCATTAGTAAATGACATTCTAGTCTTTCGTCGCTATTTAAACCTTGTGTCTTGTCTTTTATTAATAAGGTCTCTAGTCGATAATTTAAACACTGATCTTCAATAAATTTAAAAGTATTTTTAAAAACAGTCTCTAAACGCTCTTCATTTATTTCATGTTGCCAAGTAGCGAGCTTAATAAGAGGCTCATAATCGTCAGTATCTCTAAAAAATTCGAGTATCTGAGCCGTAGTGATAGTCTCTTTTTCAAGTGCTTGTTGCTGCAAGCGAAGCAATAAACCAATACCTGCAATGTTCATTTGTGCAAGTTCTGGCAAATAAGGAACACTTTTAGCTAGGTTTGGATGCTGAATTAAAATACCAATAGCCTGTCGCATTGGGGTTATTTTAAATTTTCGCTCAATAGAGTGCTGTTGCTTTGGTGTTTTTAATCGATTATTAAGTTGTTCACGCGTGCGCCCAATTAGTCTGCCTAATTGCTCTAAAATATTTTCTTGGTAAAATTCACTCGGAATTTTTTCAATGAGCGGTAGGGCTGCACTGAGTAATTTTGCTTTACCCGAATCGAGTGTTAAATCAATTTCTTGGCTTAATTTGTTAAACATGACTTTAGTAAAGTCATCGGCTTCACTTAAACGCTGTTCGAATGCTTCTTTACCTTCTTTTTGCACTAATGAATCGGGATCTTCTCCATCAGGCAAAAATACAAAGTTCAATGCTTTACCGTCATTTAAGTAGGGGAGCGCATTTTCAAGTGCCCGCCAAGCTGCATCGCGTCCAGCTCGGTCGCCATCGTAACAACAAATGACCTTATCGGTCGTTCTAAATAACGTATGCATGTGTTCGCTTGTTGTGGCGGTTCCCAGTGCTGCAACAGCGTATTCAATCTCTTTTTCTGCAAGTGCAACAACATCCATGTAGCCTTCAACGATAAGAATGTGCTCTAACTTTTTGTGTGCTTGTTTAGCTTCATAAAGGCCATAAAGCTCAAACCCTTTATGAAAAATTCGAGTCTCTGGAGAGTTTAAATATTTAGGCCCTTGATCAGCTTGCATAACGCGACCGCCAAAGGCGACTACCCTGCCGCGTTTATCACGAATAGGAAACATTAAGCGGTCGCGAAAAAAGTCGAATTGCCTGCCGGGTGTTTTTTCTGAGGCGAGCTTTAATTCGACGAGTTGCTCTTTTTGTTCTTTATTACGACCAAGTTGTAAACATAAGCCATCCCATTCACTAGGGGCGTAGCCAACCATAAACTTTTTAACAGTTTCGCCGCTCAGTCCTCGACCTTTAACATAGTCAATGACTGCGGCCGAGTTAGCGTGGTGCTTTAATTGGTGCTGATAAAAGCGAGCTGTATGAAGCATCAAATCGTAATCTGAACGCTTTTGCGCAGCGGTACGTTCTGGCGCAGAGCTACCGCCTTGTTCGCGGGGCACGTCCAAGTTGAGCATGCTGGCAAGTTCTTCAATGGCATCAACAAACTCTAGTTTGTCGTATTCCATAACAAACGATATTGCGTTGCCATTCGCACCACAGCCAAAGCAATGATAAAACTGTTTATCTTGCGATACCGTAAACGAGGGAGACTTTTCGTTATGAAAAGGGCAACACGCTTGATAGTCTTTACCGGCTTTTTTAAGCCCAACTTTAGAGTCTATCAGGTCGACAATATCGGTTCTGGCAAGTAAATCATCTATAAAACTTCGTGGGATCTTTCCAGCCATTAGTAAAATACAGTCCTGAAATATTAAGAAGAATAACGAAAGTGAAACTTAAAATTTATACTAGTAAGGTATAAATAATTGGACCTTAACTTATCAAAATGACGGCTAAATAAATAGAGTCAGAATAAATAATTTCATTTTTGAATATAGGCATAACGTTTACTTTTCAGCGACGTAAAAACAAAGAAACCGAGCACAAGGCTCGGTTTACTTCAATTATACTTTACGTATAGGGAGTGTTAGGCAGTTAATCTTTGCTTTATTAAACCAGAGATCTTACCCATATCGGCGCGACCTTCAGCTTTGCTTTTGATTATACCCATCACTTTACCCATGTCTTGCATACCTGCTGCGTTAGTATCAGCAATAGCCGCGTCAATGAGAGCAATTATTTCTTCGTCACTCAACTGTTGAGGTAAGAAGGTTTCAAGTGCTGCTATTTCATTGGCTTCAATTTCAGCTAAATCATCACGCCCAGCATCTTTGTACTGAGTGTAAGAGTCGCGACGTTGTTTAACAAGCTTCACTATAACGGAGGTAATACCTGCGTCGTCTAGTGTTATTTGCTCGTCAATCTCACGTTGCTTGATTGCAGCAAGTACCATGCGAATAGGGTTAAGACGTTGTTTGTCTTTAGCTCTCATCGCATCTTTTTGCGCATCTTTTAGCGTTATTAAAAGGCTCATTTATACAAGACCTAATGTATTAGTATAATTTAACGCGACGAGCGTTATCACGAGAAAGTTTTTTCATGTGACGCTTAACTGCTGCAGCTTTCTTACGCTTACGCTCAGCTGTTGGCTTTTCATAGTGCTCGCGACGACGAACTTCTGAAAGGATACCTGCTTTTTCACATGAACGCTTGAAGCGACGAAGTGCTACGTCAAACGGTTCGTTCTCTCTTACTTTAATTACTGGCATTAAAAATTCACCTACCTAAATTATGAGCGTTGCTCAAGTTGATCAAACATTGATCAAGTGGTTCAAAAATGGTGCGGTATTGTAATCCGAAGCAACACCACATGTAAAGGATAATATTAACAGAAACGCATAGTGTAAAACAGTATTAATTTAGCTGGCGTTGGTAGAGTCTACAAAATACTTGGCCTGCTTTTTTTTCTTTAATTAACAGCCAGTTACTAGGTGGTTTGAACGTATTTAGATCGCTCTCTACTTCGAGGTAAATTAGTGCTTCTTCGCTAAGCCAATTATTTATTTCTAATAAGTTACAGCTAGTTTGAGCTAAATTTTTGCGAAAAGGCGGGTCAACAAAAACAAGATCAAAAGGCGTATTACTATTTTTTTGTTCTAAAAATGAAAGAGAGTTAGTGTGCCTTACCTGTGCATTTTGTAATTTTAGTGTTGCTATGTTTTGCGCTAGTTGCTTTGCTGCACTTGGGTCAAGCTCTATAAAAAGAGCAGTACTTGCAAAACGCGAAAGAGCTTCGAACCCCAACCCACCAGAACCTGCAAAACAATCTAGAACGTTAGCATCACGCGTGTCTTGCATTAACCAGTTAAATACTGTCTCTTTAATTCGGTCTGTAGTAGGACGTAAACCTTGTACGTCTTTTACTGGAAGCTTTCGGCCGCGAAATTGCCCACTTATCACTCTAATAAAGCCATCAGTAGATTTGGTAATTGCTTTATTTTTAGTTGTTTTATTTCTCATTTAGCTCACTAAAAAATGGTATCTGGGATCTAGCTCAGATAATATTGTAGTAGATTACGTATAGCTTCATTTTTCAACCGCATTAAAAGTGTTACTATTGAACACTTATGTTTTGAATGGTTGTTTGGCTGGCAAAGTGTGTTGGCTCTTCCAAGCTATTTTCAAATTTTAGTTTATCAGATTTTTATAAGTGGTTATTAGCAAGTATGGCAAAAAAAAGTAAATTAATGTCTTGGCTCGGCTTTGGTAAGTCAGATAAAAAACAAGCCGAACAAAAAGCAGAGGCTGATAAACAACAAGCTTTAGCAGAGCAAGAAGCTAAACGCTTAGAAGAAGAACGCGTTGCCGCTGAAAAAGCCGAGCAAGAACGCGCTGCTGCAGAGCAAGCGGAAAAATTAGCAATAGAACGAGCAAATGCCGAGCTGCTAGCAAAAGAACAGGCAGAAGCCGAGCAGCAGAGAGTGGAGCAACAAAATCGCCTTGCTGAGCAAGCTGAAGCGCAGCGTTTAGAACAAGAACGTATTGCAGCACAGCAAGCAGAGGCGCAGCGTTTAGAACAAGAACATATTGCAGCACAGCAAGCAGAAGCGCAGCGCATAGAGCAAGAGCGCATTGCAGCGGAGCAAGCAGAAGCGCAACGCATAGAGCAAGAACGCATTGCAGCAGAGCAATCAGAAGCACAGCGTTTAGAGCAAGAACGCATTGCAGCACAGCAAGCAGAAGCACAGCGTTTAGAGCAAGAACGCATTGCAGCAGAGCAAGCAGAAGCGCAGCGCATAGAGCTAGAACGTGCTGCAGCAGAGCAAGCAGAAGCACAGCGCATAGAGCAAGAACGCATTGCAGCGGAGCAAGCAGAAGCCCAGCGTTTAGAGCAAGAACGCATTGCAACAGAGCAAGCAGAAGCGCAGCGCTTAGAACAAGAACGTATTGCAGCAGAGCAAGCCGAAATGCAGCGCTTAGAACAAGAACGTGTTGCAGCAGAGCAAGCCGAAGTGCAGCGCTTAGAACAAGAACGTATTGCAGCAGAGCAAGCAGAGGCGCAGCGCATAGAACAAGAGCGTATTGCAGCAGAGCAAGCTAAGAAAGAAGAAAAGCCTAAGAAAGAAGGCTTTTTTTCACGTCTTAAAAAAGGATTACTAAAAACCCGCGTTAATATTGGCGCAGGATTTTCGTCTATTTTTAGTGGTAAAAAAATAGATGATGACCTTTTTGAAGAGCTTGAAACTCAATTATTGACGGCTGATTTAGGCGTAGATACCACCATGAAGTTAATCGATAGATTAACGGACGGTGCAAATAGAAAGCAGCTTAAGGATGGTGATGCTTTATATGAGCTAATGAAGCAAGAAATGGCAGCGATGCTAAAGACTGCTGAACAGCCATTAACAATACCAGCAGAAAAAAAACCGTTTGTGATTTTAATGGTAGGCGTAAATGGGGTTGGTAAAACAACTACGATTGGTAAGCTCGCTAAGCAATTTCAAAATGAAGGTAAGTCGGTCATGCTTGCTGCGGGTGACACTTTTAGAGCCGCTGCGGTTGAACAACTTCAAGTATGGGGTGAGCGCAATAGTATTCCAGTTATAGCACAGCATACCGGAGCCGATAGTGCATCGGTGGTATTTGATGCTTTTCAGGCCGCAAAAGCGCGTAACGTAGATGTGTTAATTGCTGATACAGCGGGTCGTCTGCAAAATAAAGATAATTTGATGCAAGAGCTTGAGAAAATAGCTCGTGTAATGAAAAAAATAGATCCTGATGCACCGCACGAGGTGATGCTAACTATAGATGCAGGTACAGGGCAAAATGCGATTAGCCAAGTAAACTTGTTTAACCAATGTGTAGGTTTAACGGGTATTACTTTGTCAAAACTTGATGGTACAGCAAAAGGTGGGGTTATTTTTGCTGTAGCTGATAAGTTTAACATTCCAATTCGTTATATTGGTGTTGGTGAAGGTATTGATGATTTGCGTTCGTTTAAAAGCGATGACTTTATTGATGCATTATTTAGCCAAGATGAGGACGACGCTTAATTTACCAAGAAGGGAGCTTGCTCCCTTTTTAATTGCGAGGAATACCAATTGCATTAACACTTTAATGAGGTTGGCATAATAAAAAATGATAAATTTTCAGCAAGTAAGTAAAACCTATCCAGGGGGGCATCGTGCCCTCGAAAAAGTTAATTTTCATATAAAACCTGGCGAATTAGCCTTTTTGACCGGTCATAGTGGTGCGGGTAAAAGTACACTTTTAAAGCTTATCAGCTTAATGGAACGTCCATCTGCTGGTAACGTATTTATTAATGGTGTTGATTTAAATAAAGTTAATTCGCGACAAATCCCTTATGCTCGCCGAGATATTGGTATTATTTTTCAAAACCATCGATTATTAGAACGATACACTGTATTTGATAATGTCGCGCTACCGCTGATCATCGAAGGAACTCATCGTAATCAAATCGCAAAGCGTGTTCATGGTGCGCTCGATAAAGTGGGTTTAATCGATAAAGTTAAATGCCATCCATCTATGTTGTCGGGTGGTGAGCAACAGCGAGTCGGTATTGCACGCGCTATTGTAAATTCTCCGCCAATTTTACTTGCCGATGAGCCAACGGGTAACTTAGATCCTGAACTCTCAATGGAAATACTTAAATTATTTGAAGACTTTAATAAGCATGGTACAACCGTACTTATTGCTACCCATGACTTAGGCCTTGTTGCACGCATGAAGTATAGGAGCTTAACGTTAAAGGATGGCAGAATGCTTGAAGATCCATTAGCGCAGGGGGCATTATGAGTTTACTGTTTAAAAGCCGCCAAAACAAAAACGAAAAACAAAAAAAATCATTTATTTCAAATGGCTACTTTTTTATCGTTAATATTTTTCGCCAAGGGATTCATAGCCTGGGTGAAATGTGGCGTACACCACTGGCATCTATGATGACAATTGCGGTACTTGGATTAAGCTTAACGCTTCCTGCCACACTTTACTTAGTGGTTAAAAATGTCCAGCAAGTTAGTAGTGGCTTTGAAGAGGCTAGTGAAATATCGTTATTTGTAAAACAAACAATGACGAAACAAGAAACAGCAACGCTAGTTAAGCGCCTAGCCTTATACCCTGAAGTAGAGAGTGTAACGTTTATTTCAAAACAGCAAGCGCTAAAAGAGTTTCAGGAGGTGTCAGGTTTTGGGCAAGCGCTAGAATATTTAGATAGCAACCCATTACCCGATGTTGTACTAGTTACGCCTACTAAGCGGCACCGCCAGCCTAATGCCGCCAAGGTACTTATGACTAAGTTAGAAGCGGAACGTGAGGTTGATTTTGGCAAACTTGATATAGCCTGGTTAGAGCGCTTAAATGCATTGCTTAGCTTGCTAAAAGAAAGTGTAATAACCATTACCTTATTATTATTAACGTCTGTAACTCTCATAATAGGTAATACTATTCGCCTATCGATTATGGATAAAAAAGAAGAAATACAAGTAATGAAACTTGTAGGTGCTACAAATACGTTTATACACGCACCATTTTTATGGACTGGTATTTGGTATGGCGTTATTGGTGGATTATTTGCTTTTATATCAGTTGCATTGATGATGTGGTGGCTTTCTTCAGCCGTAAACAGTGTGGCTGGTGTGTATCAAACTAACTTTTTACTCATTGGTTTAACGCTTAGTGAATTTGGCTTTTTAGTTTTACTTGCTACAAGTTTGGGGTTTGTTGGCTCTTACTTATCTGTAAATCGATACATTAAAGAAATAGAGCCAGACAAAGTGTAATACGCACCTATAAGCACGCTGTTAATCAAGCGAGCTATATAGGTTATGCTATTAGTGCTTTATTCGCTTTAAAGTAAACATTTTTGAATGTACATTTAACTTTATAAGCGTGTTGATCTCTTCCTCATTCGCGCAAGCTAATACAAGTGAACTAACTCAGTGCTTAGCGCGTATGTTATTGGGTTGGGTTGTACAGGTCCTATAAAAACTGTCACATTTATCTACTACCCTCCATATCAAGCATGAATTGTAAATAGAGTGAAAAGCTGGCGTTAATCACCTGCAATCCCTTAATTCATCGCTTATTCAGTCGCTTATAGTAGACTTCAATAACACTAAAAAACCGCTTGATTTATGCTTTAAAAAAGTTTTAAATTGGGGTTAGCACTCTTCAGGAAAGAGTGCTAAGATGGTTTCAAATGTTTATCACCGAGGTGAAAAATGAGTAAAGATTTATACGCAATGGCACTTACAGTTGGACAACAAAGCGCAAGCATGGATGGCTACCTTCAAGCGGTCAGCACAATCCCTATGCTTAAAGTTGAAGAAGAGCAAGAGCTTGCTAAAAAACTTCAGGAAGAAGGCGATCTTAGTGCTGCAAAGCAACTCATTATGTCGCATTTGCGCTTTGTAGCGCATATAGCTAAAAGCTACTCGGGATACGGCTTGCCACAAGCTGACCTTATTCAAGAAGGCAATATAGGCCTGATGAAAGCGGTTAAACGTTTCGACCCAAGCGTGGGTGTTCGTTTAGTATCGTTTGCAGTGCACTGGATTAAAGCCGAAATACACGAATTTGTTCTTAAGAACTGGCGTATAGTTAAAGTAGCTACTACAAAAGCACAGCGTAAATTGTTTTTTAATCTTCGTAAAAACAAAAAGCGTTTAGGCTGGTTTAACCAAGCAGAGGTTAGCACTGTTGCTAGTGAGCTGGGTGTAAGCGAAAAAGAAGTGCGTGAAATGGAATCTCGCATGAGCGGTCAAGATATGGGCTTTGACTTAACGGGTGATGATAACGATGACGCCCCAACAAGCACTTATTCGCCGGTACAATATTTAACGGATGGTTCTGCTGATTTAGCTGATGACATTGAGCAGCAACAGTGGCAAGAACAATCTCATACTCGTTTGTTTAGTGCACTTAAAACACTAGATGAACGTTCACAAGACATTGTAAGTGCGCGCTGGTTGTCTGATGACAAAGCAACACTACAAGAGCTTGCTGAAAAATACAGTGTATCTGCTGAGCGTGTTCGCCAGCTTGAAAAAACAGCAATGAAAAAGTTACAAAGCGCTATGAGCTGATACCTTCTAAAAGCGTAATATTTTTAAAAGCCCTGCATGAAAACGCAGGGCTTTTTTGTTGAAAATTAATAATGTAGACAAATATTATAGGGCATAAGAGATAAGTACCTTGTTTAATTTAATTATCGCGCGCTAATCGTTTTCCCTTGAGCTTGCGCTAACTGAATATATTTACGTTGTACTAACTGAGAAACAGGTACTAACTCATAGCCTTGTTGAGTAAGCTCAGGCAGGGCTTTACGTAAAAAAGCAATGGTCTCAGGATAAGGGTGAGCAATTGCAATGGCAAAATTGTGATCTGTTGCTTTTTGTTTAAGTTCATCGAGCCTAAACTGAAGTTGATCTGCTGTTGTTATGTTGTCCAAAAAAACATGGCGACCAATATTTTCAACCCCAAAAAAGTTTGCAGCATTTTGTGCCTGGCTTAAGCCAGTTGTTCGGCTATCTAAAAAGTACAACTCGCGCTTTTTAAGGACTTCCATTGTCCATTTCATAGCTTGGCTTTGCTGAGTTAATGCAGAGCCCATATGATTATTAACACCTCTAACTTGCGGTAAACTTGCTAGTGCTGTTCCTAGCGTTTGTTGAAGTTGAGCTTTGTCCATATCAAGAGTAAGCGCACCAGGCCCTAGTGCTTTGCCGTTAAGTGCCTGCATAGGCACATGTAAAAGCAGTTCTTTATTTGCTTTGCTAGCACGTGTTGCAAAAACTTGTGAATAGGGTGTGTGGGGCAAAATTGAATAGGTCAATTGCCCTGGTAAGGTTAAAAAATCTAAGTCTCTTTGGTGATAGCCTATATCATCAATAACTATCGCTATTTGTTTAGCATTAGCGCTAAAGCAAGCGATACATACACTGAAAAAAAGCCACATCCGTATTTTTCTGTTAATAGTATTCACGTTTATAATTTTTATTATCTTTTTTATGCCCAGTAACGCTCAAACAAAATAGATTACTGCATACTGAGTAATTGTTTTGCTTTAACTAACTGTAAATCAGCTAAGGTGTTAACAAGCTGGTGTTGATTATTTTTTACTTGCTCATTTTTTATTATAACGGCTTTATTGTTTTGTGGAAGTGTTGTTTGATTAATCGTCACATCGGGCTTTATTCCAACGCCATCTATTGATTCACCAGAAGGTGTAAAATACTTTGCGGTAGTGAGTTTTAAAGCGGTATTGCCATCACCTAATGGTATAAGTGATTGCACAGACCCTTTTCCAAAAGATTGGCTTCCAACCACTTTTGCCCTGTTGTTGTCTTTTAAGGCACCGGCTAAAATTTCAGCCGCAGAGGCTGAATTTTCATTAATAAGCACAACAATCGGAGCGCCTTTGAGTATGTCGCCCCGTTTAGCATAAAAGGCTTGGTTAGCGTCAAAGTATCTGCCTTTCGTTGTTACTATAGTTCCGCTTTCTAAGAATAAATCAGAGACCGCAATCGCACTTTTTAGGGTGCCTCCGGGGTTGTCACGTAAATCAATTACAAGCCCTAATAATGGGTAATCATAATTATTTTGCATCGCTGCAATTTGCAGTGCAACTTCGTGTAGTGTGTGATTAGAAAAACTATTAATAGCTAAATAGCCAATGCCGGACTCTAAAACTTTACTGGTTACACTCTCTAATTGTATTTGCGTACGAGCTACGTTAAATGACAAAACTTCTGGGCTTTCATTTCGCTTAACCGTGAGATTAATTTTTGTAAATTTATTTTCTTTTATTAAAGTTGCGACTTCGCTAACGCTGAGCAAATTGACCGTTTTTTGATTAACACTAACAATAATATCGCCAGCTAAAATACCTGCTTCTTTCGCTGGTGAGTTATTTACCACGTTAACTATTTTTATGTCAGTATCGACCTTTTTTACTTCAATACCTAAGCCCGTATATTGGCCATTGGTATTATCAAATAAGGCATCGAGCTCGTGTTCGTTAAGGTATTTAGAGTAGGGGTCTAGCTTTGAGTATAAGCGCTCAAACTGTTTGTTGTTGTATTGCACATAATGGCTGTTTTGTAGCTCTAAATCGTCAACATAATAGGCGTGTATGTTAAATAAAATTTCATCTATTTGTTGGCTTTTAAGGTTTTTTACTGAGCTGGCAAATGCATTGTTAAGTACTAAAGTAAAGGTGAATAAAAGCAGGCTGAAAACATAGCCTGCTTTTTTAAATGCGGGTATTACATTGTTGTTTTTCATCAGCTACTCCTCAGCGGAGCAGCGGTTTATTCAATTAAATACGTCTGCACCATTTTATGGGATTTACTGCGCGTCCTTTGTGTCGTATTTCAAAGTATAGACCAGAACTTGCCTGTCCGCCGCTTTGGCCAACCAACGCTAAAGTTTCGCCTTGGCGTACCATGTCACCTACGTCTCTCAGTAGTGTTTGTGCATGGCCGTATAGGCTCATGAATCCTTCACCATGATCGACTACAATTACCCAACCATAACCTTTTAACCAATCTGCAAATACAACCTGTCCATTGTGCACGCTATTTACATTTTCGCCTTCTTTAGCGCCAATTAGCACGCCTTTCCAATCAATGCCGCCATGTTTGCGCTGGCCAAACTTGTGCTTTAATTTACCTTTACTAGGCCAGTTTAATTTGCCTTTATTTTTATTGAGGCCAAGTAATTCTATTTTTTTTGTTTTTTCTTTTTCTAATTCTTCAATTGTATTAACAAGGGTTTGTTGGTTTTCTTTTAAGTAATCGATAGAGCTTTTAGTACTCGTAAGCTGAGCTTGAAGATTCCTAAGGTTAGCTTGACGTTCACTTTGTGCATTTACTAAGGCTGTTTGACGCCTTTTTTGCTCGTCGTATAAAGCTAAAAGCTTTTCTTTTGTTTTATTGAGTGCAACTTGGTTTAACGCGATTTGTTGTTTAAGTTCTTTTAATTCTTCAATTTGTTCAATTCGTGCTTTGTTTAGGTAATTATAATAGCTCAGTGTTCGCTCAAATTGCGCTGTGTTTTCTTGATTCAGCAACATTTTAGAGTAGTCATCACCACCTGCCATGTAAGCGCTTTTAAGTTGCGCTCCTAAAATACGTTGAAATTCGATGTGTTTTTTATCGAGTTCATCAGCTTTTTTTTGTTGTTGATTTTGCTGTTGTTGGGTTTCTTTAACAGATTGCTCAGCCATATTAAGTGCTTTAGCGTTTTTAGCTATTTCAAGCTCATGGCTTTTAAGATTTTTTTGAAGTTGAGATATTTTTTTTCGTTGTTGATTATACTCAGATTGGCTTTGTTCAAGTGCTTTTTTCACCTGTGAGAGATCTTTTTTAGTGCGATCTTCATTGGCAACTGCAGATGCAGTCACCAATGAGGCGAGTATTAAGCCGCACTTAAAGTATCGGTTAACACGTTTAATCATGGGTTATTTCAACGTCATGATGGGTGTGCCAGTCATTTCACTTGGCTGCTCCATGCCCATTAAGTGCAGCATAGTAGGGGCAACATCACTTAATGCTTTACCTTCAGATGGTGTCGCATCGCGACCAACATAAATAAAGGGCACCGGTTCACTTGTATGCGCGGTATGTGCTTGGCCCGTTTTAAGGTTAGCCATTTGTTCTGCATTACCATGATCGGCTGTGATCAACGCTTCACCGCCAAATTCGTTCAATGCATCAACTACACGGCCAATGCAGGTGTCAACGGCCTCACAAGCTTTTACAGCGGCATCAAATACACCTGAGTGGCCAACCATATCGCCATTGGGGTAATTACATATAATGGCGTCGTATTTCCCGCTTTTAATTGCTTCTATGAGCTTATCAGTTAGCATTTCTGAGTTCATTTCCGGTTGCAAGTCGTAGGTAGCCACTTGCGGTGAAGGGATTAATTCACGCGTTTCACCTTCAAATTCGTCCTCACGTCCGCCGCTAAAAAAGAAGGTAACGTGTGCGTATTTTTCTGTTTCAGAAATACGCAATTGTGTTTTCCCTTGTTTTTCAAGCCATTCCCCTAATACGTTAGTAAGAGGAGTTGGGCCAAATGCAACGGGTGCGTCTATATCGGCTGCATATTCTGTCATCATAACAAATGCGCTGAGAGTGGGGGATTTTTTCTTGGTAAAGCCATCAAATTCAGGCTCTACAAAGGCGCGTGTAATTTCACGTGCCCGGTCTGCCCTAAAGTTTGCAAAAATAACGGTGTCGCCATCATTAATTTGCGCAGCTTCTCTACCTGCTGGTGTAATGGTTGTAGGAGCAACAAACTCGTCGTTTTCGTCGCGCTCATAAGCTGCATTTAATGCGGTTACGCCATCGCTGTAGTTAAACTCTCCAATGCCAGAGGTCATTACGTCATAGGCTTTTTCTACACGATTCCAGCGGTTATCTCTATCCATTGCATAATAACGACCAACGAGTGTTGCTAGCCGACCACATTCAAGTTTTGCAAACAACGCTTCTATACGTTCAATCGATTCTTTGGCACTACGCGGTGGTGTATCACGACCATCCAAAAATGCATGAAAATAGACTTCCTTAGCACCGCGTTTTGCAGCCAGCTCTATGCTTGCAACAATGTGATCTTCATGACTATGAACGCCACCCGGGCTCAATAACCCCATAACATGAACGGCTTTGCCGGCATTAACTGCTTTATCAATGTTTTCAACAAGTGCAGGGGTTGAGTCAAATTCACCGTCATTTATTGCTTTTGTGATTCGAGTAAAGTCTTGGTATACAACACGTCCTGCACCTAAATTAACATGCCCAACTTCAGAATTACCCATTTGTCCATCAGGAAGACCTACATCAAAACCAGATGCTGAAATTAATGTGCGAGGGCGAGATGCCCATAAGTTATCTAACACGGGGGTATTCGCTGCTAGTATTGCATTGCTTTGCTCGTCTTCACGATATCCCCAACCGTCTAAAATCATTAATACCAGTGGTTTTTTATGTTCAGTCATAGTCACTCCTAAAAGTTAGCACCTGTTTTGCTTTAGCATACCGTGTTTTGTTACTTGAATCAGCATACAAAACAGCATATTAATTTTTTTCACTTAATTGAATATTGTATTGATGCTGATGTGCGGTTAATAACCTTAATATGGGGCGTTTTTCGTACTTTTAAACTCTGTGTAAACTCGCATTTTAAGTTGGTTTGGGTATACTTGCGTGGCTAAAGTCTAAAATGTCTAAAACATTGCGTTTTAGGATGTAATTTATAGTGGAAGTCGAATGGATCAATATATTGAATTTATAAGCAATCACCCTATTTTAAGCCTTGCTTGGGTTGGTATTGTTTTTCTTATTGTCAGTGGTTGGATAAAAAGTAAATTTTCAGCTATTCGTCAAATAAACCCTCAGCAACTAACGCTACTTATTAACCGTGAAGATGGTCAAGTAGTTGATATGCGCGCACAAAAAGAGTTTACGTCTGGCCGTATTTCGGGGGCTGAACACTTAAGCCCTGAAAATGCAAAAAAATCTGACTTTTCAGGCCTTGAAAAGTACAAGACTAAACCCATTATATTGGTATGTACTACAGGTATGACAGCCCAAGGCACGGCCACAGCAATGCATAAAGCTGGTTTTGAACAGGTTTATGTATTAGCGGGCGGAATGGGTGCATGGCAATCTGCTAGCTTACCAACGATAACAGGTCGCTAATCTCGTTTAGCTAAACCGATAGAGGATTTATTATGAGTAACGTTGTTTTATACACCAAGGCATATTGTCCATTTTGTCAGCGCGCTATGGCGCTTTTAAAAAGCAAAGGCGTTGAATTCACTAATTTTGATATTGGTGTACAACCTGAACTTCGCGATGAAATGATTACTAAAGCCGGTGGCGCAAGCACTGTACCGCAAATTTTTATTAATGATGAACATATCGGTGGCTGTGACGACATGATGGCTATTGAGGCTCAAGGTAAACTTGACGCTAAGCTTAACGCTTAATTTAATTATAATAACGAACAAGTTAGGAATAACAATGAACGAAGAAACTCAAAACGCAGCAGCGGCACAAGACGCAGGCGCACAATTTACTATTCAACGCATTTACACTAAAGACGTGTCGTTTGAAACGCCAAACTCTCCGGCAATTTTTCAAAAAGAATGGACGCCAGAAGTTAAGCTAGACCTAGATACTCGCTCTAACAAGTTAGACGAAGGTGTATTTGAAGTTGTTTTAGCATTAACTGTGACAGCATCAATTGGCGAAGAAACTGCGTTTTTATGTGAAATTCAACAAGCGGGTATTTTTACTATTGCTGAGGTTGAAGAAGTACAGCTTGCTCATATGCTAGGTGCATTTTGTCCTAACGTATTGTTCCCATATGCACGTGAAGCGGTATCTAACCTAGTTAACCGTGGCACTTTCCCACAGTTAAACCTTGCGCCAGTAAACTTTGACGCATTGTTTGCACAGTATATGCAACAACGTACTGCGCAAGCTGACCAGGTTACAGCAGACGCATAACTTATGAGTACAGCAACTTCAGCTGTTACTGTATTGGGGGCGGGGTCTTATGGCACCGCCCTTGCTATTTGTTTAGCCCGAAATGGTCATAAAGTGACGCTTTGGGGACGCAATAGCGACGACGTTGCTACGCTTGCAGCTGAGCGGAAAAATCAACGTTACTTACCAGATGCACCCTTCCCAGACACTCTAGTACTAGAAGCCGATTTACAACGTGCCGTTGCATGTAGCGCTATTGTGCTTGTTGTTGTGCCAAGCCATGCATTTGGCGACACACTTGCGCAAATAAAACCTGCATTGCAAATCGATGCTAAAGTCGCGTGGGCGACTAAAGGCCTTGAGCCAAATACGGGGCGTTTATTACAAGAAGTTGCACAGCAAGAGCTGGGTGATGAAATCGCACTTGCGGTGCTTTCGGGTCCTACATTTGCGAAAGAAATGGCAATGGGTTCACCAACAGCTATTTCTGTTTCGTCTACCTCACCTGAGTTTGCACAACAATTGGCTGATTTACTGCATTGTGGTCGTTCATTTCGTGTGTATAACAATGACGACTTTATTGGCATACAGCTAGGTGGTGCGGTTAAAAACGTAATTGCTATTGGCGCGGGTATTTCTGATGGTGTAGGTTTTGGAGCCAATGCTCGCACAGCCTTGATCACACGAGGTCTTGCAGAGCTGACTCGGTTAGGTTGCGCTCTAGGCGCAAAGCCAGAAACCTTTATGGGAATGGCAGGCCTTGGCGATTTAATTTTAACCTGTACCGATAACCAGTCACGCAATCGTCGTTTTGGTTTAGCACTGGGTAAAGGTGAAAGTGTTGAAGCTGCAATTGAGTCGATAGGCCAAGTAGTAGAGGGCTTTAGAAACACCAAAGAAGTGTATTTACTTGCCCAGCGTGCAGGCGTTGAAATGCCTATCACAGAACAGATTTACAAAGTACTTTATGAAAATAAAGATATGAAAGCTGCTGCCATGGCATTGTTAGGCAGAGAGCAACGATCAGAATAGCATTTACTACTGTGATAAAAGCTAAAAAAACCGACATCATGTCGGTTTTTTGTAAGCTTTAATAATACGCGTATTACTGCGCGTTCGGAAAGCCCAGCTGTCGCCATGATTCGTAAACAAATACAGCGACTGCGTTTGATAGGTTCATGCTTCGGCTATTTGGTTGCATTGGGATACGCACGCGCTGCTCGTTTGGTAGAGCTTGAATCATCTCATCGGGTAGCCCGCGTGTTTCTGGACCAAATACTAGACAGTCTCCGGGTTCGTAACATGCTTCATGATGAAATTGGCTGCCTTTGGTTGTACATGCATACACTTTTTTCGGTTTACATTTTTCAAGATACGCTTCAAATGACGCATGACGCTGAACATGGCTGAATTCATGGTAATCAAGGCCTGCACGCTTTACACGTTTGTCGTCCCACTCAAACCCTAAAGGCTCAATTAAGTGCAGCGAAAAGCCGGTATTTGCACAAAGGCGGATAATATTCCCTGTGTTTGGTGGAATTTCAGGTTGGTATAAAACAATATCCAGCATAATTAGCCTTTTAATAATGGTATTTGACGAAAGCAGTATACACGAAACCCTTAAAAAAAATGATATACTCAAGGTATTGAATACTCTTTTTAGCGGATGAAATTGTGCATAACCGCAGTTACGAATTTTGGGTTAAAGCTTCTAGTATTATTACTATGGTAATGGTGAGTTTAATGATTGCGGCAAAGGCGTGGGCCTGGCTTGCTTCAGGCTCTGCTTCAATGCTTGGCTCCTTAACAGACTCATTAATGGACATTACCGCTACATTTATGAGTTTTTTAGTTTTAGGTTACGCACTGCGCCCAGCTGATGATGATCATCGGTTTGGTCATGGTAAAGCCGAGGCATTAGCAGGGCTTGGGCAAGCTGCATTTATTGCAGGCTCGGGCTGTTTACTGGCATTTCATGGTGTTGAGCGCTTATTTAACCCTATAGAGCTTACACATTCATTATTAGGTGTATGGGTAAGTGCTTTTGCAATTGCATGTACTCTGGTCATTGTTTTTGTACAAACTAAGGTTATTAAGCATACCGAATCGATTGCTATAAAAGCAGATTCGGTGCATTACAAAGGTGATTTGATTTTAAACGCTGCTGTTTTAATTGCGATTGCTCTATCTTATTACGGAATGATGTATGCCGATCCTATTTTTGCAATAGGGGTAGCAGGTTACTTACTTTATAACAGTTGGGATATTGCAAGAGATAGTGCCGATCATTTAATGGATAAAGAACTCCCAGACGATGAAAAGCAAAGCATTTTTGATATTGCTAAAGAGCACAGCGATGTGCATGGCGTACACGGGATCCGTACTCGCCAGGGGGGGAAAATTAAGTTTATTCAAATGCATTTAGAGCTTGACGACCATTTAAGTCTAATACGAGCCCATACTGTGGCTGATGAGGTTGAAGCGATGATTGGTGCTCGTTTTGAATCTGAGGTTGATATACTAATCCACCTCGACCCGCTTTCTGTTTTAACTAAGCCGTCACCGACTCACAAAACTTATACAGACTCTTAAGTACTGGCTGGCGTACATCATCACATTCAAAGAATAGTTCGTGCTTGGCGTCAACAAAGCTTTCTAGGGTAATATTTGCGTACTTATTAGCTAGTCTATAGTGCGCTTCATTATCGACAACTACATCGTTTTTTGCGCTTGCAATGTAAAGTGGAATATCAACAGTAAGCTCATCTATTGATGATAAAAAAGTAAAGGTTGAATTTAGCCACCCATAAGTAACCCCGCCAAGTTGTAGTAAAGGCTCCTCATTATATGTTTGCCTAAATAGGCTGTAGCGTAATTCGCAACTTGTTAATACGTTTAAAGGGAACTCTTCTGGGGTGTAGTCGGTTTGTCCAAGGGCATAGCTAAATTGAAAACCAAGACGTACGGCATTACTTGCAATTATTCGGGCTAAAGGCTTTGGAATACCTTTGGTGTGTATATCGAACATTGGGGCTGATAAAAACGCACCGCTAAAACTATGCTCATAGTTTGCCAAATAATCAAATGCAATAGCACCTCCCATCGAGTGGCTCACTAATAGCTTTTTACCTTGCCAAACGGTGTCGACTATTTGGGTGTTAAATAAATTAAGGTCGGCACTGTAGTCACCAAAATTATTTACGTAACCCTTATGTTTATTTTTTAAATAGCGGTAAGAGCGGCCCTGTCCTTGGTGATCAACAATAAAAACAGCAAAATTATTAGTATAAAGTTCCCATAACAACTCTTTGTATTTATCGAGCCCTTCGATTCTACCTGAGCTAATAACTATGGCAACATGAGCTTTATCTGGCTGGGCATGCGCGTAAAATAACTGCCCATTAGGCGTATTTAAATACGCTTTAACTAATGTGTTTTGATAAAAATCATTAATGGCTGATTGGTTACCTTTAAGCTTGCGCTCACTACTATAAAACATGGTTTACTCTTTGATTATTGGCAGTGTGATATTAGCACACAAGCCGCCCTGATCTTTGTTCGATAAAACTAAGGTGCCATTATGAGCTGTAATTGCATTTTTTGCGATAGCTAAGCCTAAACCGGTTCCACCACTGACTCTGTCTCTTGCATCAGACTGCCTAAAAAAAGGCTCACATAGCTTATCAAGCTGGTTAATTGGCACGCCAGGGCCATCATCACATATTTCAATATGCACGGTATCAGCATGCGATAGTTTTATACTTATTGTGTTATTTGCATATTTAATGGCATTACGAAGTAGGTTTTCAAGCGCGCTGGCAATCAGGGCTTCATCGCAGCTAATGTTTACGCTTGCATCGCCTGTTATTGTTAACTGCTTATCATATTGTTTTGCTTCAAATTTTGCATCGTTTAAAACATGTTCAACAATAACGTTTAGTGATTGTTTTTGCATTGCAAGGGTTTGGCTTTTTGCTTCTAAGCGAGACACTTGAAGTACATCAGCAATCATTTTATCGAGTTGATTAGCCTCTTTTTCTATTCGTAACAAATAAGACTGACTTGCTTCATTTGCTTGCATTTGCGCAAGACCTGTTGCCATTTTTAAGCGGGTAAGTGGCGAACGTAGCTCATGGGATATGTCAGCAAGCAAGCGTTTTTGTGAGCTTATTAATAGTTCTAGCTGGTTTGCCATACTGTTAAAGTCTCGACCAAGTACCCCTAGCTCATCTTTTCTATTAGTTGAAATAGCAGCACGTGCGCTTAAATCGCCAGAAGATAGTTTTATAGCTGCTTTTTTAAGGCTGTTAATTGGTGCAATTAAGTTACGACTAAACAAAAAGCTCAAAATTAAAGAGGCAATAATTGCAATAGATACTTTGATCCAGCCGGGCATTAGTTTTAAGCGTATAAACAGAGGTGGCTGATTGTTTATGTCTATTTCATATAAATAAAATACTCCTTCGGGGACGGTTAATTGAACTGGCCCAAAGGCTTGATATTGCTCAGTGAAAACAATTTGCGGTGGCATGTTTTTGGTAAAATTAAGAAGGCTTAGGTCTATGTTTATAGGTGTTTCTTTATTAGTAAAAGAAATATCTGATTGCTCAGCGCTTAAATATAAAAGCTTACGTTTAGATAAGCGTGGATGCGAAAGAATACTCTCAAGCGAACGCTTATGCTTATATGCAGAGCGCTCAATACTTCTTGCGGTATAAGCTAGGTTTTTTTCCATCGGGCCATGTAAGGGTTCATTACTTACTAAGTTCAGTACGCTGATATTACTTAAAAAAACAAGCGCAGTAACAGTGCCAATAATGGTTAGCCAAAACCAAACAAATATTTTAAAAAATAAATAATGCCTAGGGTGCTTAAGCCAAGATAAAGCGCCTGATTTATTCACCTTGGATGAAAACATAACCGCTGCCTCGCATTGTTTTAATTCGTTCTGTTTTAATGTGCTCTGCTATTTTTTTTCGGATATTACTTACATGCATATCAATAGAGCGGTCGAACGATGCTAAACGCCTGCCTAGCACTTCTTCACTAATTTGCTCTTTACTAACAACTTGGCTGGCGTTTTTACATAAAAGCGCAAGTATTTCGTACTCTGTGCCAGTAAGCGTGAGAGTATTCTCATCAATAGAGGCTTCTCGTGCTGCAAGGTTAATAGTTACACCATTTACAAGCAGCTTATTAGTTGTGTTGATATTTAAGCTGTTTATATGCTCTATACGACGTGTAATCGCTTTTACGCGGGCAAGTAACTCTCTGTGATTAAATGGTTTTGGTATGTAATCATCCGCACCGAGCTCTAATCCAAAAATACGATCAAAGTCTTCACCTTTAGCTGTAAGCATAATAACTGGGGTGAGTTTGGTTTGCCTAAGTTGTTTTAGAACTTCAAAGCCATCTAGCGTAGGTAGCATGACATCAAGCAATATTAATGCGTAGTCATTTGCCTGTGCTAACTTTAGGCCTTGTTCGCCGTCGTGTACGCTTTGTATTTCAAACCCTTGGCTTGAAAGGTATTCGCTGAGTAACTCACAAAGACCCGTATCGTCGTCAATCATTAATAGTTTCATTTACAAACCCTTAGGCAATATTTCATTTCTTTATTTTACGCCCTTAATTGCTCAAAAGTGAATCTTTACACAACCTTTACACTGCTTTGCGTTACTTTGCGTTGAGTTAGTTATAGTTAACTCACTGGCTAGGCAATTACACGACAGCCAACCACAACCAACCCAACAGTTAAGGTGATGATTATGACTAAAGTAAATACACTTTCAAAATTAGTACTTATTTGTGGCTTAGCAACAGCCACACTTGGTGCAGGTAGCGTACTAGCTAAAGGCGGTATGCATGATCGACAAGGGCATTCTTCAGCGCGTTTTTTACTTTCTGAACGCGGCGCCGAAAAACTTGATTTAACGCAAGATCAGCAAACTAAGCTAAAAGCTATTTTTGAAGCACAAAAAACACAAATGAAAGCCTTACGAGGCGACGATAAAGAAGCACGTAAAGCAATGCGTGAAGCGCACAAAGCAAAAATGGACGTACTACTATCAGCAGCAACATTTGACGAAAATGCAGCAAAAGAGCTTTTAAGTGAGCGCCAAAGTAAAGGTGAAGAGTTTGCCTTAATTAAGCTAAAAACGCAGCATCAAGTAATGCAGTTGCTTAACGCAGAGCAAAAAGAAAAGTTTGCTAAAATTCAAAAGCGTAAAAGTAAAAAGCAGCGTAAGCAAAAAAGCTAACTGACCCTAAGGTTAACTTTTAAGTGAGTACTAAAAAGCCAGCATTTAGCTGGCTTTTGTTTATATAATAACTAGATGACATTACTTAAAAAAGTCATCTTCATTTTTAGCCATCATGGCTTCTATGTCTTCAATCATGTCTTGGTTTATTTGATCAGCCGATGTGATTGGCGCTGAAATTTTATTATTTTCAAACGACCACTCACCCAGATCAATGAGTTGGCAACGCTTAGAACAAAATGGGCGGTGAGGACTTTGCTCAGACCACTCAACATTTGTTTTACAGGTTGGACAATTTACAACAGTAGGCATGTTTTACTCTCAACAGATTACTCATTAGCGCTTACTGGATTTAAAGTAAGCAAAGCGCTAAATAGTTTTACATATTAGTTACGCGGTTTATTTCAGCAAGTGACGTTAAACCATCAGCGGCTTTACGTAAACCCGATAGGCGTAAATTATTAAAACCGGCTTTTAATGATACCTCAGCGATTTCTAGTGAGTTACCGCCGCGCATGATTATTTGTGCAATTTCTGGTGTGATTTGCATAACTTCGTAAATACCTACACGGCCTTTGTAACCATCGGTACAGCCATCACACCCTTTAGGTGCATATAGAGTCATATCTTCAATTTGCGCTGTGCTAAATCCTTGGCGAGAGAGCTCTTCGCTTGGCAATTGCTCTGGCGTTTTACATTTAGGGCATAAACGGCGTGCTAGTCGCTGTGCAATAATTAAACTAATTGAGCTGGCTACGTTATAGGCGGGTACGCCCATATTTAATAGTCGGGTAATGGTTTCTGGCGCTGAATTGGTATGTAATGTAGATAAAACCAAGTGACCCGTTTGCGCCGCTTTTATTGAAATTTCTGCGGTTTCAAGGTCACGTATTTCACCTACCATAACCACATCGGGATCTTGACGTAAAAACGCACGCAATGCATTAGCAAAAGTCATATCGGCTTTAGGGTTAATTTGTACTTGGTTTATCCCTTCAAGGTTTATCTCAACCGGATCCTCTGCGGTACTAATGTTTCGCTCAGGTTGGTTTAATATGTTTAAACCCGTATAAAGCGATACCGTTTTACCTGACCCGGTAGGACCTGTAACGAGTATCATACCTTGTGGTTGACCAAGCGCATCCATGTATAACTTTTTCTGCTCTTCTTCGTAACCAAGTACATCAATGCCTAGCATAGCGCTTGATGAATCAAGAATACGCATTACTATTTTTTCGCCCCAAAGGGTCGGCATCGTACTGACACGAAAATCGATACTTTTTCGTTCAGTAATTTTTAATTTAATTCGGCCATCTTGTGGTTTACGCTTTTCGGCAATATCAAGTCGCGACATTACTTTAATACGAGCAGAAAGCTTGGTTGCTAATGTATTAGGCGGGCTTGCCACTTCGTGCAAGATACCATCAATACGAAAACGAATTCGGTACTTATGCTCGTAAGGTTCAAAATGTAGATCCGATGCGCCTTTTTTTATCGCGTCCATTAAAATTTTATTAATGTACACAATAATTGGGGCATCGTCTTTGTCGTCATCTTGAGGTGCAGATTCTTTTTGGCTTTCTGTGTCTAGGTCGGCAAATTCTTTAAACTCATCATCGCTTAAATTTAGGCTGCCGGTTGCATCTAGCAATTGCTCAATTTTATTATCGAGCTGAATGTAATCAACGACGACTATTTCGCATGAAAGGCCGGTACTAAATTCAAAGTTTTCGAAGGCGCCGTAATCGGTTGGATCAGAGGCTGCCACATACACTTTTCGGCCTTTTTGTACCAAGGGTAAAATATGGTGTTTGCGGATCAGTTTTTCTTTTACAAGATCGGCAGGAATAGACGCAGGATCAAAGTCTTTTAAATCAAAATAGGGAACACGAAACAAATCAATACATTGCTCTGCTAACTCTTTACTGTCTATTTTTCCGCATTTAGAAATCAGTTCAGCGGTTGAGGCAAACTCTTGCTGCTTTGCTTTTACCGTATCGGCATCAATACGCCCAAGCGTAAGAAACTTTCTTAATAACGGTGAGTTAATATTCATTGCGCACCTTTTTAATCCTTCAGAGAGAGTAATTTATCAGAAAAAAGAAGGGGATTACATTACTCTTCACAATCTAGGCTAAATTTATTAATTAATATAGGAAATTAGTTTGTTTTGACTCGGTTTTACAATTTAAGTTGCTTGCATTTGTGCCATCTGCAGATAACGTTTATGCAGCGTTAATAAGTCGTGGTTAACGTCGCTAATTGCACGGTCGTTATTTAAAATATCATCTGCTTTTTTTTGTTTATCTTCGCGTGACATTTGCGCTGCAATAATCGCTTTTACTTGCTCAACACTTACATTATCACGCGAAGCTGTGCGCTCTATTTGTACACTTTGAGGTATATCAATCAGCAGCGTTCGATTACACAGTTTATCTAGGCTGTTTTCAAACAAAAGTGGTGCTACAAGTACTACATATGGACTTTTTGCGGCAGTAAGGTCGTTATGTATTTTGTTTCTAATGAGTGGATGCAATAAATTATTTAGCCACTCTTTGTCGGCACTATTAGTAAAAATGCGTTCACGTAAAGCGCTTCTGTTTAGTGTGCCATCGCTCAATAAAATGCTATGCCCAAATTTTCTTACAATGGCATTTAAACCATCGCTTTTAGGCTTTACGACTTGGCGCGCAATAATGTCGGCGTCAACTATTGTAATGCCAAGCTGCTCAAGCATATTACTTACAGCTGTTTTGCCACAGCCTATACCGCCTGTTAAGCCAAGAACCCAAGGTGATGTTTTATGTATGGTGTCACTCATTTTAGTCAGCACTCAAGTTAGTACCCAATTAAATTAAAATACACGCTTTGTAAGTGGTTACCCCACAGTAACGTGATCCACCCGGCTATTGCTAAGTAAGGACCAAATGGAATGGGCGTTGCCTTATCTTTACCTTGAATACTTAATAAAGCGATACCAATAATGGCGCCAACAACACTTGAAAGCAGTATTATAGTGAGTAACGATTGCCAGCCTAGCAGAGCACCAAATAACGCTAACAGTTTAAAGTCGCCATAGCCCATGCCTTCTTTGCCTGTTAGCAATTTAAATAACCAAAAAACACTCCATAAGCTTAAATAACCAAAGGCTGCCCCCATAATGGCATCACTTGGTGTAATTGTAATTCCGGCAACGGCAGCAATAAGTGCCAGCCAAACAAGCGGTAAAGTGAGCTGATCCGGTAGTAACATGTGGTCTATATCAATAAAGGTTAGTGCCACGAGTGCCCACGTGATCACTATGTATAATAATGCTTGTTCTGTTGCGCCAAAGGTATAAGCAACCACTAAGCTTAATAGAGCGGTAATGGCCTCAATAGCGGGGTAACGAATAGAGATAGGGTTACTACAACTTGCGCATTTACCCTTAAGTATTAACCAGCTAATGATAGGAATATTTTGCCAAGGCTTAATGGCCGTTTTACATTTAGGGCAGGTAGAGTTGGGTTTTACTAAGTTAAAAGGCTCACTGGTATTGGCTTGTGTAGGTTTGTTTGTTACTTCATCTTCTAGTAGTAGCCTACACTCGCTTTGCCACTCTCGCTGCATCATAAGCGGCAAACGGTAAATAACTACGTTTAAAAAACTACCCACACATAAACTAACTAAGCCAACGGTAGTTAAATAAAACCACAGTTGGCTTTGCATTACTTCAATAATACTTTGCATATATACCCGAAAACTAGTCTAAAAAAAGTCTAAAAATTAAGTGAAATAATAATCACAAAGAGAAACTAAAGAGAGCAAATGAGAAGACTAAACCGCCAACTATAAAAATAAGACGCTCTTTAATTTCTGTAAAATTTTTTATTAATTAAATGACAGAACCTAATTGGAAAATAGGTAAGTACATGGCAACAATTAAGCCGCCTACGAGCACACCAAGTACCGCCATAATAAGTGGTTCTAACAGGCTTGAAAGGCCATCGACGGCATCATCAACCTCTTGCTCGTAAATAGTCGCTACTTTTGCCAGCATGCCATCTAACGAGCCAGACTCTTCACCAATGGCTACCATTTGAATAACCATATCAGGGAATATTTTAGAGTTACGCATCGCCCAGTTCATTTGATTACCCGAGCTAACCTCAGCTTTTATATCTAAAATAGCATAACGGTAAACAGCGTTACCCGAAGCACCTGCAGCAGAGTCAAGCGCATCAACAAGTGGTACACCGGCTGCAAAAGTGGTGGAAAGTGTTCGGGCATAGCGTGCAACAGCTGCTTTATTTAAAATCATTCCAATCACAGGGAGCTTTAAAATGGCTCTATCGGTTGCATCTCTGAGTTTTAAGCTTCTGAGTTTGGCTTCTTTAAACGCATAACCAAAGCCAACAATTGCAATTAAAATCATCCACCAATACGCTTGCATAAACTCAGATATCCCGATTACAAATAAAGTAAATGCTGGGAGTTCAGCGCCAAAGCCTGAGAATATATCCTGAAATTGTGGCACTACGAAGATTAGCAAAATAGAAGTTACAATACCTGCTATCACTAATACAGATATTGGGTAAAACATTGCTTTTTTTATTTTTGATTTAAGCGCTTCCGATTTTTCTTTGTACAATGCAACACGATCAAATATTTTATCAAGCGCACCTGATTGCTCGCCCGATGCGACTAAATCGCAATATAAGTCATCAAAATAACGAGGGTGTTTTCTTAGCGCTTGCGATAAAGGCTGACCTGCCTTTACTTCATCGCCAATGGTTTCCATTAGTTTACCCACGCTTTTATTAGTTGAGCCCGTGCCTATCATTTCAATGGCTTGTATAAGAGGTACACCCGCCATAAGCATGGTGGCGATTTGGCGTGTAACAAGCGATATATCTTTAGGGGTGATTTTTTGAACACTTTGAATGCCAAATAAAGGTTTTGGCTTACGCTTTACTTTTGAAGGTGTAATGCCTTGCTTTCTTAGCTGAGCTTTAACAAGTGCAATGCTATTCCCTGTAAGCTCTCCTTCAAGTTTTTTCCCTCGGGCACTTACACCGACCCACTGAAATGTATCGAGGCCTTTATCTTGTTGTTTTTTTGCCATGAGATGATCCAGCTGAATTAATATTATTAAAGAATTCTTTGTCTAGCATAACTTAATCGAATGATTCTTGGTAGAAATATACTGTTTATCAGGCACGTTGACCAATGGACCAAAACCTTGGCCCGTAAATATAGCCATTATCAGGATCGATATTATTATAAATTTCTATTGCTTTTTGTAAGTATAAAAACCAAGCGAGGATGAATACACACGCCAAAAATAACTTAGCGTATACATTTATAGGAATATGTTTGTACTTGTTTTTATTAAGCCTGCCAATAAGTAAGCCCCACATTATAAACAACAAGGTTTGAGAAACCGGCATCACATGTACACCAGAGAATAGTGAATAAGTAATACCTATAGCAAAAGAGTAAAAAATACTTTCCGTAATTATATCTTTTTTATGATTTTTTAGATGTATTATAGATTTCCTAAATGTATTAAAAATTACGATTAAAATACAAATAAGGGCTATTCCTCCCCACTCATTTAAAACTTCTATCAATGAGTTGTGGGGGTGACTAAACGGTGCTGAACTCCCGAGAGACATTTCAAATACACCAGGGCCACTACCAATCAAAAAATGTTTCCATGATAAGTTTGAAAGTGTATTTAACCATAAATCAACACGGCCTGAGGAAGATGTGCGAAGTATATCCGCACCACCTTTATTCAGTGAATCTAGAATATAAAAAGTGATACAGCTAAGTGCAAGGCAAACTAGCCCGGTTAAAATTTGCTTTTTTAGGGTTGTTTTTAATGTGAGAGCAAATACTGAAAAAATAAAAAATGAGAGTAGCGCCCCTCGGGCTTGACCAATAAAAATTAGTAATAGGTTAAAAAATAATGCAATAAATACAATGCGTTGAATGTTTTTTAGTTTTAGCAGTAATATTAAAAAGGGAAGAATAAAAACCTGTACCTGATTAAAGAAGCGAATGTTAATAAAGCCAGAGTAGATTATATAGGGGTTTAAATGTTGCTGTTCTGCTAGTGTAAAAATTATATTGAGTATGCAAACCAAAACTAAACTTGTGTGCGCTATTAATAAGGTATAAATAATGAGCAACACAGATTTTTTATCATTTATAGTACTTATATAAAACATTGCCCCAAAAAGCAGGCTGATGTGAAATGTGTAAAGTAAACTGAAGCTTTTTTCCTGACTAGCTATAGATGACAAGAAACCGCTGAGAATAAAAGCTAGGAAAAACATTGCGCTTTTTTTATCAAATAAAACTGTGTATGTAGGTTTTTTGTGCTTCAATAAAACTGTAAGCAACAAAGTGCAAAGGCTGAGTAAGAAAGCTATTTGTATGATACGTTGATGATTGTGGTAATCGTAAGAGATAGTTGGAATTAATGGTGTTAATGTATTTAACAAAAATAAACTAATTATTAAAAATTTTACAGTATTAGTTTTAGCCATAATTTTTTCGGATAACTTAAAAAGCGCCATTCAGGCGCTTTTTGTTAGTCAGCAAATAATTAAGATTGTGGACAGCTCTTAGGAGCTAGGTCTTTATTTGCGGCTGTTATGCCAGTTGTTGCACATGACCAAGCACCAGTAGCACTTCTTGTCCAAGTGATTTTTGCACTAGTACCTATTTGGGTTGGTGCATTAACTACTGCACACTCAATTTCTGTTGAAGTTACTGTTATGTTACAATTTGCAGTACTTGCTTGCAGCCCTGCTGCAGCTCTATCTGGAGTTTCTCCTGCATTTGCAGCAACTTCAAAGCCTGTTCTACCAGCTGAGATTTCAGCCAAAGCAGCAGTCAATTTTGATGATGCTTGGTAATTCGAATAAGCAGGTAACGCTACTGCTGCAAGAATACCGATGATTGCTACTACAATCATTAATTCAATTAGGGTGAAACCCTGTTGTTTTTGAGTCATTGTTTTCATGTTTCCTCTCCTAAAGGATAGATTGTGTAAGTTAAATCACTTAATTGGCAAAATGCCGAACATAATTTAACTGATTTACTTTACAGTTTTGCTTAAAATAAACTTTTGCGCTATCCACATTTTGCTGCAGAGTTAGCGCTATATTTGCACTTTAGCTTTAGGGTATGAAACACAAAAGCTAGGTGTGAATTCATTATATTTTGTACATCACTTGCTATTTATTAGCTGGTTGAAAATAAGTGCTAACAGCAGCTAATAGAAAGTGTAGTCATAAGTAACTTGGATTGCTTGTTAGGATGAGCTTAAAAACAAGCATCTAATTATTTATGACGAGCTTTTATAATAAAACAATACAAGTGTATCATTTTATTTTAGTTGTTAGCACGCTACTTTTCCTAAAACAGCTAATTAATTTAACAAATTGTTACAATTAGTTATTTTTAACTATTAAATTACTTTTGTTTTAACTTGTCAACGCTTTAGCATTTATTAAATGTAGAACTAAATTATTACTTTGGCCATACATCATTCAAAACGCATCGACAAATCGATTGATTGTAAGTTTTTTGTTAATGCGCCACTAGATATAAAGTCAACTCCGGCTTGAGAATACGTTTTGAGTGTTTCTAGGGTCATATTGCCAGACACTTCTAATTTAGCGCGCTTGTTAGTTAAGACTACGGCTTGCTTAATTTGTTCAACGCTAAAGTTATCAAGCATGATTATATCGGCGCCTGCTTCTATGGCTTGTTTTAGCTCTTGTAGCGATTCAACTTCAACTTCAACCGGTTTGCTTGGGTGGTTTAGTTTTGCCTGAGCAACGGCTTTTTCAATACCTCCGCAGGCTGCTATGTGGTTTTCTTTTATTAAAAACGCATCAAACAACCCAATACGGTGGTTTGCGCCACCGCCGCATTTTACTGCATATTTTTGTAAGGCTCTTAGTCCTGGAATCGTTTTGCGGGTATCGAGTAATTGTGTAGTTGTACCACTAAGCTCTTTTACATAATGCGCTGTGGTTGTTGCTGTACCAGAAAGCGTTTGTACAAAGTTAAGCGCGGTGCGCTCTGCGGTTAAAATTGCGCGGGCGGACCCTTTTGCTGTAAACAGGGGGCTGTTGGCAGTGACAACGTCACCATCGCTAACAAGTACTGACACTTGTACTGTTGGGTCTACTTGCTTGAACACTTCAATAATGATGTCTTTACCACAAAATATGCAGTCTTCACGGGTTATCACTTTGGCACTTGCTTGCTCGTTTTGTGGGATAAGCTGAGCGGTAATATCTCCATCGGCTGCGGTTTGGTAGTTTAAGTCTTCGTCGAGCGCAAGGGTAACAAGTTGACTAAGTAAAGTGTGCGAAATAGACATGGCTAAAAGCTCATAAGCATTAATAAATTAAAGAAAATTTTACTATGTTTAAATAATGAATAGAAGCGCTTTTAATTATTAGAGCATAGCTGAGAGCTTTAATACTAAAATATAAGCAGCTTATAATTCCCTACCTACCTAGATGAGGCTTGGTTACTATCATTATTTTTATAAATCCTTTAGCATCAAGGTTATGAATAGTTTGGTATAAATGTGATGGCAATAGATTTAAATGGAGTGTTGTTAACGGCGCAACAGCGCGCATGCACGCACTATGATGAGCGCCCAGAACACACAGATATTACCTTGTTGGTCATTCATAATATTTCACTCCCCGCAGGGCAGTTTGGCACACCCTTTGTGGATGATTTATTTATGGGGTGCATTGATTGCAATGCCCATACAAGTTTTAGTGATTTAAAAGGGCTGCGCGTATCAGCTCATTGCTTTATTAAACGCACTGGTGAGGTTATTCAATACGTGCCATTTAACAAGCGTGCTTGGCATGCGGGCGTATCTGAATATGAAGGACAAACTGCGTGCAATAATTACAGTATTGGTATTGAGCTTGAAGGCACCGATACAGCTGCTTATACTCGCGCTCAGTACGCCTCGTTATGTAATTTAAGTAAATCTATAATTCAGCGCTACCCCAAAATTACCTCTTCGCGTATTGTGGGGCACTGCGATATTGCACCCGGTCGCAAAACAGACCCCGGCATTAGTTTTAACTGGCCATTATTTTTAAATATGCTTGAGCAACCAAGTTGAGAGAGTCACTATCATGATTTTAGTTTCTATTATTTTAGCGTTAATTTTAGAGCGTTTAGGGGCGCGAGCTAACTATTGGCAAATAAGCTATTACGCTAATGGCTATTTAAAACGCTCCAACCGCTTACTTGCCAGTAACGGTTTATTTAGTTCGGCAATTGGTTTTTTAATTTGGCTATTTTTACCTGTAGTTGCTATGGCGTGTATTTACAATTTGTCGGAATTTGTTTTGTGGGAGTTGGCCATTAATATTGCTGTTTTACTTGTTTGCTTTGGTTGTGCAAAGCAACGTGCTTTATATAAAGCATATTTAAACGCACTTACACGCGATGATGGTACCGCGGCGTCTTTATATGCATTGCAAATGGGGCAAAAACGTACTGAAGATCAAAAAGGCGGTGAAACCTTTGGGCAAACACTTGCTTGGGTAAATTTTAGGTTTTACTGTGCAGTTATTTTTTGGTTTGTTGTTTTAGGTGCGCCGGGGGCTGTTTTATATGCTCTTGTACGTACCTTTGCCGATTTAGTGCGAGACAACCACAAAGTGATATTTGCTAAACATTTTAAGTTAATACATAAATTACTGTTTTGGTTAGATTGGTTACCCGCACGTATAGCGAGTTTTGGTTACTTAGTAATTGGTAACTTTAATAAAGGAACGAGCTGCTGGTTACATTACGCGCTTGATTTTTCAAGCCCTAACCGAAAGGTCGTCACTTATACTGCGCTTGCAGCAGAGCAAGTAGAAAAGCGTTATTACGGTTGCACTTACGAGGCAACGTGTATGATTAAGTTAGTTAAGCGTAATGTACTATTTTATTTAGTTTTAATTGCATTACTTACTTTGTTTGGCGGTTTGTCTTAACACCTTATTTATTTTTACAGCCTATTTAAAGGCAAAGCACTTATTTACGCTAAAGTGCTTTGCTTTTGGCCTCCTTGCCTATTTAAAACACTTTAAACATAGCGATTAACTCCTCCTTTAAAATAGAGTTAAAACTCTAAATCTATCTGGTCAGACCATTTGAATGACCAGCTTACTAGCCTCTCAAAACTAAGCTATATTGTGTATTGTTTGATCTTCGTTAAAAATGCGTTACGCTAATATCCCCGTACGAGTAACCTGTAAATTGACAGCTATATGGGTTTTTGATAACGTATTGCAAATTCTTGGTATGACCAATTTACCTTTTGGGTAAATCTTATAACTTTAAGCTCCAGTTTTAGGGCTTGGTATTTATACAACGCGGACGTTGATTCATGTCTTTAAAGATTAAAGCAGCAAAACTATCTGATGTTATTTTACAGCAACTTGAGAATATGATTCTTGAGGGATCGTTAGCACCAGGAGAAAAGCTGCCTCCAGAGCGTGAACTAGCAAAACAGTTTGAAGTGTCTCGTCCTTCGCTGCGCGAGGCCATTCAAAAGCTAGAAGCAAAAGGGCTAGTTACGCGTCGTCAAGGCGGTGGTACGTTTGTAAAAAATCAGCTTGAAGAAGGGTTAACTGATCCGTTGTTTGAACTGATAAGTAAACACCCTGAGTCACAATTTGATTTGCTCGAATTTCGTCATGCTTTAGAAGGTATTGCTGCTTACTATGCAGCACTGCGAGGTACAAGTAACGATTTTACTAAAGTAAAACAAAGCTTTGATAAAATTGCGCTTTCGCATGATGACCTACAGCAAAAAGCAAAAGCAATTAATGCCTTTCATTTTAGTGTGGCTGAGGCCTCACATAATGTTGTGTTATTGCACTTGGTGAGAGGTATGCAGGCGTTGCTTGAGCAAAACGTATTGCAAAATTTAACGGTTTTATTAGAAAAACCTGATATTAGCAGTCAGTTAGCCGAGCACAGGCGTTTGTTAATGGATGCGGTTATTGACGGCAATCCAGAACAAGCTCGTTTAGCAAGTAATGCGCATTTAGCGTTTATTGAAGAAGCATTACTTGAAGCGGGCAAAGAATATTCGCGAATTGAACGTAGTTTAAGACGCACAAAACAAAATTAAGCTAATACTCTATTACTTGAACACACTAACTTAAGTATCAGTTGTATTAAATTAACAACATTCGTATTTTAAACATAAGGAAACCTCCATATGTCTGAAGTCAATAAAATTGACGTAGACGCGCTAGAAACACAAGAGTGGTTACAAGCTCTTGAATCAGTTGTGCGCGAAGAAGGTGTTGAACGAGCTCAGTACTTACTTGAGCAAGTATTAGAGCAAGCCCGCTTAGACGGCGTTGATATGCCAACGGGTATTACCACGAACTACGTTAATACTATTCCTGTAGATCAAGAACCTGCTTATCCAGGTGATGTGAACCTTGAACGCCGTATTCGTTCAATTATTCGTTGGAACGCGATTATGATCGTTCTGCGTGCATCTAAAAAAGATCTCGACTTAGGCGGCCATATGGCGTCTTACCAATCGTCAGCAGCATTTTATGAAGTGTGTTTTAACCACTTTTTTAAAGCGCCAAACGAGGTAGACGGTGGTGACTTAGTTTATTACCAAGGTCATATTTCTCCGGGTATTTACGCGCGTGCATTTGTTGAAGGCCGTTTAAGCGCAGCTCAACTAGATAACTTCCGCCAAGAAGTTGATGGTAAAGGTTTACCGTCGTACCCACACCCTAAATTAATGCCTGAATTTTGGCAGTTCCCTACAGTATCAATGGGTTTAGGTCCAATTGCATCTATTTACCAAGCGCGTTTCTTAAAATACCTAGACGGCCGTGGCTTAAAAGACACTAAAAACCAACGTGTATACGCGTTTTTAGGTGATGGTGAAATGGATGAGCCAGAATCACGCGGCGCAATCTCTTTTGCTGCACGTGAAAAGCTAGACAACCTATGTTACTTAATTAACTGTAACTTACAGCGTCTAGATGGCCCAGTAATGGGTAATGGCAAAATTATTCAAGAACTTGAAGGCCTATTTAAAGGCGCAGGTTGGAACGTAATTAAAGTTGTATGGGGAAGCGGTTGGGATATTCTGCTAGCTAAAGATACAACAGGTAAATTACTACAATTGATGAACGAAACAATTGACGGTGATTACCAAACATATAAAGCAAAAGATGGCGCGTACGTTCGTGAGCATTTCTTTGGTCGTTACCCAGAAACAGCAGCCCTTGTTGCTGATATGACGGATGACGAAATTTTTGCGCTTAAGCGTGGTGGTCATGAACCATCAAAACTTTATGCTGCATTTAAAAAGGCCGAGCAAACTAACGACCGTCCTACTGTGATACTTGCTAAAACTGTAAAAGGTTACGGTATGGGTGAAGCAGCTGAAGGTAAAAACATTGCGCACCAAGTGAAAAAAATGGACATGAGCCATGTTGAACACCTACGTGACCGTTTAGGCCTACAAGACTTAGTCTCTGAAGAAGCAATTAAAGACTTACCTTACTTAGAGCTTGATGAAAGCTCTGAAGAGTACAAGTACTTACACGCTCGTCGTAAAGACTTAGAAGGTTATACACCAACACGTATAGCTAAGTTTTCTGAAAAATTACAGTTGCCAGAAGTTTCAGCATTTAAGCCACTACTTGAAGAGCAAAAACGTGATATTTCAACCACAATGGGCTTTGTTCGTGCTCTTAATATTTTATTAAAAGACAAAGGCATTGGTAAAAACATTGTACCAATTATTGCCGATGAAGCGCGTACCTTTGGTATGGAAGGTTTATTCCGCCAAATCGGTATTTACAACCCACATGGCCAAAACTACACCCCTCAAGACCGTGATATTGTTTCTTACTATAAAGAAGCTACATCAGGGCAAGTACTTCAAGAAGGTATTAACGAGTTAGGTGCAATGTCGTCATGGGTTGCTGCTGCAACATCATACAGCACGAATGATTTACCAATGATCCCATTCTACATTTACTACTCTATGTTTGGTTTCCAACGTGTTGGTGACATGGCATGGATGGCGGGAGACCAACAAGCACGTGGTTTCTTGTTAGGTGCTACGGCTGGTCGTACTACGCTAAATGGTGAAGGTCTACAGCACGAAGATGGCCACAGCCATATTCTTGCAAACACGGTTCCTAACTGTATTTCTTACGACCCGACTTACGCATTTGAAGTAGCCGTAATTGTACAAGATGGTATTCGTCGTATGTATGGTGACGACCAAGAAAATATTTACTACTACCTAACGCTAATGAACGAAAACTATCATCAGCCAGCTATGCCAGAAGGCGCTGAAGAAGGTATTCGTAAAGGTATTTATAAGCTTGAAAGCTACGAAGGCAAAAAAGCCAACGTACAGTTATTAAGCTCAGGTACTATCATGACTGAAGTGCGTAAAGCGGCTGCAATTTTAAGTGATGATTACGGCATTGCATCAGACGTTTACTCTGTAACGTCATTCAATGAGCTTACGCGTGATGGTCAAGATGTTGAGCGCTTCAACATGCTTAACCCTGAAAGCGAGCAAAAAACAGCTTACATTACGAGCGTATTAAACGACTCAGTAACCGTTGCCGCTACCGATTACATGAAAAACTACGCAGAACAAGCGCGTTCATTTATCCCTAGCAACAACTATAAAGTGTTAGGTACAGATGGTTACGGTCGTTCTGATAGCCGTGAAAACTTACGTCGTCATTTTGAAGTTAACGCAAGCTACGTGGTTGTTGCTACGTTATCTGAACTTGCTAAACGCGGTGAAGTTGAAAAGTCTGTTGTTGTTGACGCGATTAAGAAATTCGACATCGACACAAATAAACTAAACCCACTGTACGCATAAGAGGTTTGCAATGAGTATTGAAATTAATGTTCCAGATATCGGTGGCGATGACGTAGAAGTAACCGAAATCTTAGTAAGCGTTGGTGACAAAGTAGATGTTGACCAATCTTTACTGACAGTTGAAGGCGACAAAGCCTCAATGGAAGTACCTGCTGCGCAAGCGGGTACCGTAAAAGAAATTAAAGTAAATGTTGGCGATACAGTAACAACGGGCTCTTTAGTATTTATATTTGAAGGCGAAAGCGCAGGTGCTGATTCAGCACCTGAAGCACCCGCTGAATCGGCAGCACCAGCTCGTGCTTCAGGTTCTTCAACTAAAGAAGTAACCGTACCAGATATCGGTGATGACGAAGTTGAGGTAACTGAAATCATGGTTGCTGTTGGCGATACCGTTGAAGAAGAGCAATCTATCTTAAACGTTGAAGGCGACAAAGCGGCTATGGAAGTACCAGCACCGTTTGCTGGTACTGTAAAAGAGATTAAAGTAGCTACTGGCGATACAGTAAAAACAGGTTCATTAGTATTTGTTTTTGAAGTTGCAGGTTCGAGCGTACCCGCATCAGATGCGCCTAAGCAAGAATCTGCGCCAGCAGAGACTGCTCAAAGCGCCGAGCCAAGCACAAAAGAAGTAAACGTCCCTGATATTGGCGACGACGAAGTTGAAGTAACTGAAATCATGGTTGCTCTTGGTGATACCGTTGAAGAAGAGCAATCTATCTTAAACGTTGAAGGCGACAAAGCGGCTATGGAAGTACCCGCGCCATTTGCAGGTACAGTTAAAGAAATCAAAGTAGCAGCGGGCGATAAAGTTAAAACTGGTTCACTTATTTTTGTATTTGAAGTTGCAGGCAGTGCACCTACAAAAGCTTCAGTACCTGCTGAACAAAAGCCAGCGGCGGCACCTGCAAAAACCGAGTCTGCGCCAGCACAGGCTGCACCTGCTGCTAAAGTTAGCAACGAAAGTTTTGAAAACAATAGCGCGTATGCTCATGCATCGCCAGTTGTTCGTCGTTTAGCACGTGAGTTTGGTATTAACTTAGCGAACGTAAAAGGCACGGGTCGTAAAAACCGTGTGGTTAAAGAAGACGTGCAAAACTATGTTAAAAGCTTAGTGAAGCAAGTTGAGTCTGGTCAAGTTTCAGCATCAGCAGGTAATGCTGGTGGCAGTGAGCTTGGCTTAATTCCTTGGCCAAAAGTAGATTTTGCTAAATTTGGTGAAATTGAAGAGAAAAAACTGTCTCGCATCCAAAAGCTATCGGGTAAAAACTTACACCGTAACTGGGTACAAATACCGCATGTTACACAGTTTGACGAAGCGGATATCACAAGCCTTGAAGTATTCCGTAAAGAACAAAACGTGTTAAGCGAGAAGAAAAAGCTTGGCGTTAAGATCACACCACTTGTGTTTGTGATGAAAGCCGCGGCTAAAGTACTTGCTGAGTTCCCAACGTTTAACTCGTCGCTGTCTGAAGATGGCGAAAGCTTGATTCTTAAAAAGTACATTAATATTGGTGTGGCAGTAGATACGCCTAATGGCTTGGTTGTTCCAGTATTTAAAGATGTGGACAAAAAAGGCATTATTGAGCTATCTCGTGAGCTGATGGATATTTCTAAAAAGGCGCGTGAAGGTAAGTTAACGTCATCTGATATGCAAGGCGGCTGTTTTACTATTTCAAGCTTAGGCGGTATTGGCGGTACGGCATTTACGCCGATTGTTAATGCACCAGAGGTTGCAATTTTAGGTGTATCTAAATCTGAAATGAAACCTAAGTGGAACGGTAAAGACTTTGAGCCTAAATTAATGGTTCCATTGTCTATGTCGTACGATCACCGTGTGATTGACGGTGCTCTAGCTGCACGCTTTACCGCAACGCTTGCTAGCTACATGAGCGACATACGTCAATTAGTGATGTAATCGCTACAATATGAACAAAATCAAATCCCAGCCAGTTGTTTTTAGCTGGGATTTTTACTATATGCAATGATACAATCTTTGCACTATTTGTGAATTGCTCTGATTTTCTGCCCATGCAGAAACATGGCAGTTAAATTTTAGGGCAGTGTCCCGTTCAAACAATTAAGGTAATAGCATGAGCAACGAATTAAAAACTCAAGTTGTTGTACTAGGCGGTGGTCCTGGTGGTTACTCTGCGGCTTTCCGTGCTGCTGACTTGGGCTTAGAAGTTACATTAGTAGAATCGCGTGAAACATTAGGCGGCGTATGTCTTAATGTGGGTTGTATTCCTTCAAAAGCACTTTTACACGTAGCTAAAGTAATTGATGACGCTGCAGAAATGTCATCTCATGGTGTTACTTTTGGTGCACCGCAAATTGACTTAGACAAAATCCGTTCTTGGAAAGAGTCTGTTGTTGGCCAGCTTACGGGCGGCTTAGACGGCATGGCTAAAATGCGTAAAGTTAAAGTTGTACCAGGCTATGGTAAATTTACTGGTAGCAACACTTTAGCTGTTGAAGGTGCTGACGGTACAACTACTATCACATTCGACAATGCTATTATTGCCGCAGGTTCAAAACCAGTTAATTTACCTTTTATCCCAGAAGATGACCGTGTAATTGACTCAACTGGCGCATTAGAGCTTAAAGATATTCCTGAAAAACTACTTGTTTTAGGCGGTGGTATCATCGGTCTTGAAATGGGTACTGTTTACCGCGCATTAGGTTCTGCCATTGATGTAGTAGAATTTGCTGATCAATTAGTTCCTGCAGCGGATAAAGATATTATCAAAATTTACCAAAAATACGTAAGCGATAAGTTTAACGTTATGCTTTCAACTAAAGTTGTTGCTGTTGAAGCGAAAGACGATGGCTTATACGTTACATTTGAAGGTAAAAATGCACCAGCTGAGCCAGTACGTTACGACAAAGTACTTGTTGCAGTAGGTCGTACGCCTAACGGTAATTTACTTGATGCTGAAAAAGCAGGCGTAAATGTAGATGAGCGTGGTTTTATTAACGTTGATAAACAGTTACGTACTAATGTAAGCAATATTTTTGCAATTGGTGACTTAGTTGGCCAGCCTATGCTTGCGCATAAAGCGGTTCATGAAGGTCATGTTGCTGCAGAAGTTATCTCTGGTCAGAAGCACTTCTTCGACCCTAAATGTATTCCTTCAATTGCCTACACTGACCCAGAAATTGCATGGGTAGGTGTTACTGAGAAAGAAGCTAAAGAGCAAGGTTTAAGCATTGAAACTGCGGTATTCCCGTGGGCTGCTTCAGGTCGTGCAATTGCGTCTTCTCGTACTGAGGGTTCTACTAAGCTTATCTTTGATAAAGAAAGTGGCCGTATAATTGGTGGTGCTATGATTGGTATTAACGCGGGCGAAATGCTTGGCGAAATCGGTTTAGGTATTGAAATGGGTGCAGATGGTGAAGACTTAGCACTTACTATTCATGCTCACCCAACATTGAACGAATCAATTGGCCTTGCAGCTGAAATTTTTGAAGGTTCAATCACTGATTTACCAAACAAAAAAGCAGTTAAAAAGAAGAAGTAAGTTCTTTTAACTAGCAACGCTTTTTTAAAACCCAAGCTTCGGCTTGGGTTTTTTGTTTTATAGCTGTTAATCCAAACATAAACAAAACTTGCTTTAATAAAATGCCATTTTATTTTGAGCTGATAGCTGATAGCTGATAGCTGATAGCTGATAGCTGATAGCTGATAGCTGATAGCTGATAGCTGATAGCTGATAGCTGATATCTATTCATCACGTTTTTAGCTACAATATGCGCCGATCAAATTTAAGGTAATTAATCACAGTGACTCACTCTTCCCATAATTCAGTACTGGTATTACGCGCTCAGCAAATTAGTGAATCTCGTCGCGAATTTAATGCCCGTGGCGCTAAGTTAGCACGTTGTGAGCAATGCTTAATTGCAAAGCACTACTGTATTTGTGAAGGCGTAGAGAAAGCGCAGTGCGATGCTGCAGTGTGTTTATTGATGTACCATAACGAAAGTTTTAAACCTTCAAATACGGGGCGTTTAATTGCCGAAATTATACCCGATAACCATGCTTTTAAATGGGATAGAACTAATCCAGATGATGCGCTAATAGCGCTTATTAATGATGAGCAATATCAGCCAATGGTTATTTTTCCTGCTGAGGATGTAGAAGAGGGGCGAGCTATTACGCAAGTGAATATTGAGCCTAATAAAAAGCCGCTATTCATATTTTTAGATGGTACATGGCGTGAAGCGAAAAAAATGATTCGTAAAAGCCCATATTTAGATAACTTGCCCGTATTGTCTATAACAGCTGATAAGTTATCAGATTATCGCTTACGAGTTGCGCCTCATGCGCATCAATTAGGCACAGCTGAAGTAGGTATTTTAGTGCTAGCACTCGCGGGTGAAATGGATGCAGCTAAAAAGCTTGAGGATCACTTTATAAAGTTTAGAGATGCGTATCTTATGGGAAAACGAAATAAAGGCAGACCAGAGTCTCTTTAATACCGATTGTATTGAGTGGTAGTATTAAATTTAGGGCAAAGAAAAGCGCGCTCTATCTCTAGGCGCGCTTGCGGAATCTTCTAATTTTCTGCATCCTGCAATTGAACTTAATCAACTCCAATTTTTACTGTTCCATGTTTATTGCTATATTACTTTTTAGTTCTATGCAATATAAGCCAATCCGGGCTTATCTCCTTTATTCCTATACGTCCTGTTGCGGTAAAACCTATTACCAAATCCTTCATTTGCACTTCCTAGTGCTTCCGTGTTGTTATCAGTCCATTGTGTTGCCTGTTAAGACCTGTCCTTTATATTCCTTCAACTTCCTGTTAAGCAACACTCCAATGTTGCACTCCTTTATGCATCTTCCTGATGCTGTCCGTTTATTAACACTCCGTTGCGATACTCATCCTGAGCCTGTCCTAACTCCGTGTTATCCTTCATAACCAGTCACTGGTTTGCGAGTAATTAATCCCTGTCCTTTTACTCGTTAAGCGTCATTGCTTAGTTGATGAAGTAATTATAGGTGGATGGTCCATCTAAAGTAGGACAAAAACGCTAAATAGTTTATGTATTATTATTGTTAAATATTATATAGTTATTTAATATCAATGGCTTATGTTTTTTTTGGTAGGTTTTTAATCGGTGTTTTACTTATAAGCTGCCACTTCCGTGAGATATCTCTTACAGGGTATTTCTGTTTTGGACGCTTTTTTAGTATTTATGGGTATTTAGGGTGTGCACTTTTTAACTGTTCACGGTAGAATTATTGATAATAATTACTATTTAGGTGGAATAATGAAGAAAACACTCGCTATCGCTTTAGGATTTATCGTATCGGCGCCAGCCTTTGCAAATGATGTTGTTAATATTTACTCTTTTCGCCAACCTTTTTTAATACAACCTATTTTAGACGATTTTACAAAACAAACCGGTATTAAAACAAATGTTGTGTTTGCTAAAAAAGGCTTAATCGAGCGTGTAAAACGCGAAGGTAAACATAGTAAAGCTGATTTAGTTCTTACTTCTAATTTTAGTGCACTCATTCAATTGGAAGATTTAAACTTAACTCAAACAATTAATAGTACTAATGTAAATGCTAACGTACCTTCTGCTTTTCGAGATGGAGATGGCCAATGGGTCGCGCTAACAAAACGCGTGCGAAATGTATATTCGTCCAAAGATCGTTTGGGCGCATTACCAAAGCTCACTTACGAAGAACTAGCCGATCCAAAGTATAAAGGGCAAATTTGTACTCGTTCAGGTAAACATCCGTATAACCTAGGGTTAGTTGCTTCAATGATTGCTCATCACGGTGAAGCGCAAACTAAAACATGGCTTGAAGGCGTCAAGGCTAATTTAGCACGTAAACCACAAGGCAATGACCGTGCTCAAGTTAAAGCCGTTAAAGAGGGGCTATGTAATCTTGCGTTAGGCAATAGTTACTACTTAGGTAAAATGTTGCAAGACGAAGAACAAAAAACATGGGCTGAGGCGGTACACATTAATTTTCCTAATCAAATTAATCGTGGTTCACATATCAATGTTTCGGGGGCCGTTATTACTAAATATGCTAAAAACCCTGAAAATGCCTTGAAACTCATAGAGTATATGACCGACAATAAAGCGCAAAACATGTATGCATCGCTTAATATGGAATACCCAGTTAAGCCTGGTGTGCAATTATCCAGTTTGGTTGCATCATGGGGCAGCTTTAAAGAAGATAGCTTGCCACTTGATGAGATCAGTAAATATCGTCCGTTAGCGCTTAAGTTAATTGATGAGGTGAAGTTCGATCTTTAATGACTTATAAATTTAAGCTGTCTAAATGGCAGCTATTCGCGTGGTCGACAGGTTTAGTTTTGTCGGCCCCGTTGTTCTTCCTTCTTTTTGAATCGCTACAAGGCAACTCAGAGGTTTTTACTCACCTTTGGGACACTGTGCTTTGGGATTACATTTCTAATACTGTACTACTTATATTGGGTGTGTGTGCACTCAGTAGTGTTATAGCGTTGCCACTTGGTTGGCTAACTGCTTATTGTAACTTTCCCGGAAAAAAACACTTTGAATGGGCGCTCATGCTGCCCCTTGCTATGCCTACTTACATTATTGCCTACGTGTATACTGATTTACTTGATTACGCAGGACCAGTGCAAATTACTCTAAGGGAGTGGTTTGGCTGGCAATCTCCCAGTGACTATTGGTTTTTTGATATACGTACCCTGCCGGGCGCAATAGTCATGATTGCCTTGGTGCTTTACCCATACTTATTTTTAATTTTTAAAACTGCTTTGAGAGAGCAGTCTTTTAAATTGGTGCAGGCAAGTCAATTAATGGGACTTTCCCCAACTAAAAGTTTTTTTAAAGTGAGTCTTGTATTATCTCGCGGCTCTATTGTTGCGGCCCTTGCGCTGATCAGTATGGAAACAATGGCTGATTTTGCAACCGTTAGTTATTTCGCTGTTAGCACGCTAACAACGGCGGTTTACGACACATGGTTTGGTTATTACTCCTTGACTGCTGCTGCAAAAATATCAGGTGTCATGCTGTTACTACTATTTTTAGCGCTTATGGCAGAGCGCTTTAGTCGTCGTAATCAAGCTGTATTTGAACGCCAATCGGGCGTAAATAGCGAAGCACTTTATATTTTAAAGGGAAAGTCCGCTTGGTTAGCAACGGCATTTTGTGGCACGGTTTTACTTGTATCTTTTGTGATCCCGATTGCAGTATTACTTAATTACGCCATTACCTACTTCGAAAAAGCATGGAGTGCTGATTTTTTTAATTATGCGTGGCAAAGCCTAAAAGTGGCAGGAGTTGTGAGCGTAATAACAATTGCATTAGGTGTTTTTGTTGTTTTTTATCAGCGTATAACAACACAGTCTTACCCTCTCGTTCCTGGGCGACTAGCGAGTACGGGCTATGCACTGCCTGGCACCGTATTAGCAATTGCCGTTTTATTACCTCTAACACTGTTAGAAAGTAGTATTAATAATGTATTAGAGCCTTATAATTTAGACATAGGTTTGTTACTAACAGGCAGTGTGTTTACTATTGTGATTGCTTATGTCGTTCGGTTTTATGCTATTGCTCACGGAGCGATAGAGTCGAGCTTTGTGCGTATTAGTCCATCACTTGATATGGCAAGCCAGTCTATGGGTAAAAGCCAAGGCCAAACATTGCGTTTAGTGCACCTACCTTTATTAAGAAGAGGCTTACTGACAGCTGCCTTACTCGTTTTTATTGAATGCATGAAAGAACTTCCTGCTGCGTTATTACTCAGACCATTTAACTTTGAAAGTCTAGCAACGCATGTTTTTCAGTACGTGAGTGATGAGCAGTTAGAGCTGGCTTCTATATCTGCTTTATCTATTGTTATTGTTGGATTTATCCCCTTGTATTTTATTAATCGTTCTATGGAGCAACACACTTAAATGAGTAGTTTAATTTTGCAAGGTGTCAGCTATCACTATAACGGTACAAAGGTGATCGAAAACTTAGACTTAACCGTGGGTAAAGATGAGATTGTATGCTTGCTTGGTGCCAGTGGCTGCGGTAAAACCACCACATTAAAAGCCATTGCAGGCTTAGTTGAGGCCAAGCATGGAAGTGTATTTATAGATGGCAAGCTGGTAAGTGATGAGTCAACATTTATTGCACCAGAGCACCGAAATATAGGTATGATGTTTCAAGATTACGCGTTGTTTCCTCATCTAAGCGTAGCAAATAACATTGCGTTTGGGTTAGGTAAAATGAGCCAATCCAAAAAACAACAGCGTGTGGATGAAATGCTTCAGTTAGTGCATTTGTCTGGTTGCGCAGATAGATTTCCTCACCAGCTTTCTGGTGGGCAGCAGCAACGCGTTGCGATTGCCCGTGCGTTGGCATATAAACCAAGTTTACTACTTCTTGATGAGCCGTTTTCAAATATAGATACCCAAGTTCGTTTTGAATTAATTGCAGATATTCGCCGTATTATTAAGGCGCAACAAGTATCAGCGGTATTTGTTACCCATTCAAAAGAAGAGGCTTTTGCTTTTTCTGATACGCTTGCCATTATGGATCGCGGTAGTATTGCCCAACAAGGCACGCCAGAGCAGCTTTTTGCTGCTCCTAGGTCAAAGGTGGTTGCAGAGTTTCTAGGTCAAGGCATATACTTATCCGCAGAAGCATTAACGGCTACTGAATATAAAACACCTTTTGGCACCGTTGAGTCAGATATGCAAACGAGCTGCTATCCATGTAGTGGTGAGTTATATGTGCGACCTCACCAAATTGAACTTGTGCAAGAGTGTCAAAGTGACAAACTCAGTAAACGGGCTACAATATTAAGTCGTCGCTTTATTGGCTCTGCGTATGTTTATAAAGTTGTTATAGCCGAACAAACGCTTGAAGTTGAAGCGCAATATGGCCAATCATTTGAAATCAATGAGCAGGTTATAATAAAAATAAAACCCCACACAGTGAATTTTTTTGAATCATAGTTAATGTGATTCACTGTGTACATATCTGTAAAACTGAGGAATAACAATGGCGCAAGCGCAATCTGGGATTTGTGCTGAAGCAAACCTGCATGGTTTGCATTTATTTTTTAATGTGTTTGATGGTCAAGACGAATCATTGCGCGCTAAATTAAAACAAGTAAGCGCAATTGAAGAAGAGTTTAATGATCAGTTTTCAGAGTCGATGTTGTCGTGCGTTGTTGCCATTGGCGCCCAATATTGGCCTCATATTCTTCCTGAGTATATTCCTAGTGAGCTGCAAAGCTTTCCAAATATAAATCATCCAGATCACCAAATGAGTGTTCAGCCGTGTGACTTGTTTGTGCAGGTGCGTTCAGACAGAGAAGACGTAAACCACTTATTTGCATTGCAAGTTTTAAAGCTTTTTGCACCTGATGTCGAACTTGTGGAGCAAATACGTAACTTTCGTTTTTTAGATGGCCGAGATTTTAATGGTTTTATTTATGGTGGTGATACGCCACACGGAAGAAAAAAGCGTTCAACTGCTTTAATTAATAAACCTGGTTGTTTTGAAGATCAGGGAAGTTATATTCATGTTCAGCGCTATAAACACGACTTAACTGTTTGGCAGCACTTATCGCTCAGTGAGCAAGAGCAAATTATGGGCCGTACACGACTTGATAATACGCTTATAACCCCAGCACTAAATACCAGTCATGCCACGCGTAGTGAGTTAAAAGATGAAGAGGGGCAACCCCTTTTGTTGAATCAAAGCATGCCTTATGGCGATGTTTATGAGCAAGGTATGTTATGCATAAGCTGCGCAAGTACTGGTACTGCATTTGAGGCTGTATTAAATAGCCGTTTAGGGGAGGGGGAGTGTTACGACCATTGGCTTGATTTTACTCAAGCCGATATGGGGTCTGCTTTTTTTGCCCCCTCAGTTGGGTTTTTAAAGCAAATTTAAACCGTATCAAATAAAATACGTACTCGTTCAAGCGTAACGTCTATTTCAGAAATTTTAGCTGGGGCAATAAATATAGTATCGTCTCCGGCAATAGTACCTAATACACCATCGGCCTTTCCTAACGAGTCAAGTAAGCGGGCAATAAGCTGCGCAGCGCCTGGACTGGTGCGAATAATGATCATCATTTCATTATGCATAATATCAATGACTAACTGGCGTAATGGGCTTTTAGCTGTCGGCACTCCCATTTCAGCGGGTAGGCAGTAAACCATTTCTTGTTTAGCGTTGCGGGTTCGCACAGCACCAAACTTACTTAACATGCGTGACACTTTACTCTGGCTTATATTGTCAAAGCCTTGCTCTTTAAGCGCATCAACTATTTCGCCCTGAGAGCCAAAGTTTTCTTCTTTTAAAAGTGATTTAAACGCTTTTACCAATGCTTCTTGTTTATCTTGAGGTTGCATAGTCTTTATTCATTATTGTTATTTATGCTGTAAATACTACACAAAAATGAATAATTATGCAGCAGTTGTTTAGTCAACTTGACAGTTTGATGCGATAAACCACCAAAGTTTACAACTATGGTCGAAAATATCGCAAAATAGGCCCGATAAATTTGTTTTTAGGCGCTAATTTCATTATCTTAAGGGCCACAAGTATTTCCTACCTCAAATGACGGAGAATTCCAATGAAAGTTGCTGTATTAGGTGCTGCAGGCGGTATCGGTCAAGCATTGTCTTTACTATTAAAAACAGGCTTACCAGCTGGTTCTGAATTATCACTTTACGATGTTGCACCAGTTGTACCAGGTGTTGCTGTTGACCTATCACACATCCCAACTGATGTTAAAGTAGCAGGTTTTGGCGCAGACGATTTAAACAAAGCGCTTGACGGTGCTGATATTGTTTTAATCCCAGCGGGTATGCCACGTAAACCAGGTATGGATCGTGCAGATTTATTTAACGTAAATGCCGGTATCATTAAAACACTAGCTGAAGGCATTGTAGCTAGTTGTCCTAAAGCACTTGTGGGTATCATTACTAACCCAGTAAACGGCACAGTACCGATTGTTGCTGAAGTGTTCAAAAAAGCAGGCACATACGATGCAAGCCGTGTATTTGGTATTACTACGCTTGACGTGATTCGTTCAGAAGCATTTGTTGCTGAACTTAAAGGCGTAGACGTTGCTACAGTTAAAGTACCAGTAATTGGTGGTCACTCTGGCACAACTATTCTTCCTCTACTTTCTCAAGTTGAAGGCGTAACTTTCACTGAAGACGAAGTTGCTGCACTTACTCCACGTATCCAAAATGCAGGTACTGAAGTAGTATATGCTAAAGCAGGTGGTGGTTCAGCTACATTATCAATGGGTGCTGCTGCAGCACGTTTTTGTATGTCTTTAGTTAAAGGCCTACAAGGTGAAGATGTTGTAGATTACGCATACGTTGCTGTTGAAGATGGTGATGCAGAGTATTTTGCACACCCAGTACGTTTAGGTAAAAACGGCGTTGAAGAAATTCTTTCTTACGGCGAGCTAAGCGCATTTGAAGAAAAAGCGAAGAACGATATGCTTGAGACACTGAAAAAAGACATCAAAGAAGGTGTTGATTTCATGGCGTAATAGCCAGAATGAGCATTAAAAAAGCCTGCATTTGCAGGCTTTTTTGTTGCTCGAATGTTATTTACTATTAGTGTTAAATAACAGGCTCGTTAAGGCTAGTGATCACGGTCAACGGCTATACGGGCTAAGCTTACCAATGCGTGCTTGTATTCAGATTCAGGTAAAAAATCTAAGCAAGCAATTGCTTTATCGGCTTCAAGCTCTGCTTTTTGCATTGTAAACTCAAGCGCATTGGTTTGTTTTAACGTAGATAAAATCTCTTCTAAATGTTCCATACCATTACTGTGCTCAATTGCATCACGAATTAACTGTGTTTGATGCGCATTACCGTGTTGCATTGCATATATAAGTGGTAGGGTAGGCTTACCTTCGGCTAGATCATCGCCTATATTTTTACCTAGCTGGTCTGCATCGGCGTTATAATCAAGCACGTCGTCAACAAGCTGAAATGCCGTACCTAAGTGCATACCGTATAAGTTTAATGCATTGAGCGTGGCTTCATCATTATTGGTAATAATAGCAGCAAGCCCGGTAGCAGCCTCAAACAGCTTAGCCGTTTTAGAGTAAATAACTTGCATGTAGCTGGCTTCGGTTGTGTCTGGATCGTTGCAATTCATAAGTTGCAGTACTTCACCTTCAGCAATTATATTGGTTGCATCGGCGAGTATTTGCATAATTTGCATTTTGCCTAAACCAACCATTAACTGGAATGAGCGCGTGTATATAAAGTCGCCAACTAATACGCTAGCAGCATTACCAAATTCAGCGTTAGCGGTCGGGGTGCCTCGGCGTAAGTTTGACTCATCAACAACGTCGTCGTGTAATAAGGTCGCGGTGTGAATAAACTCAACAATGGTCGCAAGTGTAATGTGGTCTTTACCAGTATATCCTAGCGCTTTGGCAGCTAAAATAGCTAACATAGGACGAACGCGTTTACCGCCGCTATTAACTATGTATAAACCAAGTTGGTTTACTAACGCCACATCTGAGCGCATTTGCGCATGTATAAGTTGATTGACGTCATTCATATCGCTTTCTATTAACGCCTGGATAGCTTTTATATCCATTGATCTCCGAGCCAATTTTTATGTGTGAACGGCGCAGATTGTACAACAAAAAACGCACTAGCTCGATATTTTGTGACGATTGATTTAAAAAACCTACCTAAAGTGCTTAATAAGTGCTTAATTCAATCACAAATGTGTTTAATTATTAGACGGTGAAAGGTGGTTTTTGAGTTTGAATAATGGTCGACGCAGGTTGCAATTTTATTAGTAGGGTTATTTTTGCAAAGAGTTAAAAAGCGCTTGGCAAAAGGCTTAATTAATATAAAATAGAGAAAATATTGAATTGCTCTCAAAGCAGCTACTTTTTATTCATTTTAATTACAAAATAGGCTTGCTAGTTATTTCGCGTTAGCGTAAACTTCGCGCCCTATCGAAGAATATTTTAGTTGCGCCGATTTGAGGGTGCACAGACGGAGTTAATTATGTACGCGGTTTTCCAAAGTGGTGGTAAACAGCATCGTGTGACTGAAGGTCAAACGATTCGTCTTGAAAAATTAGACGTTGAAACTGGTGCGGCAGTTGAATTTGATTCAGTGCTTTTAGTTGCTGATGGTGAGAAGATCGAGATCGGTGTACCGTTCGTAAACGGTGGTAAGATAACAGCTGAGGTTGTTTCACATGGTCGCGGTGAGAAAATTAAGGTTGTTAAATTTAGACGCCGTAAGCATTCTCGTAAGCAAATGGGCCACCGTCAATGGTTCACTGAAGTTAAAATCACTGGCATTAGCGCTTAATTAGAGGTACTTAGAAATGGCACATAAAAAAGCAGCTGGTAGTACTCGTAACGGTCGCGATTCAGAAAGCAAACGCCTAGGTGTTAAGCGTTTTGGTGGCGAATCAGTTCTAGCGGGTAGCATCATTGTTCGTCAGCGTGGAACACGTTTCCACCCTGGTACAAACGTAGGTATCGGTAAAGACCACACTATCTTTGCAAAAGCAGATGGTAAAGTTCAATTTGAACAAAAAGGTCCTTTAAACCGTAAATACGTAACTATCGTAACTGAGTAATCAGTAAGGTAGTTAAAAAACCCCGCCTTTGCGGGGTTTTTTGTTTTGAGACAAAAATATATACCAAAGCCAAGCCTGCAATCGGTTTGGCTTCGGTATATAATGTATAAATTAGCAAGCCAATCCCTAAAGTGAGTAATCATGAAGTTTGTAGATGAAGTAGAAATTCGCGCAGAGGCCGGAGACGGCGGAAGCGGTATCGTGTCTTTCCGACGTGAAAAATATGTCCCAGATGGTGGGCCTGACGGCGGTGACGGTGGAGACGGTGGTAGTGTTTATCTACAAGCTGATGAAAACTTAAATACCCTGATTGACTATCAGTTTGAGCGCTTTCACAGAGCTGAGCGCGGTACAAACGGACGTAGCCGAAACTGTACAGGTAAAAAAGCAGACGACTTGTTTGTAATGGTCCCTGTGGGTACGCGTATAACCGATGTTGATACGCAAGAAGGGCTTGGTGATTTGACCCAACATGGTCAACGAATTTTGGTTGCAAAAGGTGGTTTCCACGGCTTGGGGAATGCACGTTTTAAATCAAGTACTAACCGAGCGCCTCGTCAAAAAACACTAGGTACACCCGGTGAAGTACGTAACTTAAAATTAGAGTTACTATTGCTAGCTGACGTAGGTTTACTAGGTTTGCCAAATGCTGGTAAATCGACCTTTATTCGCAGTGTGTCAGCAGCAAGACCAAAAGTAGCTGACTATCCATTTACAACGCTTATTCCTAATTTAGGTGTAGTGCGTCCGGAAGCTAACAAGTCATTTGTAATAGCTGATATACCTGGGTTGATTGAAGGTGCGTCTGATGGTGCCGGTTTAGGTATCCGCTTCTTAAAGCATTTAGAGCGTTGTCGTGTGTTATTGCACATTATTGACGTAATGCCTGTTGATGGATCAAACCCAGTCGATAATGCGTTTGCAATTATAAATGAGCTGCACCAATACAGCCCTAAACTTGCAGAAAAGCCTCGTTGGTTAGTATTTAATAAAATAGATTTGTTACCTGAAGATGAAGCACAAGCACTATGCGATGCGATTGCACAAGAGCTGGGTGAGTCTGAAAATATTTATCAAATCTCAGCTATTAACAAGCTGCATACTCAACCGCTTATACACGATATTATGACATTGCTTGATAGCATGCCTAAAGAGAAGTTTGAGCAAGTTGAAGATGAAGAAATAGAATTTAAGTGGGATACCTACCATCAAAAAGCTACCAAAGGCGACGATGATGATTGGGATGACTGGGATGAAGATGATTACGATGTAGAAGTAGTCTACGAACGTTAATTTTCATTAAATATAAAAAGGAGCAGTGGCTCCTTTTTTGTTTTTTAATAGTAAAGTATTAGGTATTTAATGTGATTATTTCAATGATTGCCGCCATGGCAAATAACCGTGTTATTGGTCTTGATAATAAAATGCCATGGCATTTACCTGCAGATCTTCAACATTTTAAAGCCGTTACTACAGGTAAGCCTGTGATCATGGGTCGTAAAACTTTTGAGTCTATTGGCCGTCCTTTACCTGGTAGACGCAATATTATTATTACGCGCAACACTGACTATAAGGCCGAGGGTATTGAAACTGTAACAAGTCCAGAGGCCGCGCTGAGCTTGGTTTGTGGTGTTGAAGAGGTCATGATTATAGGCGGTGGAAATGTTTATCAGCAGTTTTTAACACAAGCTGAGCGCTTATATTTAACCTTTATTGATCTTGATGTAGAAGGTGATACACAGTTCCCTGATTATCAAGCTATTGCAAATTGGGAAGTGAAAGAAGAGCAAGTTAAACAGCCAGACGAAAAAAATAAACATAGTTATAAATTCGTAACTTTGTATAAATACTGCTAACATTATTGCGTAAGGTTAACTAGGTTGGTACAATATTAACCAGTTAACGTAGGAATAAAGTACCAAACAAGGGTCAACAATGTTTAAATTATCAAAGTTAGTTGTTATTTCTGCTATTGCTGCAGGTTCACTTTCGTACACAGCTCCAGCAAAGGCTAATGATCAACTAGCGCTATCTATTTGCGAGTATATCGCAGCAGATGATAAAAACCGTTTACGTAGCAAGTTAAAAAGCTCTCGTGTAAAAATTCGTAACATATATGATTCTATTCAATGTAACGGTAATAACTTATTGCGTCATGCTGTTGCCAGCAATGCTGTAGATGCAGGTGAGTATATTGTTAAAAACTTATCTAAAAGTTCATTGTCAGACGGTGCCGACATAGCGTGGGCTGAAGGCAATCACGCAGGTTCTGCGCTTATTCCTGTAATTAAAGACCGTGCTGGTTTGTAATTATTAGTAATTTAAAAAAAGCCGCGATTATCGCGGCTTTTTTGTTGCTGGAAAAGTAATTGACTATTTAGAGGCCGATATTACTGAGTAATATCGGCCTCTATCTGTCTGAGTACTCTGATCAGCTTTTATCATGTTTATTTATGAATGTCTCAGTTCACTCACTTATAAATGATTCACCTTCAATCATCCATTTAGCTGCAGGCTGACCTTTTAGGTAATGATCGAAGTACTGCATCATACGGACTGAAAAATCGACCTGATTTGGGAATTTTTTAAGGTGATGCGGTTCACCTTCATACTGTAAAAAAGTGGCATCTTTGCCTGCACGACGAAGTGCTAAATAATACTGTACGCCTTCGTGCCAAGGCACCGCATCATCTTTGTCTCCAAACATGATTAAAATTGGCGTATTGACTTTGTCAGCAAAAAATACGGGTGAGTTTTCAATATATAACTCTGGTGCCTCAAATAAGTTTTTACCTATGCGGCTTTGTCCTGTTTCGTATTGAAACTGGCGAGCAAGGCCTGACTTTAAGCGTATGCCACTGTATGCGCTGGTCATGTTAGATACCGGCGCGCCTGATACAACCGCTTTAAACATATCTGTTTGGGTGATCATAAATGCACTTTGGTACCCAGCCCATGAGTGACCTTGCAAGCCAATTTTGTTTGGATCGGCAATACCAAGATCTATTAACTTTTGGGTAGCGTTGATCATGGTTTGCGTTGACGATCTGCCCGGGTGACCTATTTCAAAACGAATATCAGGTAAAAAGATGGCGTAGCCATTTGATGTAAACATTGGGAAATTAGGGCGATGATTTAACTCCATTTTAGGAAAATCAAACATACGCTGGCTCATGTAACGATAAAAATAAACGACAACAGGTACTTTATCGCCTTTCTTGTAACCGTCAGGTTTTATTAAAACACCTTGTAAGTCTTCACCATTAAAGCCTTTGTAGCTAATCAGTTCAGGTTTTTCACCCCAAGCAAAATTTGCGGTTTGAGGGTTCAAATCAGTTACTTTATGTGTGGTTAAAAAGCTTAAGTCGGTTTGATAGAAATCTGGGAACTGATGATAACTCTGTTCAGTAAATAGGTATTTATCTGCTTTCTTGGCTTTTTTAACGATATCAAAACGTTTATCACCACTGAGTGTCTCAGTAATGGTCGTATTTTCTAAATCAAGCTTTGCAACCCCCCGTTGCTTTGTTTGAAGGTTAACAGCAGTAACTAGCAGTGTTTCATCTTGTTTAAAGCCTACCTGGTTTCTATCAAGTTTAATGACGCGATACTGTGTATTAGTCTGCTTTCCATTTGTTAAGCGTTTAGCTTGATTGGTGTTTACATTAAACGCCCAAATATCATATTTGCTATAAGCAAGTACTTGGCTGCTATTGCTCATCCAGCCTGCAAAACCATAGCCTGGTTGTGTAGAAGGGTAATCGTGTTTGTCGTCGGCAAAAGTTGCTTTTATGGCTTTTGTAACCGGAGTAACTTTATTGTTAGCTAATTCTTTTAGTTGTATTTGGTTGTCAGCAAAGTAAGCCGCAAATAAGCCATTAGGAGAAAGAGAAGGTCTAAAAGGACTGTTAGCCACAATAGGAGTTTGCTTGCCTGTATTGATGTTTACAGCGTAGTAATCTGCAAAAAAGCCGCCATACATTATTTTTTCTAAATAGGGAGAATTTGACGAGCCCAGCAAGGAAGTATCGCGTTCTGTATTAAGAGCAACACTAGGCATTGCAGGGGTACTCAGTTGAACCACTTTTTGTGAATTTACATGGTATACGGCTTCGTAATGAAGGTGTTTATTAACCGCGTTCCATTGCTGTTTTTCTCGTGGTTTTATCTCTGGGTCTTTATTATGCCAAACATCCAAGCCTTTTTGATCGCGAATAGTGGCAATGTCATAGAGTGAGGTTTCATCTACGAATTCTTTTGCTTTAACTTTCGCTGCAAGTTTTGGTCGGTTTTCAAAGTATAAGCGTTCACCGTTTTCTGACCAGCTTAGTTTTGCGGTTTTGCCTATAGTCCACTCTTTGTTTGTAGATTCAATAGTTGAAAGTGTTTCGTTTTTCCATAATTGTAGTGAGTGGTTTCGACGGCGGGTATCTTCGTTTACATAATTACCCAATGTAAATGCTACGGTTGCTTCGATTGGGTGCCATGCTATTTTATTAGCAATAACACCGGGTTCATCAATTAGCACTTCACTTTTAAAAGATGTTAGTGTGATTAGCTTTATTTGGTTGTCGTTACCATCAGGGTAACTTTGACTTAGCAAAAGCTGATCATTGGTAGCACTTATACTGTAACTAAAAACATTATCAATAGTTTCACTTTGTTGGTTTTTTAAATTAACAATAACGAGGGAGTAAACCTTGTCTTTTTTGTCAGGTGAAATGGCGCTATTGTCTTCATCTTCACTCTCATCCTTGGTATTTTTTTCTACATTATCAGTTTTATCTGCTTTTTTATCTAAACGATACGCAAGCCATACCCCGTCGTTTGATAATACGTAGTCTTTTACATTCTCAAAACGTTTTTGCTCACCTGTTTCTGTATTTACTAGTACTAAGTTATTTTTAAGCGTGTTTTTTTTCTTGGTGGTTTCTTTTTCGAGTAATGTGGGTACTTGTATAAATGCAGTCCAGTTGGCTGCTTTGTTTATAAACGGCTTGGTGCCGCGGTCCACTTCGCTGATTAAACTATTTGAGGTTAAAGAGTAAACCTGACCTGCAGCATTGCCGCGGTATGGCGTGGCACTTAAAGATAAAATACGTCCATCTTCAGATAGTTGTGTGCCTTTGGCTGATTTAAAGTTAAATACATCTGTAAATTCTAATGCCTCTTTTGCATTAGGCGCGGTGCTGACTAAGCCAGTAATAAGTGCGCTACTTAGGAGGGTGAGCTTTGTTTTCATTATTGAATCTCGTTTTTTAACATTATTTTATTGTAACGAGTTTGACTAATATTTCGACCAGATAGGATAGAAGGCAGGTAGTGGCGATAAGTAACAGGTATAAACAATAAAACGACCATTTGGTCGTTTTATTTAAAAATTAATTCAGTGGGTATGATTATGTTAGAGCCAAATTTTTTGCAATTCAGGCCATTGTTTTTCAAATTGCACGCTTGGCTTAGTTTTAAAGTCACTGCGCACAAATTGATTCATTTTTCCTTCAACATAGGCAAGTAAAAAGTTAGCCAGTGTAAGCTCATCACTTTGGAAGTTTTTACCTTCACGAAGCTTACGTTCTCTGAGTACTTGTTTAAGTTGGGTCTCTAATTTTTCAAAAAAGCTTTGAACGCGTTCACGTAAGCGCTCTTGTTCACCTTGCAGCGCATCACCGGTTAAAATACGGGTAATACCAGGGTTTTTTTCGGCAAATGTTAAAAGTAAAAGTAAAATATTATAAACACGGGTTTGGCTTTCTTTTTCGTTTTCTAAAATAAGGTTAATGCGCGATAAAAGAGTGTCTTCAATAAACTCGATTAAGCCTTCAAACATACGCGCTTTGCTAGGAAAGTGACGATAAAGAGCCGCTTCAGATACACCAACCTCAGCAGCTAGTTTAGCTGTGGTGATACGTTGACCAGGGCTTGTTTCTAACATTTGTGCGAGTGCTTGCAGTATTTGCTCTTTGCGATTACTTCTTTTTGTCGCAGGCATGAACATTCCTTTTTTATTAGTTATTCTTGGCTGGGGTTAATCATTTTTTGTTCAAATGAAAAGCATATGTTAATGTTTTATTCAGTTTGTTTCCAGCCTTTTATAGATGTTTAGCCAGCTGTTCGATCACTTTTAAAGCAATTGTACTTTTACTGCTAACGGGCAATTCTAACTGTTTATTTTGCCAATACAGAGTCAACGCGTTTTGATCAGAATTAAACCCTAAACCACTTTGCGATACATCGTTTGCGCATATCATATCTAGGTTTTTATTAACTAATTTACCTTTAGCATAACTCTCAACGTTTTGCGTTTCAGCGGCAAAACCTACAGTGTAAGGGCGGTTTTTTTCTATATTAGCAACCGCTGCAATTACATCTGGGTTTTTAACTAACGTTAGTGTTAGCTCGTCGCCTTGCTTTTTCATTTTTTGAGTTGCTACTTCGCCAGCTCTGTAATCGGCAACAGCTGCGCAGCCAATAAACGCATCCGACTGCGGTGCATATACTAGTGCTTCATTTAATAGTTGCTCTGCGCTTTCTATATTTATTAGGTTTGCACCAATAGGTGCTTTAATAGTTACAGGGCCAGAAATTAAATTAACGTTAGCACCGAGTAACAACGCGGCTTCTGCAAGTGCGTAACCCATTTTTCCAGAGCTATGGTTTGATATAAACCTAACAGGGTCAAGCGGCTCACGGGTTGGGCCTGCAGTGATAGTAATTGTTTTACCAGCTAAAATTTGAGGAGGTTGCTTTTCAAGACATAACGCTACAAGCTCATGTGGTTCAAGCATACGTCCTGAGCCAACATCACCACACGCTTGCTCTCCTTTACCCGGGCCCCAAATAAGTACGTTACGCGCTTTCAAGGTGGCTAGGTTTGCTTGCGTTGCAGCATGTGCATACATTTGCTGGTTCATAGCTGGGGCTACTGCAACTTTTGCTGGGGTCGCAAGCAGTAAAGTCGTCAGTAAGTCGTCTGCAATGCCGGTCGCCATTTTTGCAATGATATTACATGTTGCAGGAGCGACTAAAATAAGATCAGCCCACTTGGCAAACTCAATGTGTCCCATCGCGGCTTCAGCGGCAGGGTCGAGCAATGAATCCGATACTATCTCGCCGCTAACGGCTTGCATTGTGAGTGGCGTAATAAAATGCTTAGCTGACTCAGTCATGACAACTTTTACTTCACAACCATGCTCTTTTAATCGTCTTACGAGCTCAGCGCATTTATAGGCTGCAATTCCACCGCTAATACCCAGTACAATTTTTTTGTTTGTTAACGTCATCATGGTTGTCTGTCAATCTTATTAAATATGGCGCCTAAAATAACAAATCTTTACTCGTTCAGCTAAGTTTTTAATTTAAAATTACAAGCTAAATTTTTATTTTGCATTACATTTATAAGACACATGAGTTATTCAAGGATGAAAAAATGCAACTAACTTCACTGCCCAATGCTCAACGCCCACGTGAAAAGCTTATCGAAAAAGGCGCTAAAGCGCTAAGTGATGCAGAGCTCCTTGCCATATTTTTACGTACCGGGTTGCCGGGGATGAACGTAATAGAGTTGGCTCAGCACTTACTGAACGAAAATAAAACATTACATAACTTGTTTAATGCCAGCATGGACGAATTTTGTTCGCAAAAAGGATTGGGAACGGCGAAGTATGTTCAATTACAAGCGGTACTTGAATTAAGTCAGCGTTATATGCAGGAGCGCTGCCAACGAGATGCCGTGTTTAACTCCCCTAATTCAGTATACGATTACCTAACCATTCAAATGCGGGGTCTACAGCAAGAGGTATTTATGGTGCTTTATCTTGATAGTCAAAACCGTTTAGTAAAAGATGAGATTCTTTTTTACGGCACAATAAATGCCGCAAGTGTGTATCCGCGGGAGGTTGTTAAAGCAGCACTTAAAAATAATGCAGCGGCTGTTATCTTTGCTCATAACCATCCAAGTGGGATTGCTGAACCAAGCCAAGCAGATAAGCTTATTACCAATAAATTGCAGCAAGCACTGCAATTAGTAGACATAAATGTGCTTGACCATATCATTGTGGGAGGTGAAACGTGTGTTTCGTTTGCCGAGCGTGGCCTTATTTAACTCTCTTTGATATAGAAATGTGCTAAAAATGAGCGGTTTAATACATTTTAGCAAATTAGTTTAATTTAAATGCAGTTTTTACTTTCCCTAAGGGCATTCGATCTTTATAATTGGCCGCTATCAAATTTACATATGAGCTGGTTGGATAGATCAGTATTTGATCTTTGCCTGTAAAAGCTGTATAAAGAGCGCCCTTCGATTTATCTAGGGCAGAAATACACGGCCTTAGATTAAATTAAGCTCGAGCGAAGTTATTGGAGATATATAGACATGTCTAAAGTATGTCAAGTTACAGGTAAGCGTCCAGCGGTTGGTAACCACCGTTCACACGCGAGAAACGCGACTAGACGTCGTTTCCTACCTAACCTACAAACACACCGTTTTTGGGTTGAAAGTGAAAAACGTTTTGTAACATTACGCACTACTACTAAAGGTATGCGTATTATCGATAAAAAAGGCATCGACGCGGTTCTTACAGAAATCCGTGCTCGCGGCGAAAAAGTTTAAGGAACTGAATCATGCGCGATAAAATCCGTTTAGTTTCAACTGCCGGTACTGGTTTTTTCTACACTACTGACAAAAACAAACGTAACATGCCTGAAAAGATGGAAATCAAAAAGTTCGATCCTAAGGCTCGTAAACACGTGATTTTCAAAGAAGCTAAAATCAAGTAATTTTAGTTTTTTAGAATTTAAAAACCCAGCTTAGGCTGGGTTTTTTGTTTTCTGGTGATAAGTTAGTAATATATTTGAACTAATACGTATGTTCATTAGCAACTATACTTAACCAGTTTTAGAGAATAAAACTGATATTGTTCGTTTAATCTTTATATAAAACAGGTGTATAACAAAGCTTCTTCTAGTGATTGACGAGGCTTAGTTGTCTAAAAATAGCTCGTTAGTATTAAGCCTCATTAAACTAAAAAATTATCTTATTCACAAAAAAAGGCCAAACAGTCAGTTTGGCCTTTGCTATCCCAAAGATTATGAAATTACTATTATGGTTGGTATTGTCCGCTAATAGTTAAACCAGAGAAGGTTCTGTAAGCATTTACACTTAAATGCCATGTACCGGCTTGTGGGTTATTAAAGGTACATGTTTCAGCATTACCATTTTTATATGGACGACAATCGTAGCTAGACGATGTTGGCTGACTACCAAACTTCACAAATAAATCAGCATCACCTGTACCACCAGAAGTAGTTACAGTAAATGTAGACATACCTGCAGGCACATCTAGTGTGTAGTGTTTCCACTGACCAGCACTGGCACTTACGTCACTAACAGTACCACCACCTGCTTCAGGTGTGCCTGAACCGCCACCAGAAGATGCACCTGTGATATTACCTACCAAACTCACACCAGAGTAAGCAGAGTAACCACGAAGCATTACATGGTATGTACCTGCCGTTGGATTATCGATAGAACATTCTTCGCTGTTGCCGCCTTTGTACGGACGACAGTCGTAACTTGATGTAGTTGGTTGGCTGCCAGCACGAACGTATAAATCGGCATCACCTGTACCACCGCTCATTGTAAACGTCACATTGGTTGCTCCGCTTGGTACGGTCATGGTGTAAAAATCTTGTGCGTTAGCACCACCACTTAAGCCTGTTTTAGCTTCGCCATCAACAAGTTCACTATCACCTGTTGTAGGTGGTGTTGTACCGCCACTTGCTGCGGCAACAGCAGCTGCTGCATCAACAATACCTGTACCACAGTTATTACATGTTGCAGGGAACGAGCGAGTAGACGATTTTAAAATACTCTCAATTTCATCAGGCGTAGCATTTGGTTTTGCTTGCTTGATAAGTGCAGCTACACCCGCTACGTGCGGAGCGGCCATAGATGTACCTTGAGAGAATGAATAGCTATCGGTTGATGGAGAAGAAGATCCCGAGTTATATGTAGACAGAACACCTTCAGAATCGTTAGCAAAGCTTTGCGCGCCACCGGGTGCAGCAACATCAATGTTACTTCCGTAGTTTGAGTAATAAGCTCGGCCACCATTTCGACCAACTGATGCTACATTAACAACACCGTTACAGTTACCTGGGTTGTAGTTTGCTGAGTTATCGTTATCGTTACCAGCAGCAATGACAACAACAGCGCCATTGTTGCGAGCTGTATTGATCGCATTTTGTGTTGTAGAACTACAAGAGCCGCTGCCACCTAAGCTCATGTTAATTACATCTGCTGGGTTAGGGTTTCCAGGAATACCTGACACGCTACCGCCAGATGCCCAAATAATGCCGTCGGCAATATCAGACGTTAAACCACCACATTTACCAAGTACACGCACTGGAACTACTTTTGCATCATAAGCAACACCGGCAACGCCTTCACCATTATTTGTAACGGCTGCAACAGTACCCGCAACGTGCGTACCATGCCAGCTAGACCCTTGCGCACCATTATTACCACATTCGCCGGCTGCTACTGCATCGCCCGGATCACGTGCATCGCTATCACGGCCGCCGCCATCGTTAGCAACCGATAGGTTAGAAATCATATCGTAACCTGGCAAAATATTAGCGTTTAAATCGGCATGAGGGCGGTAACCTGTATCAAGAACAGCCACTACTACACCACTACCTGTTGCGGTGTCCCAAGCTGTTGGTAAGTTTAAACCGCCAGCTTGCTCATAGTAGTGCCACTGGTCGCCATAGCGCGGATCGTTAGGTGTCGCAAAAGGTTTTAACATTTGGTCAACTTCAATGTACTCAACGTTGCCTGAATCAACCATTTCTTGCATAAACTCTTGTGCTTCTGCTGCGCTAAGTTTTTTATCTGCTCGCATAACATGGTGGTTATTTAGTGCCATTGCGCGAATGTACTTTGCTTTTACCTTTCCTTTTTTAGAGGCAAAGTTTTTAACAAAGTTTTTTGCACGTGCTTTCATGTTTACAGGGCTTTCATCTGCAGTTGAATAGCTCAGTGCATCAACGTTGTTATTTTTATATTTAATGATGAATTGCGTTTCAAAGCCACTTTGATTTTGAAGTTTAGCTGTTGTATCAGCCACTGAAGGGCCAATTGCTTGTGCTGGGTTAGCCATGCTTGATGCAGTAGCAAAAAGCGTACTAATGGTAAGTGCTATTGCACACTTATTAAATGTTTTACTTGTTGTCATAATTTTCCCTAGATTTTTTTATTAGTTATATCGTGATGAATTGTCACAATGCAGGTACAAAGGTAAATTATGTGTTAATAAAGTTAAAATACTAAATCATTATGTCCCTATTTCATTTAGTTATAACGAGTGTTTTAAAGGGGTTTGTCATTGTTTTGTATTTGTCATATAAAATAAAAATGATATAAAGGTACTGCTTTTTAATTTGTATTTTTAATACTTTTAAAAAGTAGAAAATATATTTGTTGTGTTATTTGTAATAATGAATTCTGTACATTGCTGGCGATTAAATTTTGCTATAATCGAGCAAATTGTTAAGTGAGATAAATAGATGACCCAGGTAGATGTAATTGTAATTGGCGCGGGAGCGGCTGGATTAATGTGTGCGGCGCAAGCTGGATACCGAGGCCGACGTGTTACAGTGCTAGACATGGGTAAAAAGCCGGGTCGTAAAATTTTAATTAGTGGTGGCGGGCGCTGTAATTTTACAAATGAGAATGCAGCACCGGAAAATTACTTATGCAGCAATCCACATTTTGTTAAATCATGTTTGAGCCGTTATACGCAACATGACTTTATTGAGCTGGTGGACCGCCACGGTTTGGCATACCATCATAAAACGTTAGGCCAGCTGTTTTGTGATAATAGTGCACAAGATATTGTTAATATACTTCTTACTGAATGCGAGTGGGCAGGTGTAAATATAGCCTTGCGCAGTGAAGTGATTAATGTACAAAAAACAGAGTCGGGTTATAGCGTTACCACAGAGCAAGAGACCTTACATTGCGAGTCGTTAGTGGTTGCGTCGGGTGGGCTTACTATGCCCAAACTGGGTGCTACACCTATTGGTTATAAAATTGCTGAGCAGTTTGGTTTAAACGTACTACCTACTATGGCCGCGCTTGTACCATTTACCCTTCACCAACACGACAAAGAACGCTTTGAAGGGTTATCAGGCGTTAGCATACCGTGCGAAGTAACAAGTGAAGACGGCACCACATTTAAAGAAAATATATTATTTACGCACCGTGGTTTATCTGGCCCCGCTATATTACAAATAAGTTCATTTTGGCGTTCAGGCCAGGCTGTTACTATTAACCTACTTCCTGAGCTAGATTTAAAACAGCGGCTTGCAGACTGGCGAGAAACGCAACCTCAAAAATCACTAAAAAATAGCCTAACGACAATATTGCCAAAACGGTTCATTGAAATACTACATGAAAGCAATGCAATACCTGATTGCAATATTAATCAGCTTACCCATAGTCAAATTGAAGACCTTGCTAACTACATTCATACGTGGCAAATAAAACCCAACGGAACCGAAGGTTATAGAACTGCAGAAGTAACCCTGGGTGGTGTAAATACTGACGAACTAAGCTCTAAAACGTTTGAAGCTAAAAAATCACAAGGCTTGTACTTTATAGGGGAAGTAACGGATGTAACCGGTTGGCTTGGAGGGTATAACTTTCAGTACGCTTGGAGCTGTGGATTTGCAGCCGGGCAATACGCGTAGTTATTTTATCCATTGTTAAATAGAGCACACTCATATTACACTTAAAGCTTATGTGGCTAATATGAGTGTTCTAATGCTGAAGCATGTTTTAATTGTTTTTTTACTTTTATATGTAAGCATGGGTGCAAAAGCCTCTGAAAACTTAAGTGATCATGAAGTGTTTTGTATGAAAACAGACCAAGATTGCTTAACCTACATTCAATTTCGCCTTTTAAATACACAAAAGAACTCCTCTAATTGGTATAAATTGAAAACTTACGAGTTTGACTATTATTTTGATTATCAAAAATTCGATAATCTTCATAGCGCATTAAGCCCCTTTGTTGACCAAGAAGAATTACCCGGCGCATTTAAAATACAAGTTTATTTTTATTATGCTAAATCGCTTAATTACTTGGGTGATAAGCAACAAGCGAAAGCCTATGCGGCAAAAGCATTTGCTCAACTTGATGAGATTTATAATGTATTTGGTGATCCTTTAAGGCTTGTAGAGCTGGCTAATTTACAGCACATATTTGGCGATAAAAAAAAGGCACTAAGGGTATTGCTTGATGCCGAAAAGCGTTATGCAAAAAGTAGTGATGCTATTTTTCACTTTGAGCTGCACATCAATAAAGGGCACATTTATTACAATTGGCAACAGTACCCTCAAGCGATAGAAAGTAATTTAAAAGCTTACAACGCTATAAAAAGAACAAAACACCATGCTAAAACTGTAATTGCGCTAGGTAACTTAGCTTTTTCATATTTTAAGCATAATGATTTTAATAACGCAGTAAAATATTATAAAACTGCGTTCGACTACATCGAACCGGATAGCATTTACCAAGCAACCTATAGTTTACGTTTAGCGCAATCGTATTGGGAGTTGGGTAACAAAACACAAGCGGCTTTGTGGTTAAATAAAATAGATAGAACTAATGTGGAATTCTCAAAAAGCCATGCAAAAGTTTATGATGAAATAAAAAGTAAAATCTAATGCTAGTTTGCTCTTTAAATTTAAAAACAAAAAAGCCGATAATGCATATGCAATATCGGCTTTTTAGTGTTATTTATTAAAGCTATTAGGCTTTAGCAAAGGCATCTTGTAGTGGAGGTACTACTTGCTTTTTACGGCTTAATACACCATCTAACCATACTTTATCATTTTCTGGTTTTACGCCGTAAGCCTGCTCAACTAAGTTTGCATCGTCAGATACAATTAGCATTTGTGAGCCTTCTTTCATAATATCGGTAAGCAGCAAAAATACTGAGTGACGATTACCTTCGGCTTTAAGCTTTGCAATATCAGCTTCAAGGTCAGCTTTAATATCGTCAAACACAGCAAGGTCGATTACTTCTAGTTGGCCAATACCTACTAGGTTACCGTTCATGTTGAAATCTTTAAAGTCACGCATAACTAAGTCACGTGCAGGTGTATCTTCTACTGCAGACTTAACGCGGAACATATCCATGCCTAGTTCTTTAAAGTCTTCAACACCCGCAATTTCAGCAAGTGCTTCAACACATTTAATATCGGCAGTGGTACATGTAGGTGATTTAAATATTACGGTGTCGCTTAAAATTGCACACATCATAATACCTGCGATGTCCTTAGGGATTTCTACGCTGTAAAAATCGTACATCATTTTAATAATGGTATTTGAGCAGCCAACAGGACGGATCCAACATTCAAGCGGAGTAGATGATGTTAAGTCACCTAATTTATGGTGATCTACCACGCCAACAACGCGGGCTTGGTCGATATCATCAGGTGCTTGTGTTTTTTCTGTGTGATCGACAATATACACATCTTCGCCCGCGTAGCTTAATTTAAGCTCAGGTGCTTCGAAGCCAAATTTATCAAGGATAAATTGAGTTTCTGGTGAAACTTCACCAAGACGAGTTGGTATTGCCGGCTCATCAATTTGGTTTTTTAAATAAGCCAGTGCAATTGCACCACAAATAGAATCTGAATCTGGGATTTTATGGCCCACTACATACATAGACATTGACGGAACTCCTTTAAATTTGCCGATATTCTAACAAAGTCTGCGCCCTTTAACATATAGACAGTGCAATTAAGTTTTAGTTACACTTTAAAATATTGAATTTACTAGGTGTATAAATATGCGACTGGGCCGTAAGGGGTGGAATAACGTTATAATCTTCTCGATGCTGATTATGATTTTCTTTTTAAATGGTTGGCATAAGCAGTTTTTAAGTGGTGAACAAGAGCCCACATTGCAAGCGGTGTTACCTGCACAAAGCTTTGTTTTAACCCTTAGTTTTGTTGATCAAAAAATTGAGCGTATTGGTACTAGTTGGCGTACAACTGCAATAAAGAAAGATGTGCCTGTTTTTTGGCAACCATCAGAGCAACAACTACAAGAACTTGTCAATATTTGGCAAGGAATACAGTTGCCTGTAGTTAATGAGTCTGTGGTTTTTAACCCAAATGCGCCTTTGTTTGTTACCACATTTGAATTAGCTGGAGAAAGTTTGCCTTGGGTGTATTTACTTTACAAAGGAAATAATCAGTATTATTTACTCGAAAAAAGTACTCAGCGCGTATTTGCACTTGATCTAACTATAGCTACACAGTTGTTTCCTAGTTTTGATTTTTCACAAAGTGGGTCTAATTAATGCCTGAATTACCAGAGGTAGAAGTGAGCCGAATGGGCATTACTCCTCATATAAAAAACCAAGTTGTAACCAAGGTTAATATTTATAATGCGAGTATGCGCTGGCCAGTACCTGACGATGTTTACCAGCTAGAGGGGTTAACTGTTACCAATATTGAGCGCCGTGCAAAATATTTATTGCTGCATTGTGAGCTTGGTAGCACTATTTTACATTTAGGTATGTCAGGTAACCTAAGGGTTGTAGATAAGAGTGAGTCTTTAAAAAAGCACGACCATGTTGAATTTGTATTTGCTAATGATAAAGCGCTGCGCTTAAACGATCCTCGCCGCTTTGGGTGTTGCTTATGGCAAGAGCCAGGTGAGGTGCATAAGTTACTCTCAAAGCTTGGCCCAGAGCCCTTAACGGATAACTTTTTCGCAAAGCGCGTATACGAGCAGTCACGCAATAAAAAAGTACCTGTAAAACAGTTTATTATGGATAACGCTGTGGTAGTAGGGGTTGGGAATATTTACGCTAACGAGTCACTGTTTAAAGCTGGGATTCATCCAAAGCGCGAAGCGGGGAAGGTGTCACTTAAGCGCTATCAAGCACTTATCCCTATAATAAAAGACACGCTTGCTGCCGCTATCACTCAAGGTGGTACCACGCTTAAAGACTTTGCACAAAGTGATGGTAAGCCGGGTTATTTTGCTCAAGAGCTATTGGTATATGGGCGAAAAGGAAAGCCCTGTTTAACGTGTGATAATGAGCTGGAAGAAATAAGGCTGGGGCAGCGTAGTACCGTTTTTTGTTCACATTGCCAAAAGTAACTACCTTTACTTTCTAATGCTATAAAGAAAACCCCGTTAACACATGGTGCTAACGGGGTTTTTAGTATATACAAAGCGTTTTAAACTTTAAACTCGTCTACCGATAAACGCAGCTCTTCGGCTAGTTTTGCTACTTCAGAGCTTGAGATATTAGTTTGGCTTGCGCCTTCAGCTGTTTGTTCTGCAATAGCAACAATTGACTCCAAACGTTCACTAATTTCTTCAGCCACTTGTTGTTGCTCAAGTGCTGCTGTAGATATTTCTTCACTCACGTCATGGGCTTGCGATACCGCAAAGGTGATTGAGTCAAGCGCTGTACTTGCTAAGTCAGTTTGCTCTACACACGATACCGCACGTTGCTTACCTTTGGTCATTGCTGTTACAGCCGCTTCTGCGCCCGTTTGTAGCGATTCAATCATTGATTGGATCTCTTGTGTCGACTCTTGAGTTTTACTTGCCAGTGAGCGTACTTCGTCTGCTACAACGGCAAAGCCACGGCCGTATTCACCTGCACGGGCGGCTTCGATTGCGGCGTTAAGCGCGAGTAAGTTAGTTTGATCTGCAATGCCACGAATAACATCAAGTATGCTGCCAATCGATGCGCTATCTTGGTGAAGCTTATTAATAACTTGAGAGGCATCATCAACCTCGCGAGCTAATTGCTCAATAGTTGATTTGTTATTGTTGGAAATACCTTTAACACGTTCAGCTTCTTTATCTGCGTTTTTAATTTCGCTTAATGCTTGCTGTGCACTATTGCTTACTGTTTGCGATGTGCTGCTCATTTCAGTCGTTGCTGTTGCTGCCTGCTGCACTTGTGCTTGCTGGTTACTAATAGCTTGGCTTGATTCTGCAGTAATGGCTGAGGTTTCTTCTGATGCAGCTGCTAATTGAGTCGAGCGAGAAATAATACCTTTAATTAAGCTACGTAAACTGTCTATTAAGGTATTACAGCTTTTTGATAGCTCGCCAAATTCGTCTTTAGCGCTGTCATCTAAGCGTTGAGTCATATCGCCACTGGCTACAATGTCTAAAATTCGGTTTACTTCGGCAAGTGGTTTTGTAATACGGCTTACGGTTATATATGCAATGGCGATGGCAAGTAAAGTTGCGATAACCATACCAACCCATGTCCATAAATTTGCTGAGTCTACGTCATTACGAACGCCTTTTTGAAGCTCAAAGGCAACATTACTTGCTTGCGAAACTAACTCGTCAATTTGATTAAGTGCTATTTTTGTTGCGGCTTCTGAGTCGGCTAGCTCTTTTTCAGTGAGCGCAATTGAATCAATTAAACGTTTTTTATTCGCGGCTAAACTGTTGTTACCTTTTACGTTACTCTCAAGTGCTTCAACATGCTCTTTGAGGTCATTAAACAAGTCGCTATGGCTTTGCTCAATAGCCGGTTTAATTAGAGCAACAGTGCGTGTTACTTCTTCAAGATAGTAGGTTTGCTCGCTTTTAACGATATCTAATGTGGTTAACGTTTTTACTGTTAACATGTCGGTACTGTTGGTAACCACCGACATAAAGTTATTTTCCAAGTTATTCGCAGCTTGGAAAGCACGAGGGTGGTCTTGTTCAAAACCATCTATATCAATTATGTCTAAAACTACTGAGTTAGCATCTTCTGCGCTAAGCTCAATGGCTTCAATTTGTGCAGTGAGTGTTTTATTTAATGCCAGTTGTTTATTTTTATCTTCGAGTAAGTTTTCAACAATACTTAAAAAGTTTTCATAGGTTTGCTCAACACTTTGACTACTTTTACTTAGTTCAGGGTCGTTTTTAACAACGCTCTGAAGCTGTGCATGGAGTTCGTTGAATGATTTTTTTTGTTCGAATACTCTTTTTTTAATGGGTTCAAGCTCACTTGCAGATGAAGTATAAAAACTTGCTTGTGCTGCCTTACTCATTAATATGAATTCAGCTTGTAGCTCTGAACTTTTGTTTAATGCCGGTAATGATAGCTGGTTCACCTGTTGAGTAGAACGGTCTATATTCGCTATTTTAATTAACGAATTGCCGCCAATAATTAAAAGTAATAGCGTGATAAATATAAAACCACCCCAAATACGTTGGCTCACTGTTAGATTCATATGGATTTCCACTCAAAGATACTTTAATTAAAACTTATCGGCTTTTATTCGGATAAGTTAAGTAATTAAAATCAATTACTTTAATTAATTTTAACTATTAGTTTATAAATCTAACAGATGTATTGGAATTTTTCAGGTTATTTAGGTAAAAAGAGTCATTTTTCTATAAATAGATTTTTTGTTTTAAGTTCCATTAACGTCATCCCGTTACCCCATACACAGCCTGTGTCTAAAGCATGAACATGGTTAACCCCTGTTTTACCCTCAAGTGATGCCCAGTGACCAAAAACAAGCTCATCCTTAAGTGTGAGAATGTTCTTGTGCATAAACCAAGGTGTTAACATTTTGCTATCTGCTATTGCACCTTTTGCATTAAGATCTAACTTATGGTCATGGGTTAAAAAGCGCATGCGGGTAAAGCAGTTAACTATATATCTAAACTTTTCGTAGTCATTGAGTGTTGTTGACCACTTTTTAGGATGGGGAGAGTACATATTCTTAAAAAAGTTTTTTGCATTCTTTGATTGATAGCAATCTTGAGCAAATTTTGCGTGTTGCAATGCATCTTCAATTGACCAATCAGGGTTTAAGCCTGCATGAGAGATAAAGCAATTATGTGTTTTTAAATATAAAGCGAGTGGTTGGGTTTGTAAAAAAGAGATATAACGCTTGAGTAAGCTGCTTTTAAAAATAGGGGCTAATTTATCTTTTGGGTTCGTCGGCTTATTTAAAAAATAACAAGCAATCATGTGCAAGTCATGATTGCCCAGTGTGATGGTCATGCTGTCTTGATGTTGATAGATGAAATCAAGGCAGGCAAGTGAATCAGGACCACGGGCAACAATGTCACCCACTAAATATAGGTGATCTTTACTTGGGTTAAAATCAACCCTTTGTAACAAGGTGCTGAATTCTTTGAAGCACCCTTGTAAATCACCTATTGCATAATCGGCCATGTAGCGTTTTTACTAATGCAAAATATTAGGGCAAGCTAAACGAAATACATTAATAGGTGCTTCAAACTCTGCACCAAACTCGTTGCGTAGCGTGTAGTGGCCTTGCATTGTACCAACAGGTGTATCTAGGATAGCACCACTGGTGTATTTGTAACTCTCACCTGGGCCAATTGTTGGGGTTTCGCCAACAACGCCTTCGCCTTCAACTTCAACTTCTTTGCCGTTTGCGTCTGTAATTAACCAATAACGGTGCAATAGCTTAGCACTGCATAAGCTATGGTTTTTTATTGTTACAGAGTAAGCAAATACGTACTTTTCGATTTCAGGCTGCGATTGACCTTCAACATAAAATGTTTCTACAGACACCTTTACAGGTGACCCAATATTACTGCTCTTTGTCATAAATCCAGTTAGCTATATCGATAAATTGTTGTAGAGACAAGCTTTCAGCGCGTAATGTAGCATCAATACCTATGCTTGCCATTTCATCAGCTGTTAGTAAGTTGCCAAGACTGTTTCGTAATGTTTTACGACGTTGATTAAACGCTTCTAAACAGACTGTGTTGAGTATTTTTACGCTTTTGGCTGTACGTTGCTCTGGCTTTTTTGGTATTAAGCGAATAACTGCAGAGTCAACCTTCGGGGCAGGCTTAAAGCACTCTGGTGGCACTTCAATTACAGGCATTGCATTACAGTAGTACTGAGTCATTACACTTAAACGACCAAATGTTTTACTGCCAGGACCTGCAACCATGCGCTTTACAACTTCTTTTTGAAGCATAAAGTGCATGTGCTCAATGTTATCGGCAAACTCAAAAAGGTGAAATAACAATGGCGTGGAGATGTTGTAAGGTAAGTTACCAAACACTTTTAACTTTTTGTCGTCTTTAACTAAGCTTGCAAAGTCGTATTTCATTGCATCGCCTTGGTTTACCGTTAATTTTGGCCCTAAAAATGGGTGTTCAATTAAGCGTTTTGCAAGGTCTTTATCTAGCTCTACAACTGTTAGGTGTCCGCTAAGTTCAGCCACAGGTTCGGTGATTGCACCTAGACCTGGGCCTATTTCTACTAAATTATCTTCTGGTTTAGGATCGATTGCTGAAACTATTTTATCGATGATCATTTCATCAAATAGAAAGTTTTGTCCAAAACGTTTTCGGGCGCGGTGTCCTAAGTGTACTTTATCGGTCATTGATTCTGTGCTTTTTCATGGGCGAGCTTGATTGCTTCGCGGATCGCTAATTCAAAACTTCCAACATCAGCGGTGCCTGTACCAGCTAAATCTAGCGCTGTACCGTGGTCAACTGAAGTGCGAATAAAAGGTAAACCCAGCGTGATATTCACCGATTTACCAAATCCTTTGTATTTTAGCACAGGTAAACCCTGATCGTGATACATAGCAAGTACGGCATCGGCTTCTGAAAGGTATTTATCTTGAAATAATGTATCGGCAGGTAGTGGGCCAATTAAATTCATACCCTGGCTTCTTAAAATATCAAGGGTAGGGGTAATTGTGTCTATTTCTTCACGGCCTAAGTGACCATCTTCACCAGCGTGCGGATTTAACCCACAGACTAATATACGCGGCTTTTCAATACCAAACTTAGTCCGTAAGTCGTGATCTAAAATAGTGGCAACCTTGGTAAGGCGGTCTTCGGTGATTGCACGAGAAACATAAGCCAGTGGAATATGTGTTGTCACAAGCGCAACACGAAGTCCTTCAGTGGCTAATAACATGACAACATCTGCGGTATTTGACTGCTGTGCAAAATACTCTGTGTGGCCACTGAACGAAATGCCGGCTTTATTTATAATCCCTTTGTGAACAGGACCTGTAACGACAGCGTCAAACGTGCCATCCATGTTTTTTTCGCTTGCGATACGCAAGGTGTCTAACACGTATTGGCCATTAGCATCGTTAAGTACGCCTAGCTCTACATCATCACCTAAATTGACTTGATAAATATACACGCTGCCTGCGGGTGTTGCTTTAGCAGGAGCGTTTTCGTCAAACTCAATGAGGTTTATAGTTAAACCTAACAGCTTCGCTCGTTCTTTTAATAGTTTGGCATCAGCAAGCACAACAAGTTGTGCGTCCCACGCTTGCTGAGCAAGCGTAATAAGCAAATCTGGACCAATACCGGCAGGTTCACCTGGTGTAATTGCTATTCTTAAGGTCATATTTATTCGTCTGTAGGGAAAATTTCAACATGGGCTTGTTCGCGCATTTCTTGCTGCCAGTTGAAGCTTTCTTCTTTAAATTTACGGTTAAATAGCATGCCATGTGCGCGGTTACGTTTTGCTAACTCAGTTTTATCAGCAACACGTTTGTCGAGTAGCTGTACTATATGCCAACCAAACTGGGTTCTAAAAGGCTCGCTAATCTCGTCTTGTTTGAGCGATAGTAATGTATCTCTAAACGCAGGAACATAGGTAGTTGGATCAGTCCAATCGTATTCACCGCCTTTGAGTGCAGAGCCTGGATCTTCAGAGTATTCTTTAGCGAGCTCGCCAAAATCAGCGTTGCCAGCACGTAGGTCTTTAGCAAAACCAGCAAGCATATTACGTGCTTTTTCTTCGCTTAGAATAATTGAAGGTTCAATAAGTATGTGGCGTGAGCGCACTTCTGTTGTTTCAACTACTTGTAGGCCACGCACATCTTGAACTTTAATAATATGAAAGCCAGCACCTGAGCGAAGTGGCCCTACGATAGCATCTTTCTTTTTACTCTTTACAGCTTCAGCGAAAAGAGAAGGCATCTCATTTATACCCATCCAACCTAATTGACCGCCTTCAAGTGCTTTTGAGCCGCTTGATGATGAAATTGCAATGCGTTTAAATTCTTGGCCGTCGTTAAGTAATTCAATAACTTTATCAGCACGGGTTTTAGCCGCTGATATTTCATCTGCTGTTGCTTCGTTAGGAATATCGATCAGGATGTGGCCAATATCATACTCTTCCGCACTTTGACCTTGGCTAGCCATTATTTTTAATAAATTATCGACTTCTTGCTCACTAATATAAATGCGGCGGTCAACGTTTGCACGGGTAACTTGTTGTGTTGTGATCTCTTTACGTATTTCTTCACGGTATGCTTGAAAGCTATCGCCAGATGCTTCAACCGTACGTCGTAAATCGCTAATTGTACCGCCTTGCTCTTTTGCAATGTTAGCAAGCGTTTGATCTAATTGGCTGTCAGAAATTTGTAAACCCATGCGCTCAGCCATTTGCATCATCAGTGCTTGGCTAACTAAACGCTCCATGGCTTGCACACGTAAAGTTTCGTCTTTAGGTAATTGTTGACCTTGTTCTTGGGCTTGCTTTTTTACGCGATCAACAATGGAGTTTACTTCGCTTTGTAAAATAACACCTTGGTTTACAATGCCAACAACTTTGTCAATTTCTACTGGTTCAGCAAATGCATTTTGGCACAGGCTGATACTTAAAACGGTTGATACTAATAATTTTTTTAAAGTCATGTTCTATTTACTACTCTTGCTAATAGTACGTTTGTGATACTAGTTATTAAGAAAATACGGTCTACGATAGCCAAAAATACCTTGTTGTAATAGTTTTTGTGCATCATAGCGGCTTTTACTTCCCAGTCCTTTTAGTACAAAATTAAAACTAATACCTGAATCAAAGGTGGCTTGCTCTGTACCTATTGACTGATTTAAATCAGTTTCGATTTGGCGGTGACCAGTAATTTGAAACGCCCAACAGCACGATTCATACTGCAATCCACTTAATATTTCGACACTTCGGTTGTTTTCAAGGTCGCGATGATAGCTTGCAATAAACTGCCATTCGTCACTTATTGGAATACTTGTAAACACACCTGTTTGCTCGATTGTATTTCCTGAGACATCATTTGCATAGCGATGGTTCAATTGCACTAGCTGATTATTATCACCTTTGTAATCTAAAGTGGCATTTGATTGAATCATTTGTTTGCTATCAGTGTTGTACTGTATACCCGCAGAAAAATACCAACGACGATGCCAATGTACCATGGTTTGCGCTGCAAATAATGCATTGTAATTGGTATCTGAGTTTAAGCTTTGCTCGGTTGGCTTGGCATCATCAGATAAATAAAATATTTGTCCGGCACTAAAGTTAAAAATCTCTTCTTGTTTTTTATCAAATAAGCGCGTTGTTGCACCGAGCGTAAACTGGTTTGCGGCGGCTATTCTATCAACACCAGAAAAGCGTGTGTCTCTAAATAAGCCGTAATAATCGTCTTGTAATTTGGTTGTATCGTATAAACCAATATCAGACTGATCCTTATTAGGCGTATATAAATACTGTATTTGCGGCTCTAGTGTTTGAATACCGTCTTGGACAAGGTAGGAAGTATCGCGCTCAAAATTAAGCTGTGAATATAAACGTACTTTTGGCAAAGTACGCGATACGCTTTGCTTAAACTGTGTGCCAGATAGGTCACCTTGTTGATCGTAATTTGTTTGTAATAAGCTTACTTCAGATAAAAATGACCATGCGTATTGGTCGTAATCAAACCGTGCTTTTGGCTCAATATGAACTCGAGTTGCTTGATCTATAATTGCAGAGCTGTTGGTAAAATGGCTCAACTCACCAGACACGCTAAAATCAAAATGATCAAATTTCCATGGTGCTGTTTGTGTGAAATTAATTTGTGGGATAGCAGTGTACGACTCTAAGTGATCACCCAGCACCTCAAAGTTTTGAACTTTTATATCGGTCCGCCATGTGTCTCCTAAATGAGTCAGTACGCCGGTACGATAAAGTTGGGTGTCGGTTTTACTCGCATAACTTGATTCTAAATCAGTAATGTAGTTATCGTCGCTTACATTGGTAACGTCAACACTTGCTCGCCAATTTTCGTTTAAGTAACTTTTTTGCTGCCAATGAAACATGTAGCGCTCACCAAGCGCTGGCTCTGAGTCGTCTTTGTTTAGGTATTCTATACCCACTAGGCCTTCATGTTGCTTGGTTAAATATCTAAGCTCTGTTTTTAATTGCAAACCCTTGTTAGCCATATAACGCGGCGTGATGGTGGCATCTAAGTTAGGCGCAATATTCCAATAATAAGGAGTAATGGTTTCTAAGCCATACTTGTCTGAGCTTGAGATACTAGGCGTGAGTAATCCCGATTTACGGCGCTCGTCTAATGGGAAAGTAAAATAAGGTAAATACAAAACAGGGGTATTTAAAATTCGAAGTATGGCATTGTGAGTTTCGCCCCAACCTTCTTCGCGAGATAAATTAATCTCGTCGGCTTCAATTTCCCAAGCTGGGGTTTCGCCCGGACAAGCAGTAAAGCTTGCATTCATCAGTACTAAGCCAGAATCATTTATAGTGAGCTTTTCAGCACCGCCTTTACCTTGTTGTTCTGTTAGCTTGTAATCAGCACCTAACAGGCTAATTTCTGAATTATTTAAATCGGCATTTAACCCTGAGCTATTTACGTTACTAACAGCATCGCGATATACAATAGGACCTGTGGCATTAAGTAAACCACGTTGCTTGTCTATCAATGCAGTTTGTGCGGACAAACTCATATTAACGGTGTTAATATCAACATTGCCGGTAAATTCGGCGCTTTGAGTACCAAGGAGTTCTACATCATCAGCTTTAATGTCAACATTACCGAGTTTTACGCCAGGTAGCGGTTGCCAAGCTCTGGTTTGCATTGAAGTGCCACAAAGTTTGTGTGTCAGTTCAGTTTCGGCAAGCGATGGTGCGCTAACTACGCTTAGCATCAAAATGCCCCAGGTTTTGCTCATTTATTGACCCTAATACTGTGTGTATAAATATAATTTACACATAATAAAGGAAAATAATGGCAAATACAGTAATTGACCTAATTAACTTAGTTAAAAATAGATATCTTATAAAATGACACGCTTTGATAATTTACAACACTTCATAACGACCCACTTTGGCAAACAGCCAGATACCCTTGAGGCGATAACCGGAGATGCGAGTTTTAGGCGGTATTTTCGCTTAACAATTAATAATCAGCGCTTTATTGTAATGGACTCCGATCCACAAAAGGTCAATAACGCACCGTATTTATCTTTGAATCAAGTTTTTACTGACCAGGGTTTTTTGTTACCGCATATTATTAAAAGTGATGAACAACAAGGCTTTTTTATTTTAACTGATTTAGGCAGCACACACTTAGCCGACATGCTTAATGATGCAAATAGAACCGACTACTACACACAGTTAATAAGTTTATCAGCCAAGTGGGCAAAAACGCCTGAGGCTTCAGGTATGCAGGCCTATGGTAAAGACTTTATAGCGCTTGAATTGTCGATATTCAGCCAATGGTTAGTAAAAGAGTTTATTGCTGAAAACGTTGATACAAACCAACTTAAAATGTGGGAGTCGAGCTGCGATCTACTCACTCAAACCATGCTTGAACAACCCACGGTCACAGTTCATCGCGACTACCACAGCCGTAATATTATGCACAGCGATTCTCAGTGGGCAATAATTGATTACCAAGACACCGTACGAGGGCCACTTTGTTACGATTTAGTTTCGTTGTTACGCGATTGCTATTTTAAGCTCCCTAATAATGAACTCGCTCAGCTATTAGCATTTGGATATAACGAGTTTAAACGCGAAGGCTTAGTCAGTAATACTTCGTTTGAAGAATTTAAGGTTTGGTTTGACTTAACGGGTTTACAGCGTCATTTAAAAGCCGCCGGTATATTTTGTCGCCTGTATTTGCGTGACGGCAAGACAGGTTATTTAGCTAATATTTTGCCTACCCTTGAATATATTGTAGATGTTGCTGAACGCTATCCTGAACTTAATGCACTCAGTGAATGGGTTAAAAATACGATAGTGCCAAAAGTGACTAAAAGATTAGAGCAGGTAAATTTATGAAAGCCATGATTTTAGCCGCAGGGCGTGGGCAGCGCATGATGCCGCTCACTCAAGCTATGCCTAAACCTATGCTTAAAGTGCAAAATAAACCACTCATAGAGCACCATGTTAATAACTTAAAGGCTGCTGGCATTACCGACATAGTGATAAACCTTGCATGGCAGGGTGATAAAATTAAAGCGTACTTTAAAGATGGCAGTCAATTTGGTGTAAATATTGTTTATAGCCAAGAAGTTGAAGGCGGCCTTGAAACCGCGGGTGGTATTATTCAAGCACTTCCTTTATTGGGGGAGTCGTTTATTGTGATAAATGGCGACGTATTTACCGATTACGATGTAAGCTCGCTTATGCAATTACATTTGCAACCAGGTGAGGCACATTTGGTGCTTATTGAAAATCCCCCACATAATCTCGATGGGGATTTTACATTGAGCCACTTATCGCCAGATAGTCAAAAATATACGTTTTCGGGTATTAGTCGTTATCAGGCTGACTTTTTTAATGGTTTAGAGCCGGGCATTCGTCCGCTTGGGCCGTTATTACGAGAAAAATTAAGTAAGCATTTAGTGTCTACCGAGCTTTATATTGGTAATTGGGATGACATAGGCACACCAGCGCGTTTAACGGCATTAAATGAGCGCTTGGCGTAAGCCGACACATAATTAATAGGAGTAGTCGTTTACATGTGGGGAAAAATACTCGGATTTTGTTTTGGTTTTATGTTTGGCAAAATTTTTGGTGCTATTTTAGGGTTATACCTTGGTCATTTATTTGATAAAAGCTTAAAAAATAATTTTGATAAGGCGGGTGGTTTTTCAAGTTTATTTAATGGTGATGATGTCCACGAGCGTCAAGCGCTATTCTTTTCAAGCTGCTTTGCAGTGATGGGGCATATTGCAAAGTCTAATGGCCGAGTAAGCGAGGTACACATTAAAGCCGCTAGCTTATTTATGGACGAAATGGGTTTGAAAGGCGAAGAGCGCCGTGAAGCACAGCATGCTTTTCAAGCGGGTAAACAAAGCGACTTTTCATTAAAAGAAACTGTCTATGATTTTAAAGAACGCTTTGCTAAGCGTCATGACTTACTGCAATTATTTTTAGAAATACAAATTCAAATGGCGTTTTCTGATGGCGTTTTAGCTGAGCAAGAAAAGCAGTTATTAAGTGAAGTAAGCAAGCAGTTAGGTATTTCTAAAACTCATTTTGCGTTTGTACTTAAACGCTATCAAGCTGAATTTAACTTTAGAAAACAGCAACAGCGTTACCAACAGCAGCAAGGGCAAAGTAGCAGTTATAAAGAAGGCTCAGGGCACCATGTACCCCCCAACAATAATATGAATCGTGCGCAAGCGCTTGGGCTTTTAGGACTTAACGATGGGGCAACCGAGCGGGAAGTAAAAGTAGCGTACCGAAAGTTAATGGCGCAACATCACCCTGATAAATTAGTATCGCAAGGTTTACCAAAACATATGATGGAATTGGCGGTTAAAAAAAGCCAAGACATTCAAGCAGCCTATGAGTATTTAAAAAAGGCGGCGTAAAAAGCCGTCTATTTCTTTTGTTAGCCGAGCATGTTGTTGAGGTTGATCACGAAGCCCAAATAACTGGCGCTGGCGGTAGTCAAACTTGGCGTTTCGGTTAACCCAGCGCTGGCGATTTTTTAAGTTAATTAAAATATCGCGGTTGTCGCTGGCGTAATAAATATCTAAAAGTGCAGGCGTAACAAGAGACGTTGTTTGGCTTAAGCTTTTATTGCGCTTTGCATTGGGCAGATAGCTACTTAAACTAATAAACGCATCAATACGCTCTTGTGGAAAGTCTGCATAGTACTCAGTTAACACCCCTGCGCTGGTGCCTTGCGCAATTACAACGATATTTGTGGGTTCTTGCATCGCGGTTTGGTAAAGCGCTTTGTAGCGAGCAAGTAAATTTAGTTTGTAGTTATCGAGTATTTCGTCGCTGATGGCTTCAATGGTATCCACATGATGAGGCGCTTCATTTTTACTTGAAGCATTAGGCTGATCTGACTCACTGTTGGCTTGACTCTCTGTTTCAGTGGCGGCACTTGGTGCTATTTCTGCAGCAGGCTCAGCTATTTTACTCGCTTGCCAATCAATATCAGGGGTGGCCATCGCATAGGTGGTGTAGCCTAAATTGTTAAGCTCTTTGCGTAAGTAACTCATTCCAGCATTGTTGGTAGGGGCTGATTGCCAATCGGGAATAAGTAATACAATCCCTCTAAAATCAGCGCTCATGTATTCACTACGTAAACTTAAAAATTCAGTTTCACCTGCTAGCATTGTTTTTACTTCGTCGGTAGGTAAAAGGCGTTTAATATCGCTATTTTCAATACTTGATAAAGAAGGCGGGGCAATATGTTCTGCAGCCGTTGTACAGAGTGCTAAAAGGGCTACACAGCTAAACGCCATGTAACACAGAACCTTTTTAAATAATTGCAAAAACACCATAACACGCTCAACCAGTCGTCATTAGTTAGGTATCGGCATGCTTGTTTAAAAGTTTAATTTTTCCTAAGTAATTGAGCCCATTAAAACTCGGGTTCTGCTTCAAAGGTCATTACTTGTTCGGTGACAGGGTGTTTTAGTTGCAACATTTGTGCGTGGAGTTGTAAACGCGGTGCGGCTGCAAGCGCCTCTTTATGAGCATAGAGTCGGTCACCTAAAATAGGGTGGCCAAGGCTTAGCATGTGTACGCGCAATTGATGTGAACGCCCCGTAATTGGAGTGAGCTCTACGCGTGTGGCGTTTTCTTCTCGTTCAAGTACTTTGAAATGAGTGAGTGATGGCTTGCCATTTTCATGATCTACCATTTGCTTTGGGCGATTAGGCCAGTCGCAAATAAGGGGTAAATCAACCGAGCCATTGTCTTGTTCAAGCTTACCAAAAACGCGAGCTATATAACGCTTAGCGGTTTCGCGATCTTGAAATTGCATGCTTAAATGTCGGTGTGCAGCTTTATTCATAGCAAGGCAGAGTATGCCAGACGTTGCCATATCAAGACGATGAACAATTCGTGCGGTTGGAAACACGCGATTAACGCGGTTAATCAAGCTGTCGGCATGCTTAGGATCTTTACCCGGTACGGTCAATAATTCGCTGGGTTTATTAACAATGAGCAAGTCGTCGTCTTGAAAAAGTATGGTTAAATACGGGTTCATTGGGGGATTGTAATTAACTAACACGGCCGACCTTAATGATTTTGAAGGACGCTATTTTAGGGTAGCAAGGGCAAAGGCTCAAGGAAAACATTGATAGCCTGTACGAAGGCTTCTAATTTATATACTTTTTTGAATATAAAAAAGCGCGGTATAAATACCACGCTTTACTTAGCTGCTGTTGTTTGCAATTTTTACTAACAACTAAAAGCTCAAAATCTTAGTGAGAAACCACGATTAAGCGAATTGCATCTAGTTGTAACTGCGCCTTTTCAATGTGTGCAGTTAGCTCGGTGCGTTGCTTATCGTAAAAGGTAATTTCTTCTTGGCGAATATTAGGGTTAATTTGCTTAAGCGCGCTTAATCGCTCTTGTTCTTCGCTAAGAGACGTTTGCATTTTAGCTAGCGACTGTGAACGAATAACCTCGAGTTTTTCTTGTGCCATGTCTTTTGCAGTTGTGATCATAGGGTGAATTGCGCTTTGAAGCGCACCCGCAAGTTTACTTGCTGTTTGACGACCAACGGCTGAAAGCTGTTGGTTAAACCCGTCAAATGCGACGTTTTCGCCTAAGTTATTACTGGCTTTATCAAGCAATATACGAATAGGCGTTGGGGGTAAAAAGCGACCCACTTGTAATGCTTTAGGCGCCATTGCTTCGGCTACAAAAATAAGCTCAACAAAAAAGGTGCCCGCAGGAAGTTTTTTGTTTTTGAGTAAAGCAACCGATGCGCTACCAAAGTCATCATCACAAATCATATCCATCGTGCCTTGCACCATTGGATGATCCCAACTGATAAAATGTACATCTTCTTGTGAAAGTGCAGTATCACGGTCAAATGTCACTGTCATGCCGTCATCTTTAAGCGATGGAAATGACGCGCTTAACATATGCTCTGTAGGCTTTAATATAATTGTATTTTCGCCTTTGTCTTCTTGGCTTACACCAAAGGTGTCGAACACGTTAATCATGTAGCTGGGCAGCTCAAACTGGTTGTCGAGCTTTTCAATATCAGCAACTAATGAGTCGGCAGCGCCTTGTCCCGATGAGTGCAGTTCTAATAAACGATCTCGTCCACTTTCCATTTTTTTACGTAGCAAAGTATTTTGCTGAGCTACTTGCTCAAGGAGTGGGTCAAGTTCGTCTTCATCACAGTTATGGGCTGAAATAAACTCGAGTAAGTCATCACGAAATTCTTTATACAATAGCTGGCCAGTCGTTGATGTGGTTTCAAACGCATCAAGGCCTTCGTTGTACCAACGCAGTAACACCTCTTGCGCCGTGTTTTCAAAGTATGGCACGTGAATGTTTACATCTTGTGTTTGCCCTATACGGTCTAATCGACCAATTCGTTGTTCTAGTAAATCTGGGTTTAATGGTAAATCAAATAACACTAGGTGATGTGAGAACTGAAAGTTACGACCTTCTGAGCCAATTTCTGAACACAATAATATTTGTGCGTTATCGTATTCGTCTGCAAAAAAGGCAGCCGCGCGGTCACGCTCTATAATCGACATACCTTCGTGGAAAACCGAGGCTTTAATCGCTTCACGTTCACGCAGTATTTGTTCAAGGCTAATAGCCGTTTCGGCTTTGGCACAAATAAGGAGTACTTTTTCGTGTTTAAGCGTTTTAAGTGTTTCGATTAACCAATCTACGCGAGGGTCAAAGGCCCCCCAGCTTGCGCTTTCACCTTCAAACTCTTGGAATATTTTTTCAGGAAAAAGAGCACGATGCGCGCTCAGTTCAGCGTTTTGAATTCCACTCATGTTACCTAATACCGACATGGCCGTTTTGTATTGCTTTGGTAATGCCATTGGATAGGCATGCAATTTACGACTTGGGTAGCCATCAATGCCACTGCGGCTATTTCTGAACAATATACGGCCAGTACCGTGTCTGTCGAGTAGCATGTTAAGTATTTCTTTACGCGCTGGTAAATCACCTTGCTGCGCTTTTTCAAGAATGACGGTAATGTCGGTTTCTTTTAATAGCTCAATTAGCGTTGTTTTTGCATTGTCGTCAAGAGCTTGATCTTGCAATAACTGGTTTGCCGCTTGCGCTACATCTTTGTAATTGGCTTCTTCTTCTTTGAATACGTCGTAGTCGTAAAAACGGTCTGGGTCGAGCAATTGTAAACGCGCAAAGTGACTGCTATGGCCTAGTTGATCAGGCGTTGCTGTGAGTAAAATAAGGCCCGGAATATCTTGGCTTAGCTCAGCCATGCGTTGATATTCAGTACTTGGTTTACCGTTATTAATGCTTAAGTGGTGCGCTTCATCAACAACTAATAGATCCCAATCAGCCAATGTGGCTTGTTCAAACCAGCGCTTTTTCTTGGTTAAAAACTCAAGACTAGTAAGGACTAGCTGCTCTGTATCAAATACATTTGGCGAGTCGGCAAAGGCTTCGTCGCAACGCTCTTCATCAAAAATAGAAAAACGTAAGTTAAAGCGGCGTAGCATTTCGACTAACCACTGGTGCTGAAGGTTTTCAGGTACAACAATAAGTACACGGCTGGCGCGACCACTAATAATTTGCTGATGCAGTATCATGCCTGCTTCAATGGTTTTACCTAAGCCTACTTCGTCAGATAATAATACGCGTGGTGCAAAACGTTTACCCACTTCTTGGGCAATGTAAAGCTGATGCGGTATAAGGTTAGCGCGTTGACCAATCAATCCTTTTATAGGTGATTGTTCGCGTTCAAATTTATGTTGCCATGTTTGGTAACGAAGCGTGTAACGATCAAAACGATCTACTTGGCCGGCAAATAAACGGTCTTGTGGCTTATTAAATTTTATAAAATGATCTAAAAAGGTTTCTTTTAACTTTGCTTCTTCGCCGTTATCAACACGGGTGCCCACATAGCAAAGTAACTCGCCTTGTACTTCAATAGATTCGACTTCTAATTCCCATTCTTCAACGCTTTTGATCACATCGCCTGGATTAAATGCCACACGGGTAACGGGTGCTTCTGCTGTAGAGTAAACACGGTTTTCACCACTGGCTGGAAATAATATGCTGACCTGGCGGCCTTCAATGGCAACAACGGTGCCTAATCCTAAATCTGACTCTGTATCACTGATCCAACGCTGACCTAAGGAAAAATTCATGTATGTCTCGTCTATGATGAAAAAGGCGGCTATGTTACCTGTAAGCTAACACCACTGCAAGGCGCTATTTAGCTCACTTTTAATTAATTTTATAAGTGTTAATTATAAAGAATAAAACCGCCATTTTTTAACCTATTAAAAAGGTAAATAAAAACTAAATTCAGGTTGTAATAAAACGGACTTTTATGACAAATAGACTAAACTTTCAATATGCCTTGGCAATTAAGTATTGCAGGTTTTGATTTTTGCCCGTTTTACTTAGTTATTTTGGTATAGCATAAAAATCATAAAACGTAAGGAAAGTGCTATGGAAAAAGCTTCGAACCTTGAAAGTAAAATGTATGTGCTAGACACCAACGTACTCCTCCACGAGCCCCTCGCTTATTTGTCTTTTCAAGAACATAACGTGGTTATTCCGATGACCGTACTTGAAGAGCTTGATCATATTAAAGATAGAAAACACGATGTAAGCCGCGATGCCCGCGTTGCAATTCGTGGTTTAGATGAGGTACTCAAAAACGCAACCCCTGAACAAATGCTACAAGGTGTAGCCTTACCCAGTAATAAAAAAGCAAAGTCGAGCTCTGCCGGTACGCTCATTATTGTTAACGACCATTTATTCGCAGATTCAATTTCGGGTTTGCCAGGCAATGAAAACGACCATCGAATTATTAACTGTGCTGTATATTTACAAAAGCAGCATAGCGATTCAAAGGTGATATTGGTTACCAAAGATATAAACATGCGCTTAAAAGCTAAAGGTGCAGGGCTTAAATATGTAGAGGATTACCGAACAGATCAGCTTATTGATGATATTAATTTGCTCACTAGCGGATATAAAAAAGTAGAGGGTGATTTTTGGGAACATGTAGGGCAATGCAATACAGAGCAGCACGGGCGAGATACGTTTCATCATGTGCCTAAAAATTTAATACCCGATGTATTTTGTAATGAGTATTTACTTGACGAGAGTAATCACTTTGCAGCTAGGGTAAAGTCGTTTGATGATAAGCACATTACTATAAAAGATATTAGTGTTGAGCGGTTAATGCATCATCATGCATGGGGCGTTAAGCCCAAAAATATTTATCAGGGTATGGCGCTTGATGCATTACTTGATACTAGCATTGAACTGGTGATTTTAACGGGCCCCGCTGGATGTGGGAAAACGTTATTAGCGCTTGCCTGTGCACTTGAGTTGGTTATAGAAAAGGGTATTTACGATAAAGTGCTTGTGACCCGAAATACCCCTGAAATTGCAGAGTCTATTGGTTTTTTACCCGGTACGGAAGAGGAAAAAATGGCGCCGTGGCTCGCTGCTATTACCGATACGCTAGAAGTACTCCATAAAGGTGACGAGAACCCAATATCGAGCCGAAATTACATCATGGAAAAGGCCAATGTACAGTTTAAGTCGGTTAATTTTATGCGTGGGCGCAGTATTCAAAATGCGGTGGTAATTTTAGATGAAAGCCAAAATTTAACAGCGTCTCAACTTAAAACCATTATTACTCGTTGCGGAGAAGGTACCAAGCTCATTTGCACCGGTAATTTGGCGCAAATAGACAGTAATTATTTAACGCCAGTCACATCAGGTTTAACCTACATAGTAGAGCGTTTTAAAAACTTTGAAGGCAGTGCAACCATAAATTTAAATGGTGTAGTAAGAAGTCGGTTGGCTTCATTTGCAGAAGAAAATTTATAACTTGCGCTTAACTATTTGGCTCGATAGTCTAATGATTGATTTTCGGGCCAAATGGCAGACTGCACGTTGAATTTTTTACCTCTCAAACATTATTATCGCTCTTTAATTGTTGCCCTGTTGGTGCCTTTAATTGTTGCTTTTTTACTGTGTTTACATCTTTACAATATCAAGCTTGAGCGCACAGTAGAAAAACGTGACGCTGATTTTCTTAATATATCCGCCCAAATAAATCATGGCATGCAATCAATCAGTGATTTAATGGCTAATATGCTTAACTTATACGAGCAGCCTGCACTGAGTTTTGCTAATCGTAATTTATTTGAAGGTATTAATCAGTATGAAGGTTATTACTATCGCCATTTTACTCAACAAGGCACCGAGATTGTAGGTAAAGGGGATTTTAATCTTTCACCAAATGAACTTTCAAAGTGGCAACAGTTAGTTAAATTAGGTCCTTCGTTTAATACAACTCTGGCACTTATGCAGTCGCTTAGCGCCGTTGCGTATGTTGATGAAAATGGCGCTGCATTTGTAGCTAGGCGTAATAAGAGCAAGAGTTTATTACTAACAGAGATTCTTGAAGGGCGATTTAAACCAGACTTTTCAGGCAGCCTTTTATCTTCAAGCCCGATTGTAAATATAGACGGGAAGGCTTACTACTCAATCGGACGCCAGCGAGAACTTGGCTCGCGTGATTATATTATCGTTATTTACGATGTGGAGGTTATTTCTGCCTGGCTAAAAAAAGTTACGCCAAATCAGGGGGAATATATATTTGTTAATCGGTTTGATCAGGTTGTTGCAAGCACAAAAAATGCGATAGCTGAGGGGATCACACTTAAGGAATACTGGCCTGAAATGGCGGCATCACAACAAAAATTAACGGTGTTAACCAGTGGCACAAACTTTTTTATGCAGCCAAAAAGCAACCTCCCAATACATGCTGCATTTTATGAGCCTAAATCCGATTTTGTAAATGTTATTCGGTATGAAATTTTACTCGAGTTTATATTTTTAACGCTGTTTTTAAGTTTGATGTTTTGCGTGTTCTTTTGGTTAAGTCAGCGCATATTTTTAAAACCTATGACACATCTCATGCATTACTTAGAGCAAAGCAATAACGACAACAGCAAAGAGTCTAATTATCAAATCCCTATTAATTGGCAGCCATGGTTCACTAAAATAAAACTAGTATTTGCTAAAAACAGACAACTAGTCGATTCGCTGCAAGATGTAAACCGAGAGCTTGACGAAAAGCTGCAATTGCAATCAGAAAAACTAACACGCAGTTATCAAGCTAAAGAGCGACATTTAGCTTTACTAAACACAATGTTAAACAGTGTTCCTGATTTTATATATTTTAAGAATATTGATGGGTCTTTTTTAGGGTGCAACAAGGCATTTGAAGCGTACATTGGGTGCGATCAAAGCGCGCTAGTGGGTAGGCGTATACAAGATATAACTGACGAATACGAACAAATAAGTATTCTTGAAAAACAGGTTTTACAAAATCGCAGTAATGTTCAGCAACGCGTTGATACAGATGATAAGTCTTACCAACTGACGATTGCGCCTTTTTACAATGAGCAGCAGCACTTGTTAGGCACAATGGGGATCGGTAGAGATATAACAGAACAGCAGCAAACTTTACATGCACTAAAAGCGTCTGAGTCTAAATTTAGAAGTGCTATTGAATTTGCTGCAAACGGTGTTGTGCTTCTTTCGCTTGATCAGACTATATTGCAGGTAAACAAAGCAGCAAGAAAACTATTTACTGAGCAAGATGTGTTGGTAGGTGAGCAACTTAAACTACTATTTGATGATAGTCAGTGGCAAGAAATTAAAACAAGATTAGCTCAGCTGCTTGATGATAAGAAAGAGGTTTATCATTTAACATTAGCACGAGGAAATTTGACTAGCTGGCTTCAACTCAGTGTATCGCTCGTGTGGGATGAAAAGCGAGATCCTTCGTATTATGTTATCCACTTACAAGATGTGAGTGCATTAACTAAAGCTAAGCACAATGCTGAGCGCGCAACCCTTGCTAAAAGTCGCTTTATTGCTAACTTAAGTCATGAAATACGTACCCCTTTGAATGCGGTGTTAGGTTTGCTTGACATGCTTATAGAGCAAGGGCTTACGCAAAGACAAATTCAGCAAACAGATCAAGCTAAGCAAGCTGCGCAAAGTTTACTATTAATGCTCAACCGCATGCTCGATTTTGCCAGAGTTGAAAGCGCACAGGCTGAGTTAAAACTAGCCCCATTTACGGTTGTGGAACTTATTGATATTTGCGATAGCTTAACAGGGCCCTTGTGTGAGCAAAAAGGGGTTGAATTTATTATTGATGTTGACCCTTTAATTGCACCTAGTTTGATTTGCGATAGCATAAGACTACAGCAGGTGTTGGGTAATTTATTAACTAATGCTGTTAAGTTTACTCACAATGGCAGTATTACCTTAAAAATGGAGCTAATTGAGGGAGATAGTACCGAGCAAGCGATCTGTTTTAGTGTAAAAGATACTGGCAGCGGGATTAATGAGGCTGACCAATTACGTTTATTCGATGCCTTTACACAAGGCGATGAATCATCAACACGTACCCATCAAGGTGTAGGGTTAGGGTTGGCTATTGTAAAACATGCTGTATCTCTTATGGGCGGCGAGATAGCCGTAAACAGTGAAAAAGGCCTTGGTTGTGAGTTTTATTTCAGCATTAGTTTACAGGTAGACGATACAAAAAATCAGCTGTTGCCTGTTGATGCTCTGGCTATTATATCCCAGCGAAGCCGAGCTTTAAAACGCGCTGTAGCAGCCTATTCAGAGTTGACCAGTATTGATTTAGATGAAGCATTGAATTACCCAATCAAACTTTCGGGATATAATCAGCTTATTGTTGATGAAGCTGACTTACCTGAGCTATTAAGTGTAAAAGCAATAAATGACTCGCTTACTTCACACACTTTATCGGTCATTATCGTTAATCATCAGCTAACCTTTAGTTCATCTATGAGTAAAGGCTTATTAGCGCAGCATGTTAAAGCATCTGCACTTGGGCAGCGATTATTTGATTTAAGTAGTGGTTTTGCATTAAAGCAAATTGCAAGTGACGCTAATATACAGGCACAGCAACCGAGTAGAGAGGTGTCAGGTTTACTGATCTTGGCAATTGATGATAATAAACTAAACTTAGAAATTATAAGTAGTGTTTTAGAAAAAGCTAATGTAAATGTTGTAACCTCAACCAATGCATCTGATGGTATGGAGCTGCTACAAGTTTTAAAGCCAGATCTGATTTTAATGGATGTGCAAATGCCGCATATAGATGGTTGTCAAGCTACTACGTTGATTCGTCAACAGTTTGACGATAAGCAATTGCCTATATTTGCATTGACAGCCCATTGTGAGCCTGCGGATATAGAGCGTTCGTTAAAATGCGGTATGAATAAACATTTAACAAAGCCCGTTGTAGCAAAAGTACTACTTGATGCTATTGCAGATATGCAGATCACTAAAGCGGTATTTTTTGATAGGGCATTTGCCTTAGCTCAATTTAGCGCTGATGAGGCGTTACTTAATACTATGATTGATAAATTTTCTAGCCTATGTGAGACCCAATTACAACAAATTGACGAATGTACCGTTAAAGGTGAATTGGTACGTTTAGTGCATAGTATCAAAGGAGTATCGGGTAACTTGGGTTTTAAGCGGTTATCGTCTTGTGCGCTTCAGTGCGAACAAAGTCTTAAAGCAACCAATGACCCTGAAGATCAAATCATAAAAGAGCTTATTATGCAGTTGAAGCAGGTTATTGTATTTATTAGAGGTTTGGAGGCGGTGGATGTCAAAAAAAGCTAAAGTGCTTGTAGTTGACGATGATCCACTTAACAGATTAGTGCTTGAAAAAACGTTGTGTGAAGAGCATGACGTGTTTTTAGCTAAAAGTGCAGAAGAGGCACTCGCTTTTGTAAGAACTACGCAGTTTGATTTGATTTTGCTTGATATTGTAATGCCCGTTATGAACGGCTTTGAACTTATTGTTAAGTTAAAAGAAAATCCTATTACCCAGGCTATTCCAGTTATTTTTATTTCTGCTAATCAAGAGCATGCTGATGAATCAAAAGGATTAGAGCTAGGCGCGATGGACTATATTACTAAGCCATTCAGCGCTTCTATTGTTAGAGTGCGAGTACGAAATCAATTACTGATAAAACAAAAAAACGATTTACTTGAAATGTTAGCGTCCATAGATGGATTAACCGAAATACCCAACAGACGCTACCTTGATGAAAATTTGTCTCGAGAGTGGCGAAGAAGTAAACGAGGGGGCTCGGTGCTATCTGTACTGCTAATGGATATAGATTACTTTAAACGATATAACGACACATATGGCCACAGAGCCGGTGATGAATGTTTAAAAAAAGTAGCACAATCTTTATTGGCACAATGTAAACGTGGAAGTGACTTTATTGCCCGCTACGGTGGGGAAGAGTTTGCGGCTATTTTACCTGATGTATCTAAAGAGGAAGCAATTGCGTTTGCAAATAAGCTCAGAAATGCTGTAAACAAATTAAATATAGAGCACAAAACATCGTTAAATGCACAATGCATAACTATCAGTATTGGCGTTGCAACTATGGAAGATGGCCGCTCAACCTCAGAGCATTCATTATTAGAAGAAGCTGACTTAGGGTTGTATGAAGCAAAAGAGGCTGGCCGTAATAGAGTGGTCGCTCACTAATAAAATAGGCCAGTAACGTTACTGGCCTTTTTGTATTTTAGTGGCTAACCATATTTAATGCGCTGTCACCAATACCGACAAGTTTATCGTTTTTGAATACAAGTGGCGTACACTCATCTTTAGTCATTTTACCATCAGAATGAATGCTATGAGTTGCATAAAATAAAACTTGATACACATCATCCCCTTTTTTTAGTAACTCGGTAAAATTAGGGGTTTTAAGTGTTGTTAATACCGACTGGTAGCTGCTATCCATTTTTAATTCAGAAATCGCTTCGCGATTATTTTTGTGCTTAGTTTGCCAGCTAGTTGAGTCATTACCTGCCCAGTGCGTTTCTGCTTCACCATCAGATACGGCGATAACACAACCCGTTAAAAATGGAGTAATAAGTGCCGCTGCTAGTAGAGATTTATTCATTTTTGTATGTACCTTAATCATTTTTACTTAATTATTAATGATAGTAACGCAAAGTATACGCCAAGTTTAAATTTTATTTATAATCAATTGCTTACGTTGTGTGGGTTATTTTGTTAATTTTAAAAAATAAAAAAATTGGTAAAAACAGCCACTTTTTAGTTTATTTAACCCAAGCAATGATTAAGGTATTTACTATTCAGAGCTCAGGTTACTTGGCTAAGGTGAGTATTAAACTAAGCGGCTACGAGGCTCCCCTTGTTTGAATGCTTTAATATTTAAAGTTACCTCTTTAACTAATCGCACAATTGATTCGGTGCTTGCCCACGCAATATGCGGCGTTAGCAATAGGTTACTCCCTTTATAATTTGCCAGTGGATTTGAAAGCTCAGCAGGCTCTTTTGTTAATACATCAACGCCTGCGCCAGCAATTATATTTTGCTCTAGTGCACTGGTTAAATCCGCCTCATTAATAATACCGCCTCGTGCTGTGTTAATTATGATGCAGCTTGGTTTCATTACTTTAAATTCGTTTAAGGTAATTAGATTGCGCGTTTCTTCTGTTAACGGGCAGTGCACACTAATTATGTCTGCGGTTTTTATGGCTTCGTCAAAAGGCGTTCTGCCATCGCGGCATGGTGCGCCTTTGCGCTCAGACATAACTACATTTGCACCAAAAGCCTCGGCTACATTTGCAACAGCCTGTCCTAGTGTACCACCGCCTATGATTGTTAGTGTTTTGCCTTGTAAATCATTAAAACTGTAGTCAAGACGGCAAAACATTTCACTTTTCTGCCAAGCACCTTGCTGACAATCAGCTTGATATCGGTGTGTATTACCTAGCAGGTTTGTGATTAAAGAGAAGGTATGTTGAACAACCGAAGGTGTTGAATAACCTGCAACGTTTGTAACTGCAATGCCGTGATCTTTTGCAGCCTCTAGATCAACATTATTAGTTCCCGTAGCACTCACGCATATTAGTTTTAGATTTTTTAGTTGGCTAATTGTTTCGCGGTTTAACACGACCTTATTGGTAATTAAAATATCAGCCCCTTGGCTATGCTCAACAACTTGCTCTGGGCTAGTAAGTTCGTAGGTTTTAAGGCTCCCTAGTTGCTCTAAACAGGCAAGTGATGTATTTGCTAATGTGGCGTTATCGAGAACAGTAATTTTCATGATGTGTCCTAATTAAATAAAATAATTTTAATACTTGACCTTGGTGCGTGCTCTAAGGTTTATAGTTGGCATCAGTTGAGAATATACTCATTGGAGAAACAAATGAAAATAGGTGAGTTTGCAAATCAGTTAGGTGTCTCAACAGATACACTAAGATACTATGAAAAACACAATTTGTTAACGCCATCAAGTCGAACCGAGGCAGGTTATCGCGATTATGATAAGGCAGCTCTCAAACAAATGGAGTTTATTTTGCGTGCTAAAAATGTTGGTTTTAGCTTGTTAGAGATCAGAGAGTTACTGCAAATTAAATTTAAAAAACACCAGCATTCGTGCCATGAAGTGAAAGATTTAACGATACAAAAACGCGATCTAGTTGCAGAGCGTATTGCTGAGCTAACACGTTTTCATCAATCGCTATCGATACTGGCAGATAAGTGCTGTGGTGGACAAGAACCCGCTTATAACTGTTCAATATTAACAACCTTGGAGGACATCGATGGACTTACTTAATAATTTTTGGCAGTTATTTTTACTATCTGCCCCTTGGTTAATGCTTGGTTTACTGATTGCAGGGTTATTGAATGTATATTTACCGGCAAATTTTTTAAATAAACATTTAGGTAAAGAAGGCTTTTTGACCACAGTGAAAGCGGCTTTAATTGGTGCGCCAATGCCCTTGTGTTCATGTGGTGTTATCCCTGCTGCAATAGGCTTGAGACGCGCCGGTGCTTCAAAAAGTGCCACTACTGCGTTTTTAGTGTCGACGCCTGAAACGGGGGTTGATTCTGTTTCAGTATCGTATGTGTTATTAGGTCCGTTTATGTCTATTATTCGTCCCATAGCTGCTATCTGCAGTGCTATTGTTGCAGGTGTGTTAGTTGGGCGAGATACCGATAGGCTGCAGACTAAGCCTGCGGCAGGTGCTCAAACAAAAACCAGTTGTTGTGCGTCTAAAACGGTGGAGCCTAAAGTTCAAACCAGTTGTTGTGATAAACCAAACAAGGCATTACAAAGTCAATGGCAGAAAGTACAACAAGCGATAAGTTTTAGCTGCAATAAACTTCTGGCGGATACCATGGTCTGGTTAATGATTGGTTTGTTCTTTGCCGCGTTGGTACAGACCTATGTTCCAGAGTCATTTTTAACACAGTGGGGCAGTGGCATTGTTGCCATGCTTGTGGTGATTTTGATCAGTATACCCATGTATATTTGTGCCACTGCTTCTACGCCTATTGCTGCAGGCTTGTTATTGAGTGGAGTATCGCCTGGAGCGGTGTTAGTGTTTATGCTCGCAGGGCCGGCAACAAATATTGCTACGTTAGGTGTTGTAGCTAATGAGCTTGGCAAGCGTGCTGTATTCGCTTATTTGACAGGGGTTATTGGGGTTGCATTGATTTTTGGGTTTTTAACGGATTATTTAGTAACTGAGTTTGGGTTTGTTGTTTCCCCGCAACTAGGTGAAGAGCATCAGGTGCTGCCATATTGGCTAAGCTTTATTTGTGGTGTAATTTTAATCGCACTTATTCTGCGTTTAGTTGTCATAGCATTACAAGCAAAGCGAAAGGTAACTGGTAAGAGCATTACTTAATTATTTGTTATATATGTACTTTTAAGATTGTTTATTAGTTTTTATAAAAATGCAATAGCCTGACTTAGTTCGCATTTGAGTTTGCCTGAGTTATACTCAAACCAATAAAACAAACGGTACGTATTTTACGTGCCGTTTTTTAACTTTATAGATGCAGTAATGAGTGAATTAGAAGACAAGTACGCAGACATAAGACCTTACAACGACAATGAGGTTAACGCATCATTAGCGCGTTTAATGAGTGATGATGCATTTATAGATGTCATTGCTAAGTATAATCTACCGCGCTTTCTATCAGCAGTGCCGTTTATTGCCCGCCCATTGGTAAGAAGCCAACTACGCAAAAAGTGGGGAAAAGTAACGAGCGTTGAAGATGTTCAAAATGAAGTTGCTAAGTATTTAGATAAACTTATAAAACGCACCACGTCTAAAGTCACCTTTTCAGGTTTAGATAAATTAGATCCTAATCAAGCTTATTTATTTGTTTCTAACCACCGCGATATAGTGCTTGATCCTGCGCTTGTTAACTGGGGGTTATACCAACATAAAATGAAAACGGTACGAATAGCTATTGGCGATAATTTACTGCAAATACCCTACATAACAGAACTGATGCGTTTAAATAAAAGCTTTATTGTTAAGCGCTCAGCTAAAGCCCCTAAAGAAATGCTAAAAGCCCTTACGCAATTGTCGTCGTATATTTATGACTCACTAATGGGCGGGCACTCCATTTGGATTGCACAAAAAGAAGGGCGCGCTAAAGATGGCTTTGATCAAACTGATCCTGCATTACTAAAAATGTTGCAACTTAATGGCCGTAAGCAAAAGAAAGAGTTTGGTGAATACATTAAAGAGTTAAAAGTTGTGCCTGTGTCTATTTCTTATCAATATGAGCCATGTGCTATAGCAAAAGCTAAAGAGCTTTATCATAAGCAACAACATGGTGAATATGTTAAGTCGGTGGGTGAAGATATTTTAAGCATTGTTGAGGGCTTTAGTACGGCAAAGGGCCATGTTCATTTAGCTTTTGGGCAGCCTATTGAGTCACAATGCGATAGCGCTGAGGAACTTGCTAACACTATTGACCAGCAAATAATAGATTCATTTTACTTACATCCAGGCAATTATATTGCTGGTGGTTGTAAAGAGTCGGTAATTAACTCTCCAGATACGGCAACATTTGAACAACGTATTGCGCAGGTACCTGAAGAGCTTAAGCCACTTGTATTGGCTATGTATGCAAAACCATTTCATCGTAAAGCACAAATAAATGTTAAAAGCCCTGAATCGCTTTAGCATTAAGTAAATAAAGTAAAAAGTAGCAATAGTATTGCTACTTTTTTTTTGTTTAAAAATAACGCTATACTGCAAGTATGACCTTAACTAAGCGGTGTATGCTATGCAACAAATTGAAATATTTGATATTCCAAGTCCTTGTAAAAGTATTTGCTTAGTTAACAATAGAGGGTATTGCAAAGGGTGTTACCGTAGTCGTGACGAGCGATTTTTATGGAACTCTTTAACCAATGCACAAAAGAAAAAAGTTTTGAGCCTATGCCAGCAACGCTACAAGCGATATCTACTTAAAAAACAGCAAGCTGAAAGTGCAACTAACACGGCAAAACAGCACGGATTCGATTTTTAATCATACATATTGTATTTAGCTTTAAGCGCATAAGCCGTGCCATTGTTATGAAGTTTATTGAGTGCCGCTTCTAAGCCTTCAATTAGGTGCGCATTTTGTTTGTTTAAGTAATGATAAACAGGTGTTACACGTAGTGTCTCTTTTTGGTAGCAAACATCAGGATGCTGGATTGGTAGACTGTCAGATGCAAAATCGAGTAGCAATATACCTTTTACTTTTTCTTGAGTAAGCAGGTTTAGTTGCGTACTTATATTTTTTACTTCAATTACATTACCCTCAAATTGCGTATTTTTTATGTACTGTGCTTGTATGGGGCAATCAGCTAAAATAGCGACGTTATCGAGCCGGTTTAATATGCTTTGCTGGCAGTTTTTATACAGTATTAATTTAAACTTGAACAATGGGTAGTTAACAGGCAGCAAATTAGGAAAATCTACCTCTATACTGTTGTCTCGACCCAGCTGTCCGTCTAGTGTGCCATTATTAGCAGCGCGAAGAGCATTTTGGGGATTAAAATCGATAAGGTGTATTTCGTATCCTATGTCCTTGTAGGCGAGTGTAAGAAGCTCAAGAACATAATTTGCTTGCGGTACGTTATCAGGGCGGTTAAATGTGAGCGTGTTTTGATTGCTAAAACATGCCGTGCTCAACATAAAACACGTTAATAGAAACAATACACTAAAGCGACTTTGCATTATCATTTCCAATTACTGCTGAGATAAATTAATAAGAGGCGTATAATAGCAAGGTGCTTGCTTTTTGCCCAGCACTGCAAGCTATGTATTACACCCTAAGCCATATAAAGAATGAGGAAATCCTGTGAGTTTTAACCTATGTTTATTACCACGTGAAGATAAGTACCAAATCCAGCTCGACTATGAAGCCTCATTTTGGGCATACCAAATTAAGCGTAATAAAAAAACACGCGAGCAAGTTTATAATACAATCCATAGCCGTCCAGTAGCAGAGCAAACGGTATTAAAACAAAAGTTTGAGCAATATTTGGCACTAATGCTTAGTTAAAATGTATACCACCCAATTATTAGATAAAGTAAAAACACCCTTAGTAAATAAATTTTACAAACTACATGGGGCTAGCGGGCGCGCTAATAAGCAAGATCAAGTCTGGGTTATATACTTAGATGAGCAAATAGTGGCTGCATGTAGGGTGCAACATAAATCCAATTTTTTGTTTTTATCCACGGTTTATGTTGCTAAAGAACATCGCTCAAAAGGGCTAGCAAAGCAATTAATAACTGATCTTTTGAAGCATCAACACATGCATGTTTATACCTTTGCATTTAAAAACATAGTCGATTTATACCTCAGTATTGGTTTTAACCAAGTGTTAACATATACTGCTGATCTACACGTACTTTTTGATATGTATAAGCACCGCAATATTGTCGCACTAGAGTACCCATAAAAATAAAAAACCATATGGAATGACCATGAGTAAGGGCGTTAATTGGATTTTAAGTTGCTGCTTAGTTTTAATAACTATAGTGAGTTGCCAGGCAGGTGCACAAGTTAAGCGTTTATCACCCAGTGAAGGCCTATCACAAAGTTACGTTAATACCATACTTATCGATAACAACGGGTATTTGTGGCTTTCTACCGAAGGGGGGTTAAACCGTTACGATGGGTATCAAGTAACCCCGATTAATGGCCCAAATGGAGAGCTAGAAGAAGCAATTATTGACAGAATATACCAAGACGTAGACGGTTATATTTGGATTGCCTCATTACTCGAGGGCCTTTTTAGATATGATCCAGCCACAGATACTTACAAGCAATTTTTAAGTCCTCCAAGCAACGAAGAGCAAATTTTTAATCAATCAGTATTTACCATGCTAGCGGCTGATTCTAAAACACTGTGGATTGGACGAGGTCGAGATTTTGCGAAGCTCGATATTCAAAGCGGTGTGATTGAATCTGTTTTTGAGCTGCCTAAAGAATACAAAAATACATTAGTAAGAAGCTTGTTTCATTATAACGGTTACATTTTTATAGCGACCTCTCACGGTGCTTACGTTCATGATATTGCTAATGATCTAACTCGTCCATTACAGCATTTAAAAGGTGAGGCGGCGCATGTTTACCAAAATAATGTTAAGTCGTTTGAGCTGGGTGAAAATAACCAGTTATTAGTCGGTGCGGTTAAAGGTATGTATCAGGTTGATATTAGTGATTTACCAAGCATGTTTGAACGTCCCGATATTGCATTCAAAAATAAAGTATTACTTGCCGACCTAAATGTGTGGAAAATAGAGTACAACCAAGGTGAAATCGATCTTGCGACAGACAAAGGGTTATTCAAATTTGATTTAAATAGTGGTGAGTTAATAAAAAATACACGAATCACTCAAAGTAAATATACCTTAGCCGATACCAGCATTATTGATATGGCCAAAGATAAGTCTGGTGGCGTATGGGTGGCCACAAAAAGTGATGGTGCCTTTTATCTATCAAAAGATACGTATCACTTTAACAATGTTGATGGCAGTGTGCTGGGTGGCGCAGGTTTATCTCACCATTCAATATGGGGAATAACCGAATTTAACGAAAAGCTCTGGCTTGCAACCAATAATGGCTTAACTGAAGTTGATTTAAAAACCAATACTAGCAAAGTATATTTAAAAGATTATAAAGCTGACGCTTACACACGCGAGTTTAGTGTTTGGCAAATTATGCCCTATAAAAATATGCTTTGGCTTAATACAAATCGAGGCTTGTATATTTTTGATCCAAATACGTACCAAGTCACTGAACCTAAAACAAAAAATTCGGCAAATCAAGATCATATCTCAGGGTGGGTACACGGTGTTGCTTTAATGCCAAATGGCGACTTATATTTTATGCATCGTGACCATGGCGCGTTTGTTTATAATATAGACACCAAAATTGTGACACGATTGGGCGGTGAGTTGGCACAATTTAACCCTTTTTTAGCGCATGGTTTTTTACCCGCTTTACCAAATAAACCTGACTGGCCACTCTTTTTTAATGCCGGTATTTTATATCAATTAAACCCTAACAACCTAGCGTTAGAAATGATTTATAAAGTACCCAAACAACATGAAAACGTTGCAATTAGTGTGCTTTCATACGTAATTGATAATAACAACGTGTTGTGGATCTCTCTTTCTAATTTTGGCTTAATTGGTATTGATTCATCAACGTATGAACACCTTCATACTATTGATCTTGATAAGAATAAATTAGGTACATTACTTTACAGTATGGTGCTTGACGACGACGGTATGATTTGGATGAGTAGCCATAAAGGAATTTGGCGTTTAAATCCAGAAACGCTCCACTTTCAGCAGTTTAGTACAGCCGAGGGGCTTTTATCGGCTGAATTTAATAGCTCAGCAATGGCGCAGCTTAACGATGGCCGCATTGTATATGGGGGGTTAAAAGGAATAACGTATTTTCATCCAATGGAAAACCAAAGTTATAAGCCGCTTATAGAGCATGTAAATATAACGCGGGTAAATTTAATGTCCCGAGAGTTATCTCGCGATTTAAGGCAACCTCTGAATGAAGTCGTTTTAAACCACGATGACATTGGTCTTGAAGTGGCTTTTTCTGCAATGGCTTTTAGTAATCAAGAACGTATTATTTATGAGTACCAGCTTGATAACGGGCAAAAAACCTACGCAAGAAATAACAACCGAGTACTATTTCCTAAGTTAAACCCTGGTAGTTATACATTAAAAGTTTGGGCTAAAGACCCCTTAACGGGAATTTTTACCAAGCCAGCTACATTAGAAATAAAGGTTAAATACCCACTTTGGCGTGCGCCTTATTTTATGGTGTTATACGGCGCTTTATTTTTATTTTTTATTGCCATGTGGGTCAGGCGACGTAATAAAATTCAACGTATCTTATTGGCTGCGCATAAAGAAAGTAAAGACAGTGAGTCCCGTTTAAAGCTTGCCCTTGAAGGCAGTGAGTCTGGCGTATGGGATTGGCAGTCAAGTAATCCAAGTATTTATCAGCCTCGTTTAAGTAATGAGCTGGGTTATAAACACGATACTGTAAGCCTTGATGAATACTTGGCTAAAATACATCCGCAAGAGAAACAACTATTTCGTTTAGAGTGGTTAGAGTTTTTGTCGACCGATAAAGGCTACTTTAACTGCACATACCGTGTACGCCATGCCAAAGGCTATTGGCGTTGGTATAAAGACTTTGGCAAAGTGGTTGAGTGGGATGAAAAAACGCCTCAAAAAGTAGCGGGTACATACACTAACATGACCCGTGAAATGGTATTTGAAGAGCACGCACGCTTATTTACTGCTGCATTTGAACAAACTCGTGATTGGGTTTTTATTCTCGATAAAAACTTTAATGTTCGTGCCTCTAATAAATCACTTCAAACCGCTTTTAACTTTGCTGCAGAGCCCATTTCAAGTAGGGCGTTAAACTTAGGTATGTCGCCTAAAAGCCGTGTTGATTACTTACGTATTATGAAAAAGCTCGCAGAAGGGGAGCATTTTTCTTGTGAAGATATGGTACGCCTTCACAATGGAGAGTCTCGCCATGTGCTAGTTAAAATAAGTGCGGTTGCTGATACAGAACAACGCTTAAGCAGCTACGTGATTATTTTAACAGATATACATGCACAAAAACTGGCAGAAAGTGAACTGCACCAACTCGCTAACTTTGATGTGTTAACCGGCTTACCGAATCGTACGTTGTTTAATGATAGGGTTGAGCATGCCCTTGAGCAAGCCCAAAAGCACTTATGCAAAGCTGCGCTTTTACATATTAATATTAAGCGCTTTAAATATTTTAATGATTCATTAGGCCACGAAGTCGCCGATGAACTTATTAAAAAAGTTGCAGAGCGATTAAAATGCTCACTACGTTCATCAGACAGTATTGCACGATTTGGTGGTGATGAATTCGTGGTCCTGGTTGAAGATATTCACCAAATAGAAGAAGTATTACTTATTTGTACCAAACTTATGGATTGCGTGAATCAAAATATAAGTATTAACGACCAAGTAGTGAATATTAATTTAAGCATTGGTGTTGCGATTTCTCCTGATGATGCAACACAAAGTGGTGCCTTACTGAAGGCGGCAAACATTGCGCTCTATCATGCCAAAGGTGCGCTTGAAAGTAATTATCAATTTTACAAACAAGAAATGAATCAGCATGTTCAAAAAGCCCTTCATTTAGAATCACAGTTAACAAAAGCCTATCAAGAGCATGAGTTTTGTAATTACTACCAACCTATTATAAATGCTCACACACATCAAACTGAAGGCTTTGAAGTATTACTTCGCTGGCCTGAAAATAAACGAATCCAAACACAGGAGTTTTCGTTGGCGGCTGAAGGTGTTGGTTTAATAACTAAAATAATGCTACAAACCTTTGGCAGAGCATTAAATGAGCTTAACGAATGGCGAAAAGCATCTCCTGATTTGTATTTATCGATTAACTTATCGGCATTAGATTTTGAATTTATAGAGCTTGTGCCAGAGATTAAAAAAGCGCTTATTAATGCTAACGTGCCATCAGAGGCTATTGTATTTGAAATAACAGAATCTATTTTAATGCGTGACTCAAACCTTGCACTGCAAAGTATGAAAAAGTTAAAAGAGTTAGGCTGTAAACTCTATATGGACGACTTTGGTACCGGCTATGCATCGCTGACTTATTTAAAGCGTTTTCCTATAGATGTGCTTAAGATTGATCGAAGTTTTGTTCAAGACATCGGCATTGACTCTGATGATGAGGCAATTATTGAATCAACACTCACATTGGCACATAGTTTAGGCAAAGAGTGTGTGGCTGAGGGCGTTGAAAGCCAGCAGCAGCTTCTGTTTTTAACCGCGTTAGGGTGCAAGCATTTTCAGGGCTATTTGTTTAGTAAGCCTGTTCCAAGTGAAGATGTGCCAGCGCTTATAATACGTGACTGGCAAGATATTTTTAGTAGTAACCTACACGCAGATCATAGATAAGCGGTCATAAATATCAAAAATGGTGTTATTAGCCCTTTTAGCACAGTGCAAGTTAAGTTGTTAAAGCAATATTATAGCGCCTTACTGGTTTTAGGCGCTCTGAACATAACGTAAGTTATTGGGCTGAGTTTATTTTGTGTTGAGCACCATATTAATGCTGCCTTCTTCAAAGTCGCGGCTTACTTTAAAGCCCAACTTGCGGGCAAGTTCAATCATACCTGTGTTTTCTGGCAGTGTTATACCTTCAATCCATTCAACGCCTTGGCGTTTACAATGGTTAATTGCAGCATTCATTAAAATTCGACCTAGCCCTAAGCCCTGGCAATCAGAACGAACCACAATAGCAAACTCAGCATGCACGTTGTCGGGATCCATAATCACACGCGACACCCCTAAGGTACGTGTTTTTCCCTCTAAGCGTTGGCAAACAATAAACGCCATTTCTCGGTCGTAATCAATTTGAGTCATTTTAGCGAGTTGATCGTGGTTAAATTGAGGTAACTCGCCAAAAAAGCGTTTGTAACGATCTTCTTTATTGAGTGATTGATCAAATGCCTTGTGGGCTTGTTCATCTTCAGGTTTTATTGGCCTAAGCGTTGCTTGAGTATTATTTTTTAGCGTTACTATTTCTACAAGATCTATAGGGTAGGGGCGAATACATAACCGTTTACGGTTACTTTTTGACTGGTATCGATTTAGCGTTATGGTGGCATCAAGTACTAAAAATTGCCCGTTACTTGCAAGTATTGGGTTAAGTTCCATTGCGCTAATATCGGGTTGATCCACAACGAGCTGTGAAATACGCGTGAGCAACGCACATAAACGATATTTGTCGACCTTTTCAGGTAAAATGCGATCTTTTAATACGCCTTTATCATGTGCGGCAGCAATTAAATATTTAGCCAAGTTCATATTAAGGGGAGGGAGAGCTACTGCCGCTTGAGCGTACTCAAGTCCTGTACCTGCCTCACCAAGTAAAATAACGGGGCCAAAATTAGGCTCTGTTTTAATTGCAATCCGCAGCTCGTTTGCACCTGCACGCGGTGCCATTTTTTGGAGTGAAAACCCATCAATAGTGGCATCTGGATAAGTGTTTTTAATACGAATAAGCATCGCAAATGCGGTTTGCTCAACTTCATTGGCATCGTTTAGATTTAAAACCACGCCGCCGACTTCAGACTTAGAAGCAATACTTGGGCTTATAAGCTTAAGCGCAACGGGAAAACCAAGCTCTATTGCTTGTTCTTTTGCCTCAGTGGGTGTGTACGCCACTTTAGTTTCAATACATTCAACACCATAGTGGCTTAGTACTTGGCTTGCATTGTGAGTGGGTAGATAGGTTTGTTCCTCATCTAAAAATTCAGTTATTAACGTTGTGGCAGCAGCTTTGTTTATTTTTTCATCGTCGGTGTTCGACTCTGGCGTTTGCGTTAAATGTTTTTGGTTTCGACGATACGATACCAAGTGCATAAACGCACCGACAGCGCCTTCAGGTGTTCGATAAGTAGGAATTGCATTATTAGCGCATATTTTTCTGGCTGCAAATGAAGCATCTTCACCCATAAAGTTGGTAAACACATAAGGGCGAGCCATTTTGGGCAACGTTTGCAGCGCTTGAACAATTACATTGGCATAGTCTTCACTTGGAGCCAGTGCCGATGGGGTATGTATTATCAATAAGTTTTTTACTTCTTTTGCATGCAATAATATTTCTAATGCTTGTTTGTAACGCGCTGGTGCCGAGTCACCAAAAATATCAATCGGGTTGGAGGTTGCTTCCGAGCGGGGAATAACGTGATTAAGCGCACTGCGTGTTTCAGTACTAAGCGCCGCTAATTTCCCAGATCGTTGAATTAGCTCATCAACCGCCATAACACCCGGACCTCCACCATTTGTTAAAATAGTGAGCTGTTCAACTTGCAATAATTTTGGGTGCATGGCGAGCGTTTGTGTTGCAGCAAATAGCTCTCGTAGGTCGTTAACGCGCAGCATACCTGCACGTTGAAATAATGCATCGTATACGGCATCAGAGCTTTGTTTTCCACCGGAATGGATCTCTGCCGCAAGAGCGCCAGCATTTGTCTTTCCTGTTTTTATGGCAATAACTGGTTTACTAAATGCAGCCGCTCTTGCTGCCGAAATAAAGCCACGAATGTCTTCAATATTATCAATATAAAGCAAAATGGCTTTAGTTTTTGAATCACGCCCTAAAAAGTCAAGTAGCTCATCAAAATCAATATCTAAACACCCCCCCACAGAAACAAAGTACGAAAAGCCAATATCTTTATTTTTAGCCCAATCTAATATGGTTGAGCATACCGCTGCAGATTGCGACACAAAGGCAATTTTACCCGTGCTTGCCACTGTATGAGAAAAGCTGGCATTTAACCCAATATGGGGAATTAATAGCCCTAAGCTATTAGGGCCTAATAAAGTAACGTTGTGTTTATGGGCGCATGCTTTTAGCGCACTTTTTTGATCGTTCGTTAAGCCATCGGCAATGATAATAGCGCTTTTACAGCCCAGCTCGCCTAGTTGGCTAATAATGTCGAACAGGGTATTTTTATTGGTACAAATTACGGCAAGGTCAGGCACCTTAGGCAGATCATTAATACACGGGTATGCAAGTACGCCATGAACAGCGCTATAGCTTGGCGTTACAGGCATAATTGGTCCTTTAAAACCGCCTTGTAATAAATTACGCATAACGACAAAACCGGCACGAGAGGCGTTATTTGACGCACCTATCACGGCCACTGAGCTTGGGTTAAAAAACTGACTAATTCGCTTTAGGCTCATTGCGTTTCCTTAGCTTTTAAATTTTGCGTTATACATTGTCTCAATGTACCCTGTTTAACAGGTTATTTCGAGTTTATAGATACGTATTATTGATATCAATCAAGGAGTGTACTGTGATTAAAACACCTGGTTTTCACACTGTGCTGGCGGCTACTTTTTTAAGCCTAGGCTTAATTAGCTTAGGGTTTATTTTAAAAAGTGCAGCACTAAATGTAAAAGAAATGGAGCGTACAGTACAAGTTAAAGGATTAGCAGAGCAAGAGGTGATTGCCGATACTGTTATATGGCCTTTGCAATTTAGCGATGCAGATAACGACCTTGAAAAGTTGGTAAATAGGGTTGAGAAAAAAAACGCTGCCGTGATCGCATTTTTAAAACTGCATGGTTTTGATGACGCCGAAATATCACTTGGTAGCCAATCTATTGTTGATAAGCAGGCGCGCGAGTACGGCAATGAAAATCAGCAATTTAGGTACATTGTTCGTTCAAATATGACCGTTTATTCTAGCGCTGTAGACAAGGTGCAAAATGCGCTGAGCAAAGTAAGCCAATTAGCTAAACAAAATATTGCCATAGTACAAGATAGTTACGAAACACGTGTTGAGTATATTTTTACAGGGCTAAACGATGTGAAACCGGCCATGGTGCAACAAGCAACTGAAAAAGCCCGCGAAGTGGCTAACAAGTTTGCTAGGGATTCCAATTCAAAACTAGGAAAAATAAAAACAGCTCGCCAAGGGCAGTTTAGTATTACTAATCGCGATTCAAATACACCACAAATAAAAAACGTAAGAGTAGTAACCACTGTTGAATACTACTTAAACGACTAGGATCTATTTATTATTCTAGGTTAAATTTATAGCAGTGTGTTTAGTATTTATGTAACTCATTAGGTTACAAATTTCGTACCTTGGTAAAATAGTTACTCGATTGGCCAACGCTTAATCTATCAAGGTTTTCACGACCTAAACCGCTTTAACTAAATGTGCAACTTGCGCGGTTGAACGTTGCAGGTAAGCAGCACTAAGTAAAATACTGGTTTCGTTTAGGCTCATACCTTTTAATATATTTGCCAAGTGCTGTTTAGCTGTTGGGTTTTGTTTTTGTTCTATTTCCATCAGGGCTAACAGTGCTGAAAATTCATGCTTAACCGGCGTGCTTGGTTTATTTGCGTACGCAATGTAACACGCAACAGGTGTTAGGCCACGAGCATTGGGTTGAGCAAGCGCTTTTACTAAGTCATCGTTAGACTCAAATAACATTAATGAGCGCACATAATTAAACGCCAGCTTTTGTGCATTAGCGTGTTTAAATACAGTGTGTAACACATTATTGCCTTGGGTATCTTGTGCCAAGAAGCCCTTATTTTCTCTAAGCGCTGGAGTAAAAAACGTCAAGGCATCTGTGGTTGTTAACTGATTGATAAAAGGTGCAGGTGGGGTATTGCTTGTTAAAATACGTGTTGCTACATTTTGCATAAAATCGTACTTAATACTCATGCGCAAAGCGCTTTCGTATAGATGATTAAGCTGTAATGTTTGTTGTGCTTGGTTTAACTGCTTAAAGTCATTATCAAGTTCATTTAATTGATGCTTTGAAATACGTGCGTTAAGTAACTGTATGCATAACTCCATAATTTTTGCGCCTCTTAAATACCTTTTTGTTTAGCTTAACCTATTATTGCCAATTGGTACAAAATACAAAAAAGGTCGCATAAGCGACCTTTTAGTTAGCTTTATAAATTGGGATTAAGCTTTTTTGCTTGCTACCCATTCATTTACAAAGTTTTCTAGTACGTTTAGTGGCACAGGGCCATTTTTTAGCACTACATCGTGGAACTGACGAATATCAAACTTGTCGCCAAGTTGCTTTTTAGCGTCTTCACGTAGTTCTAAAATTTTCAACATACCTACTTTGTAAGCCGTTGCTTGCGAAGGCATTACAATGTGACGTTCAACCATTTTAACGCCGTCAGAAGTGGCATTAGGGGTGTTATTCACGTAGTAATCAATCCCTTCTTGGCGAGTCCACTTCATTGCGTGAATACCAGTATCAACCACTAAACGGCACGCGCGCCATAATTCCATAGAAAGACGACCAAAGTCTGAGTATGGGTCTGAGTACATACCCATTTCTTTAGGTACAAGCTCAGAGTATAAACCCCAACCTTCAATGTAGGCTGTGTAGCCGCCAAATTTACGGAACTTAGGCACACCTTCTAGTTCTTGCGAAATAGCTATTTGCATGTGGTGACCCGGAATACCTTCATGGTAAGCCAGTGCTTCCATTTGGTACGTTGGCATCGCTTCCATGTCATAAAGGTTTGCGTAGTAAATACCCGGGCGTGAACCATCTGGCGCAGGCTGTTGGTAAAATGCTTTACCCGCCGCTTTTTCACGGAAAGCTTCAACTGCTTTTACTTTAAGGTCGGCTTTTGGCTTCACAATAAATAGCTCATCAAGACGCACTTTCATTGTGTCGATCATAGCTGTTGCTTCGTCAAGGTAGCGTTGTTTACCCTCTGCTGTATTTGGGTAGTAAAATTGCTTATCAGTTTTCATAAACTGCATAAACGCTTTTAAATCGCCTTTAAAGCCTACTTTATCTTTAATTTCACGCATTTCGTCATGTATACGGCTTACTTCTGATAGCCCAATAGCATGAATTTCTTTTGCAGTTAAATCAGTGGTAGTTGTGCGTTTAAGTGCATTATTGTAAAAGGTATTACCTTCAGGTAATTTCCAAGCACCATCACGATCGTCAGCACGCTTTTCAAGTTGTGCTAGGTAGTTAATAAGCTTTGAGTAAGCTGGCTTAACTGCTGATTTTAACGCGTCAGTTGCCTCATTGATAAGTGCATCTTTTTCGTCTTGGCTGATTTCAAGTGCCGTTACTTTGCGTTTAAAGTCTGCTAAAAGTGTTGAATCGTCACCTTTTTCAAATGGTGCACCTTGAATAATGTTTTTGCTTGAATCAATAACATGTGGAAACACAAACTTAGGCGCAATAATGCCTTTGTTTGCTCGTGTTTCTAAATCAGTTACTAATTGGTCAAATACCGTAGGCACCCCATTTAAACGCGAAATGTAGTCTTTTGCTTCTTTAACATTACTAATTGAATGTTGGTTTATTAAAAATGCAGGCACCATAGAGTGTGTACCAAACATTTGGTTTACAGGGTAGTTGTGGTAACGCCATTTAAAGTCAGCAATTGAGCTTTCTAAGTCTTGTTTTTTTAAGTCGTAGCTTACTTTAGTTGCATCGTCTAGCAGGTCGCGGTTAATCGCGTTTAGGGCAACTAAGTCGGCTTTAGTTTCAGCGAGGTCTTTGAGTTTTTGCTCTTCGCTGCCGTCATCCCATTTATCGTAATCTTTTTTAATACCCATGTAAGTTTGGTAAACCGGGCTGCTCATCACATCACGGTTAAAGGTATCTTCAAAAAACGCATTGGCTTTGTCAATTTCGCTTTGTACAGGTTGCGCTTGTACAATTGGAGTGGTTACAGATTGTTGTGGTGCTTGTTGGCAACCAGCAAGGAGTGCAACACTCACAGCTGCTGCAATAAAGGTAAGTTTACGCATTGTTTTCCCTTTTGTTGTTAGAAACCCATTAGGGTATTTTAATTTTTCATGTATTCGCTTTACATGACGTATAACGCCCAATGCATTATACGAACAATTCTAGCAGGTCATTCAAAAAGCGATGCCCTTTAAGGCTCACTTGCCAGTGACCGTCTTTTTCTATTAATAAACCGGTGTTTATGGCTTTATTTAAGGCTGCTTGTTGGCTTTGCAATGGCTGATTAGTCAGCGCACTGTAGTCTTCAATCGGGCATGGTTCGACAAGGCGAAAGCGATTCATAAAAAACTCAAAGGCCAAATCGTCTTGCTCAACGTGCCAACTTTTGTACAAATAAGGTTTTACCATATCCATGTAGCCACGGGGATGTTTGACCTTTTCAGTTCGGGTGATTATGCCAGTTTTTGCATTGGTGACCTTACCATGAGCACCACAGCCAATCCCCAGATAATCGCCAAACCGCCAATAATTTAAGTTATGTTGGCATTGATAGCCCGGTTTTGCATACCCTGAAATTTCGTATTGTATATAACCGGCTTTTGCAAGTAGTGCTTGGCCTTGCTCTTGAATATCCCACAGAGTTTCATCTTGAGGCAGTGTTGGCGGTTTAGATGCAAACTGAGTATTGGGCTCTATGGTAAGTTGGTACCACGAAATATGTGGCGGATCGAGGGCAATAATTTGCTTTAAATCACTTAATGCATCGTCTAGGGTTTGCCCTGGTAAGCCATGCATTAAATCAAGATTAAAGCTATTTAAACCAGCTTCTTTGGCTTGCTCTGCTGCATAGGTTGCTTCGTTAGCACCATGAATACGGCCAAGCGCTTTTAACTTGTCGCTTTGCAGGCTTTGTATGCCAATTGAAATGCGGTTTATACCTGCTTTCACATACTCTTTAAATCGGCCCGTTTCTACTGTGCCTGGGTTTGCTTCGAGGGTTATTTCACAATTATCGGCAAGGCCTATAAGGTTATCGACTTCGCTTAGTAGGCGTGTGTAAGCATCACCGGTCAATAAACTGGGCGTACCGCCACCAATAAATATACTGTGAATTTTACGCCCTTGTACCAAGTGTAAATCGGCTTTTAAATCGTCTATTAAATGCTGAACATATTCGGCTTCTGGTATGTCGCCTTTTTGCCCGTGGCTATTAAAGTCGCAATAAGGGCATTTTTGCACGCACCAAGGTACGTGCACATATAAACTTAGAGGAGGAAGAGTCACAGGCCGCCTTTTAGTTGTAGCTCATTTAGCAAAGCCTGCAATGCTTGACCGCGATGGCTCACAGCATTTTTTTGCTCTTTTGTAAGCTCGGCGCTGGTACAGTTTTGCTCTTCAACAAAAAATATCGGGTCGTAACCAAACCCGCCTTCGCCATGTTGGGTTTGTGTAATTTCGCCTTCCCAGCTTGCGCTGCAAATAAGCGGGGTAGGGTCATCGGCGTGGCGCATTAATACTAATACACACCAAAAACGCGCTTTACGATTTGGGTTATTACCTAAATCATTAAGTAGTTTATCTATGTTGTCTTGATCGCTTGCGCTCTCACCAGCAAAGCGAGCAGAGTAAACCCCCGGTGCACCATTTAAACCATCAACCTCTAAGCCGGAATCATCAGCTATGGCTGGCATACCCGTAATTTTAGCTGCATGGCGGGCTTTAATAATAGCATTTTCAACAAAGGTAGTACCGGTTTCGGCTACTTCACTGACGTTAAAATCACTTTGTGGAACTACATTAATATTAAGTGGGCTTAACATGTTGGCCAGCTCACTTACTTTGCCAGGGTTACCCGTGGCAAGGACTAAAGTTTTGTTCATAATATTATTTATCTACGTAAAATTTTTGCTGAAATTGCAGTGTTTGAAATTGATTACTTTGCTGTATTTCAATTTCAAAGCGCAGTATTTCTTCGTTTGTAAAATCGACTTGGGCAAGGTAATAAATCGACTCCCCTTCAATTACTTCTTTAAAGTTAAGCGTTTGTTTGTTGCCAAGTAGGTTTCTGGCTGTGCCAGATAACTCGGCCTTTTGAGCTGTATTGCCTGTATTGTTTTTTAACACAGAAATATTAACAATCCCTTTATAGCCACTGCGCTCAAGCCCGTAAGCCTTGGCAATTTGTGGCTGAATAAAGGTTGATGGAAAAGCAATGTAATGTACTTGCCACGGGCCAAGTTCTTTATATTGTCCGCCCAATGTTTGTTCGCTGTGTGCGTTAAATGCGAATGTTAAACAAGCAATAAAACAAAATTTAATTAACCGATTCATTGTTCACTCCAAAAATATAAAAAAGAGGCCATAAGGCCTCTTTTAATTAAAACAAAGGCTTAAGCTAAAAAGTCCATTAACAGCATTTGCAAAAACTGAATACCAATGATTAATACAAGTACTGATAAATCTAACCCACCCATTGGTGGAATAATTTTACGAAGTGGCTTGAGCATTGGCTCAGTAAGCTGGTGGAAAACCGCTTCAATAGGGTTGTAGCCTTGGCTTACCCAGCTGAGAATTGCGCGGATAATTAATACCCAAAATACTAAGTTTAAGCCTTCTTTTATTACGGTAATTAGAGCTTGAATAAACACGGGTTGCGCAGCCCATGCGCCGTAAATTACCAACATTAAAGTACTAATTTTGGCAATAGCTACAATAAATGCCAGCAATAGTGAGGCTAAATCAAGCCCACCTAACCCAGGTATAATTTTACGTAAAGGGTTGACTGCAAACGACGTTGCTTTAACCACAAACTGGCTCATTGGGTTGTAAAAATCGGCTTTTGCCCACTGTAGCCAAAAACGCAGTAGTACCACCATTAAAAACAAATCAAACAGAGTACTGATCAAAAATTGCATGGCATTCATAGTGTAACCTTTAATAGTAAAGTAGTTTTAAAGTTCTTTTTCCATTTGCATCGCTCGAGCAATACACGCATCCATCGCATCGCCAACGGTTTTAGTTAAGCCTTCGTCTTTTAAATGCTCAACTGCGGCATGTGTAGTCCCGCCTTTAGATGTTACGTTTGCGCGTAGCTGAGAAATGCTAATTTCTGGTTGGCTTAACGCCATTTCGGCAGCGCCAAGTGCTGTTTGTTGTACTAAACGACGAGCATCTTCATCATTAAAGCCAAGCGCTTTTGCTTTTTCCTCAATGGCTTCCATAAATAAGAAAAAGTAAGCTGGTGATGAACCTGTTACTGCAATGATGTCGTTAATTTGCGCTTCTTGTTCGACCCACACCACAATACCTGTGCACTCAAATACTTGTTGAACAAATTCATGTTCTTGTTGCGTTTCGCCAGCGCCAAATAAGCCTGACACGCCACGCCCTAATAAAGACGGTGTATTAGGCATGCAACGTACAATTTTTACGTCTTGCCCTAACATTTCGCGCAAGCGGCTTACTGTTAAACCAGCAGCTACTGAGATAAATAGTTTATTACTGAAATCGATGCCAGACTCTTGAAACGATTTACATAAATCGCCCATCATTTGCGGCTTTACAGACAAAACAATTACATCAGCATCGCGTAGGGCTTCGTTATTGTCACTGGTGGTTTGCACCTTGAAATCGGCTGCTACCTTTGCAAGCTTTTCTTGGTTGCGGTTAGTCGCAATGATGTTGTTTGCGTCAAAGCCGTTTTTTACCATGCCACCAATAATAGCGTAGCTCATGTTACCTGTGCCTATAAATGCGATTTTTTTATCTGACATAAATCTGTTTTTACCTTTTAAGTTCGTGTTCCAAAAATGTCTGTTCCGATCCTCACCATAGTTGAGCCTGCACTAATTGCGGCTTCAACGTCATTACTCATACCCATAGATAGAGTGTCTAACTGTGGATATTGGGCCTTTAGTTTATCAAAGCAAGTTTGTAATTGCTCAAAATATTGAGTTTGTGTCGTTGGATCGTCACTTTTTGCAGGAATAGCCATCAAACCACGTAATCTTAACTGATCACATTGGCTAATAAATTCAGCAAGATTTGCGATGTCATCGGGATGACAGCCCGACTTTGCCTCCTCGGCGCTAATATTTACCTGAATAAGTACATTAAGTGGTGGTTTACTGGTTGGGCGCTGAGCGTTGAGGCGCTTGGCTATTTTGATTCGATCGACGCTTTGTACCCAATCAAAATTTTCTGCCACTAAAGCACTTTTATTTGACTGGATAGGGCCAATGAAATGCCAAATGATATCGCTATATGTGTGCAGTTGAGCTATTTTATCTACAGCTTCTTGAACATAAGACTCACCAAACTGGCGTTGGCCATAATCGTAGGCAGCAACGATATCGTCGCTAGGTTTGGTTTTAGACACCGCCAGCAAGGTTATTTCATCTTTGCTTCTGTGCGTGTTTTTTGCCGCGTTTGAAATTCTTGCGTAGGCGCAAGTGAGTCGTTCTGCTATTGTAACCATATAATTATCAGCCAGTTGTGGAGTCATAAATGGATATTACCGAATTATTAGCGTTTAGTGTGCAACACAATGCATCCGATTTACATTTATCGTCGGGTGTTTCACCTATGATACGCGTAGATGGTGATGTTCGCCGCATTAATATACCAGCCCTTGCAGATAAAGACGTAAACAGTTTAGTTTACGATATTATGAACGATACTCAGCGCAAAGATTACGAACAAAACCTTGAGGTGGATTTTTCGTTTGAGGTTCCTAATCTTGCTCGCTTTCGTGTTAATGCCTTTAATTCAAACCGCGGTCCTGCGGCAGTATTTCGTACTATACCGAGTGAAGTATTAACACTTGATGATTTAGGCGCGCCAGATATTTTTAAAACAATATCAGACAACCCGCGTGGGTTAGTCCTAGTTACCGGGCCAACAGGGTCGGGTAAATCAACAACACTTGCGGCCATGGTTGACTACATAAATCAAAATAAACACCACCATATTTTAACGATTGAAGATCCAATCGAATTTGTTCACGATAACAAGTTAAGCTTAGTTAACCAACGTGAAGTTCATCGTGATACACACAGTTTTTCAAACGCACTACGTAGTGCGCTGCGTGAAGACCCCGATGTAATATTAGTGGGTGAGCTGCGTGATTTAGAAACGATTCGCTTAGCTATGACCGCTGCTGAAACCGGTCATTTAGTGTTTGGTACGTTGCATACAACCTCAGCACCTAAAACTATTGACCGTATTATTGATGTATTCCCTGGTGAGGAAAAAGCAATGGTACGCTCTATGTTATCAGAGTCATTGCGTGCGGTTATTTCACAAACACTCCTTAAAAAAATTGGTGGTGGGCGAGTGGCAGCTCATGAAATTATGATTGGTGTACCCGCCATACGTAACTTAATTCGAGAAGACAAAATTGCACAAATGTACTCGTCTATTCAAACTGGCGCCTCAATTGGTATGCAAACAATGGATCAATGTTTAACAAACTTAGTTAACCGAGGCATTGTGACCAACACCGCAGCGCAAGCTAAAGCGCAAGACAAAACACAATTTGGTGGTTAAGGAATTATCATGACTTTATCTTTAAACCGTTACTTAATCACTATGATTGAGAAAAAAGGCTCTGATTTATTTGTATCTAGCCGTTTACCTGTTAGTGCAAAAATAAACGGTGAATTAATTCCTTTGGGCGACGACAAACTCACTGACGAAGAGTCTTTACAGTTGGTTGAGTCTGCGATGAGCGAAAAGCAAAAAGCGGAGTTTCATGCTACTAAAGAATGTAACTTTGCTATTGCAACCGACGAAGGGCGTTTTCGTATTTCTGCGTTTTGGCAGCGCGATAGAGCAGGTATGGTTATTCGCCGAATTGTGACACAGATCCCCGATGTCAGTGATTTGGGCCTACCTTCTACACTTACCGACGTCATTATGGCTAAGCGTGGTTTAGTTCTGTTTGTTGGTGGAACAGGAACCGGTAAGTCGACCTCATTAGCAGCCCTGATTGGCTACAGAAACCGAAACCAACGAGGTCATATTTTAACAATTGAAGATCCTATTGAGTTTGTTCATGAGCATCGCAAAAGTATTATCACCCAACGCGAAGTAGGGCTCGATACAGATAGTTTTGAGTCGGCGCTCAAAAGCTCATTACGTCAAGCTCCAGATGTTATTTTAATTGGTGAAATACGCTCGCAAGAAACCATGGAATACGCATTAAGCTTTGCTGAAACAGGGCATTTATGTGTGGCTACACTACATGCCAACAATGCTAACCAAGCCATTGACCGTATTATGCATTTGGTACCAAAAGAGAAGCATGACAAGCTTAAATACGATCTAGCACTTAACTTACGTGCCATTGTAGCTCAACAATTAATACCTACCTCAGATGGCGAAGGACGCGTTGCCGCAATAGAGATATTACTTAATTCACCTATGGTGGCAGAGCTGATTAAAAACGGCGATATTGGCGGCATTAAAGAGGCCATGGCTAAATCTAACGATATGGGCATGCAAACCTTTGACCAAGCCCTTTTTGAGTTATACAGGCAGCAACGTATTAATTATGCAGATGCACTGCATCATGCTGACTCACCAAATGACTTACGCTTGATGATTAAACTGCGCAATAACGAACAACAAGGTGCGGGCTTTTTACAAGGTGTCACTATTGATGGAATGGGGGATGACGATAACTAATTAGTTATTGTTATTAAAAAAGCGCGACTTTCCAGCCGCGCTTTTTTAGTATTTAACACACCTAATTACAGCGTTACTCACCGTAAAATGATTCAAAAAAACTTTCTAAAATAATTACCGCAGACATATTATCTACATTTCCTTTACCTAAATTTTTATAACCACCTTGCTCAAATAAACGGGCTTTTGCGTCAGCAGTTGTTAGGCGCTCATCTTGTGTTTGTACAGGAATGCCATAGTGATTATGTAATCTGTTAGCAAACTTTTTAGCCTTGAATGTCACCTCTTGTGAAGTGCCATCCATATTAAGCGGTAAACCGACCACCATTAAATCTGGCTGCCATTCGTTTACTTGTACTGCGATATGATCCCAGTTTGGAATACCATCTTGCGCTTTTACGGCTTTAAGGCTTGATGCGCTGCCAGTGAGTTCTTGCCCTACGGCAATACCAATACTTTTAGTGCCAAAATCAAACCCCATTACGGTGCGCTCGCCTTGTGGTTTAAATGTTCTTTTTGTCATTGATAATGTTTTACTTAGGCTGCTTTTCAAGCCGTTATGTTAAAGGTTTACATAAAAAAATTCACTTGTAATAGCGTATCTATTTCCAAGTGAATTTATATTATGAACTTAATTTAGAAAGGGGATATTTAAGCATGCCCGGCTTCAGGGCTGAGTTGGCCTATATCAAAGCCAAGCATTGAAACGGCTTTTTCCCATCGTTTTTCAGCGGGCGTGTTAAAAATAATGGCCGGATCCGCTTCTATAATTAGCCAGCTGTTATCAAGCAGTTCTTGTTCTAGTTGGCCTTGTTCCCAACCTGCATACCCTAAGGTGATAATAAATTGCTCAGGGGCATGTGCTGTCGTTAAACTTGCTAGCACGTCTTTAGAGGTGGTGATCATAATATCACTACTGAGCTTTTGGCTTGAGGTATACCCGAGTTTAGGGGAGTGAAGCACAAAACCTCTATCTGTTTTAACTGGACCACCTGCAAACACAGCTACTTTAGCTGCTTGCTGGGTTTTGTCGTTATCGATTTCTATTTTATCAAGTAGTTCACCAACGGTTACATTGATGGGTTGGTTTATCACCAATCCCATAGCCCCATCTTCATTGTGCTCGCAAATATACGTAACAGCACGTTTAAAAAAAGGGTCTTGCATTGACGGCATGGCGATTAAAAAATGATTTTCTAATGACTGCATAGATTTCACCCTTTCAGTTAATGAATTTTGAGTATGGCACAACCCTGTATTTTATAACTAAATAAGTTAACTGATTTTATTAAAATATTAATACAGCAAGTGCTGCACTAATATTTAAACGTTAAACGCATTGTGTTCAGTCACTTTAACTTATTTAACCTGAAGCTAGACTATTTAGCTAATTTTCTCTCAATAGCATCAAAAAGAATGCCTGTGATTGATATATCATACGCGGCTTCAATTTCACGCACACACGTAGGTGCTGTTACGTTAATTTCGGTTAGTTTGTCGCCAATAATATCAAGGCCAACAAATACAAGGCCTTTTTCTTTAAGAGTGGGCGCAACGGCCTGTGCAATTCTCATATCTGACTCGCTCAATGGGCGAGCTTCACCACGACCGCCTGCGGCTAGATTTCCGCGAGTTTCACCGTTTTGTGGAATACGCGCTAAGCAGTAGGGAATGACTTCGCCGTCAACCACAAGAACGCGTTTATCGCCTTGTGTAATAGCAGGAACATAATTTTGTACCATGGCATAACGGCTGCCATGCTCGGTTAGGGTCTCGCAAATAACACCTATATTTGCATCATCTTCTTTTACACGAAAAATAGACGCGCCGCCCATACCGTCAAGTGGCTTTAAAATAATGTCTTTATGCTCAGCTAAAAATTCACGAATTTGTTTTTGGCTGCGCGTAACTAAGGTATCTGGCGTGTGTTCGCTAAACCATGCAGTAAACAGCTTTTCGTTAGCATCACGCAAGCTTTGTGGTTTATTAATAATTAACGTGCCTTCATCTTCAGCGCGCTCTAAAAGATACGTTGCGTAAATGTATTCAGTGTCAAACGGCGGATCTTTGCGCATTAAAATTACATCAAGATCGGCAAGGGCAATGGTGGTTTTTTCTTCTAGTTCGTACCATTTTTCTTCGTTGTTAAATACACGCGCTTTGGCAGCGGTGGCATAAGACTTACCTTTACGAAGTGATAAATCATCCATCTCCATATAGTAAATTTCGTAGCCACGCTCTTGCGCCTGCATCATCATTGCAAAGCCGGTGTCTTTTTTGATGTTAAACCCACTAATAGGATCTGAAATAATACCTAATTTAATTGCCATGCGCTTTGCCTTAATCTATGTGTAATTACTACTAGAGTTTGCTAATAGCTTTGATATGAGGGTGTTTTTAGCTATTTCAATTAGCTAAATCACCAAATTGTAACTGTAATGCACTTAAGACCGTTAAAGCGGCTGTTTCAGTTCGTAAAACACGTGGCCCTAAACGAATATCAACAAATTCTTGTTGTTTAGTTTGTGCCATTTCTTCGTCAGTAAAGCCGCCTTCTGGGCCGACTAAAAACCGAACGCCATCTTTAGGTACAGTAATGGTTTTAATGCTGTGTTCTGCGCGAGGGTGAAGCGTGAGCTTTATCGCGTTAGTTGATTGCTCAAGCCACTGTTTTATGTCTATAGGGGGGTGAACAACCGGTACATAATTTCGCCCCGACTGCTCGGCTGCCGCAATCGCTATTTTTTGCCATTGTTGATGCTTTTTATCAAGGCGGTCGCCAATGAGCTTTACGCCACAGCGCTGACTAAAAATAGGGGTGATTTCGGTAATACCTAACTCAACTGACTTTTGAATTGTAAAATCCATTTTATCACCACGCGATACGCATTGGCCTAAGTGAATTTTTAATGGTGATTCTACGTCGTGAGGATTAAATTGCTGTGGCATAACCACTACATTTTTTTTACTCACTTCTATAATTTCACTTAGGTATTCACCACCTTCACCATTAAAAATAGACACATGTTCGCCTACTTTCATACGAAGTACTCTGCCTATGTGGCCAGCTGCATCGTCATCGAGTGACACGGGAGTGTTTAGTGTAATAGAAGACGCTTGGTAAATATGAGGAACTCGCATGTGATTTCACTTATAAGTTGGCGATAAAGTTATATACCGCTATGTTAAGTAAGCTGCGAGCTAGGTGCAATTATTTATTGTTTATTAAGTAACTCTGTTAACTCAATAATATCGACTGATGTATCGGCTATGTCGGTATGACAAGATAGGTGGTTTGAAAAGCCTTCGTCTTTTACAGGGCTAAAAGCAAAACCGCTTTCATCTTGAGTGACTAAAAAACGTTTTTCATGCAGTGAGTTATAAATAAAACGTTGTTTTTCATCAGCCAGTAAATAATCGGTTTGATTAAACAATACACCTTTAATGTCGTGATGTTCATGCAAATAACTGGCTAGCTCAGAAACGCTAATTTCGTTTTCAAAATCGCAATAACAATAATCTTTAATGAGTTCATCAAACATCATTTTAACTAACTGGCGAGTATTAGCACCTGCAATGACTAAGGTACTTGGGGCATCTCGCTTTGCACTATTAAAATAGTGACCAGCAAACGCTCTGCTAAATTCGTTATCTATATCGATTAATAGATAGTTAGTAACTTCAAATGGCATAATGTCCCAGTGCAATTAAGCAAAGTGTTATGTAAGCAAGTTTTGTGTAAGCCCAAGCGAAAAATGTTTAATGTTAAATAGAAAACATGCTAATTAGTAAATAGCCTATTGCACAAAAAACAGCAAATTCAATACAAGCAATACCTATGTTGTCTTGATGATCAACTTCAAGTGCTGCATCAATATTGGGTAGTGATATTTTTTTTACAATAAATGTTAACGCATATAACAGTATCCACATTACACCGCAATGCATTACCAGTGTAAACAGGTTTTCAACCATTTTACCGTTTTGAAACGTAGCACTCGACAAGCCAGCATACGAGGCAAGCGCTAAACCAATTGATTTACCAGCATAGCGAATACCAATAGAGGTATTTTCTAAATTAAAATTACTTTGTAGCGAAGCGCCTTGATTGGCTTTTGCAAAACGATGTTCGCGTATTTTACTATCAAGTGCAAACATACCTTGCAGTAAAAAAAAGCTGACTAACGCGATTAATAAGTTACTGAAGCCTTGAGTGTGGGTCCATGTGTAAAGGCCTAAGGTCATAATGAAATTAGCTATTAGCATGCCAGAGTCTACTAAGGCGGCGCATACATTTTGTTTTAAAATAGCCGCTTCTTCGTTAAAACGATGCAAAATCCACTTTCGGTGAATCAAATGTCCCACTTTTATAAATGAAAACAACAACAACACTAATATCGCTACTTTAAGTGGATTAGATTGTGCGGTACTTACACTTATTTCATCAAATAAAAAGGCAATAGTTGCAATAACAACCGAAATCTCTGAAGCAAAATTGATCCCCATGGCAAAGTTATCATGCTGGGCTAATTCATCTTTAAGCGCTTGTTTTAATTTAATTTGAGTTATTATTCTTAATGAAAAAATAGTTAAGCAAATAACAGCAAAACTAATAGTAATCGCAACAAAACTAGTGTTAGATAAAGATAAATATGACATGGTTGTCCTAATTAGAGTTAACCTTTAAGGTTTTAATCATTCTAGTACGGTTACTGATGATATAAAAGAGAGGATTGATGAGTAACGCAATACAACTTCCTATTCAATTACAAAAACTTGGGTTAAAGCGCTATGAGCAGCTGTACCCGCAGCATCCTACAGAAAGCGAAGTTGTAAGGTTATTAGCGTTAAGCGACTTTGCTTGGCGCTGTATTCAGTCTCAGCCTGATTTAAAAAGCGGGTTACTATGTGAAGACGAAATTAAAAGTAGAGACATACTTTCCCCCTTCGAAAACTTAACACTGGCAGATATAAACGAAGCACAATGTCATCAAATACTTCGCAAATATCGTGAAAAATACTGGCTTAAAGTCGCTTTTTTAGATTTATGTTGTGAAAACCCAATTGCAGATAGCATTGAGTATATTAGCCAGCTCGCTGATAAGTTAATTCAAAGCGCTAACGAGTGGGCCCATGCGCAGGTGGCCACACTTAATGGTGAGCCTGTAGATGAGCAAGGGCAATCTTTGCCTTTAATGGTACTTGGTATGGGCAAGTTAGGTGGTAAAGAACTTAACTATTCTTCAGATATCGACCTTATATTTGCATACCCTCGTAGTGTTAAAACTCAAGGCGGGCGAAAAAGTATTGAGGCGCAGGTGTTTTACACAAAAGTGGCTCAAAAGCTAATAGCAGCACTTAACCAAACAACAGGGGATGGGCAGGTATTTAGGGTTGATATGCGCCTTAGGCCATTTGGTGAAAGTGGCCCATTGGTCATGAGTTTTAACGCTATTGAAGATTATTACCAAGAGCAAGGGCGTGATTGGGAGCGTTACGCCATGCTTAAAAGTCGTTTAATTGGTAGGCCCAATCACTATTGGGATGAATTTAATCAATTGCTTAAACCTTTCGTATACCGACGCTATATTGATTTTTCAGTTATTGAATCGCTTCGTAAAATGAAACTCATGATTGCACAAGAAGTTCGCCGTAAACGTTTAACCAATAATATAAAACTGGGGGCAGGCGGAATACGAGAAGTTGAATTTATTGTTCAAGCACTACAAATGGTACGCGGCGGGCGAGAGGCTAATTTACAGACGCAATCATTACTTAATGCGCTAAACCAGTTAGCACTAAACCAAGTTATTGATGACGACGAAGCAAAAGAGCTGAAAAGTAATTATCTTTATTTACGAAAAGTAGAGCAATACCTGCAAATATTCGACGACCAGCAAACGCAAACTTTGCCTGATGATGAAATAAACCAACAACGATTAAATTATCTATTAGCACAATCAGATTTTGCAGCGTCAGTAAATGAAATTGAGCAGGTAATGGCGCAGGTGCACAATGAGTTTATTCAGGTAATAGGGGAAGAAACAGAGCCACTAGACACGTGTGAAGGTGCATTTATAAGTGCGTGGGATCATTGTGATGTCAGTTTTTTAAATGAACCTAAAGACGAATGGCAAGAGCCACTGCAAGACTTTAAATTACGTTTGTCTAAAGTAAAAGTTGGAAATCGAGGGCGTGAGATTCTTGATAAACTCATGCCAGCCATGCTTAAACAGCTAAGCGACTTTAATGCCAGTGCCATAGTATTTGGTACTGTGTGCCAAATTCTTAATAAAATTATTTCGCGTACTGCCTACTTAGAATTGCTATATGAAAACCCTGGCACGTTAAAGCAGTTAGTTTCTTTGTGTTGTCATAGTAAGTGGATTGGCGAGCATATTTCTCGTTACCCAATTTTGCTTGATGAATTAATTGACCCTGCCGTGCTTTATAAACCAACACCACTTAGCGCTTATAAAGACGAAATACGTCAATATTTTTTACGCATAGAGCACGACGATTTAGAGCTACAAATGGAGTCGTTAAGGCAGTTTAAACAAACTCATCAATTACGGATAGCTGCCGCAGACGCGACTGGCGTTTTGGATGTTATGAAAGTAAGCGATCACTTAACCTCTTTGGCAGAAGCCATAGTCGAGCAGGCCGTAAACATTGCATGGCATAACACGGTAAAGCGCTTTGGCATGCCGCCAAACACTGACAATGAACACAAGGGTTTTGCCGTTATTGCCTATGGTAAAACGGGTGGTTTTGAAGTGGGCTACGACTCAGATTTAGATCTTGTGTTTGTTCACAATCACGATGGCTCGAGTCAAACCAATGGCGATAAAGCGATTGATTCTCGCCAGTTTTATTTAAAACTTGCCCAACGTTTAATGCACTTATTTAATACGCGAACGGCGTCGGGTATTTTATACGAGTTAGATACACGTCTTCGCCCAGAGGGTGCTTCGGGTTTACTTGCTATCAATTTAGAGAGCTTTAATCACTATCAACAAACACAAGCGTGGACATGGGAGCATCAAGCGCTGGTTCGTGCTCGTATTATTTTAGGTCAAAATGAGTTAGAAGAACGCTTTTCGCAAATACGTAAAAATATACTTTGCCAAGCGCGTGAAACGCCTGTGTTAAAAGATGATGTCATTAAAATGCGAGAGAAAATGCGCGGCCACCTTGCAAAAGGGAACACGCAGTTATTTGACCTAAAACAAGATGCTGGTGGCATGGCCGACATTGAATTTATTACACAATACCTTGTTCTTAAAAATGCACACGATAGCGAGCAACTAAGTGTATTTTCAGATAATGTAAGAATACTTACTGATGCTGCTAAAATAGGCTGTATTACAAAAGAGCAAAAGCAGCAGTTAATTAAAGCGTATATTGACTACCGTTCGTGTTACCACGTACTCAGCCTAGATCAGCAAGGAAAGTTAGTTGAACGCGAGCAGTTTTTACAAGACATCACTAATGTGACTGCCATTTGGAAAGCGGTTTTTGAGCTGTAGGATTTGTTCAATCACATTTATTTGCTTTATAAGCAAACACGCTCTAAGTGATGTGCTTTGATAAAAAATCACGCAAAAGCGTGATTTTTTATATAACTCAAATGTTGAGTTTTAAGCAGTTAGCGCGCACAAACTCAGAGGGCAATTCAGTAATTACTGCCGCTCTTTGCTTATTACAAAAGTAGGTGTAAACCTCGTGTTCAAAGTCATCATTTATAGCTCTGCCTACTTGGTACAGGGCTGAGGTGAAATTACTGTCGACCCTAAAATGATCTTTAACGACATAGTCTTTACTTAAGTACCAATAGAGCTCAATGCCTTCGCTTTTAGCATACTCAACTAAAACATCTTTCAATGTTGAACCGTTTTCGAAGCGCCTAGGCTCCACACTTCCTGTCCAACTTGCTGGCATGGGGGTAACAGTACGCGTACGCTGTTCTAAAACTCTATCGACAGTTTGATCTGGCTTTTTTAAACTCAATACGTATTGGTCACGCTCTTTGTTGCTTTTAACTTGATTTCGAATCGAGGCATAAAAGCGAGATAATCCTTCGGCAGCGGCATTTTTAGATTCTTTTAAATCTAATGTTGGAACATTTCCCATTAAAAAGTACGCAGCAAGCGCTATTAATATGACTGCAAATGACAAGTACCTAATCCAAAACCACATTACAACAACCACCCTTATTTGTTCCTGTTATTGTTATACCATTACTATTTGTAAAATGAAGGAGTATTTTTATCTGGTCGCGTTTTAAAACGGCGATGTAGCCACATGTATTGCTCTGGTGCGGCATTAATTGATAATTCCATGCGTTGATTAACACGCGTGACATCGGCTTTGTCATCACCGCTTGGGAAGTTTTCAAGCTCTGGAATAATTTCTAAATGGTACTTTCCATTTTCGTCTCGGCGGGTAATCAAACTCATAGTTTCGCAATTTTTACTGCCAGCAAACATCAGTGTACCTGTTGTAGTTGCGGTATCTTGCACTGCATAAAAAGGGACGAATTCGCAGCGATTACGGCCGTAGTCTTGATCGGGTAGGTAATAGCACACTTTTTTATTTTTTAAGGCTTTTAGTAAGCCTTTTACGTCTTTTTTACCGACCAAGTATTCATTAGAGCGAAGGCGGCCATTAGTCGTAAAGTACTCCATTAATGGGTTGTTGTGCGGGCGGTAAAAACCAATACCCATACAACCCAATCCCATTAATCGGCCTGCCATTTCAAGGTGTAAAACATGAGGTACTAGTAACAGTACGCCTTTTCCAGATTGTTGCACTCGTTCAAAGTGTTCAAGCCCTTTTAAAGACCCTAAAGCTTTTTTCGCTCGCCACTGCGGCCACCACCATGCCATTCCGGTTTCAACCATCGCAATGCCAGTGTTTTCCATATTTTTTAGCACCAATGCTTTTTGATCTTCGTCGCTCATATCAGGAAAGCAGCGTTTAATATTTACTTCGGCAATGTGTCGGCGGCGTTTCATGTATTTATGAACTAAACGGCCAAGTAGTTTGCCCAGGGCTAATTGAAGTTTTTGCGGAAGCCAAGAAATTAGGTATAAGAAAAAAACGCCAATCCACGTTAGCCAGTATCGAGGGCCTAAAAAAGATGCTTTAAAAGGAGATGAGGTGACCACAAAAATTGCTCTAAAATTAAAAACGCTAGTTTAACGCTAAGCGCTGTAAAATACAAAAAGCCAGCATGTAGCTGGCTTTGTATGTGTTTTGTGACTGCTTAGACTGCTTTTAAACCCTGGTTTATAGCTACTAGGTCTTTGCTTGTTAGTGTACCCGCTGCTTGCTTTAAGCGCAGAGTAGACAGGACATAACGATAACGTACATCAGCAAGGTTACGTTTAGCATTGTATAAGTTTTGTGTGCTTACAAGTACATCAACAATTGTACGCGTACCGACCTCAAAGCCTGCCTCTGTTGCTTTTAAAGCACTTTGGGCAGAAACAACTGCTTGCTCTAGCGCTTTATAGGTTGCAATGTCAGACACTACTTGATTGTAAGACGTGATAACCGTGCGGGTAATTGCGCGGTAATTGGCTTCGTAATCTTGGCTTGCTGCCACGTAAAATGCACGTGCTTGATCGGTAGCTGCTACTGTTGCCCCCCCAGAGTATAAAGGAAGGCTAAAGTTAAGGCCTACCGAGGTTGAGTCTGCACGAGGTTGTCTAGTTAGGCTTGTACCATTTATATCTGTATCTGTTAAAGAGTCGCCATAACTTGCACTTAGGGTTAGCTTTGGATAGTGGCCCGCTCTTGCCAGTTTAATTTGATCTTGGGCTATATCTACGGTTACTTTAGCAACTTGCAAGCTAATATTTTTATCTTTAGCAATATTTAAAAAGTCGCTAGAGTCTCGAGCTGGCTTAGTTGTAGAAAATGTCTCTGTATTTAAAAAGTCTAACTTAGCGTGGTATTTACCCGTAATTTCTCGTAGTTGCTCACGCGCTGTTTCTACTGAGTTATTAGCAATAATTTCTTGTGCAACAGAGTTGTCGAACTGTGCTTGTGCTTCGTGTACATCGGTAATTGCCGTTAAACCAACAGCATAACGTTGTTTAGTTTGTTCAAGCTGGCGTTCGATGGCGCGTTTTTCCGTTTTAATAAATTCAAGGTTATCAATCGCACTTAAAACGTTAAAGTAGCCTTCAGCAACACGAACAATTAAGTTTTGTTTAGCCGAGTCGTATTGAGCATTTGCTTGCAACGCTTGTTTGTCTGCAATGTCTAACGAGTTCCATGCGCCCAAATCAAATAAAGTTTGGCTTAAGCTAAGGCCACGGGTGAACTGATCAGAGTCGCTTTCGACTTTAACTTGGTTTGATAAATCCGTCACACTTTGAAAAGAGGTTGAGTCACTTTTTGTATAACCCATTGTTAAACCAATTTGCGGCAATAATGCAGCCATTGCAGTATCTGCTTGGTAAGATTGTGCGTCTGCTTGGGCTTTTGCTTTTAAAACGTTAGGATCGTTGGCCGTTGCAATTTCAAAAACTTGTAGTAAATCTTCAGCGTTTGCTGCTGTTGTGCCTAATGCGCATGATAAACTAACTAGCGCCGCAAGAATGTTCTTTTTCATGTGTTGTTCGGTCCTTAGACAATTTTTATACTAAAACCATGGTAACCTGTTTTACGTAATAACTAAAAATAAAAAGAGTAAAACAGTGCGTCGAAATGTAACAGAATATATTAACGTACTTCAAAATTTTTAATAAGTAGAGGATGCTTACGTGCCAGATAAAAAACTTGTTCAGTTTACGCATAGAGATGTCAGCGTAAAGCCGGTCAAAAATTTGTATAAAGGCTTTTTTCAGGTTGATTTGTATCAGTTTGAACATGCCTTGTTTGCGGGCGGTAAATCAGAACTTATTAGTCGCGAGATTTTAGAGCGTGGAGACGCCATTGCTGTGTTGCCTTACGACCCCATATCAGACACTGTGCTTTTAATAGAACAAATACGTATAGGGGCTATTAAAAGCAAACATTCACCTTGGCTACTAGAATGTATTGCTGGAATGACTGACGGCAGTGACGATTATGAATCGGTCGTAAAGAAAGAAGCGTACGAAGAAGCTGGGCTTAATTTAACAGAGCTTGAATTTATGCTTTCGTACCTTTCAAGCCCTGGTGGTACAACAGAGCGGTTACATTTATATCTTGCACGCGCCGATTTAAGTGACGTTGAGTCTGGTGTGTATGGCCTTGAAACCGAAGGTGAAGATATAAAAACTCATGTACTCAGCGTTGATGATGCGCTAACTCGCCTCAACAATGGTGAAATGGATAATGCTGCAACTGTTATTTGCATGCAGTGGCTTGCACTTAACCATGAAAAAATGAAACACAAGTGGACAGACTCTTCTTCATAGCCACAAATTGGCTCACAGTATAATGGTGGTATTTTGACAGTACAATTAGCAACAAATAGATATATCCAAAGCCTCCCAAAGTATTTAACGCTTTGTGAGCACAACTACTTACGACTTTTAAAATTGTTACCGGCTGAACGAGCGATTGGCTGCAGCCGAGAAGTGAAGTTGGGGAACAGTGAGTTTGCGACTAAGGTTGATGGCAGTGCAAAATACACTATGGATATTTCTATTAAGCAGCTAAGCGGCATGGTAAAGGGAATTGCACCGCTTTATTTAACTGTGAGGTTGTATCACGATGCTAAAGTCGCTGAAATTATCCATCACGATTACCATCAGCGTATTAAGCCTTCTTATGGTTACCCTAATCCAAAAATGCACCAAAAAGATGAAAAATATCAACTTAATGCATTTTTATACGACTGGCTTGTAGCCTGTGTAGAACACGGACAAGCAACGCTGAATTGGGATGTAAATAATGGCTTGGTTTGATGAACCTTACCTCATTGATAAGTCGTCGCTACACATAGCACATATTACCGATTGTCATTTATTCTCAAATAAAGCAGGTGAGTACTTTGGCGTAAATACGGCGAATTACTTTGAACAGGCGCTGGCTCATATGGCTAAGCAATCCCTTGATTTTGTAATATTTGGCGGCGACCTTACACAAGATCATAGCGCAGAGTCCTATTTTTTATTTAGTGAGCTGATTAACCAAAGTGATTTAACATGCCCTGTTTTTTGGGTTCCAGGTAACCATGATGATATTGCCCAGCTTAACCGAATGAGTGGTGGGCAAATAAATCGCGCTAAACATATAGTGGCAAATGGCGTTGAGTTACTTCTTATTAATTCTAAAGGGCCAACGCCTGCAGGGTGGGTAACAGGCACGCATTTGAATGAAATTACCGAACGGCTGTTTGCTTCGGCGAGTTCCAAAATTATGTTTTGTCACCATAACCCACTCCCCATTGATGGCTACCTAGACAAACACATGCTCGAAAACGGGCCGCAATTACTTAATATATTAGTTAATAGCGAAAACGTTTTCGGCTTGTTTCATGGTCATGTGCATAACGAATACATGCAAACGTTTAGAGCGCTTCCCATTTACGCTACCCCAGCCAGCTCAGTGCAGTTTAAAAAACACAGCCCCGAATGGATACAGCAAGACCATGGGCCAGCATACAGGCTGATATGTATCAGCACGAAAAAAGATAATATAAGCACAGATATGGAAGTAGTATGGCTAAACGGGTAATCTATATTCATGGTTTTAATAGCTCAGATAAATCATATAAAGCTGTGCGCTTTGGCGAGCTTATGGCACACTATGACGTTGACTATTGTGTACCGTGCCTAAACCATGAGCCCATACAAGCCATCATAGCGCTTGAGCAATTACTTACACCTGATACTGTTTTATTAGGTAGCTCATTAGGTGGATTTTTTGCCACGTATTTATCGCAGCGTTATCAAATTCCTGCTGTGGTTATAAATCCCGCGGTTGCGCCATACACTTTATTAAAACCGTTGCTTGGTTTAAATTATAATCCGTATCAAGATTATCATTATGAATTGAATAGCAGCCACATAGCGGCTTTAAAAGCGTTGGCTGTTGATGACCTAAAGCACCCTGAATTACTGTATTTATTACAGCAAACAGGCGATGAAGTGTTAAATTTTCAACACGCAGTAAACTATTATTCGCAATGTAAGCAAAGGATCGAGTTTGGTGGCGATCATAGCTATCTTGGCTTTGAACAAACCTTTGCAAGTATTGTAGATTTTCTTAAAATCACGTAAAACTAGTTAAGCATAGCCTTAGCGCATATAAAGATAAAAACTATGAGTGATCAAAATTATAACGCCGAAGCCATTGAAGTACTTAATGGATTAGATCCGGTAAAAAGACGCCCCGGGATGTACACCGATACTGTGCGCCCAAATCATTTAGGCCAAGAAGTAATCGATAACAGTGTCGATGAAGCTATGGCGGGCCATGCAACTAAGATTGATGTAATTCTACACGAAGATAACTCGCTTGAAGTCAGTGATGATGGTCGTGGTATGCCCATTGATATTCACCCAGAGGAAGGTATTCCAGGTATAGAGCTTATTTTTACTAAGCTGCATGCCGGGGGGAAATTCTCAAACAAAAACTATCAGTTTTCAGGTGGTTTACATGGGGTAGGTATTTCAGTTGTAAATGCATTATCTACACGTGTAGAAGTAACGGTTCGCCGTGATGCACAGCAATACAGAATGGCCTTTGAAAACGGCGATAAAGTTGAAGATTTAAACGTTATAGGCACTGTTGGTAAACGTAACACCGGGACTACCGTGCGCTTTTGGGCTGATGCCAGCTATTTTGACTCTGCTAATTACTCTATTACCAAGCTTAATCATTTATTAAAAGCCAAAGCGGTACTTTGCCCTGGTTTGCGTATTAAATTTGTTAATAAACAAACAAAAGAAACGCAAGAGTGGTTTTACGAAACCGGCTTAAAAGATTATTTAATTGAAGCGGTTAAAGGTTTCGAAACGCTGCCACAAGACCCATTTGTGGGTGAGTTTAAAAGCGCTATAGAAGGTGTTGATTGGGCTGTTGTATGGCTGCCAGAGGGCGGTGAATCGATAGCTGAAAGCTATGTAAACCTAATCCCCACTGCGCAAGGCGGTACACATGTTAATGGTTTACGCCAAGGCTTACTTGAAGCCATGCGCGAGTTTTGTGAATTTAGAAACCTATTACCTCGTGGTGTAAAACTTACCCCAGACGATATATGGGAGCGCTGTAGTTATGTGCTTTCGGTTAAAATGCAAGACCCTCAGTTTGCCGGCCAAACAAAAGAAAAACTGTCTTCACGCACGTGTGCGGCACTTGTTTCGGGTGTTGTAAAAGATGCATTTAGCCTTTGGTTAAATGAACATACAGATACAGCAGAGTTGTTAGCTGAGCTGTGTATATCAAACGCACAAAGTCGTTTAAAAGCCGCTAAAAAAGTAGTGCGTAAACGCGTTACAGCGGGCCCTGCATTACCAGGTAAACTTACCGACTGTAGCGCAGCAGATAACGACCGTACTGAACTATTTTTAGTAGAGGGTGACTCTGCTGGAGGCTCGGCTAAGCAAGCGCGAGATCGTGAGTTTCAAGCAATAATGCCGCTGCGTGGTAAAATTTTAAATACGTGGGAAGTTGAGTCAGGGCAAATATTAGCATCGCAAGAGGTACATGATATTTCGGTGGCTTTAGGGATCGATCCTGATTCAGCCGACATGAGCGGGCTACGCTACAATAAAATTTGTATATTGGCCGATGCTGACTCTGATGGTCTTCACATTGCCACACTGTTATGTGCTTTGTTTGTTCGACACTTTCCGCAGTTAGTAAAAACAGGTCATGTATACGTAGCAATGCCACCACTATTCAGAATAGATATTGGTAAAGAGGTATTTTACGCCCTAGATGAAGATGAAAAAACCAGTATTTTGGCCCGTATTGAAGCAGAAAAAAAGCGCGGTAAAGTAAACGTACAGCGATTTAAAGGATTGGGTGAAATGAACCCACTGCAACTTCGCGAAACCACCATGGATCCAAATACAAGACGTTTAGTTCAGCTAACACTTGATGAAGAAGTTCAAACCATGGAAATGATGGATATGTTACTTGCTAAAAAGCGTTCGCCAGACAGGCGCCAATGGTTAGAAGATCATGGTAACAAGGCACAAGTATAATGTGCGTGTTGGCCACTAGGAGATAGAAATGAATAAACTACTAGCAAGTGTATTGTTACTGAGTTTAATAAGTGCGCCTGCAATGGCTAAAAACATACTAGACAAGCTTAGTGTTGCGCCTGGTTTTGAACTTAGTTTATTTGCAGACGACGTTGAAAATGCGCGCCAAATTGCAGTATCAAAAAAAGGCATTGTTTACGCAGGCTCGCGCAAAGCAGGTAATGTGTATGCGCTTATCGATCATAATAGCGATGGCGTAGCCGATAAAAAAATTGTGATTGCAGAGGGTTTAAATATGCCCTCAGGGCTGGCTATTAAAGATGGTGATTTATACGTAGGTGAAGTGCATCGTATTATTCGCTTTAAAAATATAGACACCCAATTAAAAGATCCAAAGTTTGATGTGATCTACAACGCATTGCCATCAGAGCGCCATCATGGCTGGAAGTTTTTACGCTTCACACCCACAGGCGAATTGCTTATTCCTGTCGGTGTACCGTGTAATATTTGCGCCGAAGACGAGCGCTTTGGTCGTATTTTTTCACTAAACGTAGAAACCAAGCAAATTAAAACAATAGCGCAGGGCGTTCGAAATACCGTTGGTTTTGATTTTCACCCAAGCACTCAGGCTTTGTGGTTTAGCGATAATGGTCGCGACATGATGGGCGATGATATTCCACCAGATGAAATAAATCGCGTAAGTAAAGAAGGGGAGCACTTTGGATTCCCTTATATTCATGCCGGTGCGATTAGTGATCCTGAATTTGGTAAAGGAAAAAATATTGCTGATTACACGTCTCCTGCGCTCGCATTGCCTGCCCATGTGGCACCATTAGGTATTCATTTTTACAACGCAAAACAATTTCCAGCAAGCTACAAAGAACAGTTATTTGTTGCTGAACATGGCTCATGGAATCGTAGTAAAAAAGCAGGCTACAAAGTAGCTATAGCCACAATAGAACAAGGCCGTGTGACTAAATACACGCCGTTTATTACCGGCTTTATGAAAGACGAAACAACATTTGGACGCCCAGTTGCATTTGCAGAGTTAGGTGACGGCAGTCTGTTAGTAAGTGACGATTACGCCAATGTAATCTACCGCGTAAGCTATAAGAAAAACTAGGTAAGCTTTAATGAGTGATACAGATACCTTGCTAATGCAAGGAATAGAGCAACAAACAATGGGGCGCTTTACTGAAGACGCCTATTTAAACTATTCCATGTACGTGATCATGGATCGTGCTTTGCCACATGTTGGTGATGGCTTAAAACCAGTGCAGCGTCGTATTATTTACGCGATGAGCGAATTAGGTTTATCGGCCGCGGCTAAATACAAAAAGTCAGCCCGTACCGTGGGTGACGTACTTGGTAAATATCACCCTCATGGCGATAGTGCTTGTTACGAAGCCATGGTACTTATGGCGCAACCGTTTTCGTATCGCTATCCACTTGTCGACGGCCAAGGAAACTGGGGTGCTGCTGATGATCCTAAATCATTTGCTGCAATGCGTTATACTGAAGCGCGTTTATCTAAGTTTTCTGAAGTACTGCTTAAAGAGCTTGGCCAAGGCACGGTAGATTGGACACCAAACTTTGATGGTACACTAGATGAACCGGTTGTATTGCCCTCACGCTTACCGCATATTTTACTTAATGGCATTACCGGTATTGCTGTTGGTATGGCAACTGATATTCCGCCTCATAACGTGAGAGAAGTAGCCAGTGCATGTTGTTTATTACTCGACAAACCAAAGACAGAGCTTGATGAATTATTAGAGTTAGTACACGCACCTGACTACCCAACCGATGCCGAAATAATTACCCCAAAAGCCGATATTCATAAAATATACAAAACCGGCCGAGGCTCAATTAAAATGCGTGCGGTGTATAGTGAAGAGCAGGGCGATATTGTGATCACCGCGCTTCCGCATCAATGTTCAGGCGGTAAGGTGCTTGAGCAAATTGCAGCGCAAATGAACGCAAAAAAACTGCCTATGATTGCTGATTTACGTGACGAGTCAGATCACGAAAACCCAACACGTATAGTGATTATACCGCGCTCTAATCGTATTAAAGCAGAGCCATTAATGGCTCACTTGTTTGCAACCACCGATTTAGAAAAAAACTACCGCGTAAACTTAAATATGCTGGGGCTAGATGGTCGTCCGCAGGTTAAAGATTTACGCAGTATTTTAAGTGAGTGGCTTATATTTAGGCGCGAGACTGTTCGTCGTCGTTTGCAGTATCGTTTAGATAAAGTACTGGCGCGATTACATATTTTAGAAGGCTTATTAGCAGCATTCTTAAATATTGATGAAGTGATTGAAATTATTCGTAGCGAAGATAAGCCAAAGCCTATTTTAATGCAGCGCTTTGATTTAACCGATATACAAGCAGAAGCTATTTTAGAGTTAAAACTCCGCCATTTAGCTAAACTTGAAGAGTTTAAAATTCGTGGTGAGCAAGACGAGCTTGCTAAAGAACGTGATAAATTAGAACTCACACTTGGTTCAGACCGCCGTATGTCAACGTTGCTTAAAAAAGAAATTCAAGAAGCGGCAGAAATGTATGGCGACGATCGTCGTTCACCAGTTATTGAACGAAGCGAAGCTAAAGCCCTTAACGAAAAAGATTTAATTCCATCGGAATCAGTGACTGTTGTTCTTTCAGACAAAGGGTGGGCACGTGTTGGTAAAGGTCATGACTTGGATGCGCAAGGATTAAGTTACCGCTCAGGCGATGCCTACAGAGCTTCAGCTCGCGGTAAGAGTAATCAGCCCGCTGTATTTCTAGATTCAGCAGGGCGTGCATTTGCAACTGATGCACATAGTTTACCGTCGGCACGTAGCCAAGGCGAGCCAATGACTGGGCGTTTTAACTTAACAACAGGTGCAAATTTTGAGCACGTTGTTATGGCTGAAGATAGCCAAGTATTACTTATGGCATCGGACGCGGGTTACGGTTTTATCACTGATTTTAAAGACCTTGTGAGTAAAAACAAAAACGGTAAAGCGTTAGTGAGTGTGCCTAAAGGCGGTATTTTACTCAAACCAATTAGAGTGAGCGATGTAGCTAGCGATTACTGTATGGCTATTTCTAATGAAGGACGCATGCTTTTATTCCCATTACGCGATTTACCTAAACTAGGTAAAGGTAAGGGTAATAAAATTATTTCTATCCCTGGTGCGAAGGTACAGGCTCGTGAAGAGTTTGTGAAAGTACTGGCTGTTGTCCCTCTAGGAAGTAGCGTTACATTGCATGCCGGTAAACGCAAGCTAACCCTTAAACCAACAGATTTAGAGCATTACCATGGTGAACGAGGTCGTCGAGGTAACAAGTTACCGCGAGGCTTGCAACGTGTTGATGAAGCCGTTGTTGAGCTAACGCCTCAAGATGAAGAGCCTGTTGAAAGTACAGCTGATGAATAATAAGCTCTGAGCTCACGTATTACGGCCTGCAATTGCAGGCCGTTTTTGTTTGTAGAGCCCAATTTTTACCATTTTATTGTTATGTGTTAAGCAATTAATTTTAGCATTGACTCTATTTCAGCGTACAGTTGTTCGCTATTGTCTCGTCTGTGTCACAAAATAACGCTATAATAGTGTCATAGTGCGTAATGACATGCGCACCGCACACAATTGAATTGGAGAACGAGTTTGTTAGCTGTAATACGTGTTTTTATTATGTTTATGTTTATATTATTGAGTTGTATTTTTGGTTTGTTACTTTCATTAGTCAGGCCTTTTCACCCAAATAATGTTCACATAATTGCAGGCTGGTTTGGTTCTATGGCCAAAATGATCGGTGTTAAATTAGTGCTGACACGCCATCAAGATGCCGAAAATATTGGCCCTGCAGTGTACGTTGCAAATCATCAAAATAGCTATGATTTATTTACAGTACCAGCAATGGTACCAAAAAACTGTGTAAGTCTTGGTAAAAAGAGCCTAAAGTGGATCCCATTTTTTGGTCAACTTTATTGGCTGTCAGGCAATATTTTAATAGATAGAGCAAATCGTTCAAAAGCGGCTGGTACTATTTCAAAAGCAGCTGAAAAAATTAAGAAAAATGGGCTATCTATATGGGTATTTGCAGAAGGTACACGAAGCTATGGGCGCGGTTTATTACCTTTTAAAACAGGTGCTTTTCATACCGCGATGAGTGCGGACGTGCCAGTGGTTCCCGTGTGTATGAATACAACGCATAAAACCATTAAGCTAAATCGTTGGGATAATGGTACAATTTACATCGAAATGTTAGCGCCTATATCACTTGATAAAAGTATAAGTGCGCGAGAGCACGCTCAAAACGTACATACTGTTATGGCTGCTAAAATAAACGAATTAGATGCTCAAGTGAGAGAGAAATAATGGAAAACTGGCGCGAAATAAGTGAAGACATCGTAAGTTCACTACTTGAAGATGGATCAGATCCTGAAATACTTTATGAAGTAGAGCACCACTTTGTGTGTGAAGACTTCCCTAAACTAGAGCAAGCCGCATTGGCTGCTTTTAAATTAGGCTACGATGTTGAAGAGCCAGCAGAGCTTGAGCTTGAAGACGGCAGCAAAATTTGGAGCTTCGACATAGTAGTAGAAGCTGAGCTAGACGTAGACGTCATTATGGAAGACGTTGATAAACTAGCAGCACTTGCTGTTGAATGCGACGTTGAGTACGACGGTTGGGGCACTTACTTTCAAGAGTAATTAGCTATTCAAGTATAAAAATTAAAAAAGGCGAGCATTTAACAATGCGCGCCTTTTTAGTTTTTAATTGATGGCTATATCAGGTTTATATCAATACTTAATAAACTTGAAGGGCTAAACCAGGGAGGCACTGGTTTAAACTTAGGTATTTAGAATAACAAAATATTTGCCCTGTCATCGACATGATTTTTTAGCCTCCAGATAGATCACTTAATATTATTAGAGCCACTTTTTATTTTTAAAATACACACCAATACCACCAGTAAGTATCACTAAAAACACAATAAATAGCGTAAATGCGTAAGGGTTGTCTGTGCCTGGAATTCCCCCAACGTTTACCCCAAGCAAGCCTGTTAAAAAGCCTAGCGGTAAAAACAAGGCAGCCACTACCGACATCACATACATACGTTGGTTTAACTGCTCAGAAACATGGTTAGTAACTGTTTGTTGAATAATTTGTGCACGCTCTATTGAGCTGTCTAATTCTTCAAGGTAGCGGATAAGTAAGTTAGTGGTTTCGTTTAGCTTTGCCTTATCGTCATCTAAAAGCCACTCATAATGACCGTTTACCATTGTAGTGAGCGCCTCTTTTTGAGGCTTTAAATAACGCTTAAGCGCAATAGTTTGGCGGCGTAACTGCGATAGCGCTTGGTTGTCAAAACGCTTACTTGGCTCGTCTATTTCTTCTTCAAAGCCATCAAGTGTTTCATCTAAAGAGTTAATAACACTTTGCATACGTGAAGTCAGCTTTTGTGTAATAGCACACACAAGCTCTGATATAGAGCACGGGCCTTTATTGTCTTTTAACGAGTTAAGTACATCGTCAATAGATAAAAGGCGACGCTTACGAGAAGTGATGACTATATTTTCGTTAATAAATAAACGTACCGACACCATGTCCTCGGGGCTTTGCGCTGGGTTTAAGTTTACACCGCGCAAAAACAGCATGTGTCCATTTGCAGACTGCGTGATACGTGGGCGTGTTTCATCCGCCGTAAATGACTCTAGCTCATAATCGGTTAAAAGCTCACAGTGTTTGAGCCAGTTGACTACGTCGGTTTGGCTGTAATCCATATGGACCCATAATTTACCTTGCTCAGGTTGCCAGTTGTGAAGATCTTCGCTGCTTTGTATAGCGCGAGCACCGCCTTTTTCATCAAGCACTAGGGCGTGAAGCAAACCGTTAATCATAATAATGTCTCATAATAGTGTAATTTTAATACTATAAACTATAGTGTATCTAACTGACCAAAACATATTTACTTTTAATAAGTTAAGGCACTTTTTAAATTATTGGTCTAGTTTAAATGCTGTTTAATTATATTGCAGCAAGACGTGCATTGTGAGACTAATAGGCATTAAAGATCAATCAAATTGATTCATCAGTAAGATAAATTTATTTTGTTGGTCTTTTTATTTCTATAGCGTATAAACCTCTTTTTTACAAAGGGCACATTTATGACGACAAAAATAACAATAGGTTGGCGTGAGTGGTTAAGTTTACCTGAGCTTGGTATTGAGCGGATCAAGGCTAAAGTTGACACTGGTGCGCGTACTTCATGTATTCATGCTATTAACATTGAAGAATACGAAGTTGATGGCGAAAAGTGGGTTAAATTTATAGCTCAACCATTACAAGATGACGAAGAAACTCAAATTACTTGTAATGCTAAAGTGAAAAAAATGAAATACGTAACCAGCTCCAGTGGTGAAAAGCAATTGCGTTATTTTATAGAAACAACATTACACGCGGGTGAACATAGCTGGCCTATTGAAGTCACCCTCACAAGCCGCGCAACCATGAAGTTTAGAATGTTGCTAGGTCGAACAGCCATGGAGAATCGTGTCGTTGTTGACACGGCATTATCTCATTTACTATAAAAAGTATTGGGCTTATGCTGCAAAAAAGCAGCCATTAAGCACTAATGCTGTAAAATTTAGTTAAGGTTTTAACTATGAAAATCGGTATTTTATCTCGTAACAGAAAGTTATATTCAACACGTCGTTTAATCGAGGCTGCAGAGGCTCGTGGGCACGAAGTGAAAGTAATAGACGCACTTCGCTCTTACATGAATATAAACTCTGAACAGCCGGAAATTCACTATCGTGGTGAAAATCTGAAAGATTTTGATGCAATTGTGCCGCGTATTGGCGCATCGGTAACATTTTATGGCTGTGCCGTTTTACGCCAATTTGAAATGATGGGGGTATACCCTGTAAACGAATCTGTGGCTATTTCTCGTTCGCGCGATAAATTACGCTCATTGCAGTTATTGTCACGCAAGGGTGTAGGCATGCCTGTAACCGGGTTTGCGAGCAAGCCTGATGACGTGAAAGATTTACTCGAAATGGTTGGCGGTGCACCGGTTGTGATTAAATTACTAGAGGGCACACAAGGTATTGGTGTTGTACTCGCTGAAACGCGCAAAGCGGCTGAAAGCGTAATCGAAGCTTTCATGGGCTTAAAAGCTAACATTATGGTTCAGGAATATATTAAAGAAGCGGGTGGTGCGGATATTCGCTGTTTTGTATTAGGTGATAAAGTAATTGCAGCAATGAAGCGCCAAGCGCAAGAAGGCGAGTTCCGTTCAAACCTTCATCGTGGTGGTAGCGCAACGTTAGTACGTATTACCCCTGAAGAGCGTAAAACAGCAGTTGCTGCAGCAAAAGCAATGGGCTTAAATGTAGCGGGTGTAGATTTACTTCGCTCATCTCGTGGGCCTTTAGTGATGGAGGTTAACTCATCACCAGGTCTTGAAGGTATAGAAATAGCAACAGGTAAAGACATTGCTGGCATGGTGATTGATTTCATCGAAAAAAATGCCTCAATCAAAGGAACCGCAACTCGTGGCAAAGGTTAAAATTAACCGTCCTTTCACTTTATTAGGTGAAAGCATTGGTGTTGGTGAACGCAAAACGTTAGCTTTAGAAGCTGCAAAGCTTTATACCCACTCACCTCTTAACATACCAATAGAGGTTGTTAATGGCGTAATGGAAGGCCCTGTACTGATGGTATGTGCCGCTATTCATGGTGATGAATTAAATGGGGTAGAAGTTGTTCGCCAATTACTTGCTAAAATAGATCCAAACCAGCTACGTGGCACGCTTATCGCTGTGCCAATTGTGAATGTGTTTGGTTTTATTCATAAATCGCGCTATTTACCCGACCGTCGCGATATGAACCGCAGTTTTCCAGGTTCTGAAAGAGGGTCGCTAGCGGGTCGTATGGCGTATATGTTTTTCAATCAAGTTGCAGTGCATTGCACGCATATTATTGACTTACATACGGGGGCTATACACCGAACAAACTTGCCACAAATACGTGCAAATTTGGCGGATGAGGCTACGGCGCAGATGGCCAAAGCCTTTGGCACACCAGCAGTAATAGATGCGTCATTGCGTAATGGTTCATTAAGAAGTGAAGCGGCTAATTTAGGCATACCGGTTATTACTTACGAAGCGGGTGAAGCACTGCGTTTTGACCCAATTGCAATAGCCGCCGGCGTGCAAGGGGTTGACTATGTAATGCGCCATTTAAAAATGATGCGCGGCAAACGCCCTAAAAAACTACCAGAGCCTGTCATTGCAAGCTCTACAAGCTGGGTGCGAGCTGAAGTAGATGGCATTGTGCGTGCTCAAGTATCGCTGGGTGAGCGCGTTACAAAAGGGCAAATACTGGCGTTTATAAGTAGCCCGCTTGGTGACTCTGAACTTGAGTTACTAGCACCACGAAGTGGTATTGTAATTGGTCAGCAAACTATGCCATTGGTTAATGAAGGTGATGCAGTTTTTCATATTGCTTATTTTGCTCATGCTAATAGCTTGGTTGAGCAGCAATTAGAAACATTTATTGATGAAATAAATGATTTGGATGAAGAACTAAAAACTGCAGAGTTAAATAACTAACCCTTTAGTAGCTATTAAAAAGCCGTTTTAGTTATTTAAACGGCTTTTTTTATGCAAAATTTATGATTTTTTAGGGCCTATAATCCGCTTAATTACCGGCGTTTTTGATGGTTTAGGCTCTGCGTTTAAAACGAGTACAGGGCGCGTAACAAATAAATTATTAGGGTAAATGACGCGGTGCCCATCAATATGTTCAAGTACAACATTCATTAAGCCCATTTCGACAATTCGCCCTTCAATATGGTTTGCGCCATCAACAATGCGTACCCAAAAGCCAACACGGCAGTCGTTCTGAATAAACATTAATAAAAACGCGGTCAGGTTACTTAATAATGACCATGCTGCAAATAGCGCGACACCTAACATTGCAAAGAGTGACGAGCCCAGAACCAGTAGCCCTCGTAGTTCAATACCCCAAAATACTAAGACTAAACACAACATTACAAAGGCGAGAATAATTTTAAGCAGTAACTCTGCGCGGTATTTACGGTGCAAATCTACTTTACCTTTAATGGCTTGCTCAAGTAACTTTTTAGTTAGCTTTAATAGCACTGGAAAAAGTAACAAGGCAATAACGGTCACGATGAGTTTATATTGATCGGTTATTAATTCTAAAACATCTAAAAATTCCAAAATAGCGCCTTTTGTAGTTATGTAGTAGTTAAAAGTAGTAAATAAAGCAACACGTTAGGTTGAATTTCAACTAGCTTAAAGGCCTTAGTTTAGCGTGTTATTTTAGCGCTAAGTAGCAATTTAAAAAGATTTTTTTACACTGACAAGCCACTGCACAGAGTCGACATCGTCGGCGCTATCTATGGGAGCAGCTATATCAAGGTGGATCATAGTGCCTGCATTTGCTCTACTTGGTGCTAGGCGCAAACCAACGCCTACATTTTTGAGAACATGATTATTTTCACCATTTGTTTGGTCATTAAACCATGCTCTACCAATATCTATAAAGCCTGCGCCACCTACTTTAAATAGTTGTAGCAAATCGTACTCCCAGTAGTAGCGTTTTTCTAGGCTCACTAAAAAGCTACGGTCGCCATGTTGATAATCCATAGGGTAACCACGCAGGCCTGTCTCGCCACCTAAGGTAAGCTGTTGGTCGGCGGTGAGGTTTTTTGCATATTGTACGCGACCTTTTACATACCAAGACTGATCAACACTCGTATTTAGATAATATTGTACTTGCGAGGTCGCTTTAAAGTTTTCGAGTTGTTTTTGTTCTTTGTTCCAAAACCCCTCTAGGTTTGTGCTAAAGCGCCAAAGCGTATTATCGCCAGAAAAATGCGCTGTTTTAACATTAAGCGAATACACCAAGCGGCTATCGTCATTACTTAATGACTCATCTGAGTAACCGAGTAATGCTTGTGCATTCCAGCCTAGGTTTAAATCTTCAGTGCGATAAATACTGTCAAAATTTCGTACTTTAATAAAATTATCTTCAAACCAATGGCCGCTAATATAGGGATAACTGTAGCTTCTATCTTTAGCTAAAGGCTCAAGCGTGGTTTGAATAGCAGTAAATGTATGCTGCTCATCTACATAACCTAAGCTAATTCGCTGGGTCCAGCTATTACTTAATGCTTTAGAATGACCAATAAAAATGCGATTGAGATCGGTTGTTTGATCAAATTCACTAATTTCTTTACCACGCCGGTATAAGGATTCTTCTCGTTGTTCTGAATAGCTTAAAATACCGTAGCTGTAAGGTGTGTCTATGGCATAAAATGGATAAGTAAGCTCAAGTAAATGACGCTTTCCATCGCTGTTATCGGCATACTCTACGCGACCACGGTAGCGGCTAGAAAAAATATTAGGATCGTCGTAAACAAATAAATAACCGCTGCGGTCGCTGTCGGTTGTGCGAGAAAAAGACAACCTTTTACCCCAGCCAAACAAGTTTGATTCTCTAAAACCAATGCTCGATTTATTTTCGCCTCCGCTACGGCTAAAGTTTATTTCTGGTAAGAGCGTCCATAAATCACGGGTAATTACTTTAACATCTATATCGCCATCACAGTTTTCTGTTGCGCTAATTTGTGCGTCGTATAGGTAGTTTTCTTTTCGCAGCAGGCGCTCCGATTCAGAAAGCTTTTTAGCATCGTAAAGATCGCCAGAGTTAAAAAGCAGTAAATTTTTAATTACCTCAGGCTCAGTTTGAATGTGTGCGCGGTTAGCAAATCTAAACAGTGCGTTATTTTCTTCTTCCAGCGCAGTATTAAATACATTGAGTTGTTCTAGCGTAATAGTGGCAATTTTTGCATTTGGTTTTGTAGCAACGAGAAGCGTTTCATCGCTGAGTTGGCGACGTAGTTTTTCTTCACTCAAATGTATTGATGATTCAAGAGGGCAGGTACCTGTGTTTGAAGGTAATGGCTCTGCATAAGCATTAGACATTAATAGACACAGAACAAAAACCCCAACAAAATAGGGCGAAAACCACGTATTACTGATCATTTAACCCCTTATTTACTGCGTAGCAAACTACACCCGTAATATTAGCTTACATCATTGTTATTTAAATGTAAGTAAAAAGCATGGGGGGGAAAATAATTAATTTATTATATTAAAAACTATTTGTTAAAAAGAGCCGTTTAGGTGTTAACTATTGCCCGATTATAAAAACAGTTCATTCATCCATCGCTAAAACGGGTTAATTTAAATAAAAAGCCAACGCGGCTAATAAATGTTCTGCTTCAGGCCCTTCGCCGTTAATCCAAATACTTTGACTGTAATGCTCGTAATTTAAATTAAACGTTTGTTGGCTATAAGAAAAACGCACCTGATGCCTATCGGCTCCCGCCGAATACTCGCTAATAGCGATATCGTCTGAATGTAGGAATAATGTACTCCACAGCTCAAAGTCTTCATCGTGAGGTGGCTCTGTCGGGGTAATGATGATGCATTGGTGTGTGTGGTCGTAATCTATTTTGCTCATATTATGCTTATTGTGTGGCTAAGTAGTTGCGAATTGCTGTTAAAAAAGCACCGCCGTATTTGTTTAACTTGGTAAAACCAACGCCTGACACTTTTAAAAACTCACTGTCGTTCGTGGGCACTAGCTGCGCCATTTCGGCTAACGTTTTATCATTAAATACCACATACGGTGGCACATCGTCGGCATCGGCTAGTTCTTTGCGTAATGAACGCAAGCGAGCAAATAGTTTTTTATCATAATTAAATTGCGCTAGTTTATCTTGATATACGTGTTTTGCTTGTAAGCGAGGCTCAGCTAATTGCAGCGCGTATTCGCTCTTTAATATAGCGCGGGCGGCTTCGGTTAAGCGCAAAGAGGCGCCTTGTGTTATATCTTGGCTTAGTAATCCTTGGTGGATTAATTGGCGTAAAATACTTAGCCAAAACTCACTGCTTCTGTCTTTACCTATGCCGTAAGTGCTCAACTGATGGTGGTTGTTATCGCGAATACGACTCGTGTTGGCGCCACGTAATAGCTCTACAATGTATCCTAAACCAAATCGCTGTTCAGCTCTGTATACACACGAAAGCGCTTGTTGGGCAACAAGCGTACCGTCAAAGCTTTTTGGTGGGTTTAAGCAAATATCACAGTTACCACATTGCTCGCGTTGGTATTCACTAAAGTAGTTAAGTAGTATCTGACGGCGGCATGTTTGTGCCTCAGCAAAGCTTGCCATGGCATTAAAGCGCTGCTCTTCTACACGGCGACGTTGCTCGTCGTCAATATCTTCAAAAAAGCGTCTTACACGGCCTATATCGGCAGGATCAAAGTACATAATTGCTTCGGCGGCTAAGCCATCGCGTCCTGCTCTTCCTGTTTCTTGATAGTACGCTTCTATACTTTTGGGAATGTCGTAGTGCAAAACAAAACGTACATTGGGTTTATTAATCCCCATACCAAAAGCCACGGTTGCCACCACTATTTGAATATCGTCACGGGCAAACCCTGTTTGCACAAACTGGCGTTGTTCGTTGCTCATACCTGCATGGTAAGCGGCTGCATTAAGGCCTGCATCGGCAAGTTTTTCTGCTATGTCGTCAACACGCTTTCGGCTAGTGCAATAAATAATGCCACTTTGGTTTTTTTGTTCTTTTAAGTAGCGTAATAGTTGCACCATAGGTTTAAACTTTTCTTCTATGGTGTAACGAATGTTAGGTCTATCAAAGCTGCCAGTATGAATGTAAGGCTGCTGAAGTTTTAACTGTTCAACAATATCAAAGCGTGTGGCTTTATCGGCCGTCGCTGTAAGGGCCATCATAGGCACATGGGCAAAGCGTTGCTTAAGTTCGTTTAAGCGAAAATAATGCGGCCTAAAATCATGACCCCAATGCGACACACAATGCGCTTCATCGATCGCAAATAAGCTTATTTTTAAATGCGATAATCGCTCTAAAAAATCACGTTGTAATACTTTTTCGGGGGCTACATACAATAGTTTAATAAGCCCTTGGTGAAGTTGCTGATAAACTGACTGCTGTTCTTCGCGAGCTAGGCTGTTATTCACATAAGCCGCTTTTACACCTAAAGCTTGAAGCTGCGCAACTTGATCTTGCATAAGTGAAATAAGTGGTGAGATAACAATAGTAACCCCTTCAAGAACTAATGCCGGAATTTGATAACACACAGATTTCCCGCCACCAGTGGGTAGCAAAACAAGTGTGTCCTGAGCATTTAAAGCGGCATCAATAACGGCTTTTTGGCCATCTCGAAACTCGCTGTAACCAAACACTTGCTTGAGGACAGTCTCGGGTTTTCGCACTAAGGTGCTTGAAGGTAGTGTAGATGTATTCATTGGCGGGTATTTTAGTGTTTTTTTTATAAGATGTCTTTAGCTTTACGCTCGTAGTTTTAAACAAGGTATGTTTTACTCGATGTACCTATTGATATCAGAGAATAATAATGAATAAAGAAATGTTAATTGAACAAGTGGGGGCGCTATTCGTAAATGGTATGCCGTTTAATCAATTTTTAAATATATCGGTAGAATCACTTAGCCCAGAACAAGCTAAAATTACATTCCCGTGGCAGGATGTTTTTATAGGTAACCCAGCCCAAAAAATTCTTCATGGTGGGATTATTTCAGCGGTGCTCGATAACGTCGGTGGTATGCTCGCAGCGGCGAGTGTTATAGATAAGCTGACCGATTTAGATATGAACAGTGTACAAAAAAAATTAGCAACACTGGGCACTATTGATTTACGCACCGATTATTTGCGCCCAGGAAAAGGGGATGTGTTTACCGCCAGTGCCACGCTTATTCGTTCAGGTAATAAAGTGTGCGTGTGCCGAATGGAATTACATAATGAGCAATCTGTACAAATCGCTTTTGGCACGGGCACGTATTTAGTTGGATAAAACTTGTTTGGCGAGTAAACTGGCGACCTTTTAAATCACTAAGTGTTTACTATGCCAATTGTTACCGAGCAGCGTAAAGGCGCAATATTTGCCTGCCTTGCTTTTGTTATGTGGGGTCTTGCTCCCATTTACTTCAAGTTAATACAACATGTGACTGCATTTGAAATTTTAATGCATCGTGTTGTGTGGTCAGTCGTATTTTTAATTTTAGTGGTAAGTGTTTTAAAGTACTGGCGTAAAATTAAGCACATTATAATACAGCCCAAACTGATGCTAATGCTGGTTGTCACCTCGGGGCTACTTGGTTTTAACTGGGGATTATTTATATGGGCGATTAACAATAACCATATGCTCGATGCAAGTTTAGGCTATTACATAAATCCGCTGTTAAATGTTTTATTAGGCATGCTTTTTTTAGGTGAACGCCTCCGAAAATTTCAAGGTGTGGCTGTTGGGCTTGCGTTCTCGGGTGTGATATTACAGTTGGTGAGTTTTGGCTCGTTCCCTGTTGTTGCTTTTTCACTCGCGATATCGTTTGCACTTTATGGCCTGTTACGAAAAAAGCTTCCTGTTGAGGCGTTGCCGGGCATTTTGCTCGAGGCGTTAATATTACTACCAGTGGCGTTGGTTTATTGGTGGATGATGGCACCTTCTGCTACTTCAAGCCTGCCAAATAACGATTGGCTTACTAATTTACTTCTTATTAGTGCTGGTATTGTTACCACATTGCCGCTGCTTTGCTTTACAGGTGCCGCTAAGCGCTTGCAATATACAACCTTAGGCTTTTTCCAATATATAGGGCCTAGTTTAATGTTTATACTTGCCGTGGTGTTTTACGATGAGGTATTTGATACAGAAAGGCTTATTACCTTTGCATGTATTTGGAGTGCTCTGGCTATCTTTAGTTGGGATTCTTATCATCAATCACGTAAGCGTAAAAAAGCGGCCATTACAGCCGCCGAAGTTGCTTAACTATTTATTTAGCTAGTTACTTGGTTGCGACCAGCTTCTTTCGCTTCGTAAAGTTTTTGGTCGGCCTGTTTTAATAACGTATCCATTTGATATACAGGTCCTGTAGAAAAGCCTATTGAAATGGTCAGTTTTATCTTCTCTTTACTAAATTCTTGGCTGTTATTTTCTACAAAATACCTAAACCCTTCGAGTCGTTTAAGCGCTTCTTGCGGGGTTTCATCTGCAAAATAAACAGCAAATTCTTCGCCACCTAAACGCGCAACTAAATATTTTTTAAAGTATTTTTTAAGGCAGATAGCCAGCCCTTTTAAAACCTGGTCGCCTGCATCATGGCCATAAGTGTCGTTAATAGATTTAAAGTGATCTATATCAATCATGGCCAGTGCGCCGTTTACCTTTTTGAGACTAAGCTCTTTAAGAGAGTTATTTGCTTGCTCAAAGAAATAACGACGATTAGGGAGGTCAGTTAGGTAATCTGTGTTGGCTTGGCGTTTTATTGTCGCTATTTGTTCAAGCATGCCAACGTTTTGGCTTAGCCTGCAATAAAACTCTTCGTTATTAAACGGTTTATGCAGGTAATCGTTTGCACCATTTTTTAAAAATAAGCTTGATAGCTCAGATGAATCAGCACCAGAAATACCAATAATTGCCTTTTCATCGTTACTGTAAATTCTGCGAATTTCGCTACACAACTCATCGCCGTTCATATTGGGCATTTCGTTGTCGGTAATGATCACTGAGATATCGGGTGAGTTAGCAAGAACTTCTAGTGCTTTTTTTCCATCTTCAGCTTCAGATACTTGGTATTTGTGACGTAACAATAAGCTCACAACATAGTGGCGGGTAGATATAGAGTCATCAACAACTAGTACTTTTACATTTTCATTGCGAGGTAAACGTTTTAACTGTTTTTCAAGATATTGATAGGCCTGTTTATTTTCTTTTATTATATAGTCAATAATAGGGTACTTTTCTACCATGTTACGCGTTTTTTTATCTATATTTCCCGTCATAACAATGGTAGGAATTTCAGCGTCAACGGTGCAGGGAATCGCTTCACCCATTGGTGCGTCAGGCAAAATAAAATCAACAACCGCACAAAAATAATCGTTTTGACTAATCAATACTTTTGTTTGTGCTAACGTTTCTGCTACATCTACCTCGTAGCCTACCTTTAGCGCTATATGTTTTTGCACAAGCGCTATAGCAGGTGTATCTTCAACTATTAATATCTTTCGCTTCACGGAACACCTAAATCATATTATGCAAAAATGCTGCTTAATACATGTTGTAACCGTAAAAGCGCCAAAAAGCAAATTGGTTACGTGTTTATAAGCTGTCAGATTCTGAATAACTTTCATGATTTATTGGCGCAGGGCTCGATATTTTTGAGCGGCCAAATAAGGTATGAAACTTCGTTTTACACGTCGTAAGCTTTAGGTATTTTAGCCATGCTCGCTCAATCGGATTAGTTGGTTCTTGTGAGCCAGTTACTACGGCTACAAAATTTTCTTGGTGCTCATTTTGTGGTTCAATCGTCTTACTATATAAACCTTTTAAAACAATGCCATGTTGTTCTAGTATACTGGCTTCTAATAAGGTGAAATTTCCGCTGCGGCTAAAACCACGTGGAAAATTTTGATCATCATAAAATTGACGTTGGCTAACAAATGCTTGGCGTAGTAGTGAAATGTTAATGCTCATAGCTATATCCTCATACCCTATTAATTAGTTGGAGTATGATGCAAGTTTGGCAATTTTTTAAACAAGTTATTTTTATCGTGAGGATAAAAAAGTGGATATCGATTTATTAAAAACATTTGTTGAAGTAGTGCGCACGCGTCATTTCGGTAAAGCCGCAGAGAACCTCTATATAACGCAGTCGGCGGTCAGTTTTCGTATTCGTCAATTAGAGCAAGGGCTTGGTGTTAATTTATTTATTCGCCAGCGTAATAATATTCAATTAACAGCGCCTGGTGAACGGTTGTTGCCTCATGCGCAAATGATCATAACTGGTATGCAGCGCGCCAAAGTAGATGTAGCCCTTGCTGATAATATGCATAAACAAATTAGCTTGGCAGGGACGCCTAATATCTGGGATGCTTTTTTGCAGTTTGGTATTACTAATATTGTGTCGGCTATGCCGGGAGTCTCTTTGGTTGCTGAAGTTAAAGCCCAGCAAGAAAGCACGCGATTATTGCTTGAGCGCACGCTTGATTTAGCCATTTTATTTGATCCACCAAAAGTAGATGAGTTAGTTGTTGAGCGTATTTGTGAACTACCCATTATTCCTGTGAGTGGTTATGACACGGCAACAAACGAGAATTTTTTTGATAATCAGTACGTGTATGTTGACTGGGGGACGACATTTTCGCTTTGGCATGCACGCCAGTTTACCGGTAAAACCCCTCCTTACTTTAGAACAAGCACCGGCCGAATTGCGTTAGATTTAATACTACAATGTGGTGGCAGTGCATTTATTCCTCATGTTTTAGTAGAGCAACATTTAGAAAATGGTGAATTATTTCATGTAAAAAATGTAGAAAATACGTCAAGAGATATATTTGTAGCCTACCATAGAGATAACGAGCAAAAGGAACTAATAGAAACACTAATAAATTTACTTCCTACTATTGAGCCTAACGCTTAAACGTTGGAGGTTAAGTGGGTACACATTTGCTTGATTAGTGTTCGTGTCCTTTTGATTTCAAAAATAATGCAGTTTTATTAACTTTAAAAGTCAAAAATATTTCATTTGTAATATTTCTGTCATTTAGTGGTGACAAACTGCAGTCGTTTTAAAAATTAGTCTTTTGTGATTATCGAGGAAATAACATGAAATTTGTAAAATCGAGCTTATGTGTCGCTTTGCTAAGTGGTTTATCTTTTAATGTACTTGCAGACGTGGATGTTTACGGTAAAGCAAATGTAACTGTGCAGTCTACAGATGACGGTGAAGGGTCGTTTACTGAAATTAAAAGTAATGCATCTCGCTTTGGTCTTAAAGGTTCTGAAAAAATTACAGATGGCTTAGAAGCAGTTTATAAGTTTGAGTTTCAAGTTGATGTAACTGATGCAGACTCAAAAGGCGACGACGATAATATTTCTGCGCGTAACCAATACGTTGGTGTTAAAGGCTCATTTGGTCAGGTAGTAGTGGGTCGTAACGATACGGCGTTTAAACAAGCGCAAGGTAAACTCGATTTATTTAATGACCTTGAAGGCGATATTAAAAACGTATTCAAGGGTGAAAACCGTTTAGGTGATTCAATCACGTATACTTCTAACTCATACGAAGGTTTTAAAGTACTTGCTACTTTTATTGCTGAAGACGATGTAGATGCAGATAACGGTTATTCAATGGCTGTAACATACGGTGATTCAGCACTTAAAAAGAGTGCTATTTATGCCTCAATTGCAGCTGACAGCGAAGTAAACGGCTATGATGTAGTGCGCGCATCAATCCAAGGTAAAGTTGAAGACTTTAAACTCGGTGCTATGTACCAAACTCAAGAAAAAGTAGACGGTTCAGCTGAAGGTGACGGTTATTTATTAAATGCGGCATACAGCATGGGTAAAAATACATTTAAAGTTCAGTATCAGGCAATGGACTTTGACGATAGCGATGATAAAACAGCTATTTCAGTGGGTGTTGATCACAAGCTTAACAAAAACATCAAAGTATTTGGCTTTTACTCAAGCTTTGATATGGACAACAACGTAGACCAAGATTACTTAGGTTTAGGTATGGAATATAAGTTTTAACGACGAGTTAAAACACTCCCTTTTTAACCGCGCTGTTATTAGCGCGGTTTTTTTTGCTTTAAATTATTTACTTAGCCGCCCATAATAGAGCTTCATTTGGAATGAGGTGCAATTCCTCAACTGTTCCCGCAACTGTAATTAGCGCTATGCTTTAAGTCAGATACAAATCAATTTTTAATGAGCGGGCCTACTCATGCTAATTTTAATGTACTCCTTTTTGTTGGTTGCATTTCAAGTGGGTACTCGTGTCTAGGACAGAGTATTGCAAACTAAAGCACCATTATTAAACGTTCAAAACCTTTCGTGGGGAATAGCAAATAAACCTATTCTCAAACATATTAATGTGCAAATACCCGAAGGTAAATTTGTGGGCTTAATTGGCCCTAATGGTGCAGGTAAGTCGAGTTTACTGCGTTGTTTATATCGTTTTAATAAGCCTAATGAAGGGGTTATAGAGTTTAATAACCATGATATTTGGCAGCTTAAAAGTGATGAATATGCAAAGTGCGTTGCTGTTGTTTTACAAGAGGCGCCATCGCATTTTAATTTGTCGTTATTTGATGTTGTGGCGCTTGGCCTCACTCCTCATAAATCGTTATTTAGCTCTACATCGCAAAGCGAAAAACAACAAATCACTCTAGCTATAAAAACGGTAGGGCTTGAGCAGCACACCAATCAAAATTTTGAATCGCTCTCTGGAGGAGAAAAACAACGCGCACTCATTGCACGTGCTATTGTTCAGCAACCTCAGCTGTTAATTATGGATGAGCCCACTAGCCACCTTGATGTTAAATATCAAATACAGGTTATGGAACTGGCAAAGTCTCTTGGTGTTACAGTGTTTGCTTCGTTTCATGATCTTAATTTAGCCGCGGCTCTTTGCGATGAGCTCGTAGTCATTAAAAACGGAGAAATAACGCATACCGGTTCGCCCGCAGAAGTACTCACTGAGCACATGCTTGATGATGTGTTTGGTGTATGCGCTCAGGTTAGTAACCATCCTCAAGAATCTCAATTGGGTAAAGTTACGCCTCATATTACCTACTTTTATGGTTATAAATAATATGTTTGCCACGCATGTACGCCATTCAGTTGCACTGATTATTTGCATTACTATTGCCTTAGTAAGTTTATTTTTAGCATTGAGCTTTGGTGCTGCAGATACCTCAATACAGGATGTATTTAACAGTTTTATTTATTTAAATGATGCTTCATTCACCAGCCGTATTATTTTTGAATTAAGAATGCCCCGTACATTATTGGCGTTTTTAGCCGGTGCCGGGTTAGCTATCGCTGGGCTAATTTTACAAACCGTGACACGTAACCCACTAGCAGATCCTTACTTATTCGGTATATCGTCAGGTGCTTCGTTTGGTGTAGTTGTACTTATGGCATTTGTGGGAATTAGCGCGGGTTTTATGCTTTCGGCCGCAGCCTTGCTTGGTAGCTTATTAGCAATGAGCTTACTTATATTAATTGCCACAAGGCAGCAGGGCGGGCAAGTTGAGTCTATGTTACTTGCTGGTGTTGCACTCTCGTTTTTATTTAGTGCATTTACCAGTTTGTTGCTTTATTGGAGCGAGCCGCAAGCCGTTGCAGCTATTTTATTTTGGACCTTAGGAAGTTTTGCACGTGCGCAGTGGGCAACGCTTTGGATACCCTTTTTAGTGATTACACTGTGCACCTGCATAATGATTAGTTTTAGGCGGCAGCTTAATGCTATGTTATTAGGTGACGAAAGTGCCATAACTCTTGGTGTTAAAGTGCATCGATTTAGGGTGCTTATGCTAATTTTAAGCTCATTAATAACCGCTGTGCTGGTGGCAATGTGTGGCGGTATTGGTTTTGTTGGATTAATGGTGCCACATATTGTGCGCTTTTTTATTTCACAAGGCACCGTTGCAGGGCTATTAATAACAAGCTTAGCAGGAGGCACATTTATGGTGTGGGTCGATGTACTGTCTCGTTCTTTACTTCAAAATCAAGAGTTGCCAGTAGGGGTGATCACGGCAGCTATGGGGAGTGCGTTTTTCTTAAGTTTACTCTTTTTTAGAAAGTCTAAGGTGTAGCCATGAAAACACTCATGATACAGGGCACTACCTCGGATGCGGGAAAAAGCACCTTAGTGGCTGCACTTTGCCGAGTATTTGCAAATCAAGGCATAAAAGTCGCACCGTTTAAGCCACAAAATATGGCACTTAATAGCGCAGTGACAAACGACGGTGGCGAAATTGGTCGTGCGCAAGCCTTGCAAGCTATTGCTGCTAAGGTAGAGCCCGAAACCGACTTTAACCCGATATTACTTAAACCCAATAGCGATACAGGCGCCCAAGTTATTATTCATGGTAAAGCGATTAGCAACATGGAAGCCGGCAAGTACCACGATTATAAAAAAGTCGCCATGGACGCTGTCATTACATCACACGAGCGTTTAGCAAAACGGTTTGATCTTTTATTGGTGGAAGGTGCGGGAAGCCCCGCTGAAATAAACCTGCGTGAAAACGACATAGCTAACATGGGCTACGCTGAAAAAGTAGACTGCCCAGTGATTATTATTGCTGATATAGATAAAGGCGGTGTATTTGCTCATTTAGTGGGGACATTGGCATTACTTAGCGGAACTGAGCAAGCACGTGTAAAGGGTTTTGTAATTAACCGTTTTAGAGGTGATATAAGTTTGCTTCAAGGAGGGCTTGACTGGTTAGAGCAATACACGGGTAAGCCTGTTTTAGGAGTACTGCCATACCTTCACGATTTAACTCTCGACGCGGAAGATGCTGTTGCAATAAACAATAACGTTACCCATGCAACTATCAATATTGCAATATTATTAGTGCCGCATATTAGTAACCATACCGATTTTGACGCACTGCGTTTACACCCAAATATTAATGTTAACTATATACGCCATACGCAGGTCATTCCTGATGTTGATCTTATTATATTGCCTGGTAGTAAAAACGTACTTGGCGATTTAACCTTTTTGATAAACGAAGGGTGGGATAATCAGATAAAACGCCACTTACGCTATGGTGGAAAAGTACTTGGAATTTGTGGGGGAATGCAAATGCTGGGTAACATAATTTACGACCCCGAGGGTGTTGAGTCGTCATTAAAAAGGGTAAGTGGGTTGGCATTATGTGATTTTGAAACCACACTCACATCGCAAAAAGTATTAAGTAAAGTGACGGCCACTTTAAAGCTAAATAATCGACAAACTTTATGTAGTGGTTATGAAATCCATGCAGGTATAAGTAAAGGCAATGCATTAAAGACTCCTTTAATTACTTTTAGTCAGCATCCAAATGGGTTTAAAACAGATGGTTTTATAAGTGACGATAACGCAATTTCGGGCACTTATTTACACGGTTTATTTGATGAGCCCAACGCCACAATGGAAATTTTAAAATGGGTAAAGCCAGATTTAAATATTGATCCAATAAGTATTGATACACACCGCGAACAGCAGTTAGCGCGTTTAGCAACCATGTGCGAAACACATTTAGATATAGCGCAAATTACCTCGATTTATAAAGGGCATAATAATGACTGAACAAACAAACGACAAACACAAACAGCGCCAGCAAAAAGTAAAAGAACACGTAGATGCCCGTGTTGAAGCCGCGCAAGAGGTTAAAGGTATTTTTCAGGTTATTACTGGCAATGGTAAAGGTAAATCGACTTCTGGTTTTGGCGTGGTAGCACGCTGTGTTGGCCACGGTCAAAAAGCCGCTGTGTGTCAATTCATAAAAGGGACATGGGAGTGTGGTGAGCGTAATTTATTACAAGGCGCAGGCGTTGAATTTGCTGTAATGAATACTGGCTTTACATGGGATACACAAAATAAAGAGGCCGATACCTTAGCAGCACAAGCAACATGGCAAGAGGCAAAGCGCATGCTTGCCGACAGCAGTATTAACTTAGTGTTACTTGATGAGCTAACCTACATGGTGACTTATGGTTATGTCGACTTAGACGAAGTACTAAGCGCACTTAATAATCGCCCAGCTATGCAGTCGGTTATTATCACAGGACGCGCAGCGCACAGAGCATTGACTGACCTTGCCGATACTGTGAGCGAAGTACGTAATGTAAAACACGCATTCGACTCAGGTGTAAAAGCGTTAGAAGGGTTTGACTACTAGTGTTTAAATTGCTTTTTATAGGTTTCATGCTGCTTAGTTTACACGGCAATGCTGTGGCGAACTCAGCGCCTGAAATTAAAAAACTACGTATAGTTGCGCTTGCCCCACACATAGTTGAAAACCTATTTGCCATTGGTGCAGGTGACAATATTGTGGGCACCGTTGACTATGCCGACTACCCATATGAAGCAAAAAATATAGCTCGCATTGGCGGCTACTATGGTATTTCTCTTGAGAAATTATTAGCCTTAAAACCTGATTTAGTGATTGCTTGGAAAAGCGGAAATCAGCAGGAAGATATCGCACAAATAGAGCGCTTGGGTATTCAAGTTCATTTAAGTAACCCTACAACCATAGAAGGCGTGCAAACCGAGCTACTAACACTTGGTAAACTAACAGGGTACGAAAAGCAAAGCCAACAGGTTGCTAAAGCTTTTAAGCAAAAGTTAGCCGCTATTATTAAAAAGCAGCAAGGGAAGTTGCCTATATCTGGTTTTTATCAGTTATGGGCTGAGCCTATGATGACTATCAGTGAAAGTACATGGATTGGCCAACTAGTAAATACCTGTCACGTAAATAATGTGTTTGCTAATAGCACGACCCCGTATCCACAAATCAGCATTGAAAATGTCATTGTTACTAAGCCTCAAATTATTATTATTCCTGACGAAAAATCTAACACCCCGCAGCCTAATGTTAATTGGCAGGCATGGCCAGAAGTGCCTGCGGTTACAAATAACCAGTTTATTCGCGTTAATGCCGATTTACTTCACCGTTTTACACCGCGTATGTTAGATGGGCTTGCTGATATGTGTGATAAAATAGACGCGTCACGAAAAATAATAAAGAGTATGTAATGAGCGACTGGGATACATTTTTACAAAACGAGCTACAGCACCCTTATATGCAGCAAACTTTAAATGCAGTTGAAAACCGCCGAGCGGAAGGTATTGCTGTTTACCCTCCCGAGCCATACGTATTTAATGCATTTAATGCCACGCCGCTAAACAATATTAGGGTGGTAATTTTAGGGCAAGACCCTTACCACGGCGAAGGGCAAGCTCATGGGCTGTGTTTTTCTGTTATGCCCGAGGTAAAAAAATTGCCACCCTCGCTTAAAAATATGTACAAAGAGCTAGCTACAGATATTGATGGCTTTGTTATTCCTGAGCATGGTTACTTACAAAGCTGGGCAGAACAAGGCGTGTTTTTACTAAATACTGTTTTAACGGTAGAGCAAGGGCAGGCCCATTCCCATAAACATTTAGGTTGGGAGCAATTTACCGATAATGTTATTGCTCATATTAACGCGAACTGTGATGGGGTTGTGTTTATTTTGTGGGGAGCGCATGCGCAAAAAAAAGGTAAAAGTATAAACAGTGCACGTCATCATATTTTAAAAGGGCCGCATCCGTCGCCGCTGTCGGCTCACCGAGGCTTTTTTGGTTGTAAGCACTTTTCGAAAACTAACGAGCTGCTGTTAGCACAAGGTAAAAAACCTATAAATTGGCAGGTTTAGCTTAATAAGCTTAGCATTAAAAAAGCCCTCATAAATGAGGGCTTTTGTGTAATTGGTGGGTATAGAAATTAAAAATCTAGCTCATCAATTGCAATTGTGTCTGCAAAGTAATCAAATTCCTCTAATTCTTTACGTAGACGTTGTTTATCTTTTATTGCTTCTATTTCGCGCCATTTTCTTTTTTTGTTCTTCTGAGAGGTTTTTCTTTTTTCATCAGGACCTTCTAGTATCTCTAATATATCGTTTAGGCTATCCATGAACTTCTCCTATTGATTTTATTGACCTCAAGAGTACCTATACCACAGGCCCAGCTAAAATAGAATAAAAAAGTGACAGAGATGTTACAAAGTTGTGATGTTTCAATGAAGGTTTATACAAGTAAAGTATTGCTTTTAAATAAAAAAACACGTTGTATAAAATTTACAAAGAAATTCAAGTCGATGAGAGTTATTTTGTTTACAGCTAAAATGTATGAGGGAGGTCGGGTTATTAGTCCGCACTTTACAGGCATAAAAAAACGCCGCAATTGCGGCGTTTTTTAAAGTACGTTCAAACCAATTACATTGCTTTAAAACGTGCTTCTAGCTGTTCTTGTGCATCAGCAAAAGAGCGAATACCTTCAGCTAGCTTTTCAGTTGCCATTGCATCTTGGTTATGTAACCAACGGAACTGAGCTTCTGTAAGCGGCTCAGGTTTTGGCTCTTTAGGAATATCACTTTCTAGTAAATATTCTTGTGCGCCTTCAAGGTTACCTAAGTCTTCTAAAAGGTTAGGGCTAATAGTTAGCTTGTCACAACCTGTTAGGGCAATGATTTCGCCCGTATTACGGAAACTTGCGCCCATCACTACTGTTTTGTAGTCATGACGTTTGTAAAATTCAAAAATGCTGCGTACTGATTGAACACCTGGATCTTGTAATGGATCCGTTGGTTTTTCCATGCCGTTAGCAACGTGCCAATCTAAAATACGACCAACAAATGGCGAGATTAGAAATACATTTGCATCAGCACATGCACGGGCTTGGGCGTCGCTAAATAATAAAGTAAGGTTACATTTAGTCCCTTCTTTTTCTAACTGCTCAGCGGCTTTAATACCTTCCCACGTAGACGCAACTTTAATTAAAATTTTGTCTTTGCTTACACCTTCTTTTTCGTAAAGGCTAAGTAATGTGTGTGCTTTATCAATAGTAGCTTGAGTATCAAACGATAAACGTGCATCTACTTCGGTAGAAATATAACCCGGTACAATCTCACTAATTTCTTTACCAAGTAGAACAGCAAAGTAGTCACATGCAAGTTCTAGTTGTTTAGCTGGAGCTTGCTCGGTTTCTTTTGCATAGCTCCAAGCTTTATCTAGGTAAGGCTTATAAGCTTCAATCTCGCTCGCTTTTAATAAAAGCGACGGGTTTGTGGTTGCATCTTCTGGTTGATGCTTTTTGATCGCTTCAATATCGCCAGTGTCGGCTACGATAGATGAATGTTGTTTTAGCCTTTGTAGAGCTGAAGTCATTTGCTTTCCTCATTCCAAGCAAGTTAAAAGAAAAATCGACCCTTAATATATACCATCCATACTGCAACAGTGTGACAATGCTTGATAGGTCTTATGTCCTTATCAATTAAAAAACGGCAATGTATGAATTTTTAAGGAAGGATTTATATAAACAAAACGTGCTTTTCGTTTCATTTAATGTTGAAATTGACATTAAATAATTTACAAGTCAATAGCTAACTATGATCACTGTTATTTCACCTGCAAAAAATCTTGATTACGACACGCCACCGGCAACCGATAAGTTCACTCAGCCTGAATTACTCGAGCACAGCGAGGAACTCATGAAAGTATGCCGTGAACTAACACCTGCGCAAATTGGCAGTTTAATGAAAATTAGCGATAAGCTTTCTGGCCTTAACGCTGCTCGCTTTAGCGAATGGTCGCAACCCTTTACCATTAATAATGCCAAACAAGCCGCGCTTGCTTTTAATGGTGATGTATACGGTGGGTTAGAGGCGAGTACTTTAACTGCAAGCGACCTTGATTACGCGCAAAGTCATTTGCGTATATTATCTGGATTATATGGCCTGTTAAAACCGCTTGATTTAATGCAAGCGTACCGACTAGAAATGGGCACTAAGCTTGAAAACTCTCGTGGTAAAAACCTGTATGAGTTTTGGGGCAGTATTATTGCTGATAAGCTAAATGAAGTAACAAAAGCACAAGATGCACAATATCTCGTTAACCTAGCTTCAAATGAATACTTCAAAGCGGTAGATAAAAAAGCGCTCAACGCGCAAATTATTACGCCGCACTTTAAAGACTGCAAAAATGGTCAATACAAGGTAATTAGCTTTTATGCTAAAAAAGCGCGCGGCATGATGGCGCGTTACATTATAGAAAACCAAGTAACGCAACTAAGTCAGCTAAAAGAGTTTACCGTAGCGGGTTACTATTTTAGCGCTGAGGCAACAACGAAAGAGTTAGAGCCGGTATTTATGCGCGACGAGCAAAACTAACGCGTTTAATTAAAGCTAAACACATACCCAAAAAGCCATGCATTGCATGGCTTTTTATATGCTGGCGCTAAACTTGCAAACATGAGTTAAGTATTCACATTATTTACTCATAGGTGCAAAAAATGATCAGCATACCCTCGATAACAGAAGCCGAAAAACTAATCGAAGAAAAACTCGGCGGTTGGTTTGATGTTGTTATAAGTCACATTCCTAATTTTATAGTGGCGGTTATTATTGCCATTATATTTTCAATGCTAGCGCGCTTTGCTGGCAACCTTATGAAAAACATATTGCGCCGTTCACTCGACTCTCAACAAATAGCCGATTTAATGGCTTCAATATTTAAGGTTATTGTGCTGTGTGTTGGGGTATTTATAGCGCTGGATTTTGTGGGTTTGAAAGGTACGGTTACCTCTTTATTAGCCGGTGCGGGTATTGTTGGTTTAGCCATAGGTTTTGCGTTTCAAGATATGACCGAAAACTTGATTGCGGGCATAGCAATGGGTATACGCAAGCCCTTTAAAACAGGAGATGTAATAGAAACCGACGACGTGTTTGGTTCAGTGCACTCAATAAACCTGCGTAACACGCTAATAGAGAGCTTTTACGGGCAATTAATTTTAGTACCAAACAAGGTATTATTCAGAAATGTGTTAAAAAATTACACCACACTTGGAGTTAGACGCATAGAGGTACCGGTAGGTATTTCGTATGGTGACGACATTGAAAAAGCGAAAGAAGTTATTGTAGATAAGATTAACAATTTGGACTTTGTCATTCGTAAAAACGAAACCGATGTTTATGCTGAAGGCTTTGGCGACAGTAGCATTAATTTATTGGTGTGGTTTTGGATTAAATACCCAGGTGAACCAGACTTTATGACAGTGCGCCATAAAGGTGTAGTTGCCGTTAAACAAGCGTTGGATGAAGCTGATATTAGTATTCCATTCCCTATTCGCACGCTCGATTTTGGTATTAAAGGCGGTGAAAAACTCGATGCCATGATCAGCGATAAAATTAACCAGCAATCATCAAATAAAGGCAACGCTGGTGGAGCTGATTCAGGCCAAAACGAATAAATGAGCCATTAATACCAGTGGGAATTATTTACTCACTCGCAACGCAATTTTACATTTAAATACGCGTTGTGGGCTTAAATAAAAATGACTTATGAGTCACAACGACTAAATGCAGCTTTATAAAGCTGCATTTTTTTATGGCTATTTAAGTGTTTGAGAAGGTGAGAGCAACGTTAATTGATTATTGATTAAGGCCTATTTACCTTTTGGGGTGAAATTGAAAGCGGGCTATGTGATATATCGATAAGGCTAAGCCTATTGTGTAGTTACTTCCCGAAACCGACGATAACGCAACATAAATATAAAACATGCAGTAACTTTTGTGTTCCTCTCATAGGTTGCTTCTCCTTGTTGCCTAAATAATAGTTAATAAGGAGCAAGTAGGGCGTATAAGCTGTATACGACTTTAAGTTATACCTACATAGGCGAAGTCATTAAAATAATGCAGGAGTAGGTACTTAGCTTACTGGGTCACAAATCGCGCACCGTAATTATGTTGCTCCTTGATAGAACACGCTTTAATAATGTCAGTTAAACAGGCCTAGGCTTAATATAAATTTATTATTTAAAGAGCGGATTATTTTGGCAAATATTAGGTTGTAATGTATGCAATTTACAATTGGTATTAGGCGGTAAGTAAGAGGTAATTAAAGCGAGTTTTTTATTGTAGTTAATGTGAGTTGCAAGTAAATACTGGCACAAAAAAGGCGCAGCATGTGTTGGAGTAACATGCTGCGCCTAGGATCAATTGAGTTAATAAAAATGCGATTTAAATAACACTAATTTTGTTACGGATGATTTTAACCCCATCCATATTTTCTAAAAACTTTTGAGCAAGCGCACGTTCAAAACCGGTTTGCGCTTGACCATGTAATACTACCTCGCCATCTTTAACCTGTACGCGAATATTGCTTAATGCAAAGTTGGGGTTAGTACGAAGCGTGCTTGTAATGGTTTGCTGAAGGTTAGGTTGAGTTGCTACGCTGCTGACTACGGCTAGGTGTGTTGCTGCACTCACTTTGGTAGCGCAGGCTAACAAAAATAAACAACAAAACGAAACTAACGCGATAGTTAACTTTAAGCGGTTCATAACTCAATCCTTTTTATATCAATTAAAAATTTAACCAAACCATTAAATACTCTGGCTATTCTGTGTGTACCATTACAAGTTCAGTGCCATTTTTAATTTGTTGAAATATAAGGTTATTTTATTAAGTGAGAATTCAGGTGGGCAATAATTACATTTAAATGGGTAGGTGTTACATGCACCGGTTACATATGTTACACGCATTAAAAAGCCGGCATACGCCGGCTTTGGTAAATATGCTAAGTTACTTTTTCTTTTTAACTTTCGCTTTTTTCTTTGCTTTCATTTTTACTGGATCTTTGCGCTTTTTAACCGGTGGCTTAGCCTCTTTATGCTGAGGCTCTATGCCTTTAATTACACGGCGTTTAAGCTTTTGTTCAATGTAGCGTTCTACTTTGTACAAAATACCGATATCATGCGCTTCAACTAATGAAATAGCGATGCCTTTTTTACCTGCGCGACCAGTACGGCCAATACGGTGAACATATACGTCGGCGGTACGTGGCATATCAAAGTTAATAACGTGGCTAATGTCAGATACGTCAATACCCCGAGCAGCTACATCTGTTGCAATTAATATTTTAGTGCGGCCACTATGAAAGTTTTCCATTGCTTTCATGCGCTTGTCTTGTGGCATTTCACCTCGCAGCCAAGCGGCTTTTACACCGTTATTAGTTAATTCACCAATGAGAGTTTCTAAACGTTCACGGGTTTTAACAAATACAATGGCTTTACTCACGTCTGGGCCGTTGAGGGTGTTGACTAAAAGCTCGAGTTTATGGTGGTAATCATCAGCAAGATGAACCCACTGGTGAATTTTAGCTTTTTCTTTACGAGACGACTCAGCTTCTAACAAAGCCGGATCGTTTAATGTGGTTTCTGCAAATCGCTCTACGCTGTCACCCTCAAGGGTTGCTGAGAATAAAAAACACTGACGGCGGTTTTTAGCTTCATCACAAATACGGCTCATTTCTTTTTTGAAACCCATGTCTAGCATGCGGTCGGCTTCATCAATTATAAGCATTTCGACATGTTCAGCATGAAAGTTTTCAGTTTCAAGGTATTCCATTAATCGCCCTGGTGTAGCAATTAACACGTCGTTATTTTTTTCAAAAATTTCTTTATGCGTTCCGTAGTTAATACCGCCGGTCACGACACCTATTTTTAGGTGTGTACGTTTGGCGAGTAACTCACATTGCTCATGAATTTGATAAGCCAGCTCACGTGTTGGCGTCATTATTAATACGCGGGCAAAACCAGGTTCACGGCGCGGAAAATCCAATAAGTATTGAATCGCAGGAATTAAAAATGCCGCTGTTTTACCTGTGCCAGTTGGCGCAGACGCTAAAATATCACGTCCCTGAAGAGCTTCAGGAATAGCTTGTTGTTGAATACTGGTTGGCTTCTCGTAGCCCATTTTATCAATGGCATCGAGTAATTTGGTATCAAGATCAAATTCAGAAAATTGCATAGAGTGTCTAAAATAGTGGACAATTACCTTGATTATACGCGCTATGCTGCGCTTGGTGAATGAAAAGGTGAAAAAATGTCTGGTTTTGCATTTAAACAATTTAAGGTTGAACACGACCTCTGCGCAATGAAGGTTTCAACCGACGGCATTTTGCTTGGTGCGTGGGCAAACTTAGCTGGTGCAAACTCGTTACTAGACATTGGTACAGGCACGGGGTTATTGGCGTTAATGTGTAAACAGCGCAGGCCAGCATTGAGTATTACTGCGGTTGAAATAGATGAAAACGCATACAATCAAGCATTACAAAACGTAGCAAATAGTCCGTGGCCCAATATAGCTATTAAGCATCAAACTATTCAAAGCTTTAATAGTGACGCTCCCTTTGATGTCATCATTTCTAATCCGCCTTACTTTAATCACAGTTTAAAAGGCAATAATGCCGCCCGAAACACTGCGCGTCACACCGATGGTTTGAGCTTTGAGGAGCTAATTAACGCGTTTAAGCAGATTAGCCATTCACAGTCACGGTTTAGTTTAATACTGCCAAACACTGAGGCTTTAGTATTTATTGAGCTTGCTACTCAAAAAGGGCTTTATTTAAATGCACATTGCCAAGTAAAAGCGACACCTAGCAAACCCATAAGCCGCAGTTTAATGACGTTTAGTTATCTAGAATCACAAACCGACAATTCAACGCTATGCATTAGAGAGTTAAACAATAATTACACTACTGATTACATTACTTTGTGTAAGGCATTTTATTTAAAGATGGCGTAATTGTGAGGGTATTATCTAATAATAAAGGATAGTTTACCCATAATGCATACGTATTCAGTTGTTATTTAATCAATCTCAAGACTAGTGTTAACCACTTGTAAATAAAGTTGGGCATGTTGTTTAGCCCGCCAACATTTGGAAACACACACTATGAAGCTGAATAAAATGGTCACCACCGCCGGTTTAAGCCTAGGTTTGCTTTTGCCTAATCTTGCAGCTGCTGCACCCACTACGTTTGTTCATTTATTTGAATGGAGTTGGCCCGATGTTGCACAAGAATGCGAGCAGTTTTTAGGGCCAAAAGGGTATGCTGCTGTACAAGTGTCTCCGCCTAACGAGCATATTACAGGCAACCAATGGTGGACTCGCTATCAACCTGTGAGCTACCAACTGCAAAGCCGAGGCGGTAACCGAACGCAGTTTGTAGATATGGTTAACCGTTGTAAAAGTGCAGGGGTCGATATTTATGTAGATACCTTAATTAATCACATGGCGGCTGGCAGTGGTAATGGCGTTGCGGGTAGCACGTTTGGTAATAAACAATACCCAATTTATAGCCCACAAGACTTTCATGAAAGCTGTAGTATAAATCCAGATGATTACGGTAATAATCGTTACCGCGTTCAAAACTGCGAGTTAGTAGGACTTGCTGATTTGAATACGTCTTCAAATTACGTGCAAAATACTCTCGCTGCTTATATTAACGACCTTCAGGCTATTGGAGTAAAAGGTTTTAGATTTGATGCGGCTAAACACGTAGCAGCTAGCGATATTCAAAGCCTTATGGCTAAAATAAATAGCTCGCCGTTAGTGTTTCATGAAGTGATTGATCAGGGAACAGAAGCCGTTGATGCCTCTGAGTATTTAAGTACAGGGCTAGTTACCGAGTTTAAATACAGTACACAACTCGGTAATACATTTAGAAACGGCTCGCTTGCATGGTTAAGTAATTTTGGTGAAGGGTGGGGCTTTATGCCAAGCTCGTCAGCGGTCGTATTTGTAGATAATCATGATAATCAGCGGGGGCATGGTGGTGCGGGTAACGTAATTACCTTTGAAGATGGCCGCTTATACGACCTAGCTAACGTATTTATGTTGGCGTATCCGTATGGCTATCCAAAAGTAATGTCGAGTTACGATTTCCATGGTGATACCGATGCGGGCGGGCCGAGTGTTCCCGTTCATAACAGTGGTAATTTAGAATGTTTTGCAAGCAATTGGAAATGTGAGCATCGTTGGTCATACATAGCGGGTGGCGTCGATTTTAGAAATAACACCGCCGACAACTGGGCTGTGACAAATTGGTGGGATAACACTAATAATCAGATTTCATTTGGCCGCGGTAGCTCAGGTCATATGGCCATTAACAAAGAAGACGCAACGCTCAATGCCACTGTGCAAACAGACATGGCGCCTGGCCAATATTGTAATGTATTAAAAGGTGAATTATCGGGCGATGCTAAAAGTTGTAGCGGTGAGGTTATTACAGTTAATAGTAACGGCACTATTGATCTAAATGTGGCACCTTGGGATGCGATGGCAATTCATAAAAACGCTAAGTTATCACAAGGTTCGACTCCAAATCCGAGTGGTGATTGGCAGCGTACCGTCATTTTTATTAACGCACAAACTCAAAGTGGGCAAGACATGTTTGTACGCGGCGGAATAGATCATACCTATGCAAATACAAATTTAGGTCGAAACTGTAAAACAACCAATGTTGAGTGTGCGATGCCTATTCGTCATAACAATTTAAAAAATGCCACTACAAGCCCATGGAAAGTAAACGATAACTATCTAGATTGGTACGGTATTGAAAGCGGGCAAAGCGCCCAAGCAGAAGGTACTGCAGCCGACTGGACTACAAACGTGTGGCCAAGTACATATGGTGCCCAAAAAACAGTAACTAACGACGGCTTTGGCGTTACGCCGCTGAATATTTGGGGCGAACACTATTGGATGCTAGATGTAGACATGGATTGCAGCAAAGCAGTAAATGGGTGGTTTGAAGTAAAAGCATTTGTTAAAAATGGCCAAGGCTGGGAAAGCGATATAAACCAAGCCAATACACCCTTTGCCAGCACTAACCATGTGGCACAATGTGGAAAAATAAATATGTTTGAATTTAATAGCTCAAATGTAGATATTCGTAACTTTTAAACCTATTCGTTAAATTTAGCGATTTGCATTATTACTAAAGCCAAACACCTAAGCGTGTTTGGCTTTTTACCATAAACAATATTGGTAATGTGTTAAATCGCTGTTATATAGCGTGGCAAGTATTACGCTTAAGCAGTTAAAGCGTTTCGCCGTACTCGGTCATTACTTGCTCAACCCAGCTGGCTATGCGCTCATCGCTCAGCTCGTACTGGCTGTCTTCGTCAAGGGCGAGCCCTACAAACTGTTTGCCATCTGGGGTGAGTGCCTTTGAGGCTTCAAACTCGTAGCTGCTGTCGTTCGGCCAAAAGCCAAGTTGTGTAAATGTTTGTGTGTTTATTTCGTCGTGCAGCATACCTAGAGCGTCTTGAAACCACTGTCCGTAACCTTGTTGGTCGCCCATGCCAAATAAAGCAATGGTTTTACCATTTAGGTTTACGTCTTTTATGTCGTCCCATTTAGACTCCCAGTCTTCTTGTATTTCGCCAAAGTCCCATGTTGAAATACCAAAGATGATAAAGTCGTACTGCTCTGCATTTTTTAGTGGTTCGTCTTTAATATTGTGAAGGCTAACTATATCGTCACCAATAAGGTCACGTATTTTTTCTGCTGCCATTTCGGTGTAGCACGTAGTAGAGCCAAAAAATAAACCAATTTGCATCGTATTTATCACTGTGTAATTGCCTGATATGATAGGCTCAAGTTTACCGTAAGGTATTTTTAATTGATACCTTAGTAAAGCATGAGAGCATAATGTGACAACGCTATCTGACGATTTTTCAGAAAATAAAAGCAGTATGAGCACCAATAGCGACTACCTAGAAACCTTTTTAGATAGCCTTTATTTAGAGCAAGGTGTAAGCGAAAACACATTAAGTGCTTACCGTAGCGATTTAGATAAGTTTTGCCAGTTTTTAAAAGGCGAAAACTTAATGGCGGTAACAGGGCATGACATTGAAAGCTACTTAGCGCATCGGGTTGATTTAGGCCTAAAGCCGCGCAGTACAGCGAGAAGTATCAGTGCGCTAAAACGGTTTTATCAGTACTTTGTGCGTGAAAAAATGATTACCGACACACCAATGCTAAATATTGCCCAACCCAAAGCGGGGCAATCGTTACCTAAAACACTTTCTGAAACTGAAGTAGAAGCGCTTCTTAACGCCCCCAATACTGAAGAACCTATGGGGTTACGAGATAAAGCCATGCTAGAGTTACTTTACGCCACAGGCCTGCGTGTCAGTGAATTGGTTGGGCTACGTATGGAGCAAATTAACTTACGCCAAGCGGTTGTGTTTGTAAAAGGTAAAGGCAACAAAGAACGTTTAGTGCCGCTGGGCGAAGAAGCCATGCATTGGCTTGAGCTTTTTTTAAAAGTGGGCCGCGCACAAATGATCAAACACGCCACCGACTTTGTATTCCCGTCAAAACGTGGTGTAGGCATGACTCGACAAACCTTTTGGCATAGAATCAAACACTATGCTATTTTGGCATCGGTTGAATCGCCATTATCACCCCATACATTGCGCCATGCATTTGCTACGCATTTATTAAATCATGGGGCCGATTTACGTGTTGTGCAAATGATGCTGGGACACAGCGACCTATCAACAACGCAAATTTATACTCATGTTGCTAATGAACGGTTAAAATCGGTACACGCGCAGCATCATCCGCGCGCTTAATTTGAAATTAAATAGTATTAAGCCGGTCAATATATTAAGTATTTTTAGGATAGAGAGAAGTTATGAAAAAATTAATGTTAGCAGGTGCCATGTTGTGCACAAGTATGAGTGCATTGGCAAATGACGTTGCAGTAACGCCAAATGCTAATGATCCTATTGTTACTAAGTTTGCGGCACTTGGCGTTACGGTTAAGCAAATAAATCCAAGCCCAGTAGCTGGTTTAAAAGAGCTAATTACAAATAAAGGCGTGTTATACGCAAGCCCAGACGGCCAGTTTTTAATGCAAGGCACGTTAATCGATTTAGACAACCGTAATAACCTAACAGAACAAGCTTTAAATAGCGTACGTGCTGAAGGTATTACAGAATACGAAGAGTCGATGATTGTGTACAAAGCACCAAACGAAAAACACAGCATCACTGTATTTACCGATATTAGCTGTGGTTATTGTCGTAAATTACACCGTGAGCTAAACGATTTACTTGATGCGGGTATTACCGTTAAGTACTTAGCGTTTCCGCGTGGTGGCCTACAAGGTTCAGGCTATGCAGATTTAATGAATGTATGGTGTGCAAAAGATCAACAAGAGGCGTTAACAGAAGCTAAAGCTGGTGAGAGTACCACGGCAGTTGCAGGTTGTAGTGCACCCATTGCTGAACACTACCAGCTAGGCCAAAGCTTTGGTATTAGTGGCACGCCAGCCATTATTTTAGACGATGGCACAATGATCCCAGGTTACCAACCTGCTGCTGCATTAAAAGCAGCGTTAGATGCTAATAAAGCATCTTAATAACGTGTTTACGTTTACAAAAAGGCCTTAATGGCCTTTTTTTGTCTTTTTAATACGACTTAATAAGTTAAAAAAACTGCATGAAAAAACTCATCATTGCGCGCGAAAACGTTAACGACTCGCACTTACCGAGTCATTTGCATCCGGTAATAAAACAAATTTACGCGACTCGTCGTGTGGTTGATGCCCAAGAGCTCGATAACGGTGTTGCTACGCTTCACGATTATAAATTGTTTAAAGACATCGACAAAGCAAGTGCATTACTAGTCGATGCGCTTAAGGCGCAAAGCCACATTTTAATTGTGGGCGACTTTGATGCCGATGGCGCAACCAGTACTGCAACCTTAATGCAGGGGTTGCAAATGTTTGGTTTTCAAAATTTAGATTACCTCATTCCAGACCGCTTTAGCTTAGGTTATGGCTTAAGCCCCGCACTGGCCGAACAAATAGTACAAATAAAGCCCGATTTAGTGATCACCGTAGATAACGGTATATCCTGTATTGCCGGTATTGATATTTTAAAATCGGTAGGTATAAAAGTGTTGGTTACAGATCACCATTTACAAGGTGAACAGCTTCCCAATGCCGATGCCATTGTAAATCCAAACAGACACGAATGTAACTTTCCGTCAAAGTCTATTGCTGGTGTAGGCGTTGCGTTTTACTTATTAATTGCACTAAGAAGTCTAATGCGCGAACAAGGTTACTTTACGCAACAAGCACCGCCTAACTTAGCAAACTTATTAGACATAGTTGCACTGGGCACAGTCGCTGATGTAGTTGCACTTGATGCAAATAACCGAACATTAGTACACCAAGGCTTAGCGCGTATTCGCAGTGGTAAAACACGCCCAGGTATTACAGCACTTATTGAAGTGGCCAACAGAAATGCAGCGCGTTTAAGCGCCAGCGATTTTGGTTTTTCACTTGCGCCACGTTTAAACGCAGCAGGGCGACTAGACGACATGAGTTTGGGCATAGCGTGTTTACTGAGTAACGATATAAACCAAGCAAGGCGTATCGCAAGCGAACTCGACAGCTTAAACCATGCAAGGCGTGAAATAGAGCAAGGTATGCAAGCTGAAGCACAAGCCGTGCTAGATAGGCTCGCCTTTACCGACGATAACATTCCTGATGCTATTTGTTTGTTTCAAGATGACTGGCACCAAGGCGTAATTGGTATTTTGGCTGGCCGTTTAAAAGAAAAGTACCACCGCCCAACCGTTATTTTTGCCGGTGGTGAAAATGGCGAAATTAAAGGCTCGTGCCGCTCTATTGAAGGGCTGCATATGCGTGACCTACTCGAAGGGTTAAATACCGCTATGCCCCATTTAATAAATAAGTTTGGTGGCCACGCAATGGCGGCGGGGTTAAGCATAGACGAGCAAAATTTTAACGACTTTAAAAAAGCGTTTGATGCCGCAGTCAGTGCGCAATTAAGCGAAGAAAGTAAGCGTTGTATTGTATTTACCGACGGCGAGCTGCCAAACGACTGCTTTACCATGGAGTTTGCCCAATTATTAAAGCAATCAGGCCCATGGGGGCAGCAATTTCCAGAGCCTGTGTTTGAACATACCTTTGAATTAATTCAGCAACGTATTGTTGGTGAAAAGCATTTAAAACTGGTGCTTAAACATCAATCAGGGCGATTAGTTGACGCTATTGCTTTTGGTATAGACGTAAAAGAGTGGCCAGATACCGAAGCACGCTTTGTTAAAGTGGCTTATCAACTTGATATAAACGAGTTTAGAGGTAAATTTAGCTTGCAGCTAATTGTACGAGAGCTTGAAAAAGTGCACTAAAAAATATGCACAATACATGCATAAAAGGCTAATAAAGCGCGCGGTTTTTTGTTAAAATCGGGCGTTTTTATCATTTGACGATAATTTATTGCGGATATTCCTCAAGTCGGGCCGTAATAATCTAGCCATTTTGGAGTAATGTACATGTTTGAAGTGAATCCTGTGATTAATCAAATCAAGGAAATTCGCGATCGTACTGAACTGCTTCGGGGGTACCTTTGACTACGCTCTTAAACAAGAGCGCCTAGAAGAAGTTAACGCCGAACTTGAAGATTCAGCTGTATGGAATGAACCTGAACGCGCACAGGCACTTGGCCGTGAAAAGTCAGCATTAGAGGCGGTTGTTGAAACAATCGACAACTTAGTTGCTGGCGCTGATGACGTTGAAGGTTTGCTTGAGCTTGCAATAGAAGCGGAAGACGAAGACACCTTTGACGAAGCAAATGCAGAGCTTGAAGGCCTAAACGAGCAATTAGAAGGTTTAGAGTTTCGTCGAATGTTTTCGGGCACTCACGATGCAAATGATGCATACCTTGATTTACAATCAGGTTCAGGCGGCACTGAAGCTCAAGACTGGTGTAACATGTTACTTCGCATGTACCTACGCTGGGGCGAAGCAAAAGGCTTTAAAGTTGAGCTAGTAGAAGCAACCGATGGCGATGTGGCCGGAATAAAAGGCGCTACAGTTCGCTTTGTTGGTGAATATGCTTACGGTTGGTTACGTACAGAAACAGGCGTACACCGTTTAGTTCGTAAAAGCCCATTTGACTCAAGTGGCCGTCGTCATACATCGTTTGCCTCTGCGTTTGTATACCCAGAGATAGACGACAATATTGAAATTGATATTAATCCGTCTGACTTACGTATAGACGTGTACCGTGCATCGGGCGCGGGTGGTCAGCACGTTAACACCACCGAATCGGCAGTACGTATTACTCACGTGCCTACAAACACGGTAGTACAATGTCAAAACGAGCGTTCGCAGCATAAAAATAAAGCCCAAGCAATGAAGCAATTAAAAGCTAAATTATTTGAGCTTGAGCTACAGCAGCAAAATGCTGAAAAACAAACGCAAGAAGATGCAAAATCAGATATTGGTTGGGGCAGTCAAATTCGTTCATACGTTCTTGATGACTCACGTATTAAAGATTTACGCACCGGCGTTGAAAACCGCAATACCCAATCGGTACTTGACGGTAACCTAGACAAATTTATTGAAGCCAGCCTTAAATCTGGCCTATAACCACCAAGCTAATAAAGAGCTAAAAAATGACTGATAAAATCCAAGACGAAAACAAGTTAATCGCTGAGCGTCGCGGCAAGTTAGATGCTATTCGCGAAAATTGCCCAGCCAACGGTCATCCAAACCAATTCCGTCGTGAACATTACACGGCTGATTTGCAAGCTGAGTTTGGTGATAAAACAAAAGAAGAATTAATTGAGCTACAGCATGTAGTATCAATTGCTGGTCGTATTCTTGCTAAGCGTGGTCCATTTATGTCTATTCAAGACATGAAAGGCCGTGTACAAGTTTACGCATCAAAAGACGTACAAAAAGACTTAAAAGCAAAATATGGTCAGCTTGATATTGGCGATATTATCGGTGTTAAAGGCCCACTTAATAAATCAGGTAAAGGCGATTTATACGTAGATATGGCCGAGTACGAATTACTTACTAAGTCACTACGCCCATTACCAGAAAAATTTCATGGCCTTTCAGACCAAGAAACAAAATACCGCCAACGTTATGTTGATTTAATTACTAACGAAGCAACGCGCGAAACGTTCCGTATTCGTTCACAAGTAGTTGAAGGCATTCGTCGTTTCTTAGCAGATCGTGACTTTATGGAAGTAGAAACGCCAATGCTGCAGGTTATTCCTGGCGGTGCGTCTGCGCGTCCATTTGTGACTCATCATAACGCGCTTGATATCGACATGTACTTACGTATTGCGCCAGAGCTTTACTTAAAGCGTTTAGTGGTAGGTGGTTTTGACCGCGTATTTGAAATTAACCGTAACTTCCGTAACGAAGGGTTATCAACGCGTCACAACCCAGAATTCACTATGATTGAGTTCTACCAAGCATACGCCGATTACATCGATCTGATGAACATCACCGAAGACATGCTACGTACAGTTGCAACAAACGTTTTAGGCAGCCCAATAGTTGTTAATACAACGAAAGATGAAAACGGCGAAGTAATCGACTCAGTAGAGTACGACTTTGGTAAGCCGTTTGAGCGCCTAAGCATGGCTGATGCTATCTTAAAATATAACCCTGAGTTTGATGCTGCGGTATTTAATGACCCAGAAAACCACTTTGAAGAATTAAAAGCGTACGCTAAACAAGTGCACGTTAAAATTCCTGAAAACTGTGTTTGGGGCCCAGGCAAGTTTTTATGTGAAATATTTGAAGAAACGGCTGAGCACATGCTTATCCAACCTACATTTATTACAGGTTACCCATGGGAAGTGTCGCCGCTTGCACGTCGTAACGACGACAATGCATTTGTTACCGACCGCTTTGAGTTTTTTGTTGGCGGACGTGAGCTTGCAAATGGTTTCTCGGAGCTTAACGATGCACAAGACCAAGCAGAACGTTTTACTCGCCAAGTTGAAGAAAAAGACGCAGGCGATGATGAGGCAATGCATTACGATGAAGATTACATACGCGCACTAGAGTACGGTTTACCGCCTACTGCTGGTGAGGGTATTGGTATTGACCGATTAGTAATGTTATTTACTGACTCATCTACAATTAAAGATGTTATTTTATTCCCGCATATGCGTCCGCAAGCTGACTAAGCTTAACGAAAATAACACCTTGAAACGCCGCTTAATTGCGGCGTTTTTGTTTTTACTTTGTTTATTCATAGCTAATAAGATTATTATTCATATATTAAGCTGTTGATATTTAGTTGTAATTTTTTATGAAAATTTTTATGTGCATATAACAAATTAATGAGTAACATTTAAACATTATGTTGTATTTTTGTAACTTTGTTAGCTACAATACGGCCAAATTTTAAACGACCTAACTTTTAGGTGCTGTAAATAATAAAAACGGATTTACAAAATAATAAAATGACAGATAAAACTATCGAAGAGTCGGAAGAACTCAGTCAAACAGAGCGAGAGCGAGAAGCTTTTTACCGAGCATGCATTGCAGAGTTTCAACAACTAGGTTATCAAGAGCAGTACCTAGCTAGTTTAAAAGATAAATGCGACCCAACCGACGACACACATACGCCTAATGAAGAGAGTTAATTAGCTTAAAAATTAGGCTTCTTTAATATAAAAACATATCATATGTGTGTTCTGTAACCATATAGACACTTTTGATAGAAAAGTGTTTGACATATTTTCTGAAATCTTTATTATACGCCCCACAAGACGGAGAGGTGTCCGAGTGGCCGAAGGAGCTCCCCTGCTAAGGGAGTATAGAGTTTGTAGCTCTATCGAGGGTTCGAATCCCTCCCTCTCCACCATTTTCTAAATGGCGAAATCTTGTAAACGTAAAGATGGGCGCATAGCTCAGCTGGATAGAGTACCTGGCTACGAACCAGGCGGTCGGAGGTTCGAATCCTCCTGCGCCCACCACTCTTTACACACTCTGCTTAGAGTATAAAAAAGCAAATAGTAAAAGTGGGCGCATAGCTCAGCTGGATAGAGTACCTGGCTACGAACCAGGCGGTCGGAGGTTCGAATCCTCCTGCGCCCACCACTTTTACACACTCTGCTTAGAGTATAAATAAGTAAAAAAGAATGAAAGTGGGCGCATAGCTCAGCTGGATAGAGTACCTGGCTACGAACCAGGCGGTCGGAGGTTCGAATCCTCCTGCGCCCACCACTTTCATACATAAGCCGACGCTAAGTCGGTTTTTTTGTGCCTGAAATAAAGTGAATATGGGAAAATAGCAAGCCACGAACCCGACGGTCAGAGGTTCACTCTTAAAAGATACGTCCTGCGCCCACCACTTTCATACATAAGCCGACACTAAGTCGGTTTTTTTGTGCCTGAAATTTGAGAAAGCTTTCAGATATCAGTTAAACCAAACAAACACCCCCGTTAAAAACTTCAGCGTAGACGCAGAACTTGTTCGCGTGAGAAGCGCAGCTTCTAGTTACTTACGTATCTACCCAAAACTATTTACGAGCGATGCTCGTCGCGCCAGCAAGCTAAGCGCCTACGGGTGACCCTTAAACTGTGGGTTAAATTATTGTATACGCAGAACGTGCTCACGTGAGAAGCGTAGCTTCTAATTACTTATGTATTTACTCTAAAGCATTCGCTGCTCTTTAACTTAAGCTGTGGTATTTTAAACACCTTGTTTAAAAGGATCTTGCTGTATGTTTAAAACCGTATTTTTTATATTTTTATTGAGTTTAAGTGCGCTTTTTACTATTACCACACACGCGAATGAAGCAAAGCATTCAGTAACCGTAGGGGCTGAACAGCCGGCAGTGTACTTACCGCAATTACAAAATAAACGTGTTGGGTTAGTGGTAAATCAAACCTCTTTAGTAGGGCAAGCACACTTGGTTGACAGCCTGCTTAGTAAAAATATAAACATAACCAAAATTTTTGCACCCGAGCATGGTTTTAGAGGCGATCACGACGCCGGTGCTCATGTTAAAAACGCCATTGATAGTAAAACCGGTATCCCGCTTGTTTCTATTTATGGCAAAAACAAAAAGCCAAGCGCTGAAGCTCTTAGCAATGTAGATGTTATTATTTTTGATATTCAAGATGTGGGTGTACGTTTTTATACCTACATAAGCTCTATGCATTACATGATGGAGGCTGCGGCTGAACAAGGTGTTGAATTTATAGTGCTTGATAGGCCAAACCCCAATATTGCCTATATTGACGGGCCAATTCTTGAGCGCGAATTTAAATCGTTTGTAGGCATGCACCCAATCCCAGTATTGCATGGTATGACGGTAGGCGAGCTGGCTTATATGATCAAAGGCGAGGGCTGGATCAATAAAGCCACCGATCTAAAGCTCACCGTGATCCCCGTTGATCGTTACACACGCACAACTCGTTATAGCTTACCTGTAAAACCCAGTCCTAATTTACCAAACGATCAATCAATCGCGCTTTATCCGTCGCTGTGCTTTTTTGAAGCAACTCCTGTGAGTATTGGCCGCGGCACCGATTTTGCGTTTCAGGTTATTGGTTATTCGCCGGTAAAATTAGGGGATTTTAATTTTACACCGCGCGCTATTAAAGGCGCCGCTTTAAACCCTAAATTTAAAAATACAACGGTACATGGCCTTGATTTAAGGCAAGTAAACGCCGCAGGGCTAAATTTAACGTACTTAATAAACGCCTACGCCACCCTTAATAAACATAAGGTCGACTTTTTTGAACGCGCTGGATTTATGGATAAATTGGCAGGTACTAATAAACTGCGTTTAGCTATAGAGGCAGGGCAGTCGGTTGAGCAAATAAAGCAAAGTTGGCAACGCGGCCTTACACAATTTAAAGCGCAACGAGCGCCTTATTTATTATATGAGTAAGGCTTAACCATGTTATTTATTTTAAAAAATACTCGCTTCATAAAAAACGCATGGTTAGCCGCTTTGAGTTTAATTATTGTAGGCTGCAGTACTACACATAATTCATTAAAATCGCAGCCAGTGCTGATTAAAAGTCAGCTAATAGAGCTGCCAAACGCACAAGTTGTAGCCAGCTTTCCTGAGCCAAATCCAAGTAGCCGGTTTTATGTAAACAACCGTGGCACATTTAAAGCGTATAAAGGGCGCGGCCAATTATTAATACAAAACCACAGCGCCGAAAGTGCCGATATTTACATAAACAATCAAAAACTTGCTACCAATACGTTAACCACTAATACGCTTTATAATTACAGCTTAGCGGCGCATACTCATAATGGTATAAACACATTTAAGGTAGAAAATATTTTACCTAAAGGCGCAAGCTTAACGCTGCGTTTTGCATTTCCTACATTAAATTTAACGCCTAACAAGCCAGTTGATTTTACTGACGTTGATGAACTGATTGAGCGTGATATTAAAGCGGGTTTTCCCGGTGCAGTGCTGGCGGTTGTTAAAAATGGCGAGCTAATAAAACTTACAGCTTATGGTGATGCAAAGCAGTATCAGCAAAACGATCTAATGCTACTGCGCCCAGAGCCTATGCAAACAAATACTCTATTCGACTTAGCCTCAAACACTAAAATATTTGCTACTAACTTTGCACTCATGAAACTAATAAGCGAAGGGCAACTCAATATAAACAACCCCGTGCAAAGTTATTTAACAGAATACACAGGCGGTGGGCGAGAGCAACGCATAGTAAAAGAGTTACTTACTCATAGCGCAGGCTACCCACCCGTGTTTGATTTTCACCGAAAAGATACACAGCAAGGCGATGCATTTTATTCTCAAAATAGCCAAACCACTAAACAGCTTTTGCTCACCAAAGTGCCACTTAATAACAAAAAACCAATGCAACATGTGTATTCTGATATTGATTACATGATTTTAGGTGTATTGGTTGAGCGCATAACAGGGCAGCCACTAGACGAGTACTTAGAGCAGCACGTTTATACACCTCTTGCACTGAGTAACACGCTATTTAACCCCCTTAAAAAAGGCTTTGAGCGCAGTCAATTTGCAGCCACCGAACTTAGCGGCAACACCCGCGATGGACGTATTACTTTTGATAATATTCGAACACATGTGTTGCAAGGCCAAGTTCATGACGAACGCGCATTTTACTCGTTTGGCGGCGTTGCTGGGCATGCCGGGTTATTTAGTAACGCCCACGATTTAGCTGTGCTTTGCCAGCTATTATTAAATAATGGTGGCTACGGCGACCAACAATTATTTAGCGCAAGTGCCTTGGCGCAGTTTTTAACGCCGCAAAGCACTAACGAAACGTACGGCCTAGGTTTTAGGCTTGCAGGCAATAACCAAGCACGGCGTTGGCACTTTGGCCCTTATGCCAGCTCACAAGCGTATGGCCATACCGGTTGGACAGGCACCGTAACAGTAATCGATCCCGCTTACGACTTGGCCATTGTTTTGCTTACTAACGCGCGCCACACTGCAATTAAAGGCACACAAAAACGTTATGAATTTACAGGCAAACAATTCGAAACCGCACAATACGGATCTGTGGTATCGCTTGTTTACGAAGCGCTGTTAAATCAATAAATTATCGTATAGGTTAAAATGGGCTAATACAGTTACGCCCAATGGCTTATTTGCAGGTGACTTGGCAACATCAATCCATTAAGCTAGGCGGTTTACTCCATTAAGCCACTTTTTAAGTTTTGGGCTTAACATATAAGCGTTTAAGCGCGGGTTGTTAATAATTAAGGTTAACTTTTTATGCATTGGTATTCTATTTTACCGCCGCTAATTGCGATTGCTATCGTGTTTTGGCGCAAAGAAGTCATTATGGCGCTGCTAGTTGCCGTGGCGTCTTCTGAGTTTTTACTTGCCCTACAAGGGGAAGGAAATAGCGTATTTACAACATTTTTAAATACCATAGAGCGTATTATTTCGGTGGCAAGTTCGCCGGGTAACAGCCGCATACTCATATTTAGTATTTTAATAGGTGCTTTACTTGCCTACATTCGCGAATCTGGCGGTGTGGCGGCAACGGTTAACTTATTAATGAACAAAGGGGTTGCAAAAGGTAAGCGCCAAGTTGGCTTTTTAACTATGTTTACTGGCGTTGCGGTGTTTATAGAGTCAAACCTAAGCGTGCTTACGTCGGGTATTTTGTCGCGTGGCCTGTTCGACAAATTTAAAATGAGCCGTGCACGCCTTGCCTATATTATAGATAGTACCAGTGCCCCTGTGTGTATTTTAATACTACTTAACGGCTGGGGTGCATTTGTACTGGGCTTATTAGGTAATTACGAATTGGGCGAATCGGCCGTATCGGTTCTTTGGGGCAGCGTTGGGTATAACTTTTACGCCATAATTACCTTGGTTATTGTTTTTTACACCATTGCATTTGATAAAGTACACGGCCCAATGAAAGAGGCCGAACAAAAATTAGAGCTACAAACAAACGAGCTAAAAGAAGAAGTAAAAGGTTCTAAAGCGCGCTTTATGTTAGTGCCATTATTTACGCTAATTGCCAGCATGGTAGGATTTATGTTTTACACTGGTAACGGTGTGTTGGCAGAAGGTAGCGGCTCTAAATCGGTATTATATGCAACTGTGCTCGCGATTGTGGTTGCTTACTTACTAATGATTAGTTCGCGCCAATTTACCCACCACCAATTGGTTGATACTGGCTTTAAAGGCATGGGCGAATTACTCCCATTGGTAAGTATTGTTTTGCTCTCGCTTACGCTAGGTGCAAGCTTAAAAGAGCTAGGCACGGGTGTGTTTGTTGCGTCATTGGTAGGCGACTACTTACCTATTTACTTAATAGTGCCCGTGCTGTTTTTAACAGGGGCGGTTATGTCGTTTACTACAGGCACATCGTGGGGCACGTTTGCCATACTTATTCCTATTGGCGTACCGCTCATACAAGCACTGGGTTTACCACCTTCATTGGTTGTAGGCGCTATTTTGGGCGGCGGCATATTTGGCGATCACTGTTCGCCTATATCCGACACCAGCGCGGTGTCGGCGCTTGCATCGGGGTGTGACTTACTCACTCACGTTAAAACCCAGCTACCGTACGCGTTATTTGGTGGCGCACTGACCTTTATTGCTTATTTGGTTATTAGCATTATTGTGCTGTAAAAACTCGGAATTTAAATATTTAAAAGCCTGCTTAATTGCAGGCTTTTTTGTTTAAGTACCGAGTGCACCGAGGCGCTGCGAGCTTCACAGAGATAAATAGTAATAGCTTTTTATTAATGGGTTACGTTTATTGGGTGTTGTATGGCACTATGTAAAGAAGGATTATTTTAAAGGGAATTAAATGAAAGAGATTAAAGACTTCAATTGGAACACGGAAACTAATCGCTCGGTAGGTGAATATTTTCCTGCTGATAAATTAGATCGAGCTCGCTACGCTACATTCTTATCAAGGCTATTGGCTCAAGAGGGATTTGACGAAAGCAGGCCTGATGAAGATAAAAAGAAAAACTACGTATTAAATTTAAACGCTGAATGGGGAGCAGGTAAAACCTACTTTCTTAAGCGTTGGTCACAAGAATTAAAAGTAAATTATCCTGTAGTTTATATTGATGCATGGCAGCAAGACTATTCAGACGATCCATTTTTAACTGTAATTGCAGGTATCATTAAGCAGCTTCAACTTCAGGCTAAGTTTAATATAACAATACCTAAAAGTGCCCTTTCGATGTTTAAGGCTGTTGCACCTGCAATTGCACAAGGCTTAACTAAAAAAATATCAGGCATAGATTTAGAAGAGCTAAACACATTACTATTTTCTGATGATGAAATAGATAGTGAACAAAATCAAAATTCCAATAAGCCAACTGGTAGCGACTTTTCGCCCGCAGTAAAGGCGCTTGCACAAAATCTGATTAAAGATCATGAAGCTAAAAACAAAAGCATTGAAGTAATAAAGTCTAAGTTAGCTGATTGGGTAAGTAAGTTTGAAGAGCAGGAAGGTAAGTCGTTACCCATATTTATCTTTATTGATGAACTAGATCGATGTCGCCCAAGTTATGCAGTAGAAATGTTAGAGACGATTAAACATATTTTTGATGTTAAAGGTATCGTATTTGTTATAGCAACAGATACAGAACAACTCCAACATACAATTAAATCAATATACGGTGAAGGGTTTGACGCTAAGGTTTATTTAGGCCGTTTTTTTAATAGTTGTTACAGTTTAAAGCGCCCTGTTTTAAAAGACTTTTTATTAGTACACAGTGAAACAACTAAATTTGAAAGCGCGTATTTAGAAAGTAATAATATTGAGCTACTCCCTCGCACAAAAACGCCCGAAACCGCTTTAGCTAATATTTCTATTGTATTAGATGCCTTTCAGATATCAGCAAGAACAGCTATTCAAATTACTGAACGCATTACGGCCATTATTGCAAATTTACCAAGTGGTAAAAAAGTTGATGTACTTGTGCTCGCTGTTTTGTTTTGTATCTATGAAAAAGACCACTCACTTTATGAAGAGATAATTACTGGAAGGTTTAAACGAGATGGAAAAAACCATAAAGGCGAAGTACGAAATATAAGCTTAAATAATTTTTTAAAACAGAGTATCCAAGACGTACAACAACTAGCTGAGATAAAATACTTTATTGAACCATTATCTTACACAAATTCATTTTACTTAGGTCAAATGACAAGTAGAAATAATAATTTTGCTACTGGGAATTACTCTATAAAACTAACTGAATTTATAGATAGTATCTTTTGTAGAGTATTTAATAATACAACAAATTCTGTGGCTCTAATGGTTAGTTCAAGTAGTGAGAACGTAACAGCACTTCATAGCGCTGAACAAAACTTAGCAAATGCTGATGTCAGAAAGCCTAGGGTAGGCAATATTACACTCCTGTGGTTAAGTTACATTTATATCAAAGATGGCTATAAAGAAATTAGCAAAGAACACTACCGTGATTTTATAGAGCTTTCTTCACCATTAGATTACATGGGTGATAGTTAACTATCTCTGTGCAGCGCGAAGCGCCTCTGTGTTCTCGGTGGTAATTACTTATTTAAATTACCACCATGCTAAAAATAACCTAAGCCTTGCACTGCCTCACCCCAACTCCTGCATGCTTCAGGGCAATAATTTGCCCTTTACCGTTATGTGCCATGGCTAACATATCACCCGTATTTATATTACTCTCTACCGCGTGCCTTCCCTTTAAATCACTCAATAGCGACTGCTTAATTTGCACTAGCACCTCGTCATTACAACTGGCTATGTACCAGTCGTTGTCGACCTTTACGAGCGTGCCGTATTCTATGTGGCGTTGCTGGTGGCGGCGTAAATCGTTTGCTAATTGGCTGTCGAGCGCGCGTTTTTGTTGCGTTATGGCGGTTGCGTAGCTGCCTGTTTGATCTATTTCATGCGTTGTTATAAACGAGTAGTCGTGAATGTCTATGGTGTTTAGTACGGTTTTAGGGGCGGTATTTATTACGTTGTTGCTGTCGAGCACTATAAAGGCCAGTAAGCCCAGAGCGCAGGTAAGGCTTGTGAGTTGCAGGGCAAAGCCTAACTTTTTAGGTTGTTTTTGAGCTACGCTGTGTTTTAACGCCTGTTGTTGAGCATGCGAAAGGGTGGTACGTGCTTTACGCGCTTTAAAGTGGTTTGACAGCTTTTCATCAAACTGCTCATCAGGCTTGTTCATTATTGTCTCCTAATAATTGTTTTAGGTTTTGTTTGGCGTAGCGCAGTCTTGTTTTTATGGTTTGGGCGTTGCTTTGCGTTATAAGCTCTATGTCGGCAAGGCTAAAACCTTCTTGTTGTAAGGTGATGGCTTCGCGCTGCACAAAGCTCAGTTCCTTGAGCGCCGTGTTGAATGCTTCGTAGCTTATGTGTGTGTCACCTATGTGCGAGTCACTATTTGTTAATTCGCTTTGATTGCCACTTTGCAAAGGTTGTAGGCTGTTTTCGTCAAGCTCCACAAAGTGTTGCTGTTTGCGGTATTCGTCTATTAGCGTGTTACGTGCGAGTTTAAACAACCACGCTTTAGGCGTGGTTTGCGCTTTGTAAAGGTGGCGCTTTTCAATTACTTTTAGCCATGTTTGCTGGCTTACATCGTATGCTAAGTGAGTATTAGATTGCGTAACTAGGTAGTGGTATAAATCGTTACTGTAGAGGGCAATAAGCTGCTCTAAGTGACGGTTTTCTCCACTTTTTGCATAACGGGCCATGCAGTCTTTGCTGGGCGTTTCAAATAACCAAGTTTTAATACTCATTAGCATAGGCGTTTAGTCCGTTAAATAGAGTTATCTAATTTAAAATCAAGTTGAACCGTTTGATCTGTTTGTAATTGTGCCACACCTTCAATTACTTTTGGGCGGTATTTCCAACGTTTAATAGCGCGTAGTGCTTCGCGGTTAAAAATACGTTTTGGTTCGGCGTTTAAAACTACCGCGTCAATTACTTCGCCAGTGGGCGAAATATTAAAGCTAAGTTGTACCCAGCCTTCTATTCCATCACGCGCAGCGGTGGTTGGGTACTTTGGATTTATGCGCACAATGGGTGAGGCATCTCCCGTTGGGCGGTTAAGGGTATTGTTAATACCGTCACCAAAGTCATCCATTATTAATGGCGGCGCCGTGTTGATTGCCATAACAGGGTCGGCGCTAGGTGTTACCCGCGGTGGCGCTTTAGGCGGCGTTTTGGGTGTAGGTGGTTCTGGCATTTTATCTATGTGTCTTACTTTTGAATCTTCAGGCACTTTAAATATTTCAACCGTTATTTCTTTGCCAGGGTCTAGTGGTGCGCGTTGGTCGCCACTGATTAGGTATTGCATAAATGCAAAGGCGGCAAAGGTCATTGCTGCACCACCAATAACGGCGGTTGATGTTTTTATAAATGTTGGGTTATTTGGGGTTTCAAGTGTGTGCATAAGCCGCTCCTAGTTAACTCATTATGTGGTTTTCAGAGCTATAACGGGTGGCAAATCAAAAAGGGGTGAAATATTTTTATAAAAAATGCGGGGTTTAGTTACAATAGCGTTTCGCATTCTTTTACTTATTAACTTTTTAGGCTGTTATGCAACTCATTGAAATAAATAAAGCGCGTTATCGTAAGCATTTAAATCGTGTCATTGTGGGCTGTGCAGCCTCGCTTGCGGCGGGGAGCTTAGCTATATCGCAAACGCTGATTGCGTTGTTTCCGGATGAAAGCGGAAGCCATTTTCATTGGAACTTAACTGGTGTGGTTATTACAAGTTTAGCCATAGGGTGGTTGTTAAATAAATACCGCACTCATCCTTACATGACCGAAGTGGTTTATGTATGGGAGCTAAAACAGGCACTTAATAAAATAACCCGTAAAATGCCAAAGTTAAAAGCGGCTGGTCGCGAAGGTAACCCCGCTGCACTATTAGCCATTCATTACAGTTATGCGGGCTCGCGTTTATTGTGGCAGCTAGACGACAACCTTATAACAATGGAAGACCTAGCCATTAAACAAGCTGAGTTAGATTCGGTTGCTGCACAGTTTAATTTAACGCTAAATGCTGACGATTACGAAGAGAGCATATTAAAACAGTTTTAAAGCCTAATTTAAGGAGCCGCTATGAAAAAGGTACTGATTGTATGTTTAGGTAATATTTGCCGTTCACCTACTGCTGAGGCGGTTTTAAAAGCGCGTGCAAAAGCCTTGGGTGTAAAGGTGGTGGTCGATTCTGCAGGTACAATTGGCTATCACGAAGGAAAATCCCCCGATAGCCGTTCAATGGCGGCGGGTGAAAAGCGCGGCTATAGCTTTAAAGGAATACACTCGCGTAAAGTTCGCACTAGCGACTTTAACGAGTTTGATTTAATTTTAGCAGCCGACAAACAAAATTTAACTGATTTAAAAGAGCAGTGCCCAACGCATTTACACTATAAGTTAGCGTTGTTTTTAGAGTACGGGGAGCAAAGCACAAGTGCCATACCTGATCCCTATTACGGTGGTGACGACGGCTTTGAAAACGTACTTGATTTAATAGAAGCGGCCAGCGATAACATACTTGCTAAAATGTAAGCGCCTCTTATCAGTTTGTTACATTAACGAACATTTGTTTTATTGCCCTTTGTTCCTTAATTGAGTACGATTTATCCTTACTCAAAAGGAATATTATGAATACAAAAATATTACTACTGGTTTTATCACTTGGTTCGGGTTCTGCTTTTGCTAATGATGTGAGCTTTTCGATTGGGGGTGGCTACCCTTACTTGGTTGTACCTGAAGTGTCGTTATCGGCAGATAACAATTCTCAGCGCTGGTACGCAAACTATAAAATTGGCCTAGATGATGGCTTTTCAGTGGGTTTTGAACACGCAGTTAGTGATAACAATAAACACGCATTGGGTGTGTTAGTTGGGGCTATTGGCGCACGTGATACCGACCAACCATGTGAAAGCACAAACACTGACGACATTGCTATCGAGCTAGGTAATATTTTTGGATGTGCGCTAGGGCAAATATTTGATGATGAAACCACAAATGGTATTGGGCTTACATACAGTTATAACTTTAACGGCTTAAATAATAGTGGTTTTAGACTAATACTTGATGCGGGCTATGGTAAAACAAGTGACAGTAACGAAAAAAGAGCCGATGGTGCTATTCGTATTAGTTACGAATTTTAGGGCGTCGTGAATAAAAATAAAAAAGGCGCTAAATAGCGCCTTTTTTATTTGTAAAACCGCTAGCGGTTTATTTTAAAATCTATTTGCACCTGGGTGCTTGCTACTACGGGGCTTCCGTTTTCAAATTTGGGTGCGTAACGCCATTTTTTAAGTGCCTCTAATGCTGACTTTTCAAATGCGTGGCCACCTTCTGAGCTTATTACTGATGAGTTTTTTACAAATCCGGCAGTGTCTATATCAAACTGAAGAACAACAATACCATCTGTATTTTGACGTGCTTTATTTACTGGGTACTTAGGTGGTTGGCGGTATACCGGTGTTTGTTCTTGTGAGTCTTTCCATGGCACCATTTCGGCAATAGCTAAACAATGTTTAGTTGCTTGTTCGCTTTGACCTGTTTTTTCGTAAAGGTTTACAAGTTTTGAGTGCGCGGTAAGTTCGGCGTTATGATCAAAGCTTAGGTTGCTATCAAATACCGAAACAACATGATTTAAACGCTCAATCGCTTTTTTATATTTTCTCTTACTTTGCGCAAACGAGGCGACTAAAAAGTCTGTTTTGATTCGCTCAACCGTGTTTTCGTCTAAATTTTCACGGTAGTATTCATCGGCTTCGTTCAATAACTTTTGCGCTGCACGAAACTTTTTATGTGCAAACTTACTTGCTAACAACGACGCGGCTTCAAATTGCATATCGGCAACAAATTTTGGTTTATTTTGTGCTTTAGCAATATCGATTATACGTTCGAGATGATCTTCTGCCAAAGACGCTGATTTAGCATTTTCGGCTTTACCTAAAAGTGCGTCGAGCGTTTGTATTGCATTTTTTCCGTGGTTATCAGCTAAAATTGTATACGCTTGCGAGTAAAGGCTATAACGCTGCTGCCTTATGTTTTTTTTGTTGCTTGTTGTGCTTGGCGGTGTAATGGCTTTAGCATAATTAATAGCAAGGTTTGCTGTGTTGTCGCTTTTATCGCCGTAAAAAGTAAGGCCTGCAGTGTAAGCTCGTTTTGCGGCTTGCTCAATATCGTGTTTGGTTTCTACTGCGTTTAGGTAACTTTGATAGGCAGTTGAAAAAGCCGCTTTAGCGTTGTCAGTTTGGCTAGCAAGTGCATTATTTGTAAAGGCAGATAAGCTTAATCCAACAAACAGGGCAAGGTGTTGTGGCTTCATAATGATCCTTATTAATTGTGAATCTGAACTTTGAATAATAACTCTATGCTAAGTGGTAATTACAGCGCTAACTACATTGAATTTATTTGCAAAAGATATGTAATTTTACAAGTAGATTTAAATTTTATTAACTAAAAGTGTTGGTTAAAAAGCAGTAGACTTAAATGTCATTACTCTCGTGTTATTAAACGTTTTATTTAAAATTCAGATAAATTTAACTAAAAATAACTTACTACAGATGATAGTTATTGTCATTAAATAGGTACGAAAAGCCAATGTTATATGCTGATTTAATGTGTTTTTTACTTAACAATAACGCTGGTTAAGAGACTTGCTAAAATATTGACTAGTAGTGATATTTTAAATTTATTCTCTAGCCAGAGATTTTCAATGAAAACAAGGCGAATTTACGCGTCAATAGCTGGCCTATTGCAAGTACATTCAACGCAGTTGGCGCTGAAAATAGCTGCTAGAGATAGGTTTATTATCCCGAGTTCGGGTTAATTAAGGTTAGTCATTGAAAACAGGCGCTGTCGTCGCCATATAATTGCGATAAACAATGTTGTACTACGATCTAATTTTACTCTTTTGTGATATTATCACTTTATTGTCGTGTCGTAGTTATTTAAATATTTGGATTTGTCGTGGCGCAAGTAAGAGCAAGAGTCCAACTTAATGTTGGCAAAAATAGTGATATCCCTGCAGAAATAGTGTCATTTACTGACCTAAAAGATGGCCAAGAACATATTGCTATGGTGTTTAACAACGCCGATACCGAGCAAGATGTACCGCTTATTCGTATGCATTCGGAGTGTTTAACGGGGGATGTTTTTCATTCGTCACGCTGTGATTGCGGCGAACAGTTAAACGAATGTATTGAAATGATGCACGAGCAAGGCGGTATTTTGCTTTACTTACGCCAAGAAGGCCGTGGTATTGGTTTATACAATAAGATTGATGCTTACGTATTGCAATCGCAAGGTATGAATACCTACGAGGCCAATAACCATTTAGGCTTTGCAGACGACTTACGCGACTTTTCGGATGCGGTATTAATGCTTAATGCGCTTAACTTAAAGCACGTTAAATTAATGACCAACAATCCTAAAAAACTCAATGCTTTGAAAGATGCGGGTATTGAAGTTGATACAGTTATTGGTACACACGCACACATAAAGGCGGGTGTAGCAGGTAATAAAGCCTACTTAGAAACCAAAATAAAGCATGGCGCACATATGCTAGATATTAAAAAAATTAAAAAACCTTAATATTACTGGTCTGCCTCTGTGATCCCACCCAACGCCAAGTTATACTTGGCGTGTTTCGTTATAAATTAAGAGCAAGTATGTCTACACAATTACGAGTATTTAAAGCAGATGCCGGGCTAAAGTGGTTAAAAGCGGGATGGCTTATTTTTAAAACCCAGCCAATGACGTTTATTTTTATGCATTTATTTATTGGCATTGTGGGCTTACTGTCGTTGTTTTTACCTTTACTGCAAGTGGTTGCTGCACTGGCTACGCCTTTTTTAACTGCTGGCTTTTACCAAGCAGTGCTGACCAAACAGCAAGGCGGTAAAATAATGTTGGCTGACATTCTTAAGCCATTTTCAGCTAAAGGAAACCGTTTAGGCTTGGTACGTTTGGCGTTATACCAAATGGGTGCGGGTATTTTAATGGCGTTATTAGCAAACGGTTTATTTGCTGATGCCGTGGCAATTATGAGCCAGCCAGGGCTTGAACCTCAAGCTGCACTTGAGCAAACTATTGCGAGTATTTCGGGTGCGAGTGTTGTTTTATTTTTTATGGCCATGCTTATTTATTTAACGGCCTTTGCCTATGCGGTACCGCTTGTTTATTTTAATAAAGAGCAACGTATTTTAACGGCGCTTAAGCAATCGCTTATGGTTTTTTATCATAATTTGTTTCCGTTGAGTGTTTTTGGCGTTATTTGCGTACTATTTATGGCGGTTTCTATGTTCTTATCGTTCTTACCACTGTTGATTTTAATGCCGATTTGCTACATTAGTTTTTTTGTTTCTTATCAGGCGATTTTTATGCCGATTGTCCCGCCAAGTGACGACAAAAATGTTAAGCCACTAAGCAGTGAAACAAGCGGACGCTTCGACGCTTAATGGATGATAAGTTAAAACAAAAATTAAAAAATTATGTACTTTGGTTACTCGGGCGCCAAGAATACTCGCGTCGTGAGTTAACCTTTAAATTACAGCAAAAAGAAGCCACAGATGAGTTTATCGAAAACTTGCTTGATTGGTGCGAAAAGCACAATTTTATAAACGAGCAACGTTACTGTGAAGGCTTTGTAAGAAAACACATTTTTAAATGCCATGGGCTTAAGCGAATTCAAAGCGAGGCCATGGGTAAAGGGATTGACCGTTCGCTACTTGAAAGAGTAGTTGAAGAGCTTGAAATAGACTGGTTTGAGCTTGCGCAGGATGCGTATAACAAAAAATATTCAAATACACCGGCAAACCTCGATTACAAAGACAAGGCTAAGCGCGTGCGCTACTTAATGTATCGAGGTTTTAGCTACGAACAAATCGATTTTGCAATGCAATCACAGTAAATACAGGTGAGATTTTCACATGCAGCACATGACTACCGCACAAATTAGGCAACAGTTTTTAGACTTTTTTGCCAGCAAGCAACACCAAGTTGTTCCTTCAAGCTCGCTTATTCCGGGTAACGATGCCACGTTATTGTTTAACAATGCCGGTATGGTGCAATTCAAAGATGTATTTTTAGGCGCAGAATCTCGCCCATATACACGTGCAACAAGCTCGCAGCGTTGTGTGCGTGCCGGTGGTAAACATAACGATTTAGAAAACGTGGGTTACACGGCGCGCCATCACACATTTTTTGAAATGTTAGGTAACTTCAGTTTTGGTGACTACTTTAAGCAAGAAGCAATTAAGTTTGCGTGGGAGTTTTTAACTGAGGTTGTTAAATTACCTCAAGAAAAACTGCTTGTTACTATTTACCACGATGATGAAGAAGCGTTTGAGTACTGGTCAAAAGATATTGGCTTAAGTGAAGATCGCATTATTCGTATTGCTACCTCAGATAACTTTTGGTCTATGGGTGATACAGGCCCATGTGGTCCGTGTTCTGAAATATTTTACGATCACGGTGAGCATATTTGGGGTGGTCCTCCGGGCTCTCCAGAGGAAGACGGCGACCGTTTTATCGAAATTTGGAACCTCGTATTTATGCAGTACAACCGTCAAAGCGACGGTACTATGCTGCCATTACCTAAGCAATCTGTTGATACGGGCATGGGCCTTGAACGTATTTCTGCTATTTTGCAGGGCGTGCATTCAAACTACGAAATCGATTTATTCCAAGGCTTAATTGCAGCGGCGGCGAGTGTCACTAACGCGCAAGATATGGACGATAAGTCGCTTCGCGTAGTAGCGGATCATATTCGCTCATGTGCGTTTTTAATCTCAGACGGTGTAATGCCATCTAACGAAGGCCGTGGTTACGTACTTCGTCGTATTATTCGCCGTGCGGTACGCCATGGTAATAAGCTTGGCGCACAAGGCGCGTTTTTCTTTAAATTAGTTGCTGCACTTATTGAGCAAATGGGTCAAGCGTACCCAGAGCTTGCTAAGCAACAAGAAATTATCGAAAAAGTACTGCGTATTGAAGAAGAGCAATTTGGTAAAACACTTGAGCGTGGCTTAGCTATTTTAGAAGAAAGCTTAAGCGACCTTAAGGGCGATGTGATCCCTGGCGATTTAGTATTTAAACTGTACGATACGTATGGTTTCCCTGCCGATTTAACCGCCGATGTTGCGCGTGAGCGCCAAATGACCATTGATCATAAAGGCTTTGAAGAATGCATGGCTGTACAGCGTAAAACTGCGCAGCAAGCTGGTAAATTTGGTGCCGATTACAACGAGCAGTTAAAATCAGATAAACACACTGACTTTAAAGGCTACGACAGCACGCATTACAGCGCGACAGTGGTTGAAGTGTTTGCCGGTGGTGAGGCCGTACAGTTATTAGAAGATGGCCAAGAAGGCATTGTAATACTAGATCGCACACCGTTTTACGCAGAATCTGGTGGCCAAACGGGTGATACCGGTACAATTACAGTGGCTGGTGGCGAGTTTAATGTGACTAACACTACTAAACTAGGTAATGCATTTGCGCACCACGGTACAGTACAAGGCCGTATTGGTGTTAACGATAAAGTGGATGCCACTATTGATGATGCTCGTCGTGAGAACATCAAGAAAAACCACACAGCTACACATATTTTACACGAAGCATTACGTCAGTTATTAGGTGAGCATGTAAGCCAAAAAGGCTCGTTAGTTCAAGCGGATCGTTTACGATTTGATTTCTCGCACTTTGAAGCCGTAACTAAAGACGAACTACGTGACATTGAGCGTGTAGTTAACGACGAAATTCGCCGTAACTTTGCACTTAATACTGAGCTTATGGCTATTGATGATGCTAAAGCGAAAGGTGCTATGGCGCTGTTTGGCGAAAAGTACGACGACGAAGTACGCGTAGTCACCATTGGTGATTACTCAATTGAGCTTTGTGGTGGTACACACGTTGAACGCGCGGGCGATATTGGCTTATTCAAAATAGTATCTGAAAGTGGTATTGCTGCAGGTGTTCGCCGTATAGAAGCAGTAACTGGCGCAGATGCAGTTGCTTATGTAAGTGAGCAAGAGCAACAGCTTAGCGATGTAGCAGCGCTTGTGAAAGGCGATAGCGCATCGGTACTTGAAAAAGTATCATCTTTACTTGAGAAGTCTAAAGGCCTTGAAAAGCAAATTGCTCAGCTTAACGATAAGCTAGCGAGCGCAGCAGGTGCGTCGTTACTTGATTCGATTGTAGAAATTAATGGCGTTAAGCTATTGGTTGCAAATGTTGAAGGCACTGAGTCTAAAGCGCTTCGCGGTATGGTTGACGACCTTAAAAACAAGATTGGCTCAGGTGTTATTGCCCTAGGTGTTGCCAGTGGCGACAAAGTAAGCCTAATTGCCGGTGTGACTAAAGACTTAACTGGCAAAGTAAAAGCCGGTGAGCTTGTAAACCACATGGCTTCTCAAGTAGGCGGTAAAGGTGGCGGTCGTCCTGATATGGCACAAGCAGGTGGTTCTGAGCCACAAAACCTTGCTGCTGCACTTGATAGCGTTACTGCTTGGTTAACTGAGCGTACTTAAGCCTAAGTGGCGTTAATTGTACAGAAGTATGGCGGCACGTCGGTTGGCTCAATAGAGCGAATAGAAGCGGTCGCCGACCTTGTTGTTAAAACTAGGCAACAAGGTCATCAAGTGGTTGTGGTGCTCTCGGCTATGTCGGGAGAAACCAACCGCTTAATTAATCTTGCCAAACAAATAGATTCCCGTCCTAGTAACCGCGAGCTCGACGTACTAATTAGTACCGGCGAGCAAGTATCGGTTTCGTTATTGGCTATGGCTATTATCAAACGCGGCCATTCAGCCGTTAGCCTATTAGCTGATCAAGTTAATATTCAAACCGATAATATGTTCGGTAAAGCCCGCATTACAGACATTGCAGCTACACGTTTAAAGCATGAACTTGAGCATAACCGTATTGCTATTATTGCCGGATTTCAGGGGCGTGATGTTGAAGGCAATATAACAACCCTTGGCAGAGGCGGTACTGATACGTCGGCTGTAGAAATAGCTGCGGCCATAAAAGCTGATGAATGTCAGATCTATACTGATGTTGACGGCGTATATACTACAGATCCTCGGGTTGAACCTAACGCACGAAGAATGAGCCAAGTGACCTTTGCTGAAATGCTAGAGTTAGCAAGCTTAGGTGCTAAAGTATTGCATATTCGTTCTGTTGAGGCGGCAGGTAAACACAATGTTCCATTAAGGGTGCTTTCGAGCTTTAACCCTGATGAAGGAACATTGATTACGTTTGAGGAAGACGATATGCCAAGTAAAGTTGTTTCGGGTATTGCATTTAATGCTGATGAGTGCTTAATTAAGGTACAGGGTGTGCAAAGCGGCACTCAAAATCTTGTAAAAATATTGAAACTTTTTGCTGATAACGGCATCGAAATAGATATGATTAATCAAGTTAATCATATCTTTGAAAAAATAGACTATGCTTTTACTGTGCACTCGAACGACTACCCGCAAGCACTTGAGTTACTAACCGAGCAAAAGGTGTCTTTAGGTGCTGAAAATATAATCGGGCTAACAACCATTGCAAAAGTATCTGCTGTTGGTATGGGAATGAAATCGCACTGGGGTGTTGCTAGTTTATTTTTTGATGCCTTAGCAAATGAAAATATTAATGTAGTTTTAGTGTCTACATCAGAGATTAAAATTTCAGTTTTAATAGATGAAAAGTACCTCGAACTAGCTGTTCGTGCATTACACAAAGTATTTTTAACGGAAAGTAGATAGATAGTGAGTTTTTACTTACTTTTTAGTCTATTTTTCATTAATATGGATAAGCGGAATCTTATAATTTTTATTGGAACATGGGAGCAAGAGAATGCTAATACTAACTCGTAGAGTAGGTGAAACCCTTATGATCGGTGACGAAGTAACAGTGACCGTTTTAGGAGTTAAAGGAAATCAAGTTCGAATTGGTGTAAATGCACCAAAAGACGTTTCAGTGCATCGTGAAGAGATTTACATGCGTATACAAGCTGAAAAGTCTAACCCTAATCCGGGCAATGCTTAATCAACACGTATACTTAACTAAATAATTTATTTAGCTAAGCCAAAAAGCCACTCATTGAGTGGCTTTTTTGTTTATAAAGTCGAGCATTTCATCTGTGAGTATTTGCTTAGAGATATATTGCATGTTGTTTTTATTTTTTATCAATAAGCCCTGTGGTGTTTCGATTACGTCAGTGATGTCTTGCCAAGCGAGCTGGTAGCTTTTGTAATGGTTTGCCGATTTAATGCCTTCATCATCAAAAGTGAGCGTAACCTCTGAGCCTGATGCTCTGCTAAACATTTGTCTGGTTACCCACCATGGCCTGCGATAATAAAAAGCAACGCATTCGAGTACAGCAACCATGATCAAAAATGTTCCTAAATAATGATCAGCTAAACCGTAAATGCTAAATAAACCAAGCGAAACTAATAGTACCAGTAAAAAATACTTAGGCTGCGCGCGTTTACTGTAAGGAAGTGACTCGTCAAAGCATTCATAAAAGTAGGGTTTATCAAGTGTGTAGGTAGTTGAAAATGACATAGTGCCTTGCTTTAAAAATCGTTTTATATATTTTAGCAAGTTCGCTTATAAATGAGCAGCTTTATAATGCGTGCATTTATTTCGGGCACAAAAAAACGGCCAGGTGGCCGTTTTTTTAATATACTAACTATTAACAGTTAGTTTCTTCAGCGTTTACGCCTTCTTTTACTTCTTCACACGTATCTTCAACAGAGTTTTGTACATCTGTTACTACTTCATCAATACGTTCGCCGGCTTCTTCTGCGTTGTTATCTTGGCAACCCATGATGAAAAAACTTGCGAAAAGACCAATTAGTGCTGCTTTTAAAGTTGTAGAGTTCATAGTGTAATTCCTTGTAAATAAATAAAATTGTAGTGTTAGTTGAGTATATGCCTACCTGGGCGATTTACCACGCAGCGCACCTGAAACTAACGAAATAACTAAAAGTACTATAAAAATAAAGAATATAATTTTTGCTATACCAGCTGCGGCACCCGCGATGCCACCAAAACCTAACACTGCAGCGATTAAAGCAATAACTAAAAATGTGATTGTCCAGCGTAACATTGTTTTCTCCTTGGTTATCAAATTTGTACACAATAGTTAATGCTAGTTGCGTGCCATGATATATTTTTGTTTAATATCAGTTGTTTATGTGTTTTCTCTGCGTTTTTGAGTTTGCTTGATTGGTAACTTTTACGTTGGGTTGTGTAACTTATTCACACACAAAAATATATCGCCACCGAAAAGCTACTCTTGGTAAGACCAATTAACAAATTTTATTTTCTCTACATTTTATTAGTCACAGTAGGCTTAGTAGAGTACGCAAAAATAGGCTTTGTTTAAACTTTACCTATAGCTTATAGATATAGTGAGTATTTTTTCTGTGTATTATGGGGTGTTGATGAGTAAGGGTTTTTACTGTGGTTAATAAATTTGGTTATATGTTATTTTTATTTTAATTGGTTTTACCAATTTACAATGGCTAGACAAAGGTATTTGTTTTGTTATTATCTAGTGAATAAATATTTAACTAAATCGATTTTTTATTTTTCGATATGGGTTTCAAGGGGAGAAGAATGGATATAGGTGCTGTACTTGCAACTGCTGGTAGCTTAATGCTAACAGGAATGGTTGGGGTGTTTGTCTTTCTTTCAATATTAATTGGCGCAGTTACAATTATGTCTAACTTGGTGGCGCGTTTTAGCCCTGCTGACGTTGCGACTCCAGTTAAATCACCATCATTTAAATCTCAAGGTGTGCCAAATGAGCACATCGCTGCTATTAGTGCTGCCATTGCTCAGTACAAATCAAATAACAAATAAGGGGCTCACACATGGCTAAATTAAAATTAACAGAATTGGTTCTACGTGACGCTCATCAGTCATTACTTGCCACTCGTATGCGTTTAGACGACATGCTACCGATTGCCAGCAAACTAGATGATGCAGGTTATTGGTCAATTGAGTCGTGGGGCGGGGCAACATTTGATTCGTGTATTCGCTATTTAGGTGAAGATCCATGGGAACGTATTCGTGCGCTAAAAAAAGCGATGCCAAACACTAAACAGCAAATGCTATTACGCGGTCAAAACTTATTAGGTTACCGCCATTATGCTGATGATGTAGTTGAAAAGTTTGTAGAGCGCGCACATAAAAATGGTGTTGACGTGTTCCGTATTTTTGATGCAATGAATGATGTGCGTAACTTAGAAACTGCGATTAAAGCGGCTGTAAAAGTAGGTGCTCATGCTCAAGGTACTATTTCGTACACGGTAAGCCCTGTTCATACACTTGATATGTGGTTAACTTTAGCTAAGCAATTAGAAGAGCTTGGCTGTCATTCAATTTGTATTAAAGATATGGCGGGTTTATTAAAACCGTACGATGCAGAAGAGCTTATAAAAGCGCTTAAAGAAACGGTGTCTATTCCAATCGCTATGCAGTGCCATGCTACAACAGGTTTAAGCACCGCTACATATCAAAAAGCTATTGATGCCGGTATTGATATGCTTGATACCGCTATTTCTTCTATGAGTATGACTTACGGTCACTCAGCAACAGAAACAATTGTAGCGATTGTTGAAGGTACCGCGCGCGATACCGAACTCGATTTAAACCAACTTGAAGAAATTGCTGCTTACTTTAGAGATGTACGTAAAAAATACGCTGCATTCGAAGGTAGCCTTAAAGGGGTTGATGGACGAATCTTATTGGCTCAAGTACCTGGTGGCATGTTAACTAACATGGAAAACCAGCTTAAAGAGCAAGGTGCAGCCGATAAGCTTAACGAAGTGTTACTTGAAATACCGCGTGTACGCGAAGATTTAGGCTTTATTCCACTTGTTACGCCAACGTCGCAAATTGTAGGTACGCAGGCAGTACTTAACGTATTAACCGGTGAGCGTTACAAAACAATCACAAAAGAAACCGCAGGTGTATTAAAAGGTGAGTACGGTTTAACTCCAGCTCCAATGAACAAAGAGCTACAAGAGCGAGTACTTGATGGTAGCGACGTTATTACGTGTCGCCCAGCTGACAATATTGCGCCTGAACTTGAAACGCTTGAAGCTGAGCTATTAAAAGAAGCGCAAGAACAAGGTTTAACACTCGCTGATGATAAAATTGACGACGTACTTACTTATGCACTGTTCCCGCAAGTTGGTTTGAAGTTTATCAAAAACCGTAACAACCCAGATGCGTTTGAACCAGTCCCTAGCGTAGAAGATAATTCAAGTAAGTCACCAGCTAAGGTGTCAGCCAAAGGTAACAGTGTTAAGGCTGAGCAATATAGCGTTAAGGTAGACGGTAAGGTTTACGACGTTGTCGTAGCGCAAGGCGGTGAGCTTAAAGAGGTAACGTTAAAAGATTCTGAGCACTTACCTCAATCTGCTTCAGTGGCTTCGGGTGAAACGTTAAATGCACCTTTAGCAGGTAATATTTTTAAAATAAAAGTAAAAGCCGGCCAAGTTGTAAACGAAGGTGATGTTGTTGTGATTATGGAAGCCATGAAAATGGAGACTGAAGTTCGCGCAATGCATACTGGTACCATTGCTGAAGTGCTTGTGTCTGAGGGTGACTCAGTGACCACGGGCGACGCAATTATTGCGCTGGCTTAAGGAGTAAATGTAAATGGAAGGTCTTTTAAACCTTTGGCAGGCTACTGGCCTTGCTAACTTTACGTTTCCTGGTTTGGTGATGATTGCAGTAGGCTGTTTGTTATTGTTTTTAGCGATATCTAAAAACTTTGAGCCACTGCTTTTATTACCAATTGGCTTTGGCGCGATATTAACTAATATTCCGGTTGCTGGACTATCAGATCCTGGTGGGCTTTTATACTCAGTTTACTATGTGGGTATAGATACCGGTATTTTTCCACTATTAATATTTATGGGGGTTGGTGCACTTACTGATTTTAGTGCGTTAATAGCAAACCCTCGTATGTTATTGTTGGGAGCTGCGGCTCAGTTTGGTATTTTTGCGACCTTATTTGGCGCAATTCTACTTAACTTTATTCCGGGTTTTGAGTTTACCCTTCAAGATGCATCGGCTATTGCTATTATTGGTGGCGCTGACGGTCCAACGGCAATATTTTTAGCCTCAAAATTAGCGCCTGATTTATTAGGTGCCATTGCGGTAGCGGCTTATTCATACATGGCGCTAGTTCCAATTATTCAGCCTCCTATTATGCGTGCACTCACAACACCAGAAGAGCGCCAAATTAAAATGCCTGAGCTACGTAAAGTATCTAAAAAGGAAAAAATTATTTTCCCACTTATGGTGCTTACTGCAACAGCCATGTTTTTACCAGCGGCAATACCGCTAGTAGGTATGTTCTGTTTGGGTAACTTAATGCGTGAGTCGGGTGTTGTTGACCGCTTAAGTAACAGTGCGCAAAACGAAATTATCAATATAACAACTATATTTTTAGGATTGGCGGTTGGCTCTAAGCTCGCTGCAGATGACTTTTTGACAGTAGAGACTATTGGTATTTTAGTGCTGGGTGCGCTTGCTTTTGGTATTGGTACAGCATCAGGTGTGTTTATGGCTAAAGGCTTAAATAAAATATCTAAAACACCTATCAACCCGTTAATTGGTGCCGCTGGTGTGTCAGCCGTTCCTATGGCTGCGCGTGTAGTTAATAAAGTAGGGCTTGAAAATAACCCACATAACTTTTTACTTATGCATGCAATGGGCCCTAATGTGGCGGGCGTTTTAGGCAGTGCTGTTGCTGCAGGTATTTTGTTGGCACTTGTTGGCTAAATTGAGATTTAATTTCAACCAACCATTGAGCGCAGTTTACTGCGCTTTTTTTTGTCCGAAACTTCTGTTCGTTAATGGTTTCTTGTTTTGAAGTTTTTGTTTAAAGTGGTGGCTCTTCGCAATTTTAAGGATAGTCATTATGCTTCACACTCCATTAGCTCACTACTTACCTAATGTTAGTAAACTTGTATTTGGATGTATGGGGTTGGGAGGCGGTTGGAATAAAGACCCGATTACCAGCACGCACCTTAAACAAACCCACGAGTGCATTGATAACGCGATTGAAGGCGGTATTAATTTTTTTGATCACGCAGATATATACACTTTTGGCAAAGCAGAGCAGGTATTTGGTCAAGCACTCAGTGAGCGCCCAGAGCTGAGAGAGCACATATACATTCAGTCTAAATGCGGTATAAAGTTTGCTGATGAAAAAGGGCCTAAGCGATATGACTTTTCAGCCGATTGGATTGAACAGTCTGTAGAAAACTCACTTAAGCGATTAAATACGCAATACCTTGATGTACTCATGTTACATCGCCCAGATCCTTTGATGGAAGTTGATGAAGTTGCACGTGTATTTAGCTGTTTAAAAGAAAGTGGCAAAGTAAAACATTTTGCCGTATCAAACATGCAGCAACACCAAATGAACTTTTTGCAGCATGCTCTTGATATGCCTATTGTAGCTAACCAAATAGAGGCCAGCTTACAAAAACATCAATTTATAGATGAAGGTTTGTATGTTGGTAATAGCGACGGTAAAGACATTAACTTTACGCCTGGTAATATTGAATATTGCCGCAGCTTTGACATTCAAATACAAAGTTGGGGGAGCTTGTGCCAAGGTTTGTATACCGGCGGTGATTTATCAAATGCGTCGCAAGCCGATATCAACACAAGTATTTTAGTAAATAAACTTGCTGCAATTTATGGTACCTCTGCAGAGGCTATTGTACTTGCATGGCTATTGCGCCACCCAGCGTCGATTCAACCCATTATTGGCACTACTAATGCTAAGCGTATTAAGGCATCGTGTGAGGCTATAAATGTTCATTTAAGCCGAGAGCATTGGTATGCCTTATACGAAAGCGCTAAAGGCTGCGAAGTACCATAAAAAGGGTTTTCAATGAATGTAATTATTATTTTAGTTTGTTTATTTGTAGCATTGGCATTACTGATCCCATTACTTGAAAAGTATCAAAGCAAAATGGGGCTGGAAGGGGCAACAAAATACAGCAAATATATTTGGCCATTAGTGATGGGGTCTTTAGTTATCCAGCTTATTTATGTGTTAATGAATTAGGCGTGTATCGCTATTGTAGGAAAATTAAGATTAGTAGCCTTTAATATAGAGCACCCTGTGTGAGCTAACTATTGTTAATAAATAAAAAGCACAAAAAAGCCCTTGTAGGTTAAACCTGCAAGGGCTTTTTAATACAGTGATAGCCTGATTACTTAAGTGCCAGTTGTAACTCGCGGTTACGCTCTAACTGAGCAATAAAGTTATCAGCAATAGGTTTAAACTTAGCAAGCTCAGAGCGTGGTAAAGGCTCTGATTTTGGTAATTTAACCGTTTTAGGGTTACGGTGAACACCGTTAACTAAAAACTCATAATGTAGATGCGCGCCAGTTACACGACCTGTAGCACCTACAGTACCAATTTTATCACCTTGTTTAACCTTTTGACCTGTTCTAACAAGCTTTTTATTAAGGTGTAAATACTTAGTGACATACTGTGTGCCATGGCTAATAAATACATAGTTGCCGTTGTACTTGCTGTAACCTGCCTTAACAACCTTACCATTACCCGATGCAACAACAGGCGTACCAGTTCGTGCAGCGTAATCAATACCACGGTGTGCTTTTACTTGCCCAGTAACTGGGTGTAAGCGACGTGGATTAAAACTCGAGCTAATATACTTAAAATTAACGGGGGCACGTAAAAATGCTTTTTTCATACTGCGGCCTTCTGGGGTGTAGAAGTTTCCATCAGTATGTCTAATTGCTGTAAAGCGCTGTCCTTGGTTAATAAACTCAGCCGCTATAATTTTACCAGTACCTATAAATTCGCCTTCAACATAGTGAGACTCGTAAATTAAGCCAAATTGATCGTTTTTACGAATGTCGTTAGCAAAATCCACATCCCAGCCAAAAATGTCAGCAAAGTTCATAATTTGGCGTTCGCTTAAACCCGCTGCAATTGCAGAAGTCCAAAAGTTGCTAGAAATTTCGCCGCCAGCTGTTTTGGTCAGGGTTTCTATTTCTTTACTATCTATCGCTGTATTGTAGTTACCTTCGTCGTCTAAGGTTACATACAGCGTATCTGTTTTAGAAATAACGTAACGCAATTGTTCAAGTGCGCCGTCTTTACCTGTTGCAAAGCTCAGTACTTCGCCTGGGTGAATTTTAGTTAGCTTGCGGGTTTCTGCGTTTGTGTTGATTAGTTTATGAAGCGTTTGCGCTGAAAAGCCCGCGCGTTTAAATATAATTGCTAAGTTGTCACCCGTTTTTACTTTGTGGTCGACTAAATCATACTCTGGAAGCTTTTCTGCTGCTTGCTCTGAGTTTAACTCGGTAAGTTTTTCGTTGTCATCGACTTTAACTTGAAGCTCGTAGCGTTTGCCAATCTCTAATGCATTTGCATTGTTGTCTTTGGACGCTGTTGCTTTCTCAGATGGAAGAAACGTTAAAGCGGCAATAGCAGAAACCAAACATAAGATAAGCAATTTGTGTTTTTTGGGGAGGGTATTAACCACGTGAACCATAACGTGCCTTTTTCTGCTGTCAAGATAATAAATACATAATATTGCAGGATATACCTAATATTGTGCGAATACCAGTGCTTTGTAGATTTTAAATCGCGCTGAATTACGCTAAAATCGGGCTTTATATGCCTTTTTAGCGCTTAATTTATCTCAGACTGTGCGCATTTTATTTAGTTGCATTAATCACTTAAAAAGTTGTTTTAATTAGGTAGAAATTTGTTATGTTAGTTGCACATATAAGTTTGATTTAGCCCTTGTTAAACTAAGGTTATACAAAACAACTAGTAGCCCTCTTTGTTGGCAGAATTTTGGAGTAATAGACTGTGGATTTACAAACCGCTCTTGCAGAGATAAAACGCGGTGCAGAAGAAATATTAATTGAAGACGAGTTAGTTGAAAAACTAAAGTCGGGCAAAAAGTTAAAAATCAAAGCGGGTTTCGATCCAACAGCGCCAGATTTACACTTAGGGCACACAGTACTAATTAATAAAATGAAAACTTTTCAAGACTTAGGTCATGAAGTTATTTTCTTAATTGGTGATTTTACAGGAATGATAGGTGATCCAACCGGTAAAAATGTGACGCGTAAACCGCTTACCCGCGAAGATGTTCTTGCCAATGCTGAAACGTATAAAGAACAAGTTTTCAAAATTCTAGATCCGGCAAAAACAACCGTTGCTTTTAATTCAACGTGGATGGAAAAGCTGGGTGCTGCAGGCATGATTAAATTAGCTGCAAACCAAACAGTTGCGCGTATGCTTGAACGTGATGACTTTAAAAAGCGTTACAATGGCGGGCAGCCAATTGCAATACATGAATTTTTATACCCGTTAGTGCAAGGTTGGGATTCGGTTGCATTAGAATCTGACGTAGAACTGGGTGGTACCGATCAGCGCTTTAATTTACTAATGGGTCGTGAGCTTCAAAAAGTTGAGGGCCAAAAGCCACAAACTGTTTTAATGATGCCATTACTTGAAGGTACTGACGGCGTTCAAAAAATGTCTAAATCTTTAGGTAACTATATTGGTATTACTGATGCACCAAATGACATGTTTGGTAAAGTTATGTCGATTAGTGATGTATTAATGTGGCGCTACTACGATTTACTAAGTGGTCTTTCGATTGAGCAAATAGCAGCACAAAAAGAACGTGTAGAGCAGGGGACTAACCCGCGCGATATCAAAATTGAACTTGCTAAAGAGCTAATTGCACGTTTTCATAGTGAAGAAGATGCACAAGCTGCGCACAACGATTTTATTCAACGCTTTCAGAAAAAAGCGCTGCCAGATGAAATTCCTGAGCTGACAGTAACCATTGCAGAAGACACTATTTTAATCGCTAACTTATTAAAAGAAGCTAATTTAGTTGCAAGCACATCAGAAGCGATGCGCATGATAAAACAAGGTGCAGTTAAACTGAACGGTGAAGAAAAAATCACTGATACCAAACTAGAAATAGCAAAAGGCACAACCGCTATTTATCAAGTAGGTAAACGTAAGTTTGCAAACATTACCGTAGCTTAAGTGTGTGGGTAATAAAAAAAACCAGCTTAGGCTGGTTTTTTTATACTCAATTTTTACTAAGTAAAGCTCAAATGCTTTTTAGAATTTCAATACACACAATAACGAGTACCCAAAAGGCGCGCGCCTGATTAAGCCGATTTAAAACCGCTGGTACATCGTCAGCGTTAGGTAACCTATCAGTACCAACCCGCATTTTGTTATGCCGCTTATTAAAGTACATAGCGGGTCCACCTAGTTGCACGCCAAGTGATGCAGAGCATGCACTGAGTAACCAGCCTGTATTTGTTTGATAGAAGTGTTGGCCATAGTGTTTTATGTAGTGAACACTTTGCTTTGTGGCCTTACTCGCAGCAATTGTGAGTGTAAGTAAACGCACCGGGATATACTCAATAACAAATAAAACAAGCTTTAATGGTTTTAAAAATTCGCTGTTTGGTGAAATATCACCACGCCATGCTTGCTGCATCAAGGTAAGTAGTCGGTAACCAAGTGCTGCAACTGGCCCTAAAAGTAAAAAAACAAATATAACCACAAAGTAATAACGAGCAGTACGAAGTATTAAGCTTTCAATGAGGGCTTTAATAATTCCTGTGGTTGAAAGCTTGCTGACTTCACGAGCAAGCAGTGGTTTTAATAGCTCGCGTGCGGCTGACTTTTGGTTTTGTTTAGTGAGCTTTGCAATACGAAGGGCTTTTTTATTGAGGCTTTGGCTTTCAAGGCAAAGATATAAAATAAGGCCTGCAAGTAGCTCTGGGTAAAATGCAAATTCAAGTAGCAATGTAACAATTAGTAAAACAACACTGAGCACCAGTACGCTTGCAAGTATGGCTGCTAAATAGTGGTATCTGTTTGTATTTTGTTTATTATAAATACGTTTGCCTATGGCGCTAAATACAGCCACTAAAACGGTATTCGGATGGTACCAACTAACGAGTGGTAAAAAGCGCTCAGCAAGGAGCGCTATTATAAATACAATAAAGTCCAAATGGTTTTGAACAATATTGCTAAGCATTTACAGTGTTACAGCTGTTAGCTTTTCAAGCAGAGCAACAACCATTTTAGATGAGTTGATTGATGCTGTTTCTAAGTATTCTTCAAACGACTGTGGCGATTCTTTGCCAGCAATATCAGACATTGAACGAATAACAACGAAAGGAGTTTCAAGCGTATGACAGGTTTGCGCAATAGACGCACCTTCCATTTCTACAGCAAGCATTGAAGGAAAGTCGCTGCGGGCTTTATCAATACGAACAGGGTCACACATAAAGGTATCGCCAGTACAAATAAGGCCCACTAACGTTTTAACTTCGCTAATTTGTGCAATAGTTTGCTCGGCTGCTTCAACTAATTTAGGGTGTGCAGCAAAACCTGCAGGCATTTGTGGTACTTGGCCAATTTCGTAACCAAATGCAGTTACGTCAACATCGTGGTGACGAACTTCTGACGATATGACGACATCGCCAACACTTAATGATGGATCAAAACCGCCAGCAGAGCCGGTGTTAATTACGCAATCAGGCTTAAAATTATCAATAAGTAATGTAGTTGCAATGCTTGATGCTACTTTACCAATACCTGATTGAACAAGAGTTACTGTGCAGCCCGCTAATTCACCAGTGTAAAATGTAAAACCTGCTTTAGTTAAAATAGCTGGGTTTTGCATTGCTTCACGCAAAATTTTAACTTCTGGCTCCATTGCGCCAATAATACCAACATTCATAGTGTTTGATTCCTGAGTTTGAATAGCTTGATTATACGTGAAGTTAGCAATAAAAAACAAAAAAGCGAGACATTTAAAATGCTCGCTTTAATGCAAATTTAGTCACCTGATAATTATATTTCGGCTAATGCTGTTGAATGGGCTTTAGCTTGTGAGGGAGATAAAACAGCAGGTTTGTGAACTCGGTTACGTAATGGGCGCTGTGCTGTTGGTGCTGGTTTACCCAGTTTGAACATAATGGCATCGCGTACTTCTGATGGGCGATAGCCCGCTTTTACCTTCATGCGAATGTGTGGAATGCCTGCAGCTTCTAAGGCGCCATTTACAAACCAGTCGCGCTGGGCTTTGTGGCCATCTTTATTTGCGTTATTTACTAAATCAACAGCTGCTACGATGGTCATTTTTTCTTTGTCGATTAACACAAAATCAAGCTGCTTATTTTTGGCTTTAGCAATAGCGGCACGTTTTGATTTAGGTGATAAACCTTCTTTACAGTCGATCACATCAATAAGCTTAACTCGACTCACTATTTTATATTGATCGCCAATAGCGCGTTCTAACAGGTTTAAAAAGGCGCTTTCTACTTGCGTAAATACACTTTGTTTACGTTTAAAAGGATAAGGATTACCGCCGTCGTCACTAAATTTTGACGCGGCAATTGATGCACCTACCACTAATACTAAAATCGACAATAAAGCGAATTCCATACGGTAACTCCATAACAACAAATTGACACTGCTTTGTTAAAGCAAGTACCGTGCCCAAATATTGTATGTGATTTACCGAATGGTGATTTAAGTTAACGCAGGTGTTTTATGCCTTATACCCGCCATTAATACCTTTAACAGCAACAGCCACAGCGTCGTGGGCGTGAAGCGATTCGTAATGGTTTATTTGTAGCCAGTAATCTGCGTAACCGTCTGTTTCTAATATTGCTTTAATTTTACGCGCGGCATCTTCGCAGAACATTAAATTTTGCCCATTTAAACGGGCAAATTCTTGTTCATCTTCACGCTTTACTGCCGCTTGCACTGGCGTTTTAAGCTCGCCTTCAAGGGTGTTTATTAAGTTAACTACATCAAACTCATTAATGTTGCTATTGAGTTTAACTTTTACGTTAGCAATTGAGCGCTGCGAGTGAGGAGTTGCCACAATGCCTTGTGTTGTGCCAAGCCACTCAAGTACCTCTTTTTGGTTGAGCGTGTCTTGGTTAAATTTTTCGCTAAATGCATTTTGTATTAGCTGGCGTGCAAGAGCCGCCGAGCAAGGGCAAGTTGATGAATAGGTAACATCAACGGTTAGCTCGTAACTAATGATATTATTTTCAATTGTACTTGTAAGTGTGATTGGATAGCTTTTCCAGCCAGCTTTGCCACTCAATAGAGACTTACGGCGAAGTGGTAGCTCAAATTTAAACTCAATCTGTGCCTTATTACTCAACCCTTCATGGCTAGATATAAACGTATTTAGTGCTTGGCTAATTGTTTGAGGATTTACTTGTTGCTCTGTTGAGAGTAAATCAAGCGCTAAAAATAAGCGCGACATATGAATGCCTTTGGCGTCTTCTTTGTGCAAGTTAACAAATGCGCGGGCTTTGGCATTAACAGTAACAGGGCTTAAATCACGCGATTCAAAAATAAATGGCAGTTCAATTTCACCCATGCCAACCCAGTCTAATTTACCTGTTTGTAATGCAGGAGCGGTGTCAGCTATATCGGGCATATTGGTTTGCATGCTATGTTACTCGTTATTGGCAATGATAAGGCGCGTTATTTTACACGAAATAATCAATGGCTGAAACGAGGACTTTACTGCCCGCTAAAATTGCGTATGAATATTTTCTGTTTTTGTCGCACAACATGAAAATAGCGAATAGAAAAATGCTAAAATCTGTAAATAGCATTGCCTTTCTTATATTTAAGCAAACAGCAAAGAGATAAAACTACGTATGACCGATTATTCTTTGAGCCCTTGGGTTCGGGTGCTTTCAAGTTCAATAGCGCGATTTGGTGAATTAAAAACAGCTGCCATTTGTTACGCTTTATTTTTAGCAGCGTCTCTTATTTTATCGAGCATGTTTTACTACGTAGCTATAGGCGAATTGTTTCTTGTAGATATTTTGGCCGTGGTATTTTTTTCAGCTGTTGTGTCACCTTTAATTATAAGCGTACTTATTAATTCAATTCGTCAGTTAGATGCTTCCTACGCCTACTTAGATAGCGCAACTAAGCAAGAAAAACTATTAAACCAAACACTTAAAGATAATATTAGTCGGCTTAATATTGAAATAGATGAACGTAAAATGGCTTTTCATGCTAAGCATCGCGCCATTGAAGAACTGCGTAGAGAAATTGCCGAGCGTAAAAAAACACAGCAAGAGCTTGCTCAGCAAAGCATGTTGCAACGCTCAATTGTTGATTCATCCCCCGATCTGTTTTATTACCGCGATAACAATGGGGTGTTTGCTGGCTGCAATAAAATGTTTGAAGAAGTAATGGGTAAATCAAGCCGTGAGCTTATAGGTAAAACGGTTGAACAAATATTCCCAAACGACTTTTTATCTGAAGTATTGCGCACAGACAAAGAGGTAGAGCAAACTCACAAAGCACTCACCATCGATGTAGGTTATGAAGTTGATGGTGCAACGCGCTGGTTTGAGCTACGAAAACTTCCCTTTATAAACGATGAAGGCGACTACATAGGTTTACTTGGTTTTGGGCGTGATATTACGAGCCGTAAAGAAGCGGCTGAGGCGCTTGAAACCGCATATAAAGATAAAGGGAAATTTATAGCCACATTAAGCCATGAGTTGCGTACCCCGCTTAACGGCATTGTGGGCTTAACACGTATGTTGCTCGATACCGATCTAAACAAGCAGCAACGCAGTTGGTGTAACACGGTTTTTTCAAGTGCTGAAACGCTCGGTAATATTTTTAACGACATTATAGATTTAGATAAAATAGACAGAGAGCAGCTCGATATTGCCGCCAACTCTATTAATGTATCTGATTTTATAAACGATGTTGTGAATTTTGCAGGGTTAATAACTGAGCAAAAAGGGCTTGAGTTTGATATTGAGCGAAATGGCATGCTTGATATATATGCACTGCTTGATCCTACTCGTTTACGCCAAGTGGTTTGGAACCTGATAAACAATGCAGTGAAATTTACCCAGCATGGCAAAGTCACACTCGAATGTAGCCGTGAAAATCGCCCTGAAGGCCCATGGTTAGTTATTAAAATCTCAGATACAGGGCAAGGTATTCCACAAGAGCAGCTTTCTCGTATTTTTGACATGTACTATAAAGCACCTGATTTACAAGGCACTAATGCAATAGGTTCAGGTATTGGTCTTGCGGTAACTAAAGCGCTAGTCACGGCTATGAAAGGCAGTATTACAGTAAACAGTACAGAGGGTGAGGGCAGTTGCTTTACAGTGCAAATACCGCTGAGCTTATGTATTGCGCCTACAGAGCAAAGCTATGTTGGCCGAGAGCTTTATATTTTACTCGTTGAAGACGTACCACTTAACGCCGAAATAGCCACTAATTTATTGGAGCAACGCGGACATGAAGTGCTATGGGCTGAAACGGGCGAAGATGCACTTTCGTTTGTTGATACCGAAGACGACCTAGATTTAGTATTACTTGATATGCAGCTACCCGATATAAATGGCGATGAAGTTGCAAGACAAATTCGTGCTGATAGCCACTTTGATAACCTGCCTATTGTTGCACTAACCGCTAATGTGAGAAGTGCAGAAGAAGAGCTTGAAGGTATTTCTATTCAAGGCGCTTTAGCTAAACCTATTAATACAGTAAAGCTTGATAAAATGCTCGCTGACTTATTTGATATTAAGCAAGCTCAATGCAACGAGCCACAGCTAAAAGTAACTGACGAAGCACTTAAAAGTATTGATGCGCATTTGCTAGATATTGAAACAATAGAAGACTTTGTTAATTCTATGGGGTTAGTTGTGTTTAGGCGCAGCAGTCAGTTGTTTGAAAAGCTAAATCCGCAATATCAACAAGAACTGCTTACGTCATTAAATACAGGCGACAGGGAAGAGTACAAATCGGTTGCGCATAAGCTTAAAGGTGCCGCAGGTTCTGTTGGTTTGAACGATGTTCAACTGCATGCAAAAGTAATGGAATATGGCGCGATAGATGAGAGTGATGAAGTGCTTGAGGAGTGGCTGCTGGTGTTGGCAGATAAAATAAATGAAGGACAACGTGCCCTTCATTTATTTCTACAGCAATTAGAATAAACGCTAATTAGCTGTCGATTTTACCAATAAAGCGGTAGCCTTCACCATGAATGGTGCTGATAAGCTCTGATGTAGAATTATCGCTTTCAAAATGCTTACGAATACGGCGAATAGTTACATCAACAGTACGGTCGTTTGCACGTAGCTCACGGCCTGTCATATGTTTAATTAGTTGTTCACGGCTAAAAATACGACCTGGAGAATCAAGCATTAATCGCAGTGCTCTGTACTCACCTTTAGGCAAGCGCTTAGCATCGCCATTAGGAGATGTTAAACAGCGGCTATTTTCGTCTAATTCCCAACCGTTAAATGTAATAACACCATTAGTTTCAAGCGCTGATTCATCATCGCTTAGGCCAGTACGTGTAATAAGGTTACGCGCTCTAATAGTCAATTCACGAGGGTTAAATGGTTTAGTAATGTAATCATCAGCGCCAATTTCAAGCCCTAAAATACGATCAACATCGTTATCACGACCTGTTAAGAAGATAAGGCCTACTTTGCGTTTTTGGCGTAATTCACGGGCTAATATAAGGCCGTTTTTGCCTGGAAGATTGATATCCATAACTACGAGATTAACGTCGTCGTTATTTGTAAGCTTGTCATGCATGTCATCGCCATCAATGGCTTCAATAACTTTGTAACCTTCAGCTTCAAATAAACTAACGAGGTTTAGTCGAGTTACGTCTTCATCCTCTACGATTAGAATGACTGGCGTTTGCATTATTAATTAACCTTTTTGGAATATTTTATTTACAAAAAATCGGTATTTAGTATAAATCCGACTACTAGAGATTATAGGATTATATCCAATTGTTAACAAGAAAAAACAAATTGGATAAAAATAAAACAGTAAGAGTTCAAAGTTTGCTCAAAAAGCCCGTGCAAAAACTACTGTTAAATCGATCAATACACGTATGAAGTTCATTTACTTTGATAATTTATGGATCGGCTGACTACGCAAAGCTGTTAAATAATCAGACTAATTCAAAGTTAAATTATATCACTATCTAATCTTTCATCAATGTATGTGATATCGCAAAAGTAATAAAGTTCAAAAAATTGCGCTATATAAACGATAACTATTACACTTGTTTGCCACATGAAGCATAAATATGGTCAATAAGTAGTAATTCAAGGAATACAAGTAAATATATGTGTTTGGTTACTTCACTTTTAAGGGATGGTTATGATGAATCGCGCACCGCGTTTTTTTTCTAAATCAATTAATATATGGCCGCCTAAAGCTTGGGTTACTAAATTGTAAACTAAGTGCATGCCTAAGCCACTTGCCCCTTGTCCTCTTTTTGAGGTTACAAATGGGTCGAATATTCTGTGTTTAATTTTTTTATCTACGCCTTGGCCGTTATCGCTGTAAATAATAGTGAGTTTTTTTCCTGTTAACTCTACATCAAATTGTATTTCATTATTTTCATTACCAACGAACCCGTGTAGTAGTGAGTTTGTTATTAGTTGTATAAGTACTTGTTGTAATGGTTCTGACTTGCTTTCTACGGTTAAATCGGTTGCACAATTTATGTTTATAACCGGTTTTTTCTCTTCAAGCTCTGAGCTTATTGATGTCAAAACATCTGTTATTAACTTATGAATATTAATGTAGGTAGTTACGTCATCATCTTGAATAACCGCTACCTTTTTAAAGGTTGAAATTAAGTCGGCTGCACGGTTTAAGTTACGGTAAATCAAATCTAAGTTTTCAATACCGTCGTCAATAAAGCGTTTTAATTGATTTGAAGTCAGTTTTTTATCATCAAAGCTAATTTGTAAATCGGCTAACTTATCGCGCAGCAAAGTAGAGCTTGTAATACCAAGGCCTATTGGGGTGTTAACTTCATGTGCAACACCGGCAACCATTTGACCAAGCGATGCCATTTTTTCATTTTCAACAATCTGCGTTTGATACTGATGCATACGCTCAAGGGTTGATAATAACTCTTGATTTGCCTCTCGAAGGGCTATGGTTCGTTGGTTTACTTTTTCTTCTAGCCCTTGGTTAAGCTGTTTAATTTCTTCTTTGTCTTTTTCATGGCGAGTCAATTGTTTTTGGGTGCGTGTAAGCATGATGTTTAAACTGTTAGAAAGCGCTGATATTTCTTTTACGTCGGTTACTGGTGCGCGTACATCGTAGTTATGATTTTTTGATACGTCTTGTAATAGCATGCTAAGCCGCTCTATCGGTCGAGCTATTCTTTTTTGAACATTTATTGCGATAAAATACACAACAACAAGTATCAGTAAAGTCAGTAAGATATCTACAACTATTTTTTGTTTTATATAATCGTCTAAGCTTTCAAGACTTCCACGCATGTATACATGACCAACAAGCTTTTCATTATGAAAAATTGGCTTTATTAGTTCGATATCTTCGTGGGTTATACGTGGTGTTTTTAGTTCTTCAATGCTGTCGGTTCGAAGGGGGACTGGTGGCGTTTTTTTTGCATTAAAACTTATAAAAAAAACAGGTTTTTGAGATGCTTGCTCAATAGAATATACATGTATGTTTTTAACTAAAGGAGTTTTTTCAAAGTATTTAAGGCGTTTCTCTTCTGTTTCTCTGTCATCTTCAAAAACTGATTTTCCAGCGTCAAAAGCAACTATTTCCGCCAAAATAACGAGCTTACTCACTATTAATTGTTTTTGCTCTTTAACACTTAAATAAGTTGATATAGAAATCGATAATGACAAGCAAATAGCAGTTATAAGCATTATTAGGTTTATGAGTGCTTTACGAATACTGCTTTGATGAACTTTTCTAGGCATTATTTGAGTGTCGCCTGAGTCATTGAGTTTTATTATTTTATTAGTCTAGCAAAGAAGGAACACAGTGGTGCAAAAAAATAAAAATAATAGGTAATATTTTATTGCAAAGTTGAGCACGCAGAATGCTCAACTTAAAATATAAAAAATTTAACTACTATAAACGGCAAATTTATTGTTTTTGAAAACAGTTTGATAAGTTTCAAATTGTGTTTCTAAAATTGGCGGATATTTTAAAAAGCTGTTTGCCACAATGGTTAGTTTTCCGTTTTTAGTTAAATGTTGTTTTGCGTTAGCTAAAAACGTTTCAGCAACGCTGTAGTCTGTTGCAATGCCTGTGTGAAACGGCGGGTTGCTCACTATTAAATCAAACTTACCACTAATATTTTTAAGGCCATCACTGAGAATTGCTTCACCAGTTACCCCGTTTAACTTTAAAGTTTGAGTTGTTGCGTAGGTTGCAAGTGCGCTTACGTCACTACATACAAATTCAAGCGCTGTATTTTTTAAACCCAGAAAGGTCGCAATTAAGCCAGCACCGCAACCAAAGTCGAGTACTTTACCTTGTTTGGTTGAAGGGGCATTTTCGAGTAGCATTTTGGTACCAGCGTCTAAACAGCCATGGTTAAACACGCCTGGTACGCTGATAGCTGAAAATGATGTATCGGCAATACTAACGGTAAATGTTTTATGGTAATGGCTAATATCAAATTGCGCATTAAGCTCAATTTGAGAAAATGAGTAAAGTACGCAGTGTTTAGCCGAATCAATCTTATTACTATATTGAGCTTTGCCTGATAATTGTTTTTCAATCGATTTAACACCACTCTTATTTTCGCCAACCACTAATAACTCGGCATCGCTTGTTATTACCGCGCGTATGTTATCAAGCGCCATTAGCAATTCTGGTTTTGACTTAGGGTAATAAAGAATAACTAAGTCATAATCGCTACCGGTAATGGTGTGGTTAACGCTCACATCAACGCCATGAGTGTTTTTAGCAAATTCACCATTAGCATGGTTATAGCTAAACGCTGTAATTTTGCTATTTGGATTCAGCGTTTTAAGCTCAGCTAAAAAGCCATCTTGAACAAAGTTGACCACCAATATAGATTTACCCGTTAATGCCTCGCTATTTCGAAGTAACAGTAAACTTGGGTTGGTTAATACGCTCATAAATGGCTTTGCCTTACTAAGTGTTAAATTAATATAAAAGTGTAATTACTTGGTGCGCTCAAACATTAAGTCCCAAACGCCGTGACCTAATCGGTGGCCGCGTTGCTCAAACTTGGTAAGAGGACGTAAATCAGGGCGAGGTACGTAGTCGTTTGTTTCTGATTGGTTTTTATAACCCGGAGCCGCTTGCATTACTTCTAGCATATGTTCTGCGTAGTTCTCCCAATCAGTAGCCATATGAAAAACACCGCCTATTTTTAATTTTGAGCGAAGCTTTTCAGCAAATTCAGTTTGCACAATACGGCGTTTATGGTGGCGCTTTTTGTGCCATGGATCTGGGAAGAATAATTGCAATGTAGTTAGGCTTTCATCGCTTAAGCAATCAGCAAGCACTTCTACAGCATCGTGTTCAAACACGCGTAAATTAGTTACGCCCGCTTCGTCGGCATCCATTAAACATGCACCAACACCAGGGCGGTGTACTTCAATACCAATAAAGTTTAGGTGTGGAGCATTTTTAGCCATTTCGACAAGCGACTTGCCCATACCAAAGCCTATTTCTAGGACTACATCATTGTTGTTGCCGAATACTTGGCTTAAATCAAGCATGCCGTTTTTATGCTCTAAGCCCATTGTTGGCCAGCATTTTTCGATTGCAGCGGCTTGGCCTTTGGTTAATCGACCTTCGCGTTTTACAAAACTGCGAATGGTGCGGATGTATTTACCTTCTTGCTTAGCTTGCTCTAGGTTGGTATTGCTTGATTCACTCATATCTAATTGGCCTGACAAAACAATGTGTTTAAAAATGGTTGCATATTATCCCTGACGATGGCCTCAATCACAAGTATTAGCTGGTTTTACAGCCTCTATAGCTTGATCTTTTTACTCACTGCAATAGACTGACCCGCCATTGAGCATGAGTAAAAGTATAATATGTTGGACTTAAATAAAGAGCAGTCTCACTGGTTTTCAAAGCAAGTAGTTGATTGGTATCACCTTCATGGCAGAAAAACACTGCCGTGGCAATTGGGTAAAACACCTTATAAAGTGTGGGTTTCTGAGGTTATGCTCCAGCAAACTCAAGTTGTTACTGTGATCCCATACTTTGAAAAATTTATGAAAAGCTTTCCTGATATTATCGCTTTGGCGAATGCCGAAGAAGATCAGGTTCTTCACCACTGGACTGGTTTAGGTTATTACGCCCGCGCGCGAAACCTTCATAAAACAGCAAAGATAGTTCGCGATAAATACAACGGGCTGTTTCCTCAAACGCTTGAGGAAGTTATGGATTTGCCCGGTATTGGGCGCTCTACAGCAGGGGCTGTATTGTCATTGTCGCTTGGTCAGCATCACCCTATTTTAGATGGTAATGTAAAGCGAGTATTGGCACGCTATTTTATGGTGGAGGGCTGGTATGGGGTAAAAAAAGTAGAAAACCAGCTTTGGCATTTATCGTCGCAATTAACACCTAAAAATAATGTGACTGAATTCAACCAAGCTATGATGGATTTAGGTGCAAGCTTATGTTCACGTAGCCGCTTTGATTGTGAGCCGTGCCCGTTAAACAGCCGCTGCGGTGCGTTTAATGCTAGTAAGGTTAAAGAATTTCCTCATTCGAAGCCAAAAAAAGCAGTGCCTAAAAAAAGCTGTCATCAGCTAATTATAAAATGTGACGATAAGGTCCTTATGGAAAAACGCCCTAGCTCTGGTATTTGGGGGGGATTGTTTGGTTTTTTTGAGTTTGCTGAGCGTAAACAGCTAGATGACTTTTTAGTTCAACATGGCTTTAAATCAGAACTTGAGCCATTGGTACCATTCACCCATGTATTTTCTCACTTTGAGCTGACTATTAACCCACATATATTAAAGCTTAAACAAATCCCGGATGTGATTAACGAACGGCAGCTAGTTTGGTACCCGCTAGATCAATCAGTAGAAGTGGGTTTGGCTGCACCAACTAAAAAGTTGGTTAAACAAATTGCACCAATAGGTTAAACTGTTTGCATTTAACGCTTAAGAGAAATTAATTATGGCACGTACTGTATTTTGTCAAAAGTTACAAAAAGAAGCCGAAGGCCTTGGTTTTCAACTTTACCCGGGTGAGCTTGGTGAAAAGATCTTTAATAACATCTCTAAAGAAGCTTTTGCTCAATGGCAACATAAACAAACTATGCTAATTAACGAAAAGCATTTAAATATGATGGATCCAGAGCATCGTACATTTTTAGAAGAGCAAATGGTTGGCTTTCTGTTTGAAGGTAAAGACGTAGAAATTGAAGGCTATAGACCGCCAGAAAAATAAATAACTTATTAAAAAAGGGGCTAAAAGCCCCTTTTTTATTGCTAATTATTTAGCTATTAAGTGCTAAAACTCTTCGTTTTCTTCCTCAGCCTTTCTAACTTGCTCTTTTAAAAATTGAGCCGCTTTAGAATATTCAATTTCTAACTGGTCGCGTAAATCAATTAATTCATCAGTTGTTAGTTCGCCCGCTTTGCATTTATCTTCAAATGCGCCGGCAAGCTCACCAACTGTTTCTGCCCCAATGGTTTTAGAAATAGATCTGAGTTGATGACAACCCTCAATTATTTCTGCTAGGTCGTTAACCATAACGCCTGAATTTATTGATTTAATTAAACTTTGACTTTGCTCTAAATACATTTTGAAAAAGCGAAGTTGTTTTGCTTTATCGCCATTTACGTATTTGGCGACTGCATCCATATCTATTGGTAACGCAGTGTTTTGTTGAGGAGCTAGCGTTTGCTTAGGAGCTTGCTTGTCGCTCCAGCGTTTTAAAGTATCTTCAAGCGCATTGAGTTCTATAGGCTTTGTAATAAAGTCATTAATACCTACTGCTAAACAGCGTTCTTTTTCGCCTTTGAGAGCGTTAGCGGTAACTGCAACTATATAAGGTTGTGCGTCTATAGCTTCAAGTAATTCAGCTTCGTTACGAATTTTTTCAACCATGTCGTATCCCGACATTTTTGGCATGTGTAGATCGGTTAAAATAAGTGAGAAATTGTTCTTTCTCCACATATCTAGGCCTTCTTCGCCATTGTTGGCAACCTCTACGCCATACCCCAATATATGCAATTGGTCGGTTAAAACTTGCTGGTTTAGAAGGTTGTCTTCAACAAGCAAAATTAATTTATTTGATTCTCGAGCTTGCTCAACATTTAAATAGTTATTTAGCGACTTTGCTTTTTTAATTTGTTTTGGTTGATGCAAGCCTGCGGCAACCAAAATAGAAAGCATAAAGTTGGACTTACAAAGCGGAGACGCATTTATGTAAAATATGTTTTTATGATTAATGGCCGCTTCATCTAGTTTGCTTAATACGACTACTTGCTGATTGTAATCCTCAAGTGAGTACAATAACCGCCTCAATAAAGAGTTAATATCATCAATATTATCTATGCCGTCAGCAACCCAAATAGCACCCTCTGTGTTTTGGTGTTGTTCAATTTCTTTTTCTGTGTGCGCGTAAATAACTTTTGCACCCATAAACGATAAATAACGGTACATTATTTTTTCGCGTTGAAGGTTGTTACTTACAACAATAATTGGTTTGCCGTCTAAGGCATTCTTATGAGCATATTTTATTTTACCAGAGGTGCTAAAAGGCAGCTCAACGGTAAATTCACTGCCAATACCTGCATGGCTATTTACATGAATAGTACCTAACATTAACTCTGTTAGGCTCTTACAAATAGAAAGCCCTAACCCTGTGCCACCAAACTCTCTGGTTATTGAACTCTCAGCCTGAACAAACGGGCTAAATATATCTCTTAGCTGAGCTTGTGTCATCCCTTTGCCGTTATCGGTTACGCAAAAGCGCAAGGTAAAGTGGTCGGCGGTGTTATGCGCAACCTCAACCGAAATTCTCACATGGCCTTGGGTTTTTTCATCGGTGCTTGTGAATTTAATTGCATTGCTGCATAAATTATAAAGTACTTGGCGCACACGTACGCTGTCACCGACTAGATTTACTGGAATATCAGGCGCAATTGATAGTTCTAAATCGAGTTCTCGTTTTTTAGCGACCGACGACAAAACGCGAGTTACTTCTTCTAGGGTATCGCTCACTGAAAAGGGGATTGGGTCTATGTTAAGCTTACCAGCTTCAATTTTAGAAAAATCTAAAATATCATCCAAAATACTCAGTAGTGAGAATGCTGATTCGCGAATAATAGTACTTAAGCGATGCTGAGCACCATCAAGGTCTGTTTGACGAAGCAAATCGATAGTACCAATAACACCATTCATAGGCGTTCTGATTTCGTGGCTCATCGTCGCCAAAAAGGTAGTTTTAGTTTCGCTAGCTCTTTGAGCTTTTAAGGTTTCTCGCTCGAGTGCAATAGTGCGGTTTTGCACCTCTGACTCTAAACCATTTTGTAGTTTTTTCAGTTCTTTTTGTACCGACTCGTTATCGCTAAGGGCTGTTTGCACTTGCTTAAGTAGTACATTTATACTTTGTGCTACAGAGCCTAAACCAATATCTAGCTGTTCATTAACATTACTATTGTAGTTACCTTGCTCTGTAATAGCCTGAAGTTCTTGCGAGAGTGAGTCAGTGCTTTTACGTAAACGGCCATTAATGTATACGTTAAAAAGTAACGCGAAGATAAATAAAGAAATAACAGTTGCGATTGCAACGCCATATGCAATTACCTGAGAGTCTTGCATGCTTAATGGTGGTGAAGCTAACTCTTGTTTTATAATTAGCTCACCAATTGGCTGATCGTTAAGCAAGAGAATATGATGCAACACACCTGTGTTCTCATTATATTGTGTGATTTTGATGGACTCAGGTGCGGTCTCGCTATTGCTATAAACGAGTTGTGTATCAGAAGTCGCGCTGAAACGATAAAGTGTGTATTCAAACTCATCATCTAAAGAGGATGTTAAGTCGAGTAATTGCTTAACCTTGTCTTGGCCATACATTGTTAGCGCGTCGATCATAGGCTGATTTAATGTAGATGCGAGTGTTTTAATATTGACCGATTGCTCAGGTTTAACTGTTTGTGTATCGTTTTTGATGTAGAACGAGTAACCGAATACAGCAAGTGCGGTAATTGCAATATTAAATATAAAAAAAAGTGGTAATAACCCTTTTACCGGCGAAGAGAATTTACTCTGCATTGAATGTTCCCATTGATGTGTTTTTGCTACTTTAGCTATTAGCATAGGTATCTGAACTAATCGTACCATTTACCAAAAATAATTCACTACGGTTTTAGTCTGATTTAGTTATAATATTTCATATATATAGACTGGTTTGTGGTAAAAATGTACGTTATCAATAAAAAATGTACTGAGTTGCTTGAAAACCGTTCAAACAGTCGTAAAGGATAAAAAAAAAGTTGACTTGTAAGGGCAAAACTCGTTTAATACGCCGCACGCCCAGACAGCTGACTTAGTAGATGTTGTTGGGAGTTACATTAAAAATCGGTTAAGATTTTTAATTAGCACTGTTTAAGTGCCTCGATAGCTCAGTTGGTAGAGCAGAGGATTGAAAATCCTCGTGTCCCTGGTTCGATTCCGGGTCGAGGCACCATTTATAAGTTTATCAATCTTTAAAATTGATGAAGTGCCTTAGCACACAGTTTAGTGTGCCGACTTAGCTCAGCTGGTAGAGCAACTGACTTGTAATCAGTAGGTCAACCGTTCGACTCGGTTAGTCGGCACCATTTATTTTAGTTAAGTGTTTTTATAACATTTAATTAGCACTGTTTAAGTGCCTCGATAGCTCAGTTGGTAGAGCAGAGGATTGAAAATCCTCGTGTCCCTGGTTCGATTCCGGGTCGAGGCACCATTTATAAGTTTATCAATCTTTAAAATTGATGAAGTGCCTTAGCACACAGTTTAGTGTGCCGACTTAGCTCAGCTGGTAGAGCAACTGACTTGTAATCAGTAGGTCAACCGTTCGACTCGGTTAGTCGGCACCATTTATTTTAGTTAAGTGTTTTAACAACATTTAATTAGCACTGTTTAAGTGCCTCGATAGCTCAGTTGGTAGAGCAGAGGATTGAAAATCCTCGTGTCCCTGGTTCGATTCCGGGTCGAGGCACCATTTATACAAAGCCTTGCTTATGCAGGGCTTTTTTGTTTTTGACCAGTGTTCAAAACTGCCTTTCAAATAATTTAGTGTGCCGACTTAGCTCAGCTGGTAGAGCAACTGACTTGTAATCAGTAGGTCAACCGTTCGACTCGGTTAGTCGGCACCATTTATCAACTTATTTCTATTATCAAAACACTGAATCAGTAGTCTGTATAAGTTACCCATTCGATTTGGTTAGGCTGCACCTACCTCGTTTACAACACTTTATTTTTTCCTGATAAATTAATTTTAATCTACATAAATAATGTTGTGATCTGATAGTGTTTATATTTACAAAGTTGCTGATCATTTAACCATACCTGCCGTATAACTCACTTATTAGTTCACTCATCGCTAACTATGTAATGTTATGTAAAGTAAGTTGAGCAAAATTTGCCAAGGTGCTTGAATTACATTCATAAATAGCAGTAATTCAGGTTAAATTATGATTTGGCAATACAAGCCAACGTTATTGGCACTTAGTGTGATTCTGCTCAGTGGCTGTGCGAGTAATATAAATCCACAGGAGCGCCAACAAGCACCCAGTAATGTTCCTAAGCAGTGGCAACAACAAGCAGCAAGTTCAGTTTTGCAAGTGGATGATGAATGGTTAACGCAACTAAACACGCCATTGCTGAAAAAATATGTTAACCAAGCGCTTAAAAACAATCAGCAACTATTACAAACCAGCTACGATGTTGCCATTACTAAGCAGCAACTCATTGCGTCCGGGGCAGACCTTTGGCCTAGCTTAGATTTATCTACGCGTACTAGCCGAAGTAAAGATAATCGGCCTGTTAGTTATAATAATGCTAGCTCCGTAAGCTTAAACTTAAATTATGAAGTTGACTTATGGGGCAAACTGTCAGATTCAAAACGTGAAGCTAACCTTTCATATTTAGCTCAAAAAGCGCGTTTTGAACAGGCTAAACAGCAGCTTGTTTCGGATGTTGTTCAAGGATGGTTTGATGTTGTGTCTGCACAACAGCTACTCGATTTATATAAACGCCGTGAAGAAAATGCTAAGCAAAATCTCGATATAATTGAATCGGGTTACCGCCAAGGTATAAACGAAGCGCTCGATGTTTATTTAGCCCGCAATGAGCTAAATAACGAACGTTCACGCATAGCTACTCAATCAGCAAGCTTATCCAGTGCTGCAAGACTACTGGAGCGTTTATTAGGTGAGTACCCAAAAGGAGCAATTTCTGCAAGTAATGACTTACCGGTTATTAACACAGAAATCCCACTGGGAATCCCATCTGAACTTATTACTCGAAAGCCTGCATTACTTGCTAGTTGGTACGAGCTATTGGCGACCGATGCGTCACGGGCTTACGCACACAAACAGCGTTTCCCTAGTTTAAATTTAACTGCAAGCTTAAGTGATAGCACAGACAGGGTGAGTGATTTATTTTCTCCTTCAAGCCTTGCATGGTCTTTGCTAGGAAGTATTTCGGCACCTATTTTTGAGGGTGGTCGTTTACAAGCTAATGAGGAAATTGCACGCCTAAATACACAAAAGCAAGAACAGCAATATCTGCAAACTCTGTACGATGCATTTGGCGATGTAGAAAACGCGATTTCGCAGCAGCAATCTTTAAAGGCTCAATATACAAGCACACTTGAAGCGCAAAAAAATGCACTTGCTGCCGAGCAGTTATCGTTTGAGCAATATCAAAGTGGCTTAGTCACTTACACCACAGTATTGGATGCACAAGGGCGCTCATTCGATGCGCAAAGTTCATTAATACAAATTAAGAATCAATTAATTGCAAATAGAATCAACCTACATGTTGCCCTTGGTGGTGATTTTGAAAAACCATCAAGCGACCTAAAGAGTAACAACGATGAAAACTAAAACAGCTAAAATTATTATTCCAGCCGCGGTTGTTGTTACCGCTCTTTTAATTGTGTTTTTTATCAAAAGTAACCCGCCAGAAGCGAGGCGTTTTGGCTCAGCACCAAAAGCAGCTATTAGCGTGTCGGTATTAGAGGTTGTGCCTCAAAGTTACCAAGTAATGATAGACAGCTACGGTACAGTAAAGCCTCGCACACAAAGCTTACTTGTTGCTCAAGCATCAGGGCAAATCATCGACGTGAGTGATGAGTTTAGAGAAGGTGGTTTTTTTGAAAAAGGCGACGTGTTACTAAAGCTTGATGATAGAGATCATCAGGCAGAGGTTAAATCTGCACAAGCTAACTTACTCACAGCAGAACAAAGCTTACTGGAAGAAAAAGCCCGCGGGCAACAAGCACTGACTGATTGGAAGCGCCTTGGGGGTTCAAGCAAAGCCAGCAGTCTTGTATTGCGTGAGCCACAATTAGCAGCGGCGCAGGCACAAGTGTTATCGGCTCAAGCTACTCTTGAAAAAGCAGAGCTTGATTTAGAGCGTACAAAAGTGACTGCACCCTATGCTGGGCGCATACTAAGTCGCAGTGTCGATTTAGGCCAAGTAGTGAGTAACAATACCCAACTTGCCACTATTTACGCTATTGATAGTGTAGAAATTCGTTTACCAATAAAAAATAAAGACCTTTCGTTTGTAAACCTGCCAGAGCAATACCGTGATGGTGCTAAAAACCAAGCCGGTTCGTTAGTTAAATTTAGCTCTGATTTAGTGGGCGAACAAACATGGCAAGGCCAACTTGCACGCACTGAAGGCGCAATTGACGAAAATGCGCAGCAACTTTACGTGGTAGCAAAAATAGACGACCCATATAAATCAACCGCGAGTAACCAATACCCAATTAAAATAGGCCAATACATTAAGGCACAAATTGCAGGTAAAACGGTACAAAATGCGTTGATCATTCCCAACAGTACAATTTATCAGGGCACCTATGTGTACGTCGTTGAGGGTGATGTACTAAAACGTAAAGACGTTACTTTTGCATGGCAAAACGCAAACCAAGCAATGATCAAAACAGGATTAAAAGCAAACGACAAGTTGGTTATCACGCCACTTGGTCAAGTGAGTTCGGGCACTAAAGTGAGTATTTTAGGTGAAGAGCCAAAGGAAAAAAAACCTAAAGGTATGCGCCCGTCGCGAGAGCAACTTGAGCAAAAAGCAAAAGAGCTTGGTATTAGTGTTGAAGAGTTAATAAAAAAACGTCGCGCAGCCAATCAAGGAGATAAAGCATGATTGCTTGGTTTACCAAAAACCATGTTGCTGCCAATTTATTGTTAGTAACTTTGTTGTTGTCGGGACTATTTAGTTTATCGAGTAAAATACCACTTGAGGTGTTTCCGTCTTTCGAAACAGACATGATAAGCGTAGGTGTTAGCCTGCGTGGTGCAACTCCTGAAGATGTAGAGCAGGGGGTAACAATTCGTATAGAAGAGGCTGTGCAAGACCTAGAGGGCATTAAACAAATATTTAGCCGCTCGTCAGAGGGGTCAGGCTCTGTAACCATTGAGGTTGAAAGTGGTTACGATCCTCGTGAGCTGTTGGCTGATATAAAAAGCCGAGTCGATGCGATTAATACGTTTCCTGGCGATGCCGAAAAACCAATTGTTGCGCTGGCTGAGCGCAAAAGAGAAGTAATAGCTGTTACTGTATCAAGTGATTACGGCGAAAAAGAAACGCGTGAATACGCAGAAACAGTGCGAGATCAAATACTGCGTTTGCCTAATGTAACGCAGGTAGAGCTAAGTGGTGTACGAGATTATGAGTTAGCCATTGAAGTTAGCCAAGACACACTTCGCCAATATAACCTGAGCCTTGCGCAAATATCGAGTGCGATTGCTAATTCAAGTTCTGATATTTCTGCCGGTAACTTAAAAACAGAAGGTGGCGATGTACTGATCAGCTCAAAAGGGCAGGCTTACCGCAAAGACGAATTTGCTAGCATAGTAGTTAAAAACCAAGCCGACGGAACAATTATTCGCCTAGGTGATATTGCTACAATAAAAGACGACTTTGAAGAAACGCCAGTGCGTACCCGTTTTAATGGTAAGCAAGCGGCGTTTATAGACGTTTACCGAATTGGCCCGCAAAGCGCGATAACCGTGGCAGACGATGTTAAAAACTACATTGAAGAGCAGCAGACCACGCTACCACAAGGTTTTAAACTAAGCTATTGGGACGACGATTCAGAGTTAGTTAAAAGCCGTATCGCAACCTTAACCAGTAATGCTCTACAAGGTGGTATTTTAGTTCTGGCACTGCTCACGCTATTTTTGCGCCCGGCAATTGCATTTTGGGTATTTATTGGTATTCCAGTATCATTTATGGGCGCATTTATCGCGATGCCAATTTTTGGTGTAACGCTAAATATAATGAGCTTATTTGGCTTTATTTTAGTGCTCGGTATTGTAGTAGATGACGCCATAGTAACCGGCGAAAACGTGTATACCCATTTAAAAACGGCAAAATCGGGTGAGCAGGCTGCTATATTGGGTACTCAAGAAGTGGCTACTCCCGTTACCTTTGGTGTGCTGACTACGGTTGCTGCCTTTTTACCTTTAGCATTTATTGAAGGGGCACGCGGCGCCTTATTTGCGCAAATTCCGGTAGTCGTCATTCCGGTGTTATTGTTCTCGCTAATTGAGTCTAAATTTGTGTTGCCAGCACATTTAAAATACATAAAATTACGCCACCAAAAAGGTGAACCATCGAAGCTTGAAGCAATTCAACAACGCTTTGCAGATGGCTTTGAAAGTGCAATTTTAAAATATTATCAACCTATCTTAAATACTGCTTTACGCCATAAATTAGCAACGGTAAGTTTATTTGTTGGGGTATTTTTTATAATTTTAACCATGATCACAAGCGGTTGGACTAAGTTTATCTTTTTCCCACGAATTCCGAGCGAAACCGTACGGGTTAACCTAACACTGCCAACGGGTACACCGTTTGAAGTAACCAATAAATACGTGATTGATATGTCTGAAAAGGCCCAGCAACTACAAGATAAATATCGCGCCCCTGATACAGGCGAAAGCGTTATTTTAAATATACTCGCCACTACAGGCGGGCGCGGTGGTGTATCCAACTCTGGGGCGGTACGCTTTGAAATTACACCTGCAGAAAAGCGTGAATCAGACATAGGCTCACGCGAGCTTGCAAGTGAGTGGCGCGATTTAATAGGTGTGATCCCTGGCGCTGAAAGCTTAACATTTAGAGCTGAAATTGGTCGAAGTTCAGACCCAATAGACGTTCAATTAAGTGGCACCTCGCTTACAATACTCCAAGATGTGGCTGATAATATTAAAAACCGTTTAGCAACGTACCCAACGGTGTTTGATATTGCCGATAGTATGTCTGATGGTAAAGAAGAGTTACGTATAGAGCTTACACAACAAGGGTTAGCGCTTGGTTTAAATCGTGTAAATGTAGCAGGGCAAGTGCGAAATTCGTTTTTTGGCTCGCAAGTTCAACGAATTCAACGCGGACGAGACGACGTGCGTGTAATGGTGCGTTTACCTATTGATGAGCGCCGCTCGATAGCTGATTTACAAAATATACTAATAAATACTCCCGATGGCGGTTCTGTACCATTGTCGCATGTGGCAACGCTTACGGCAGGGCAAAGCCCATCGACTATAAACCGTATTGATCGTTACCGCACACTAAACGTGACGGCTGATATAGAAAAAAACAACACCAACATGACGGTGCTTCAAGCTGACCTCGCACAATACTTAGACGAGCTAATGCAGCAATACCCGGGGGTTGATTATAAACTTGAAGGTGAAGCTAAAGAGCAAAGAGAGTCGTTTGGCTCACTGGCTTGGGCGCTAGTGTTTGTATTTTTTATAATTTATGCGCTATTAGCTATTCCGTTTAAGTCATACATGCAACCAATTATTGTTATGAGTGTTATTCCATTTGGCATGATTGGCGCAGTAGTAGGGCACTGGATAATGGGGATGGATTTAACCATTATGAGCCTACTAGGTATGCTTGCGTTAATAGGTGTCGTAGTGAACGATTCGCTTGTATTGGTTGATTTTATTAATAAAAAACGCAGCGAAGGTGGCGATTTAATAGAGGCAGTTAAACTTGCTGGCGCATCGCGCTTTCGCCCAGTTATGCTCACCAGTTTAACCACTTTTATAGGTTTAATGCCGCTGCTGTTTGAAAAAGCCACACAAGCGCAGTTTTTAATACCTATGGCCGTTAGTTTAGGGTTTGGGATAATTTTTGCGACCTTTATTACTTTATTGCTAGTACCAGTCAATTATATGTTGATGGAACGATTTCAAGGCTGGTTTAAATAATACACAAAACGTGTTGATACAAAAGCTGTAGGTATTCAATTGCCTGCAGCTTTTTTGTTTTTAGCTATGCAAAATTGAAAGTTATTTAAGGCGTTAGATGGATATACGTGGATATATAAAGAGGTTTGAGTGTGCGTGTTAAAACGCGAGTAGATGATGGTGTTCCCCAAGATACGGTACTCGGTTTCAGTCCTGAAACCAGAAGGTTTCAGGGCGGGAATCTGCGGTTTACCGTAGGCTTCTCGGTACATGCCAAGCTTGCACAATAGTAAACGAACAGAAACCCTGGTATAAAATTTATCGGCTCAGGGACTTAACCCAGCTCCATTATCCCAGGGAACAAATTAAGTATATAAGACATATGCCAATCCTTAAACCCAAAACGTAAAAAATTAAGTCGTTCGCTTAGTTTTCCCACACCTTTAACTCGCTGTTTACTTTATTGCGTAGTTTTTGAGCGTGATCATACAATTAATTGGAGTTGCTTTTTATCGAGTGGTAGCATTGCTTTAACTAGCAAAGCGAAGGCTTGATTATGAACGATTTACCAGATTACGAAAAAGCTCAACTACTTTTAGAAAAAAACGAAATATTTGTTTCTCCTGCCGAAGCGCATGGTGTTATTAGTGGTTTATTAGCATGTGGACTAAGTATTGACGACAAGGAGTACCTAGGCCTTTTAAGCGATGTATTCAACGATGGTGAATCGTTCGGTAATGGTTTAAAAGCATTTTTTGGCACTATTTATAAGCAAGTTGTTGCAAGCTTTAATGATGAAGAGTTTCAGTTTGACTTATTTTTACCAAGTGATGACGAGACACTCATCGATCAGGCTAATGGCCTCGTATCATGGGTATCGGGATTTATGCTTGGTTTTGGTTTAAAGCAAAAAGATTACGGTAAGCTGTCGGCTGACGTGAAAGAAGTAATTAGCGACTTTAGCGAAATAACACGCCTAGATACCACTTTTGAAGAAACCGAAGAAGATGCTAACGCACTTCACGAAGTTATTGAATATGTACGTGTATCGGCACTACTTTGTTTTGCCGAGCTTGGTAAAGAGCAAAGCAGCCAAAGTGATAAAAAAACGCTTCATTAAACTTAATTAAAAAGTACAACGGGTTAGCTAATAATGGTTGAAATAAAAAAGTCAGAGTTTAAAGCGCGCCGCGAGCGTTTATTGGCGGCAATGGATAATAACAGTATTGCTATAATTCCCGCTGCAACGGAGCTCACGCGTAGCCGTGATACTCATTATCCGTTTCGACAAGACAGTGACTTTTTTTACTTAACTGGTTTTAACGAACCCGATGCCGTGTTGGTGCTTTGCAAAAACAGTGATACACCCTCACTATTATTTTGTTTAGATAAAGACAAACTTGCAGAGGTATGGCACGGCAGACGCATTGGTTTTGAAAAAGCACAAAGCGAATACTTATTCGACAAAACTTATGCACTTAGTGCGCTAAATGAACAATTATTGAATTTGGTGAACGGCCAACAGATTTTATTTTATGCACAAGGGACGTATCCTGCCTTTGATGGCAAAGTATTTTCAATGCTTAACACTTTGCGCAGTGCCCCTAAAAATGGGGATACAGCACCGAGTACAATTAAAGATATTCGCCCTTTATTGCATGAAATGCGCTTATTTAAATCGCCAGGCGAAATTAACATTATGCGTGAGGGCTGTGAAATAAGCGCTCGAGCACACATGCGAGCCATGCGTTTTTCCCACGTTGGCGCAACCGAGTTTCAACTAGAGGCAGAGCTTCATCATCACTATGCAATGAACGGTGCGCCACATCCTGCTTATGGCACTATTGTCGGCAGTGGCGATAACGCCAATATTTTGCACTACACCCAAAATAGCGACGTATTAAACAATGGCGACTTAGTACTGATTGATTCAGGCTGTGAGCTACAAGGCTACGCCGCCGATATAACACGTACCTTCCCCGTTAACGGTAAATTTAGCACTGAGCAAGCTGCGCTTTATAATATTGTACTTAAAGCGCAAGAAATCGCATTTAGCGAAATAAAACCCGGTGGCCTTTTATCTCAGGCAAATAAACTCGCTATGCAAGTACTAACCCAAGGGTTACTTGATTTAGGTATTTTAACCGGCGATTTTGATGAGTTAATGGCACAAGGTGCCTGTAAAGAATACTACATGCATGGTCTTGGTCACTGGTTAGGGCTTGATGTTCATGATGTGGGCGATTACAAGGTTAATAACCAAGAGCGTGTCTTAGAGCCGGGTATGGTGCTAACCATTGAGCCTGGGCTGTATATTAGTAAAGACTCAAATGCGCCTCAAAAATACCAAGGTATAGGTATTCGTATTGAAGATAACTTATTAGTAACTGATTCAGGTCACGACAACTTAACCATTAGCGTGCCTAAAACAATTAGTGAAATAGAAGCGTTAATGCAAAGCGCTAAAAACGCATAAGCTTGGAGATAAAAGTGGCTAAGCAGTTTGATATTGTAGTAATTGGTGGTGGTTTAGTCGGCGCAAGTTGTGCTCTAAGTATAAGTAAAAAAAATCCCAGCTTAAATATTGCTGTAATTGAAGCAAATCAAGTAACCACTGATTATCATCCAAGCTTTGATGACAGAAGTATCGCACTTGCCCAGCAGTCGGTAGAGTATTTACAAAGCCTCAATTTATTTGAAATGAACGCTCCCTATGCTGCGGCCATAAAAAAAGTGAGTGTGTCAGACAAAGGGCACTTTGGTAAAACCCATATTCAAAGCACTGAATTTGCAAAACCTTCTTTAGGGTATGTAGTTGAGGTTAATCCATTTGGGCGCGCGCTTCATCAGCGGTTAGTGCAATCAAGCATTAGCTTATTTTGCCCTGATAGCGTAATCGAAATAAAACAAACGTTACATAGCAACGCATTGACTTTGCAAAGTGGCGAACAACTTAATGCCAAGCTAATTATTGTAGCCGATGGCGCGCAATCTCCTACACGCCAATTGCTGGGCCTTAATTTTAATACTCAGCCTTATGAGCAAGGCGCTATTATTGCCAATATAGAAGTAGCCGAAGGGCATAATAACCATGCCTTTGAACGCTTTACTCAGCATGGCCCTATGGCACTATTACCGATGAGCAATAACCGCTATTCATTGGTGTGGTGTATGGAAAAAGAGCAAATTAATTCATACATGGACTTAAATGAAATCGAGTTTTTAAGTGCATTACAATCAGCCTTTGGTTACCGCGCAGGGCAATTTGTTAAAGTGGGTATGCGCGCAAGCTACCCGCTGGTATATGGGCAAGCCGAATCGTTAATAGCTCATCGAACGGTGGTTATTGGTAATGCTGCTCATGCTATTCATCCCATTGCAGGGCAAGGCTTTAATTTAGGCTTGCGTGATGTACAAGTACTGAGTGATTTAATTGCCAATAGCCCTAATGAGTTAGGGAGCTATGCGTTTACACGCGAGTATGGCCAGTTGCGCAGCCAAGATATAAAAACAGTGATGACTTTAACAGATGCCTTAGTAAGGTTGTTTTCAAATTCATCTCGAGTATTAGCACTTGGGCGAAGCATTGGCTTGTTTTCAATGGATTTATTTCCCGCATTAAAAGCCCCGTTAGCAAAACAATTAATGGGGCAAGTTAAACAAGGTTCACGTTTATGAAGCAAACACAGGTGTGTATTGTTGGTGGTGGTTGCGTGGGGCTAACGTTAGCCCTTGGCCTAGCTAAGGCTAATATTAGTGTTGTAGTACTCGATGCAGCATCAACACAAGCCCCTCCAACTGATGAATACGGTTTACGCGTAAGCGCACTTAGTATTGCAAGCCAAGCATTATTAGAGCAATTAAACGTTTGGCCTGAAATTATTGCTCAGCGTGCATGTGCATATACCCATATGGATGTTCGCGATGCCGACAGCTTTGGTAAAATAACCTTTAATAACAAACAACTTGAGCTCGACCATTTGGGGCATATAGTTGAAAACGATATTATTCGCTTTGCACTTATTAAACAGCTAGAGCAGCAAAGCAGTGCTACGTTAATGTTTGATACCGAATACCAGCAAATACACCAAAGTGAATCAGACGTATTTATAACCCTTAAAAGCGGCGAGCCTATTATTGCTAAGCTGCTGGTGGCGGCTGATGGCGCAAATTCAGCGATTCGTAAACAATTTAATATGGCGCTGACCTTTAAAGATTACGATCACCATGCACTCGTTGCTACAGTAAAAACAAAAGAGCCACACGCAAATACTGCGCGACAAGTGTTTTTACCTACGGGGCCATTGGCATTTTTACCATTGAGTGACGCTAACACTCATTCTATTGTGTGGTCTACCAGTCCCCACCATTGTGATGAATTACTAGCAATGGACAACAACGACTTTAATAAAGCCGTAATGGCTGCCATAGATGGGCAATGCGGCCTGTGTGAAGTGCAAAGTAAACGCGTAGCATTTCCACTTAAAATGCGTTACGCCCAGCAATGGGTAAGCGGCAAAGTGGTATTAATGGGCGATGCAGCGCACACCATTCATCCATTGGCAGGGCTGGGTATGAACCTAGGCCTAAAAGACGCCGCGTATTTAATTGAGCTACTTACAAGTGAGAGTAAAGAATTTGCCAGCACGCGCACGCTTCGTGATTACGAGCGTACGCGCAAGCTTGACGCACAAAAACACATAGCCTTGATGCAAGGGCTTAAAGAGTTATTTGAAGGTGCTAACCCAGTTAAAAAGCTAATACGCGGAGTCGGGCTGTCACTCGTTGATAACCTAGGCCCAATAAAACACCTATTCGCCAAAGAAGCGATAGGCAAATAAGTAGGTTGGATAGAGCGAAGCGAAATCCAACAGGTAAAGTGGTTAGTTTTTAGCTGTCAGCTTTTAGAAAAGAAAAACCGATGTTTAGTTTAAACATCGGTTTTTTATTTTAAGTGGCTTTATACAGATTAAAAGTTGCGCTTTTTTACGCGAGCAAGCTCTGCGTCTTCATGCAAAGTTTAACACTAAGCTTAATTTTACCTGTAGGCGTGCAGCTTGGCGGCGCGACAAACATAGCTCGTAATTACTATCGTTAGTTAAAAAGTGCTTTATGTAAAATCAGCTACAAATTGGCTTGGGCTTCATTGACCATATCTTTGAGCGCATCAATTAACAGTGGATCTCGCGAGTTTTGTTTAGCAAGCTTTAGTGCGTGTTTCATACTAGTAACAGCCTCCTTAAATTGTTTGTCAGCCGTGTAGCCTTGCGACAATCGCATGTGGGAGTAGGCTGCATTTGGGTAATCGCGAGTAAAGTGTTTAAGCGTCGTTATCGCTTTTTTAGTGTTACCAAACTTTTGCTGGCGGTGGGCAAATTCTACGTACACATCTTGTGGAATTTTAAGCTCAAATCCGTACTTATCGCTCAGTGCTTGGTAGTAACCGGTAATAAGCGATACATCAGCAAATTTTCCATGCTCGTCTGTTACTTTAAATATTAGGTCGCTAAACAAGTGAATCAGGCTATCGCTAATTGCTGGAAGTATGGTGCCCATATGACTAAAAGTAGGGTAATGCTTATATTCCCACTTTAGCTGTGTGGGCATTTGTTGTTCTAAATTTACTAACGTATTTAATGCGCCGGTATAAAAACGTGCGCCTTCACTCGCTACACTAATAAATAACTCTTGAGCACCTTTAGGGTTTTTAGTGTATTTAATAATATTATTTTTTAACTCTTCGTCACTCCACCAACTATTTGGGCTAATAGCGATGTAGTTGTTAAACAATTCAGGCTGATTAACTAAAGTATAAAGCGCTAATGTACCAGCGTTAGAGTGACCCATTAAGGTGTTGTAGCCGTTAGTTGAGTAATTGTTGTTTATGTATGGCATGAGTTCGTCAGACACAAACTTTAAAAAGTTGTCGGTTTGCCCAGCGTCAGGCCATTTATTTTTAACAAAGGTTTGAAACTCCGTTTTAGGCTCACCCTCTACTTTAGGTAAGTAATCACGAACTCGGTTAGTTGTATCAATAGCAACAAGCATGGCATTAGGTATTTGCTCGTAATCAACAAGGGATTTTATAACGCCAGACGCCGTATGAAAGTGCTCAACACCATCAAGTAAATAAATAACATAAAGCGGCTGGTCGTCTTTTACAGTGGCAGGTATGAAGATGCTGATTGGCCTATCTTCGTTAAGTATTTTTGATTGTAGAATAACTTTTTTACCAACGGTTATGTCGGTTGTAGCGGTGTTTGAATAGCTAAAAAAAGAGGTGCTAAAAGTAAGTATCAAGGCAAGCGATAATAAAAGCTTCATAAATATCCTTATTTAATAATGTGTTGCTTAATAATTGCACGGCTTTAGGCTTGAGTAAACGTTTATATTTTAGGAGCACATACAGGGCTTTATTAATTAAAAGCTTTGATTTTTTTGTGTGAGCAAGCTCAGTGACTTCCAAAAAAACGAAGGCACTTACTTTCAATTTACTTATTGATAAAGGGGTATCGAGTAACGCCACCCTGATAGCTTTAACACTTATCTATTAAAGCTTAAAAAACCTGCTTGCTTAATTATCCTACTAAGCGTAAAATGCGCGCTCATTTCGGCTTTTAAACTATTAATTCCTTGCCTTAAACCGACCGGCCGAAACGGTAGAAGGCTCTATTAACCGTAAGGAATATCCATGCGTCATTACGAAATCGTATTCATGGTTCACCCAGATCAGAGTGAGCAAGTTGCTGGTATGATCGAACGTTATACTGGTTCTATCACTGAAGCTGGTGGTTCAATCCACCGTCTTGAAGATTGGGGCCGTCGTCAATTGGCTTACCCAATTAACAAGCTTCATAAAGCTCATTATGTTCTTATGAACGTTGAAGCACCTACTGAAGTAATCAGCGAGCTAGAAACTACTTTCCGCTACAACGATGCAGTGCTTCGTAACTTAGTTATCCGCACTAAATCTGCAGTAACTGAAGCGTCTCCTCTTGCAAGAGAAGAGAAGAAAGAAGCACCAGCTGCTTAATTGTTTTGAGTCCAAGCATGGCGTTTAACTGGCGGTAAATATAAATGGTTAGCCCTTTTATGAATCAGCTGGTTTTATCTGGGGTAGTTTGTAAAACACCCAAGTTAAGCCAAAGCCCTGCTGGCATCCCGCATTGCATTTTTGTTTTAGAACATAAATCGATGCAAACCGAAGCAGACCTTAACCGTAATAGTTATGTAAAGCTTCAGGTTGTTGCCAGTGGAAAGCAAATGCAACAACAGACTCAACATTTGCACGTTGGGCAGGCATTGCAAGTGAGTGGTTTTTTAAATCGCCACGAAGGTCGTAACGGCCTTAGCCAATTGGTTTTGCATGCTCAGCATATAGAAAGAATTATTTGAGGAATTAATCTCATGGCACGTTATTTCAGACGTCGTAAGTTCTGCCGCTTTAAAGCGGAAGGCGTACAACAAATCGATTACAAAGATCTAGCTACTCTTAGAAACTATGTTACAGAAAGTGGCAAAATCGTACCTAGCCGTATTACGGGTACTAGCGCTAAATTCCAGCGCCAGCTAGCAACTGCTATTAAGCGTGCTCGCTACTTAGCCCTTCTTCCATACACTGACTTACATAAGTAAGCAGCGGATTAACAGTTTTTAAAAGGTGTAGAAACATGCAAGTTATTCTACTAGATAAGATCGCTAACCTAGGTAGCCTAGGTGAACAGGTTGTAGTTAAATCTGGTTTCGCACGTAACTTCCTTTTCCCTCAAGGTAAGGCAGTTCCTGCGACTAAAGCTAACATTGAAACGTTTGACGCTCGTCGCGCAGAACTTGAAGCGAAAATCGCTGAACAGTTAGTTGCTGCACAAGCACGCGCTGAAAAACTAGAAGCATTAGCAGAAGTTACTTTAGTATCTAAAGCTGGTGACGAAGGTAAGTTATTCGGTTCAATCGGTACTCGTGACATCGCTGACGCTATCTCAGCTGTTGGTGTTGAAGTTGCTAAGTCAGAAGTTCGTTTGCCTCTAGGTACTATCCGTGAGACTGGTGAATTTGACGTATCAATTTCTGTTCACACAGACGTAACGGCTACTATCAAAGTAATCGTAATCGCTGAAGCTTAATTTTAAATTAAGCGACAAAAGCCGTGCTTTTAGCACGGCTTTTTTGTGCCTAAAATTCAGTTTTTTTATTATTAATGTGGTACTGCCTCCTAATACTCTTCTTACTTAGAATTTAAATTCTTTAAATTTATTTTCATTTCATTCAAACCTTTTACCGCTGTTATTGCGTCTAACTTATCAATACACTGGAAATGGTACCAATACCATAATAATTAAAAGGTGATATCACGGATGTTACACGTTAAACCCGATCAACCCGCTGAGTGCGAAAATGCATTGATTGAGCGCGTAAAGTCGGGTGATCAAAGTGCATACACAATGCTTTACCAATTGCATATAAAGCGCGTTTACGGTTTGTGCTTGCGCTTATTAGCTGATCAGTCGCACGCTGAGGATGCTGCGCAAGAAGTGTTTGTTCAGGTGTGGCACAAAATAGCAATGTTTGATGGTCGTTCGCAGTTTTCTACTTGGTTATACAGTGTGGCGAGTAATATTGCGATTAACTACTTACGTAAACAAAAAAGCTGGGTACAAAAAGTCGTTAGCATTGAACAAGACGGTATGGATGAGCAATCGGCTAAAGACTGTAAAGGCTTAAACGGCTTAGATAAGCTAATTGTTAGGTTACCTGAGCGTGCACGGATTGTGTTTGTATTGTTTGCAGTAGAAGGTTATCGACATGAAGAAATAGCAGATCAATTGGGTATTGCCGTTGGATCAAGCAAATCACAATATCATCGAGCAAGGCAGTTATTACAAGAGTGGTATGAAAATGAATAAACCAAACTTTGACGACTTTTTAGATAAATCATTAAACACGCTTGATAAAGAGATAACGCCACAAAAAGATCTGTGGGCAGGCATAGAAAGAGCCATTGTAAATACCAATGAGCCTGAGCAATCAGCCGTTACTTTATGGCCAAAGTTAAGCGCAATGGCGGCATGTACCGTTGCTGCACTAGTGGCGCTCAATATGTTTGTAATAAACCCTAAACCACAACCGGTTGTGGCCATAAGTGACTATTTTGCACAGCAAAAGCAAAGCTTACTGGTGCAGTATAAAAATCAAGACGCCTTAACCGATAATTGGCAAACACAATTACAAGAGCTTGAGGAGGCAGAGTATGCCATTAAGCAAGCACTTAAAAACGAACCCCAAAACCAGGCATTGCTAACAATGTTAGCGCAGATTTATCAACAACAACTTGATTTGATTAATAAGGTGCATGCACCTCGTTGGCAAAGTATTTAGGAGAAAAACATGAAAGCAATTTTACTAGGATTAAGCTTATTTCCACTTGCTGTACTTGCAGGAGAAAAAATTGATAAACAAATAGAGGTGCCAAAAGAGGGTACTGTTTTTATTGAGAATCAGCGTGGTGATGTAAGTATTGCTGGTTGGGATAAAAGCGAGTTTAAAGTAGTGGGCGAGCTTGACGATAAGGCAGAAGGTTTTGAGCTCGAAACAAGAGGCGACAATACATATTTTGTTGTGAAAATGCCACGTAAAATGGGCTGGGGCAGTAATGGCGATGGCTCTAAACTAACTATTTTTATGCCGCATAGCAGCGCATTAGACTTTCGTGGTGTTAATGTATCGGTAATAGCTAAAGCACTTAAAAATGGTGCAGAAGTAAATGTGGTTAATGGTGAAATTACCGCACAAAATTTAGCAGGTAATATTAAGCTAACCAGCGTTAACGGTGATGTGAATGCACAAAGCCTGAGCGGTAATATTCAATTTGAAACGGTAAATGGCGAAATAAATGATGAACAGTCTAGTGGTGAGTTACGCTTTAGCGCTGTAAATGGTGATATTAAGTCGTCATCAAGCGCGAGCGATGTTCGTCTTGAAAATGTGAACGGTGACATAAACTTTAAGCTGGCTAGCATCAAAAACCTACGTATAAACACTGTAAATGGTGAAGCTGAAGTTAGTATTGGTGAGTTGCTAGACAGTGCAGATGTACGTTTCGAATCAGTAAGTGGCGATGCAGAGTTTTTCTTCCCTACTAATGTATCGGCTAAATTTGAGATTGAAGCCCATGCCAATGGCAAAATTATTAATGAGCTTAGCGATGACAAAGTAAAAAAAGCCAAATATGGCCCAGCCAGTGAGCTTGAGTTTGTTATTAATGGCGGCAATGCAGACGTTGAAATGGATACTATAAGTGGCCGTATTGAGCTTAAAAAGTAAATCGTAAACTTTTGAGTTACAAAAAGCAGGAAAAGATTTCCTGCTTTGCTATTTGCACAACCCCGGCAAGTCGATAGAATAGAGCCATTCAATTTTAGTACTGTGAAGTTATGGCCAAACCAGATAAGCAAGTCGATACCCTTAAAGTTCCTCCCCATTCAATAGAAGCTGAACAATCTGTTTTAGGTGGCTTAATGCTTGATAACCAAGCATATGACCGCGTAGCCGAACTTGTTGTATCTCAAGATTTTTATACTCGTACGCACAAGCTTATTTTTGAAGCAATGACAGAGCTTGCAGAGTTGGGTGATCCAATCGATTTAATTACGATTTCTGAAAGCCTTGAAAAAAATAATAAACTGGCAGGAATTGGTGGTTTTGCTTACTTAGCCGAAATAGCCAAAAATACACCGAGTGCCGCTAATATCGATGCATACGCTAATATTGTGCGAGAGCGTGCGGTTGTGCGTGAAATGATTGGTGTAGCAAATGAAATAGCCGAGGCCGGTTTTAATACCGAAGGGCGCACAAGCCATGACTTATTAGATTTTGCCGAGAGTAAAGTATTTAAAATTGCTGAGCAGCGTTCAAAAAGCACCGAAGGCCCGCAAAGCATACACAACATACTCGAAAAAACTGTTGATAAAATAGAAGAGCTATACCAATCTCCGCAAGATGGTGTAACAGGCGTAAGTACCGGCTATGCTGACTTAGATAAAATGACCACAGGTTTACAGCCTTCAGATTTAATTATTGTTGCAGCACGTCCTTCAATGGGTAAAACCACCTTTGCGATGAACCTTGCAGAACATGCAGCAATGACACAAGACAAGCCTGTGCTTATTTACTCATTAGAGATGCCCTCTGAGCAAATCATGATGAGGATGCTGGCATCACTTGGTCGTATTAACCAAACCAAGGTACGTACTGGTCAGCTAGACGATGATGATTGGGCGCGTCTTTCATCAACCATGGGCTTGTTGATGGAAAAAGGTAAAATGTACGTTGATGATGCATCAGGGTTAACACCTACCGATGTTCGCTCACGTGCACGTCGTATTGCGCGCGATCATGGTGGTATCAGTATGATCATGGTTGATTACCTTCAGCTTATGCGTGTGCCGAGCTTATCGGATAACAGAACCCTTGAAATTGCAGAGATTTCACGCTCTCTTAAGTCACTAGCAAAAGAATTAAAATGTCCGGTTGTTGCGCTTTCGCAGCTAAACCGTACGCTTGAGCAACGTGCTGATAAACGCCCAATTAACTCAGATTTACGTGAATCTGGCTCGATAGAGCAGGATGCCGATTTAATCATGTTTATATACCGTGATGAAGTCTACAACGAAGACAGTACTGAAAAAGGCATCGCCGAAATCATCATAGGTAAACAGCGTAATGGTCCAATTGGTAAGGTGCGCTTGACGTTCCAAGGGCAGTTTTCTCGCTTTGATAACTACGCAGGTCCTGCGATGGATGACGAGTATTAATGCGCTTAGCTACTGCTGAAATTAATTTAACGGCACTTGCGCATAATTTAGCGCAGGTAAAGCGTTTTGCACCAAACAGTAAAGTTATGGCGGTATTAAAAGCCAATGCTTATGGCCATGGCTTGGTTAAAATTGCACAACATTTAAATGATGCAGACGCATTTGCAGTAGCACGTATAGATGAAGCTTTAGCGCTTCGAGCTGGCGGGTTAACAAAACCGATTGTGTTACTTGAAGGCTTTTTTAATAAAGACGATTTACCTATTTTATTGGCCAATAACTTTCAAACTATTATTCATGATGAGTATCAGCTTGCCGCTTTGGAAGAGGCTGAGCTTGAAGCGCCTTTATTGTGCTGGCTTAAAGTAAATACCGGCATGCATCGCCTGGGTATTGCCCCAGAGCAGTTTGATGAATTTTATAAGCGCCTGCAAAAAACACCCAATGCCAATAACACCGTTAATTTAATGACCCACTTTGCATGCGCGGACGATGTAAATAACACCAAGACAGCACAGCAAATTTCACAGTTTGACTGCCTAGTAAATAATATTAACCAAGCACATTGCTTATCTAACTCGGCAGGCATTATTGCTTGGCCGAATGCTCATGGCGATTGGGTGCGTCCTGGTTTAATGCTATATGGGGTATCACCTATGGCAAACGCATTGGGTGAGCAGCACCAGCTTAAACCCGTTATGCGTTTAACGACACGTGTTATAGCAGTGCGCCATGTTCCAGCTAACGAGGCCGTAGGATATGGTGGGCGTTGGAAAAGCGATAAAGCGACTCAGTTAGCTGTGGTTGCTATGGGATATGGTGACGGTTACCCGCGACATGCAAAAGAGGGTACACCAGTGGTTATTAGCAAGCAGCGCTATGGTATTGTAGGTAGTGTGGCAATGGATATGATTAGCGTAGACATAGGCCAAAACGAGCACAACATAAAAGTAGGCGACAGAGTCACAATGTGGGGCCCAGAGCTACCAGTAGAAGAAATAGCACAGTGCGCCGATACCATTCCTTACGAGCTTTTGTGTAATATTACACCGCGTGTAAGTTATGAGTATCAGCCATAATTAAATAGTGATAATTACTCTTTAATAAAGTAAATATCACTAAAGCCCATGCGGGCAAATTCTTGATCACGAAAGTTACGAACAGAAGCTGACCCTTTAGAGGTCATTTCTATTTGCTGTACCATGCTTAAGTAATTCGTTAAATCAATGCCTTCGGCAGCAGCAATTGCTTGATACATGTCGTGGTATTTATCTTTAGCAAAATTTATTTCGCGTGGTTGGTTTTTAAATTTATAGGTTATTCTGCGTGCCATATTACGCTCATTGTAATTGAGTATTAAAGCGATTTTACACTGTATTTAGTAGCGGCTCTAGCATTGAATGACACGATATAACTAGGCACTCAAACCATAGGGTTAATAATGAAATTATCAGTAGAGATTAGTAAGTACCCACTTCATCAAGATTACATTCCTTTTATCAAAGGCTTTATTGATCGATTAAACGAATACGATGGTTTAAAAGTGATTACTAATACATTATCGACGCAAATTTTTGGCGATTATGATTTAGTGATGCAAGTACTCAATACCGAAATTAAACGTTCATACGAAGAGTTTGGCAAAGCTATTTTTGTGTGTAAGTTTTTGTCTGGCGATTTATCGCCTCAGTAGTTTTTTCGCCACAATTTAACGGTAACAGCACACTATGGAATTTATAACAAAAACGTTAAGCGGTTTTACTGCCATGTCGCATTGGGAATATATTGCGGTTGTGTTATCAATTGCTTATTTATTGTTGGCGATAAAAGAAAGCCTGTGGTGCTGGCCTGCTGCGTTTTTTAGTACGCTAATTTATACTATTATGTATTGGAATGGCGCATTGCTAATGGAGTCATTACTCAACTTTTATTACATGTATATGGCTGTATTTGGCTGGGTTGTGTGGCGAAAAGGCAAAGCTAATAATAACAACCTGAGTATTAGTTCTTGGTCTATGGAACGCCATGCGCTCTTAATTATACTTACCTCTATTGCGGCAACAGGCATTGGGTATTTTATGACTAACTATACGCATGCTGATTTCGCCTACCTCGATAGCTTTACAACCTGTTTTGCCGTTGTGACGACTTACTTAGTTGCCAAAAAAATCCTTGAAAACTGGTTGTATTGGATAGTCATAGACGCAGCGTCTATGTATTTATATTACGAAAAAGGCTACTACCCAACATTAGCGCTTTTTGTGTTTTACACCATTATGGCAGGGTGGGGATTTAAAACCTGGTATGAAGAATACGAGCAAAGCCAAGCTAAGCCACTCGCACAGCTTTAATTTATGAGTGATTACAATGCACTTATAAACAAATGCCGTGCGTTTATAGCGCCAAGTAGCGTTATTTCATGCGTGCCTTTATCACAAGGTTTAAGTAACGAAAATGTGTTAATAAATACGACTCAAGAGAAGTATTTATTAAAGCGTTACAAAGACCATTGGCCAGAATATGCCTTAGAGGCACAGCGTCGCCTGAGTGCGTCAAATATATGTCCTTCGCCTGTATGGCTTGATAAACAAAATCAACTGGCTGTGTTTAATTACTTTGACGGTAGTACCGCAAAGAGTCTATCAATCGACGACGTGATTAAAAAGCTTGTCACTGTCCATGCTTACTCGGCTAGCACTGAGCCAATGAACATAGCCCAAGAGCTAAGCTGTTATAAATGTTCACCAGTGTATTTGGAGCATCAGCAGCTAATTAGTGCAGCGGTTAACTTTATTACGACCATGCCTATCGAGCTTGGTTTTTGCCACAACGATTTAATAAAAGATAATTTAATAGTGAATGAGTCAGGCAGCTACTTAATTGATTTTGAGTACGCTAAAACTAACGACGTGTATTTTGATTTAGCGGCGCTAAGTGTTAGCTTTGAGCTAAATAAAAATAATGATGATGCGTTATTAAATAGTTACGCTAAATATAAAGATAAACAGGTAGGGTTTGTAACATCAAGCGATAAGCTTAATTGTTATAAGCTGTTGTTTTTGGTTTTAAGTATTGGTTGGTATGAGCAGCGCGACATAAGAGCTCCAGCAAAAAAATTACGCGCGCAGCTGCTAAAACTTATTGCAGCATGTGGCTTTTAAAGGCCACCAAAACGCGCTGCTAATTCTTTATATTTTGCTACTTCATCTGCATCAAACTGCGGTTCGCCGTTTTCATCTTCTGACTTAGCGATTAATAAACTTTCACGTGCAAGACGTTTTACGCGCTCCTCTTTTACACCTAAAAACTCTGCAACTTGCTCCGTAGACATCAAACTCATTATTAATTCCTCTTTTAAATATTTTCATTACTGTGACAATGATAGTTAAAATGTTGCTAAAGCGTAACTATTTTTATCGAATATTAATAAATAACGCGTTTTTATAAAATAGTCACATGTTTTATTCAAAAGTGCCTAATTAGTAATCATATAAACTAATGTCGCTAGCATTTGTGTAAAGATGGCTTTATCATTAGCGCATGCTAACACATTGATATCGCGAGTTGATGTGGCGGCAGCAAATGTGCTCTCGTGGTGAAATGGATATCACGTGGCCCTCCGGAGGCTGAGTTGTAGGTTCGATCCCTACCGAGAGCGCCATTTGATTTAACTATGCCCAACACCTTACCTGCGTTTCACTCCTTTTCTAAGTATTAACCATCTTGCTTAAATAGACTTTACTGCCTATTGTTTTGATTATGATAGATATCTAATTACGCCATTGGTGTGTTGTGTTTGTGTTATTCAAATACATCAACAGAACAAAGGTGTATTAATACATTCGTACTTTTGGGAAACACAGTGAATGGATAGTATTGAGCAGCTTAAATTTGATCTGGCAAAGGCAGATGCCAAAATATCTGAGCTAGAAAAAAACGCCTGTTGTAATGATTTATTTATACATATATTTAACTCTTCCCCTGTCCCATTTGTATTGAATGACGCTCATAACACTATTGTCCATGCTAATGATACGTTTGTTAATATGTTTGGTTATGGAGTAAGCGATATACCCACATTAGATGAATGGTGGGGCAAAGTACTTCCTAATAGCCATTATCGCGACTGTGTGATGAGCTTATGGCACAAAAAATTAATCGATTCAAAAAAAATGAATACTCGTTTTGAGCCAATGCAGCTAACTATACAGTGTAAAGATGGGCGTAAACGTACTGTACTTGGCAGTGCCGTTCCTTTAAAAAATGGGGATACCGGTATCATATTAAATATTTTTTATGATATTACTGAACTTGAGTATGAAAATGGCCAAATACGTGAGCTATCTAATATCATTACTGAATTAACCCTTTCTTTAGAACAGCAAAAAAACGATCTCATACTCGAAAAACAAAAAGCCTCAGCAAACACAGAACGGTTAAGTTTAGCCATGAAGGGCGCTAATGATGGACTTTGGGATTGGGATATTGCTAATGAAAAAATGTATTACTCACCGCGATGGAAATCGATGTTGGGGTATAAAGAAGACGAGCTTACAAATAGTTTTGCTACATGGGAAAGGCTTGTTCACCCTGACGATCTAGCTCCAGCAGTTGCTAAAATCCATTCGTTTATGGAATCTAAAACTAAGCACTATGAGGCTGAGTTTAGAATGCGCCATAAAAATGGTAGCTATGTAAATATTTTGTCTCGTGCTTTTGTTGTTGAAAGTGAGGAAGGTGAAATTACTCGTTTAGTGGGCACTCATGTAGATATTACAGCAAGAAAAAAATCAGAAGAAAAACTCAGCTACCAATCATCTCATGATTCACTCACTGGTTTAGCAAATAGAAGAGAGTTTAAGCGTCGCGTTGAGCTTTTATTGTCAGTTGCTGCTGAAAAACGAGTTGATCATGCTTTATGTTATATGGACCTTGATCAATTTAAAGTAGTGAATGACACCTGTGGTCATTTAGCTGGCGATGAATTACTTCGTCAGCTCGGTTCTTTATTGCAAAAAGTAGTAAGAAAAACAGATGTGGTAGCACGCCTCGGGGGGGATGAGTTTGCTGTATTGATGGAAAACTGCTCATTTGATAACGCCCATCGTGTAACTAGCCTAATTCAAAAAGAAATTGAGGATTATAGATTTGTTTGGGAAGGTCGCAGCTTTCGTATAGGTGTAAGCATGGGGTTGATTCAAATTACTGATAAATATGTGGATTTTACAGAGGTGCTAAAGTTAGCTGATGTTGCTTGTTATATAGCAAAGGAGAAGGGACGAAATAGAATTCATGTTCATTATGATGATGACGAAGAGCTAGCAGTACGCCAAGGCGAAATGCAGTGGGTAAATAGAGTCCAAGATGCAATAGATGAAAACCGCTTTAAAATATACGCACAATTAATTGAGCCACTCGCTTGCGATAAAAATAAACATTATGAATTGCTATTACGCATGGTCGATGATCAGGGAGGTATAATTCCTCCGGGTGCTTTTTTACCTCCTGCAGAGCGCTACCAACTGATTGTTAAAGTAGATAGTTGGATGATTGAAAACGCATTTAGAATGATTCTAAATAACGTCGATTTTCTCAAAGGGGTTAACTTTTTGTCTATTAACCTTTCAGGACAGTCACTTACTAATGAGGACTTTTTAAAATTTGTTACAGAGCAACTCAAACTACTGGGTGAACATAGTGAAAAGATTTGTTTTGAAATAACCGAAACAGCTGCCATTTCGAACCTTGAACTTGCCAGTAAGTTTATCACCCAATTAAAAGTGTTAGGGTGCCGTTTTGCACTAGATGACTTTGGAAGTGGTTTATCATCATTTGGATATTTGAAGAACCTCAAAGTTGATTATCTTAAAATAGATGGGATTTTTGTAAAAGATATTGAGGTTGATCCGATTGATCATGCAATGGTGAAATCAATAAATGAGATTGGCCACGTTATGGGTATGAAAACTATTGCTGAGTTTGTCGAAACTTCACAAATTAAGCAAACTCTATTAGAAATGGGCGTAGATTACGCGCAGGGTTATGCTGTACATAAACCACAGCCAATAGAGGAACTATTAAAATAATTAGCTTCGAGCAACTAGATTAAAGCCACCTAATTAATAGCGTGGTAAATTTATTTAAATGTACTTTTTTAAGTGAGTGATAAGCAATCCTTTATAGTCATTTATTAACGTAAATGAAACAAATGTTAGACTTGTACAGGTGTAAAATGCTATCAATGGTGTTTAATTACCTATTTTAAATACCTTTATGCTTATTACTCTACCTATCACTGAACTTGTTCCCGGCATGTATGTCGATAGCGTAACTAAGCAACATGAAGGTGTTAATGGAATAAAAATTAAAACCAGTGGTTTGGTTCGTGAAAAATCAATTATAAAACGTTTAGCGACAGAAGGCGTGCTTGAGCTATTAATTGATTTTACTAAAGGCGATGTAGCCATCCCCGCTAAGTACAAGCCAACTTCCAAGTCCCCTGAAAAAAATAAAAATTTAGCGTCTACAAAACTAAGTGATCAAACAAAGGCAAAGCCTGCCAAGGATAAATCAAAACTCGTAAATACACCTGCAAGTATAACGCTTGAGCAAGAGTTTGCTGCAGCCAGTGAAGGTTACGAGCGCCATAGTAAAAAATTAAAGTCGCTATATGGAGATATAACCGCAGGCATGGCCGTTAATGTAAAAGTACTTGATGAAATAGCCGGTGAGATAGTTAGCTCCGTTTTTCGAAATACCAACGCTATGACCATACTTACGCGCGTAAAAGACAAGCACAATTACAACTGGCGACATATGATCAATTGTGCCATTTTTACCGCCGTGTTTGCTAAGTACTTAGGTTACAAGCAAGGGGTTGTTCAACAATTGGCAATGGGCGCATTACTCCATGATTTAGGCCAAGCTAAAATACCACAAGGTATACTATCAAAACCCTCTAAGCTGACCGAATTTGAAATGAGCGCGGTAAAAAAGCATGTATCTCAAGGGCTGATATTAGCAAAAGAGGAAGAGGGTGTAACGCCACTCATGTTAGACATGATAGTAAATCATCATGAGCGATTAGATGGCTCAGGTTACCCCAGAGGTGTAAGTGATCAAAAGCTCAGTCGTGCTGCGCGTATTATGGCTATTGTTGATGTATATGATGCGATGACCGCTGATAAGCTATACAAAGAAGGCGATGAGCCTATTAATGCACTACGTTACTTATTGGCTAGTAACAAGTTATTTGATGCTGAGTTAGTGCAGCGCTTTATAAAGTGTTTAGGTGTCCACCCTGTGGGAAGTATTGTTAAATTAACTAACGAGCGTTTAGCAATCGTGTTAGAGGGAAATACCCAAAACCCTATTAAGCCAAAAGTTAAATTATTTTATAATGCAAAGCATAATCATCACGTAACGCCTAAAGATATAGATTTGAGTACCGACAACCAAGAGCTTAAAATTTTAGCGAGTGTAAAGCCCATGGATTATCAAATCAACTTATCTCGTTTGTTAAAAGATCATCTTCTCGTTTAGCCTTAATACATTGTCGCTTTTGGTTTGCCTGAGCTGATATAAACGCGCCTAAAAAACAACTTCCCATTAGTACCAACCACAACAAAGTGCCAAGCTCTACATGTAAAGCTGTGCAGCAAAATATGAGCGATACAACAGCATTTAACATAGCGCCTAGCCAGTAACGATTAACAGGGTTGTCGCATTGTCCGGCCTGTGTGCACGCGCAGTAATTTGCCTTATAAAAGAAAAATACACTGGCTCCACAAAAAATGAGACCCACCATAATTAGTACAATCAGCACAGTTTTAACCCGTTGGTTATTTTAAAAAGAGTTTAAAATGCGGCGTAATCCATGTCAATCTAAATGATAATTAATTACATTTAGAGTAATTGCTCTAATAACATATTTCTTGTCCGATGAGTTTTAAATAGTTGTTAAAATGTAGTTAAAAAACGTGTTTTTTAGGTGTTTTTGGTGTGATCATGAAGTTTTTTTCTAAAAATTAATGTAGTGTAGCCGAGTTTTGAATATAAGTAACAACACACATAGCTACCCAAACAGTGAGTTTGGTTAAGGACACAACAATGAAATTTTCTAAAACGCTTATCGCAGCCTCGCTTGCATTTGTTTCAGCTGACTCTTTTGCAGCTGCGTTTCAATTAGCTGAGCAAAACGCATCAGGTTTAGGCCGTGCTTATGCTGGTGAAGCATCTATCGCAGACGACGCGTCTGTTGTTGCACGTAACCCTGCTTTAATGACTTTATTTAAAGATAAGCAACTAAGTGTTGCTGCTATAGCCGTTGTTCCAGATGTTAGCCTTGAAGGCACTGGTACAAACAATGGCATCGACCCGAATGCATTAGATGACGACAGCATTGCGCCTAGCGCCGTTATTCCAGCAACTTATTTCACTATGCCAGTAAACGACAGAGTATCAGTTGGTTTTGGCGCATTTGCTAACTTTGGTTTAGCAACAAAATTTGATGACGACTACGCGGCAGGTCAAATTGCGGGCGAAACAGAAATTGTAACCGTAAATATGAACGCAAGCGTTGCCTATAAAGTAAGCGAACAGTTCAGCTTTGGTATTGGCTTAAATGCAATTTATGCAGAAGCTAAAATTATTCGCAAGTTTGGTGCTTCAGCTTTACCAATCCCCGCTTCAACAGATGCAGTAAACCTTGAAGGTGATGATATTGGTTACGGCTTAAATGTTGGTTTAATGTACCAATTAGACGAAAACAGCCGTTTTGGTTTTAACTACCGTACAGAAACTGACATCACGTTTGAAGGTGAATACTCAAACGAGCTTCCTTCTGCATTTATTCCTGGTGGATTAGACGGACAGCTTGAACTTCCTGGTTCGGTTGAAATAACGCTACCTGCTATTGCTGAGTTTTCTGGTTCACATCAGTTAGACGAAAAATTAGGCTTGCACTACAGCGTATTGTGGACTGGCTGGAGCAGCTTTGATTCATTGGAAGCACAAGTAACAGCACCAACGGGTGATAAGTTTAGCGCATTTGAAAAAACAGAAGATTTCTCTGATGCACTTCGTTACTCAGTAGGTACTGACTACCAGTACAACGAAAACCTATTGTTACGTGCAGGTATTGCGTTTGACGAGTCGCCTGTATCACAACAGCATTTATCAATCTCGATTCCAGACACTGACCGCTTTTGGTTCTCTTTTGGTGGTAACTACATCATCGATAAAAACTCAAACGTTGATTTAGGCGTGAGTATTATTCGTGGTAAAACACAAAACTACACTGAAAAAGATAACTTAGGCTCGCAGTGGTCTTTTGAATCTAAAGGTCATGCTACGCTTATTGGCGCGCAGTACAACTACACGTTTTAATGTAGAAGTGCCTTTAGCTTAATCATTAGGCACAAAAAAAGCCGCTCACTTTAATTAAAGTGAGCGGCTTTTTAATACCTGCTAAATTGCTTTAGCAGGTGGCTAAAATTATAAGCTTTCAATCTTCGTTTTTTGCTCAAGCAGCTTAGTTTTAGCATCGGTGAATTCAGCTAACTTAGCGTTTTCTTTTGCAAGAACAGCTTCTGGTGCATTGTTTACAAACTTTTCGTTAGCGAGTTTGTTTTGCACTTGCGCTAGGCCTTTTTCTGCTTTTTCGAGTTGCTTGTTGATACGTGCAAGCTCTGCTTCAACATCAATTAAGCCCGCCATTGGGATCATAATTTCAAGGTTGCCAACATAAGAGGTTGCACACGCTGGTGCGTCGTCTTTGTTTTCAAGCATTGTAAACTCTTCAAGCTTAGCCAATGATGCCAAGAACGATTTATTTTCTTCAATACGGCGCACATCTTCGCTCGATGCATTGGCAAGTAATACGCTCAGTGGCTTGCTTGGGCTAATATCCATTTCACCACGAATATTACGAATAGCTAAAATGAATTGCTTAACCCACTCTAAGTCTTCCATCGCTTTGGCATCAACGCTTGCTTCATTATAAACAGGGAAGCCTTGTACCATAATGCTAGTGCCCGCTGTTTCAAGCCCTGCAAGTGGTGCAACGCGTTGCCAAATCGTTTCTGTGATGTATGGCATCATTGGGTGCATTAAACGTAGTAGGCTTTCTAGTACTGTAATGAGTGTATTACGTGTACCGCGCTGCTGTGCTTCATTGCCTTTAAATAATACAGGCTTAGTTAGCTCTAAGTACCAATCACAGAACTGGTTCCATGTGAATTCGTAAAGCGTGTTTGCAGCTAAATCGAAGCGGTAGTTATCAAGGTGCTCAGTGTAGGTTTTAACGGTGGCTTCATATTGGCCTAAAATCCAACGATCAGCTAACGAGTACTCTTTTTGTGCATCGTTTGCAAAACCACAGTCTTGCTCTTCTGTGTTCATTAATACGTAACGGCTCGCGTTCCATAGTTTATTACAGAAGTTACGGTAACCTTCAAGGCGGTTCATATCCCAGTTGATATCTCGACCGGTAGATGCCATTGCTGCAAGGGTAAAGCGAAGCGCATCGGTACCGTGTGCTTCAATACCATTTGCAAATACCTTGCGCGTGTCTTTTTCAATTTTAGCGGCAAGTTTTGGCTGCATCATGTTGCCAGTACGCTTTTGCACTAAGTCTTCAAGCTCAATGCCGTCAATCATGTCTAGCGGATCAAGTACGTTACCTTTTGACTTAGACATTTTATCGCCGTTGTCGTCACGTATTAGGCCAGTCACATACACTGTTTTAAACGGCACTTGTGGTTTACCGTTTTCATCTTTAATAAAGTGCAGCGTCATCATGATCATGCGCGCAACCCAGAAGAAAATAATATCAAAACCCGTTACTAACACGTCAGACGGGTGGAAGGTTTTTAAATCATCGGTGTTTTCTGGCCAGCCTTGCGTTGAGAATGTCCAAAGTGCAGATGAGAACCATGTATCAAGTACGTCTTCGTCTTGGCTAAGTGCTACGCTATCTGCAATGTTGTTATCGCGGCGTACTTCCGCTTCGTCGCGGCCAACGTATACGTTGCCTTCGCTGTCGTACCAAGCTGGAATACGGTGACCCCACCAAAGTTGACGTGATATACACCAATCTTGTACGTCGTTCATCCACGAAAAGTACATGTTTTCGTATTGCTTAGGCACAAATTGAATGTCGCCGTTTTTAACTGCATCTTTAGCAGGTTCTGCAAGTGGCGCAACACGTACATACCATTGGTCGGTAAGTAGTGGCTCAATTACCACACCTGAGCGGTCGCCGTAAGGAACAGTTAGGCCGTGATCTTCAATTTTTTCAAGTAGGCCAAGCTCTTCAAATTCAGCCACAATCGCTTTACGCGCTGCAAAACGATCAAGCCCATGAAAACGCGCTGGAATTGGCGCATCAAGCTCAAGCTCTTTGCCATCAAAGGTGTAAGTTTCACCTTGCGTTAAAATAGCGGCGTCTTTATCGAAAATATTGATCATTGGCATTTTGTGACGCTTGCCAACTTCGTTATCGTTAAAGTCGTGAGCTGGGGTTATTTTTACACAACCTGTGCCTTTATCTTTATCTGCGTGTTCATCAGCAACAATGGTGATACGGCGATTAACGATAGGTAATAAAATGTCTTTACCAATTAAATCTGTGTAGCGCTCGTCATCTGGGTTTACTGCAACACCTGAGTCGCCCAACATGGTTTCTGGGCGCGTAGTTGCGACTACAATGTAGTCTTTACCGTCTTGTGTTTTAACGCCATCGGCTAGTGGGTAACGTAAGTTCCACATGTGGCCTTGTTTGTCTTTGTTTTCAACTTCAAGATCAGAAATAGCAGTGTGTAATTTTGGATCCCAGTTTACTAGGCGTTTACCACGGTAAATTAGGTTTTCTTTATGAAGGCGAACAAATACCTCTTTAACCGCTTCAGATAAACCATCGTCCATCGTAAAACGTTCACGGTCCCAATCAACTGATGCGCCAAGACGACGAAGCTGTTTAGTGATTATGCCGCCCGATTCGTTTTTCCACTCCCAGATTTTATTAATAAAATCTTCACGGCCTAAATCGTGGCGAGTTTTACCTTCTTCAGCGTGCAGTTTACGCTCAACCAACATTTGCGTTGCAATACCTGCGTGGTCAGTACCTACTTGCCATAATGTGTTGTTACCTTGCATACGTTTAAAACGCGTAAGGGTATCCATTATTGTATCTTGGAAAGCGTGGCCCATGTGTAAGCTACCCGTGACATTTGGCGGCGGGATCATAATAGAATACGGTACGCCTTGGCCAGATGGCTTAAAGTAGCCTTTTTGTTCCCAGTCTTGATATAGAGACTGTTCAATATCTTGCGGATTGTAGGTTTTATCCATTACACAGAACCTTAAATAAGTACTTAAATTAGTTGGTTAGTTTGCCTGAGTGGCTAGCTATTAATATCTTGCGTGGTGAGATTGGCACCGAGTTGGCGTAGCTTTTTAAAACGCTCGCGGGCTGCTTGTTTAGCAACAGGTTCTACGGGGACAAAATCAAAAACTTGGTTAAATCGGCGAATGTAATCAGGTAGCTGAGTGGCCAAGTTTATTAAAACTTTTCGGTTGCCAACAGGTGGCGTAATACCAATTTCAACAGGGGCTCCGCCTTTAGGGCCTTCACCTTGTAAATTGTGTGGTACAAAACTGTCTGGGTCGAATGCCCAAATAATTTCATCAATGGCACAGGCTGTATCGTTATCGTTTACACAAATAAATACACGTTGCCCATTACGATACTGATCGGCCGCTATTTGTGCAGCCAAAGCAAAATGATCATCAGCCTGGGCTTTAGACTCATCTTGTTGCTTTAGAACGAAAAATTTAGCGTTCATGTTCATTGTATCGGGCTTTCCCATGACATTGAATGTGCACTAGGTTAATACACATAAATTAAGAGGCAGATTTTGCCATATAACGGGGTTTGCTTCAATTAATACACAAATAAATAAGGCGCCTAACGGCGCCTTATTTTGAACTAAACAGATAATTAATCGTGTGCTGCTTCGCTTACACCCGCTCTGTTTAATAAATACTGAGTTAGCATAGGAACAGGGCGTCCTGTTGCGCCTTTATTTGCACCACTTCGCCATGCAGTACCCGCTACATCTAAATGCGCCCAATTATATTTTTTGGTGAACTTAGATAAAAAACACGCTGCGGTAATTGTGCCTGCCGCGCGCCCACCTAAGTTAGTAAAATCAGCAAATGGGCTTTCTAGTTGGTCTTGGTAATCGTCCCACAGTGGTAGCTGCCATGCACGGTCGCCACTTTGCTCAGACGCTTTCAATAAGTCGTGGGCAAGGGGGTTATGGTTTGCAAGCAAGCCTGTTGCATGAGCACCTAATGCAACAATACATGCACCTGTAAGGGTGGCTACATCTATGACGGTATCTGGGTCAAAACGCTCCACGTAGGTTAACGCATCGCATAATACTAAACGACCTTCAGCATCGGTATTAAGTACTTCAACCGTTTGCCCCGACATCGTTGTTAAAATATCACCTGGTCGGTAAGCATTTGAACTTGGCATGTTTTCACAACCAGCTAAAATACCTATTACGTTTATAGGTAATTGCATTTGTGCCAAAGCGCGCATTGCACCTATAACACCTGCAGCACCGCCCATATCGTATTTCATTTCATCCATGGCTTCGCCAGGTTTAATTGAAATACCGCCTGAGTCAAAGGTTAAACCTTTACCAACTAACACAATTGGCGCTTGCTCGTCGCTTGCACCTTTGTAGTTAATAACCGACATAACAGATTCGTTATCACTACCACGGCCAACCGCTAAGTATGAGTTCATACCAAGCTCTGCCATTTTTTCTTCGCCAATAATATCAACGGTGATGTTATCAAAATTAGTAGCAAGCTCTTGCGCTTGTTCGCCTAAATACGCAGGGTTACAAATGTTGGGTGGCATGTTGGCAACGTCTTTACACAACTTGCTGCCAGCAGCGATAGCTAAACCGTGCTCAATCGCACTTTCACCAATAGTGAGTTCGCGGCGCGTGGGTACGTTAAATACAATTTTACGAAGTGGACGACGCGGGTCTACTTTTTTACTTTTAAGTTGATTAAACGTGTATAAGCAATCTTGCGTTGTTTCTACGGCTTGGCGTACTTTCCAATAAGTATCTCGGCCTTTTACGTGTTGCTCTGTTAAAAAGCATACCGCTTCCATTGAGCCTGTATCGTTTAAGGTATTTATTGTTTTAGAGATAATTTGTTTGTATTGCTTGTCATCAAGTTCGCGCTCTTTACCGCAACCTACAAGCAAAATACGCTCGCTTAACACGTTAGGGACATGGTGCAATAATAAAACTTGGCCAGGTTTACCCTCTAGGTCGCCACGGCGAAGTAAATTTGAAATATAACCATCACTGATTTTATCGAGTTGTTCACCAATGGGGGATAACCTGCGTGGTTCGTACACGCCAACGACAATACATGCGCTGCGTTGTTTTTCTGGGCTACCACTTTTTACGCTAAATTCCATTGTTGCTCCTGGTTGTGAGTCATTTGAGCTAATAAATAAGGCCAAAAATAATATTTTCTAGTCTTAGTAGCTAAGCTTATGTAGAGATAATACTCATTTTAGCTGATTTTTACCGACTCTTACTGTGTAATTGAACTTTATATGCTTAAGGGCTACTAATGCAACATTATATCTTGCACTTAGGTAGGATAATTAATTTTGATGGCTTATAATAATAGCCTATTTGTCGGTATAAACTGTGCAAAATAGCTATTTAACTATTCGACACTCACTATTGTAGTGAAATACTAAGTTTAACAGGGGCGAGCATTGCTTATTTTTCGTTATTTGACCGCTGAGGTTTTAAAATCGCAGGTCGCCGTATTTTTAACTTTAATGACCATTTTTTTATCACAAAAGCTGGTGGTTATTTTAGGTGACGCATCAGAGGGAAGCATTCCTGCTCAATTAGTGCTGTCGATGATTGCGTTAAAGTTACCACAACTTGCCTCGTTAATTCTTCCATTGAGTATATTTTTAGGCATTATTTTAGCGTACAGCCGTATTTACGCCGACAGCGAAATGACGGTATTAAAAGCGTGTGGTGTGAGCGAATGGTATGTAGTACGTGTAACTTTAATATCAAGCGCAGGCTTGGCGCTTTTGGCTGGCGCATTAACTATGTACCTAGCACCGTGGGCCAGTGAGCAAGAATATCAATTAAAAGAACAAGCTAAAGCTGACGCAGGGCTGTCAGCATTAAGAGCCGGTCGTTTTCAAGAAACAGGGAACGAAAAAGCCGTGGTGTTTATTCATAACATTGAAAATGGTGGCAAAGAGCTGAACAAAGTGTTTGTTGCACAGCTACCAAATAGTGATAACGATGAATTAGCTCGACTAGTATACGCAGAGCAAGGCGTGGTAATTGAAGCGCAAAACGGTGAGCAACAGTTAGTGTTAACCGATGGGAAACGATACGAAACCGACGCAACAACACCAGCATTAAACCTGACCGAGTTTGATGGCTACAGTGTACAAATTCGTGAACAAGAAATAGAGCATCAACGCCGTAAGTTAGAAGCTGTGCCGACAAATCAGTTGCTTGCTATTAATACTCCTGAGTCTATTGCTCAATGGCAGTGGCGTATTGCTATTCCTCTTTCTATTCCGCTGCTTACTTTATTAGCAGTGCCGTTAAGTGTGGTTAATCCTCGCCAAGGTAAATTTGCTAAATTGGTACCCGCTATAAGTTTGTATCTTGGGTATTTTATTTTATTAAATGCCGCAAAATTCGCGATAGAAGATGGCAAAATACCGGCGTCAATTGGGCTTTGGTGGATTCACTTGAGTGCCTTATTTATTGGTGGCTTATTAATTATTAAAGGCCGCCCAATAGGCGCTTTGCTTAAAGCTGTTGTCACTAAGCGGGAGTTAAGCTCATGATGAAAACACTCGACTGGTATTTAGGCCGCAGCATCTTACAAACAACAGGCTTTGCTTTGTTGGTTTTAGTTGGCATCAGTACCCTAATTAAATTTATTGAACAGTTAAAATCGGTAGGGCGTGGTAGTTACGATTTGATTACCGCCATGCTGTATACGCTGTACAGTATTCCTGGTGATTTAGTGGTGTTTTTCCCTATGGCTGCGCTCATTGGGGGCTTAACAGGGCTTGGTGCGCTTGCTTCAAATAGTGAATTAGTGGTTATGCAAGCTGCGGGTATGTCGCGGTTGCAAATTATTGGTTCGGTGATGAAAACCGCCATGTTTATGGCCATTTGTATGATGGCGCTTGGCGAATGGGGAGCACCAGAGGCACAGTTACGTGCAAAAGAAATGCGAAACCAAGCTATACATGGCGGAGATGTGTTTAGCGCACAAAAAGGGGTTTGGGCGAAAGATGGAAATAACTTCATAAATATAGAAGATGTGGATGAAAGCGGTAAGCTTAACGGTTTGCACATGTACTATTTTGATAGCTCACTTGAACTTACTCAAATTACTAAAGCTAAAGAGGCAATTAGCCGAAAAGATGGATGGCTTTTACGTGATGTAAACAAAGTAATTATTACGGATGAGTTAATTACGACTGAACTACACCCAGAAGAGTTTTATCCATCGCAACTAACCGCTGAAAAGTTAGGCGTTGTATCTGTAAAGCCTGAGTCGCTTTCGTTTACAGGATTATGGTCGTACTTAAGTTACTTAGAGCAAAATGAGCAAGATACCAGTACTTATGACCTTGCTCTTTGGCGAAAGTTTATGCAACCCGTGTCGGTTGCGGTTATGTTATTGGTTGCGCTCTCTTTTATATTTGGTCCGTTACGCACTGTAACTATGGGCGCACGAATAATTATGGGTGTTGTAACAGGCATTGTGTTTCATTTAACAAACGAGATATTTGGTCCCGTGGTAATGGTTTACCAAATACCAGCCATAATTGGCGCCGTGCTGCCTAGTGTTATTTTTATAGGCTTTGCGACCTACTTAATGAATAAACGGGTATAAGCGACTATATCTAAAAATAAAAAAGGGTGACTAGTAAGTCACCCTTTTTTGTTTTTAGAGGTTTTATTAGTGTGTATACATTAATCGAGCTCGCGATATATACGTTTGTTCTCTTCTTTTGAAAGAGCAACAACCTCTGTTTTAGATAAGTAATCTTGTAACGCTTTTTTGTTTTTAAAATCAACTAACACAACTAAGTTACCTAAACCAAGTAACGCGCCCATGCAGCGAATAACTGATTGCGACCAACTAATTAAATTGCCATCGTTAGTTTGTACTCTTAATCGCCATGCTCGCATACCAATTGTTTGACCGCTTTTGGTCCAAAAGTAACTAAAAAAGATAACATTTACGCCCACAAACAACGCACTGCGAATGCCATCTAGTAAAGGTGAATTTTCTATAAATGCAGCAGGGTCTTGACCTTCGGTTTGTTCAATAAGGCCCGTAGAAATTAAAATTTGAATTGCAGCAAAGTACAAAATAGCGGTTAGCATAGATAATGAAATGACGACTAAAGAGTCGTATATTAGCGACGCAAAACGGCGCCAAAAACCAGCACGTGGAAACTCACCCGACATAAAAATACTCTCACTGTTAATGTGTGGCTAGTTTAGCAAAAAAGCGCAAAAATACTAAGCGCTATAGTATGTTGGTATCATTTAACTATTGGTTTAAATAATATCTGTATTTTTAAAGTGCTTTATTTACATGACGCTTTAATTTTTTTAAATGTTAAGAGTTGCCTAAATGTTAAGCGGTTGATCATGCTTATGTAATAAAAGGCTTGCTGCTAACCCTATTGTTTGTATAATGCTTGGCATAGAGACGAAGGCACATAAATAATCCTAAGCTCTAAAGTGGTTTTTCTTTATCTTCTCGTGTTTAGAAGGTTAAAGAAAAATGATGCCAGCGTGATGAAATTGGTAGACATGGGGGATTCAAAATCCCCTTCCGAAAGGAGTGCCGGTTCGAGTCCGGCCGCTGGTACCACTTTTTATAACCTCTGCTAGATTTAGCAGGGGTTTTTTTATGTCTAAAATTTGTGATGACGGACTCGAGCGGCACTCAAGTGCGCTGCTATAAGTTAAGGTCCGGCCGCTGGTACCACTTTTTATAACCTCTGCTAGATTTAGCAGAGGTTTTTTTATGTCTAAAATTTGTGATGACGGGCTCGAGCGGCACTTAAGTGCGCTGCTATAAGTTAAAGTCCGGCCGCTGGTACCACTTTTTATAACCTCTGCTAGATTTAGCAGAGGTTTTTTTATGTCTAAAATTTGTGATGACGGGCTCGAGCGGCACTTAAGTGCGCTGCTATAAGTTAAAGTCCGGCCGCTGGTACCACTTTTTATAACCTCTGCTAGATTTGGCAGAGGTTTTTTTATGTCTAAAATTTATGATAACGGACTCGAGCGGCACTCAAGTGCGCTGCTATAAGTTAAAGCCCGGCCGCTGGTACCACTTTTTATAACCTCTGCTAGATTTAGCAGAGGTTTTTTTATGTCTAAAATTTGTGATGACGGACTCGGCGGCACTCAAGTGCGCAGGTATAAGTTAAAGTCCGGCCGCTGGGTGAGAGTAAACCGAAACGAAGTTTCGCAGTTATTCGAAGTGAGTTCATGGATGAACGATGGATGTAGCTTCATGGACGAATTAATTACTCTATAATGGGGCTTTTACTAATAGGCTCGAGCGGCACTCAAGGTGATATTCTAAATAGTCATATCACTTTGCGTGGCTGTTTTTTCGTATTAGCTTTGTAAATGAATCAGAGGGCATAGGGCGGTACATAAAAAATCCTTGCGCCATTTCGCAGTGAGTCTTTGATACGTAATCAAGCGTTTCTTGATCCTCTATTCCCTCTGCAATAATAGCTAAATCTAAGTTATGACCAATATCGATAATACACTTGGCAATGGCAGCGCTTTGTTCATCAGTAATGACATTTTGTAAGAACGATTTGTCTATTTTTAAGTAATCGATAGGCAATAACTGTAAATAACTAAACGACGAGTAACCTTTACCAAAGTCATCCAATGCAAACGCAACACCATAGTGCTTGAGCTTATGCATGGTTTTACTCATCTTCTCTTTATTTTCCATAAAAATAGATTCAGTTAACTCAATAATTAATTGATCGCCACTAATTGATGAGTTTGAAATACTTTCAATAATGTAATCAATAAAATGCTCGTCCTGAAATTCAATAATTGATAGGTTAACCGCAAGCTTTAAAGGCGCGATCCCCTCTAGTTGCCATTGCTCTAATAGCGATATAGCCGAGCTAATAGCAAACTCACCTATTTTTTTTATTAGCCCAGTTGACTCAGCAATAGGAATAAATAAATCGGGCGGTATAGACTCTCCGCTAGCCGTAAACCAGCGCATCAACACTTCAGCTCCCAAAATCTGATTGCAGTCTAAACCTATTTTAGGTTGAAGGTATATTTCTAATTCTTGGTTGTTTATTGCTTTGCGAAGTTCGCGCTCAATATCCATTTGTTCACGGGCATGAGCTTCTAATTTCCTATGATAAAAACGGTAGGCATTTTTGCCATTATTTTTGGCGTCATACATCGCCATGTCGGCGTTACTAAGCAAGGAGTCGGGCGTAATACCATCTTGTGGATATAACGCAATTCCAATGCTTGATGATACATATTGAGGTCGACCATTTATAATAAATTCTTTACTTATTGTCTCTAACAACGCCTCGCACAAGTTTTCAATATTATTTTTTGACTTAACAAGCTCAACAAGAATTACAAACTCATCACCACCTATTCGGGCAAGTGTGTCTTGCTCTCTTAAACGGTGGTTAATACGCTCTACCATTTTGATTAGTAGTTCGTCGCCGCCTTTGTGGCCTTCAGTGTCGTTAACTCGCTTAAAGTTGTCTAGGTCTAAAAAGAGCACTGCGGTCATCGAATCATCGCGTCTTGCGAGTGTTAGTGAATGCTCAAGACGGTCCATAAATAATTGACGGTTTGCTAATCCAGTTAGGGCGTCATGGTAGGCTTGAAAATGAATGATTTCTTCATGTTCTTTTTCAACGCTGATATCACGAATACAAAATACACGACCAATAAGTTGGCCATTTTTAAGCTGAGGAAGTGAGCGGTAGCTATAATGCTTGTCGTCGATAGATTCAAACTCGCCACTCAAGGCCTGTTTTGAGTCTGCTTTTAATTGCGCGATAATGTCGGCGCTTTTGTTGCCTTTTTTTATTATTGTATCTATTTGGCTAAAGTAATTATATGCGTTTAAATTAAAGCGCTCGAAGAACTCTCTGGCCATTATATTGGCACTCACAACGTTACCTTTTAGGTCTAGCACAGTAACTTGTTCGCCTATAGCGTCAAATGTAGCATTAAGCACGCTAATTGAATGTTCTAATTGTTGCTGTGTATCAGAAAGCTCATTAAGTTGGTTTTTAAGTAAATCATTACGCTCGTTTAATTCGTTAGACGTAATAAATAATGACCGTTCTAAAATATTGATTTCGCGCTCATTCAGTTCATAAGCATCAGATACCCGCGATATAATATCGGCATACTCTTGAACAAAGCTTTCATCAACCTTACTACGTTTTAACTGGCGTGCTAGCAGTTTATGCAACTTGTAAACCTCCTAGTTTTCACTTAACAAGGTGAGGGTCATGGTTTGATTATGTAAATGACACGGCCCCAGTGGTACATGAGGCGATAACTCGCCGTAGGAGTAAAAGCCGGTTCTAGTGCAGTTTTTGGGAAGTAAGTCTGCAATTGTTTCAAGCTCTTCTTCAATTAATTGGTCGAGTATCATTCGTCGGCCAATACAACTCACTAAAAGCGCAAGACTAGGCTGGTTGCTGCCCATCATTTGTATGGCTGCTTCACCTGCCTGTTGTGCTCCATCAATCAGATTTTCGTAGTTTGCGCGCATTAGTTGGCATTTAGCACCCTCTGGGAGATTACCCGCAAAGGTCATGCTTTTTTTATCTTCATCAATACTTAAAATGGTTCTGACTACGGATTGTTCTTCACCAACTTCTTGCATAGATAGCGGGAATAATAAAGCAGAACTTGGCAGCCCGTCAGCGTATTCACCTAACATCGTTTTGTACAACTCCAGTGAAGGACTGTGGTCTATTTCATAAAGGGTATTTTTAGTTGATTTGGTAATTTCGCGTATAGGGCCAAATGGTTTCCACCCGCCCATGGTGCCATGGCTAATATTTAACTTTTCGCCATAAAACCCAACAACAACGACTAAGCCTTTAGTAACGTTATCGTTGTGCCATACTATGGTTTCTTTAAAGCGGGCCTGATCACCCGCTAAGCCACCGGTCACAAGTACGTTTTTAGGTAATGCACCAGTAATACCCTCAATGAGCTCGCTACCATTTATAAGCTGCCCATCAGAAACAACAAACACATAGCGTAAGCCATTATGATCTAATTGATTTACAAGTGCAGCGCCCAAAGAGCTTGAGTCGGCATAGTTACTAATGTTATCTGACTTGGCAATAACATGACTTTTCTCAAAGTGGACGGCGGTCAGCGCTATGCTTTTGTCATGTATTTCACTACCTTGAATTTCTCCGCTGGTAGAGCACCCTACAATTTCAGCCTCAGGGAAAGATGATTTTAATTGTGACAACATGTGCGATGTTGCCATGACATGTCTGTCACCAAAAGCAAATACTAATGCTGCATCAGATTTTTTTGGTAACGGCGTTTGCCATTCGCCTTCTTTATAAATAGATTGAAAAGTGTTCATAATTTAAAGGCTTTCCCGCACAGCTATGTTATTAATAATATAGATTATAGGGTAAATGCAGGTAAATCCACATTTGTTACGTTTAATTAACGCTCTTTTGAAGTGCTTACCACTTTATATATTAAGTATTTAACCCTTTTAGATAGGAAATTAGGCTTAACATTTAAAAATTGATTTTTTGCTTAAATACAATGAAATCCAACTTAAATGTTTTAGCGTATAATGTAATTAAGTATCATGTTTACAACACGGTTTTAAGAACGTTCATATGACTCAGCTAAGTGCCAAACAAAATATTCAAGCAATTGTTAAAGCTATAAAAGCAGAAGAGGCAGTACTACGCCAAAAATACCCTTTGCTTGCTCATCAAAATACCATTGGACTTGTTATATTATTGCTCTCGTTGAGTGCTTTAATTGGCGTTGGTGTTTTGTATTATCTTGCCATTATTCCTGCATGGGCTTGTATTATTTTAGCAGCGATGGCGGCTTCGATTTCGCATGAACTTGAACACGATCTAATTCATAAGCAGTATTTTAGTAATCAGCCCATAATTCATAATTTTATGATGTTAACTGTTTGGTTAATGAGGCCAAACACTATTAGCCCATGGTATAGACGCAAAATGCATTTACATCATCATAAAACATCAGGTACAAAGCAAGATCTCGAAGAACGCTTGGTGGGTAATGGTATTAAAAACCCATTTATGCGTGTGCTTGTTATTGTAGACGGTTTGCTTGGTTTAGTTATTAATACCAAACGTTTTAGTAAAGAAATTAAAGGGTTTAGTTTTTTTAGCGTATTTAATGCGGGCTTTCCAGTAACAACTACATACTTCATTATTTTGTATAGCGTAATTATATTTCACACAGTTAACTTTTTTGTACCCATTGAAGCAAGCACTCCGGCACTAGCGTTAGAGGTTTTAAATGTGTTTGAATTTATGATGATTGTGTTAATTGTGCCTAATATAGTGCGTTCAAGCTCGCTTAATTTTGTCACATCAAGCATGCATTACTATGGCGGCGTTAATAACATGCTAGAGCAAACTCATGTACTAACAAGCCGTTTATTTATGCCGTTTCACTTGTTTTGTTTTAACTTTGGTAAAACACACACTATTCATCACTTTGTACCAAACCAACCTTTTTATCTGCGCCAAATGTTAAGTAAAAAAATACTCGACGTAATGCGTCAGCACAATGTACGGTTTAACGATTTTAACAGCATAAAAAATGCAAATGCTTATAAAGCCCAAGCTAATTAATGCAAAAGCAATTTGAGCTTTATTTTTAAAACCAATCGTATTTGCGATTGGTTTTTTTTAATTACATTTACCAATTAAATTAAGTTTTAGTATCGCAGAGTAAATCTATGTCGTCTGTGCGATTTAAGGATAGTGCATTTAAAATGGTGTAGGCTATAACTCAACAGCACTTTTCGATAACACTAAATCGGTTGTTGGGCTTCATTAAAATAATAAAGGAAAACAGGATGAAAAAATCACTACTTTCAGTGGCATTAGGTTTTGCTGCACTTGGTACGTTTAACGCGCAGGCAAACCTTGATCAACACGTTAAAAATGTAGAGCAGCAGGTAATTGAATGGCGACGTGACTTTCACCAAAACCCTGAGCTTGGTAATCGCGAAACACGTACCGCAGGCATTGTGGCTAAACACTTAAAGTCGTTAGGTATGCAAGTACAAACCGATATTGCTTACACCGGTGTTGTGGGAATTTTAAAAGGCGCAAAGCCAGGCCCTACGGTAATGCTACGTGCTGATATGGATGCACTACCTGTAACCGAAAAAACAGATGTGCCATTTAAATCAACCAAAACCACAAATTTCCGCGGTGTAGATGTGGGTGTAATGCATGCCTGTGGGCACGACACGCATGTAGCCATGTTGATGGGCGCAGCACAAGTATTGGCAGATATGAAAAGCGAGCTGCACGGTAATATTATGTTTGTTTTTCAGCCAGCTGAAGAGGGCGCACCTATTGGCGAGGAAGGCGGTGCAGAATTGATGCTCAAAGAGGGGATATTTACCAAATATAAACCCGACGTAGCATTTGGTCTTCACATAACATCGAGCTTACACAGCGGTAAAATTGGTTACAGAAGCGGCCCTGCTATGGCCAGTTCTGATAGGTTTGAAATTACTGTTAACGGCCGCCAAGCACATGGTTCAGCACCGTGGACTGGGGTTGACCCTATTGCAGCGGCTGCACAAATTGTAACGGGCGTTAACCATATTGTGAGCCGCCAAGTAAATATAACCAAAGAGCCCGCAATTGTGTCGTTTGGCAAAATAGCAGGTGGAGTGCGTAATAATATAATTCCTGAAAAAGTTGAAATGGTAGGTACAATTCGCAATTTTGATATGAATAATCGCGCGCAGATTTTTGAAAATATTAAAACAACCGCTACGCATATTGCTAAGTCGTCGGGGGCAACTGCCGATGTGCATATTCATGAAGGTTACCCGGTAACGGTGAATAACCCTGAGCTTACTGCGCAAATGCTGCCAACCCTTGCAAAAGCGGCGGGTAAAAATAACGTAGTGGAAATGGATAAGATTACAGGAGCAGAAGACTTTTCGTTTTATGCATTAGAAATCCCAAGTGTCTTTGTATTTTTAGGTGGTACGCCAAGTAGCCAAGATTTAAAAACGGTACCAAGTAATCATTCACCTTATTTTTATGCTGACGAATCATCGTTTAAAGTAGGGACTAAGGCATTAAGCCTGCTCGCTGTAGATTACTTAGATAGTAAAAAGTAGGCTGCTAACAATTGAGTTAGTAAAAGTCATAAGCTAACTCAATGTATTTTAAGCGCAGTGCGTAAAGATGTGTGAGGGCTTTATAGGCCTATGTTAGAGGATTATTATATGAAAATCACAGGAAGCTGTTTTTGTGGCGATATAACTTATGAGGCCACCACACAAAATAATAACGTAGTAGTATGTCATTGCAGTGATTGCCAACGGATGTCGAGTGGACCATTTAGAGCCGTTGTAATTGCAGATCCCAATTCGGTTGATTTTACAAAAGGACAACCGAAAGAGTATGTAAAAACAGCGCAAAGTGGCAATAAGCGAGCGCAAGGTTTTTGTGCCAATTGTGGTACATCACTTTATGCAACTAATGAGTCACCTATCGATCGTATATATGGGTTGCGTTTAGGTGCTGTTGATCAGCGAGAGCAATTTAAGCCTTCAGCACAAATTTGGTCAAAGTCAGCACTTACGTGGTTGGCCGATTTACATAAAATTCCTGCTTATGACACCACACCATAAGGTTAAGTTACTATGAAACCTACTTCTTTAATCACGTTATATATAAGCGCATTAATGTGCATAAGTGCCCATGCTAGTTCAAGCAATGTCGACTTTTTAAATACAGGCAAAGCTAACTCTAACTTACCATTTTCACAAATAGTAAAAGCCGGCAATACGCTTTATATGTCGGGACAAATAGGGATTAATCCTGAAACCGGTAAGTTAGCAGCGGGTGGTTTTGAAGGTGAAGCTAAACAAACACTTGAAAATATTAAACGCACTTTAGAGCAGCATAACTACAGCATGAGCAATATTGTAAAGTGCACCGTTATGCTTACCAATATTAACGACTTTAAAGCGTTTAACGCTATTTATACGCAATATTTTAGTGCGCCGTATCCAGCGCGTAGTGCATTTGCAGTAAAAGCGTTAGCGCTTGATTCTTTAGTAGAAGTTGAATGTATTGGCGCAATTTAGGAATAGTTTGAAAGTTTTGTCGCTAATTACGTGTCATATAATTAGTAACATTATCGGGATACAACCATGTGCAGTTCACCAAAAAGTAGTCGAGCAGTAAAAAAGTCAGCTATTCATTTCAATGACGAGCTTACTCAAGAGCAACGTATACGCTTTGCAGCAAAGGCTAACTTAGCACAAGAACGCAGAGAGCAACGGGAGCTTGCTAATTCCCGTTACGCTCAAAAGCACCCGCAAATTAAGTCATCAAAAGGTTTTTTTTCGTGGTTGCAGCAATGGGTTAACTAACATTAACCCACATTCTATTTATAGTTGCTTACCAAGAGTAAGATGCTGAAATCATTGCATTGCGTGGTTTACCCGGAAAATATCTATCGCCTGTAAAACTGGTGTAATCAGCTCGCTCTGCATACGCTTTATTGGTCACATTTATAATACGAGCCATAACTTCAATATTTTTTGTTGCTTGCCACTGGGCGCGTAAGCTAAGAACCGAATGGCCTTCGTATTCATTTAAGTTATCAGGGTCTGTGTAGTAATGGCCAACATGATGCCATTGAAGTGCAAATTGGGTGTTGTTACGTGCTTGCCACGTAATATCAATATTAGCAATGTTGCGTGGTGCGGTATCTATGTCGTTGCCATTTATGTTTAGGCCGTTAATAACTTGGTTGTTAGTGTAACTATGTTTAGCATGTGTACCTGCAAAGTTAACCGACACGTTATTGGGTAATTGATAATTAAGTTCAAGTTCCACACCTCGATGGCGAGAGCTGCCATCATTTACAGTGAAAAAGTCGCTATCACGGTAAATAGTATTGTGTTTACTCATAGCATATACAGATAAGCTGTAATTAAATGCACTGTATAATCCTTTTATACCAAACTCAGCGTTGTTAGCTATTTCTGGGTTTAAGTTAGCGGTGGTTTGCTCGCGTTGTAATTGATATAACTCAGCAGCTTGTGGCGCTCGGTAACCGCGAGAAAAGTTAGCGTAAAACGTGTTATTACTGTTGTATTGGTAACTTATTCCAAGTTTAGGTGAGGCATTACTAAAGCTATTTTTAGTGCTGGCAGGACGACTGTATCGGCACCCACCAAACCCGCACTCGCTACCATCTTCTTTTGTTCTACCCGCAAGCATATTATTTGTGTAGTCGTACTGCATGTGCTCGTAACGAACCCCGGCTGTTAATAGCCATTTATTTAATTGCCAATTCACGGATGCAAATGGTGCATAAAGTGTGGCATTGACGTCGTAATCGTAATGTTTACCCTGTGGCACGGTGGCCACTAAAAATGCCGAACCTTGCGTTGCCTCGTTTTGACTTTGTAAAAAGTCGGCTTGGGTGTACTCGCCATCTAAGCCTAAGTTCAGAGTTACATTGTTATTTATACTGTGCTTATAAAGCGATTGAACACCAATACCTGTTTGACTGTTTTTTTCAAGGGGTGTGCCTGGCAAAAAATGCTTAAAAAAGTCCATACTTTGATCGCGCATATACACAGTGGTAGAAAGTACATCGTTATTGGCTAATTGCCATGTTGCATTACTCCACGCTCGAAAAGATGTTGCCTTTCTGAATGCATCAGGATCGAAGTTTTGCTGTGCTATATCTTCATTTTTATAGCTTTCAAACCCAGTAATAAAACCAGCTGTTTGCTGATCTAAATGTGTATAAGTTATACCCGATGTGAGCAATAGATTATCGCGCTCTAGACGATGGCGTATATTTACTTTTTGTTGTTTAACGCTTTCATCATCACGGTACCCTGTATCGTCAGTAATACTGGCGTTTATGCCAATTCCGCTGTTCCCATAGTCTTGCCCTGCACGTAATTTAACGCGTGCATAGCCATATGAGCCATAATCTACGCCCAATAAACCGCCGCCTTGAGTTGTGTCGGGTGTTATTACATTAATAACACCATGCACAGCATTTGAGCCGTATAAAGCTGAGCCCGGCCCTTTTAACACCTCAATACGTTGGGCCATCTCACTATGCGATTCAAATAGCTCGTTAATATTACAAAAACCCGCAGCGCGAAGAGGAATACCATCTTCTAAAGTTAGCACACCACCACATGCGCCAGCCCCAGACAAAACTGGCGAGCGAAGCGCAGGCAAATATTCTTGTCCATTGCCGCGCTGTACATTAGCACCAGCAACGCGTTGCAGGGCTTCTTCAATGTGAGTGGGTGCAATACTTTTAAGTTGCGCCTCGGTTAGGGTAGAAATAGACAATGGAAGGGGTGTAGAAAGCGCTTCGACCCTCGATGCTGTGGTGGTAATAACTTCAATTGAGTCTGTACTTTTCTGATCAGCTACAACAGCTTGGCTAAACGGCAAAATGAGCGGCAAACAATAATATTTCATACATACCTAAAACGTTTGGGGAAATAGCTTGGTTAAATGATATGTGGTTTTTATAGGCTTTTAAACTTGTTGCGTTAAAGTGCATGTATAACCGTAAATTACTGTTCGTAATATTGCTTTATTTGCTTATCAATTAAATTTATATCGACTACACCCGGCTTAAATGCAATATAAACAGGTAAGCTGGATTCATTGAACTGACGAGCGTGAATGCCGACACTGTTTTTTGCAAACCAAAGCCCAGCTTGATAATTAGTGATTATAAAATCAACACGCTTTTTTTCTAATAACTTGAAAGAATCTGACGTTGAAAGTGTATGCATTATATTTTTAGGCAATATATTGTATTTATCAGCTATTTCATTAGGTAAGGCAACGCCTCGGAGCATAGCTATTCTAGTGCTAGAAAAGTCTTTGTTATTTAGGGTGCTTTTATCTAAAGCAAATAATCCAAATTTGGTCACATGTGTAGGGTGCTGAGTAAACTCTAAATGCTTTTCACGTAGGGTGTTTGTTGCTAAAGAGAAATAACAGTCGTAATAGTTAAGGGTCATTTCTTTTTTTACGCGTGCCCAAGGTAAGTGTATTACTTTAATGTTTAAGCCTAAGCTTTGATTTAAGTAATTTATCAGTTCAATGTCTGAACCCGTAAATGTGTTTTTTTGCTCATCAAAAATAGTATAAGGCGGGTAGTGAGTTGTAACGCAGCTTAATGTTTTACCTGACTCGGCAACTGCTGACGATGACGCCACTAAAGCGAAGATTAATAAAATAAAACGCATGACTAGCAAATCCATTTTCTTTTAAGTATATAAGCTATTTTTAAATTTTAAAGTGAGTGATGAAATTGATGATCTATGCGTTTTTAAGTCGCGTATAAATTTAATTTTTGGAACACACCATGTTTAACGCAGAGCAGCAATCACGCATTATTGAAATGGCGTGGGAAGATAGGACGCCATTCGAAGCCATTGAACAACTATACGGATTAAAATACCCTCAGCTCGTCGTTTTTATGCGAGAGCACATCTCTAAAGGGAGTTTTAAAGTGTGGCGTAAGCGCCACGCAGGGCGTAAAACTAAGCACTTAAAGTTACGCGATCCCGCTATTATGCGCAGTCATTGTAAAACTCAGTACAAACACCGTTAACACCGTAAATTTAAGCGCTATTTCATTTGATGTTCATCCTAGCTTGTTAGTCTTAGATGACTATTAGCACTGGAGATACTTATGCAAGCAGCTATTTACATCACACTCACCACACTTGCGCTGTCATCTTTTGGTGCACAGGCTAACCCAAACAAAGACAATCATGGCCAGCACCAAGGTAAAAAGGTTGGCCATAAAAAGCACAAGCATCATGATCATAACTCTCTTTCTAAAAAAGAGAAAAAGCAGCTACTTCGTGCAGAGTGGACTCCGCCAGGTAAAAATAAGCGTTACCATGCTGGTGATATTTTAGAGGTTGATATATACAAACGTGGTAGGGTTGTTGAACGTTCGAGAAATAATGGTACTGTAAGTATCGAAATCGACCGTAAAATTATCCACTTAGTACACGATACACGAGAAATCTTATCAATTTTGAGTCGCTAAATTAATTTAAAGGGATTTAAGTAATGCTTACATTGTTGGCTGTAACTACTGGCTTTTTTTTACTGGTAACTTTACTACCCATGTCATACAGCCAGCACTACTTGGTTAGAAGCTGCGATTTTGTTCGCTTACAAGTGTTTTATATTGCTGGTTTTATATTTGTTAGTTCACTATTTTTGTTATGGCTAAATAGTGATACGCACTATATTTATATTACGCTCGCATCTGTAATTATTATGGTTTTACAAGGTAAATGGATTTTTCCTTATACTTGGCTTGCAAAAAAAGAAGTACAAAGCGCGAGCAAAAACAGCGAGCATAGCATAAGAATAATGTCGGCTAATGTGCTTATGTCAAACCACAATAGTGAGCAATTAATAGCGTTGGTGAATCAGCACAAACCTGACTTACTCATTACACTTGAAAGCGATAGCTGGTGGGAAGAAAAGCTATCGGTCCTTAAAAAAGATTACCCTCATTATATTGAATGCCCTAAAGACAATCGCTATGGCATGCATTTATACAGCAAATTTAAATTACTCGATGCGCAAATATGTGAGCTCATTGAAGATGATATTCCTTCAATTCATATTTTATTTGAAAACGACGAAGGCCTTGAAATGCAAGGGCACTTTATTCACCCAGCACCACCAAGCCCAACTGAAGAAGATTCATCGCGCCCACGCGACTCAGAACTAATAATGGTTGCCAAAGCAGTTAAAAACCCAACTCGTCCAACAATCGTAGCGGGCGATTTAAACGACGTAGCATGGTCGCGCAGTACGCGATTATTTATGCAAATAAGTGGCTTTTTAGATCCCCGTAAAGGTCGCGGCTTTTATAACACATTCCACGCTGGTTACTTTTTTATGCGCTGGCCGCTCGACCACCTATTTCATAGCCAGGGTTTTAAGGTTAAGCGTATTGAGCGCTTAGCTAAATATGGCTCAGACCACTTTGCGCTGCTTACCGAGCTTTCTTATGAAAATGCCAGTCAGCAGTCATTAGAGGACAAACCCGACGAGTTAAAGCAAGAAGAAGTAGCAGAACTTACCATGAGCAAAGCCGATAAGCGAAAAGTCCCCAGGTTTGAAAAATAGTAATTGTTATTAGGTTGTGTAGGTCGGATAAGCGAAGCGCCAACGACTAAGCATTAACAGATAAATATCTAGCGCCTCGGCAACGTCCTTTGACATGACATCGTATCGTAAGCTTAGTTCGACTGCTTTGATTTTGAAATTAACGGGGTAAAACGATGTCTATCTAGATTGGGTATATCTAGGCATTTTAGCCTCCTCAAAATGATGAGGAGGAGTCTACTAAAATGGGTGAGGAGTAATTACCCTTTTGAGTGCCTTGTATCTCTTTATTACGCCAAGTCTTCTTTTTTGGTTGAAACAGCCAATAGTGATATTGAAGCGGCATAAGTAGAAAAGAAAGCGATATACGCCACACACAAACCGACTAAGCCGAAAACATTGCTTTCAATTGATATGTCATAAATTAAATATGCTGATATTGGTAATGAGATAATTGAAAAAGCTTTACCGCGAGAAAGGATCACTAGCTTATTTTTAATATAAGGAATTGCAAGGATCAATACTGGAATCAATAATAGCCCAGCAAATAAGATATCGATTTTAACTTCTGAATTCATTTAATGCTCCAATTCGTTTGAAATATAACGCTTCATCAAGAAGCGGTCTAGGCTTGCTAAACTTATGTGACGAAGGAACTCGCTCAAGCCGTGACGAGTCTTTCTTCAGTGACTTGTTATATTTATGTCACTTTAATACTTTATCTAAGTAAGGTTCGATTTCAGCACTTTCATCATTAGCGGTCTTAATCCCAAGAATGAGTATGGAAAGAGCAAACCAGCCAATAGCGAAACCAAAATTAAAAAGTATTAAGAAGACTAAAGCTGGTATTCCGCACCAAAGAAACATAATTAGCAACCGGCGAGAAATATTTATAGGTTTGTCTTCTCTGAATTGTTTAACTGCGCTATTTACGATCTCTATTTTTTCACTTTGCTTGAGACCTTTTAATCTTTTGTCATCATATAAATTAAAATAAAACATTAAACCTCCTTGTAAATATAACGCTTTGCTAAGGGGCAATTGAGTGTTGGCTATACTTGCGCGAAGCGCCAAGCCAACTGTTAATTGTCCCTGTGAGTTTACGAACGAACTTGAGCAACTTGTTAGGCATACTTATCACCACCTTCCCAAGATACTTGTACGGAATAACCATGAAAGTGAAGAATAATACCTTCTCCCATTTCAGCTCCATTGCTAAATGTTTGCTCGCTGTTTTCAAAATTTATATCGCCACTGTAGTCACATGGTCCAAAAGAATAACCACTAGTATTTAGTTCATCAACCAGTGCATTCACTCTCTCAGTTAAAAAGCGTGCTAAATGCTCACGACCATGATCTTTTTCATTTTCAAAATCATTACGGAGTTTATGATTTAACTCTTCCTGAATTTTGAGCATTTCAGAATAGTGCTCATTATTGGCAATATCTCTCATTCTTTCCCTGTATGCCTAACGCTCCGCATAAATGGCGGATAACAGTTGGCTAAACTTAGCGAAGAATGAGCGCCAGCCAACTGTTAGGCGTCCATTTTAATGCGTTTGTTAGGAGTGCCTACTCCTGATATCTAGAGATAGCGAGTTTTTTAGCTTTCTCAACTGCTACAACACCACTATCTAAAAGGATTTTACCTAATATTTCATCGCTTCTTTGAGAAGCCATGTTTGAATATTTATTCCCAATTTTTTGCGCGACATAACACCATGCATAAGCTTCTTGTAAGTCTAGTATTGGTTTTTCAGTTGATAATGAAACACACAAACCAAACGGAGCGAATTCGTATTTAAATTTCGCTGACTCTAGTAGGAACTCAAGTCCCAAATTAGGATCAAATTCCTTTCTGTCTTCTTTAAATAGCTCTGTACCGATCACGAACAATTGCTCTGGCGTATATTTGCTTTTATCTTCTGCAAATACGGTACCTGACATTAGCAACGATAGTAAAAAAATATGCAGCCTCATCAGCACTCCTAACGCCCCTATTAAACGGCACAGACTTGTGGCCTACACTTTGTGAGGCACGAACAATGGCCGCGAGTATGGGGCCGGTTGAATGGATTGTTATGTTTTACTTTACTCTAAAGTTATTTAGCATTTTATAAAAGTCCTCTTGATATTCATAAAAGCTAGAATCTAACTTACCCAGTTCATCAATTTTCTTGTCTTCTTCAATTTCCAATTCCATTTGTCTATCAGTGCGAGTTAGAGGTAGTGAACCAGAAAAAGCAATATCGATAGCCTGTTTAAGCAATTTTGCTGTCTCGGTAGCGCCTATTTTATTCAATGAATCCAAAGCCAACCCTGCATTATCACCTGCGGAATTCCAAAAATATTGATGAAACCCTCCGTTGCTTACTTCAGCTTCCAACCACCAAATAGCAAATATGGCCTTTTCTTTTTCACTCAAACCATCGATGCCAACAAGTTGATATTTCAACTCAACGGAATCGTAAGACTCTGGATATTTTTCAGCCAATGCAACACCTGATATAAAAAGGAAAACAATAAAAATTTTACTCATAATTACTCGTAAAACATAACAATTTAATCAAAGGACACTTTCCCCATATTTGCGTAAAAAGGTCCTTATTTTATGAGTTTCTATTATTAGCAAATAGTGTAACTTATTGCCAGCTATAAATATTATGCTTAATGTAGGTTATTTAAGCATGTAGAAAAAAGGAAAGTTTCCTCTTATTATTCCCAAACTAGCGCTCACCTTGGTAAAGGTTGCTTTGCATTGTGAATTCATCGTTGCCTTTTAGGCCAACCCTCGGGTTTTTATCTTATTTTTAAGCTCTGATTTTGTCGCATTTATAGTGTTTTTCTAGCTTGCTCAATACATTCAAACTTTTTACTTGAAACGCTTTTTATGTTTTTTTCACCACCGCATTCAATGGCAGCCATTTTTTTGTGGTTATATGCATTGTAGGTTTGTGCTAAAGCACCTGCTGACAATGCAACCGCTGCAATAACGACTAATTTTTTTATCGTTTTATTCATATTTAATCCTTTATGCTGCTCTACTTAATTGAGACTTTTGCTATTAAGGCACTCAGCTTTTTATGAAATATTTAATGAGTAGTAAATAAGTTAGCAGCCATTAAGCTGGCTTAAAACCCTAAATTTGTAACAGTGTATGTTTGCTAAACTATTTTTGATTATTAGCGCTTAGCGAGCTTTTATTTGTTAAGCATAAAAAAGCCTAAAAGCGGCAGTTCGCTTTTAGGCTTAATATTTATTGCTGCTATTTTATTCAATAACAGGTATGTTGCATTTATTATGCGTTGGCAATCATAATGCTCTTAATATTCACAAATTCGCGCATACCAAAGCCACCATGCTCTCGGCCGTAGCCACTTTCTTTAACACCACCAAACGGTAGGTTAGGCTGTGCAAGGCCGTAACCGTTAATGTTGATCATACCGGTGTCAAAGTGCTTTTTAGCCAGTTCGATGGCTTTTTTCTCATCCTTTGAAAAAATACCACCGCCTAAACCATAGCGAGAGTCGTTGGCAATGCGCATAGCATCGTCGTTGTCTTTTGCTTTAATAAGTGAAGCGACAGGGCCAAATAATTCGTCGTCGTATGCGGGCATACCCGGCGATAAGTTATCGAGAATTGTAGGCGGGTAGTAGTAACCCGTTTGCGATGGAATTTCACCACCCGTTACAATATTTGCACCTGCTTTAACCGATTGCATGACTTGGTCATGAATACCGTCGCGTAAATCTTCACGTGCCATTGGGCCAAGGTCTGTGTCATCAGCCATGGGGTCACCCATTTTAAGGGCTTCAAATTGTTCTTTAATTTGTGCTTTAAAGTCATCGTAAAGTGACTCAACTACAACAAAACGTTTTGCTGATACACAGGTTTCACCGTTGTTGATCATACGTCCTGTTACACAGGTTTTAACGGCAAGTTCTAAATCGGCATCATCCAGTACTAAGTAAGCATCGTTACTGCCAAGCTCCAGTACTGTTTTTTTAACGTGTTTACCGGCTTCTTCGGCTACTTTTTTACCCGTACCATCACTGCCTGTAAAGGTTACACCGCTAATTGCTTTGTGGGCAATTAGGCTGCTTGCTGTTTTACCATCAATAAGTAAATTGCTAAAGCAATGCTCCGGGAAACCGGCTTGTTTAAATAGGGCTTCGATTTTTTCAGCCATGCCAAAAACGTTACCTGCGTGCTTAAGCACGGTCGTGTTACCGGCCATAATGTTAGCTACGCTGTAGCGAATAACTTGATAAAGCGGGAAGTTCCAAGGTTGAATGCCTAATAAAACGCCCGTAGGTTGGTAACTAATAATGGCGCGGCCACCGTCCATGTCTCGTTCTTCGTCCGCTAAAACTTGTGGGCCGTTTTCAGCTGTATAACGACAAATTCCGGCACATAGTTCAACTTCTTGAAAGCCTTGCTCGTAAACTTTACCCATTTCTTCGGTCATTAATTTAGCAATGGCTTCTTTTTGTTCTTCAAAAAGTGTTGCGAGGGCATTTAAATGTTTTGCGCGTTCGCTAAATGACGTTAAACGCCACTTTAAATATGTTTCGTGAGATTTTTCGATTACTTGCTCAGCCTCATGTTGAGAAAGTAGCGTGTAGGTATCGATGGTTTGCTCAGTTGCCGGATTAATCGTTTTAACTGTATTGCTCATTCCTATCTCCTTACAATTTATGTAAGCAGATAGGTGCAAATCAAAGGCCAATATAATCGCAGGAATGGTTTTGTTTTAACTTGTTGATTGTTATTGGCTATTTTATTTTTAAAGTCTTGTTTTACTTTTTTAATTTATAATTTTGTAAATTAGATAAAGTAAAAAGTACTGGTCAGTGCAAAATTTACAAACTGATTAATAAATTATACTTGGCTTTAAAATAGCGTTTGTGCAATTTGTTTGAGCAGGTAGGTTTCTCGTAAAATAGAAAGGCCTTGTTTTTCACTATTGGCTAATGTGCGTTCGTTATGTGCAATTGCATCGTTTATATCAACCCACTTTGCGGTCATGCCATTTTGCTGTTCGTAGTGCTCTAATTTTGCTTTGCCAAATTCATCGGCAATATTACACACGTAGCAATACGATTTGATATGAATAATATCAAAGTCGTTTTTATACCAAGGGCGATACTCTTCGTAGAGACCAAAATCTTTAACCACAGTAATATTTTTAGCGCCGGTTTCTTCGCTCAACTCGCGAATTAAGCCTTGTTCAATGCTTTCGCCCTCATCTACACCACCGCCAGGTAGGCTATAATCTTCATAACGATTTGTGTACATAAGTAATATTTTATTGTTTTTTATTACAATGGCACGAGCGGTAATACGTGTGAAATGAGTGCCTTGGTTTATATTAATACCAGAGTGGATTAAGGTTTTTAATTGCTGCATTTCATCTCCTTTTATTAACATACGAGTATATCAGCTGTATAAGTGTTACTTGCAAATAAAAATTGTTTTTATTGTGATCGTTATGCTTTCAGCTTACGTAAATAGAGGGTTGATATAATAGGACAATAAATCATTTAAGTTATTTTAAAAGATTAGCTCAATACGCACCTTTAAATTAGTTCTTAGGGTGCGTAGAATAAAAAAAAAGAACAGGGATTTATCATGTTAAACATACTTTTAGTAGATGATGACGTTGAATTTAGTGACGTTGTTTGCCACATAGTCGAATTCCTCGGCCACAATATAAGCACCGCAACCAGTTTAAAAGAAGCACACCAATGGTTTGAAAATAATACCTTTGATCATGTGTTACTTGATTTCATGTTACCTGATGGAAGCGGACTTCATTTGCTTGACCATTTAAAAATAATTGGCCAATCTCCAAAAATTACACTCATATCGGGCCACCCTTCAGTGAAGGGAATATTGGCTGATATGTGTGAGCCTAATATTGGGCACCTTCTAAAACCCCTTCAACGCGAAGATTTAGAGCTTGTTTTAAATGGCCCTAAAAAAGTAGCCGTTAAAAAGGCAAAAACCAGTGGTATTACGCGTCATTTTGGCAGCTTAATTGGCGAGTCAGAGCCAATGCACAAACTTTACAATATGATTGAGCGAGTAGCCAAAACAAATGCCAATGTCATGTTAATGGGCGAAAGTGGCGCAGGTAAAGAAGTTGTGGCTCAGGCAATACACAATGCCAGCCAGTGCGAAGGCCCATTAGTGGCTAGTAACTGTGGTGCACTTTCGAAAGAGCTGATTGGCAGTGAATTATTTGGCCATGAAAAAGGCGCATTTACAGGTGCAATTGCGCGCAAAGAAGGGGTGTTTGAGCAATCAAACGACGGTACTTTGTTTTTAGATGAAGTAACCGAAATGCCAATTGATATGCAGCCTAATTTATTACGTGTTCTTGAGACTAAAAAAGTAACGCGTGTAGGGGGCAATAAAGAAATTCCAACCAATTGTCGAGTAATCTCTGCAACTAACCGAACGTTAGAAGACTTGGCTCAAAACAACGTTATTCGTGAAGATATTTACTTTAGACTCGCAGTGTTTCCTATTGATATTCCGCCTTTAAGAGATCGAAAAGACGATATTCCACTGTTAGCAAAAGCATTTTTAGATCAGCTAAACGATGAGAATGGCACCGCATTTAGTTGGACTGCTGCACAGCTTAAAGAGCTGCAAAGTTATGAGTGGCCGGGCAATGTGCGTGAAATTCGCCATGCTATTCACCGTGCCTTTATCATGAGTGACCCTAAATCAGGCGAAGTGACACTGCCAGATAATCTAGAGTCGCCATTTTCACGTGTAAATAATCAAAGTGCTGATAACGCAGTGTCGGCTGGACAAACCATAGAAGAAGTTGAAAAAGAGCTCATTCATGCAACGCTCGACAAGGTACAAGGGAATAAAACACTTGCCGCACAAATGCTAGGAATTAGCACTAAAACACTTTATAACCGCCTTAATGCTTACGGTGGTATTGGCGAGTATAAATAAGTTGAGAGGTAACATGACACAGAACAATCAACCGGAGCCGCTTAATAAATTAGTTCATGACGCAAGAGCCCCTTTAAATCGTATTTCAATGAATGCTGAGCTAATTAAGTTAGTACTTGAAAACGATATGCCAAAAGAAAAGGCACTCGAGGCACTAAATAAAATTATTAGCAATTGCCAACAATGCAGTGAAAGCTTACAAAAAATTGTTGATTCACAATGATGAAAGCGTGTTTTATGCGCAAACAGGAAAGTAAATAAGCATGCAAAAACAACAAGGTAAAGCGAATGTTACGTGGGCGGCTTTTATAGTTGTGTTGTTATCTATTATTGTGGGCAATGCATTTTTGGCATTAAATACAATTCAAGGGTTAACCCAAACACAAAAAAGCTTAGACAACACTAGCATGCTAAGTTCGGCAATAGAGCAATTGCATTTATCTATTGTACAGGCTGAGTCTGGGCAGCGTGGCTATTTATTAACGGAAGAAGATGATTACCTTACACCTTACTTCGATGCAATTGGCCAGTTAGAAGCACAAATAGATCATGTTAAATCACTGCATTCGGAAATTGATGGCCAATCAGAGCGGATAGCACAGCTACTTGTTCTGGCAGAAAGCAAAATTAAAGAGCTTAAAAAAACAGTTAACTTAGCGCTTGATGATAAAGAGCGCCGTGCTTTAGCTATTTTAAATACCCACAACGGCCGAGAGCTTTACAAGCAAATTCGTGAACGTGTAAATGATATACAAGATCGCGAACTACTGTTTAAAGTGAGCCATTTTTCAAAGCTTGCTCAAATCAAAAACGAGGCCAAAATTACGTTTGCGATTACCGCGATTACTAGTGCAATACTGATTATAGGCATGTTTGTAATGACACGCTTAAACCTCAGAAATGCCGCTCAATATCGATTTGATCTTGAGAAACAAAACGAAACATTGGCTAGTAAAGTATCTGAACGCACGCAAGAGCTAACCTTGTATTCAGACGAGTTAAGCAGAAGTAACCGGGAGTTGGAAGAGTTTGCTTTTGTGGCAAGCCATGATTTGCAGGAACCTCTTCGAAAAATTCAAGCATTTAGTGACCGGTTAGAAACCATGTTCAAAGATGATTTAGGCGAAAAAGGCTTGGATTATATTGGCCGTATGAAAAACGCCGCACAGCGAATGTCGAACTTAATTAACGACTTGTTAGAGTTTTCGCGTGTTACTACGCGTGGTAAAGACTTTGATGATACTAACTTAAATGAAGTAGTTGACGATATTCTTAGCGACTTAGAGATTGCAATAAAAGAGTCAGATGCACAAATTGAAGTGGCAGAGTTGCCTGTTATTCAAGCAGATAAAAGCCAAATGCAGCAACTTTTTTTAAACTTACTCTCGAATGCGGTTAAGTTTAGACGCCAAGATGTGAGTCCGCATATAAAAATTAGTTACGAACATGAGGCTATTTTTAATGAAGATCACAATGCAGAATTAAGCTTTCAAGTAATTACCATAAAGGATAATGGCATAGGGTTCTCTCAAGACTATGCTGATAAAATATTTGTACCGTTTCAGCGTTTGCATGGTCGCTCACAATATAAAGGGACAGGTATTGGTCTTTCTGTGTGCAGACGGATTGTAGAGCGCCATGGCGGTACTATTACAGCTCAAAGTAAAGACGGTGAAGGTGCAACCTTCATTATAAAACTACCAGTGGAAGCTGCGCTTTTCACCTTGCAAGGAGAGGCTTAAATGCCCTACACAAAAGTTAAACCAATTACTATTTTAATGGCTGACGACGACGAAGATGATCGTTTATTAACGCAAGATGCACTTGCTGAAAGCCGAGTACTTAACGAGCTGCACTTTGTAGAAGATGGTGTTGAGTTACTTGAGTATTTGGAGCGCAAAGGAAAGTTTGCTGATAAAGAAGTATCGCCGCGTCCTGGGCTAATTTTACTTGATTTGAACATGCCAAGAATGGATGGCCGCGAGGCGTTAGAGGCGATTAAAGCAAACCCAAATTTAAAAGGGATTCCAGTTGTTATTTTAACCACATCGAAACAAGAAGAAGATATGGTTAAAGGGTATAACTTAGGTGCAGCTTCATACATTACTAAGCCTGTAACTTTTGATGGCTTAGTTGATTTGATGAAAACCCTTGGGAAATATTGGGTTGAGTTTGTAGAGTTGCCAAGTACGTTTAACGATTAATGGAGATTGTATGTTAGATAAAGTGACTCAGTTGCTACTTGTAGAAGACGATGAAGATGATTACATACTCACCTGCGACTATTTGGAGCAATTAGACTCACATACGTTTAACGTTCAATGGGTAAGCTCTCCAGAGCAAGCAATAGAAACGCTAAGTAAAAACGAGCACGATATTTGTTTGCTTGATTACCGCCTTGGGGCATCTAATGGGCTCGATGTTTTAAAAGAAGCGATAGCTAATGGCTTTAGCGGGCCTATTATTATGCTTACGGGGCAATCGGATGATGAACTAGATTCTGCGGCACTTGACGCTGGAGCTGTTGATTACTTGATTAAAGGAGAAATGAGCTCAAGCCGTTTTGCCCGTGCAATTCGTTACGCCCTTGCCCGAAAAGATGTTGAGGGTGAGCGCGTAGAACGTTTAAAAGCGGAAGCTGAAAACCGCTCAAAAGACCGTTTTTTAGCGCATTTAAGCCACGAGTTACGTACACCGCTTTCATCAATTTTAGGTTACACAGAATTGTTAATGCAAAGCGACTTTAGTCAACAAGCCGAAAACGAGTTAGGGGTTATTTACAGAAATGGTAAACACTTACTTAGCCTGCTTAATGACGTATTAGACTTATCAAAAATAGCCGCAGATAAACTAGAGCTCACACCCAGTGAAGTAAACCTCGATAGCATGCTTGCAGATGTATACACGTTAATGCGTGTATCAGTGCTTGATAAAGGGTTAGCACTTAAGTTTGAATCAGACCAAGCGCTCCCGCTAGTTGCCCGCCTTGATGCGACGCGTGTTCGTCAAATACTAATAAATTTAATTAATAACGCCGTTAAGTTTACAGATAAAGGCGAGATAGTTGTTAAGGCTTGGACGCAGCATGTTGACGGCACAGAGATGCTCTTTTTTAGCATTAAAGATTCAGGAATGGGGATTGCCCCCGAAAAGCAACAGCTTATTTTTAAACCATTTGAACAAATAGCCGATGTAGAGTCGCGTTCAGTTGGCGGTGCAGGTTTGGGCTTGGCAATATGTGCCGAGCTATTGTCTCGTATGCAAGGTAATATAAGTTTGCATTCAGAAATAGGCAAAGGGTCGACCTTTACTATTTCGGTATACCCAGGTGACATAAGTGATGTTGAGCGACAAGTGCTCAACTTTAGCAGTGCCCCACAGTTACAAAGTAAATTAACACCCAGTAAAGTCCACGGGCGAGTACTGGTTGTTGATGATTTGCGCGATTTACGAATGCTGGTAGGGCATATGATCAGTAGCTGCGGCGCGCGAGTAGACTATGCAGAGCATGGCCAGCAAGCGCTTGAAAAAGTGCGTATAGCCGACGCCTATAAAGCGCCATACGATATTATTTTTATTGATATTCATATGCCAATAATGGGTGGTAAAGAAGCAACCATTGAGCTTAGAAAAATGGGCTACAAAGGGCCAATAATTGCGCTTACAGCTGCCACAATGAAAGGAATACATGAAGAGCTTGCAGCACTAGGTTTTAATGACGTAATACCAAAACCAGTTGACAGCAGTGCGTTATATCAATGCCTTCAGGATTACTTAGTTTCGCCTGAAAATGCGCCTCAGGCAAAAGATATTCAAGTTAAAGCGCTAAGTGAAAAAAGGCAGCGCTTTTTATTGGTAGAAGATGATGACGATGCTGCACAAATAACCCAGTTGCTTTTAGAAAGCTTAGGAGTAGAGACGGTTATAGCGTCAAGCTGTGCGCAGTGTTTGCAAATACTTAACCACGATCAGCAATTTGATAAAGTATTGTTAGATATGCATTTACCAGATGGCAGCGGAATTGACTTAGGTGAGCAGGTTAACGAGCGATACCCTGAGTTGCGATTAGTTATTGTGAGTGGTGCGGAACCTGATCCAAAAGAGATAAAAGATTTAAATATTGATCGTGTTTTATTAAAACCTATTAATTTAGGCTTATTAGAAACACTTATAAGTTAAAGCGTGAGGTTTAAATTATATGCAGTTTATAACACTAGACTCTGAAAGATTAACGCCTTCAAAAATCGTCTGCGTTGGCAGGAATTATACAGCCCACATTGCAGAGTTAAATAACGAAACTCCCGATGAAATGGTGTTATTTAATAAACCTAACAGCGCAATTACACACACTCTAAGAGCCCAGCATAATGGCGATGTTTTGCACTACGAGACAGAGTTATGCTTTGTAGTAAAAAACAGAAAATTTGTAGGTGTTGGTCTTGGGCTTGATTTAACAAAACGCACCGTACAAAGTAAACTAAAAAATAAAGGATTACCATGGGAGCGCGCAAAGGCGTTTGATGGCTCAGTTGTTTTTAGTGAGTTTGTTGCATTAAGTGGCAGCGTACATGACTTTAAATTTGAATTAAAAATTAACGGCGCCGTTATTCAGCAAGGCGATACTCACTTCATGCTAAGTAAACCCGATGCTATTTTACAAGAAATCAGCGAGTTTATGAGCTTAGACGATGGTGACGTAGTCATGACTGGTACGCCTTCAGGTGTTGGTGAAGTGGCTGAAAACAGTACTTTTTCTGTTGCTCTGTACGCTAATGAACAGTGTTTGATTGAGCATCAGTGGCAGGTAGCTTAAAGTTAATAACCTGCTGTTGATAGTGTTTGTTGAAGTCAGCAAAACTAGGGTTTAAAAAAGCATGCTGACTTTTTATGTACTCAGGTGACTGTAAAATGGTTGTTTTTAATGCATTGTTAATCCTTTTTATTGCTTGAGTTGCAAAGTTATTTTTTGCTTTTACAGCACAGCCCACTGCACCTCGTATAAAGCCATCTTCCTCTTCAGCCAAAGGGATACTGGTTATGTTATTAAACCTTCCTTGTTTATTAAAGTAGTCAGCCATAAATGGGTAATCAATAGAGTAGTCTAAAAAGCCACGGCTTAAGCGCGCAATCACGGCTTGGCTTTCGTTTTCGCTACTCCAGCTAAATGACGAGCTATTATTAAGTTTTGTATTGCTAATAATTGTGTTTATTCTATTTGAAAATTTGCGTGCCGCGGCTTGGCCGTAAATGTAGTTTTGATCGGCTAATAAATTAATTAAATTAATTGGTAAGCCGTGTTTTTTTGTTAATTTTGGGGCTAATTCTGTGGTTGTTAATACGGAGAATGGCGGGTAGACAGTGGTTGGGTTTGATAGTTTGAGTATGTGATTATTTTGTTTTTTATAAATAACACATGGAAAGCATACATTTTTACCTTCATTTAAATATTTATTTATACGCTGCTGTGGCACAACTAGCCGTGTATGCTTTACATCAGTAATTGTGTTAATTAGTTGCTCTGTTAAGTTGTCACAAAGCCCACCTTGTGGCGCTTTATCGCTTTTAGTTATGTGAAAAGGGGGGGTGTAGCTTTGTAGCCAAATTATTTCTTTAATGGGCTCTGCTTGCTTAGTTTTACCAAGTGCTGTGAACGATGAAAATAACAAACTAATTATTAATACGCGTTTTACCATTGCATAAACTTTCTTTAAAAAGTAATACTTTTAGTATAGATAGTAATTAACAATAATAAACAATCATTTTTTATTAGTTAAAAAAAGCAGGTAGTGATTTACCTGCTTTTATACTTTTAAAAAACTAAAGTTAGTAAGGCATAGGATAGTTTTTGAAAATAGTCCCTATGCTCGTTAAGGTTTCTTCATTCAAAGTGATATTAAAAGCGTCTATGTCTTCTTTTAACTGCGCCATAGTTGTGGCGCCAATTATAGAAGACGTTACTCCATCTACCTGATTACACCACGCAAGAGCAAGTTGTGCTGGCGTCATATTGTTTGCATGAGCAAGCTCTGCATATAGCTTTGTTGCTTGTTGGGCATTAGGGGTATCTCTAAAAATACCATTACGTTGTGCGAAGCTCCACCGCGAGCCTTTTGGACGAGCACCCTCTAGATATTTACCTGTTAGCAAACCGGCTGCTAAAGGTGACCAAGGCAGGTAAGCAATATCTTCATGTACACATTGCTCAATCAAATAAGGCCAATCTTTAGCATGAGCTAAGCTAAATTCATTTTGAATCGACACCATGCGTGGCAAGTTGTGCTCTTTTGCCAAACTTACAAACTGGCTAATCCCCCAAGGTGTGTCATCAGACAGTCCGCAATGTTTAATTTTGCCCGCTTTAACACAGTCGTTAAGGCCTTCTAAAATATCAAGCATGCCAGCTTGGTGAGCTTGTGTATCTACATCACTAAATTTAAGTATTCCTGGCCACTGCCTTGCAAAGTGGGGTGTTGAACGATTAGGCCAATGTAATTGGTACAAATCAATATAATCGGTTTGCAAGCGCTTAAGGGAATTATCAACCGCCTCTATAACTGCTTGGCGGGTTATATCGCCACCCTCTCGTACCCACGATAGGCCGTTACCCGCTACTTTTGTTGCCAGTACTATGTCGCTTCGTTTTTGTTGATTACGAGAAAGCCAGTCGCCAATAATTTGCTCTGTTTTACCGTAGGTTTCAGGCGAGGGAGGTACGGCATACATTTCAGCTGTATCAATAAAATTTACGCCACGCTCTAATGCATAGGCTATTTGATCGTCTGCGTCGCGTTGAGTGTTTTGAACGCCCCAAGTCATACTGCCTAGACCGACTCTTGAAACGTTAACCCCGCTGCTACCAAGTGGGCTGTATTGCATAGGAATTCCTTATGACTCGTCTTGTGCGTATTTTAGTAAGGCTGATAAAAGTGGTTCTGTAATTGGGGCTTTTGCACCCGTTTTAAAATCAAACATCACTACTTTTGATGTGCCCGTGGTGGTTATCGCACTTTGTGCGTGACTAAATACACTGTAATTCATTACAAATCGGTCGGTTTTAATATCTGAAATAGTGACCCCAACAGTTAGAGTGTCGGGAAAGGTAACGGGGCGCTTATAGCGAATAGTATTTTCACTTATAACAGGGCCAACTCCACCGGGTTTAATGGTGTCGAATAAGTTTAGTTTATTTAAAAAGTCTATTCGGGCTATTTCAAAATAACGCAGGTATACCACGTTGTTAACGTGCTGAAGGGCATCCATGTCGGCCCATGCTACAGTGATGTCGGTATGAATAGGGTGATTATCTTTGAACCTTTGCATGTACTTATAGCTCTTAACTTTAAAGCACTTAGATTATCAATATGAACTAGTGAGCTCAAGGGAATTTATAATTAGGTGGTTTTAAAAACTTTGTAACCAATTGATTTTGGTATACAGTTAAAAAACACACACAGGAGCACACACATGCAAAATATAATTAATTGGTTATTAGCTAGTTTAGTTTTTATAGCGTCGTTTACCTGTTATGCAATGGGTAACGCCTCTGGTGCTATTATTCTTATTTTGGCAGGGTTCTTTTTTGAAGTTTTGCTTTGGCTACGAAGTATGAAAGAGCAAGAAAGCACTAAACGTCTTTTTTAATTGCCACTGAGCTTGATTATAAATAGGGATTACATAATAATGACTGTATAAATAAACAGTCTTTATTGTGGTGATGAAAAAGTTTATACACATAGATATGGACTGCTTTTATGCGGCGGTAGAAATGCGAGACAACCCAAAGCTCGCAAATGTACCGCTTGCTATTGGCGGCAACAGTCGGCGTGGCGTGCTATCTACCGCCAACTATATAGCCAGAGAGTTTGGCGTGCGCTCTGCGATGTCTAATTACCATGCTAAGCAATTATGTCCCGACTTGGTTATTGTGCCCGGACGTATGGCTGTTTATAAAGAAATATCGAGCCAAATACGCGAAGTGTTTAGTCGTTACACCCACCTTGTAGAGCCACTTTCTCTTGACGAAGCCTACCTTGATGTTACTGACAGCCAAGCATGTAAAGGCAGTGCGACACTCATTGCTAAGCAAATAAGAGCTGATATATATAACGCAACAGGGCTAACTGCTTCTGCTGGTGTGGCCCCAGTTAAATTTATTGCCAAGATAGCCAGTGATGAAAATAAGCCAAATGGCCAATTTGTTGTACTGCCTAATGAGGTTGACCCATTTTTAGAACAGCTGCCGCTAGGAAAAATTCCCGGTGTGGGTAAAGTGACACTAGAGAGATTAAATCTTAAAGGGCTTTATACAGGGAAAGATGTGCGTGGAAAAGGGGTGAACTGGATGCAGCAACACGTTGGTAATTTTGGTGTGTCGCTTTATCAAAAATGTGCGGGAGAATACATTGGTAGCGTTTCAACCGAGCGAATACGTAAGTCTTTAAGTGTTGAGCATACCTACGAATACAATAAAACCAGTCTGCAAGAATGCTTGGATCAGATCCCTAGCTTAATAGATGAATTAACGCGTAGGCTTGATAAGCAACAATTACAAAATCGTATTAATAAATTAAGTGTAAAAGTGAAGTTTGCTAATTTTGTGGTGACCTCAGCCGATCAGGCTTATCATCAATTAAATACTGAAATTTTTGTTCAGTTACTTACTAAAGCGTATCAACGTGGTTTGCAGCAACCTGTTAGGTTATTAGGCATTGGCGTCGGTATTAAAAGCCAGCCTGAGCATAATTTACAATTGAGTATTTTGGATTGATGCGTGACGCATTTACAAAGCGTTTTAGATAAATTAAACGCTTATCGCATCTTACTGGTCTTCAATATACAAATCGACGATAATAAAGGTCTATGTTTTTAACAGGATCTGTATTTATGGCATACCCTAAAGCTGTGTTAGCCCAATTAACAAGCGCTAGTCTTGAATGTGCATCACATGACGCACTGATCATCATAAGTGATGACTTTTCTAAATTACCTAATAACTCTCTTCGCGATGCCGTTTTAGCTCAGTCAAAAATTGATGCGCGCATTGGCAAGCAGGTAACCTTACTTGTTATTGAAAATAAGCGTGTAATTTTAGCGCCAACGGGGCCGCTAAATAGAGACTACGACGATGTTCGTCGTTATTTTGATGCCGCTAAACTGGCAATCAATGAAGCCAAGTTATCAGGTAGTGTTAATCCAGCATTGTTTTTACCAAGTTTGTCAGGCGATAGCCGTTATCAGCATGCGTTAGAAGTTTCATTTTTAGGTATGTGCCAAGCACTTTGGCAGCCTTTAGAAGCGCGTGAGTACCACGGCGAAAAGATTGAGCCGATAGCCACTATTGGGCTAATTAATGCCAGTTCACAAACAGTTAAAGCTGTTAATGCTATTGCGGCTGGGCAGTATGCTGCTCGTGATTTATGTGGTACCGAGCCTGAGCGCATGGCGCCACCTCGCTTTGCTGATTACTGTGTTGATTTATTTAAAGGCACAAATATAGCCGTTGATGTAATAGACGATATTACGGCTATTGATAAAAATTACCCTATGTTAAGTACTGTTGCGCGTGCATCTTATGCGGTTGAGCGTCATCATCCACGAGTTGTTAAGCTTGAGTATGTGCCTGAGGGCGAAGTTACCCGTACTCTTATGTTTGTTGGTAAAGGCCTAGTTTACGATACCGGCGGTGCAGATCTAAAAGTGGGTGGTTATATGGCGGGTATGAGCCGTGACAAAGGCGGTGCTGCCTCGGTTGCAGGGTTTATGAAAGCCGTGGCTGACTACCAACCAGAAGGTGTGAAGGTTATTGCTTACCTAGCGGTTGTGCGTAATTCAATTGGGTCTGACTGTTTTGTACCTGATGAGATAATTACAAGCCGTGAAGGTGTGCGCGTGCGTATTGGTAACACGGATGCTGAAGGGCGCTTGGCAATGGGTGATCTACTAAGCGAAATGAAAGATTTAGCTAAAACAGAGGTTAACCCTACATTATTTACTGTTGCAACGCTTACAGGTCATGCCGCACGAGCAATGGGTCCTTATGGTGCCTATGTAGAAAATGGCCCAGCAAGGCTTGCTAAAGTTTCGCGCCAAATTGCTGATTGTGGCGATTTATGGGCTGATGGTGCAGAAGTATCGCGATCGCGCCGTGAAGATTACGACTTTATTAAGCCTCGTACCTTGGCGGATGATGTGCTTTCAAGTAACAACGCAGCTTCTGCAGTAACGGCACGTGGTCACCAATTCCCTATGGCGTTTTTAGCTGTTGTTGGCGGGTTAGACAAGCACGGAACAGACTCTACACAGCCGTTGCCATACGTGCATATGGATATTGCCGGTAGTGGTGTTGAAGGTGGTGATTGGCAACATGGCAAACCAACAGCCGCATCTGTTGCTAGTTTATTTGCCTGTTACTGCTTATAAACAGTTAACTATTTAAATGAAAAAGCCCTGTTCAACAGGGCTTTTTTTTACTTAGTTTAATTTGAATCGATTAACAATAGATGAAAGTTCGGTACTACTTTGTTTGAGCTTGTCACTGGCGCTATTGAGTTGCTTGGTATTATCTAACGATTGCTCAGTTGATTGAGATAAATCGTTTATGCGCAGGTTCACTTCATCTGCAGCTTGAGTTTGCTGCTCTGTTGCACGTGCAATTTGGCTGTTCATTTCAGTGATAACAGATACGAGTCGTTCAATTTCATTGAGTGAGTTATTAGCAGAGGATGCCTGTTCAACGGTTGATACAGAAAGCGTTTGGCTGGCTTTAACTGCGTCTACAGCCGCCCGGGTACCTTCTTGTAGTTTACTGATCATTGATTGAATTTCGTCAGTGCTTTGTCCTGTTCTACTGGCAAGCGTACGTACTTCATCGGCAACGACTGCAAAACCCCGACCATGCTCACCAGCACGTGCGGCTTCAATCGCAGCATTAAGCGCGAGTAGGTTTGTTTGTTCAGAAATACTTCTAATTACATCCAGTACAGAGCCTATGTTCTGACTTTCATTTGCTAAGTCTTCTGTTACACGACTTACTGTCTCGATGTTTGCCGAGAGTGTTTCTATGGCGGTAATTGTTTCTGCGACTACATGTTTACCCGTTAAAGCGTTATGTGCTGCATCATTAGCGGCTTGCTCTGCGGCTTCTGCGTTGCTGCTCACATCATGTATTTGATGGGTCATTTGCTCCATTGCCGCTGCAACTTGTGTCGAGCTGTCGTTTTGTAGCTCTATGAATGATTGGCTAGTTTTTGTTGAGTCATCAACTGTGTGTGCGTGTTCGTTAACATCGTTTGCGCTTTGCGACACATGTACTAACGATTCACGCATTTTTGAAACAAATAAATTAAATGAATGCGATAGCTTCGAAATTTCATCGTTACCTTCTTCATTTAAAGTGCGGGTTAAGTCGCCTTCACCCTGCGAAATATCTTTCATCATGTTGGCGGCAAGTCGTGTTGGTAGTAATACACTACGCCCTATAAAGTAACTAAACACAATAACAGCTATGATCATCACTACGGCGTTTAAAATAATAAGGTTACGTTGAGACGAAAAAGCAGCATCTATGGTATCTAAATATACACCTGAGCCAATTATCCACTGCCATTGGTTAAACCCTTTTACAAAGGCAACTTTATCAACGGGTTGTTCTTCACCGGGTTTTGGCCACTTGTAAGGAATAAAGCCTTCGCCATCTTTTTTAGTAATATTAACCATTTCAACAAACAACGCTTTACCGTCTGGATCTTTATTGTTAGTTAAATCTTTACCTTCAAGGGCGGGTTTTATTGGGTGCATTACCATTTCTGGTTGGTAGTTGTTTATCCAAAAATAATTAGTTTTGTCATAGCGTAAAGCACGAATTGCATTCATTGCTTGCGTTTGTGCCTGCTGCTGTGTGAGTGTGTTGTTTTGTTCAAGTGTGTGAAAGTGTTCAATAATACTATAAGCGGTTTCCACTACATTTTGTGTTTTTAGGTATTGTTCGTATTTAAGGGCTTTATATTGGTTGTTTAAGCTAGAAACACTCAATACAATCAAGCCAAAAATAACAATGCCAACCAACATAGCAAAACGCTGAAAAATACTAAAACGTCGAAGATTAAGCATGTGCGTATCCTTTAATTATTTGCACAAAAAAGTGCACCAAATAAGTTTAGTAAAAATATGGGTTTAATCTAGGGCTAGTTTATATTTCGAGGTTAAATTTAAAGCTGTATTTGGGGCATTTAACTAAGGCTGAGTTTAAGACTCTTTTTAAATAAAAAAGGCTGATTAAAAATCAGCCTTAATAAGTTAGTTACTGTTTGTTATTTAACATCAAAATGACGGTTAAAGAAATTTGTAATAGTTTGGTGTAAATGTGTTTGAACTTGCTTACCGCGCAAGCTATGTTTTGAACCTGGGTAGGTCATCATTTCAAACTGTTTTTCACTGTCTTGTAGTTGTTTAAATAGTTTAGTTGCATGAGTAAACAATACATTGTCGTCTGCCATACCGTGATAAATCATTAGTGGTCCCTTAAGACCATCGGTATATGGAAATACTGCGCTAGCTTCATAACCTTTTGCATTTGTATCAGGGTGACCTAAATAACGCTCTGTGTAATGAGTGTCGTATAATGCCCAATCAGTTACCGGAGCACCTGATACACCGGCAGTAAAGTAGTCACCAGCTTTAAACATGGTCATAAGCGCCATATAGCCACCGTAGCTATGGCCGTAAATACCAATGCGTTTAGCATCTACGTAGTCAAGTGTACGTAAAAATTCAACGCCTTTAATTTGGTCGCTTACTTCAACGTCACCTAGGTTTTTGTATATCGCGTCTTCAAACTTTTTACCACGGTTGTACGAACCACGGTTATCAAGTTGAAAAATTACATAACCTTGCTGCGCCATATATTGAAAGTATAAATTTTTACTGCGCCAGCTGTTTGTAACGCGTTGAGCATGCGGGCCGCCGTATACGTTAACAATGACTGGGTGCTTTTTACCCGCACTCATATTAGTTGGTTTGAATAAGCGGTAATGCATTATTTGTCCATCGTCGGCTTTTAACGTGCCGTACTCAGGTGTTGCTAAATTGCTCAAATAAGGTGTAAGTGGGTGGCTGTTATCTAGCTTGTTTTCTTCAAGCCAAGTAATAAATTCGCCGTTAACTTTACGCAGTGCTGCCGACTTAGGCTTATTAACAGAAGAACTTGTGTCAATAAAGGTTTTATTATCTTTTGCTAGCACTACGTTGTGGTACTGGCCTTCTTCAGTAATTCGTTTAGAGTCACCTTTTTTAAATAAAGGTGCGCTATATAAGTGGCTTTCAAGTGGTGTGTCTTTTCTGCCAGCAAAGTACACAATGCCTTTTTTCTCATCAATGCCTTTTAGGCTATCAACAGCCCAGTCACCCGATGTAATTTGACGAACTAATTGTCCATTTGTGCGGTAAAGATAAAGGTGTTTAAACCCATCACGCTCAGAAGCCCACACAAAGTGTTTTTTGTCTTTTAAAAAAACGAGGTCAAAATGTAGGTTGATCCATGTATCGCTGTTTTCGGTTAGGGCTACTTTTTGCTGTTTAGACTCAGAGTCATAAAAGCGAAGTTCGAGTGTTTGTTGCGAACGGTTTTGCCACTGGTAAGAAAGTGTTTTGCTGTCTTTTAACCATTTAGCGCGTGCAATGTAAATATCTTCGTCTTTACCTAAATCAATCCAATCAACATGTTGGTTGTTTAATTTAACCACACCGAGTTGAATTTTAACGTTGTCGGTACCGGTAAATGGATAACGTTGATTAAATAGCTTTACTTCGTCAGCGTATATTTCGTTGCGAATAGCTTCTTTAACAGGTGACTCATCAACACGTGTATAAGCAATTTTAGTTTCATCGCCCGACCACCAGTAGCCAGTCATGCGGCTCATTTCTTCTTGCGCTACAAATTCGGCCATACCATTTTTAATAACGCCGCCACCGTCTTGGCTTAATTGAATTTCTTTACCTGAATTAAGAGCTAACGCGTATAGGTTTTGTTCGCGTATAAACGATACATAGTTTCCTTTTGGCGAAAAGCGTGCATCGGTTTCAAATGCATCTGTGTTAGTTAGCTTTTTACTTTTAGCTGAGGCTAAGTCGTAGTAGTACAGATCGCCATTAAGCGGAAATAAAAGTGCTTTGCCATCGGTTGACCATGTGTATTCTAGAATACCTTTGCCAAAAATACGTTGGCGTTCGCGGCGTGCTTTTTCTTCGTCTGATAGGTTTTCAGGGCCAGAAAATAATTCGGCTGAATCGACCAATACACGATTAGTGTTATCTTCTAAGTTGTATTCCCACAAATCGTAGCGGTTGTAGTCGTCAGTTTTACCCTGTAGGTAAGTTACACGGCTTCCATCTGGCGAAAATTTAAGTTGAACGGGAGATTTGCCTGAGAGGCTTGGATCATCAAAAATGCGCTCTAGCGATAAAGGTTTTGCTTGAACACTGATAGCGCCCACAATCAGTGGTACAGCGAGTGAGAGGTGTTTTATTTTTTTTAGCACAAGGTTACCTTAGCTCAGTATAAATATTATTTTGAATGGTAAAGCCAAGCGTGTGCAACTGCAACTAAATGCTATAAAGTAGCAATTATTAAAGATTAACAAGGAAAAACACAATGACAGATAGCGACTTTGAACTGGCCGTTGAACTTAAACGAGATTGTATAGAGTTAGCCGATTGGCCACTGTGCAAGGTGCTTTTATTAAACGATAGCCTATACCCGTGGTTTGTATTAGTGCCAAGGCAAGCTGGTTTAAAAGAAATAATCGACTTATCTGAAGACGATCAAGTGGTGTATTTAAAAGAGTCTGCAAAACTAAGTAAGTTACTTATTGAGGTTTTTAACCCAGATAAATTAAACGTCGCGGCTTTGGGGAATATGGTGCCGCAATTACACATTCATCATATTGCACGATTTAAAACTGATAAGGCGTGGCCTGCGCCAATATGGGGTAAGTTTGCGGCGGTCCCTTACACTGAAGAGCAAATAGAAAAAATAAAAACACGTTTTTAAAAGCGAAAACATTTACACAAGTGAGGATTAATATGAAATTACTTAAAACCCTGAGTACTAGCTTATTTATTATTGCGCTATCGGGCGGTTATGTTACAGCTACTGAGCCGCTAAATAATACTGAGGTTGTAAAAAAGGCAGATATTAAGAACTTTGCTGCTCATAGCAACCTTGTGTACTCGGCTGCGCAGCCGAGTAAAGAGCAATTAAAGCAATTGTCTAAAGCAGATGTGAAGCACGTTATAAATTTACGTGGAGCAAATGAACAAGATTGGGATGAAGGCGAGTTTGTTCAGGCGCTTGGTATGGATTATCACGCATTACCTATTTCTGGCGCGCAAGATATTACAGTAGAAAATGCCCGCAACTTAGCCAGTTTACTTAAAAAGTTAAACGGTGAGCCAGTTTTGGTTCATTGTGCAAGTAGTAATCGGGTCGGTGCTTTAGTCGCTATATCAGCCTATGAAGACGGATTAAGCGTTGACGAAGCACTCGAAAAAGGAAGACGTTGGGGGATGAAAAGCCTTGGATCTAAAGTACGTGATGTTATAAGCAAATAAAAATAAAGGCGTTACAAGGTTAACTGTAACGCCTTTTTAGTTTTAGTTAGTTAAGACCAAGTACGTCTTTACCTTGTTTAAAGGTCACATCTACAGGGATGTTTGCTTGGCTTAGTTTTTCTAAATCTTTGGTTAGAGACTCTTTAATATCACCATGGGTTGCAATCAGCTGGTCGACTTTTTGGTAATCGCCGTCACCTTGCAAAGTTAAAATTAGACGAGAAAGCTTCGCCATAGCAATACTCATTTTTTCCATATTGACGCGGTAGAAGCCTTCTTCATTTTTAGAAAATGCTCCTTCTTGTGCAAAAAAGTTAAAGCGAATCATATTCGCTTTACCGTGTGCACTTGACGCGCCAAAGCGCACTGAGCGGAAAATACCGGCCATAAAAGTAATGTAGTAATCTTCAATGGTTCCTTCGCTGATCTCGCCTTTATTTAATAATTGCTCAACCATGTATAAGCCTAAAATGTCGGCTTTACCTTCTTCAAGTGCGCTTGCGTGCTCTTGTAATGATTGGCGAACCGTTCCTTTACCCGTAATCGTATTTTTAATGCCTAAACCATGCGCTACTTCATGGAACATTGTGTTTGCAAAAAAAGCATCAAAGGTAATGTGCTTTCGTTGTTCAGGCACGATTAACTGCTCTGAAATAGGCACTAAAATTTTATCAAATTTAGCGCGCATAGCATTTTTAAGTTGTAGGCGGCGCGTGCCTTTTTCTAACTGTACCTGTTCATCGTTAGGTAAGTTGATTGCAATGGTTTTGCTGCCTGCATTTGAATGACCTGCATAATAAACAACGTCGTAGGCATTTAAGTCAGCATCTGAACCAGGTACTTCGTGTTTGTATTTGTCATCAACAGGTAAACCTTTTTGAAGTTCAGGCAAAAAGGCTGCAAACTTAGCAAGACGTTCACTCCACTTTAAATCTTTGATTAATACATAAGATTCATAGGCAGTACGATACCCAAATAGTTGATCTTCGTACGTTTCAATTGGTCCAATAACAACATCAATGGGGTTGTTTTTCATGTCCATCCAGGCAAAATCAGAAACCTGAAAGTCATCTTTTTGCAGCGCGTCCGCACGAAGATTTAAGTAATTTGCAAATTCTTTATTGTCGGCAAGTTTGCTGGCTTGGCGAAGAAGGTCGGCTGCCTTAGCAAGTTCTGTTGCGTACTCTTTTGAATAAGGTACGCTGTAAAGCTTACCTTGTTCGTCGCGTTTGATAATTGAGTATAGGCCTGTTTTGTCTTCTACGTCCGCGTTATTAAGCTCTTCTTTAGTTATATCCGCTGGGTAAAACTGTGCACCTAGTGGCTTTTCTTTATAGCCTGAAAGAAACGTTTCATCGCCATTTAAACGATCCCACGGGCCGTAGTTTATGTCAGCAAATTTGCGAATTTGTTGATCGGTTAGCTTTGCTAAAAATGTTTCTTTATCTTCACCAAATGCTTGTTTCCAAAATAAGGCATCCATTATTTTTGATGCATCTATAAGGATGGCAATCATTGCTTTTTGATTGTCACTTAAGTGTGATAAATCGCTTTGTAAGCTAAAGTCGGTGTATATATTTAAGCGTTGTTCATCAACATTAATAAGCTCAGGCCCCATTACTTTTACGGGTGTTTGCGATGTGGTCTCGGCAGGTGACGAAGGTTTATCTGAACACGCACTCAGAAAAACAACACCAGAGAGTAAAATGGCTTGGCTAATTTTATTTAAGATCATTATTTTGCCTATTTAAAAGTTAATTTAATGATAAGTAGATGCTTGTTGGGAGGCTCGTTGACGGCACGCTACTATATTGTGCCAGCATTAAAGCAAACCTGAACAGTAAATAGCAAGTATTAGGCGGTGTATGGGCAATAGTGTCGTTGAAAATGAGAGACAGAAATAAAGTTATAAAATTTTCTTAACTTTAACGGTAAGTTAGGCAATACTGATTGTAAGTTCATTATTATAAAAATTAACTGTTGTAGCGTGTAGTAATATTACAACTAAAAAGGATGACTGCTTTATGTCTACAGAGAATGCATTATTAACAATATTAGTTGATAGAATAAATAACGATACGCTTGTATTACCTACACTCCCTGAGGTTGCGATTAAAGTTCGCCAAGCTGCAGACGATCCTGAAGTTAATTTGATGCAAATGTCGGAAGTTATTTCACAAGACCCTTCGTTATCTGCTCGTATGATCAAAGTGGCTAATAGTGCAATCATGGGACGTGCGGTTAAGGTATCTACCTTACATCAAGCAGTCACCCGTATTGGATTGCGCCAAATTAAAAATATAGCGACAGCGATGGCAATGGAACAACTATTTGTTTCTAACAACGACCTTATTAAAGGCTATATGGGTAAGGCGTGGCAAAAAACATTAACTGTGGCGAGTCATTCCATTACGCTAATGGAGTTTTACTTACAAAATAATAAACGTACCTCGTTAAATCGCGACTCAATTACCTTAGCTGCCTTAGTTTATAATATTGGTGTGCTGCCTATCTTAACTGAGGCTGAGCGTCACCCTGAAGTGTTTGCAAATCCTAGCTTCTTGGCACATGCCATTCAAAAACTAAGTGGTAAAATTGGCTCATCAATCATGGATGCGTGGGAATTTCCTGCAGAGTTCTCCGATGTAGCACTAAGTTGGGCAGATCCAAGCTATAAACCAGAACAAATAAGTTATGTAGATTTTATTCGAATTGGGGCTATTTTAGAGGGGACTTTACAGGTATCTGATAAATCAGCTGCTTTACAAACGTATATAGATAAAGGTGTTATTTCATCTATGCAGTTGTTCTCAAGCGATGAATACAATGAAATGCTTGCAGATGTAAAAGACATGTTTAGCTAATTAAGCCTTAAATTTAGCGCAATAAAAAAGCACGATTTAATCGTGCTTTTTTATTGCTATTAAACTTTCGGTTATGGATTGGCTAAATCATCTGCATCACCTAAACCTTGGGTTAGCTCTTCTAACAATTGTTTAATTTCTTCTGATGCTAAAATGAAGTCAGCATCAAGTTTTACTGCCATATCTTCTTTAGGTATGTCAGCGTTTTCTTCTTTCAGTGTATCTGAATAACTTAGACGTTTAATTGACCCATCATTTTGAAGCATGAATTTAACACGTTCTTGCCAATCAAGTGCAAGCTTAGTAACGCGTTTACCACTTTCAAGATGTGATTTAACTTCATCACATGACAAGTCATGGCCTTTTAATTTAACTTGCGCGCCACTATCATCAGCTTCTTCAAGTTCAGCGTCAGAACCAATTGCAAAGCCTTCAGGTGTGCTGAAGTTAGTTAGCCAATCGGTTAAAAATACATCAAGGTCATAATTTGCAAATGCAGGCACAACTGGAAGCGTACCTAACGATTTACGTAACAGTGCTAACAGCTCTTCAGCTTTATTAAAGCTTGCACTATTAACCACAACCCAACCGTTTTCTTGGTCAATAAATGCAAATTGTAAGCTCGACTTTTTAAATGCTTGCGGAAGTAGGGTGTGAAGAATATTTTCTTTAAGTTCGTCTTTTTCTTTCTTTTTAACGGGGCGGTTTTCTTCAGCTTCAATTTGATCAACTTTTTCGGCAACTAATTCGTTGATGACTGATGCGGGTAATACTTTTTCTTCGCGTTTAGCACACACTAAAATACTTTTTTGAGAGAAGTGAGAAAGTGCTTCGCTATGCTTTCCAAATGCTTTCGTCCAGCCAAACGTAGAGAGCTCTTGACCTGTGCAAGGACGAAATAGATCTTGTTCTAATGCTTTATCAAAGTCTTCTTGTGTGTACGAAACATCTTGTTTAAAGCGGTAACAAATAAGGTTACTAAACCACATAGGGGAGATAATCCATCTGAAAAATTTGCTCAATCATAGCAATAAAAGTCGCTCCTCGAAATGACTGATTAACGACTATTTGAATTAGCTTTGATTGAATATAGACAGAGGCTTAGCCATGTTTTTAGGAAATTGTATAAAATAGTGCAATCCTTGGCCAGGTTCGCTTGTCGCTTCAATTGAGCCGCTTAATGTCTGTTTAACTAAATTAAACATTATGTGAGTGCCCAAACCACTACCACCTTCATCTCGTTTTGTGGTGAAAAACGGATTGAATAATTTTTCCAGCTGCTCAGCGGTGACTCCGTTGCCGTTGTCTTTGTAGTTAATGGTTAGGTTGGTTTCGTCACTTGTGATGTTAATGTCCATAACACCATTGTCTTTACCTTCAAAACCATGAATAAGCGAATTAACGATGAGATTAGTAAATATTTGGCTTATGGCGCCGGCTGGCAAATTTAATACTAGGTCATCAGGGCATTGTAGATTAATAGTGTGCGATGTTTTTTTCAATTTAGGGTGAAGCGATCGAATTACTTCATTTACATAATCTTTAAAGTTTATGGTACGCACAGCTTCACTGGCTTGGTCTACAGCAATTTGCTTAAAACTTGCAATAAGGTCAGAGGCTCTATCTAAATTTGTTGTAAGCAAGCTTGTGCTTTGTTTGGCTTCGTTAATAAACTCTTCCAACGCCTTGGGCGAAAGTGTTTTTTCAGCATAGGCACTTTCTAACTTATTTAAACGCTCCTCTAAAAATGATACTGCAGTAACGCCGATGCCAATAGGCGTGTTTATGTCGTGTGTAATACCTGCAACGAGGCCGCCTAATGCCGCCATTTTTTCTGTACCAACGAGCCGCTCTTGAGCCAGTTTTAATTCATCAATATAGCGTTGAGATTCCGCTTGTTTGGTGATCAGTTCTTTTTCGGTACTGCGGCGAAGGTCTACCTCATCTGTTAATACTATTTTTTGTTTTTCTAATTCATATTTTTGCTGTTGTAATTCCATCATTGCTTGACTTAAGTTAGACGTTTTACGCGCAACATCCTGCTCTAATTGTATGTTATGTTGGTCTAACTTCTCGTTGCTAACAATTAATTTGTTTTGAGTTCGTTCAAGCTCTTTTCTGTACTGAACCACCTTATCGATTAAGTTATTAAACGAGTGTTCCATTACCTTAAGCTCATTGTGTTCTTCAGTTTCAATTTCGATGTGCTGCCCTTCTAGCTCATCGAGTTGCAGGTTTTCAATTTGTTCGGTGAGCTGATAAAGCGGGTCGGTAAGTAGCTTTCTAAAGGCCATTAAAAATAAAATAATTAAGAATGTAGTCTTAATCATGGCATTTCCAATCAAAAAGTAGATTGATACCATTATTCTGCTTAATACAACTTCTCGACTTGAAAATAACGTAACATCACCGACTTGGGTGGCTCGTCCTGAAAATTCGAATATGAGTGGAAATGTATAACCAAACAAGCCTGATTTAGAGTCTTCAAGCATGGCTTCTTCTTGGACAAGTTGCTGGCTATAGAGTTTATGAATATCTAAAGAGCGACCAAGCTGCGAAATAACTTCACCACTGTCATCACGCACTATGATCCCTTCTATCATGGGGATAGCGAGTAGCCCTTCTGCGGTGGTGATTGTTTGTTTTGTATTAAGCTCCCAAATAGCTCGTGTTAAGCTACGGCTGAAGGTTTTTTGTAAGGTTGCTAATTCATCTTTTATGTAATCTTTAGTGTTTAAATACTCAGCAAGCACCTGTCCGCATGTCACTACAAAGGTAAGCAAAAAATAGACCGATAACACACTGGTCAATAATCTTTTAGAAAGGCTTTTCTGTAGCATGAGAGGTCAACAATTCCTTGAGATATAATTAAGTATTTACACTACTATTTAAAATTTAGTCAATAAATGCTTAAAAACAAATAATAAATGATTTATTTTATGATAAATAAGGGCTGATTTTTGCTTTTGTTTGCCACATACTAACTGCTTAAGAGTGTTTGTATATTATTGATTAACTAGTTTTTGTTTGTTTTTTATACTTTCAAGTAATAATAAACTATCCCTTTTGGCTTGTTAAGTTTATTCAATAATAGATTGTTACAAAATGTGGACAAAAAGCCCAGGTATTATGTTGTAAATATAGGTACTATTGCACTGGGGTATGAGCTTACCAACGACAACCGCCCTTAACGACATTAATTATGCTTATTTAGTAGTTTTATAATATGAATTTTTCTATTTTAGTGTGTGATGACTCAACAGTTGCACGAAAACAAGTAATCAGATGTTTGCAACAGTGTATAGATGCAGATATTCAGCAAGCTACAAATGGCGCACAAGCTATTGAATTACTGAAAACTAACCGCTTTGATTTGCTATGCTTGGATTTAACTATGCCTGAGATTGACGGCGTTGGCGTTCTTGAATACATAAAAACAAACAAGATTGAGTGTTTTGTACTTGTGATTTCTGCTGATATACAAGAGAAAATGAAATTACGTGTAGCTCAGTTAGGTGCTATCGATTTTATTAATAAACCAATAGATAAAACAAGAATGGACAATATTTTGCATAAATTTGGCATTCATTAGGTTTTTTTATATCGAAAAAGGCTGTTTTATCTTTTAATTTGCACTTGACAGCATAGCCTTTGTTAAGGCAGTCTTACCCCATGAAAACAATTAATCGCGTACTGACCATTATTATTACAACCACCATTCTTTCTGGATAGTGGCATAGGTCGGTGCAACAAATTTAAAGGCCTGTGTTCACTCAGAACACAGGCCTTTTTTCGTTTTATGGGATGAGGAACATAAACAATGCGCGTTTTAAAATTTGGTGGATCATCACTTGCCGACTTTGCCTGCCTTGAGCAGGTAGCTCAATTAGTTAAAGCACAATTAAAAGATGAAATGCTTTTGGTATTATCGGCGCCCGGTGGAATGACCGACTCACTAGTTGCTCTAGCGAGTTCGGCAGAACAAGGCCAAGACTTTAGCTCTTTATGGGAGGCTTTAACGAGTCGTTGTAACGAGCTAAAAGCAGCCGTGGAAAAAGGGTATGGCCCAATTGACCACTGGCCAAATTTTGAAGAACTAAAAAGTAAGCTTGATGGTGTATCTTTAATTAAGTGCTGCCCCGATCAAGTGCGTGCGTTTGTTATAAGCTTTGGCGAACGAGTGAGTGTGTCGCTTATGCAGCGCTTATTAAACTCACATAAGGCGGTTTATTTAGAGGCGACAAGTTGCGTTGCATCAACAGGTGGTTTTATTGATGCTGAAGTTGATTTAGTTGCAAGTAAAGCGCATTTTCAAGCGGCATTAAAAGAAAAGCCAGCCACGATTTATATTATGCCCGGTTTTACAGCAAGCAACGATAAAGGCGAGCTTACAACATTGGGGCGCAATGGGTCTGATTACTCAGCGGCTATTGCAGCGGCGTGTTTAGAGGCAGATGTTTGCCAAATTTGGACTGATGTTGATGGTGTTTACAGCGCAGATCCTCGTTATATCAAAAAAGCCACTAAAGTTGACTTTTTGTCATACAAAGAGGCAATGGAACTTTCTTACTTTGGTGCTAAAGTACTTCACCCAAAAACTATTTTGCCTTGTGCCAAAGCGGGCGTGCCGTGTGAAATAAAAAATACGCATAACCCTGATGCCCAAGGGTCGCTAATCGGAAATGATTATTCATCAGACGAGCCCGTAAAAGCAATTTCAAGCCTGCAAGATTTAGCTATGCTGACTGTCTCGGGTCCAGGAATGAAAGGCAAAGTAGGCATGGCCTCTAAAGTTTTTAATGCGCTTGCCCACGATAACGTATCTATTGTGTTGATCACGCAATCGTCTTGTGAATTTAGCATTAGCTTTTGTGTACATGAGAGCGACTTAGCCCTTGCTTTAACTGCTTTACAAACAGCGTTTGAGCTTGAATCTCAAGCAGGTTTAATTGAGCCTGTTCAAGTACAGCGTAATTTAGCCATAGTAACGCTTGTGGGTGATAACATGCGCGCACACCGTGGTTTAGCCGCTAAGTTTTTTGCATCCCTTTCTCAAGCACAAGTAAACATTGTGGCAATTGCACAGGATTCTACTGAAAGTGCTATTTCAGCTGTGATTGACGGTGAGTTATGTAACGACGCAGTGAAAATATGCCATGAGAACTTTTTCACGCATGTACCTTCAATTGATGTGTTTTTACTAGGTTGTGGCTTAGTAGGGCAAGAACTGATATCTCAATTAGAGCGCCAACAAGCATGGCTTGAAAAGCGTAACATTAAACTTAATTTGTACGGCGTTGCTAACTCTCGTCAGTTACATCTTGATAGCGAGGGTATCGCCTTTAGTGATTGGCAGCAAAAATTAGCAGTATCAGAGCAGTCATTTGACCTAAAACTGGTTGAGCAATTTGTTAAGCAAAATCACTTAGTTAATCCTGTGCTGGTGGATTGTACATCGTCTGATGCACTTGCAGCGCAATATGTTGACTTTTTAAATGCGGGTTTTCATGTTGTTGCAGCCAATAAAAAGGCAACAACTAGCTCATATACGTATTATCAAGATTTAATTGCTGCTACACAAAAAAATAACCGCAAGTTTTTATACGAAACAAACGTAGGTGCAGGCCTTCCTGTTATCGATAATTTGCAGTCTTTATTTGGTGCAGGAGATGAATTACTTGAATTTAGCGGTATTTTATCGGGCTCATTGTCATACATGTTCGGTGCTTTGCAAGATGGTTTATCACTGTCAGAGGCAACCATTAAAGCAAAAGAAAGTGGTTTTACAGAGCCAGATCCTCGTGATGATTTATCGGGAACTGATGTTGCGCGTAAGTTGTTAATTATTGCGCGTGAAGCCGGTATGAAATTAGAGCTAACCGACATTGAAGTAGAGTCGGTATTACCACAAGGGTTTGCCGAAGGAGACAGTATTGATGAGTTTATGGCAAAATTACCTAGCTTAGACGCTGACTTTAACGCACGTATTGAGCAAGCGGCAAGTGAAGGGAAAGTTCTTCGTTACGTTGGCACAATTAAAGAAGGCCACTGTAAAGTAGGTATTGAGGCGGTTGATTCATCACATGCGCTTAATGTTATTCGCGATGGTGAAAATGCGCTTGCAATTTTAAGTCAATACTACCAACCACGTCCTTTTGTAATTCGTGGTTACGGCGCTGGCTCTGAAGTAACTGCTGCAGGTGTATTTGCAGACGTTTTAAAAACATTATCGCGCTAGGAGTCGAAAATGATTGAAGTATATGCGCCTGCATCTATTGGTAATTTTGCAGTTGGATTTGATGCGCTAGGTGCTGCTCTTGCGCCAATTGATGGTAGTTTATTGGGGGATGTAGCACTTGTTAGCGCAGCCCCTTGTGATGAGTTTGTTTGTTCAGGCGAATATGCTCATAAATTACCAAGCGATGCGAAAGAGAACTTAGCTTATCAGTGTCTAGTGCACTTTAGAGCTCATGTCGCACCAGATATGCCAACGGTAAAGCTAGAGCTTAAAAAAAACCTGCCAATTGGTTCTGGGTTAGGATCGAGCGCTTGTTCGGTGGTTGCTACATTTGCAGCGCTTGATAAATTTGCAAAAACACAGTTAAGTCAAGTACAGCTAATTGAGTTGATGGCAGATTTTGAAGCCGTTGTAAGTGGCGGACGCCATTACGATAACATTACGCCCTGTTATTTGGGCGGTTTGCAGCTAACTGGCGATTTAATTCCTAATAAATCTATAGAACTACCGGTTGATGAAAACTGGTATTACGTTGCGGCGTTTCCAGGCTTTTCACTTAATACGGCAAAAGCGCGTTCTGTTTTGCCAAAAGATCTTAGCATGCATGCAAGCGTTGAGTTTGCGCAGCGTTTATCATCTTTTAGTAGCTTGTTATTAACAGCACGTTTTGACGATGCATTAAGCATAATGAGAGACGAAATAGCAGAACCTTACCGTGCACCGCTTATTACTGGTTTTAGCGAGGCGAAAGCAAGTTTACCCGCACTTGGAGCTGAGGTAGTTAGTATTTCAGGCGCAGGACCTACCTTATTTACTGTATGTAAAACACTTGAAGCGGCCGAGCAATGCGCTAAATGGTTAAAAAATAATTATATAAATGAGCAAGGTTTTTGCCATATTTGTAAGTTAGATAACGACGGCACGCGTCAATTAAATGTTTTATAGGATTAGAAGTCATGCAATTACATAATTTAAAAGATAACTCACAAAAAGTGTCGTTCGTTGAAGCAGTAAAAACAGGACTTGGGCGTAACCAAGGTGTGTTTTTTCCTGAATCGTTAGCGCCTATGGCTGATGTTGACGCATTACTTGATATGGATTTTGTTACGCGCAGTAGCAAAATTTTATCACATTTAATTGGTGATGAGTTGCCAAGTAGCACTGTTGCCGACATGGTTAAAAATGCGTTTAATTTTCCTGTTAAGTTAGTCGAGGTAGAAGAAAACACCTATTGTTTGGAGCTATTTCATGGTCCTACGCTTGCCTTTAAAGATTTTGGTGGGCGCTTTATGGCTGAATGCTTAGCGCAGTTTAACCAAGGTGAAAAGGTGACTATTTTAACAGCAACATCAGGTGATACTGGTGCAGCGGTTGCACATGCATTTTACAATAAACCAAACATTGATGTGGTTATTCTTTATCCCAAAGGAAAAATTTCACTTGCTCAGCAAAAACTATTTACTACCTTAGGTGACAATATTCATTGTTACGCGGTTGATGGCAGTTTTGACGATTGCCAAGAACTTGTAAAAAAGTCGTTTTTAGATGGAGAAGTTAAATCTACACTTGGTTTAAATTCAGCAAATTCAATAAACATAAGCCGCTTAGTCGCTCAGGTGTGTTATTACTTCGAAGCGATTGCACAACTGCCAAAAGAAAAGCGTGCAACAGCGCATATTTCTGTACCAAGTGGTAACTTTGGTAATGTATGCGCTGCAATGATTGGCGCTGTAATAGGGTTGCCAGTTGGAAAGTTAAGTGCAACAACAAACCAAAACGACACCGTTCCTCGTTTTATACTTGATAAAAATTGGTTGCCTAATGCAACGCTTGAATCGCTTTCAAATGCGATGGACGTGAGTAAGCCAAATAACTGGCCACGTGTGCAAACTATGTTGGACAACAACTGGTTTAGTTACGACAACTTTTACTCAATTAGTGTTGACGAAGAAAACACTCAAACGGTGATGAAAAATATTCATCAAACAGGGTATGTTGCAGAGCCACATACAGCAATTGCCTACCAAGGTTTAGTCAATAACCGAGCTCCGGGTGCTGCGGGCATCTTTTTAGCAACTGCACATCCAGCTAAGTTTAAAGAAAGTGTAGAAGGTATACTAAATATTGAACTTGATATGCCAAAGCCATTGAGCGACGCATTGGCTAAACCATGTCTTGCAAGCGACATAAACGCCGATTACGACGCTTTGCGTACAGAAATACTGGCTAAGTTAGCTTAAATATTAAGTAAACACGAAAGCGGCTATGGCCGCTTTTTTGCACATTTTAAACCGTGAAATAGCTTTTTTAATTAACTAATTAAATGTAATAAATAAAAAACATTTAAAATAATTATGTAAGTTATTTAAAAATATCATCTTAAAAAGGGTGTGAAATAGTTTCAATCCCTGATTAAATATCCTCAACTTAAGAACGTAGGCAAAGTGCGGTTTTAAGCGTACAATATAGCCTCTAAAAAATACCATACACGTTGCCCAGGAGCCCCCAATGTTAGAACGTAGCATGAATATTTCGGACTTTGATCCAGAGTTATTTGACGCGATGAGTAAAGAAACATCACGTCAAGAAGAGCACATTGAGTTAATTGCATCTGAAAACTACTGTAGCCCACGCGTACTTGAAGCACAGGGTTCTCAACTTACTAACAAATATGCGGAAGGTTATCCTGGCAAGCGTTACTACGGTGGCTGTGAGCACGTAGACGTGGTTGAGCAATTAGCTATTGACCGCGCAAACGAATTGTTTGGTACTGACTACGCAAACGTTCAGCCGCATGCAGGTTCGCAAGCCAATGCCGCTGTTTTCCAAGCCTTATTAAGCCCGCTTGATACAGTACTTGGCATGAGCCTAGCACACGGTGGCCATTTAACTCATGGTTCACACGTAAACTTTTCAGGTAAAACATATAACGCGATTCAGTATGGCCTAAACGAAGAGACTGGCGAAATTGATTACGCACAAGTTGAAGCGTTAGCACTAGAGCACAAGCCAAAAATGATTATCGCAGGTTTTTCTGCTTATTCAGGTATTGTTGATTGGGCTAAGTTTCGCGAAATTGCAGACAAAGTAGATGCTTACTTGTTTGTTGATATGGCGCATGTTGCAGGTTTAATTGCTGCGGGTGTTTACCCAAGCCCAGTACCATTTGCACATGTTGTTACTACAACAACGCATAAAACATTAGCAGGCCCTCGTGGCGGTTTAATTATTTCTGCATGTGGCGACGAAGCAATTTACAAAAAGCTTAACAGTGCTGTATTCCCTGGTGGCCAAGGTGGTCCTTTATGTCATGTTATTGCTGCAAAAGCAGTGGCATTCAAAGAAGCTTTACAACCAGAGTTTAAAGAATACCAAACACAAGTTGTTAAAAATGCGCAAGCAATGGTTAGCGTATTACAAGAGCGTGGCTACAAAGTTGTTTCTGGTAAAACAGACAATCACTTGTTTTTACTTGATTTAATCGATAAAGATATTACGGGTAAAGATGCTGATGCAGCATTAGGTAATGCGAACATTACGGTTAACAAAAACTCAGTTCCTAATGATCCGCGTTCTCCATTTGTAACGTCTGGCTTACGCATTGGTTCTCCTGCAATCACGCGCCGTGGTTTCAAAGAGGCTGAATCTAAAGAGCTTGCTGGCTGGATTTGTGATGTACTAGACAACATTGCTGATGAGTCTGTTCAAGCACAAGTAAAAGAAAAAGTGAAAGCAATTTGTGCAAAACTACCTGTTTACGCTTAATAAAGTAAAACGGTAATTTAGATCACATAAGCAATCATGCTATTATAAAAGCCGCTTTTTAGCGGCTTTTTTGTTTTTAAAACGGATACCTTTAGTTATGCATTGCCCATTTTGTACAGCAAAAGACACCAAAGTTATAGATTCCCGCCTTGTTGGCGGTGGCCATCAAGTTCGCCGACGTCGTGAATGTAATGATTGCCATGAACGTTTCACCACGTTTGAAGGGGCGGAGCTGGTTATGCCGCGTGTTGTAAAACAAGACGGCAGTCGCGAACCATTTAATGAAGATAAGTTACTAAATGGTTTAAATCGTGCGCTTGAGAAGCGTCCCGTCAGTACAGAACAAGTTGATGAAGTAGTCAATATAATAAAGTCGCAATTACGCGCAACGGGTGAGCGAGAAATTTCAAGCCATTTGGTGGGTGAATGTATTATGGAAGCGCTTAAAAAGTTAGATAAAGTCGCTTATGTAAGGTTTGCGTCAGTATATCGCTCGTTTGAGGATATACGAGAGTTTGGCGAAGAAATTGCCCGTTTAGGGGAATAAGCATGAGCAGCCAATCAGCATTTACTGAGCACGATAAACTATATATGGCGCGTGCTATTGAGCTTGCTAAAAAAGGTCGGTTTACCACAACGCCTAATCCTAATGTTGGCTGTGTACTTGTAAAAGATAATCAAATAATTGGTGAAGGGTTTCATCAGTTAGCAGGGCAAGGACATGCAGAGGTAAATGCACTTGCTGTAGCCGGCGAAAAAGCACAGGGTGCAACTGCCTATGTAACACTTGAACCTTGTAGCCATTACGGGCGCACGCCCCCCTGTGCTGAAGGACTTAAGGCTGCTGGTATTAAAAAGGTGATTGCAGCCATGGTTGATACCAACCCGCAAGTGGCAGGTAAAGGCCTTAAAATATTGAGTGACGCCGGAATAGAAGTTGCTCATGGGTTGCTTGAACAAGAGGCGCGCGCATTAAACTTTGGCTTTTTTAAGCGTATGGAGCAGGGGCTTCCTTACGTAACTTGTAAATTAGCAGCCAGTATAGACGGTAAAACAGCGCTAAAAAACGGAAAAAGTAAGTGGATCACAGGCCCTGCTGCACGAAAAGATGTGCAGCTATACCGCGCTCAAAGCTGTGCCATTTTAACGGGGGCCGATACGGTTCTTGTTGATAATGCAAAACTCAATGTTCGACCAAGTGAATTACCGTATTCATTACCAACCAACTTACCGCTACGTCAGGCGGTGCGTGTTATAATAGACTCGCAAAACAGATTAACACCTGACCTTGCGCTATTTAAAATAGCGCACCCGATAATTATATTTACTACCAAGGTTGATAATTCAATGCAGTGGCCGCATTTTGTTAAGCACATAGCGGTGCGCGAGCAACAGGGTAAGGTTGATTTAACCGATGTATTACAAACACTAGCAAAGCATCAGTTTAATAATATATGGCTGGAAGCTGGGGCAACCCTTGCGGGGAAAATGACCGAGCTTGATTTAATTGACGAGTATGTTTTTTATATCGCACCAAAACTGATGGGTTATGATGCTAAAAGTTTAGTAAACTTCCCTGAATTGACGAGTATGCAAGATACTATCGATTTATCTTTTAATGAGTGTGTTCGTATTGGTGACGATTTACGTATCAACGCGTTAAAAACGCACGCATTAAAATCATTTAACAAAGAAGAGTAGCGCTATGTTTACTGGGATAATAGAAGCCACAGGCAAAATTGCTTTATTACAAAAAAAACAAGGCGATTTAGCCATTCGTATTCAAAGCGCCGACCTTGATATGAGTGACGTAAAGCTGGGTGACAGTATTGCAACAAATGGCGTGTGTTTAACGGTAGTTGATAAACATGTTGATGGTTTTAGCGCTGATTTATCTAACGAAACAATTCATTTAACTGGTTTTGCACATTATTCAATAGGGCAAACAGTTAACCTTGAAAAAGCAATGCAACCGGTTTCGCGTTTAGGTGGACATTTAGTGTCTGGCCATGTTGATGGTATTGCAACAATAACGGCGATTACAGCTAATGCAAGAGCTACTGAATATTGGTTGACAACCGGTGAAAATTTAATGAAATACATACCGTACAAAGGGTCGGTATGTATTGATGGTATAAGCCTGACAGTTAACGCTGTTGAAGGTAATAAATTTAAATTAACAATTGTGCCGCACACCAGCGGTCAAACAACGATTGCCGACTTTAAAGTAGGCACTCAAGTTAATTTAGAAGTCGATCAAATTGCACGTTATTTAGAGCGTCTTATCAAAGGCGCAGAGCAGCCAACCGGCACAGATATATCAATAAGCTTACTCGCAAAAGCGGGCTTTATTAAATAACGAAACTGACAACTTACACGAGCGAATTTATGAATTTACACAGCGCACAAGAAATTATAGATGACATTAAAGCCGGTAAAATGGTTATTTTAATGGACGATGAAGACAGAGAAAATGAAGGTGATCTAATCATTGCTGCGGAACATATTAGCGCAGAAGCAATTAACTTTATGGCTACTCATGGCCGTGGTTTAATTTGTTTAACGATGACACAAGAGCGTTGTGAGCAACTAGACTTGCCTTTAATGGTTAAAAATAATGGCGCTGCGTTTTCAACTAACTTTACTATGTCGATAGAAGCATCAAAAGGCGTAACCACAGGTATATCAGCAGCAGATAGAGCACGCACGGTACAAGCAGCTATCGCTAAAGGTGCTGTTCCTAGCGATATTGTACAGCCGGGTCATATTTTTCCGATTATGGCACAGCCAGGTGGTGTATTAACACGTGCAGGTCATACAGAAGCTGGTTGTGATTTAGCGCGTTTAGCAGGGCTTGAAGCGTCTTCTGTTATTGTTGAAATTTTAAACGCTGATGGCACCATGGCACGCCGCCCTGATTTAGAAGTTTTTGCTAAAGAGCACGACATTAAAATTGGCACAATTGCTGATTTAATTGAATACCGCAATTTAAACGAAACCACAATCGAAAAAGTGGCTAAGTGTAAACTGCCAACAGAGCATGGTGAATTTGACTTAGTCACTTACAAAGACACTATTGACGGTCAGTTACACTACGTACTACTCAAGGGTGAAATTAAAGCGCAAGAACCAACCTTGGTGCGTGTGCATTTACAAAGTACATTTAACGATATTTTACTTTCTGATAGAAGCGCAGACAGAAGCTGGGGCTTATCGGATGCAATGGCATACATAGCTAAAAATGACGGTGTGCTAGTCATTTTAGGTAAACAAGAAAGTACTGAAGAGCTTGAAGCAACAGTTAAAGCATTTGCTGCTGCAGACGCTGGTGAAAATGTTACACCGCGTAAATTTCAAGGTACTTCTCGTACTGTTGGTGTAGGCTCACAAATTCTTGCAGATTTAGGAATTGAGCAAATGCGATTAATGAGTCGCCCTAAAAAATACCATGCACTTTCGGGCTTTCATTTAGAAGTTATTGATTACATTGAGCCACAATAGGCAAACGCTTAAACTAGGCTATTTTATTATTATTATGGTATGATGCGCAGCAATTTTTGCGCAATCGCAACCGCTTGAACTTATTTTTAGGGTTATCAAATGAAAATTATTGAAGGTAATAAGTACGCACCGGGCAAAAAATTTGCCATTGTCATTTCTCGTTTTAATGACTTTATTGGTAGCAGCCTACTTGAAGGTGCTGTTGATGAGCTAAAACGTACCGGTGGTGTATCTGATGACGACATTACTGTGATTTATGTACCGGGTGCAGTTGAATTACCTTTAGCGGCAAAACGCGTTGCGGCAAAAAAAGAGTATGATGCAATCATCGCTTTAGGCGTAGTGATCAGAGGTGGAACACCACACTTTGACCTAGTTGCTGGCGAGTCAAACAAAGGTCTTGCGCAAGTATCACTTGAGTATGATATACCGGTTGCATTTGGCGTATTAACCACTGAAAGCATTGAACAAGCTATTGAGCGCGCAGGTACCAAAATGGGTAACAAAGGCGGCGAAGCTGCTTTGGGTGCGCTTGAAATGGTTAATGTGTTAGATAAAATTTAAGTTTAAGGAATTTTTGTGAAACCAGCAGCAAGACGTAAAGCACGTATCTTAGCACTTCAAGCCGTTTATTCTTGGCAATTAAGCGGTAATGCAATTGCCGACATCGAGCAACAAATGTTGATCGAAAACGACGTTACTAAAATTGATGTTGAATACTTTAAAGATTTAGCCTCAGGTGTAGCTGTAAATTATAAGCTACTTGATGAATCAGTATCACCTCATTTAACGCGTCCATTTGATGACTTAGATATGGTTGAGCGAGCAATTTTACGTTTAAGCAGCTACGAACTTAAGTTCCGTGAAGATGTACCTTACAAAGTTGCTATCAACGAAGGTATTGAGCTTGCCAAAATATTTGGCGCAGAAGATAGTCATAAATTTGTAAACGGTGTACTTGATAAAGCTGTAAAGCATTTACGCAAGTAATAGTATTTTTCTCTGACTTTGCTTTCAGAGATTTACTTTATATAACCGTTAAAAGGAGAGCCGGCATAGGTCGGCTTTTTTGTGTATGAAGGAATTTGAATTAATTAACCGCTACTTTAAAGGTCGCGGTATTTCTCGTCGTGATGTTAACCTAGGTATAGGGGATGATTGCGCGCTTGTCACTGTTCCACAAAACTGCCAACTTGCAGTCACAACCGATACTTTGGTTGAAGGCGTGCACTTTTTTGAAGATATTTCTCCTCGCGCATTGGGGCATAGAGCGCTTGCTGTTAATTTAAGTGATTTAGCTGCAATGGGTGCTGAACCTACGTGGGTATCTGTTGCACTAACGTTACCGACAATAGATTCTCAGTGGATTGCAGAATTTACTGAAGGCATGCATGAAATTGCAGAATACTTTAATGTACAAATTATTGGTGGCGATACCACTCAAGGGCCACTCACCATTACTATTTGCGCTAAAGGTACTGTGCCGGAAGGTAAGGCACTACGCAGAAGTGGTGCAAAAGTAGGTGATTGGATTTATGTTACGGGTCCTTTAGGGGACGCGGGTCTTGCTATTGAAGCACGTAAGCAAGGTATTAATATAGATCCAACGCATTTAGAATACTTAAACAATCGATTTGACTACCCAACACCGCGTGTTGCTGCGGGTCAGGTCATCCGTGGGCTTGCAACGTCAGCTATTGACGTATCAGATGGATTACTTGCCGATTTAACACATATTCTTGAAATGTCGCAAGTAAATGCAGAGATTAATGTTGAGAGTATTCCTACATCAGAGGCAATGAAAGCAAGCTTAGATTTTAATAAGCAATTACCGTTTATTCTTAGCTACGGCGATGACTATGAATTAATTTTTACTGTTCCCGATAACAATAAAGGTATGCTTGATTTAAAGCTAAGCCAATATGGTGTGGATATTACCTGTATTGGGCAGATAAAAAGTGGTAACGGTAAGATTGAGCTTTTACAAAATGGTGAAATGTTTAACTTTGAGCAACAGGGTTTTGAGCATTTTACAAAGGAGCAGGTTTGAATAAAAACCGATTATTTAACTTAAAACGCCCACACCAGTTTTTTGGTTTAGGGTTTGGTACTGGCCTTGCACCAAAAGCGCCGGGTACATTTGGCACATTTGCAGCATTGCCATTTATATTTATAACAATGCATTATCCAATCTGGTTACAAATAGTATTTGCAGTTGTGATCAGTGTATTTGGTATTTGGGCATGCGGTAAAACAGCTGATGATCTGGGTGTGCATGACCATCCTGCTATTGTGTGGGATGAAGTCGCTGGCTACTACATCACCATGATAGGTGCAGCATTAAATTGGCAAACTTTATTAGTTGGCTTTTTACTTTTTCGCTTTTTTGATATTGCAAAACCAGGCCCGATTCGTATGTTAGACAAACGCGTACATGGTGGTTTTGGTATTATGGCGGATGACGTGTTAGCGGGTATTTTTTCATTGATTTGTTTGCAAGCATTAATAAAAGCAGGTTTACTACCCTTTTAGTGTTTATATTTGATTAGTTTAACTAGGTGGCAGCGTATGATGCGATTTTTACTGGTGTGTGTACTGATGTTGTGCGCAATGCCAAGTGGGGCTTCAATTACTGACTATGTTGTTAAACAATGGAATATTAAAGACGGCTTACCGTCACAATCATTAAAAAGCGTAGTGCAAGATCAGCAAGGCTACATTTGGCTAGGCACACAGTTTGGTTTGAGCCGCTTTGATGGCACTACGTTTACAAACTACAATACCCAAAATAGCGCTTTTTTACCAAGCAATGGCATTAATAAGCTTTTAATCGATTCGAATGGATTACTTTGGGTTGGTACTAGAAGTGGTTTAGTGGTTATTAATCCAGCGACCTTTGCAGCGCAGGCATTTAACATTAAAGGCCCTGTAAGGGATATTCTAGAAGACTCCAAAGGGGGCACTTGGATAGCCGCAAACGGGTTATATTACGTTGGTCGTGGTCAAGTTAACTTACGCGGTCAATCTAAAGCTATTTTACCAACGGCTAATGCAACCGTTATAACTCAAATAGTGGGTTCAGTGAGCCAAATGGCGCTTTCGCCAGAAGGTATTTGGCTTGTAAACGATCGTCACTTGTTACGCTTAACTAAAAACTCCTCCGATTTTGCCAAACTGCGTTTAGAGCTTACTGCTAAAATATCGTTACCCGAGCGTTTAGCTCAAACGATCGTTCATGATCTTGCATTTTTAAATGGGAATTTATATTTAGCTTCGGAGCTAGGCGCTTACTTTTTAGATTTAGACGACGAGTTAAGGCCCTTTCCATTACCCAACGCGAATAACTCTGCAGTGTATAAATTTATGAGTGACAGCGATGGTGGTTTATGGATTTCCACCTATGGGCGCTTGTTATTCAGAGATAAATCCAGCCAATGGCAATGGGTTGAACCGAGCCAGCTAGATCAAAGTATTTGGTTTGCTGATATTTTTAGAGATGATAAAAATAATATTTGGTTAGCAAGCTTCAGTGAAGGGTTGTGGCTTGCTCACGAAGGGCGAGTAGAAAGGCACGCTGCTGTTTCACAAATGACTGAAGCGGTTATGGCGCTGAGCCAAGCTCCAGATGGTAAATTATGGGTCGCTAATAAAAGTGGTGTTGGTTATTTTGACTTGAATAAAAGTTATATTAATTTAATTCCAAGTAGTCAGTATGGGCGTGCCTCAGTACACGATTTACAGTTTGATGGAGAGCGCGTATACATCGCCACAGGGCGAGGGTTGTTCGTATACGAAGACGATAAACTCTTTAGTGTGCCTGGGCGTGCACTGCGTGATAATCCCGTTTTTGCTATAAGTCGCTCTAGTAAAGGTGGGTTTTGGATTGGCACCGGCCGTGGGCTCTACAGGCTCAACTTTGCAGGTTTAACTCCCTTTGCTTATAACGCCTTTTTAGGCAGCAAATTTATAACTTATGTTTTAGACAAAGGAAACTTTGGTGTCATAGGTACCAGTAAAGGTGCGTATTACTTTACTGATCGCGGTATCGAAAAGGTCGGGGATCAAACTTCACTTGAAAGTGCTTATATTACAAGTGTTTTGCATATTGATGGCGTGGGTATTTTAATAGGCTCGCTTAATGATGGATTATTTTACCGAAGCACGCAGGGCCAATGGCGACAGCTTGATGCCGCAAATGGGTTACCGTATGGCTCTATATTTAGCTTAGAGTACGACGAAAAATTAAATAACGTGTGGGTGAGCACCATGAAAGGTGTTTACAGAATGCCAGCGGAGCAGTTCAAAACAAACATAGAAAGTTTAAAAGTAGAAGAGGTGATTTCGTCATTCGATCGCCAGCTTGATGGCAAAGCTAACCAGTGTTGTAGTGGTTTAGGCCATGATGCAGTTGTCAATATGGGCAGCTCAATGTGGTATCCGAGCCTACAAGGTGTTGTTGAGATACCTAAAAATGTAGAGCTATTTGGGGTGCTGTCGTTAAAACCAACTATTGAAACAATTACAACTCCTGAGCGTAATTTAACAACGGCTGCGCTAGGTAAAAAGCCGACTTTAGAAACTGACGAGCGAGACATAACACTAACCTATACGGCGATAGACTATTATGCGCCAAACAGTATTGAGTTTAGGTATCAGTTAAGTGGTTTGGACAATGATTGGCGTTATGCAAACACGCGCCGCGAGGCTATTTATACCAACTTACCAGCTGGGGCATTTTTATTTCAGTTAGAGGCAAAACGCCAAGGTGAAGATTGGTCAAAGGCGCAATACGTAGAGTATGAGTTTATTGTGCCAGAGCGGTTTGATGAAACGATTTACTTTAGATTACTGATCACCAGTGGCTTTATTTTACTTCTTTACTTAGTATTTTGGGTGCTTAAAGCGCAAGAGCGCAGAAAACAAGAAGTGCTTGAAGGTTTAATTACAGAGCGTACGTTAGAGCTTCGACAAGCGAATGATAAGCTTGGGCAAGTTAACTCACAACTTAAACTTGTAAGCCACTCTGATGAGCTTACAGGTTTGCGTAGCCGTCGTTTCTTGTTTGATCAATTACCAAAAGATATTGAGCATTTTCAACGTAATTCACAGTCATTACAGGCTCAAGGGAAATCACTTGTACTGGTTATTATTAATTTAGATAACTTTAGCCGTATAAATGATGCCTTTGGTCCAATTGCAGGTGACAGCTGTTTGCAGCAAATGGCTGCGCTATTAAACTCGCGTACGCAGGGCTCTGACTATGTAGCGCGCTGGAGTGGCGATGAGTTTTTATTACTTTTACGTGATTTTAAGTGCAATAAAATAGACAGTTACTCTTCAGAGCTTTGTAAAGCGATTGCAGAGTATTCTTTCCAATTACCTAACGGAAATATGACAAATATAACAGCCTCAATTGGTTGGTCTTTCTACCCATTACCCTTACTTGGTGGGCAAGTAATTAGTTGGGAAACCTCTATTAATTTAGCTGACATTTCGCTTCATCAAGTTAAAAAACGCGGTGGAGACGGTGTAGCGCATATTACTTTCGACGAGCAGCTAGATGCATTTGAGTTTGAACAAAACTCTAATGTAGAGCAGCAACTGGGTATGCTACAGAAAAATGGTTTGGCCGATATAAAAGTGTGGATGCGATAATACCTGACCAAAGTGATTGGTCAGGTATGGTGAGGTTAACGCTATTGATTAAGCCAAGCTGGTAATATTGCAACTGACTCAGGTGCCGTAAATGCAGTGCTTGCATCGGCGCTAATGTCGCCTCCGGTAATACTTAAAATATTATTAAAACGCATAACTACATTATTTGATTTTTCAGCTACGTATAAATCTGTCCCGGTATACATAATATCAACAGGGTTACCCAGTAGGGTATTTGGGCCGCTAATCGTGGTGCTGATGTTTACCAACCCCGATGCCATTGCCACGTTATTTAATACATATACTTTTCCATCGTCAGCAACCGCGGCGCTACCCACATCAGAGAGAATTAACGAGCCACTAAGCGAGTCGTAATCGATGCCATGTATATTGCTTGGCGCTTCTACCGCGGTTCCAGCATTAGCAGGTGTTATAAGTCTGTCTTCAACAGCAATATTTGCATTTCCGGCCATAAGCTTGCTTTTGACTTCGTCGAATACAGCAACGGTGCCATTTGTGAGTGCGACAAAAGCACGGTCAGTGTTTGCATCGTAATCAACATCCCAAGGACGCGCACCGTTAGCAAAAGTAAGCGTCATTAATGGGCTTGCATCTCCTGTGGTACACGTTGAAAATATTGAGATACTTGGTGTATCTGCATTATTTTCTGCAACTAAAATCATACCGCTATCAGAAGCTACATCAAGACCTTTAGGAGATATAAGGCCTGTATTTGCCCCTGTAATAACACTGTCTTGGTTTGTATTATACGTTTGCCCATCTCTGTTTATTGCCACTTTATTTGAAATGACAATACCGCCAATAGAAGTTGTACTGTTATCGAACGTTGTATAGCTATTACCCGCTTTATCAAAAGTTACACTCTCGATAGTTTGACCCGCATTATAGTTGCCAACTTCTGTGCTAAGTTGAGAGCTTAATCGACTAATTTGCCCCGTTGTTTCACCTGTAGTACCCGGGTTACTGCTAACGGCAACTCCTAAAAGCGCCATATTAGCGGCATCACTATCTGAAATGTCAGCCATTACATTTTGCATACCCACTTTAGTAATTGACTCAGGTTTAATAGTTGAAGTGACTAAGTCTGGAGTAATATCGCCGCTTTCACCTGAAAAAATATTGCTAAATACAAGAACAGCATCATTTGATTTTTCGGCTACACGCAAGTCACTCCCTTCAAGGCTAATATCAACCGGGTTACCAAGCATTGTTGCTGGGCCGGCAATACTGCGTGCAACGCTCACTAAGCCGTCTGCGGTTGATGCATTATTGATTACAAATAACGAACCATCGGTTGCATCTGAGGCACTGCCTACATCAGATAAAATAAGTTTATTAGTATTTGAATCATAAACAATGCCATGAATATTTACAGATATTTGCGTACCATCATTATTGCTAGGGGTAATTGTACGACTTGGCATAGCGGCAAATTCACCACCAACAAAATTATCGTAAACGGCTACATCACCATTTGTAAGTGCTACATAAAGACGGTCATTTGTTTCATCATAATCAACATCCCACGGTGCAGCTTCTGTTATGGTTGTGCCTAAAGGCATTGCGTTACCTGCGGCTGTAGCGCCAAAAGTCGTTACCTGCATCGCGCCAAAGTCAGCAATAAAAATAAGGCCACTTTTTTGTGCTACGGCAATTCCTTTAGGGTTTACGAGCGTAGTGTTAGCACCTGTTATTTCGCGATCAGTATTTGCATCATAGCTGCTGCCATCAGCACGGTTAGCAAGCTGACAGATAGTTTTAATACTGCCACTTTCGCTGTCGCTTGCTTGTAATAAATTACCTAAGCTATCAAAAGCGGCGCCTTCGTTAGCTGTTGTGTTAAAAGTTTTTAATTTAGAAGCGCTTTGGTCAATTAAATCAATGGTACCCGTGTTAGTTTCTCCATTGTTTGCCAAAATAAATGTGGCTGATGCAAAGCCTGGGTTGCCATTTGTTCCATCGGTACCATTTTGTCCGTCGGTGCCTGCAATACCATCTACGCCGTTTTTACCATCGTCTGAGCTACAGCCTGTAATGCCGATTAATACTGCAAGTGTTAACGCTGAAAAACTAAGCGTGTGTTTCAATGTGTTTTTTTGTGCTGTATGAGTTGTTAAATTAGCATTATTCATCATTTTTACCTTTTAAATATTCCATTAAATTTAGGTAAATAAAGGGCTTGCTTATAAAGCACAGACTAAGCAGCACTGATTATTTACATGTTAACCTCACAGCAATAACGGCTTAAAAGTTAAATTGGATGCAAAAAATAATGATAAAAACGAAAAAGGAGCCAACAGGCTCCTTTTTATAAACAGTTAAAATAATTAACTAAGCAGTAAATGACCTTATTGAACTTAAAATACCTTGCTCGCCTAAGCCCATTTCATCGTGCATTTCGTCTTGCGTGCCGTGCTTAATAAACTCATCAGGAATACCTAAGTTAAGTATTTTAACATTGGCCTGCTGGCTGGCTAAGTATTCGTTAACCGCAGAGCCTGCACCACCGGCAATGGCATGATCTTCAAGTGTAACAATGACATCATGATTTTTAATAATGTCGTTTAACAGTGAAGTATCAAGTGGCTTTATAAAGCGCATGTTAACAAGCGTTGCATTAAGTTCATTTGCAGCAAGTTGTGCGTTTTCAAGCAATGTACCAAATGACAAAATGGCAATCTTTGAACCTTCTTTTATTGTATTTGCTTTACCAATTTCGAAAAGTTGCATATCGCTCTGAATATCTGCCGTACCAGCGCTTCCGCGAGGGTAACGAACAGCAACCGGGCAATTAGCTTTGTAACCGGTGTACAACATTTGGCGGCATTCATTAGTATCGCTAGGTGCCATAATAACCATATTAGGTATACAACGCATAAAGCTGAGATCGTATGCGCCTTGATGTGTTTCGCCATCGGCACCAACAATACCTGCTCGGTCAATAGCAAATAATACAGGGAGGTTTTGTAATGCAACATCGTGAATGAGCTGATCGTATGCGCGCTGTAAAAAGCTTGAATAGATAGCAACAACAGGCTTTAAGCCTTCACATGCAAAACCTGCGGCTAGAGTTACGGCATGTTGTTCAGCAATCGCGACGTCAAAATACTTATCAGCATGTTCTTTTGAAAACCGCACCATGCCCGAGCCTTCACGCATGGCAGGAGTGATAGCCATTAATTTATCATCTTGCTGCGCCATGTCGCATAGCCAGTCGCCAAATACTTTTGAAAATGTAGGGGCGCCCGGTTTTGATTTAGGCAAGCTAGATGTGTTTGGATCAAACTTAGGGACGCCGTGGTAACCAATAGGGTCGGCTTCAGCTGGCTTGTAACCCTTACCTTTTTGCGTTTTTATATGAAGAAGTTGTGGGCCTTTTAAATTACGCATATTACGCAATGTATCAACCAGCATGTTTACATCGTGCCCATCAATTGGGCCAATATAATTTAAGCCAAGTTCTTCAAAAAACGTACCAGGGATAACCATGCCTTTAAGATGCTCTTCCATTCTGCTGGCAAGCTCTTTAACAGGCGGTACGCCAGACAGTAACTTTTTACTTCCTTCGCGAATGTTGGTGTAAAAGCTACCAGATAGAATACGCGCAAAGTGGTTGGTTAATGCGCCAACGTTTTCTGAAATCGACATTTCGTTATCATTTAGAATAATAAGCATGTCTGATTTTACATCGCCTAAATGGTTCATCGCCTCAAATGCCATACCCGCAGTAATAGCGCCATCACCAATAACTGCAACCGTTTTACGCCCTGCGCCTTCTTTTTGCGCAGCAATTGACATGCCCAAAGCTGCAGAAATTGAGGTGCTAGAATGGCCAACACTGAATGTGTCGTAGTCACTTTCATCTCTAAATGGGAATGGGTGCAGACCATCCTTTTGGCGAATAGTATGCATTTGGTCGCGGCGACCCGTTAAGATCTTATGCGGGTAGGCTTGATGCCCAACATCCCACACTACACGATCTTCTGGTGTGTTATATACATAATGAAGTGCAACTGTAAGCTCAACTGTGCCTAAACCAGACGCTAAATGACCGCTACTTTGCGATACAGAGTTAAGTAAATACTCACGTAGCTCATTGCTAAACTCGGGAAGTTTATCTTGCGCTAAGTCTCGTAATTGAGCTGGTTTATCAACCAAGTTAAGTAATGGATACTTGCTACTATCAAGTGTCATGGCTTTTTTATATCCTTCGATCACATTCGCTTTCAAATGGGAGTGAACAACGAATGTTAAGTAATAATGTCAGTGCTATTTGCAATACGCTTAAACTGTGACTAGTGGTCACGTTCAATAAGGTAATTTGCCAGCGACGCAAGAAGCGTAGTATCTGCATCAATAAGTGCTAACGCTTCGTGGGCTTGTGTTATTAAATTTTGCGCCTTTTCTTTAGCGCCTAGCATACCTAATAACGCCGGGTATGTCGCTTTATTCGCTTCTATATCTGAGCCTTGTGGTTTACCTAGTATAAAGGTGTCACCTTCCACGTCTAAAATATCGTCGTGTACTTGAAATGCCAGCCCTATAGCATACCCAAAAACGCTCAAGTTTTCTAAAGTTTGTTCATCTGCTTTTTCACTGCACAGTGCACCTAGTGTTATAGCACAGTTAATTAGTGCACCGGTTTTTAACTTATGGATGCGCTCAAGCTCTTGTACAGAAACAACTTTGTCAGTTGCGGCAATGTCTAAACCTTGTCCTGCAACCATCCCTTCAATACCTGATGCATGTGCAAGTGCAGCAATCATTTTTACTTGTGATTGCGCTGAGCAATTAAAGTTATGTGTGGCTATAAGTTCAAAGGCGAGAGTTTGTAATGCATCACCCGCTAAAATGGCTTGCGCTTCGCCATACACAATATGGCAAGTGGGGTAGCCGCGGCGTAAATCGTCATCATCCATAGCTGGTAGGTCGTCATGTACTAATGAATAACTATGAATGCATTCTATGGCTGCAGCCAAAACGTCTAAGTCACTTTTTTTAGCGCCTAGCATTTCACCAACAGCGTACACCAAAAAAGGGCGCAGCCTTTTTCCACCATTAAATAAGCTGTAATGAGTGGCTTCTTTTATTGTTTTATCGCTATCGAGCGGTTGTTCAAAGTAGCTATTGAGTGTAGTAGCTACATCTATTTGAGCACGTTCAATATAGTCTTTTATGCTCACAACTATTCCATATCATTATTAAAGTTTGTAAGTGCTGACTTTTCGCTATTACCCATTAAAATAGATACTTTTTGTTCTGCTTGCTGTAGTTTTTCAGATGACGCACCAGCGAGTGCAATACCACGCTCGAACTGCTTTAATGATTGTTCAAGCGATAAATCACCTTGTTCCATTTCACTAACAATTGTTGATAATTCTTCTAGTGCTTTTTCGAAACTTAAGTTTTCAGGTTTTTTAGTCGCCATCTTTATTTCAGCTTACATGATAAATTTAGGAGCCAATTTTAGGGGGAATGCTAAACTAGGTCAAAGGATGATATGAGTTTTTTACATTTAGAGCGATTAATCGCGTGTTAATCAGTGCTATTAGTCAGGAAAACTCGATAATTAGGCAGTGCGCCTAACTTGATATAAAATAATAAATATAACTTTTATGTTTATTTACAAAAATGACTTAAGCAATTCAGTATGTTGCCGATAAGCAGTTAATAATAAAAAGTTTATGATAAGGCATTTAAACATGAAATCTCTGGAGGAAATGTGGATTTAGCAACCATAATAGGGATCCTAGGCGCAATAGGCTTAATTGTCATGTCTATGTTTATGAGTAGTAGCGGTGAAATGGGCATGTTTGCCGATGCGCCTTCAAGTGTAATTGTATTTGGTGGCTCGCTGTTTATTGTTTTATCAAACTTCACTATGTCTCAGTTTTTAGGGATAGGTAAGGTGGTTGGTAAGGCATTCATGTTTAAAATTGAGTCGCCTGAAGAGTTAATAGAAAAAGCAGTAGAGCTTGCGGATTCTGCTCGTAAAGGTGGCTTTTTAGCACTCGAAGAAGCTGAAATTCCAAATCCATTTATGCGTAAAGGCGTTGACATGCTTGTTGATGGTCATGACGCAGATGTTGTGCGCGCTACACTTCAAAAGGATATTTCCCTAACCACGACCCGTCATGAACTAGGTGCTGGCTTATTTAAAGCACTTGCCGACATAGCTCCCGCAATGGGAATGATTGGTACATTGATAGGCCTAGTTGCCATGTTATCAAACATGGACGACCCCAAAGCTATTGGACCTGCAATGGCCGTGGCACTATTGACCACTCTGTATGGTGCATTTTTGGCGAATGTAGTAGCAATTCCTATTCAGGTAAAACTTGAGCTGCGTAAAGACGAAGAAGCGATGAATCAGCGTTTGATTCTCGATGCTATTTTAGGAATTCAAGATGGTCAAAACCCCAAAGTTATTGAAGGTATTTTGAAAAACTACTTGGCTGAGTCTAAGCGTAAAGTTGATACCGAGGAGTAACCATGTCTGATGAAGAGTGCAAATGCCCACCACCCGGTTTGCCTGCTTGGATGGGTACATTTGCTGATTTAATGTCGCTATTGATGTGCTTTTTTGTACTCTTATTGGCATTCTCAGAAATGGATGTACTTAAATTTAAACAAATTGCAGGTTCAATGAAGTTTGCTTTTGGTGTGCAAAATAAAATTGAAGTTAAAGATATCCCAAAAGGGACATCGGTTATCGCTATGGAATTTACTCCAGGTAAGCCAGAGCCTACACCAATTGAAACTATTCAACAGCAAACCGTTGAAATGACCCAGCAAATGCTAGAGTTTCAGGCTGGTGATGAAAGTTCAGCGGGCGGCAGGCAAGAACAGCGAGGCGATAAACGTGGCGGTGAATCTAGAAGTACCTCACAAGAGCAGTCATCAGAACAAGCAATATCCGCTGCAGATCAAGAGCAAACAAATGAGCTGGTTAAAAAAATAGCGCAGCAGTTAGAAAGGCAAATAATAGATGGTGCAATAGAACTTGAATCATTAGGTCAGCAAATTATTATTCGTATTAGAGAAAATGGCTCGTTTCCTTCGGGCAGTGCTTTTTTACAACCTAAGTTTAAACCGATTATTCAAGACATTGGCGAACTTTTAAAAGACGTACCAGGTGAAATTACAGTATCAGGGCATACAGATGATTTTCAGGTATCAAACGAGTTATACGTAAATAACTGGGATTTGTCTTCTAAGCGTGCAGTGGCTGTTGCTAGCGAATTGCAAACAGTTCAAGGGTTTGATAAAACACGAATGATGGTTGTAGGGCGAGCTGAAACTCGGCCGCTTGTGCCTAACGAGACAAATGAAGACCGACGCCGGAATCGCCGAGTTGAAATATCTATATTACAAGGTAAGGCGAAAGAGTCTGACCCTATTGATGTGAGGTAATGCTCAAATTATAAAGCTGGGCTTAATTAGTAGCCCAGCTTTGAGTTTTGCAAATTATTACCAGCATCTACTTATTGAACCTGACAATAAATCAAAAACTCTCCCTCTTTAAAATAGTTATGCTAAACTACTGTTTATATAACCAGTTGTAGGCCAGCGCATGAAACTCTACATCGCAGAAAAACCATCACTTGGACGTGCAATTGCAGATGCGCTCCCAAAACCACATAAAAAACACGACGGTTACATTGAAGTCGCAAATGGTGATTGTGTCTCGTGGTGTATTGGCCATTTGTTAGAACAAGCTGAACCTGATGATTACGATGAACGCTATAAAAAATGGCAATTAGAACATCTCCCTATAGTACCTGAGCAATGGCGGTTAAAAGCTAAACCTAAAACTCGTAAGCAATTAACTATTTTAAAAAAGCTAATCAAACAGGCATCAACGTTAGTTCATGCTGGCGATCCCGACCGTGAAGGGCAGTTACTTGTAGATGAAGTGATAGAACAAGCCAAAATAAGCAAAGCTAAAAAGCAAGGTATTCAGCGTCTACTTATAAGCGATTTAAACTTAGCTGCAGTTAAAAAAGCGCTTGGTAGTATGCACTCTAATCGGGAATTTATTCCACTAAGTGTATCAGCACTTGCACGTTCTCGAGCTGATTGGCTTTTTGGTATGAACCTCACTCGGGCTTATACTTTAGCGGGACAAAAAGCAGGGTTTGGTAATGTACTCTCAGTTGGGCGCGTACAAACGCCAATTTTGGGCTTAGTGGTAAATCGTGACACTGAGATAGCTAATTTTATATCAAAACCATTTTATGAGGTGCTAGCTAGTTTAGTTACTCCTGAGAAGCAGGTATTTAAAGCAAAGTGGGTACCGAGTAAAGCTTGCGAACCTTATCAAGATGAAGAGGGGCGAGTGCTAAATAAAGCATTGGCCGAAAACGTGGCTTCGCGTATCACTAACCAAACAGGAGAGGTGACAGCGCTTGAACAAAAACAAAAAAAGCAAAGTGCACCTCTACCTTATAATCTATCAGCACTGCAAATAGATGCAGCAAAGGCATTTGGTATGGCTGCCCAACAGGTGCTTGATATTTGCCAAACACTTTATGAACGCCATAAATTAATTACTTATCCTCGCTCAGATAATCGATATTTGCCTAAGGAACATCATTTAGATGCACCTTCAATTTTAAAAGCAGTTGCAACTAATGACGGTCAAAAAGTGGAGTTAGTAAATGGTGCAAATGATAAGCTGCGCAGTAAGTGCTTTAATGACTCAAAAGTAGCTGCGCATCACGCTATAGTACCTACGGCAAAGCAATTAAATTCAGCTCGCTTAGCCAAGGATGAAGCAAAAGTGTATCAGCTTATTTGTAGGCACTACTTGATCCAGTTTTACCCAGACTGTATTTATAACGAAACTAAAGCAGAGGTGACAATTGCTGGTGGGTTATTTAAAGCCAACGCTAAACAAGAAGTCAGTTTGGGTTTTAAGGTATTAATGGGTAAATCAGAATTAAAAGAAGAGGCTACTTTACCTTACCTTGAAAAAGGGATGGACCTGATATGTACACAAGGTAATGTAGTAGAAAAGTATACTTCACCTCCCGCTCATTTTACTGATGCAACTTTACTGAGTGCTATGACAGGGATTAGCCGTTATGTAAAAGATCCACATATCAAAAAAATATTAAAAGATACTGATGGTTTAGGTACAGAGGCTACTCGTGCAGGCATTATAGAGTTGTTATTTAAACGGCGCTTTTTAAAGCGTGAAGGCAAAACAATCAAAGCCACCGAAACAGGCCTTGCATTAATTAGTGTTTTGCCTGAAGGTTTAGCAAGTCCTGACTTAACAGCAAAGTGGGAGGCAAGTTTAGGCAGCATTGCTCAACAAGCAATGAGCTACCAACAATTTTTACAACCGTTACTGGTGGAGCTTGAAGGCTTTGTAATGCAAGCAGCTAATTGCGATAGCCATGTATTTTCAAAACTGCCCCAAACACCGCCTAAAAAGCGTTTTGCCAAGCGCAGTAAAAATAAAAAATCTAATTATAAAAAGAGCTCGACAACAGTTTAATGGCTGAGCCCTTAAGTGGGATTTATTTTGTATTAAATAATGCAACTGCCGCATTACTCATGGCTTTTATACCAGTAGGTAAAGCTACTTTATAATCTGGTGCAAATTTACTTGAGTGCAATGAAGGAAGTGTTTCGTTGTTTTTTATTGCTTTTGCGTATTGCTGTTGATTAACACCGCCTAACCAAAATAATGTAATTGGGATATTTTCGTCGGTGCGGCCATAAAGACCAAAGTCTTCACCTGCCATTACGGCTTGGGTTTCAAGTACGTTTGTGTCGCCTATCGCATTTTTGATAGCACTTCGTACTATATTAGTTTGCGAAGGGTTATTATAAGTAGATGGAATTGATTCATCCTCATGGACTATAACAGCGGGGTAATCACTTTCATCAAGCCCTGCGCTTTGCGCAATACCTGCGGTTATGCGTTTTATTGCAGCAATTTGTGCATTGCGTACATCTGGGTTGTAACTACGCAGTGTAAGTTGCAGTTTCACTTCATCAGAAATAACATTATGTTTAGAGCCGCCATGTATGGAACCGACTGTTATAACAGATGGTTCTAAAGGTGAAAGTTCGCGACTTGTAATCGTTTGTAAAGCAAGTACTGTGCGCGCAGCAATAACTACCGGGTCAATAGTGGTATGAGGGTAAGCGCCATGGCCACCTTTACCTTTTATATTAATATCAACAGAATCCACACTAGCCATGGTATATTCATTTTTCATAGTTACTTTACCAGCAGGTACACTGGCACTAACATGCAATGCAATAACGTGGTCGGGTTTTGCGTATTTACTAAATAACCCCTCATTTAGCATCGCTTTAGCTCCACCTCCAACCTCTTCTGCAGGTTGTGCAACCATCATTAATGTACCTTTCCATTTATTTTTATGAGTAATGAGTTGCTCGGCAGTGCCTATAAATGAGCTCATATGAATATCATGGCCACAGCCATGCATAACACCAACTTTTGCACCATGCTCGTCAATAACTTTTACAGTTGAAGCGTAGGGTTTACCTGTTTGCTCGGTAATAGGTAAGCCGTCCGTATCAGTGCGTATCATAACTGTTGGGCCATTGCCATTTTTAAAAATACCAACAACACCATACCCACCTACATTTTCTGTAACCTCGAATCCAAGCATATTAAGCTTGTTAGCTATTTTTTTACCTGTATTTTTTTCGCTGTATGAAAGTTCTGGCGATTGATGTAAATCGAGGTAAAACTTTTCAATACTAGGCATTGTTTTGTTTAGGTCTAGGTCAAGTCCTTTAGCTTGCAAAAGCGGAGCTGCAAATAAAAATGCAGCGCTAAGGTAAGATAGTTTCATGATTTGCCTCATTAATTGATTATGTATGCCGAGTGATTTAGTTATACGACTTGTATTTATTATGTTAATCACCATATAAAACCCTAAATAGATAAGTATGGCAATCAATTCAATGAGTAATATAGTAAGTATTAATGCACAAAACCTTCAGCAGGTCCTTGGAGAAACATCACAACAAAAATTAGTATTACTTAACTTTTTCTCACCTCAAAGTCCTGATTGTATTGGGCAGGCTGCAATTTTAGATAAAATAGCGGCTGAATATACAAGCCATATAGTAATAGCAAATTTAGATTGTGATGCAGAGCAAGCATTAGCTTCACAATTAGCACAACAGGTTGGCTTACAAACGCTGCCTACGCTTGTGCTATTAAAAGACTCTGCCCCTGTCGATTTGCTTGCAGGTACGCAAACTGAGTCACAAATACGGGAAGCCCTATCTAAGCACTTACCTGCTCAACAGGATTTGCTATTAGAACAAGCTAAGCAGGCTCTACTTAAATCAGACCTCAATGCAGCGTTTAATTATGCAAAGCAAGCATACGAAATAGATAATACTAATGTACGTATTAAATTAGTGCTTGCAGATATTTGTATTCAAATTCACAAATTAGATGAAGCTCAAGCATTAATAGAAACGATTGATTCGCAAGATCAAGATGCGTACTTCAATAACATCAAAGCAAAATGCGAAGCTGCTTTAGATGCAAAAGATTCTCCAGAGATACAACAAAAGCAACAGCAAGTAGATAAGTATCCGAACGATTTAGAACTTAAAGAAGAGCTCAGTGCTTTATTAAACGAAGCAGGAAGAAAAGAAGAGGCATTAGAAGTGCTATTCAAAGTACTACAAAAGGACCTTAACTATAACGAAGCTAAACCAAGCTTTTTAGCTATAATAGCTTCTCTACCAGATGGCGATGCGCTCGCAGCTAAATATCGTAGAAAGCTATACAGTATTTTATATTAAAAGCTGATTATAAGTCCGGCTAAATAAAAGCACCTTTATTAAAGGTGCTTTTTTATTGATGACTCTTAGATGTTAAAGCAGAGAAAATCAGCTTAAAAAGTAAAGTTATACACAGGGTTTTGTGAGTAACTTGTGTTTAGGGTGTGCGCTTGCTTGGGGTGCAATTTAAATCACTTTTTTAGTTAAAAAAGGCTTGCGTTAAATTCGCGGCTCCCTATAATGCGACCCCACTGAGACGGCAGAGCAGGCAACGCTTAAGCTGCAAGCAAGTCACTTAGTGAGTCGAGTAAAACTTGAGTTTAGATTTTTATAAAACTTAAAATTAAGTGTTGACAAAAGCACAGGAAAGCGTAAGATTCGCTTCCCTTGAGTCGCTAAGGCAACTC
>NZ_BAAJMI010000003.1:0-738174 GCF_057554385.1 Pseudoalteromonas sp. 4NS20-0020 | reverse complement strand
AAGGTGAGCCAGCGTTGATCTGGCTGACTCGAAGACGGACAAAACTGTTAAATCATGCGGCATCACTAAGACGGAGGCTTTCGTAATAGTCTTCCGCCAGAGCGGTCATTTTGAACTGAGCATCTACTCCAGCGATCTTTTCAACGGCATCTTTAATTTCCTCTAGATCGACACTGAAGAACTCCTTACGAATGTTAACTGCATTAACACGTTGAGAATGGAATTCACGGTGCAAAGCTGTTTCGAGTGCAGGTGCATCATCAGTATAAATCATGGCATGTACGTCAAATGGGAATGGTACACTGGCATCACCAAGCTCTTTAACTCTGTCCATAGGCTCTAGCCTACGCGTTAAACCTATCTTGTAAACATCTTCTCCAAAGGAACCAATGTTACTTATCACGTACACATGGCCCTTACGAGTTTGTTCCGCCATACTCTTGGCACGTTCTTCTTTGGCTTCAGCTTCGGCCAATTGCAGCTCTAGAATGGCTATTCTTTGTTCCATTTCACTACGTTCTTGTTCATTAGCTTGAGCAAGCTCTTGCTGAGCTTTATCAAGAAGGTTTCGATACATTTTTTCTTCTTTCTCAGCTTCAGCAATAGCTTTTTCAAACTCCTTTATTGCTCTCTGCTCTTCACGAATTTGCTCTTTGATGAGCTTCTGCTCGGCAATTTCTTCCTGCTTCTTCAGGGTATATTGATACTGAAGCTTACATTCTTCGAATTTTAGTTCGATGTAGTCAATATCAAAGCCACACTCCATTGTCGCAGCTGACTTTTCTAGATTGTTTGCTAGTTTCTCGATTCGTTCCAGCGTACGACCAAATGAGCTTGGTGAAACCTTGCCAATAAGCATGTCACATTCAATATTGAACGCAGTTAGCATAAGCTTAACTTGACCATTGAGGATTTTTTTATTCAAAGACTTATCATTAGAAATAACGGTCGTTTCAGGGAAGGTGACTGCGCTTTTCGCTTTAATCATGTCTTTTTGCTGCTGCCGTATGTCTTTGATCTCTTCAGAATAGCGAGTTGATGTTTCGTAGAGATATTGTGGCATTTCAAAATGACCATGAGCAGTATATTCATCGAGTCGTGAATACAAGTCTATCCCACCCATAAGCTCGTTCAGATCCTGTTCGCTCTTTTCAATATTGGCATTAAGTTCATTTAGAGTGTTTTGGGCCGCGTCAAGAGACTGTTGCTGTTCTAGAATACTAACTTTAAGAGAGTCATCTTGTCCTTTCAAAGCTTGTAGGTCGGCAGTTTCAGCGTTAATTTTGGAAAGCGCCTGCTTTGCTATCTCATTAGTTTGCTGAAGAGATTCATTTGCTTTCTTTAATGTCTCGTGCTCTTCTTTGGCTTTCTTTAACGCTTCATCTATTGACTTGTACTGTCCAACTTTTTTATCCGCAGAGCGTTTCGTCACTATATAGGTCAGCAAAACTGCTAACAAAGATATGCCTGCTAATATCAGTAAATTATTATCCATTGTTTACCTTAAAACCTCTTGTATGAATTGCTTTCTAAGTGCGGCTCGTTCTTCGCAGCGGTCTTGGTACTCTTCATTTGCATTTGATAGCGCATTTTTGAATGCTTGCTTTGCTGCGGATTGTTGCTGTCTTACTTGCCGCTTTAGTTCTCGCTGAGCTTCACGCACACCTTTTTCATGCTCTCTAAGTGCTTGAGCTTCAGCACGTTGCCGAGCTTTCTCTCTACGCTGAGTTTCGCGGGCGGCTTGTTTGTTGGCCCTATCTATAGCTTTAACAACCTTTATAGCCGTCCTTAAACCACTTCCTCGTCTGGCCAATGCATTTCTCCTCTAAGCAAATTAGAATTATGCTTCCGATGCTAGCACAACAAAATTGGGAGGGTTACATTGAAATCAAACAGATTACATAAACTCTATAGCTATGAGAGCGCTAAGGTTTCAAATATCTATGTTTCTTATAGGCAGATTAGCTCCTTGCTTTGAGTTAGAAAAAATATTCCAAATGATGGCATGGGGAGTAATGGCTCATGCAGTCGCTGACTAATCTTGGGGCAAAGGCAGCATAAGAACACTGCCTGCGCTAAATCAACAATCGGTTTCTCTCGATATTTTAATGGCGTCTTCAATCTCTATTCCCAAATATCTGATGGTGTTATCAATTTTTGTATGACCAAGTAGTAACTGAACGGCACGTATATTTTTGGTTCGAGCATAAACCAAAGTCGCTTTGGTTCTTCGCATTGAGTGAGTTCCATAAAGGTCAGAATCAAGTCCTAATTGCTCAGCCCAGCTCCTGATGATAGACCTGTAATATGAATAGCTTATTGGTTGATTAGAGCGACGTATACTCCGAAACAAATAATCACTGGGTTGCAATTTAACTTCTTGAATCCAATGGATAATACTTTGTTGTGTTCTCGGAGTTATCTCAAATTGAACTTCGATCCCAGTTTTCTTCTGCGTTAATTGAACCCTTTCAAATACTTGATCGAGAGTAGTGACGTCTCGAACTTTTAAAGAGAGTAAGTCACATGATCTTAGCTTGCTATCTATAGCCAAATTAAGTAAAGCCAATTGCATCAAGTTGTTTTGAATTTCAATTCGAGTGCGAATACGCCAAATCTCTTCAAGCTTGAAAGGACGTTTCACACCAGTAGCATTGTGATTTAGTTCTGGTTTCATAGTGACCTCCTATTTAAAAGTCACTATGAGGATAGTGGATGTATTACTGATTAGGATTTGGACAAAGATGAGTTAATAATCCCCCTATCAACTAGAACTAGCTCCCTTCTAAGTTACTAGCCATTGGGTATTTAATTAGTTGAACAAATTTATTTATCGATAAAATGCTTTAAGCTTCCATATAGTTGATTAATGTCGATAGGTTTGGCTATATGGGCAACAAAACCCTGTTGGATGTAGTTTTCAACATCATCTTTCATCACATTTGCGGTTAGGGCTATCACGGGTAATTTAGGAAATAGCTGCTTTAGCTGTTTTTGTGCTTCCACGCCATCCATTTCAGGCATGTGGATGTCCATCAGTACGATGTCATAACTTCCTTTTTTAACCTCATCTATCGCTAGTTGCCCATTTTCAACAATCGTTACTTTTGCTTTGGTAGACTTCAACATTGATTGTATCAACACCTGATTAATTGCATTATCTTCTGCAACCAGTATTTGTTTACTTGATAAATCAGGAGCGGATAAGGATTTTTTAGCCTTTTCTTTAGACACCATGTCTACTTCTTGAAGAGGGAGGATAACTGAGACTGTCGTCCCTTTATCTAGCTGACTTTGAACGTCTATTTCACCTCCCATCATTTTGATGAGATTAGTTGTAATTGACATACCAAGCCCCGTCCCACCGTACTTTCTTGTGGTTGAGGTATCAGCCTGAGCAAATCGCTCAAAAATCCTCTGAGCAGCCTCTTCAGTCATTCCTATACCCGAATCAATGACCTGAATATAAATTGCATCTTTGCCACTGTAAGGGCGGCTATCAATATTAACCTTTACACTTCCTTTTTCTGTGAACTTAACGGCATTTGAAGCGAGGTTCAGGATTATTTGCTTAACTCGAACTAAATCACCAAGCCAATAATCTTTATAACGCTCACCTTTATTGACAATAAACTGTACCTGCTTATTGCTAACTTGCCCATCCAAGTCATACTTCACTGATTCAAGCACTTCTGTGAGTGAAAATTGAATGTGCTCTAGTTGAAGATTGTTCGATTCAATTTTTGAATAATCCAAAATATCATTAATGATAGTGAGCAGGCTTTGTGCAGAGAAAGATGCGTTACTCAGAACGGTTTTCAACTCCCTAGATAATTTTGTGTCTTGTAAAAGCTGCAAACCACCAAGGATAGCATTCATCGGAGTTCGAATTTCATGACTCATATTCGCCAGAAAGTCACTTTTGGCTTTCACAGCATTTTCAGCGGCAAGTTTCGCTTCATAAAGCACCTGAATAGCGTTAACTTTTTCTGTGACGTCGTAATTGACTCCGATAACTTTAACGGCTTTCCCATCAGTATCTCTTATTACTTCAGCGCTGGCCTTTATCACTTTAATATCACCATTTGGGTGTACAACTCGAAATTCAGGGTCATAAACTCCTTCACCACGAATAGCTGTTTCTAATGCACTCTTTGCAGAATCAATGTCGTCGGGATGAACACTATTTACCCATGCTTCATACGCACCTGAAAACTCAGATTCATTGATGCCATACAATTTGTACATCCACTCATCCCAATTGAGCTCACCCGTTCGTAAATTCCACTCCCATATGCCTATTTCCGCAGAGTCATTGGCAAGTTGCATTCGAAGCGCCAATGCATCTGCTTTTTCTTTCGCTTCTTGAATTTTTTGCTCGTTCTCTTTTTGTAGGGTCATATCTTGTACGACAGACCAAATCACCGTTTCATCATTTCTGTCGGTAATTTTTATACCAGACAGTAATACAGGGACGTTAGTGCCATTTTTGTGTATATATTCTTTAAGGTATGGGCCATAGTGACCATGCTCAGCTAAAGATTCGAGTTGAGCTTGCTCCTGCTTTTCATATGAGATTGGTGTGAGCTGCCAATAATCCATCTGGTTAAGCTCTTCAATACTGTACCCAGTGATTTTACTGAACTCTTGATTTACAAACTCAAAGCTTCCATCTGAAATGTTATTAATTGCAATCCCTACTGTGGCTAAGTCGACAAACTTTTCAAATTTCTCTTTTTCTTCGCTGTAAGCTCGCTTTAATCGACTGGCATCAGATTCTGCTATATCTAATTGATTTTGGGTATGGACAAGCTCGCTGATATCTCTACCTATAGCTAGTATATGATTTTGTTCATCCAAGGCGATATAGGTTAATGAAACCAAACAGGGAAATGTAGTGCCGTCTAAACGAGTATGCGTCCATTGAAAAACCTGACTACCTTCAGTTATGGTATTGCCTATGTACTCACCTGCCATTTCGTCAGAGCGTCTGCCACATGGTTGGAATTCAGGTGACAAATCAGAAGGTGTTAGGTTCAGGAATTTACTACTGCTTTCTACTCCATGCATATCAATCGCGGATTGATTGCACTCAATAAACCTGCCTGTGCCTAGGTCTATTATTGACAATGCATCAGCCGAAATATCAAATAACTTTTTGTACTTATCCCGCTCAAGCTTAGCTTTATTTAGCTGCTCTCGGAGTTGTTTAACTTCCAATTCAAGCTCTTTTTCCCGAACAATAGTCATATTTTCCTTTATGCTCTTTTTAAATAGCGACAGCAGTAAGTATAGGAGTCTCTCCCTATATGTTAGAAACAATTTTCAATTCAAACCAGCCAATTAATGGTAGGGGTAATTACCGCCTGATTATTTGCTTCTGTAATTCGCTCAAAACTCACCGATAGAATAATTACCTTAAAACATTTTAGTGCAAAAAATGCGTTAGCGGAACGTCCGCTTTGTAGAATTACAACCTTAGCTTCGAAACATCATGACCGTCTCAAATTGGCTCAAAGCCGACCTTTAGAGTATTTACGTTAAACCATTTTGGGGCAGAAACGAGTTACGCTTGAAAGTCTGCTCATGGCACTTAGTTGAACTTCGGCAAAGAGCGATAAGCGGTCGATCAGGTGAGTCGTTTTTAACTTAGTAAGAATAAGAGGACACTTTCCTCTTTTTACATATTTATATAAGTTACATAAAGCATAATATATATAGCTAGCAATAATTTATGCTTTTTGCTATTAATACAAACTCATAAAATAAGGACGTTTTCGCGCTAAAAAAGGGAAAGTGTCCTCTGATAAAGTTGTTAGCAGCTTGAAGGACTTAATGGACATGGATTTTCATACTAAACTAAAAAACGCAGAGTTTTGGTTTACACAAGCGTCTCAAATGTTTGAAGCATCAAAAGCTTTATATAACTCAATGACTTCAAAGGATTCATCAGATGAACTTCGAGTTGGTGCGCATAAAGGATCTCTTTTTTTACTAGGAATAGCCACTGAAAATGCTTTCAAAGGAGTTTTGGCTTTTAAAGAAGAACTAAAAATTGAAAATGAGAGACTAAAACCAATTACCCCAAAAGGTGTTTCACCCCATGACTTGGAATGGCTTTCAGAAAAAATAGGCCATACTTTTTCTGAAAAGGAGATAGAGTTGTTTAAACGCTTAAGTGTATACACCATCTGGGCAGGTAAATACGGAACACCTCTAAAGAAAAGTGAGTTCCTCAAAGATAAAGGGGCACTGTTTCAGAGCGAATCCGATTACGATGTTATATCTGACGTTATCTCAAGGCTCAAGATCGAAGCTGGATTCAATAAGAATTCAGGATGGCCATCATTACGCAGCTAACAAACGCATAAACACTCGCTGCGCTCGCTAGGGACAAAACACGTAGGCTCCCTGCGCTTCGCTTGGTATTGTAGCCTACGTATTTTTGCCCGTTATGCGGGCCGTTACGAACGTCCGGAAATGGCACAAATCGGCTATTCACTGTCAGATTTAATCCAACTGTACAAATCGAATCTGGCAGATCAAGTTAAGACTTTTTCAAATTAAGCTTGTAAAAGTAAGCTTTTTTCATCGTAGGTTACCACTTTGTCACGGCCCGTTTCTTTAGCAAGGTAGAGTCGTTTATCGGCGTTCGCTAGTAACTCTTTTATAGTCTGCTCGCCGTTTATTGTGCTACTGACGCCTGCGCTCACCGATAAATTTATATCGTGCCCCTCGTAATAAAATGGATAACTGCTTATGCTTTCGCGTAGTTCTTCGGCATTATTTCTGGCATCACTTAATGAGCAGTTGGGCAATAAAATGGCAAATTCTTCGCCGCCGATTCTGGCTGATATCTCTTCATTTAAAAATTGTGATTTTACATGCTGGGCTATCCACTTTATGGCTTGATCGCCTGCCTCGTGGCCATAGGTATCGTTAACGCGTTTGAAAAAATCAATATCGAGCAAAATAAGTGAAATATTTTTGTTTTGGTAAAGTGGTAAACTTAACGCGTTTTTTCCTTTTATAAAAAAACCACGGCGGTTAAATAGTTGACTTAAAACGTCGGTATTAGCAATGCTGGCAAGCGTATGTTCTGTATTAGATGCTAATAAGTAAGGGAGTAATAATGCACTGCAAGTGGCTAAAATTAAATGACTGCTTAAAATGAGCTCTAATGGTTCTAAATAGGTTGTCTCGCTTAGGCTTAAAATAGGTAAAACAAGCAGCACTGTTTGAACAAACATAAGCAAACTATGGATTAAAAAGCAGGTAATTAATGCCTTTTTTTGTAAGGTTGCAACAAAGCTCATAGTGCTAATGATGTAAGCAGAAAATAAGTATAACCCTGCAATAATAAAGCTCGTTACCATTTGTGCTGCGGAGTAAGGATACACAGATAATAAAATTACGGCGGTAAAAAGCAGCAAATAGTAAATAGGGCGTAAGTTTAAAGGTTTGCTGTATTTGTATTTATGTAGTCCCAGAATAATTAAAAATGGGCTGAGTATTATAAAAATATTCGCTAAATAACTCGTAATAAAAGGAAAATTAAGTATTAGTTTTAAACATGCGAGTAGTTCAGCAAATGAAAATGCAATGCACGCTAAACCAAAAATTAAAAAAGCAGATTGTTTTTTGTAATTATGAACAGATAAAAAAAACAACCCTATTAGTAGGTTAAGTATAAAAGAGAGACCAATCACAGTAGGCAGGTGTAGCATTCATTTTCGCTTTTATTAGGAAATTGTGTCTGACTAACTTAAGTATTATGTATTAATCATGAAAGGTCAATATGGGTAAATAGTACTAGTTACCCATGTTGTAACTGAATAGAGTATACGCAGAAGATAATTAACGCCAGCTAAACCAAACTGTCCAAGGCCGATTTAAGGTTCTCGTAATGAAAACGATAGTTATGCTTTTGTGCTTTGGTTGGCACTACAAATTGCCCGGTAGTGAGTAAGTCAGACATTTCACCCATTAATACTTTCAATACAAATGCAGGCATGGGCATAAAAGCGGGACGCGATAATGCATTACCCAAGCGTTTACTAAACTCTGAGTTACTAACTGGGTTTGGTGCTACGGCGTTAATTGGCCCCGAAATCTCAGGGTGTTTCATAATATATAAAATAAGCTGTGTCATATCGTCTATATGTATCCACGACATACCTTGCTCTCCGTCACCAATTGGCCCGCCTAAACACAATTTAAATGCGGGAAGCATCTTGCTTAATGCACCACCTTTTTTAGCTAATACAATACCGGTTCGTAATAGGCAGACTCGTGTTTTTTCAGACTCTGCTTTTAATGCTGCGTCTTCCCAGTCTTTACACAGCTGATGACTAAATTCATTGTGGGGATCTGTAAAGTTTTCATCTATGCGCTTGTCGCTTTGGCGTCCATAGTAGCCAATAGCACTGCCTGATATAAACGTGTGTGGAGGGTTAGTACTTGCTGCAATGGCGTGGCTAATTTGATCTGTTAGATTAATGCGGCTGTCACGTATAATTTGCTTCTGTTTATCGCTCCAACGTTTATTAACGATTGGCTCACCGGCTAAATTAATAACAACGTCAACTGTATTAAAATCAACAGCGCTTATGTCAGCGACTGCTTTAATTTTATGACCCAATAATACATTTGCTTTTGTGGCATTACGGCTAAGCACGGTAACCGTGTTGTGGTGCTCTAAAAAAGGACATAAATGTTGGCCAATTAGCCCAGTAGCACCTGTAACAAATATATGCATATTGAATCCTCAAATTATAATTGTAGCAAGTGTTTTTAATTTATACTCACTAGCATGTAGTTTCTATCCTTAATACGAAGTAACAAGGGTTATGATCACTTTGTAATTATTTCATTTCATTAGGTTTTGCCTTACACTGTGGCCTTATTACAAATATAAGGATTAATAAAGTGGCAGGTTTAACGGGTGTAAATAAAAGCTTAATTGTTTTTGCTGCTTTAGTAGTGGTATTGGCAGGGATCAAATCAGCAAGTGTCATTGTTATTCCTTTCATATTAGCGGCATTTATTGCCATTATTTGTAATCCACTAATTAAATTTTTTGCACGTTATAAAATTCCTAAAGGCATTGCAGTGATGCTTGTGGTGCTAATTATTGTTGGGCTTGGAGTCAGCTTAGGTGGCTTAGTTGGCCAGTCCATTAATGATTTTTCACAGCAGCTTCCTGAATATAAAGCCCAACTCAAAGAAGAGTTTATTTGGCTTGTAGACCTCGCCTCCCAGTACAATATCTTAATTAATAAAGAACAACTCATTTCGATGTTCGACCCAGGCAAAATGGTTGATGTAGCAACTAACATGCTGACAGGGCTTGGTGGCGTAATGGCAAACATGTTTTTAATAATCTTAACGGTTATTTTTATGCTGTTTGAAGGCCCTCTGCTAAGCAATAAAATACACATGGCTCTTGAAGATCCTGATAGTAAAATGAAGCAAATTGACCGATTTTTAGAATCAATTAATTCTTACTTGGCTATAAAAACACTCGTTAGTTTAGCTACCGGTATTATTGTGTCTGTTTACTTGTGGGTTCTAAATGTTGACTACTTTATATTATGGGGTGTTTTAGCATTTATGTTTAATTACATTCCGAATATTGGGTCAATTATTGCGGCTGTGCCTGCCGTGTTACTTGCCTTAATAACTCAAGGTCCTCTAATTGCCGGTATGGTAGCGGCGGGTTACTTAACAATAAACACGGTAATGGGAAACATTGTAGAGCCTAAATTTTTAGGTAAAGGGCTTGGCCTATCAACCCTTGTTGTATTTTTATCTTTAATATTTTGGGGGTGGCTACTTGGTACAGTAGGTATGCTTTTATCTGTTCCATTAACAATGATTGTTAAAATAGGCCTTGAAACAAGCATAGAAGGTAAATGGGTTGCTACATTATTAGGCAGTGGTGAAGATAGCGCGATGCGTTAACCTTCAGCATTTATAGCCAACATAACCCATTTGAATTGCTATATAGCATTTAATGCGTCATCAACAGCGTTAAGTGCTCCCTCTAAATAACCTGCTTCTTTTTTCGCGAATTCACTTCCTACTGAGTGAATATTTAAATCTCTTAGCTCACTTATTAGTTCACCTAAATGGAAATCAGGGTGTTGTGAGGGTTGTGTTTTATCGTCGTTATTGGCAACAAATTCATCCTCAGCCCAATCTTTTATAAAACAATGTGTGGGGTTTCTAGCGGCTTCGCCGTAAAAATAGACTAGCTGGTTAATACAAGCTTTTATTAATTGTGCTTTGGAAACTTTACTGCGAGTGGCGTATGGCACGCCGATAAAGCCAAATAAGGCAGCATGCTTATTGTGTTCTGCACTTGCATCATGTATTTCAACCATGGGGCCGACTCGGCTAAAGCATTGCCCAGATAGATTGCGTTCTCGCCAAAAGGAGTAATCGAATGTGGCCACAAATTTAGCCTGCCCTGCCATCCAAGTGGGCGTTGTAGTCAAACGATTTATAAGCCTCTCACTTGCCCAAAAATTAGGTGTTAGATGTTGGGTTAACATTCGTGGAGGCAGGGCAGTGAGCACTGTGTTTGTTTCAAACTGCTGTATTTTACCATTGTTATTGACTGTTAATTGCCAGTTATCATTACTTTTTTTGAGTTCTGTTACGCAATGATTTAACAATATATGCTTTGAAGGTAGCTGTTTATAGAGTGCCTTGATTAAGGTACTCATGCCGTGTTTTAGCCTAAACAATTGCATTTCGCCAGCGCCTGCGATTTGTTGAACTGCCTGATTAGGCGCTTGGTATAACACATCACCATGATTGTATTGCTCAAATATCGATAAGTTGAGCGATTTGACCAATGATTGAATTTTTGGTTGATGAGGAAAAATCCACGTCGGACCAAGATCAAACCCAATATTTTCATTTTTTATTGAATTTTCACAATAAATACGCCCACCTAAACGTGGTTTGGCCTCTAATAATAAAAACGCAATATTACGTTCATGCAATTTTGTTGCAGCATAAAGCCCTGCAAGTCCGCCACCAATAATTATTATAGGCTTGGCCATTAGTTACCTTTTTGAGTTTAACAATCTACTAGTAGGTAGTTTGTTTTGTGTGCGCACTATTGTCAAGTGAGTATGCGAGGTAGTCGTGTTATTTACACGTGCTTTAAAAAGGTTGTTTTAAGGATTCTGTAAACTGATTTACTAACTGAATTTCACAGTGCTTGTAGCTGATAGCGGCTGCTTTTGCATTAGGAAGTTTTAATATGTAGCGCCACTGGCAGGCGCTTTCAATGTACTTCTCGTTATTATTTATACTGCGCATAAATAACTGCAGCACTTGGGTATTACCCGTTGCTTCTTCAGATTGGACGAGTTCGTACTTACGTTTTTGTATCCAAGTCCCTTGCTCTTGTTTGGCTTTATCGAGCTGGGTGTCAAGGCATTGTATATAACGCTTAGATTCATTCATAGTTGGCTTATCAACCAATTGGCACACAGCATTAGAATAAGCACTGCCACTTATTATAAGGAGAAAAAACGAAAACAAGTTTGCATACGTGTTACTTTTTATCATGGTAATTAAACTCTAATATAAATTGTGCGCCGCCTAGCTTGTCGGCTTCAGTGATTGTCAGTGTGCCATGGTAAGATGTAACCAAGTCCGAGACAATGGCCATGCCAACACCATGCCCACTTTGGTATGTATCTAGGCGTGTACCGCGTTTAAGTAATGATTCGCGCTTATCTTCTGGCACACCCGGGCCGTCATCACTTATACCTATACATAATGTTTTACTTTGCACCACTTGTACCGTTACTTGAGAACGACACGCTTTACAGGCGTTATCAATTAAGTTGCCTAGTAACTCCATTAAATCGGTTTGGTCACCTAAAAAGTAGTCTTTATCAGAAACTATACAATCAAAAATAATATCTTTGTCGCGATAAACTTTAGCCATTGCACTTAGTATTGAGTCGATAACTGGTTTTATAGGCGTTTGTTTTTTCCACGTATCTGACGCGCCAGTAGCTGCACGCTTTAATTGGTGTTCGATCATCACATTTATACGGTCTAACTGTTCTTGTGCGTCAGCATCATTTGCAAGCGGGCTTGATTTAAGAACAGCTAGTGGGGTTTTAAGTGCGTGGGCTAAATCGCTGAGCGATGCTCTGTAGCGTTCTTTTTGTCGTTGCTGAGATTCAAGTAACAAGTTTAAGTCGGCTTTTATGGTTTGTAGTTCAATTGGATAAAGGCCTTTAATTTCTTGTATATCACCAGATTCAATGGCTTTTATTTCTTTATCTAAGCGCTGAAGTGGGCGAGCGCTCCAAATAAAACCGATAGCCATTAAAATTGTTATGGCAATACCCATAACAAACATCCACTCAACAAGTGTTTGTTTAAACCCATCCATTAAACGAAGTAGAGCGTCGTTACGCTTTACTAAAATGAACCGAGCCTGCTCGGACTGATCAATGTTATTTAATATTACGGTTAAACTAAGCTGCCAATAAACCGTATTTTTGTATTCTACGCGCCTAAAATCAGCAGCACCGGCTTTAGTTTCTATTTGTTGAGGTACAAAGTCGACATTCACCGCCGACTCCGAATGCCAAATTGGCTCTTCATCTCGGTAAATCATTGCGTAAGTGTCAGAGTTTAATCTGTTAAGCTCAGGCGCTAATATAGTGCTTGGCATAATTATGCCATGTTCAGTGAAGTCTACCTCAGATATGAGAGAATAGAGTTGAGCTTCTAGCGTTTTTTCTGTGGCATCGACCAAAGAGGCATAATAGGCTTTGCCAATTGAGTAAAACAAAATAGGCAGTGCCACCAATAAAACAAAGACAAGGATAAATCCTTGCCTTATTTTTAGTGATACTTGCGGTCCTACCACTGACTTTTTAGCCTGTAACCACGGCCACGTAACGTTTCAACTGGGTTTAGGGTGCCTTCTGGGTCTAACTTTTTACGTAGGCGTAAAACAAACACTTCAATTACATTCGAATCAAGGTCGAAATCCTGATCGTAAATATGCTCAGTGAGTTCTGACTTAGAAATAACCTTTTGTGGGTTTACCATTAAGTATTCAAGTACTTTATACTCATAAGCCGTTAGGCTTAACTCTTTGTCATCGACCCAAACTTGTTGCGAACGGGTGTGTATTTTTATAGGTCCTGCTGTCATTTCAGGGTTAGCCTTACCAGCACTGCGGCGAATAAGTGCGTTACAACGCGCTGCTAATTCTTCAACATGAAATGGCTTTGTTAAATAGTCGTCTGCACCGGCATCTAGCCCTTCAACTTTATCTTGCCAGCGATCACGGGCTGTTAAAATTAAAATTGGAATTGTCACACCTTGGGCACGTGCTTTGTTAATTAACTCAATTCCGTCAATTTTAGGTAAACCCAAATCAACCACAGCCATATCCAAAGGATATTCCGTAATATGAAATAAACCAGCTTCACCATCGTGACATAAATCCACGCTGTAGCGTTCTTTCTCTAATGCATTTCGTAGGTTGTCTGCTAAATGTAGATCGTCTTCAATAACTAAAATTCGCATTTTTTAATCCTTTTTCACTTCGCCGGTTTTTTTATTAATATGTAAATCAACGACGTGGCCGTCAGATTTGAGTATTCGTACGGTATAAAACTCTGGTTTTCAGTTATCTTTAGCGTTTTACCGCCAATGCTTTGTTTTGCAAGTATTACCGCTTTCTTTTTATCCACCGGTTGGTTAACCTTTTTTGCCGGCGTAGCCGAAGCTTGGCTGTTGCTAGCAAAGCTAACACAAGCAATAAAAATGAGGCTTAACAATACGCGCATGACAGAAACTCCTAGACCAGATAAACTTAGTTTAATTAACTAAGTTACTAAAATTCAAGTAAAAACGTTAAATCCGTAATTACATTAGTAATTTTAATTAAAAACGTGTGAACAAATCCTGAATTACAGGTTGGCTTGTAACAACACGCTGTTATTTATACTGGAAACACTTTTTTGAATGGTTTAACAATTGTATTTACGTATACGCCACCTGAAACGTAAGGATCATTAGTTGCCCATTCACGCGCAGCTTCTAGCGAATCAAACTCTGCAATAATAACCGAGCCAGTAAAACCGGCATCTTTAGGGTCCTCATTGTCGACCGCAGGGAAAGGGCCGGCGGTAAGTAGTCTGTTTTGTGCATCAAGCTCTTTTAAGCGCTCTAAGTGCGCTGGGCGTGCGGCTTTTCGTAATTCAAAGCTGTTTTCAACGTCTGTTGAGTAAATCATGTACAACATAATAGATTCTCACTTAAGTTGTTAAATTTTATTATGCAAATAGTACCACAGAGCTCAAATTTGGCTAACTAAAAGCGTATACACTTAGGTTTACAGTTGGATTTTATTTTTAACGCTAATTGCTTGAAAACCGCTGTATAACACTGGTAGAGTCGCTCAGATACTCAAAATAATAAAAAGGTTTTATACATGAGCGATAATAGAGAGCGATTTAGCTCCCGTCTCGGATTTATACTGGCTGCAGCTGGTTCTGCCGTTGGTATTGGTAATTTAGTGGGTTTTCCCGTTTCTGCGACTAAAAATGGTGGCGGCGCATTTTTATTAATTTATGCTCTATTTGTCGTGTTTATTTGTTTACCCGTGATGATGGCAGAAATGGCCATGGGCCGAAATGCTCAAAAAGATCCGCTCGGTTCATACAAGCTTTTAGCAAATAACGATAAAAAATGGAAATTTGCAGGATTTTTAGCCGTTTTAACTCCATTTATGATTGCCGTTTTTTATATGGTAATTACAGTGTGGATTTTTGGCTACTTGATACAGGCAGGCATGGGTAACTTAGATGCGTTAGCCGATCCAGCCCATTTTGGAACATTTATTAACAGCTACACGGTATTTGCTTATATGGCTGTGGTGGTTGTTATTGTTAACCTTATTTTACTCGGCGGTGTAAAACAGGGCATAGAAAAAGCGGCTAAAGTATTAATGCCAGCATTGTTGGTGATGCTGTTGGCTTTGGTTGCTTATGTTTTAACGCTAGATAACGCATTGGCAGGCGTTGAGTATTACGTTATTCCTGACTTTTCAAAAATGAGTGCTAGCGTATTAAATGGTGCATTGAGTCAAGCGTTCTTCTCTTTATCGCTAGGTATGGGTATTTTAATGACCTATGCGTCTTATATTTCTAAGAAAGACGACATAGTTAGTAGTGCAAAAATGGTGGCTATTACAGACTCACTAGTCGCGTTTGTTGCCGGCCTTATGGTTTTACCTGCTATATTTAGTTTTGACCCAAATACTAACCCGGAGTCGTTATCAGACTCGTCTGTATCAATGATTTTTGTTTATTTACCTAAAATTTTATTAGCATTACAAAACGATATTGGCTATGTAGGGGCTTCAGTTGTCGCCTTTTCATTCTTTTTACTTGTATTTTTTGCAGCAATAACGTCTTTGGTTTCAATTGTAGAAGTACCAACGGCAACATTGAGTGATCGTAAAGGTATTAGTCGTAAAAAAGCTTTAGGTATACTAACGCTTAGCACAGGCGTGCTTACAATTATATGTACTATGTCGTTTGGTATGGTTGACAGTTTAACGTCGTTTACCAGCTATGGCGGTGCCAGTAAGAGCTTTTTTGATATTGTAGTTGATGTATTTTACGACACTATTTTACCTCTAAATGGCTTAATGGTGTGTTTGTTTGTAATGTATCGATGGAAAAAAGCGCGTTTAACACAGGAACTAAGCCAAGGTTCACCTAGCTACGAAGGCAGCATGATGGAGAAATACGTTAATTTTTCTCTTTCAACGTTTATTCCGTTCATTTTAGCCGTGATATTTATAAACACGGTTGCTACCAAGTTCTTTGGTTTAAAGTTATTTGGCTTTTAAAATGTAAAGTATAAAAAAAGCCGCGCTTGCCGCGGTTTTTTTGTGCCTAACGTTTAGGTTAAAGCACCTGAGTCTAAATAACTCCCAATACCTAGAGTAAACATCCAAATTCCCCACAAGCTATGCTCAATAACACATACAAAGGTTGAGCGGCTTTGAGCGTAAGTATACGAAAATAACAACCCGCCTAAAAAAGCTAAACATACCGCAATCAAATTTGCATAAACTACATGAGCCAGTGCAAACACAGTGGCACTTACAATAATTCGCATACTTTTTTTAGGCATAATGTGTTTATAACGATGAAAAAAATAGGTTCTGAATATTAGCTCTTGAGGGATAACCGACAACACGGGGTATAGCAGTAACAAAAGCAGCCAATCATCAAAAGAATTTCGAGGGAGGGCAAACCAGTTTTCTTGATGGATGATCCCGTAAAACATACCAGAGAAAACGGCGCCTAATAAAAAGAAACTAAACAGACGATTTTTTACAGCAGAAAACTGTCCAAGGCTGGTAAGCCTGAAGCGTTTAAAGTGTGGGTCGCTCAACAAAAGCATGCAACATACGCTCATTAATATTATAAGCGCAGGGAAAAGCCAATTTGCTAAATGGTTGCGTAAGCTAAAGCCTACTAGCGGTAAAAAAATAAATATGAGGGTAAATTCAAACCAGCGGTATTGATTAGCGTTCAAGGTCGTCTCAGGCTGTTTTTTTATAAACTAACAAGCTAAGACGACATTTTTATGACGAAAACTAGTTTACAGCTTCGTCATCATCAGGGAGGTATTTATAAAGGGCAATAATTGTGGCAAAAATGCTTACAAATGTAATAGCCATCAAGCCAAAGACTTTAAAGTTTACCCAAAAGTCGAGTGAAAAGTTATACGCTATGTATATGTTAAGTGCTGCAATACCGGCGGTAATAGCTACCCACATTAAGTTTAATTTATCCCATAATGGCTCTGGCACGGTTATTTTTTTATCTGTGTCATTTGCGTTTTCTAAAATAGCGGTTAGTGCCTTTTTTACTAAGTTTTTATTGAGTATGTAACGACTCACAAGCAGCATAATGCTGAAACCCGCGTATATAATAGTGGCTTTCCACTTTACAAATTGCTCATCATGAAACACAAGCGTTAAGGTGCCAAACACGGCAGCAATAGAAAAAAAGATCCACTGGCGGGTGGGTACTTTCCCATGTTTGTAATAGCTAAATATGACTTGAATAAGCGATGTTGCAATTAATAAAGCCGTTGCCCAGTAAATATCTACAAGCTTAAACACTGCAAAAAACAGTATAAGTGGAATGTATTCAACTAATGCGTGCATATACTACCTAAATTATACAAAAATAAATTACAGCGTTTTTACCACATAACACTTGGTAACTACAAGGTTGACTTAAAGCCCTGTAAGCCTTAGCCTGCGTGGCTTTATTTATTCATCATTATATTCCCACGCTAAACGTATTCATTGTTTACGTGTATTTAGGAGCCTTATATGAACAAAACTCAACTTATTGCCGAAATGGCAAAACACAGTGAACTCACTAAAAAAGATTCACAAGCTGCTCTTACAAGTATTCAAAAAGTGATTACTAAATCGTTATCTGAAGGTGATCAGGTGCAAATTAATGGATTTGGTACGTTTGCACTTAGCTATTATCCGGCACGCACTGGGCGCAATCCACAAACGGGTGAGACAATCGAGATAGAAGGGGCTAACAAGGCCGTTTTTAAACCAGCTAAAGCACTTAAAGATCGCCTTTAATACTCCACTTCTACTTACCTTTTTACTTGTACCATTTAGAAAAACGCTGTTTTAAACGCCATGTAGATTGTTCATTAATTATAAATAATTTACATGGGGTTATATCCTAAATTAAAATTTAATATAATTTTCAATGACTTAAATTTGGCATCCGTTCTGCTTATTGTTTAGTGCGTTAAACACTTAATTAATTTATAAGGAGAGCCAAATGAATACATTACAATCGCGTACACCCCTAAAAGGTAAAAAAATTGCCATTTTAGCCACTGACGGTTTTGAACAAAGTGAATTGTTTTCTCCTCGCGATGCATTATTAAATGCGGGTGCAGAAATAGAGATCGTCTCTATCAAAGAAGGTCAAATAACTGGATGGAATGAAGATAAATGGGGCGAAAAAGTATCAGTAGATAAACTCGTCACCAATACAAACTCTGCTGATTACGATGCATTAATGTTACCCGGTGGGTTATTTAATCCAGACAGCCTTCGTCAATACAAACACGCAAAAGCCTTTATAGACGGCTTTTTTGGTGCAGAAAAAAACAAACCAGTTGCTGCAATTTGCCATGCACCATGGTTACTGGCAGAAATTAACAAGTTACGTGACCGCACAATCACTTCTTTCCCAAGTATTAAAAGCGATTTAATGAATGCAGGCGCAAACTGGGTAAATGAGGAAGTGTGTGTAGACAGAGGTTTAGTAACCAGCCGCAGCCCAGAAGATTTAGATGCTTTTAACGCTAAATTTATTGAAGAAGTGCTAGAAGGTAAGCATAAAGCACACTAAATTTTAATAATGAAAAAGGGCATTTAAATGCCCTTTTTATGTGTTTAAACCTGAGTTTAATTAAAGCTCTGTAGCGGCTTTCATGTTGCTAACAAACGTTTTTAGTTGTGCTGTCATTGCATCCAAATCATCAAGATTGGCTTCAATAATCTTTACCACCGCAGAGCCTGAAATGGCTCCGGCTGCACCTGCATTTAATGCTGATTTAACATCGTCTGGCGTTGAAATACCAAAGCCCAGTAGAGCTGGGGCTGCATGGTACTCTTTTAATTTATTTACAATATTACCAGCGGGCATTTGTGCTTTGGTATCAGTACCTGTTACGCCCGCACGTGAAAGTAAATAAGTATAACCGCGTCCATATGAAGCACACTGGCGAAGAGTGTCGTCATCCGCATTAGGTGTTGCAATAAATATTGGGTCAACCCCATTGTCCATTGCAGCCTTTCTAAACATTTTAGACTCATGCAAAGGAACATCCGCTACCAAAATAGAGTCTACCCCTACGGCTTTTGCATCTTTGTAAAACGCTTCTAAGCCACGTTTAAACACTAAGTTTGAATATAATAATAAACCAATTGGAATATCTGCATTGTATTCGCGAATTTTTTTAATGACGTCAAAGCAATCTTGGGTGTTAATATTCACATCAAGGGCACGAATATTAGCGGCTTGGATAACAGGGCCATCGGCTATTGGATCTGAAAAGGGAATACCCAGCTCTAGTCCGTCAGCACCACCATCAATTAAGCTTTTAATGATAGCAATACTCTGCTCTTTTCCTGGGTCGCCAATGGTCACAAAGGGAACAAATGCACCTTGTTTTTTCTCATTAAGTGCAGTAAACATAGCACCATAACGGTCCGTCTTAACTTGGCTCATAGCTGGCCTCCTTCAGATAATACTTTGTGTACATGTGCTAAATCTTTATCGCCACGGCCACTTAAATTAATTACGATTACACTGTCTTGCGTCTGCTCTTCTGCATATTTTAGCGCGTAGGCTAAAGCATGGCTTGACTCCAGAGCGGGAATAATACCTTCGTTTTTAGCTAATGACTGAAATGCATCAAGTGCCTCAGTGTCACTGATACCTACATATTGTGCACGGCCAGTTTCATGTAAAAATGCATGCTGTGGGCCTACCGCAGGGTAATCTAGACCTGCTGATACAGAGTATGACTCTTCAATTTGGCCATCATCGTTTTGCATAATGTAAGTGTATGTACCGTGTAGTATACCTTTAGTACCCTTACAAATAGTGGCGCCGTGTTCATGGGTGTCTAAGCCTTTACCCGCTGGCTCTACACCAATTAGTTTTACGCTAGGCTCGTCAATAAAATCGGTAAACATACCTATAGCATTTGACCCACCACCCACGCAGGCAATAACAGCGTCTGGTAAGCGTCCTTCAGATTCAAGCACTTGTTGCTTGGCTTCTTCACCAATTACTTTTTGGTATTCGCGAACAATTGTTGGGAATGGGTGAGGGCCCGCCGCAGTTCCTAGTAAGTAGTGCGCTTCTTGGTAGTTAGCTGACCAGTCACGTAGCGCTTCGTTTACGGCATCTTTTAATGTGCCAGAACCCGCTGTAACAGGAATGACTTCTGCGCCCATTAATTTCATTCTAAATACATTAGGTTGTTGGCGTTCAACGTCTTTCGCACCCATGTATATACGGCATTTTAAACCTAAAAGTGCGCATGCTAAAGCAGTAGCGACACCATGCTGACCTGCGCCGGTTTCAGCAATTACTTCTTTTTTACCCATACGTTTTGTTAATAACGCTTGGCCAAGCACTTGGTTTGTTTTGTGTGCACCACCATGAAGTAGATCTTCACGCTTTAAGTAAAGTTTAACCTTTGGGTTTTTAACTAAATTACGCGTTAAAGTAAGAGGCGTAGGGCGACCCGCATACTCGTTTAATAATTTGCTAAGTTCTGCCTGAAACTCAGGATCTTTTTGCGCTTTGTTAAATTCGTTTTCTAACTGCTTAAGTGCAGGGACAAGCAACTCGGGTACAAACATACCGCCAAACTCGCCAAAATAAGCTGGATTTTGCATTTTAACCTCAATAATTTCTGATACTTGTAAAAGCATGATGTAATTTGTTTGGGCACTTTTTGCCCGGAGCGTCTTCAACCCCAGAATTTAAGTCAAGGCCTAAGGCACCTTGATAAAGCGCATCTCTAATATTGTCTGGATTTAAGCCACCAGCTAGCATAAACGGTGTTGTTGCATCGCGAAGAAGCGACCAATCAAATACCTTTCCTGTCCCACCAGCTTGTTTATCACTGTGAGTGTCGTACAAGTGGCGGTCAACTCCATTTACAGGAGTAGGTAGCGCATTTTTAATTGCTTGGGCTTTCCAAATTTCACAATTGCTAGGTAACTGTGTACGCAACGCTTTAATGTAATCGTCACTTTCTTGGCCATGTAATTGAACTGCCGCTAATTTTAACACACTTGCGGCGTGAACAACTTTCTCTGTTGGCTCATCAACAAAAACACCCACAAACTTGAGGGGGGCTGATTGCGTTATGGCTTGGGCGCAATCTAAATCAACACAACGTGGAGACTTAGAATGAAAAATTAAACCGCCATATATAGCGCCCGCATTATACGCAGCTTGCGCATCTTGGCTGCGAGTAAGTCCACATACTTTATTTTCCCCAAAAATAACCCGACGACATGCTTGTTCTAAATCAACTTCGGCCATCAGCGAGCTACCAATTAAAAAGCCATCGCACAGCGGTGCTAAGCGTTTAACGTCTTGATGGGTATAGATACCTGACTCAGAAATAACAACTTTATCTTCAGGTATTAATTTACGTAGTTTTTCAGTAGTAGCTAAATCGGTACTCAAGTCACGTAAATCACGGTTATTAATACCAATAATTTTAGCATTTAGGTCAAGTGCTCGGTGTACTTCTTCTTCGTTACTTACCTCGGTTAGCACCGCCATATTGAGTGAATCAGCGACCTTATGCAGTGCTGTGTATTCTTCATCATTAAGTACCGAAAGCATAAGTAAGATAGCATCGCCACCATAAATACGGGCCATATAAACCTGATACTCATCTATGAAAAAGTCTTTACAAATAAGTGGCTGATCAACTTGGCTACGTACAAACTCTAGGTAGTCAAAGCTACCTTGAAAGTATTTAGTATCGGTGAGTACGCTCATGCAGCTTGCATATTTTTTGTAAGCTGCAGTGATTTCAGTTAAATCAAAAGGTTCTCTTATTAACCCCTTAGAAGGGGACGCTTTTTTACATTCTAAAATAAATTGCGTACCGGGTGCCGCCAATGCTTTATAAAAATCACGGCTGGTTGGCACCGCTTGATCTTTAAAACTTTCAAGCGGACGAGCGGCTTTTCGTTCAATTAATTCTTGCTTTTTATCAGCAACAATTTTGTCTAATACATTAGCCATGACTTACCTCAATAATTGCATTTAATGTGTCCATGGCTTTGCCTGAACTTATAAGTGAGTGTACTTGTTGTGCGCCATCTTTAAGTGAATCAGCTTTACCTGTTAGATATAAAAGAGCAGCAACATTTACCACAATAGCGGCGTTGTGCGCATCAGTGCCTTTGCCTTGTAAAATAGCAACGCTTGCATCAGCGTTATATTGTGGGCCTTCACCTGCCAGTTGTTCAAGTGAATAGTTTGCAAGGCCGAAGTCGCTTGGGTTGAGCGTGTACTGGCTTATTTCACCATTATTAAGCTCAACTACGTTGGTTGGGCCATGAAGGGCAATTTCGTCAGTGCCAGAACCGTGTACGATCATTGCGCGTTGTGTGCCTAATGTTTTAAGCGTTTGCGCCATAGGCATACATAGGGACTCGTCGTAAACCCCCAATAATTGCACATCAGGCGCCGCAGGGTTGGCAAGGGGGCCTAGAATATTAAAAATAGTTCGTGTTTTAAGTGCAGTACGCACACCCATCCCATGGCGCACACCGCTGTGGTAATGAGGTGCAAACAAAAATGTAAAGTGTGTTTGCTCAAGGCATTTTGCTGCTTGTTCTGGGCTCATATCTATATTAATACCAAGCGCTTTGAGTAAGTCGGCAGAGCCTGAGTTACTCGACACACTGCGGTTGCCATGTTTTACCATGTTAATACCCGCTGCAGCTGCGACAATAGCGGCAGTGGTGCTGATATTAATAGTATTTGACCCATCGCCACCGGTGCCACAACTATCTGCAAGTTGTGAGCAAGTAGTATTAAAAGCCACTGCGTTTTCACGCATAGATGCCGCAGCTCCCGCTATTTCATCACTCACTTCACCTTTCATTTTAAGACTAATAAGCAAAGCTGTTAGCTCAATATCGCTCATGTTACCTTGCATAATTTCATTAAATAGCGCTTTTGATTGGCTATAACTGAGTGATTGCTTAATCGTAAGTTGCTCAATGGCGTGTTGAACATTAAGTACGTTGGTTAAATGTGTACTCATAACGTCCTCTTAATTATTATTAGTTAGGTAAGCAACACTTTGTTGCAGCAACATAGCCCCGTTGGGCGTTAGTATTGATTCAGGGTGAAACTGATAACCCAGAGCACCGTCATCATGGTGATAAATAGCCATAGGAATATCTTGGTATTGTGCTATTACCTCTATGCTATCTGGTACTTGCGTAGCCATTAATGAGTGGTAACGTGCCACCGGCATTGTCTCGCCCATATTTTTAAACACAGGGTGTGTGCTAAGATCAATAATTGATGACTTACCATGTACGGTTTCACCCGCATGTCCGATTACTCCGCCATAACTTTGTGTTAACGCTTGTTGACCTAAACAAATACCCAGTATAGGGAAATGGCCTTTACACAGCGCAATAAGATCCATGAGGCAACCAGCATCGCTTGGTGTGCCTGGGCCTGGTGAAAGTACAAGTAATACTTGGCCTTGCTCTTGGCGCATTTTATTAAAAATAGTATCGGCGCTTATGTTATTTCTATACACAACAAGCTCACCACCGAGCATAGTTAGTTCGTCTACCAAGTTGTAACTAAACGAGTCAAAGTTATCTAAAAAGTAAATTTTGATTGGCTGTGATGCACCCATGTTATACCGCCTCGAAAGTTGATTTGATGGCGGTAATAACCGCTTGAGCTTTAGCGCGAGTTTCGTTAGCTTCAGATTGCGGGTCTGAGTCAAATACAACCCCGGCACCGGCTTGCACATAAGCCATGTTGTTTTTAACAAAGGCAGAGCGAATAACAATACAGCTGTCCATTGCGCCATCACCGGTTAAATAACCTACTGCGCCACCGTAACTGCCACGTCGTTTTCCTTCTGTTTGGCGAACTAATTCTGCAGCGCGAACTTTAGGTGCGCCTACTAAGGTACCCATGTTCATGCATGCTTGGTAAGCGTGAAGTGCATCAAGTTCTGGTTTTAACGTACCAACAACACGTGAAACTAAATGCATAACTTGCGAATAACGGTCTACTTTTAATAGCTCTTTGGCATGACGTGTACCTGCAACACTAATGCGTGCTACATCGTTACGGGCTAGGTCAACAAGCATTAGGTGTTCTGCACGTTCTTTTTGATCGTTTCTAAGTTCAAGCTCAATACGGCTATCTAAATCGGGGTTTATTTGCCCATTAGCAAACTTACCACGAGGGCGCGTTCCTGCAATTGGGTACACTTCTACCTGCTGGTTATTAATATCGTATTTAAGGGCCGATTCGGGTGATGCGCCAAATAAAGCAAAGTCCTCATCGCGCATGTAAAACATATAAGGGCTTGGGTTTTGTTGTTTTAATTGGCTATACGCATGTAAAGCGTTAGGGCATGGCAGCGAGAAAGTACGAGAAGGAACAACCTGAAAAATATCACCGTCTACAATATTCTTTTTAAGTTTTACAACCTGCTGACAGTAGGTGCTGTCGCTTATGTCTACGTTCACCTCACATTCGCCTTTGTTTAATGGGGCGCTGTATTGGGCTGCGTTATCGCAAAGGCTATTTAACTGCTCTAGCTGTTTGCCTACTTCAAAGCAGTTTGCGTGTACGTCTGGGCCGTTAAACACGTTACCGATAAGTTCGGTGGTCTGTTTTTGGTGGTCTATTACAACTAATGTTTCAGCTAAATAAAATACATAATCAGGACAGCTGTTCTCGCCATCGGGAACGTCACTTAACTGTTCAAAGTTTGCAACCATGTCGTAGGCAAATACACCACCTAAAAATAGAGAAAATGGATTGTCGGTGGTGCTTTTGATTGAGTTAATACAAGTTCGTAGGGCACTAAATGCATTATCGGCCACTAGTTTACTGGCTTCATCAATGTCGTTACTTGTACTCAAGTAATTTAGGGTTAGGGTTGTATCGTTTAATTCTGCATTGCAGTTTTTAACATGAGCTTGTAAGTAACTTAACAGCTGGTGGCCATTGTTTGACTGGGCTGTAATCGTGACTGTTTTGCCTTGGCAAACAATGCGCAATGCGCAATCGACTAAAATTAAACTTTTTACACTGTCTTTAGAATCAATTTCAGCCGATTCAAGTAGCAGTGAGTTAGGTTTATCAAGTGCCGCGTACAGCGCAAGTGGACTACTGATGTAGTCGCGTTTTTGCGTAATACTCGTTACTTCACCCGGCGTAGTTGTTATATGACTAAAAATCAAACCTCATTCCCTCAAAAAAATTAAACCCCGCAATGCTGTGCAATGCGGGGTTTGAATAACGATATCTAAATTACAAACAGATCATTACCGTCCCGCTATACCAGGCGCCACCACCAATGATGTGTAAGAGTAATACCGTTATTCATGTTTTCTGCCTCAAATTTATTAAAATTTAGTTATAAAAAAACCCGCATATTTGCGGGTTTTGAAATTTTGTCAGACACGACAATTCATCACCCGATAATTACGAGTGCCACCACCAAATTGTGTTTAGGTTTGAATTGTTCATTGTTTTTAATTCTTTATGTGTCTTAAAGTGGCTACAGTAAAACGTATCTAGTGCTTTAGTGTCAAGTGTTTATTTAAAACAATTTAATGAAAAAACTTGTTATACTTGCATAAATACCTTCAAACCTTAATTTTAAGCAGTTTTCTTTTGATAAAATATGATTTACATAGCCACACAACACATTCAGACGGACATTTAACGGTTGAAGAATTATTAAACCGTGCAGTAGATAAAAATATTGATGTGTTTGCTATTACCGATCATGACACTGTGGCAGCTATTAAACCGGCTCAATCATTTATTAAGTCTGAGAATCTTCCGCTGTCATTAATTACAGGCACAGAAATATCGACAAAGTGGGAAAGCTTTGAGATCCACATTGTCGGGTTAAACATAAATATTGATAACGAAGAGCTCGATGCCTTATTAACTGCACAGCAGCAAAAGCGAGAGGATCGGGCTACACAAATAGGCTTTCGCCTTGAAAAAAATGGCTTTGAAGGCATTTACGACCAAGCTAAAGAACTTGCTGTAAATGGACAAATTACACGTGCCCATTTTGCACGTGCATTAATGCAGCGTGGAGTCGCTAAAAATTTCCCTGGAGTATTTAAAAAGTATTTAGGGCGAGGTAAAACGGGGTACGTACCAAGCTGTTGGTGTGATATGCAAACCGCTATTAAAGCAATACATGTAGCAGGAGGGGTTGCAGTGCTTGCCCATCCAAGTAGCTACAGAATGTCTAATAAGTGGTTGCGTAAACTGTTAGTTGAATTTAAAAATGCAGGGGGAGATGCAATGGAAGTAGCGCAACCTCAGCAAGCACCTAGTGAACGTCAATTTTTAGGTGAACTCAGCCGAGAGTACGAATTATTATGTTCACAAGGCTCAGATTTTCATTTTCCGACAAGCTATTTAGAGCTTGGTAAAAATTTATACTTACCTAAAGATTGCCAAGGTGTTTGGCAAGTTTGGGAAGGACAAGAAGGGGCATTAACATGAGTCAATTATTTCATATTCATCCAGATAACCCACAGGCAAGGTTAATAATTCAAGCTGTTGATATAATAAAACAAGGTGGTGTTGTTGTTTACCCTACCGACTCTGGCTATGCAATTGGCTGTAACATTGGTAATAAGCAAGCCAAAGAGCGTATAGAGCGTATTCGTGGCATTGATAAAAACGACAATTTTACACTTGTGTGTCGTGATTTATCAGAGTTATCTACTTACGCACGCGTTGATAATCAATTATTCAGACTGATTAAAAATAATACGCCGGGACCTTATACCTTTATTTTTAAAGGTACAAAGGAAGTACCTAAGCGTTTATTAAACGATAAGAAAAAAACGATTGGCATACGTGTTATTGAGCACCCAATAGCATGTGCACTGTTAGCCGAGTTGGGCGAGCCGCTAATGTCATGTTCGCTTATCTTACCCGGACAAGAATTTACAGAGTCGGACCCAGACGAGATTTTAGATAGGCTTGATAAGCACGTAGATCTTATTATTCACGGTGGATACCTACCAGAGCAAGCAACAACCGTTATTGATTTGTCCGAGGACGATGTAAAAATACTGCGTGTTGGCTGTGGTGATGTGAGCCCGTTTGAGTAATTAAACGTGGCTTCAACGACTAAACTTCCACCAGTAATTGATGAGCCAGTGCAGCAAAATCTGCCACTGGCTTTTTTGCATGGAAAGGCCGTTGTTGATAAACCTGAAGACTTATATATTCCACCCGACGCACTTGAAGTTATTTTAGAAACCTTTGAAGGGCCGCTTGATTTACTTCTTTATTTAATAAAAAAACATAAGCTTGACGTACTTGAGCTTTCAATATTTAGTATTACAGAACAATATGTTAGCTATGTTGAAATGATGAGCGAATTTCAATTAGAGCTAGCTGGTGAGTATTTAGTCATGGCGGCATTGTTAGCGCAAATAAAATCACGGCTGCTTCTTCCTGTTCACGAAGAGCTCGAAGAAGAGGAAGACCCTCGTGCTGAACTAATTAAACGCCTACAAGAATACGAGCAGTTTAAAAAAGCAGCTGAAAATTTGGATGATATACCTCGTGTTGGCCGTGATATTTTCGTTGCTCATGCGGTAATGCCCATTAACGACGATACAAGCAAAAACCTACCCGAATTAGAACTCAAAGATTTAATGCTTGCCTTAAGTGACGTTATGGCGAGAGCTAAAACCTTTGAGCATCATCAAATAACAGCAGAAGTGTTATCAACCCGCGAGCGCATGAGCCAAATATTACACCAGCTTTCCAAATCAAAGAGTGCAATTGTGTTTAACGAACTTTTTAAAGCATCAGAAGGTCGCAGCGGGGTTGTCGTAAGCTTTATAGCTATACTTGAGCTTATCAAGGAAGGGCTTATTACTTGCCTGCAAGTTAATGAAGAGAGCTTAATATACGTAAGCCTCACTGAATAGCCGCTTCGAGTAAAACTGAAACACTCTCTTTAACCACTAAATTCCCCTATGTAAACCATTTATGTGCATATACGCACACAAGCTGTTTGCACATGCTATTTTACTGCGCACTTCTTTTCTATATCTTGTCGTTATCAAAACACAGGATATTAATTATGTTTAAAAACACCCCACTCTCATATGGGTTAGTTGCCATTATATTGCATTGGTTGATGGCGTTTACCGTTATTGGCTTATTTGGTTTGGGTTTATACATGGTTGAACTTACCTACTATGACAGTTGGTACAAAGGTTCTCTTGATTTACATAAAAGCATTGGAATTACGCTTGCAGCTATTTTGATTTTTAGAATTTTATGGCGTGTTTTTTCTAAACAGCCAAAACCGCTAGGTACAAATACTAAAGTCAATCAACTAGCACATACTGCCCACATAGCTATGTACATTTTATTAGCTGTGATTGTGGTAGCTGGTTATTTGATCTCAACTGCAGACGGAAGGCCCATTGAAGTTTTTACCCTGTTTAATGTGTCTGCTCTCGACTTTGTTTTTGATGATCAAGCTGATATAGCAGGAAAAGTTCATTACTACGGTGCATGTATATTAATTGGTTTTGTTGTTTTACATGCATTGGGTGCACTAAAGCACCATTTTATAGATAAAGATAAAACTTTAACAAGAATGATTACCCCATTGAAGGAAGATTAAAATGAACAAACTATTACTAAATACGGCTGTATCGGCGGCTCTCGTTTTATCAGCATCGGCTGTAAATGCTGCTGAATATGTTATTGATACAAAAGGGGCGCATGCTTTTGTGAACTTTAAAATAAAACATTTGGGTTACAGCTGGCTACATGGACGTTTTAATACGTTTGACGGTGAATTCAATTATGATGCAGGAAAACCTAATGCTTCACAAATAATGGTAAATATAGATACAACCAGTCTTGACTCTAACCATGCAGAGCGAGATAAGCACTTACGTGGTAAAGATTTTTTAAATGTTGATAAATACCCAACGGCTACATTTAAAAGTACTAACATTACATTTAACAACGATGATTCAGGCAAAGTAACTGGTGACTTTACATTACATGGTGTGACAAAAAGTATTACCTTTGAAATAGATAAAATAGGTGAAGGTCAAGACCCATGGGGTGGTTACCGTGTTGGATTTGAAGGCGAAACAAGCCTTAAATTAAGTGACTATGGCATTAACTATAATTTAGGACCTGCATCGACTCATGTTGATATTGGGTTATTTATTGAAGGTATTCGTAAATAAGCAGGGTTGTAATTATACAACTAACTTTGAAAGCGCCACATTACGTGGCGTTTTTTTTGCTTAGTTCATTCTTGTTTTTAGCAATGGCTTTAAATGCTCGGGCAACCACTTTGATAAGGCATTTATGTATGCATCAGTTTGTTTGATTACTTTAAGGTGTTTGTTTAGCAAAGCAATATTTTTAATCCCTTGCTCGGTTTTAGTGCAACCTATAAAACCATAGCTTAACGCAGGTGCTTCAGTTAATGGTCTTTGGGTTAAGTTATCTTGAAAGTTCATAGATTTAGCTAAATAAAAATGTTCACTTGGGTAGCCAAGTAAAATATCAATGCGTTTTAAGTTAAGCATATAGGTAAGACTAGCTAAGCTATCTCGGGTAGGGCGAATAACAATGTCAACATCGGGCGTTGAGTTAATTATACTATCGATAGCCTCCCCATAAGAGCGACTCAAAGACACGCCTAATGTTAGCTTTTTCTCTTGTAGTAAATCATACAAAGACACCTCAGCGTCGTTTTTAAGCGATAGCGCATTTGCTAGCTTTTTATGTAGTGCAACAGAGGGAGATAAACCAACAGTAGAGCTTTCTTGTGTAAATACCATTTGTTGCTTTCTGTTTTCGTTTTTATAAAGAGAAAGTACGCACGCGTCATTCGTTTTATCAGAAAGGGTTTGAATTAGCTTACTTGCAGGCACCACAACACGATTGAATTTGATATGAGGTAGTTGGTCTTCGAGTAATTTTATGATTGTTTCGTCGCGGCCTTGGCCCTGATACTTACCATTTAATATATAGTAAGGTGCAAAGTCGTTGGTTAACCAGTTAATTGTTTGAGCATGACAAACTGAAGTTAGAGAGCAACAAAATAAAAGAGTGAAAAGTACACGTAACATTGCAGTAACCAACGAATGTAATTGGATTATTGTTTTAACACTTAAGTATTAAAAAGTAAAATGCCAGCAACAAGGCTGGCATAATATTACGTGTTATCGCGCATGGGATTGCGATATAGCTTTGCTTAGCTAACTTTTAGCCACTTAACAAATTGACGCGCATCGCTAGCTTTTTGAAACAATGCGTTTTTTAACCCTTGTGTATCACTAAAGATAACACGATGTTTATTAACTGAAATTGATTGCACAGGATGTGCTATTTGGATCATAGATCCGTTATATTTATAAGACATAATAAAACTCACTTTATTCTTGTAATTTATTCTGCGCTATTTTTTATAGCAGATTGCAGTCAATAAATTAACGATGTTGTGTTTAGCTTCATTACAGTGTTGACGATCTTTATGACACTTTTACGATGATTGTAAAATTCATCTCGGTATTATTTAAGGGGTACTCGCCGTACAATAACTTAGCTTTCAAATATACGTTGTGCGGGGCTTACTGGATCAGGGTAAATAGGTTAACCGCAGTGGTTTCTTAAAACCAGAGAGGGAATGTAACCTAAATAAATTATGCTCGCAAGTTATTTGTATAGTTTTTGTAGTGTAGACTTTATCAACTGGGTTAAATACTTTGAATTACACCAAAAGGGAATCGTATGCATTACATAATAGTGAGTGATATTTACGGAAAAACACCGGCTTTACATGACTTTTGTAAAACATTAAACACTCAGTACACCCTTGTTGAACCTTACAGTGGGCAAGAGCAAGCTATTGAAAATGAAGAACTTAACTATGAAAATTTTATAAAAGCATGTGGCCACAACGTGTATACGGCAATGCTGCATAAACAATTTGATAGACTTACAGAGCCAACAATTTGCATTGCCTTTAGTGCAGGGGCTAGTGCCGCATGGCGAGCCCAGTTATTAACAAGCAATCCACATCTTAAAAAAGTGGTTGGTTTTTATCCATCACAAATACGAAACTACTTAGATTTAGACGCAAGTGTACCCTGTGAGTTTATTTTTCCTTACGATGAGGTGCACTTTGATGTTACTGCTGTTATTAATGAGCTTAATAAAAAACAAAACGTAATTTGCAAACCAACAGATTATTGTCATGGATTTATGAATAAGCGTTCTTTAAATTATAATGAACAGGCTTATCAATACTTTTGTAACTATTTAACTTCAAATGATTTTTAGCATCTTGGTGATAGACGCCTAACTTTAAAATCAATATAGCTCAAAGTGTGTTTATTAATTTTTTAGTTATGTTTGGAAAGTCAGAGCGGTTTTTATATTCTGCATATAAAGAAGTAAAAATACTACTACGTGAGAGTTTATCTAGGTCTTTGATAAACGTTTTAGCACTTGAACGCGCTGTTCTACAGCATAGCTGATAGGCTTTTATTATCTCAGCAAGGGTTTGACCTTGCTGGTGGAGTGCTAAATCGGCTTCAACAAAAAATGCAGCGCCTGTCCAATATACTCGTTGCTGTGCACCTTGATTCCACATATCAGCAGAAAGCTCACTTAAGGGCTGCGACTTGGTTTTGTTTTGTAGTCTACCTCTATTAAACCCAGCATCTAATCGTTGAACAAATTGCGCTTGGGTTATTACACCGCTGTCTCGCATAATTACGTTTTGCATATAACTGGCAAACCCTTCACTTAACCAAAAAGCAGAGTAGGGGAAAAGCGGTAAATATAAATGCGATAGCTCGTGATATAGGGTCCAGTCTTTAGTAAATGCATTTAAACTAGCGTATCTATCAATATGAAGTTCAACCCCATCGGGATTGCTCCGCTTTACCGTTGCCCATGGTACAGGCTCAAATGCAAAATATTGCGGCTTTAAATAAATAGGCAAGGTAGTTTGCTTTAAAGGTCCAAGCGTATTTTCAGTTTTTTTTACACTCTGATCAATCCAGGTAGAGACAACTTGCTGGCCACTTTTAGACAGCGAGTCTAGCTCGTGTATGTCAACCTCAAGAGCGTAGATGTTTAAAGAGTATAAAAATAGCAACGTCCACAATAATTTCATTAAAACCCCTCTATATTTAAAAACTAATACGAACCGTACACGCTATAAGACCATCCTTTTAACTACATAAGCACATCGTATTTGTTATTTTTTAAACTGATACCAACTATAAAAAGGCAATTAAAGACACGCCCTAATTAACATGCTTTAATCGACCATATACATTGATTTATAGGCTTTAATGATGCAATACCAACATATAAAAATGCCAGAGCAAGGGCAACATATAACGGTAGATGAGCAAGGGCAGTGGGTTATTCCTTCAGAGCCTGTTATTGCCTATATTAATGGAGATGGTGTTGGGCAAGATGTTATGCCCGTTATGCGAAATATTGTAGATTGCGCTATCAAACACTGTTACGAAAACAAGCGAAAAATACATTGGATGCAAGTGTTTAATGGTGAGCAAGCAGCCAAGCTTTACGATGGTGATTGGTTTCCACAAGAAACAATACAAGCAGTAAGAGCCTGTAAAATAGCAATAAAAGGGCCATTAACTACGCCTTTGGGCGGAGGGTTCCGCTCTTTAAATGTTGCTTTACGTCAAGAAATGGATTTATTTGTAAATATGCGCACTATCAAAGGGTTTAGTGCTTTGCCTTCTCCTTTAAAAAATCCTTTTTTAACCAACATTACGGTTCTTCGTGATAGTAGCGAAGATGTATATTCGGGCATTGAGTGGCAAGCAGGCAGCATTGAAAGTGAAAAAATGCTCGACTTTTTATGTGAAGAAATGGGGGTAACGCGCCTTAGGTTTTCACAAGATTGCGGCATAGGTATAAAAAATATATCCAAAGAAGGCTCTGAACGATTAACACGTTTTGCTCTTAATTTTGCCCTTAATAATAATCGAGATTCTGTCACTTTTGTTCATAAAGGCAATGTGCTTAAGTTTACAGATGGGGCATTTAAACGATGGGGCTTTGCACTCGCCAAAAAGGAATTTAATGCAATTGAGCACGAAAATGGCCGCTGGCTGAAAATTGAGCGTGCAGGGCAGGCGCCTCTAATAATTAAAGAAGTCATTGCCGATAACATGCTGCAACAATGTTTAATGAACCCTGAGCATTTTGATGTAGTGGCAACTACGAATCAAAATGGGGACTTTTTAGCCGATATGCTCAGCGCTCAAGTGGGCGGTGTAGGTATTATGCCTGCGGCAAACTTGAATAATGATGTGGCTTTTTTTGAACCTACTCATGGTACATTTGAGCGAATTGCAGGGCAAAACAAAGCGAATCCAAGCAGTAGTATTTTGAGCGCAGTACTCATGCTTAAATTTATGAAATGGGATGAGGCTGCATTAACTATTGAAAATGCTCTAGAAAATACATTAGCAAGTGGGTATGTTACTTTTGATTTAACCCAGCAAGGCATTGATACTTCAAAAACTCATAACTCGACAACCTTAAGCTGCACAGACTTTGCAGATAAAGTTATCGAGCACTTTTAAACACATTCATTATTAAGCTGCTGAGGCAGTTTTAACTGTGTGCACGCATGGGCGATTAGTTAACTGTGCGGCACGATGGTAGATGTCGTGTGCATTTGGTTCATCGCATTGTGTACCACTAAGCGTATCCATTAAAGCAACAACAATGATTGCAGGAACCTGGCAGCAATATTCATCAAGTACCGCTTCAGTTGTTTGCGCATCCACATGACAGTGCGGATGGTTTTGCAGTTGGTAAGCGTTTAATAGTGTTTGTACTTCAAGTACATCGTTTGGTTGATGTTTAGTTTTACGACAAGTACACCCAAACTCATCAACTAATGTTGCCAGTGTTTGATAAACATCAGTTGTTTGTAATGTTGCTTTAGAACATAACTGCTCTTCAATGAATTGATGTAAGTTAGCGTCGATGAATAACCCGTCTTGGCGTGTGAAAGAAGCTGTTGTCATAATAATTACTCTTAGTTTGTTGGCTTAACTTCACTCTAGCGCTAACTGTATTATTAATGAAATTGTTGTTTTCAATAACTGATATTGATTAGATCAATATTAAGTTTTATTCATTTAATTTACGCTAAATTTATCGGCTTCTTTTTTTATTTAATTTGGTGCAAAAAATAAATAAATGCACAAAAGTGGTACAAATTTCAGAAGAAGGAGTATAGGGTTGTTTGTTAAGTTATTGAATTAATTTAAAATAAAAAACATGGTATCGGCTTTGCAAATTATTAATGAGTAAGGTTACTCCCCTTGCTAAGACTTATACGACTCCAAAGCAAAACATCGAGGCACTCACTTTATTAAAGTGAGTGTCTCGATGTTTTATTTATTGAAAAATTAGTTTTTAAACGTTGTGTTTTTCTTACCTCTCACCGAGCCCGTTATTTTTAGTATGTATTTACTAGCAAATTGAATGTGTGCTTTTAGATTTTTTCAGTATTATCCGAAACACGTTACAGATATTTTAAAATTTACCTATCTGCTACTGTTTTAGCGAACTCAAGCATTTCGCGGCGTAACCATTGATGCGCTGGCGCATGGTGAAGCAGTGGGCTCCATATCATTTTTACCTCAATAGGCACTATTTGAAACGGGGGTGGACTTATTACTAAGTTAGTATGTGTTGTTAATAGCTTAGCTTGCCTGCGTGGTAATGTCGCCACCAGTTGCTCTGATTGACAAAGTAAACTGGCAATCATGTAGTGGCGGGTAAATACCCTAATTTTACGTGCTTGCTCTAACTGCCAGAGTGCTTCATCTACCCAGCCTAATTTTTGTTTACCTGACTTATTAGTTACTGCAGCTTCAGGGCCCCAACCAGCCCGGTTTACCCAAATATGTTCTTTTTTGAGGTAATCATCGAGCGTGGCGTTTTGTAAAAAAGTATTCTTGGGGTGTGTTAAACAGCAGTAGTTATCACGCCATACAGTGGCTTGGTGAAACGATCGCGGTAATCCGTTAAAACGATTAATAGCAAGGTCTATGGTGCCTTTTTCCATGTCTTGTAGGTTAACATCGCTTGGGCTTAAAACGTCAAAATTAATACTCGGATTTTTATTTAATTGCGCTGTTATAAATGGCGCAATTAACGTTGACTCTAAGTAGTCGTTTGCCATTATTCTAAAGGTTATTTCAGCCGTAGCGGGGTTGAATTGCTCACTGGGCTGAGTAATTGCTTCAGCCATTTTTAATAATGATTCTATTTCGGGTTTAAGCAGGAGTGCTTTAGCTGTTGGGGTCATTGACCCTGCAGCGCGAACAAGAAGCGGATCTTCAAATAAATCGCGTAATCGCTTTAATGCATTACTCATTGCCGGTTGTGTTAGCGCTAATTTATTGGCGGCTTTAGACACACTTTTTTCGTCTATAAGCACGTTTAAATAGACGAGAAGGTTGAGATCGACGTTACGTATATTCATTAGATCAATCTTATTTATTTGCTGTATTAATTATCTAAATTAAAGCCTGCTTGCTAAGGTGTAAACAATTAATAAAAAATAACCGCCATAACGGGTAAAAATATAAGTGTTGTTAACATGCCAAATACGTTAATCGATGATTCAAATAATGCTCTTCAAAAGGTGATTGCAACTAAGCTTGCACGTGCTGTATTTGCAGGGTTTGATGCGATGTTTGCTGAGTTTTTAAATATAACACTTGGTGCACAAAGTCGGTTTGAGCAGCGCCAATATCATGATGTACAACGTGCAATGCGCGATCGGTTACAAGTTTATGAGCGCCAAGTAAAAAATGTGAGTGAAGCGGTTAAAATAATTGCTTATCAAGAACTAGACTGCCCACACACATGGCAACTAGCTAAAAACATTTATGGGGATATGGTTGAGCACCATGAGAATAAACCCATTGCGCATACATTCTTTAATTCAACATTTGGTGCTATTTGGGACGATAAAAAAATTCGTACAGTGCATTTATTCGTATTAAAAGCCAAATACCGAAGTGAACCACGCTCATTTGAAAGTTTAGTAAGTAGAATATCTCTTCAAAATGGGTTTGAAACCGCAATTTCACAGCTTATTACTACGCAAATGTTTAGAGTTCCATTTTGCCAATTAAATGCCGATTTAAAGCGTTTAAAGCAAACCCTAATGCAAGGTGCTAAGCATCAATGTAAGCAGGTCTATGAACTGATAAATTTAAACGACGGGTTTATTGAATACGCAAACTCGTTATTTTTTAGAAATAAAGCCTGTTATTTGATTGGCCGTTGTATCGCTAAAAATGGCGATAATATGCCGTTTGCTATTGCCATTTTAAACACCGAAAAAGGCTTAAAAATAGATGCGATTATGATGGGCGCCGATCAATTAAGTTTATTATTTGGCTTTGCTCGTACTTATTTTATGGTAGATACAGACCAACCCGCGCGTTATGTTGATTACCTCAGTGTACTTATGCCGCATAAAAAGCGTTTTGAATTATTTAACGCTATTGGCTTTATTAAACACGCTAAAACCGAGTTTTACCGCTACAAGGTCGACACCACTAAAAATAGCCCCGCAAGTTTTAAATATATAAACGCACCTGGTACACCTGGCATGGTTATGCTGGTATTTACTATTGAAGGCTCAGATTACGTATATAAAGTAATAAAAGATAAATTTAGTGCACCAAAAACCGCAACTAAAGCACAAGTAAAAGAAAAATATAACTTTGTAAAGCAAGCCGACCGAGTAGGGCGATTGGTAGATACCCACGAATTTAGGTATTTAGCGTTTGATTTAAGCCGCTTTAGTGAAGAACTATTAACGCAGATGAAAACACATATTGGCAGCAGTTTAGTTATATCGGGCAAGGCACTTATTTTAAAACATGTGTATGTTGAACGAAAAATGACACCTCTTAATTTATATATTAACCACTGCGATAAACACGCATTGGACCATGTAATGCTTGATTATGGAAAAGCAATTAAAGATTTAGCTGGGGCGAATATATTTCCAGGTGACATGCTAATGAAAAACTTTGGCGTTACTCGCTGGGGGCGTGTTGTGTTTTACGACTTTGATGAGATTTGCCCACTAACTCAGTGTAATTTTAGAGATGTACCTCAAACACAAAATGCATTAGAGGAGTTAAGTAGTCATTCTTATTTTGATATTGATGAAAACGATATATTTCCCAGCCAATTTAAGGTTTTTTTTAGCGCAAATGCTCATGCATTTGAGTGTTTTAACACCCACCACAGTGACTTATTTACAACAACCTATTGGCAACAGTGCCAGCAGCAAATACAAAATGGTTTTTTACCTGATGTTTACCCTTACAAGCAAAGCTGGCGGTTTAAATAGAAATAATTACCCCCATGTTTAAAGTACAACTGTAGTTAAAGCAAAGGAGTGGTAATGAAATATATTTCCCATGAAAGCGGAAACCTTGCACTGAGTGATACCCGTAAACCGCAGCTAAAAAATCATGAAGTGCTTGTTAAAGTGGCTGCAATTGGGGTGAATCGGGCTGATTGTATGCAACGCCAAGGTAAGTACCCAGCCCCAAAAGGTGACAGCCCAATTTTAGGTTTAGAGTGTGCAGGCACCGTGGTAGAGCTAGGTAACGAAGTTGATAAAAGCTGGCTCGATAAACGCATTTTTACACTGTGTGCAGGTGGCGCTTATAGCGAATATGTTGCCGTAGATGCTAAACAATTAATGGAACTACCCGATGATGTAACTATGGTTGAAGGTGCAGCCATCAGCGAGGTGTATTTAACTGCTTTTGGTGCATTATTTGAGCTTGGCAAACTACAACATGGGCAAACGGCATTGATACATGCAGGGGCCAGTGGCGTAGGTGGTGCCGCTATTCAAATGGCAAAAAGTGCAGGGGCAACTGTTGTTATAACCGCAGGTTCTGATGAAAAATGCCAGCACGCAAAGTCGCTGGGAGCAGATCATACAATTAACTACAAAAACACAGACTTTGTAGATTACATGCAAAGCCGTAATTTAACCGCTAATGTAATTGTTGATCCCGTTGCAGGCAGTTATTTAAACAAAAATGCACAAGTTGCTGCCATGGATTGCCAAATAATTATGCTTGCCTTTTTAGATGGGCGTTTTGCTGAGGTTGATTTTGCAGCCCTTTTACGTAAAAGGATTTCGTTTCATGCGTCAACCCTTCGTAACCGCAGTATTGATTTTAAACGCCAACTAAGAGATGACTTAGTAGAACGCTTTTACAACGACATAGCATCTAAAAACTATGACTTTAATGTGTACAAAACGTTGCCATGGACACAGGCTCAAGAGGCACATGCAATATTAGAGCGCAACGAAAATGCGGGTAAAGTCGTATTGCTTGTAGAATAACGCTTTATTTTACACGTTATGCCCATATAATTCAGTCATACACACGTTATTATAAAACCAAGGTTAAAAATGAATCCAATAATTGCAATTTTAAAAGAACATAATGTAAGTGATGAAAAAGTAAAAGCGTTATTCGAGGCGTTTACACAAAACCCAATGATGGCTATGGCGCTTGTACAGGAGCTTGGCATACCGCCTGAAAAGCTTCAGCAATTAATGGCTGTTGTTATGACACAACCTCACTTAATCAAAGAAGCCACCGATGAGTTAGGTTTAGACTTTGAAAAAGTAAAAGAAGCGAAAGAAAAGCTTAATCAGTAATAAGGTCTAAGTATTCGTTAAAAAGAAGCATAAGCTTACGTTTATGCTTCTTTTTTTGTACATAAATTTTGCTGCTTATTCTTTTGGAAGAAGAACAGTGTCAATTACATGGATTACGCCATTACTTGCTTTAACATCTGGCATCATCACGTTAGCGTCGTTTACCATCACACCCATGTTTGTTTTAATCATTACCGACTGCCCCTGGAGTGTTTTGGCACTATCTAACTTAGCCACCTCTTTTGCCATTATTTTTCCAGCGACAACATGGTAGGTTAGCACTGCCGTTAACTTCTCTTTGTTTTCTGGCTTTAACAGCATCTCAACGGTACCGTCAGGTAACTTTGAGAAAGCGGCATCAGTTGGTGCAAAAATAGTGAATGGCCCTTTGCCTTTTAGAGTATCAACTAAACCGGCTGCTTTTACGGCTGCAACAAGTGTTGTGAACGAGCCATTTTCAACCGCAACATCAACCACATCTTTCTTCATGCCATGATGGTTGGCTTGCGCAGAAAATGAAAACCCTATGCTTGCGGCGGTAATTAAAATTGCGGTGGTTATCTTCTTAAACATGTTAGTTTCCTTTAAGTAATATTTGCTAAATTCCTAAGATGCTACGCTGCTGAAAATTTAATCGATCAAAAACGTTTTTTGGTCAAACATCTTTTGTTACATCCTTTTTTGAACTGCTAAAGCGCTGTTAGGTCATACCATTACTTGATCAATTAAAGGGAGCAGTTATGAAAGTGCTTTATAAATTTTGGAAAAATAATCGTTCACTCATTGTATTTATTGCCTTAATGAGTGTGTTTAGAAGTGCAGTAGCTGACTGGTATGAAGTGCCTACGAGCTCAATGAAACCTACAATTGAGCAAGGAGATAGAATTTTAACAGACAAAATGGCGTACGACTTACGAGTGCCTTTTACGCATATTTCTTTGCTTAAAATTAACGAGCCACAGACAGGGGACATTATTGTATTCGACTCACAAGCGGCAGATAACCGATTAATTAAACGTGTTATTGGTGTGCCTGGTGATACCGTTTCTTTAGTAAATAACGAATTAATTATTAATGGCAAAAAGCTTAACTACGAACATGTGCAAAATAATATCGACTCGGTTGATAAAGTAGAGATATTAAACGGTAAGAAGCACACCATTAGGATAGCAAATGTACCATCCCAATTAGCTGGCTTTGAAACGATCACCATTCCAGATGATTACTATTTAGCAATGGGGGATAACCGTGACAATAGCGCAGACTCTCGCGTAATTGGTTTAATCCCTCGTGGTGAACTACTCGGAAAAGCAAATAAGGTCATTGTTTCGCTTGATTACGATAATTACTACATACCAAGGAAAGAGCGTGTACTGCTCTCTTTAAACTAAGTGCATTTAGATTTGTTTGAACAGAGTATTAAGTATTTGATGTAATTTAAGTTTGAACAATACCTAGTGATTACAGCAAATTAAAGACCTTTAATCAGTGGGTATGTCAGTTAAATAGTCATGAACTAACTGGGTAAGAGCTTGCTTGTCAGCGTGGCTAGTAATCACTTTTGAAAAATCACTACTAATGGCTACGCCGCAAGCCCCTGCGTCAAACCACTGAGTAATGTTATTTAAATTTATCCCGCCAACGGGCATTAAATTGGCGCTATCAAATGGGCCTTTTAATGCCTTAAAATAGTCAATTCCCATGCTACCTGCTGGAAATACCTTAATAATATCCGCATTATACTCAATCGCGTTAGCGATATCTGTTGGCGTTAAAGCCCCCATTAAAACAGGTAAATTATACTGATGGGCAACTGACACAATACGCTTATCAGTATTAGGGGTTACTATAAACTGTGCACCCGCATTAATGGCTCGTTGAGCTAGTTTAGTATTTGTGATGGTGCCTGCACCCACCAAAATATGTTGATGACGAATACGTGCATTTTTAATTTCTTGCTCAAATCCTGGTGTATTAGAGGTGATTTCAAGCACTTTTATACCAGCCTCAACTAAGCAATCGACAAGTGGTGCAACATCTGATTGCTTTTTTAAGCGGATAATAGCGACTATTTTGTGCTTTAAAATTTTGTTGCGAGTTACAGTCTTTTCTTGAGAAACCGTGCTAGGCATTGTATTACTTTTTTATTATTTATTGGTCGATGGTACAAAAAATCGATAAAAGTCGCAAATAGGATAAAATAACATATAAAAAAACCGCTGAGAGTCAGCGGTTATTTTATTCATATGTGTAAATTTACATTACACGCATTCCAGGTTCTGATCCGTCGTCTGGATTAAGAATATAAATTTCTTTTCCGCCAGGGCCTGCTGCAAGCACCATACCCTCAGACATACCAAAACGCATTTTACGCGGTTTAAGGTTTGCAACCATTACTGTTAGCTTACCTTCAATATCTTCAGGAGCGTAAGCTGATTTAATGCCTGCGAATACTTGACGCGTTTCGCCGCCTAAATCAAGGGTTAGCTTCAGTAGTTTGTCGGCGCCTTTTACATGCTCTGCTTTTGCAATTTTAGCAACACGAAGGTCTACCTTTGCAAAATCGTCAAACTCAATTTCTTCGCTAATAGGTTCTTTTGCAAGAGGGCTATTTGGGTCAATTGTTACTTTCGGCTCTAGGCTTTCTTTAGATTCTTCAACCATTTTGTTTACTTTGTCCATTTCTACGCGTTGCATTAACGGTTTAAATTTATTGATTGAGTGGCTTACTAGTGGCGTCTGTACTGCATCCCAAGCAAGATCATCGTTTAAAAACGCTTCTACGTTTTGGGCCATAGCAGGTAGTACTGGTTTTAAATAGGTAATTAAAACACGGAACAAGTTAAGGCCAAGCGAACACACATCGTGAGCTTCTTGTTGCTTAGTTTCGTCTTTAATTAATACCCATGGTGCTGCGCCATCAATAAATTGGTTTGCTTTGTCGGCAAGGGCCATAATTTCACGAATTGCGCGACTGTATTCACGGTTCTCAAAATGGGTGGTAATACTTGGCGCGGCAGCTTGGAACTCTTCTAGGAGCTCTGGTTGCATAATAGTTGGGCTTAATTTGCCATCAAACTTTTTGGTAATAAAGCCTGCGCAACGGCTCGCTATATTAACGACTTTACCAACCAGATCTGAATTAACACGTTGTGCAAAGTCTTCTAGGTTTAAATCAAGATCGATAATACCGCTGTTTAATTTTGCTGCGTAATAGTAACGTAAGTATTCTGGATTTAGGTTGTCAAGGTAGGTACGCGCTTTAATAAACGTGCCCTTTGACTTAGACATTTTTTCGCCATTTACAGTAACGAACCCGTGTGCAAATACGTTAGTTGGTTTTCTAAATTTAGCGCCTTCTAGCATGGCTGGCCAAAATAAGCTGTGGAAGTAAATAATGTCTTTACCAATAAAGTGGTAAAGTTCTGCTTCTGAGCCTTCAGCCCAAAATGCGTCAAAATCAATCCCTTTTTTATCACACAGGTTTTTAAAGCTAGCCATGTAACCTATTGGTGCATCTAGCCATACATAAAAGTATTTACCTGGGGCATTTGGAATTTCGAAACCAAAGTAAGGCGCATCACGGCTGATATCCCACTGTTGTAAACCGTCAGTAAACCATTCGTCTAGCTTGTTAGCCATTTCTTGTTGAATAGTACCTGAGTGTAGCCATTCTTTAAGCATGCCTTCAAATGCTGGTAGGTCAAAAAAGTAATGCTCAGAATCTTTTAGAATAGGCTCGGCACCTGACATAACAGAGCGCGGGTTTATTAATTCGGTTGGGCTGTAAGTTGCACCACACGAATCACAGCTATCGCCATTTTGATCTTCAGACTTACACGTTGGGCAAGTACCGGTTACAAAGCGATCAGGTAAAAATATGCCTTTTTCTGGATCAAACAATTGCGAAATAGTGTGCTTTTTTATATGGCCCGCATCGTTTAAACGGTTGTATATTAATTCACTAAATTCTTTGTTTTCTTGGCTATGCGTGCTGTGGTAATTATCAAACTTAATGTTGAAATCAGCAAAGTCGCGTTGGCGTTCAATGCTCACATTTTTTACCATTTCTTCAGGTGTGATCCCTTGCTTCTGTGCATTAAGCATGATTGGTGTGCCGTGGGCATCGTCTGCGCAAACATAATACGTTTCATGGCCTTGAAGTTTTTGAAAACGTGACCAAATATCAGTTTGAATATATTCCAATAAATGACCTAAGTGGGTTGGGCCATTTGCATAAGGTAATGCGCTGGTAATCAGGATCTTTCGCTGTGCCATAATCATTCCGAATTGAGGATAAAATACCGTTTTTACTATTTAAACGGCTGTTATCATTAATTTATCTATAAACAGGTGGCTATGCGCTCACACTGCTTATGGATTTTTATTAATTGACTGGTGTTAATGACCTGAATGTTACATAATTCCGAGGCACTTTTCATCAAAGAAACGCTATTTAATTGCTATGTTTGGACTGTCGAAACTTTTCTCTTCTAAATCGGTGCAAAAACAACCGATTATTGCTGCTTTAGCGGCTTATCGTAGTGCGGCCTTTGCCGTAGGAATTGACGAAAGCTTTATTGAGTCAATTTCTGAAAACGACGATAAATCATTACAAATTAGTCTTACTTTACCTTTTGCTGCGCAATCAGAAATCCCCCTTGTAGAGCAGCATGTCCGTGATGTTTTAAATATTGAAATCTCAATAAAGGCTAAGGTTGATATTCAAGAGCCTGCAAAGTTTAAAGGAATTAAACACATTGTACTTATTGCTTCAGGTAAAGGTGGGGTAGGTAAATCGACTACAGCTGTTAATTTAGCGGGTGCATTAAAAGCTGAGGGAGCAAAAGTTGGTATTTTAGACGCTGATATTTATGGTCCTTCAATACCTATGTTGTTGGGCCTTGTTGGTGCTGAGCCAAAAACAAAAGATAACAAACAATTACTACCGTTTGATGCCAATGGCATTAAAGCCCAATCTATTGGCTTTTTAGTACCCAGTGATGACGCAACAGTATGGCGAGGCCCAATGGCATCGGGTGCACTTAGCCAATTACTGAACGAGACTGATTGGGGCGAACTCGATTATTTAATTGTAGATATGCCCCCAGGTACAGGTGATATACAACTTACTATGAGCCAAAAAGTACCTGCCAGTGGGACTGTTATTGTAACTACGCCTCAAGATTTAGCACTTGCTGATGCCCAAAAAGGCATTGCAATGTTTAATAAAGTAAATGTGCCAGTACTTGGTTTGATAGAAAATATGAGCCATTACGTTTGCAGCCACTGCGGTGAGGCAAACCATGTATTTGGCAAAGAGGGTGCACAAAAACTAGCCCACAAGCATGGCGTTCCGGTACTTAGCCATATTCCCCTTGCCATTGATATTAGAGAGTACTCTGAGCAAGGAAAACTTATTGCTAGCGATAACGATGCGGCAATAAGCAAAACATACAGCGCAGCAGCTAGGCTTATAGCCAGCACGCTATATTATCAACAGCATCACAACAGCATAGAAATTGTGATTACAGAAGATTAAAAGCATGAGACTTTCAGACACACATATTAAAGAACACCTAAAAGATGGCCGAATAGTTATAGAGCCTGCTCCGAGTAGTGAGATGATATCGGGTGTGACAGCAGATTTACGTCTTGGTAATAAATTTAGAACGTTCAATGCTCATAATGCAGCCTACGTTGATTTAAGTGGTCCAAAGGATCAACTCAATAAAGCCATGGAATCAATCATGAGTGAGGAAATTGAGCTTGCAGACGGTGAAGCGTTTTTTTTACACCCAGGTGAACTCGCGCTTGCAATCACTTATGAAAAAGTAACGCTACCTGCCGATATTGTAGGGTGGTTGGATGGGCGTTCATCGCTTGCGCGTTTGGGTTTGATGGTGCATGTAACAGCACACCGAATTGATCCCGGCTGGAGCGGTAATATTGTATTAGAGTTTTACAACTCAGGAAAATTACCCTTAGCGCTGCGCCCAATGATGAAAATTGGCGCTATGAGTTTCGAAATGCTTTCAGGGCCTTGTGAAAACCCGTATAACATTCGTAAAGATGCTAAATACAAAGACCAGAGTAGCGCAGTTGCAAGTCGCATAAGTGATGAAAACAGCTAAACCTTATCGGGTAAATTATGAAGCGCATAACCCAATAGTTGAAAATAGTGGTTAAGCGCTTTATTTGCCTTGGTGGTATGTTGTGCTGGTGGGTATATTAAATTACTGGATTGCAAACCGTCCACCAAAAAACTGTTTTTTATATTTGGGTGTGCATATATACAGGCTTCAAAACAGCGAGCTGCAATTTCTTCAGGCATACTCATATAATTCATATTATGGGCTTGGTCGTGTTTAATACATGCTTGCACAAATTCATTGGCATTTTCGCCACTTGCATCTAAAAATACTTCTTTAAAAAAGCTGTTCAGTGCGTCATTGAGTGGGTGCATTAAATTTGGTGTACTTGAAAGCCAAAGTTTTGAAGCAAATCCATAGCGTGGTTTTACTTTAAATAAATGTTCACTAATGTGGTGGTCGAATGCATGAAACCACTCATGCGCGAGCGCACCACCGCCCGCATTTTTAGCAAGTGCTAATGTTTGACTGCCTGCATTGTAATGCGCTTGCACACCTTTTTGACCACCGTGCCCAAATGCAAAATTTAACTTTCCGCGCAGGCCAATTGCTTTAGGTGGTAGGTGCAGTATTTGCGCCAGGTCGGCCAGCGCATCGTAAATTAAATTAGCGCTAATATAGCGCTCTTCTTTGGTTACCCATTTACCAACGACCATTGATCTGAACCCAAACGTGGTTCTTATATCGCTAAAATCAACTTGGTCATCAAAGCGATAGTCGGGGCCTTGACGAGTAAATCCTCGTTTTAATCTATTTAGGTAATGTCGCATCTGTTTATCAAAAGCTAAATTTAATTTAAGTAACGTGCTTTTACGTGCTCAGGCATATGTTGGGTTTGTTTATTAATTAATTCTTCTAATAAAGTAAACAAAGGCTCTGGGTTTAAATGTTCTATTAAGCTTAAGCTATGAGCAACGGCTTCAAGTGTAGAGAGGCTATCGGCACGGGGTGCTTTACGAATTGTATAACGATTTTTAGGTGGTTTATTAAAACTCACTGTTCTAAATTGATTGAGTGCAGGGGTGAGTTGTAAAATTTTATAGGCTTTTTTCCATGTGCCATCGATCACAATTAAATGAGTGATGTGTTTATGGTTTGTAGAGTTTGGTTCATCTAGGTAGGTGGCATTTTCGTTTGGGTAAAGCAGTACTGTTGATTCTTTTGGCAAACTATTTAACATACTAAAGTCAGCACTGTTTTCACCTTTGATGATTTCGCAATCAGTTAGACTTAAGTTGAGTAATTTAGCTGTGTTTTTTGCTATTTTTTCTTCGCTGGGGTGTTGTAGAATAATAACTTTAACTTTGTTAGTTATTGTTTCAATAGCGCTGCATACACAGGTATTAAGTGCAAAATTACAATGAGTACAAAGAATGCGTGCCATTTTAAAAACTTTCTCTCTATTATTAACTTGTAAATTATACATTTATGAAAGCAATTAAGTTGGTTTTTTTTCATTTATCAATATACAGTAGTTATATCAAATACAATGAACATGGATAGTTGAAGGAATTAAATAATGACAGACATTACCATAGATACATCAGCGTTAGAGAATATGAAATCTTTATTGGGCGAGCAGTTTGCTGATACGCTTGATTTTTGTTGTGCCGAGTTTGAACGTCTGGGCTCTGAAGTTATGGCATCCATTGGTAAAGATAAAGAGGCAGCGATTCGTCATTCTCATAGTTTAAAATCAAATGCCGCGCAGTTTGGTGCGTCTAGTTTAGCTGATGTTTCGCGCACCATAGAGTTAAGCTTAGTTGATGATGACTTAGCTAAAGCGATGGATGCTTCTGCCAACTTAATGCCACAGGTAGAAGGCTCTCAAACAAAATTTAAACAATGGTTAGATGCACAATAGTTAACGTGAATTAATTTCAGTTTTAAGCTGTTAAATTTACTGGTGTTATATATTTACTCGGTTAGTCTAGTAGGCAACCGGGTTTTTATTGTTGAGATAAAATAGACCTTAATTATAAAACTCAAATTACAAAGGTCATCAGGCGCCAGCTAGTAGAGGTAAAATGTCAGATATAAAAAAGAGTCATAAATTAGAAGGCGTATGTTATGACATTCGTGGACCTGTTTTAGCTCAAGCTAAAAAAATGGAAGACGATGGTCAAAAAGTCTTAAAATTAAACATCGGTAATCCAGCTGCATTTGGTTTTGATATGCCTGAAGATATGCATCGCGATATTATCCGTAACCTGTATTCTGCCCAAGGTTATTGTGACTCTAAAGGACTTTACTCAGCCAGAGTAGCTGTTTACCAGCATTATCAACAACGTGGGTTAAACAACTTAGACGTTGATAACATTTATATTGGTAACGGGGTAAGTGAACTAATCCAAATGATCACTCAAGCTTTGCTTAACAACGACGATGAAGTGCTTATCCCCGCGCCAGATTATCCGTTGTGGACTGCGTCAGTTAAGTTAGCGGGCGGTAATCCCGTTCATTATTTATGTGATGAAGAGCAAGATTGGTTTCCTGATATAGATGACATAAAAAGTAAAATCACCTCTAAAACCAAAGCCTTGGTGTTAATTAATCCGAACAACCCTACTGGTGCGGTATACAGTGATGACCTGCTTAAGCAATTAATAGATATTGCGCGAGAGCACAAGTTACTGTTGTTAAGCGACGAAATTTACGAAAAGATTTTATACGATGGAGTTAGCCACACTTCAATTGCTTCATTGTGTGATGATGTGCCAATGATTACTTTTAATGGTTTAGCTAAAACTTACCGTGCTGCTGGGCTAAGAATGGGGTGGATGGTTTTAAGTGGTAAAACATCAGCCATGGACGACTTAAGTAAAGGGTTAGATATACTCTCGTCAATGCGTTTATGCGCTAATGTACCTGCCCAATATGCAATTCAGCAGGCATTAGGTGGTGTGCAATCAATTGATAACTTAATTAATCCGGGCGGGCGATTATACGAGCAACGTGATATTGCATGGCGCGGTTTAAACGCGATTGAAGGTATTAGCTGTAAAAAGCCAAAAGGCGCTTTATATGCGTTTGCTAAGGTTGATACTGCACACTTTAATGTAAAAAACGATGAGCAAATGATGTTTGATTTGCTCAAGGCCGAAAAAATATTGTTAGTGCATGGGCGTGCGTTTAATTGGCCAGAGCCTGATCACTTTAGGTTAGTGTTTTTACCTAATAAGGATGACCTAACTGATGCCATGCAAAAAATGCAGCGTTTCTTTAAAGATTATCGCCAGTTATAAAACTATATAAAAAAAACGAGCCTGTTGGCTCGTTTTTGTTTTTAAAGGCGTGTTATTAATATGCTTTATCTACTCTTACGGTGTTATCGCCTAAATAAACTAACCTCACATTATCGCCTTTGTGAAATCGCATACCTCGGTCTAGGTCTTGAACTACCATAAATTGGTCGCCATTTTCTACCTGAATTAGTAATTCAACTAACTGAGTTTGTTTGTAATAGCTACCTTGCTGACTATTGTTAGCAACACTACCACCGATAACTGAGCCTAAAATTGTGGCTATAGCACGACCGCTGCCACCACCAAATTGATTACCAATAACACCACCAACAAGTGCGCCACCAAACGTTTTCCAGCCGTTCTTTTTGTCTTGTATTAGTTCTTGCTCGGTGATGTTTCGTACTGATTTAATGTCACCAAACAACACTTTTTGAACTGCTACGGCTTTATTGCGCTCGTATTTAGCAAAAGTGGGTGCACTTAATGTAAGTAAAGCGCACATAATTACAGCAATTGCTTTCATAACTTACTCCTATCGGCTTACCAGCCAAAGGTTGATTTTTCTTTGGTTTTGCGAATTTCAGTTTCGTCCGCCCATTCAATAAGTCCGCTTTTCATATCCATTAAACGCATTGTGAATTTATAATATACGTCTGATTTATCTGCATTTGTTTTAACAATGCTTGATAAGTTGCCATACAACATGTATTGCGCACCAATTTGTTGTCCAAATGCAACCGCTGTTGCTGGGTTCACTAATGCATCTTCGTTTTGAAAGGTTAGCTGTTCACGAACAGCTTCTACACGTGTCATGTCTACAAAGCGAAACTTACCGCTGCGTAGCATTTGCGTAGAGATAGAATCAGTGATTGATTCTGTATCAATATGCTCACTGGTTTTGTTTTTAATACGTTCCACAAACACAACAGGACGGTTATTTTGAGTCATGGTTCCCACCACTGGCGAGCTTAGCAGTGAGTCGGTCATTTGGCTCGCGACTTTTTGTAAATCGGTAGAACCAAAATTTATATCAGTTGTTTCAACTGCTTGAGCGTCACCATAGCTAACTACGGCTTTGTTAGCACAGCCGCTTAAGATCAATGCACTGAGCCCGACCAATGCGTAAGTGGATGCTGTTTTAAATGTCGTGTTCATAATAGTTTCCTTTAATCTTTAAATTCTTGAGATTCAGTTGATACTTTTCTAACTGCTAGTGAAAATGTAACAGCATCAGAGCTAGGCGCTAAACCTGGTAATTGTGTATTAGCAAAACCAAATAAAGTTAATGGCTGCCACGGTGAATGATTTCCTTTAATCAAAAATCCATCTTTATCAAACCATTTAAATTGATACTGTAAATATTGTGACTTTTTATATTGGCTAGATAGGGTAACCACCACATCCGTTAACTGATTTGTTTGACGCGTTTTAACGTCGGTAATGGCGAGTTTTTCACCTAAATCAGGGTTATCCACTCTAAGTTGATCATTAAAATTTCCTTTATTTTGTTCAACCGCTATACCTGATGTGTCAGGCTGTGTTGCACAAGCACTTAGCAGTAAAACGGCACACATTGGCACTATGTATTTCATGGTGTCTCCTAGAGTTGAACTACATGGTAGTTAAAATAGTTATTAATAGAGGTTAGGTATATTAAAGTTAACTCTTGCTTACTAACGGTAAAACTAATAAGCGGTTGATTGCCTATATTTAATATATGTTCACCTGCCGGCAGACTTTGACGCGCTACAGCAATTTGATTTGGCAATGTAAGCCAGCTTCGGGTGTCGGCTTGCTCTGACGCTAAATTATATATATTGGCTAAAATGTTGCCTACATCTCCTGCGCTGCGCGCAAGCTCAGCGCGAACTTTTTCTTTAGTTATGAGCCGTAACACTTGGCGTGTAATTTTGCCTGGTATTTCTTGTTCAAGAGTTTTAGCGGCTAGGGCTTCTAAATAAACTAATGGCGCTAATGCTACTTTTTGTCCAGCAATATTCACATTTTGTATAGGGCTAATGTAAGCACTGTCTTTATATACGGGCATAGCAAGGCTATAAAAACGAACATCACCTCTACTTGTATCAATCGGTAGTCTTAATTTAAATTCAGTTTGTTTGGGCACGAAACCTTGCTCAAGTAATACGATTACCTCACCATGGTTAGGCTTTAAAGTGCTAAGTTCGCCAAAACGTTGTGTGTATTCGTCAAATTCTTGATGAAACCCTTGTTTTTTAGCTAGGCGAATTACATCTTGCTGTAAATATTTATTATTTGGTTGAATAGCTAACGCTTTTTTGTAGTCTATGTAGGCGTCGTCAAACTGTTTTGCACTTTGGTAAAGCAAAGCCGATAAGTAAAAAGTGTATGCGTTTTGAAAGCCGTTTTTAACATCTCTTGTCACATTATTCATACTTGGATAATGCTGCTGCGCTTCATTATTTTCTGAATCTATTTCTGCTTCATTCTCGCTAAGCGCATCAGCTTGTACTTTATTAGCTCGGCGAATTTCGACCAATGCGCCTTCAATATCATTTTTATAAACATAGTTAAGTGCTTTATAACTATGGAGCATGCTCATCTCGTAAGCAGGCGGTACATAGGTAATTGCCGAGTCATTCGTAAATAATGCATTACTTTGTTCAAGCCCGGCACTTAGTTGAATCTTTGCTGCTTGGCGTTTAGTTTGCATTTGAACATATACGTTTTCGAATCTGCTTTGAGCGTTATCAGCTGAATTAGTAAGGTCGTTGATACGCGCTTGCTCAAGTTGGTTAAGCAAGTAACTACTGTGTATAGTGCTATTGTCAGCAATTAACGATTTAGCTTGGTGTGGGTTATTATTTTCAATAGCATTTCGCACTGGCGTCATTTGTGTGGCGTAATCGTTAAATAGGTCGTTAAACCCTATAGAGCTACAACCACTTAAAATAAAACAAACGCTTAAAATTATACTTCTGCGCACACAGCACTCCTTTTAATCTACTTAAGCAGGTTAACACACTCACTTTAAACAAGAGTGTGAAACATTGTAAAAAAACGTAGAGCCATATCATTGTTAAGGTAAATATGCATGTTCTATGTGAATAAGGCGTGAATTTAGTAATGTGTGAAATAGACAGCGAAAAGTTAAGGTCTTATTAAGTTGAAAGTTTTTGCACACTTTGCCTTATGCTGTATAAATAGCTTACTTTTATAGCAGTTTAAGTTATTTAACTACTCACCCATAGAAACAGATTATTTAATAACCAGATTTAGGTTAAAAAGGATTATTTTGAAAGCAGCTATATATACATTTATTGCTTTAATAGCATTTGCCGCCAATTCTTTATTTTGCCGAATGGCATTAGCTGAGGGGTATATAGATCCCTATAACTTTACCATCATTCGCTTATTAAGCGGTGCTGCATGTTTAGGTATTATCATGAGCGTTTATACTTATAATCTAAAACGTAATGGGTCATTTAATGATGCTATTTTAAGTGATACAGGTAGTTGGCGAAGTAGCATTAGTTTACTTGTTTATGCACTTAGTTTTTCGGTGGCCTACGTTGAGTTAGATACCGGAACAGGCGCTCTGATTTTATTTTCAGCCGTGCAACTTACGATGATTGGTTGGGGTATATATAAAAAAGAACAATTAAGCGCCGTGCAGTGGGCTGCTTTTTTGATTGCTGTTACGGGGTTTGCTTATTTGATGCTTCCCTCAGCGGCGGTGCCCTCGCTAATAGGAGCGGGATTGATGGCCATAAGCGGTGTTGCTTGGGGTATTTACAGTATACGTGGCAAAGTATGTGTATCGCCTTTACGAACGACAGGGTTTAATTTTATTAGAAGTTTAGTAGCGCTCCCCATCTTATTACTTGTTAGTATGAGCAACTTTAACGCACTTACCATAGAAGGCATTTTACTCGCGAGCGCTTCTGGCGCTTTAGCCTCTGGAATTGGCTATAGTATTTGGTACGTTGCAATGCCATTACTTAAAAGCACGCAGGCTGCGGTTGTGCAATTGTGTGTGCCGGTAGTTGCAGCGTTTGCAGGCGTTATTTTTTTACAAGAACAATTAACGGTTGAATTTGTTATCGCCAGCTTAGTTATATTAACAGCGGTACTCATATTTATTTTAAATAAAAAGAAGGAGTAGTCCTTCTTTTACGGTGGACTAACGTTGGTCACAAAGCGCTTATAAAGTGAAGGTAAGTGCGCCAATACGGCACTTTTACCAAGTAGTTCACTGTTTTCAATGCATTTTCGTAAAGCACTTTCAGTTAGTTGAATACTAAGCAATTGTGATTGCTTAATGTGACTAATATGCCAAAGTTCAGGAGCTACCCCGTTTAAATCTTCGCGATAAGGCCGATAAAAACCAAATTTCTCAAGGTGAATACTGAGCCATTCACTCAATGGTGAAAAGGGACCGTTTTTCTCATATTCATGAGGAGATAACTGCAGTTGATAATCGTCACTAACACTGGCTTTGTCATATACATCCAAATCGGTACCAAAATGGTGCCTACTTGCCCCAGGTAAAGCTGAATAACGCATAATTGCAATACACTTATCAATGTCATTTAAGTTCGTTAAATCAACAACCTTTTGTTGTGAATTATAAACAGGCCTTTGTCCTGAAAATTTGTTATTCCAAATGAGCGCCTGACGTTCAAAATCCCTAAAGCTTGATGCAATAGTTAAGTCAAACCCAGCTTGTTTAGCTGCATTTTGTAGCGCTATAAAATCAACAGTGATAGCGCTATGCAAACGATGGCTTTGTATTTTAGTTAAATGTGTATCACTTTGCCCTGTGACACACGCTATCGTGGGTACTTGTAAATCAGTCATTAGGTTAACAATTGCTCAAGTATTTGCTCGTAAATGTCGGTGAGTTTAATTAAGTCATCTGTACTTACGCACTCATCTACTTTGTGAATGGTGGCATTACGAGGCCCAAGCTCAATGACTTTAGCACCGGTTTGAGCAATGAAGCGACCATCAGAGGTTCCCCCCGTGGTTTCTAAATTGGTTGCTAATCCTGTCACAGACTCAATAGCATTAACGGTTGCGTCAACAAGTGGACCATGTTCTGTAATAAATGGGAGACCATTTACAATCCAGTTTAACTCGTAGTTTAAGTTGTGTTTTTGTAAAATGTCGATTACACGCTGTTGTAATTGTTGATGTGTGACTTCGGTGCTAAATCTAAAATTAAATTGCACATCTAGCTCACCTGGGATCACATTACCTGCACCTGTGCCGCCGTTAATATTTGATATTTGAAAGCTGGTTGCCGGAAAAAAATCATTTCCTTTATCCCACTGGGTTTGGCTAAGCTCTGTTAATGCTTCAGTGGCTAGATGAATAGGGTTTTGAGCTAGGTGAGGATAGGCAACATGACCTTGAATACCTTTAACTTTTAAGAATCCGGTAAGCGAGCCGCGTCGGCCATTCTTAACTACATCACCTAAGACATCCCGAGATGAAGGTTCGCCAACCAAACACATATCAATTTTTTCACCGCGAGATTCTAGTGTATCAATAACTCGGGTGGTTCCATTTATAAATGGTCCTTCTTCATCAGAAGTGATCAAAAAAGAAATTGATCCTTTATGGTTCGGGTATTTAGTTACAAAACGCTCAGTAGCTACAATCATGGCAGCAAGCGAGCCTTTCATGTCGGCAGCTCCTCGACCATGCAATAAACCATTTTCTACCAGCCCTGAAAATGGTGGGTGCTGCCAGTTTTTTGCCGGACCCGTAGGCACTACATCTGTGTGTCCTGCGAAACAAAAATGCGGCGACTGGTCGCCTTTACGCGCCCAAGTATTTAATGTATCAGTAAAAAATAGTGACTCTATATTAAAGCCGATCGCTTCGAGGCGTTCGTTCATCATTTGTTGACAGCCGGCATCTTCTGGGGTGACAGATTCACGCTGTATCAAGGCTTGTGCAAGTGCAATTACTTCATTCATTATTTAAAAATCTCATCGTATTGCGCGACCTTAAAGCCTAAATAAAAGTCAGTACCGTTAACTAATACTGGTCGCTTTATCATAGCGGGCTGCTGAACTAATAATTGAATAGCATTTTGCTTAGTCAAATTTTGTTTTTGCTCGTCACTTAGAGCTCTGTATGTAGTTCCACGTTTATTGACTAATTGTTCCCAATCTAATTTATCAGCAAATTCAGCGACCATTTGTTCATTAACACCCTCTTTGCGGTAATCGTGAAAGGTAAACTCAATATTATTATCTGTAAGGTATTTTTTAGCTTTTTTAATTGTGTCGCAGTTACTAATTCCGTAAAGAGTGATCATAAGTTACTTCTTTTTAATAATAGTTAATAAGGTGTCTTCAGCTGCTTTTACATGCAGGTGTGAATAATGAAATGTGCCCAGGTTGTGACCATTAAGTAATATTAAACTTCCTAGCATGGGGGAGTCTAATTCTCTTAGGTCAAAATAAGCAAGTCGTTGGCCTTTGAGTACTTGGCTGCCATTTAACTGGGCTATATGGGTATGCGTAATTGCTGCAGAGGCAGGTAAGGTTAAATTAATGAGTATTTTTAAACCATTTTTAGCCTGCAAAATAAATTCAGTTCCTGCGTTTTTAACCTGCAGTAAAACCCCATCAAAGGGGGCTAAAATTTTATGACTGGTTGCTTGCACCATAACACCGGGGCCAAGTGTACCAAAACTGAACAAAGGCTCTGGATGATTACTTAATTCTACTACCTTTCCCGTAAAAGGACTGGTGATATTAATAGCATCACGGGGGATTTTATTTTGTGCAATAAGCTCTATTGATTGTGCTTTCATAAATTAGTTTGTCACCACATTATAGCCATCTTTTTTTAGTGCTTTGATTGCCTGGGCTGCTGTTTGTTTTTTTACAAGTATGTAATCAGTATCGTAAGTTGAGATAGAGAAGATAGATATTTGTGCTTTAGCTAACACGCCAGAGATATTAGCCATAATTCCTGTTAACGAAAACCCTAAAGGACCAATAACTTCTAGTGCTTGCCAATCAGATTCTGTATCCAGGCTGTGTAATTCAAAACTACTGGGGCATACAATTGATAGTTCGTCATGGGTTTTTGAGATAAAAAACAACGGAAGTTTTAACAAAGCAGCAGGGATATCAGCATCAATATCTAAACTATGTATAGACAAAATAGTGCTGTGTAATTGTAATGTTTGTTTTGACATTAAAAACCTGCGGTACAGCAAAGACGATTTATTAATAGTATAGATTATCAAAGATAAATTAAAGCGGTAACTCACCGTAACTAAGCTGCAAAATATGAGCTACTTAAACTTACCCACAATTTCTGTGGATAACTATGGGAGTTGAAAGGTATAAATAGCCTAACTAACTAATTTATAATTAGAAATTAGCTAGGCTATAAAAAGCACATGTTAATTAAAGCCTTTAATTAAGTGCTTCGACTTGCGCTGCTTGAATAGCGGTAAGTGCGATTGTGTACACAATGTCATCAACTAATGCGCCACGGCTTAAATCGTTGACTGGCTTACGCATACCTTGAAGCATTGGCCCAATACTGATGAGGTCTGCGCTTCTTTGCACGGCTTTATAGGTTGTATTACCGGTATTTAAATCAGGGAAAATAAACACCGTTGCTTTACCCGCTACGGGGCTATTTGGTGCTTTTTTAAGCGCGACGTTTTCCATTATTGCTGCATCGTACTGAAGGGGACCATCAATAATCAAATCGGGACGTTTTTGTTGAGCTATTTTGGTTGCCTCTCGCACTTTTTCAACGTCGGCTCCTGTACCAGATGTACCTGTACTGTAGCTGATCATGGCAACACGGGGCTCTATACCAAAAGCTGCAGCTGAGTCAGCTGATTGAATCGCAATGTCAGCAAGTTGCTCAGCATTTGGATCTGGGTTAATTGCACAGTCTCCGTAAACGAGTACCTGATCAGGCAATAACATAAAAAATACCGACGATACAAGCGATGAGCCCGGGGCCGTTTTGATGAGCTGTAATGGCGGTCTAATTGTATTAGCGGTTGTGTTAACTGCTCCTGAGACAAGTCCGTCAACTTTGCCTTGTTCAAGCATCATAGTACCCAGTACAACATTATCGAGTAATTGTTCTTGCGCTACAACAGCAGTGAGACCTTTGCTTTTTCGGATTTCGACCATAGGCTCGACATAATCATTAATGATGCTGCTTGGTTCTACAATACTTACATTTTCGTTGAGCTCTATACCTTGTTGCTCAGCAATACGCATTATTTCTTCGCGATCACCTAATAAAATGGTTTTTGCTATACCGCGTTGCCCACAGATAGCAGCCGCTTTAATAGTTCTAGGTTCGTTGCCTTCAGGTAAAACAACCGTTTTGCCTGCTTTACGGGCTTTATCTGTAAGTAAGTATCTGAAAGCAGGTGGTGAGAGTTTACGTGTTTTCCCCACATTTTTTGCCAGTGAGTTAAGCCAATCTGAGTCAATATATTCAGCATTGTGGCTTTTCACTTTTTCTATACGTTGGTCATCATCGCTTGGCACTTCCATATTAAAGTTATGAAGTAACAACGATGTTCTCCATGTATCGGCTTCTGTTGCTAAAATTGGGAGGCCCGTTTGCATTGCTTGTTCGCACAGCGCCATAATACGCTGTTCTGGCATAAAACCACCGGTGAGTAGTATTGCCCCAATTTTTGTACCATTCATTGCCGATAAACACGCAGCTACTAAAATATCAGAGCGATCGCCAGGAGTAACTAATAGTGCACCTGGTGTAAAGTGGTTTAAAATATTAGACACTGTACGTGCACAAAATGTGATACGACGCAGACGTCGATGCAGCATGTCACCTTCGTTAATAATTGTGGCTTTTAAATACGCACTTAGGTCTTTCACACGTGGTGCGACTAAATCAAAATCCCATGGTATTGCACCAAGTAACATAAATGGGTTTTTTCTAAAAATTGGCAGTGATGCTAAACGGTTTAGTTCGTTATCTACTTCATCAGGTTTGTAAGAGTCGACTAAATCGGCGCGTGCTCTGCCTTCTTCATCTAGAGGGGCATTTACTTTATTAAAAATACAGCCCAATACACGCGGGTGGTCAATACCACCATAATTACCAGCTGCAATCTCAAGACGATCTTCCAGCTGGGTAATATTATCGTTACCAGGCGTTAATACAAATACAATATCGGCACCGAGTGTTTGCGCTATTTCACGGTTTACGCGCCCTGCATAAGGTTGTTTACGAGTCGGAACCATGCCTTCAATAATGGCTACTTCATCGTCGTTAATTTTACTTTCAAAGCGCTCAACAATTTCTTCTAATAAGTCGTCGCCCTTTGCATCACCAATCATTTGCTCTGCGTAATCCAATGCAAACGGTGTTGGTGGGTCAATAGGGGAGCCTTGCTTTATTATTTGTGTCGATTTTTCTGGACCGGTTTCGCCAGAGCGCGGTTGAGCAATAGGTTTGAAAAAATTAACTTTTACCGCCTTTTGCTCAAGCGCACGCACAAGCCCGACGGAAACAGATGTTAAACCAACTCCCGTAGAAATCGGTATTAACATAATACGGTGTGCCATATTATAGCTCCTTAACAATATTTGCAGAGTCGAGGGCGATAACCCATTCTTCATTCGTGGGCATGACGACAGTTTTGATACGAGATTGCTCAGTGCTAATTACACCTTGTTGACCAAAACGAGCATCTAAATTTGCTTGCGTGTCACATTCCATACCTAAAAATCCAAGTTGAGTGATCACTTTTTTACGGATTATATCTGAGTTTTCTCCAATACCGCCGGTGAAAATAAGCGCATCAAGACGCTGCAAAGGCACCATGTACGACGCAATTTGCTTAGATAAACGATAGCAAAACATTTCGAGTGCTAATGCTGCTTGTTGATTTCCCGCCATAGCAGCTTCTTCAATGGTACGGCAATCGTTAGAAAGTTCACTAATGCCTAACAAGCCACTTTTTTGATTAAGTAAGTCATCTATTTGTTGCGCACTATAATCTAGTTGTGTCGTTAAAAAGTTAAATAAACCTGGATCAATATCGCCACTGCGAGTACCCATTACTAACCCTTCAAGTGGGGTTAGGCCCATACTTGTATCGACACTCTTACCATTTTTAATCGCACATACAGAACAGCCATTCCCCAAATGAGCACTAATAAAATTACTTTTTTCAATAGGTTGGTTAAGTAGTTTTGCTGTTTGCCCGGCAACATAAAAATGGCTCGTACCATGAAAGCCATAACGTCTAACACCAAACTCGGTATATAAATTGTAAGGTAGCGCATAAAGGTATGCGACCTTATCCATAGTTTGGTGAAAAGCCGTATCGAATACGGCAATTTGAGGTAAGCCTTTAAACGAGTCTTGCGCTGAAGATATACCCAGCAAGTTGGCATGACCATGAAGCGGTGCAAGTGTTGCAGCCTGGGTTATGCTTTCAATAACTTTATCATTAATTAATACTGATTTGGTAAAGTGCTCGCCACCGTGAACAACACGATGACCAACAGCAATTAGCTGTTCATCTAGTTTGTGATCTTTTATTAACGTTACTAGCGTATTAATAGCCTCAGCGTGAGCTTGCTCTGGTGCTAAATCAATAAGTGTTTTATCACCTTTGTATTTATACTTTACCGACGGAGTTGCTGCACCTAGTCGCTCTGCTAAGCCCGATATAATTTCATGGCCGGTGTTTGCATCAATAATGGCAAACTTTAAACTTGAGCTACCACAGTTTAATACTAAAACATGTTGTGACTTAGGAGCGGGTGTTGGCATAGATATAATTTCCATAAATAAAGTTTAGTAAGTGAACATTAATTATTTACTGTTACACTCAGGTCTTAATTAAAAGGCTAAAGATATTATAAACAAGGTCGTTAGACCCATGAATAAGTTTTATATTTTAAACTATTTGATGTATTTAGTTTAGTATTTTGCACAATTTAACAGCATAATTAAGCACTTTTACTGATTAAGTGAAACCCGCCGTATTTGTGTTACACTTTGTAAAATACGAGCTAATTTATATATTGAATTTAGTAATTGTGAGGAGTCATGATGCAAAAAAGTGTGATGTCACAAGTTCAAATTGGTAGACAGTACGCAAAACAATGGCCAATGCGAAAAGAGTTAGCTCCATTGTTTAGTGAGTTTAGGGTAATTAGAGCAACAGAACTTGCCATTACTGTTATGCCCATTCTTGCTATGTTGACATTATTTTTTCAACTCAACTACCTTGGCCCTGATTTTTTACCACAAGCGATTGCCAGTGCATTGTTTTTCTTATCTTTACCTCTACAAGGTTTATTGTGGTTGGGTAAACGAGCACAAACCCCATTAGACCCAGCCATGCTAAGTTGGTACAAAGAGCTTCATACAAAAATGGTTGCTAATGGTTATCAAGCTAAGTTAAGTGAAAAAAAGCCCCGGTATTTGGAGCTTGCAACTTTACTTAAAGATATGTTTGAAAAAATGGATAAAGCGTTCACTAAGGAACAGTTTTAATAAATGATTCCACTAATCACGCTTTTTGAAATTGCGTTATATAAAACGACAAGGTGACATGGTGTTCACCTTTCTCTTCTAGTGTTTCCCAGTGTTCAGGTCTAAATTTCCACGCAAACGGTGTCATCATTATCAGGTTTCTAACATCGTTAATACTCAGTGTTACCTGTTGAGTGATCAAATCTTGGTGAGTTTCTGTAAAACCTTCAGGCACATCTACTTTCGTATGCTCGCTTACTGATTGGTAAATATAAGCTTTTAACTCTTTTAAATGCCATGGCCCTGGGCTGGCCACGACAAGCGTAGCATTAGGTTTAGCGAGTCTATCAAGCTCTTTAGTAAATAAAGGTGCAAATACACTTATAAGAATATCAGCAAACCCTTCTTTAAAAGGGGCTTGACTGATTGAGGCAACGCTAAAGCTGCAGTTGGGGTAACGTTTAGCGGCGTATTTTATAGCTGACTTTGAAATATCTACACCATAAACTTGCGCCTGAGTATTATTAGCAATAGCGTGGGTGTAAAACCCTTCACCGCACCCTAAATCAATAATATTATTACCTTTTATAGTACTTGTTATATCGCTAAGTGCTTGTTGTAAGAAAGCATAAAAACCTTGCTCTAAAAATGTGCGCCTTGCTTGCACCATTTCAAGCGAGTCACCGGGTTGTTTAGAGTTTTTGTTTTGAACAGGTAGTAAGTTAACGTAGCCTTCTTTGGCAAAGTCAAAACTATGGTTGCTTTCACAACGCAGTGTATTTTGAGTTTTTGTTAGCGATTTGCTACATAAAGGGCATTGATATTCAAGACTCATGAGTCTAGGTAATCCTTGTCGTAAAAAGTTTTAACCCAGTGGGGACGGTATGTAATTAAAATGGTGATGGCCATTCCGTTCAACATGGCTTCTGGAAACCAAATTATAGCACTTAAATAAACGTAATTGTCGGCAAGTTCTTGCCAATTATACTGACCTAAAGAGAAATAAAAGAGGGCACCTAAAGATATTTTTATGCACGCTATAAACCCAGCTGTTATGAAGGCACAAACAAATATATAAACAAAAAAATGCTTTGGTAAATAGTGATAGCACACAACAAAACTTAAATAACTCAATAATATGGGAATAAAAGCGCCAATAAGTATTTGTACAGGTAAAAGGTTAAAACTAACCTGCCCAAATGAAAACAACAAGGCACTTGCCAGTAGGCTACTCAAAATGGCTAGCCGCCAGCCCAATATTAAGGTGGCTGCAGTAATACCAAGTATGTGCAGGTCAAGGCCAGTTAAAATACCGGCTTTAATACGCCACAGTAGTGCAAATACAAGCGCACAGGCTAATACACCGGTTTGCCTAGCAGACGTTTTATAAAGCGATTTATATGTGTTTTTGTCGAAACTAAAAATCGCAATAGCAAGTACAAGGACCCACATCAGCCCTTGTATTTCAGTGTTTAACATTATAGCTACTTGAACGTAGACCAAATTGGCGCATGATCTGATGGTTTATCAATTGCACGCAGCTCATAGTCAATTCCTGAGTCAAGACAACGCTCAGCAAGTGATTGAGTTGCAAGTACAACATCAATTCGCAGACCGCGATTATCTAAAAAGCCTTTAGAGCGGTAATCAAACCATGAGTATTGATCGTTAACATCAGGATAGAGTTCTCTGAAGGTATCTTTAAATCCCCAATCTAAAAGTGTTGATAGCCATAGACGTTCCTCTGGTTGGAAAGAGCACTTACCTGTTTTTAGCCAGCGTTTAGCGTTGACCTCACCAATACCTATGTCTAAATCTGTAGGTGATATATTTATGTCGCCCATAACAACTACATCCTGATCGGGAGTGAGGTTTGTATCTAGATGTGTCATCAAATCTTTATAAAATTGACGTTTATAGGGGAATTTGGTTTCGTGATTGATATTATCGCCTTGCGGGAAATAACCATTCATAACGGTAATGTCGCGACCGTTATCTTGTTCAATAGTGACACTGATCATGCGCTTTTGCGACTCTTCAGTGTCGGTAGCAAACCCTTTTAAGACCGATTTTGGCTCTTTTTTGCATAACATAGCTACGCCGTAATGTGCTTTTTGACCGTGAAAGTAGACGTGGTACCCCATTTTTTGAACATCGTCTAATGGAAACGCTTCATCATGAACTTTAATCTCTTGCAAGCCAATTACGTCCGGTTGATGTTTATCAATAACAGCTTGTAATTGGTGAAGACGAGCACGCAGACCATTGATATTGAAAGAAATCACCTTCATTCGATTTACCTTTAAATTTGTTCTCATTTTGATAGCAAATTGTATCAGTAATTTAGCTTACATAACATGTCTGAAATGACAAAATAGCTGCGCAAATGTTGATCAAATGGTGGTGAAAGTTTAAACATTGTTAATGTTGTATTAATTTATAAAATAAATAAAAAATTCAATTGATCTGCAATAAATTGGCTATATAATGCGCGCAAATTCATTGGCAAACTCGTTCACATAGGATCTCTCATGAAAGCACAATTATTTTTAGCGGCAACATTATTAGCATCTTCTTCTGTTTCAGCTCAAAGTAACACTTACTTCAGCCAAGACAGCTCTATTGAGTCTAAGCTGTGTGTATTAAGCGCAAACGAAGGTTTTTCTGCAGCACGTAAATTAGCAGCTAAGCACAATGTATACTTATCACGCTTCTCACAAAGCATCATGTGTAACGGCCAAGATATTCGTGATATTGCAAAGAAAGATTCAACAAACAACATAATTGAAAACAAAGTAGAAGTGTTTGCTAAAGATGCTCAACAAGAAACTCAATTATGTATGACTGCATTAAAGCAAGGTTTAGCGCCAGTACGCCAAAAAATAGGTAACTTAAATTCGCTTAAATGTAACGGTCAGAAAGTTACTGACTTTGTTAAGCGTTATCAAAACGCTGCAATTTAATTAGCACGACAAAATTAATGAGAGCCCAGCTTTTATAGCTGGGCTTTTTTTTGCAAAATTTACAAGGTCGGTTGAAAAGGTTTCAAGGCTAATGTATTGAAAATAGAGTGAAAAATATACGGGTGCATTATAAAGTGTTGAAATTTATATTTATTTTATTTTGGCACCAGACTTGTATTAGTTGTTGTGACATTTATTAACAACGAAGGACACGTCTTATGAAAAAGTTAACATTAGCAACAACTATTCTAGCAACATTAAGTTTAGCAGCCTGCGCATCTAATCAAGGTCTTGATAAAATAGACAGCGACTTTGCAAGCCTAGACAACGACAGTGATGGTTTTATTTCAAAAGTTGAAGCTGACGACGATAATATTTGGGGTCACTTTTCAAATATCGACACCAATATGGATGAAGAAATTAGTCGTAAAGAATTTAATGCTTACATGCAGTTAAACACTGGCAAGGTTGCAACCGATAGTGATGTAAGTGAATCAGCCTTTAAAGCTGAAATTGCAAAATTTGACAAAATTGAAAGTAGTTTTGCCAGTTTAGATAACGATAGTAATGGGTATATATCAGTTGTTGAAGGCAATGACGACGATATTTCAAATCACTTTGGTTATATGGACAAAAACGAAGACAAGCGAATTAGTAAAAATGAGTTTGTGGGCTACATAAATAAATATGGTAAATCTGTAGCTGAAGGCGAAGCGTTAGAGTCAATTAAACACAGCTAATTAAAATTCAGAACATAAAAATCAAAGCCAGTTATTTTAACTGGCTTTTTTTATGGCTAATTTTAGATAATTGCCAGATATATTTTCCTAGTTAGTGGTTGTTCTGTCATAATAGATGGCTGTGTATTTTTATTTATTAAGAGTGTATATGGCTGGGCGGCGAATTAGTGATGAGCAGTTGGTTGAAATCATTGAGGCTGCGATTTTTGTTGCAGACAAACCCATAAGTAAACGCCATATTAAAGACACTGTTTTAGTGGATATTGCAATTTCTATGTCACGTATAAACGATGCTATAGAAACAATACAAACACACTTTCAAACCCGTGGTATTCGCCTTGTTGAAGTTGGTAGTGGTTATCGATTTCAGGCGTGTAGTAGTTTGAGCCCTTGGTTGAGTAACCTATGGCAAGAACGAGCTCCTAAATACTCACGTGCTTTATTGGAAACATTATCACTTATTGCTTATCGTCAACCCATTACGCGTGGTGAAATAGAGCAAGTAAGAGGTGTAACAACGGGTTCGAATATAATTAAAACCTTACTCGAAAGAGAGTGGGTGAAAGTGGTAGGGCACAAAGAAGTACCGGGTAAGCCCGCTTTATACGCCACTACTAAACAATTTTTAGATTATTTTTCATTAACGGGTTTAGAAAACTTACCTGCGTTACCTGCGCAACAAGAAAGTAAAATAAACCAGTTATTAAGTGATCCTTCTGTGAGAGAACCATCCGAATGAATATACAAGGTGAAAAGTTACAAAAAGTCCTAGCCAGAGCTGGTGTAGGCTCGCGTCGTGAAATGGAAAAATACATTGACGCTAACCGTGTTAGTGTTAATGGCAAAGTAGCTAAACTCGGTGACCGCGTTGAAGAAACCGATTTAATTCGTGTTGACGGTCATACCGTAAAAATTGAAGAAAAAGCTGACAGAATTTGCCGTGTAATTATGTACAACAAACCCGAGGGAGAGTTGAGTACACGTAAAGACCCTGAAGGTCGTCGTACTGTATTTGACAGACTTCCTCGTATTGATGGCGATCGTTGGATAGCTGTAGGCCGACTGGATGTGAATACGTCAGGCTTAATGTTGTTTACCAACGATGGTGAATTAGCCAATCGTTTAATGCACCCAAGTTATGAAGTAGAGCGTGAATATTCTTCGCGTGTGTTTGGTGAAGTAACAAACGAGACACTTAAAAACCTGATGCGTGGTGTTGAGCTTGAAGATGGTCCAGCAAAATTCACAAATATAAAACCGCTAGGTGGTGAAGGGATTAACCGCTGGTTTAATGTGACGTTAAACGAAGGGCGCAACCGCGAAGTTCGTCGTTTATGGCAATCTCAAGACGTTGAAGTGTCGCGTCTTATCCGTATTCGTTACGGTAAGCTAGAGCTAGATAAGCGTGTGCCACAAGGTGGTTGGGTTGAATACGACTTAGAAACCGTTAACTACTTGCGTAAAACGGTTAAGTTAGGTCGTGAAACGCAAACTAAACTTTCAGTTATGCCTGAAAAACGCAAAGATAAACGCGCTAAAATTAATCAAATTCGTAAAGCGGTTAAAAAGCACAACCAACGTGTTAAGTCGACTAAGCGTAAGTGATATTTTGACGTTTTGTATAAAAGCCGCATTATTTGCGGCTTTTTTATTGAGGTTAATAAAAGTAAACAGCTGTTACTTTTTTATTTGTGCGTCTAATGACTCGCCATTGACTGCAATTGAATCATCACTCATTAAATATAAATAGGTCGGCATAATGCTTTCAGGTGTTGCCAACTTATCCCTATCTTCACCAGGGTATGCCGATGCGCGCATAGATGTGCGTGTAGCACCTGGATTAATACAGTTTACGCGAATGTTGGTTTTACCTACTTCACAAGCCCACGTTTGCATCATACCTTCAACTGCAAACTTAGAGATGGCATAGGGTCCCCAAAACTCACGGCCTTTACGACCAACACCAGATGAAGTGAAAACAATAGAAGCATTGTCTGATTTACGCATCACGGGGAATAATGCTTTGGTGATCATTGCTTGAGCTGTCACGTTAACTTTCATGATGTTCTCAAACGTAGATGAACAAAAATGTTCTAGTGGCCCTAGAGAGCCTAATATGCCAGCATTATTTAAAAGCCCGTCTAAACGACCAAACTGATTCTCAATAGTTGCAGCAAGATCACGATAATTTTGTTTTGTTGCGCCTTTTAAATCCATTGGCACAATCGCAGGTTTTGGGTAACCTGCATTCACAATTTCATCGTATACGCATTCAAGTTTATTTGTTGTTTTACCCAATAAAATGACAGTCGCACCATGCTTTGCATAAGTAATGGCTGCTACCCGGCCAATACCATCTCCTGCGCCAGTGATTAAAATAACTTTATCGTTTAATGCATTTTCAGCTGCTTGATAAGTGTGCATAAAAGTACCAATTGATAGATTTTTTCTGATTTTAACATAGCAATTCGACAAGTAATCGAATTTATTGAAAAATTAGGTGGCGAAAAAAGAAACTTTACGTTAAGTTTAACTGGTCTAATGTCTCATTAATAATCTGATTACATTGTTTTAACTTGATACACTGATTAAACACACTATAAAAATAAAATATGTTCGGAGTCACCAATATGAAGAAAATGCTACTTTCACTCTCGGTCACTGCTGCTTTAGCAGGTTGTGGCGGCGGAGAAACGTTAGAAGATGTTAAGAATGAAACCGCTACAGTTGTACCTATGGCCACGGTTAGCTTTGACCCAGCTAACGGTGTAATTTCTGTTCCCAATGATTTATTAATGAGCGGTACCCAAGATGGTACTTTAAATATCCCAGGTGAATTAGATGACGACAATGTATCTATCCCACGTGCTGCATATGCTGATCCTCAGTTAGCATTAGGCGCACTGGACGGCTGGTCGTCTCAAGTTCCTTATAAAGTTGATTTGACATTTCCACCAAATGTTTCACTTGACGAAGCGTCAGCTGGAACACCTGGTAGCGTAAGAATTTTTGAAGTAATAATGGGCGCAAGCCTGACAGATGCAGAATGTTCTGTTGCTCCAGCTGGTGCAGCTTGTAAGCTTGTTGGTGAATTAACATTCGGTGTTGATTTTGTTACTCAAGCTTCAGGAAATGCTGTCGCTATTATCCCTCTTAAGCCTTTTAAAGCAGGTAGTTCGTACATCAATGTATTAACCACAGGCCTTAAAGATTCTATGGGGCGTTCTATTGCGCCGTCATCTACTTATGGCTTAGTTAAGCAAGAAGCGCCATTAATTACTGATTCTCAACTTGCATTACAAGGTGCAGTTAATAGTTACGAGAACGTAGTTGTGAGCTCTGGGGATATTTCAAAGGAAGATATTATTTTTTCTGGCGCGATGACGATTCAGTCAGCGGGTCCAGTACTTGGCACAATTAAAAACTTACTGGCTGCAAGTTTACAAAACGATGCTTTGCCTACACCAGCATTGCAAGTACCTGAACAACCTATGGTCAATGTGCAACAAGTGTTTGCATCTCAGGGTGTAACAGTATCTGCTGCGTTTTCAGGCGTTCAATATCAAAAAGGTAGCATTATGTTACCTATGTATCTTGGTACGCCAACTGGCACAGATATTAGCGATTTAAACGATACATACTGGCAAGGTATGTGTGATAACGCTGTAGCACTTCAAGGTTACAAAGCGGTTGCAGGTGATGCATTCCCAACTGATCCTATCAGTGAAAATGATGGGTTATGTTCAGCGCTTAGTGGTGGACAGTTACGTGACCTAGGTATCGATAGCACACGTCATTTAACAAAATATAACTCAATCCCTAAAGTACAAAGTATGGCTAACGTACCAGTACAGGTAACAAAGCCAATTTTACCAATCATTAACGGTGTACGTGCACAGTTACAGTTGCCAGCAATTGAGATGCCTGAAGGCGGTTGGCCTGTTGTTATGATGCAACACGGTATTACAACTAATAAAGAGAGTATGCTTGCGCTAACGGCTCAACTTTCAATTCAAGGTTTTGCAACGGTTGCAATAGACCACCCTCGCCATGGTGAACGTGGTGTTGATGTAGACGGTGACGGCAACGATGATTTTAATGCAACGACCGGTTCAGTACTTAGCTACATGAATTTAAGCTCTTTATTAGTTGCTCGTGATAGCTTACGCCAATCAGCAGCTGATTTATTAGGTTTACGTTTAGGCTTAAACTTTTTACAAGATGCAACTATTAACAGCCAAGATGTAACATACATAGGACATTCATTGGGTTCTATTGTTGCTCCTGCATTTATTGCACAGGCTAATAATCCATTAGCGCCTACTGTTGACCCATTATTTAATGTAAATACAGTGGCTCTGGCAAGTGGCGGCGGCGGTATAGCTAGCTTCTTATTAGAATCAGCAGCATTTGGTCCGTTTATTCAAGGCTCTGTACTTTCTCAAGCTGGTACAACTGAAGCTGATGAATTTAATGCCTTCTTGCAAGGTGATGCTGTTTCTAACTGTGGTGCTGCGTTGCCAGATATGGAAGCATATTTAACGTGTGGTTATAACGAGTACATTACTTCTATAACAACGGCAGGCGAAACAGCTAAGCTTACTAATATCCAAGGCGTGTTTACGCAGTTTGCGTTTGCTTCTCAAACAGCATTAGACAGTGGCGATCCAACTAATTACGCAGCGGCGGTACAAGCGTTAGGTACACCTGTTTATACGAATGTTGTAGTGGGCGACGGCGGTGAAAACAAGCCAGATCAAGTTATTCCACCAATGGCAGCTAACAATCCTATTTCTGGTACAATTCCACTTGCTAACTTTATGGGATTAGAAACGGTAAGTACAACGCAAGCAATGACAGAAGCACCGGCTAGCTACTTAGTTAAATTTTCTAAGGGTCATCATGGTTCTATTTTAACACCTGCTCAAGATGCTGCTCAGTCTTCTACTGTAGAGGGGAGTGCTGCTGCAAATGCTGAAATGCAAATGCAAGTTGCTGTTTATTTAGCAACGCGCGGTCGTATGTTATTAGTAACAAACAGTGATGTTGTTACTGATTAAATATACACTCTAAAATATATCTAGTACAAAGCCACTTTAAAGTGGCTTTTTTTTGCTTAAAAGCATGATAAATTAGCGTAAATTTAAAATCGGAGAAACCAGTTGGAATTTTTATACGAGTACGGTTTGTTTTTCGCCAAAACAGTTACCTTTGTTATTGCGATAGGAGTTATTTTAATGATGCTTGTTGGCGCTGCTGTGAAGCCAAAAGCAAAAAAGGGTGAAATACAAATTGATGATGTGTCGGCTCAGTTGAGTGAGCTTAAAGAGGATTTTTTACAAAATACATTAAGTAAAAAAGAACTTAAAGCGCACGATAAGGAGCGAAAAGCGCTCGACAAAAAGTCAGATAAAGAAGGCTCAAAACCTCGCCTTTATGTTGTTGATTTTATTGGCAGCATGGATGCACATGAAGTTGAAAGTTTAAGAGAAGAAATTACGGCAATTATTTCAATTGCAGACCCTAAAAAAGATAAAGTCCTCATTCGCTTAGAAAGTGGTGGTGGAGTAGTCCATGGTTATGGGCTTGCTGCATCGCAATTGCAACGCATTAAATCGGCAGGTATACCAATAAGTGTGTCAATCGATAAGGTAGCAGCGAGTGGTGGTTACATGATGGCTTGTGTAGCTGATGAAATATTGGCAGCGCCTTTTGCAATAGTTGGCTCAATTGGTGTGATAGCACAAATTCCAAATTTTAATAAAATCTTGAAAAAGAATGATGTTGAGTTTGAACAAATTACCGCAGGAGAATTCAAACGAACCTTGACACTGTTTGGTGAAAACACAGACAAAGCGCGTGAAAAATTTAGAGATGAAATTGAACAAACTCATGATTTATTTAAAACGTTTGTCAGTTCACAGCGCCCAAGTTTAAATATAGACCAAGTTGCAACGGGTGAACATTGGTTTGCAACGCAAGCAATAGAAAAAGGATTAGTTGACGTAATTAAAACAAGCGACGATGCATTACTTGAACAGCAAAGCGAACGTCAAATATACAAAATAAAATACAAAGTAAAAAAAGGACTAAGCGATAAATTTGCGCTTGGATTAAGTAGTGGCGTTAATAAAATAGGCATAAACTTGCTGTCTAAGTTTAAATCACTAAATCCTTAGGTACGGCATAAAGTGTTACGCATAAAAAACCCTGATAACTATCAGGGTTTTTTTATAGCTTTAAAACTGCATGGCCATTAGTCAATCGACTTATGGTAATCCTCTAAATCTTTTGCAGCGTTAGGGTCGTTAAATATAGCTTCATCTAACTCACCTTCGCTTTTAGCAACCGCGCAAGTAACCATACAGTCGCCTGTAACATTTACAGCAGTACGAGTCATATCTAATAGTCTGTCTACACCAATAATTATGGCGATACCTTCTACCGGTAAACCAACTTGGTTAAGCACCATTGCTAGCATAATTAAACCAACGCCTGGTACACCCGCCGTTCCTACAGACGCAAGCGTAGCTGTTAATATTACCATTAAGTAATCCGATACCGTTAAATCAACTGCAAAAACCTGTGCAATAAATACCGTAGCAACACCTTGCATGATTGCAGTGCCGTCCATGTTAATAGTTGCACCTAGCGGAATAGTAAATGATGCGACAGAATTACTAGCACCTAACTTTTTAGTTGCAGTTTCAAGTGTTATTGGCATGGTTGCACTAGAGCTTGATGTACTAAAGGCAAATAAACACGTGTGTTTCATTTTTGCTAAGAAAGTGGCAGGGTTTAAGCCGGTTAAGAGCTTTAATAATAAGGTGTAGTTTACAAAGGCATGAAACAATAGCGCTAATACAACAACACCAAAGTATTTAGCTAAGCTTACAATCAAATTAAGTTCGATCGTAGTAAATAGTTTGGCCATTAAAAAGAACACACCGTAAGGGGCAATGTTCATTAGTAACGTTACTAACTTTAAGATAACGGTGTTTAAATCTTCAAAAACGGCTGCAACACGTTTACCTGCTGAGCCACTTAAAGCCATAGCAATACCAAAAAGCAATGCAAATACAATTACTTGTAGCATATTTCCTTTTGCCATTGCTTCAAATGGGTTGGTTGGAAACATATCAATAATAACACGAGCGAGGGTCGGAGCTTCCTTCGCATCGTAACTTGCTTGAGATGGCAAGCCAATGCCTTCACCTGGGTTAAATAATAAGGCAAGTGTCATAGCCACCGTTATAGCGATTGCAGTTGTAATCAAATACAAGCCAATCGATTTGCCACCTAATCGGCCTAATTTTTTAGGGTCACTTAAGCTGCAGGTACCACATACCAAGGACACAAAAACAAGAGGAACAACGAGCATTTTTAGGCTGGCAATAAATATTTGCCCACCCACATGAAAAATGCCGTCAACAAAAAAGGCTTTAATTGGCAAAGAGAATAATCCAAGAGGGATTAGATAATCGTCTTGACCAGCTAAGATTGCTTGAAATATAAAACCAACTGTAACACCAAGCACCATACCAATCATGATGCGAGTAGTTAAACTTAACGTACCGATTTTTGACATACACCGAATCTACTTTTTATAAATTTGCCATAGACTACCAGTAAGAAATTATTTACTACAGAAAAAATTAGTATTTACACGAAATATTTTTGTACAAAAAAGTAATAAAAAACTGTGATTTTAGACTAAGTTATAGGTTAATATGAGGTAAACAACATATTGTTAATAATAACAACGCTAGGGAGAGGTTCATGCCTTTAATGCGACTACTCGGCATTTTATTGCTCAGTTTATTACTCACAGCCTGTGGTGGCGGTGGATCAATTGAAAAAAGCGGTACAGTTGGTGACACTGATACGGACACAGATACAACAACTTATACGTTAACGCTACAAGGGTACTCTCAAGCAGACGCAACTAAATCAAATAGCGTGACGAATACTGCGTCATTAGATTTACGTGCAACCCTAAAAGACAATGATGGCGCTGTTGTTGCTGGTAAACGCATTACCTTTACGTTGGCTGACGATATAGGGGTTTTAAACCCTGATTCAGCCCTGACACAAAACGATGGCATAGCAACAATCGAGTTAAGTGCAGGCTCTGAGGCAGGCGCTGGTGAAGTTACTGCCACCTACAATGGCGATGATGAAACGTATACAGCCACGTTTGCATTTCAATCAACAGGTGGCCAAGGTGACGACACGGGTGTGAGTGGCTCAACAACTTTAGAAGTCCAAATTGTTGACCAAAATGGTGATAAATTTAACAGTGCTAACCCTGTAACTGCGGATAACGTTGGTGTTGTTGTTGCTACACTTAAATCAGATGGTGTTGCTGTTGCGGATAAACTCATTTCTTTTAATACCAATTTTACGGGCGTTATAACGCCAGAGCTTGGCACGGCAATTACTGATGATTCAGGCGAAGCTCGCGTCACATTGGGCAGTGGTGTAGCAACGGGTGCTGGCCAAGTTGTAGCAAGTTACGCTCCAGCAAGTGGTACGAGCGTTAGCAACACAGCTGTCTTTTACTCATCCGGTGATGGTGCAGCGCAAGATGAGGCGCAATTTTCAGTGGCTATCAAACTACTAACAGGCTGTAACGCTGATTGGGATGATAACCGCAGTAATGTTAAATTAGACCCTTTATCTGCAGCATCTGGTTGTACTGTGACCAACAGTATTTCATCTTCTGAATTGGGTGAGCTATTTGTAGAAGTCACTAATGAACAAAGTGGCGAAGGCAGTAAAAACGCACTCGTAAATATTGAAACTAATTTAGGTACAATTTTACCTTCATCGGGCACTGCTTTAACTGATAACTTTGGTATTGCATTATTGAAGCTGCAACCGGGCAATACTGGTGGCGCAGGAACCGTTACAGCAACGGCTCTCGATGAAAGTGCATCTTTAAACTTTGCAGTGGGTATTGCAAATTTAACGCTTAGCGTTGATAACGGCTTGAACACCAATGATGACGGTAGCGTTATACCGCTTAAAGCCGGCGGTAGTACGGTAATAGAAGTAACGCTTACAGACGAAGATGGTAATTTATACTTAACGGCTACTGACGTTGAATTTAGCTCTACCTGTGCGATTGCTGGTGAGTCAGTCATTGATGACAGCGTAAAATCGTCAAATGGTATTGCTACAGCAACTTACAGAGCAACAGGGTGTAACATTGACGATGATGTAACTATCACTGTTGAAACAGGCGGACAAAACTTTACTGAATCAACGGTTATACCCGTGGAAAGTTCTGCAGTACAGTCTATTCAATTTGTGGATGTAAGCGAAACATTTATTGCGCTTCCACCAGGCGAAGGTGGCCTACCAACTCAATCAATCGTTACTTTTAAACTTTTAGATGCTGACAATATAGCGTCTTCTCAGCAACGAATTGACTTTAAACTAACAGATTCGGTAGGCGCTGCAAATTTAACGCTTACCAGTGGCAACACAGATAACGAAGGTTTGGTACAAACGACAGTAACGTCAGGTATTGTGCCTGGGCCTTTAGTTGTGAAAGCATGTTATGTGTCTAAAGACGATGTTAAAGCACTTCCAGAAGGTGATGATTTAACGTGTTGGGTTGATGACTTCCAATTGTGCCAAACTGATCCTAGCAATGAAATTTGCCCAGAGGGTACATTAAACCTGATCCCACTTTCTGAGCAAATTAGTTCTGTTTCTGCTCAGCTTACACTTGCCTCGGGTGTAACTGACCAAAACAGCTTTGATTTAAGCCCAACAACATTTAACACTAACTCGCTTTACTACAACGGTATCATAACCGATTTAACTGTATTTTTTGGTGACCAGTTTAATAATTACAACGGCGACGGTGTTGAAGCCACAGTGCTTTCAGAAGCCGGTGTGGTTGGTTCTTCAAGCAACGAAGAAACATGTAAAACAACCGATGCAACTTGTGTTGTTACATGGCGATCTCAAGGTGACCGCCCATTTGAAGATTACAAATGGGGCAACAGAATAGGCGATATTGACGGTAATGCGTCTACAACTGAGGGTATAAACCCTAAAACAGGCCAAATTAACTGTGACCCTTATTTTGGCGCAGCTGCACCGTGTATTAATGGTATTACACGCGCTAAGAATGATGAAAACGGCGTAGTAATGGGCGGGCGCGTAAGTGTGCTTGCAGTTACTAAAGGTCAAGAGAATTTTGTTGATGAGCAATCAACTGATGATATAAAGCGTACGAATGGTTTATTTGATATTGGCGAGTACTACGCTAGCTACGATTTACCTGAAGCCTTTATTGACCACAACGAAAATAACAGCTTTGATAAAGCGGATTGTAGTGATGCACGCGGCGATGATTACGACCCTGTATCAGATGCGTGTTCAGAGTTAAACTCGCGTGGTGGCCATAACGAAACGTGGCGTGACTTAGACAACGACGGTATCTACGATGCCGCTGACGGCCTATACAATGGTTTATTATGTAGCGAAGCTGCAAATGCTGCAGGCGAATGTTCACGTGAGTTGGTTGAGGTTCGTAAAAACATTGAGTTAGTTATGTCAGGCGATGAACCATATGTACGTTTCTCTGTGGTTAAAACGGATGCATTACCAGCACCATTTGAAGTATTTGTTCCTGCGGATTGTTCAAGCTCAGTATCTGGTAACAGAACTTTTGTAGAGTTAGAAGAGTCCGACGTAACTGAGCGTTGTGATGTTGCTGCAATAGACCTTTCTGTCAACAATGTTGAAATCGCTAACCCAGATTTCGACCCTAATGACCCTGACGAAACAGACCCTGAAACACTTACCGTGGACATTGGTTTAACATCAATGGCTGTTCGTATTCACTACACAGATGAATTTGGTAATCCATTACCTGCAAACACAGTAGTGTCTTTAACAACGAGCAATGGCGATCTGTCAATTATTAGTCACAGTGAAACAATACCTAATACCAACACAGATAAACCGATGTACTCGGATGTATTAATTTCACGAGAGACTGATGGTAACGACCAAACAAGTGGGGTTTTAAGTATTACTTTTGAATTTGAAAACCAACTAGGGGCCAGTAAAACGGTCTCGACAGGCATCACAATTTTCGATGATGTTTAAGTTATCGTAAAAAATGCCAACCTTTAGGTTGGCATTTTTCTTTGTGTTCTATATATTCCACAGCAATTATTCTAAAAACACCAGTTTGTCTAAATTAGCAACAAAAATTGTTCGTTTATTCAGTAAATACTGAAAAGTTTGTATTAAAAGCTTGTAACAACTAGTGTTTGTAGATATACCTATAAATATTCGCACCGCTAATGCGGTAAATACATTTTCAATATTTGGTTAGAAATAGGCAACTATGGGCAAATCGCTAGTAATTGTAGAGTCACCTGCTAAGGCTAAAACAATTAATAAATACTTAGGTAATGACTTTATCGTAAAGTCCAGTATTGGACATGTACGAGACTTACCTACCTCAGGTTCGAGCAAAGCAAAAGTGCCGGCAACTAAAACGCCAGCAGAAGTGCGTAAAATGCCACCGGATGAGAAAGCAGCTTATAAACAGCAACGAGATTACACAAATTTGGTTGCACGTATGGGGATTGATCCTGAAAAAGGCTGGCAGCCTCATTACGAAATCCTACCGGGTAAAGAAAAGGTTGTTCAAGAATTACAAAAGCTGGCCGAAAAAGCAGACCAAATATACCTCGCAACGGATTTGGATAGAGAAGGGGAAGCAATTGCTTGGCACCTTCAAGAAATCATCGGTGGCGAACCAGAAAAATACAAACGCGTTGTTTTTAACGAAATTACTAAAAATGCCATTCAGCAAGCGTTTGAAACACCGGGTGAGCTAAATACTGACATGGTATTTGCTCAGCAAACTCGTCGCTTTTTAGACCGTGTTGTGGGCTTTATGGTATCGCCGCTTCTGTGGGCAAAAGTAGCGCGTGGTTTATCTGCAGGGCGAGTACAGTCAGTTGCAGTACGATTACTCGTAGAGCGTGAGCGTGAAATAAAAGCGTTTATTCCAGAAGAGTTCTGGGATATTCATGCAGATGTTAAAAATAGCGAGTCTGACCTACGTTTAGAAGTCACAAAACAAGCAGACAAGCCATTTAAACCTGTAAATGAAGCACAGATCAAAGAGGCGGTAAAAAGCCTTGAGAGTGCAGAATATAAAGTTGTTAATGTTGAAGAAAAACCGAGTAAAAGTCGCCCAAGTGCACCTTTAATCACATCAACAATGCAGCAAGCTGCCAGTACACGTTTAGGTTATGGTGTTAAAAAGACCATGATGCTAGCGCAGCGATTGTACGAAGGTGGTTATATTACTTATATGCGTACTGATTCAACAAACTTATCGAAAGATGCTGTTGAGATGTGTCGTGAATACGTTACAGAGCAATTTGGCTCAAAATATCTGCCAAAAGAACCAATTAACTACAGTTCTAAAGGTAATGCACAGGAGGCACACGAAGCGATTCGTCCTTCTAGCGTTACAGTGCTGTCTGGACACCTTGAAGGTGTAGATGCCGATGCTAAAAAGCTTTACGAATTAATATGGCGTCAATTTGTAGCGTGCCAAATGGTGCCTGCAGAGTACGATTTAACAACCTTAACTGTTGCGGCTAACGATTTTCAGCTTAAGGCAAAAGGGCGTGTGCTTCGTTTTGATGGTTGGACTAAAGTGCAACCAGCGGTTCGTAAGAAGAACGAAGAAGATCAATCACTTCCAGCTGTTGCAGTGGGCGAAACACTAACACTTGTTGAACTTGATCCTAAACAGCACTTCACTAAGCCACCTGCGCGTTTTAGTGAGGCAAGTTTAGTAAAAGAGTTAGAAAAGCGAGGAATAGGTCGTCCATCTACTTATGCTTCTATCATTTCTACAATTCAAGACCGTGGCTATGTGCGGGTAGAAAATCGTCGTTTCTTTGCTGAAAAAATGGGTGAAATTGTAACCGATCGTCTGGTTGAAAACTTTACCGATTTAATGAACTTTGATTTCACAGCAAAAATGGAAGGCCGTTTAGATGATATAGCAGAAGGTGAACGTGTATGGACGCAAGTACTTGATAAGTTTTACGCTGATTTTTCAACACAATTAACCATTGCAAAAGACGAACCAGAACAAGGTGGCATGCGTCTTAATGAAATGGTTGAAACTGATATAGAGTGTCCTACCTGTAGCCGTAAAATGGGTATTCGAACTGCTTCAACCGGGGTGTTTTTAGGGTGTACGGGTTATAACCTGCCACCTAAAGAACGTTGTACTACTACTATGAATTTAGTGTCGGGCGATGAAGCGGTTGCCGCTGATGTTGAAGACGAAGAAACAGAAAAATTAATGCAAATGAAGCGCTGTCCCGTTTGTGAAACAGCGATGGATTCGTATTTAATCGATGAGACCCGCAAGTTACATGTATGTGGTAACAACCCTGCGTGTAAAGGGCATATTGTTGAGCAAGGCACGTTTAAGATTAAAGGTTATGACGGTCCAATTATTGAGTGTGATAAATGCGGCTCAGACATGGAACTTAAATCTGGACGTTTTGGTAAGTACTTTGGCTGTAATAACGAAGAGTGTAAAAATACACGTAAGTTACTAAAGAATGGTGAAGCCGCTCCGCCTAAAGAAGATCCAGTTCATATTCCTGAATTAGAATGTGAAAAATCAGAAGCCTATTTTGTATTACGTGATGGTGCTGCAGGTATTTTTTTAGCTGCAAATACATTCCCTAAATCGCGTGAAACTCGAGCCCCTAAGGTTGAAGAGTTAAAACGATTTAGAGATCGTATATCCCCTAAATTCTACTATTTAGCGGACGCACCAGGTCAAGACCCAGATGGTAATCTTGCTGTTGTGCGCTACAGTCGTAAAAACAAAGCGCAGTATGTTATGACTGAGATAGACGGCAAAGCAACTGGTTGGACTGCTCATTATGAAGCAGGTAAGTGGGTAGAAGAAGCTAAGAAAAAAGCTGCACCTAAAAAGAAAGCTGCTGCTAAAAAAGCCCCTGCTAAAGCAAAACCTAAAGCAAAAGCAAAAAAAGATGAAAAGTAACTAAAGCGCGTTTTTAACACCTTATAGTTACAAAAAACCGGAATGCACAGCATGTGTCTATTCCGGTTTTTTTATGCTTAGTAATTGTGCTCGCAACGGCTTTTTGGCTGTTCAATTAGCTAAGCATAGCTAGCCTCAAAGGCAGGCTTAAAGCATACCTTTGAGTCAGGGTTAGATTTTTACAGAAGTTACTTTTTGATAGCCTTCTGATTCAAGCTCATCATTTACGCAATTTAAAACATACGCGTAAAGGTCTTCATTCATTACATCGTCGTCTTTAGCCCAGTTAACACACATCTCAGTGTACTCTTTTACCATTTGTGCTGATGCTACTGGTGTGTCGTCTGCTACTGAGTATGTTGCATATACTGCAAATAGTGACGCTGTAAGTGATGCAAGTAATGCTTTTTTCATTCGTTTATTCCTAAAAAATGGTTTTATAGCGGTGATTGTCGCTATTAAACAAACATGTCCAAGCAGAACGCTTCTGTTGGTATGCTGAATTTAATCGAATTTTAAATAAAAGATAACGAAATATATTTATCGTAAAGATAAGTTTATTTATGAGCCGTTTTTTTATAATTATTTGTATAACCTTAATTAATACGTTACTGTCGCCTTTTTTTAATTCATAGAATAATAAATGACACCTAACACTCCCGTTACACCCAAAAAAAACATTCAATCAACCAATAAAATAGAGCATGCATTGGAGTCGTTTATTTTTAAAGGACGTTGGTTGTTAGCGCCTTTTTTTGTTGGCCTTTTGTTTGCAGTTATTTTGTTATTAATAAAGTTTTTTAAACAACTTTATTTAATGGGGATCGCTACTTTTACCGCATCAAGCCAAGATTTACTAGTAGGCATATTGACGCTGGTTGATACAGCGTTACTTGCAGGCTTATTGTTAATTATTATATTTAGTGGATATGAAAACTTTGTTTCTAAACTAGGTATAGATAATCATGAAGATAAGCCATCTTGGATGGGTAAAGTGGGGTTTTCAGGGCTGAAAATGAAGCTTATCAGCGCAATCGTTGCAATATCGGCTGTTGAACTATTAAAAGTGTTTATAAATTCAGAGGCGCATTCAAACGACGAGCTACTATGGAAAGTAATAATCCACGTTACTTTTGTGATGTCTGGAGTGTTGTTTGCATTTACCGATTACCTCAATAGTAAAACCCATAACCATTAAATTTACCTACAAAAAAAGCCCATGTTATTACATGGGCTTTTTTGTAACTAATTAGCGGTTAGCATCAATTAGCACTTTGCGTAATAGCATGCAAACGGCGCTAATAGTAATTGATCGTTCGTTATATACCCTTTGTGGTGGCTAAGCTCACTAAACTCTGTTAATACCTCAGTTGGCATGGATAGCGATGCTTCAGTGCCACTTAAATTAAAAACACACAACATTTTTTCATTTTCGAATGTTCTGTAAAAAGCAAGTACAGGCTCATGTGTGTTAATAAATTCAATATCGCCTTCAAGTAGCACGGTTTTTGTTTTTCGCCACGCCATAAATTCACGATAAGCATTTAAAATAGAATCATGATCATGTGTTTGCTGTTTTACTGATTGCTGCTTATGCTGCTCGTCTACAGGCAGCCATGGCTTAGTGTCACTAAAGCTTGCATGGTGTAAATCGGCATTATCCCATGGCATCGGCGTTCTACAGCCATCACGGCCTTTAAAGTTTGGCCAAAAGGTTATTCCATACGGGTCTTGCAAATCCTCAAAGGCTACGTTTGCTTCCCCTAGGCCTAACTCTTCACCTTGGTACATACATACGCTACCGCGCAAGGATGCGAGTAGGGCGGTGAGCATTTTACATTGCTGTGAATTAACTTCGCCATTTTGACTCCAACGGCTTGCTACACGTTCAACGTCATGATTGCTAAACGCCCAACAAGGCCAGCCTTCTGTCATTCCTTTTTCAAGGGTTTGCACGGTTGTTCTTATATACTCACTTGAATAATCGTTAGTCAAAAGCTCAAAGCTATAACCCATATGCAGCTTATCACCGCCTTGTGTGTACTCTGCCATAGTGGCTAAAGAGTCCTCTGACGAAATTTCACCTAGTGATACAGTGCCTGGGTATTTATTAAGTAACGCACGAATATCTTGCATAAACTCAATATTTTCAGGTTGGGTATTATTGTAATAGTGGTATTGAAATGCGTAAGGGTTGTCTTCACTGAAACCACGGCCTTGGCGTTTTTCTTTTGGTTTTGCAGGATTATCACGAAGCTGCGCATCATGATAACAAAAGTTAATGGCATCGAGTCTAAAACCATCAACGCCTTTTTTAAGCCAAAACTCAACGTTATCTAGCACTGCTTTTCTAACATCTGGGTTATGAAAATTTAAATCGGGTTGTTCAGTTAAAAAGTTATGAAGGTAGTATTGCCCTCTGCGTGGTTCCCATTGCCATGCACCGCCGCCAAAAATTGATAACCAGTTATTTGGTGCAGTGCCGTCTTCTTTAGAGTCAGCCCATACATACCAATTGGCTTTGTCGTTACTTTGATTTTCACGGCTGTCTAAAAACCATTGATGTTGATCTGACGTGTGGCTTAACACCTGGTCGATAATAATTTTAATATCGCGGTCGTGTGCTTGTTCAATAAGCTCGTCGAAGTCGTTTAAATTGCCAAATAAAGGGTCAATATCACGGTAGTCACTAATATCGTAACCAAAATCTTTCATAGGAGATTTAAAAAATGGCGAAATCCAAATAGCATCAACACCTAAGCTCTTAATATAATCAATACGATTAATTATTCCTCTTAAATCACCAATACCGTCGTTGTTGCTATCTTGAAAGCTACGCGGGTAAACTTGATAAATAACCGCACCTTTATACCACTGCTTTTGGGCCATGCTTTTCTCCGTCATTCCAAACAGTTTTTTAAATTCTTATATGTGATTATGGTGAATCACGTTATTTGCAAAAAGCATACGTGAAGGCCGAGATACTGTAAAAAGACTGCATACGTATGCACAAAAATAAGCATGTTTGAGTGACTTCAAAAAGCGTCTATTTAGTTTTTAGAAAGCGTTGCCATTAAATTGAATCTGTTTACCAATTGCATGTAATTAAAAAGTAACACGGCATAGCACCTCGCAAGTGCATATTTTAGCTGGGTTGCACTATAATAGTGATTGCATGTAATGGTCTTACCAATTTCACATTGATATTTATTAGTTAAATTTAGCCAATAATGCATAGATCTAATTTATTTCTTAATAATTACAAGCTGTTAAAGCAGGTTTAAATCATTAGGCTATTTTGCATAGTTGTAATATTCGGATAAAATTGGTTGCACCAATAAATATCATTTAAAACAGTGTGTTACTAAGTTTTGTGTGAAGTTTATGTTAATTTATGTTTATTTTATAAGGCTTGAATACGTATGCATAAACTTGTTAATAAAATAAACCAAGCGTTAATATCCATCCTGACAACAAAATAAGCTCGCCTCGGTTTACTATCACTAAACAATTGAGCGGGTATCACAATATGGGTAACGGGAAAACATCATGTCTATGTTCAAACCAAGTATATTAACTCTGGCGTTAGCTGCTGCTGGCATCACTAGTTTTGCAGCAACTGCAGCGGAAGAAAAACAACTAAAAAATGATGACGTAGAAGTTATCGAAGTTAAAGGTTTTCGTGGCAGTATTGTAGAATCAATCAACACTAAACGTTTTTCACCAGAAGTCGTTGAGTCTATCTCTGCAGAAGATATCGGTAAGTTACCTGATTCGTCGATTGCTGAGTCTATCGCTCGTTTACCTGGCTTAACAGCACAGCGCCTAGACGGTCGTGCAAGCCGAGTGAGTGTACGTGGCTTTAGCGAAAACGAAAGTGCCACTACATTTAATGGCCGTGAGCAAGTATCAATTGGTGATAACCGTGGCGTTGAGTTCGACCTTTACCCATCTGAAATAATGAGCGGCGTAACTGTTTATAAAACACCAAGTGCGAGTATCGAAGCTGAAGGCATCGCCGGTGTTATCGACATGCAAACCGTTAAACCTTTAAGTAAAGGTGAACGTGTAATCATGTTTAATGGTCAACTTGAGCAAACTGGTTTTGGTAAGCTTAATCCAGACGGTGATGATCAAGGTTACCGCGGTACGGTCTCATACATTGACCAATTCGCAGATGACACCATTGGTGTTGCGTTTGCTCTAAACACAATGAGTTCACCAAACCAAGAAAAGCGTTGGAACTCATGGGGTTACCCAGAGTTTACTACTGAAGATGGTCAATCATATTCTATTTTAGGTGGTGCTAAACCATACGTACGTTCTTCAACGCTTGAGCGTGACTCAGCAATGCTTGTATTAGAAGCTGCACCGACTGATAAATTAAATATGACGTTTGATGCGCTTTATATCGACTTTTCAGATGAACAAATTTTGCGCGGTATCGAAATTCCATTTGCATGGGGTCAAGGTTCAATTAGCTCAGATTCAACAACAGTTGATGCTGAAACTGGATTTATCACAAGTGCTGTGACTGAAGGTCAGCGTGTTGTTGTTCGTAATGACCATCAAGAACGAAAAGCTGAATTAACGCAGTTTGGTTTTAATGCAAAATACGATATTAACGACAGTTGGAGCACAGAGTTTGATATTAGCCGCTCTGAGGTTGAACGTCAGCTATGGAGCATTGAAAGTTATTCAGGCACAGGTCGAGGTGATGCTAATGGTGTTGCTGACAACATTGGTTATATGCTTGATGGTGGTAATACAGGTGCACAATTTTCTCATGAGCTAGATTACAGTGACTATAACCTAATTCAATTAGGTGGCCCGTTATCGTGGGGTGGAAGTAAAGCCCTTAATGACAAATATGGTTTAACTGACACACCATTTCAAAATACAGCACAAGATGGTTTCATCAATGCGCCAGAAGTGAATGATGAACTAACCACGTTAAAACTTGCTGCAACTAAAATTCTAGACAACGAATACGTTAATGCTGTTAAATTTGGTATGTCTTATCGTGACCGTGAAAAATCAAAGTTATCTGAAGGTTATTTTTTAACACTTAAAGATTTTTCTCTATCAAACCCAGGTATGGTTTCGGTTCCAGAGCAGTATCGTTTAGGTTCAGCTAGCTTAGACTTCATTGGTATGGGCGATATGATTGCCTACGATACTCGTGCCTTAATAAACGATGGTTACTATGATTTACTTCAAGAAAGCCTTACAGACCAAAAACATAAAACACAGTCGTGGACAGTCCAAGAAAAAGTAACTGCCTTCTTTGTTCAAGCTGATATTAACGCAGAAATTGGATCAATTCCGGTAACAGGTAATGTGGGCGTTCGCTATGTTAAAACTGAACAGTCTTCACAAGGTTCAGCTGCTAACACAGTAGACGGTCTCGTAGTTGTTACACCAACAGACGTAAGTCACGACTACAGCCACGTTTTACCAAGCATTAACTTGTCGTTTGCAATCGACGAAGAACAAACGTTACGTTTTGGTGCGGCTAAAACTATTTCGCGCGCATTATTAAACGATATGAATGCGTCAATCAATGCATCATACGGGCAACAACCAGATGATAATGGTAACTTTTGGAGTATTTCAGGTGGTAACCCTAAACTAGAGCCAAAAGAAGCGACAGGCTTTGATATCAGCTACGAAAATTACTTTAATGCAGAAGGTTACTTCTCTGCTGCGGTTTTCTATAAAGATATCAACCAGTGGATATTTGATGGTACATACGCAGTCGATATGTCTGGCGTAGCTAATCCTGCAACGGGTGAAATACCAGCAACTTCTTCAGGTACTGGTAATGGTAAAGTAAATGGCGGCGGCGGTGACCTATGGGGTTACGAGCTTTCTCTTGCGCTACCGTTTAACGTATTTCATTCTTCACTTGATGGCTTTGGTTTAATTGCAAGCCATACGGGAATTGAACAAGACGTTGAAGATCAAAATGGGAATGAGTATGAACTTGTTGGCCTATCTGACCAAATTGATAGCTTGACTGTTTACTACGAGCGTAATGGCTTCCAAGCGCGTACAAGTATGCGTAAACGTAGTGACTTTAAAGGTAATGTAAATGGATTAGGCCTTGCTGCAACTCAAGTTGACATTAAAGGTGAAACAATTTGGGATGCACAATTGGGCTTTGATTTTGGCGAAGCAGGTGTTGATAGCTTAGATGGCTTAAATGTAACCTTCCAAGTACAAAATATTACTGAAGAACCGTTTACCACTTTAAGTGGCGATAACGCGCTGCAAGTACGTGACTACCAAGATTATGGTCGTACGTTCTTATTGGGCTTTAGTTACAAGCTATAATAAACGTTGTGTGTAGAAGCCCTTGTAATTTATTTTACAAGGGCTTTTTTATAGCTACTTTATCTAAATTTTATCAAACTTAACAAAGCTTTGGCTTGTAGAAGTGGGCAATACTATGAAACCAATAAAAAACGTTGTTATTGCGGGTGGTGGGACCGCTGGTTGGATAGCCGCAGCGCTACTTAATAAAGTGTTAGGTAAAGTAATTAACATCACCCTTATAGAATCCAGCAGTATTGGTACTATTGGCGTTGGTGAAGCGACCATTCCGCCTATTATTCACCTCAACAATGCGTTAGGTATTAATGAACAAGACTTTATAAATGCTACTAATGCCTCTATAAAGCTTGGCATTGAGTTCGAAAACTGGAAAACACCATCACATAGTTACATGCATGCGTTTGGCTCGTTTGGTAAAGACTTTCCGTTTTGTGACTTTTATAACTTTTGGGTAAAAGGGCAAATTAGTGGTAGTGAGGATTCTTTATGGGATTTTTCACTTAATTACCAAGCAGCTAAAAAGCACAAGTTTGCACCACTAAGCGCTATTCCTAATACACAGCTACCTGGGATAAGTTACGCTTTTCATTTTGATGCGACCTTATATGCTGAGTACCTTAAAAAACTGGCATTATCACGCGGTGTAAAACACATCGATGCAAAAATAGAGCGTGTTACTCAGTGCCCAAATACAGGCCAAATTAACAGTCTAACGCTTGATAATAATAGCCAAATAGAGGGGGATTTATTTATAGATTGTACGGGGCAACGTGCACTTTTAATTGAGCAAACGCTTAATACAGGCTTTGTTGATTGGTCGCATTATTTACCATGCGATAGCGCCGTAGCAGTGCAATCAACAGGAGGTGACGAATTAAGGCCTTATACGCGTTCTATTGCACATAACGCAGGCTGGCAGTGGCAAATACCGTTGCAAAATAGAACAGGAAACGGGCTTGTTTACTGCAGTCGATATTTATCTGACGAGGGCGCGACTGCACTTTTACTTAATAACTTACCGGGTGAACCTACAACAGATCCTCGCTTAATAAAATTTAAAACTGGGCGACGCTTAAAGCAATGGCATAAAAATGTGGTAGGAGTGGGGCTTTCAAGTGGGTTTTTAGAGCCGCTTGAGTCTACCAGTATTCATTTAATTCAAAGTGCGGTTATACGTTTAATTAAGTTATTTCCTCATAATGGCATTAGTGATGCGCTTGTTACTGAATTTAATAAGCAAAGTGTTACTGAAATAGAACATATTCGCGACTTCATTATTTTGCATTACAAATTAACCGAACGAGAAGACTCGCCATTTTGGCGCCAATGTAAGCAAATGGATATACCTCAATCGTTAGCTCATAAAATAGATTTATTTAGGCAAACAGGCAAGGTAGTGCGCGAAAACGACGAGCTATTTGCAGAAGTGGCTTGGCAGCAGGTGTGTATTGGACAAGGTCTTATTCCCGAGGATTATAACAACATCGTTGACTCACTCAGTAGTGAACAACTAAACGATTTATTCTCAACACTAAAAACGCTTATTACCTCAACGGTAGATCAATTACCCACTCATAAAGATTTTTTAGCAAATATTAAAAAGGCCTGATGATGCAACTTTTAAAAAAGCTTTTACTTGTAAGTGCCTGTACTTTACCAACCATTAGCTACGCACTTGACGTTGAGCCAGCTAATTGGTGGGTTGGCATGAACAAAAACACGATTACCATCATGGTTCATGAGCAAAACATTGCAAACGAGCACATTAAATTAGCTAAATACAGCGGCGTTAAGTTAAATAAAGTAACCCGTACCGATAATCCAAATTATGTTTTTTTAAATATTACCATTACCGACGCCGCTAAAGCCGGAACGCTTAAGTTTAATAGCAGCGAAACGAGCAATAACTTTGAGTTTCCACTTCTTGAGCGAGATAAAAACAGCGCTCAGCGTAAAGGGTTTACATCAGCTGATACGCTTTATTTAATTAACCCCGATCGATTTGCTAATGGTGATAAAGAAAACGATACCGTCCCAAGCATGTTAGAAGCAGCAAGCCCGAGTATAAAAGGTGGACGCCACGGTGGTGATATTCAAGGCGTTATAAACGCGCTTCCCTATTTAAACGACTTAGGCGTAACACAGCTTTGGCTGACGCCTGTGCTTGAAAACAATATGCCTAATTATTCTTATCATGGATATGCAATTACAGACTTTTATAAGGTTGACCCACGAATGGGCTCAAACCAGTTATACAAAGCGTTATCTGTAAAAGCAAAAGAGCAGGGTATAGGCCTTGTAATGGATATGGTTCTTAACCATTTTGGCTCTGAGCATACTTGGGTTAACGATAAGCCAACTAAAGATTGGATTAACTTTAATGGTGAGTTTAATAAAGGCAAGAATGCCACCAGCCATGCGCGCCAAACCATACAAGACCCACACGCCAGTGAATACGACAAGCACCAGTTTAACGATGGCTGGTTTGTAGAAACCATGCCTGATTTAAATCAGCGCCAACCACTGTTAAGTGAATACTTAATTCAAAATGCGATTTGGTGGATAGAATACGCCGATTTAAGCGGCATACGCGTTGATACCTACTCTTACTCAGATAAAGCATTTTTGAGTGATTGGACAAAAGCCATAATGCAAGAGTATCCAGACTTTAATATTGTTGGAGAAGAGTGGACGTCTAACCCTGCTATTGCTTCTTACTGGCAACGTGGCAAGCATAATCAAGATGGGTATACATCAAGCTTACCAAGCGTGATGGACTTTTCGTTGCAAGAGTCGGTAATTCAAGCGCTAAATGAAGATGAAAGTTGGAACACGGGTTGGGTTAAAGTATATGAATCGTTAGCTAATGACTTTTTATACCCTGATACAAATAACATTATGGTGTTTGCCGATAACCACGATATGAGCCGTGTTTACACTGAGCTTGGTCAAGATGTAGCCAAAACAAAAATGGCGATGACCTTGTTTTTAACCACACGTGGCATACCGCAAATGTATTACGGTACGGAAGTACTATTAGATAACACCCCAAGTAAAGACCATGGCGATATTAGAATTGATTTTCCTGGAGGATTTAAAGGGCAAACACGAAACGCCTTTACCAAAGAGGGCTTAACAAAACAGCAAAAAGAGATGCATAACACCATCAGTACGCTGCTTAACTTTAGAAAAAACAGCTCAGCACTAGATAAAGGTAAACTTGTACACTTTACGCCTCAACAAGGGGTTTATAGTTATGCACGTATTAGCGATGAGCAAACTGTGTTGGTATTTATGAATAAAAACACAGAGACACTACAAAAAAATATTGAGTATATGCAAGAGGTAATGCCTAGCAGCATAACAGCATTTAATTTATTTACTCAAAAAATACAAAAGCTTGGCAAAACTGTTCAATTACCAGCTATGAGCGCAACTGTATTAGTTATCAATAAGCCACAATAGTGACCTGAATACGTATGCAGCAACTGTATGGTTGCTGCAGTAATCTTTAGTATAAAGTTAATAACAATACTGACAAAAAAGACACACAATGAAAAAATCAGTTTATATACCCGCAGTGCTGTGTAGTGCACTTATTGCTACAGGGTGTTCAGAAAATAATAAACCTGAACAACAGCAAACACCTGCACATACGCAAAATGAGCTTACCAAGCCAGTTGTATATCAAGTATTTACCCGTTTGTTTGGTAATACCGAGACAGCTAATGTGCCATGGGGCACGAAAGAGCAAAACGGTGTAGGTAAATTTGCCGACTTTAACGACGCAGCCTTAAAAGGCATTAAAGAGCTAGGTACCACGCACGTTTGGTATACCGGTGTGTTACACCACGCGTTAGTGGGAGATTATACCGACTACGGCATTTCACAAGATGACCCTGATGTGGTAAAAGGTCGCGCAGGCTCACCGTACGCGATTAAAGATTACTACAATGTTAACCCCGATTTAGCTGTTAATGTAACAAACCGCATGGGAGAGTTTACCCAGCTTATTGAACGTACACATAGCCATGGCATGAAAGTCATTATTGATATAGTGCCTAACCATGTGGCACGTAATTATGAATCGCTAGGTAAACCTAAAGGTGTTAAAGACTTTGGTGAGCAAGATGACACCAGTAAAGTGTACGATAAAAATAATAATTTTTACTATGTACCAGGAAAGTCTTTTCAAGTACCTACAGATGTTAATTACCAAGTCCTAGGTGGCAATGCTCATCCACTTGCGGACGGCTTTTTTGATGAAAACCCAGCAAAATGGACCGGTAATGGTGCACGAGCGCCAAAACCTGACATAAACGATTGGTACGAAACCGTAAAAGTGAATTACGGTGTTAAACCAGACGGCAGTTACGACTTTCCAACACTACCAAAAAACATAGCAACGAAAGATTACCGTGTTCATTATGCGTTTTGGCAGGATAAAGAACTCCCTAATAGCTGGTATAAATTTAGAGATATTGCATTGTTTTGGCTCGACAAAGGGGTTGATGGCTTTAGGTATGATATGGCTGAGATGGTACCTGTCGAATTTTGGAGTTTTTTGAATTCATCAATAAAAATGCAAAAGCCAGATGCCTTTTTACTGGCTGAAGTTTACAACCCAAAAATGTATCGCGCCTATATTCATCAAGGAAAAATGGATTTTCTTTACGACAAAGTGGGCTTTTACGATACGTTAAAGGCCATTATGCAAAGCAAGCAGTCAGCAAACACTATTTTTGATGCGCATAAAACTGTTGCAGACATAGAGCAACACATGTTGCACTTTTTAGAAAATCACGACGAGCAACGTATCGCTAGCCCAGACTTTGCAGGAAATGCAGTTTGGGGTAAACCCGCCATGGTGGTTTCTAACTTAATTAGTCGAGCACCAAGCTTATTATACTTTGGCCAAGATGTTGGTGAGGATGGATCTGAAAATGCCGGCTTTGGATCGCCTACTCGCACCAGTATTTTCGATTACATAGGCGTTCCCGCTCATCAAGCATGGATGAATAACGGTAAGTTTGATGGCGCAAAACTCACTAACGAACAAGCTGCTTTGCGTGAGTACTATAAAGCAATTATGGCTTTAAATAGCTTACCTGCTGTTGTAGGTGGCGATATGCAAAAGCTTAACCTGACAGGTAGCGATCGTATTGTTGGCTTTAGCCGAACGCTAGGGCAGCAAACGATTTTGGTACTAAGTAACTTCAGTGAGCAAACACAGAGTATCTCCGTTGATTTATCTCAGGAGCAAGTAACAAAACTGGGAGGAGGCTCACTAATTGTTGATTTACTTGAGCAACACCAAGTGGAACTTAAAACACACTCACAAGGCACCACATTTAACCTGACACTTGATGCATTTAGCAGCGCAGTATTAACAAATAAGGCTAATAATGAATAATCAAAATAATAATACAGATAAGCCAAATTTAAGTTTTTGGCAAATATGGAACATGTGCTTTGGCTTTTTAGGCATACAGTTTGGTTTTGCTCTGCAAAACAGCAATGTAAGCCGAATATTTCAAACATTAGGCGCACAAGTTGATGATATTCCAATTTTATGGGTTGCAGCTCCGCTTACAGGCCTAATAGTACAACCTATTATTGGTTACTGGAGCGATAAAACGTGGGGGCGCTTTGGCCGTCGTCGTCCGTTCTTTTTTGTAGGGGCAGTGTTAACAACACTTTCGTTGTTTATTATGCCGCACTCGCCAACACTTTGGATTGCTGCGGGTATGTTATGGATCATGGATGCCTCAATCAACGTGACAATGGAACCGTTTAGAGCGCTTGTTGGCGATAACCTGCCAGAGAAACAACGCGCGACAGGTTACGGTTTACAAAGCTTTTTTATTGGTATTGGAGCCGTGTTAGCCTCGGCGCTACCATGGATGATGACCAACTGGTTTGATGTAAGTAATACTGCAGCGGCTGGGCAAATTCCTGAATCTGTTAAATACTCATTTTACTGGGGTGGGGTGGTTTTATTAGTTGCTGTCTTATGGACTGTGGCACGCACCAAGGAATATAGCCCAGAACAACTTGCTGAATTTGAACAACAAACAGCAAAATCTACGACTGCAATTATTGCTGATATTAACTTTAATAAAGGTGCTATTATTTTTGTGGTACTGGGTTTAGCAACTCTTGCATTAGTCATGGGCTTATCCCTTGAAAAAGAATTATACCTACTTGCTGGTGGTTTATTAGCCTTTGGTATTGTGCAGTGGATTGCAGCGGCACTTAAAAGTGCGAATAAAACCCAAGGTGGTTTTTATCAAGTAGTACAAGATGTATTTACTATGCCAGAGGCCATGAAGCAGCTTGCTTGGGTGCAGTTTTTTAGCTGGTTTACTTTATTTGCTATGTGGATTTATACCACTTCCGCGGTAACAAGCTTTCACTATGGCAGTAGCGATGCAACCTCTAAAGCATTTAACGATGGTGCAGACTGGGTGGGTATTTTATTTGCAGCCTACAATGGCTTTGCCGCAATTGCAGCTATGTGTATTCCGTTTTTAGTAAAAAAAATGGGTTTAAAAGGCGCACATTGTTTTAATTTATTGCTAGGCGCGTTAGGCCTTGCAAGCTTTATGTTTATACAAGACCCTAAAATGTTACTTATACCTATGATAGGCGTAGGGTTTGCGTGGGCGTCTATTTTATCGCTGCCTTATGCCATGTTAAGTAACGCCTTACCAAGTAATAAAATGGGCGTTTATATGGGCATTTTTAACTTCTTTATTGTAATACCGCAATTACTTGCAGCTAGCATTTTAGGGCTTATTTTACGCCATGTATTTTCTAACCAGCCTATTTACGCCCTATTAATTGGTGCAGCCTCATTTGTGGTTGCCGCTGTAGCCGTAATGCGCGTTAAAAATTCTAATTAAGGACACACAATGAAAAAATACAACCTTATAACCGCCTCACTTTTAGCCTTAGGTTTAACAGCTTGTGGCGCACAAAACACAAGCACAACTAATGAAAGTACTTCATCACAAGTTACATCGGCACCTGGCGCCCCAGGGGTAGAGCCATTTTGGGCGTATGCAGGCAAAACAGGTATCGGCACATCGTTTGAAGAATATAAAAAAGGCCAGTACAGCGATACAGCCGCAACAGGCAATGTGTCTAAAGTATGGTTTTCTATTGCTAAAGGAATGATCACCGAAACCATGTTTGGGCTTATTCACCAAGCGCAAATAAAAGACATGCAATTTATAGTAACAGGTAATGATTTTACCGTTACCGAAGCGGATGACTTAGACGTAAGCATTGATTACTTATACAAAGATGAGCAAGGCAGACCGCTTTCGCTTGCTTATAAGGTAACAAGTACCGATAAGAAAGGCCGCTTTAGCTTAGAAAAGCACATATTTACCGATCCAGATACACAAACATTATTTGTACGAAGTGTGTTTAATACTGAGCTTGAAGGGTTAAAAGCGTATGTTAACGTTAACCCGTACATTAACAATAACGGGTTAGGTGACTTTGCTAACACAACAGAACAAGGACTCGTCGCATGGGAAGGCGATAACTATTTAACATTACAATCAAGTTCACCTTTTAAAGCTAAAACAGTAGGATTTACAGGTGAAAGTGATGGTATTAATGCACTTAAAACAACGCAAGCAATTAATAATCAGTATACAAATACCGGTGAAGTTTCAGGTAATGTAAACATGCTTGCAGAACTCGGTGATATTAGTAACAACACCACATTTGATTTAGCGTTAAGCTTTGGCAAAACGCAGCAGCAAAGTATTCAGCAAGGCGAACAAAGTTTGGCTAAGGGCTACCAAGCCGTACTCGATCATTACAACGGTAAAGGCGATGCGCTAGGTTGGCAAGATTATCTACAAAGCCTTAAACCACTAAATACAATGACTGAACAAACTGCCGATAACGGCAAGCTTTTATACACCAGTGCTATGGTTTTAAAAGCGCAAGAAGATAAAACACACGCGGGTGCGCTTATTGCGTCACTGTCAAACCCATGGGGCGAAACCGTATCTGCTAAAGAGGGCTCTACGGGTTATAAAGCGGTATGGGTACGCGATTTTTATCAAGTAGCTATGGCCTTTATGGCGCTAGGCGATACCGCTACAGCTAAAACAGCGTTCGAATACCTTGAAAAAGTACAAGTTAACAGCAGTACACCGGGTAACAATGGTGATACTGGCTGGTTTTTACAAAAAACACATGTTGATGGTGAACTTGAATGGGTGGGTGTACAGCTTGACCAAACAGCCATGCCTATTATGCTTGCTTGGAAACTTCACCAAGCGGATGTGTTAAGCGATAAAGAGCTAAAAACTTGGTACGGCAAAATGTTAAAACCTGCAGCTGACTTTTTAGTTGATGGAGGCCTTGCTAAAATTTTATGGAACGACACGCAGATCACTCCACCGGCAACACAGCAGGAGCGCTGGGAAGAGCAAGAAGGATATTCTCCTTCTACTACTGCCGCAATTGTTGCAGGCCTAATAACAGCAAGTGACATAGCAACAATTAGCGGTGATGATAAAAACGCTAAGCGTTATTTAGAAACGGCTAAAAAGTATAACAGCGAAATAGAATCGCAAATGTTTACTACAGAGGGTAATTTAAAAGGCGAAAGTACCGATGGTGAATATTTTATTCGCATTGGTCAGGACACTGACGCCAATTCAAACACTAAAATTAATGCCAATAATGGCCGTGAAGGGTTTAATAAAAAGCAAATTTTAGATGGCGGTTTTTTAGAGCTAGTTCGCTATGGCGTTCGCGGTGCTAACGACGAAAGTATTGTTAAAACACTGCCTGAGTACGATGACGAAACGCTTGAAGATAACCTACAAGTTAAATATAGCTTTAGTCTTGAAGATGGGACCGGCACATTTGCAGGCTACCGCCGTTACGGTAACGACGGTTACGGCGAAGATGAAGTAACAGGCACAAATTACGCAGAAGGTGGCGCTAACACACCAGGCCAACGTGGTCGTGTATGGCCATTTTTCACCGGTGAACGTGGCCATTACGAAATAGCGGCAGCCAACGCTACCAAAACATTGAATGATGCTAAGCAGGCTGATATTAGAAATAGTTACGTGAAAGGTTTAGAACAATTTGCGAATGAAGGCATGATGCTGCCTGAGCAAGTATGGGATGGTGTAGGTGTCAACAAAGCGGGTTATGAACTAGGCGAAGGTACTAATTCAGCAACCCCACTGGCATGGACTCATGCTGAATACGTTAAGCTAGTGCGCTCACTAAGTGATAAACAAGTATGGGATCATTACCCAGTTGTTGAAGAATCGCTAAAGAAATAATACATCATACCAATTCGCATAATTAAGTGATTTATTTGAGGGCTAGAAAAACGCGTTGATAGCTTGGTTAAAAAATTAGCTACTTAGTTGTTCTAAATGAGACATTTTTAACGCCGTTAGCGACAAGTTTAGCCCCAAAAAATGATTAAGTATTATTGAGGAACGGTATAAAATACTGTAACTGGAAAAAGGGCTTCTAAATAAATTTAGAAGCCCTTTTTCCATATCCTCACTTAATACACAAAAAGTGCTCTACAAATAAAATGAATGCCACTTTTTTATTTATATTATTTGAGACCACATTTATTATCAAACCATGATAACAACTCTGTATAAAACTCTTTTTTATGATCGTAGAAAAGCGTATCGGAAAAGTGATCGGCATCTTCTAGCTCAACATATTTAAAGTCTTTTTTATACTTCTCAAGCTCTGATACGAAGTCTCTACTGTGTTTTACTGGAACACGACTGTCTATATCACCATGTATAACCAATATAGGAACATTTACCTTTTCTACTTGTTCTACAGGGGATACACCTGAAATAGTAGGGCGTTGTAAAATACTTAAAAAGCGATTTTCGTTAAGGGTTGCATTTATACGACTTAAATCACTTACCCCAGCACCGGCAACAACACATTTGTATATGTTGTTTTCACGCATAGATGCAGCAAATGCAGCGTAACCACCATAGCTCCAGCCAAATAAAGCAAGTTTATCTTTTGTCGCTAAGCCTTTTTTGATCAAGTACTGCGCAGCATCGTCTAAATCATCTTGTTTTTTCAAGCCCCAGTTATTATCACCAGCCATCCAATGCTCTAAACCGTAACCAGTAGAGCCACGATAGTTTGGCTGAATAACTACATAGCCATGATAAGCAAGTAGCTGTGCCCAATCATCAAACACAATGGAATCTCGCACCCAAGGGCCACCATGAGGAAGCACTACCGCAGGGTAAGGGCCTTTAGTAGCCGGGATGGTTACATATGCTTTTATTTTACGACCATCTCTAGCTTTATAAGAGATATACTTAACGGTTCCTAGCTTACTCTTATCAATAAACGGGAGTCGATCACCAATTTTAGTTAGTTTTTGCTTATTAGTAACAATGTAATAGCTGCCAGGATTGTCGTCAGCAGATACTCTAACCACTAATACGTTATCGTTTTCAGAGCTACTAACAATTTGTACAAATTTACCCTTAAATAGGGAGGAAACAGATTCGTTAAGTGCTTGAAGGTTAGGATCTGTGAAATAAAACTTAGGTTGCTTGGTTGTATAGCGAAAGCCTTGTAAAGTGCCGTCGGTATCAAGTACGACACCATCGGTATCTACAGATTTAAGACCAAATTGTCGGTCAGTGTACTGACCTGTTTTAATATTGTATATATAAATACCAGTCGTATTTTCGCCCAAGTTAGCGTTTACATAAACTTCGTTAGGGTTACCTTTCGCAAATCCTAATATCTCAAAGCTTTCACGCTTTTTAGGACTAACTTGCTTAATTACTTTCCAGTCATCACTGCCTTTATCGCGTGCATAATAATCAATTGCGTTATCAGATTTATTCCAACCTTGGGCTATTCTTATTTCACCATCGTAATCAGATAAAAACGAGCCTGATACTTTTTCATTACCACGCATTACAGTAACACTTCGTCCAGTATTAATATTAAATCGGACTACATCTGGAATGTAGTTATTATTAATATCAACCTCTACGAGTACTTCATCTTTTTTGTCTGGAAGTATATTGATTATATTAAATTGAACATTTCGCTTTTTCTTAAACGGTAATAACCAGTCACCTTTACCATCTGCATCTGTTATTGCAAATTTGTTTACCCAGTATTTGCGACTACCATCTTCAAGTATTTGCCTAAACATAACGCCAATTTTTTCATCGTTTAACCATACGATGGAAGATATCAACATCTTATCAGCACCTAATCTTACAGGTTCTGCTTCTAGATTATTAGGATCTCGTATCTCAATAATATAATCACCATCTTTGGTAGTCGCTCTTAAAATAGCAAGCTTATTACCATCTGGTGATGCTACAACGCTCCGAATAGCAGCCGACATTGAGAAAGCATCGATACTGCTCACTTGCGTCGTATCTTCAGTTTCGCTATTGGCGAAAGAAGATAGGCTTAGTAAGCTCAATCCTACTAACATTCTTTTTTTTAGTTTCATTTTTATTCCTTCAAAAAAAATGGCCTAAAATTTTAGGCCATTTGTATTGAAATTTACTTAGCCATTCTAAATTAGAATGATGCTGTAAAGCTGATGTAAGGGCTTCGACCAGAGGTATCGTAACCAACACCCAGTGGGATGTTAGTATTTGAGAAAGACCCACTCGGATCTACTTTTGGTGGCGCTTCATTAAATACGTTACGGACACCTAAGTTAACTTTGTATGCATCGTTAGACCATGTCAGACCAACGTTGTGCACAAAGTAGTCATCAGTGAAACCAACAGGGCGACACTTAAGTGCTTCACCATTAGCGTCAGTTAAACCACGACATCCTGCAGTACCTTCTTCAAACTCACCTAAATCATCTTCATCTTCACGACCTTTACCGATGAAACGAGTTTCCCAGTTAAATCTGAAATCAGAGTATTTCAGTTGTAAGCGAGCTGTACCACGCCATTCTGGTGAATCTGGTTCACCCATATTATCGTCAATTGTACCAAGCACATCGTATACTTGTTCAGTCATACGTGTTGCTTGAAGGTCTAGAGTAATACCTAAATTTTGCTCGGCTATAACAGTATCAGTTTCGAAATAAACGTTGTAGTCAAAACCTTTAGATGAGATTAAGCCAATATTGATAAAGCTAGCATCAACCAAGCTAATTTGACCATTAGCATTACGGTTTATTCTGTCACAGAATGCTTCATTACCGTCTGCAGAGTAACATTGTGCAATGCTGTATCCTGCACTTGGCTCTGCAATACTGTTGGTAACCTCAATATCAAAGCGCGTCAATGATAGAGTTAAATCAAACGCTTCACTGAATGGTTGTTCAAAGATAAAGCCGTATGTTTTTGCTACAGAGGTTTCAGGTTGAAGCTCTGTAGTACCACCAGTTTCTATTTCAGCACTATATCCTGCAGTGTAAACCGTTGTTCCGTCTTGACCTAAGCCAAGTGAAGTAGGATCAACCCCAGATGCTTGACAAGCGTTCAATACCGCAGCATCACGAGTTTCTTCAGCTGCATTATATGTCGCTGCAGCGCCTGGATTTAATGGATCAATATCACGTGCATCTTCAGGTACAACACATGGATCTGCAACTGTATTAAAACCAGAGGTACCATTTAAGAAACGTTCACGTAAATTTGGTGCTCTGTATGAAGTACCTTTCGTAGCACGAAGTGTGAACCAATCTACAGGTCGATAAATGGTTTTGATACTGTACGTAGATTCAGCATCGTAAAAAGACTCTTCAGAAACACGACCAGAGGCCGTAAACGTTAATTCTTCTGCACCTTTAAGACCTTTAAGCAAAGGGAATTCAACTTCAGTAAATACCTCTTTTAGATTTCGTGCACCATCTGCTCCTTGGTCAGAGAAGTAACCCCAAAGCAAGCCTTGAGCTGCTGCAGCATTCGGGTTTGATTCAATTTCGTCACGTCGATATTCAACACCAACAATACCAGCTACAGTTTCATCGTTCCATGGTAATGCAAAGAAATCACCACCCATGAACGCATTGAATACGAATTGGTTTACCTTAGTCTCTATATCACGGTCAATGAACAAGTACGCCGCTTCTTCAGGTGAAAGCGTTCCGCCACCTTCTTGATATATACTATCAGCAAATAAATTTACAGGAACACAGCCATCAGAACCTGTACCACAAGTAACAGTGCCGTCATCATTGAGTACAGATGTTTCTAGAGAGTAAAGTAATCGTTCTTCATCAATACCCACACGGTGATCATCACCTTTAGATGCGCTGTAAGATACGGATGCATCATAGTACCAGTTGTTTAAACCGACATTCTCAAACATCCCTAAGTTACCCGTTACACCTGAGACTAAGCGATATTGAGAAACTTCAACATCAGTACGGTCACGATCTCCACGAATATTTATAATAGGGCGAACTGTTTCAGGGCCTCCAGGACCTACACCTAAAACGCCAAAACAATCAATGCCATTTGTTCCACAAGGGTTGTATGGGTTTGTTTCTGGTACATACTCAAAAATTTGTGCGCCTGGGCTAAAAATTGGTGATTTACGACTTGCGTATAAACCTTCGTAATAAAATGTAGTATCGTTATCATCTTGAAAGTTATATTCACCGTTTAGCATTAACGAGATGCGTTCATTTTTACTTCTGTAATCACCGCTTTTGTAATAATCAGATTGTTGGAATGCATATAGTGGGTTTTGGAAGTCAACATCACGGAAACCATCACCATCACCATCAACAAATACACCATCATTAATGCCATCGCCATCAAAATCACCCGCTACCCAAGATGGAAAAAATCCTTCAAGGCTTGCAGGAACAGTTGATTCACTAAAATTAGGTATCCCTGTATTCGTAAAATTAGGTGTGTAGTAAACACTTCCAAAAAACGAAGGAACACTAATACGATTCGTTAAAGGAAATATGTCACAAGAGTCTTCACCACTTGCAACTGGACCATAGCCACTATTGCGCGTAACAATGCTTCCATCTTCTGCTTCCCAAATACGCTCTTCACAGCCTTTAACAAAAGGGTTACCAGATAGAGATTGAGATTTTTGCTCAGAGTACTCTACACCGACTGTTATAAAACCATTGTCCATGGTTTTACCCCACATACCAGATAGTACAGTTTCTTCTCCGCCTTCACCTTTAGGCTGACGGTACGATGCGTCGAAAATGAATCCTTCAACATCTTTTTTCAATATTACGTTAGCTACACCGGCTACCGCATCAGAACCATAAACAGTTGATGCACCGTCAAACAAGTTTTCAACTCGTTCTACCATAACACCTGGTATTAAGTTAAGATCTGGAGAAGTTGGTGCACCACCAACGCCAGCAGGAGCCATTCTTCGGCCATTAATTAGTACAAGAGTACGCTCTGCACCTAAACCACGAAACCCGATTGTTGCAGCGCCCGGACCGTTATCTAATACAAAACCACCAAATGTATTATCTATTTGTGTACCTGCAGCTTGGCTTGTGGATTGCAGCATAGAGCCTGCGTCAAACAACCCCATTTCGCGTGATAAATCGCCATTGATAATTTGAATTGGGGACGCATTAGAAAATTCTGCTTTTCGTATACGAGAGCCGGTAACAACAATTCTCTCAGGACCTTCTTCTTCTAATTCTACGTCTGCGTTTAACTCTTCCTGCGCCAATACATTGGGGGCAAGTGCTACAGAGCCTAACAATAAAGAGTACCTTACTGCATTTGATAGAGCTTTGGTTTTGAACATATTAAAATCCCTGTGATATTTTTTTTATAATGTTTAACAACTTATACATAAAAAGATAGATAAGTCACAATAAATTTACATCATGATGCGTGTTATGTAAATCGGTCCAATTCAAAAAACATTGCATTTCAACAGGTATAATGATTAAGAATGATAATTGGTGTACGTGAAAGTGCCGGGGTAAATATAAGCTATTGTTTTTGAAGGGTAAATTATTATGTTGATTTGGGTTGCGATTTGTAAACAAATGTAAATCATGGAGGTGTTACATTTGTTTAAATTACATGACTTTTCTTAATATTTAACTCGATCCGCGAGCAATTAACACAGGGGGTAAAAGGGTGCTTTGCACATCTTCTTCTCTGATTAGTTTGAGTAAATTTTCAACGAGCATTTGCCCTGCAAGAGTTGTATTCTGCTCTATGGTTGTCAGTGGTGGGTTTACAAAACTGGCTATAGCTATGTTATCAAACCCGACTACAGCGACATCTTTAGGGACATTAATGTTTGCTTCTTTGAGTGCTCTGATAGCACCAATTGCAATTAAATCGCTTGCTGCAAACAACGCATTAAATTTAATATTATTGGCAATGAGCGAGCGAGTTGCATGATAGCCCGATTCTTCAGTTGAAATAGCGTTAGCCATTTTACGTTCATTTATTGCGATGTTGTTAGCTTCTAGCTCGTCCTTAAACCCTTGAAAGCGAGCAAAAAATTCCGGACTGTGGTCAGAAGCATCGCCAATAAATGTACAATCTTGTCTGTTGTGAGCTATAAAATGAGCCGCAGCTTGTTTACCACCACCGTAATTGTCACAGCACACGGTTAAATCAGGTCTGTTATCTACCGTTGCCCCCCAACATACAAATTTAGTGTTTTGCTCAAGCAGTGTTTTAAATTTAGGTTGAAAATCAATGTAATCGCCATAACCAAGCAAAATAATGCCATCGGCTCTGTGGCTATCTTCGTAATCGGCTTGCCAATCTGCACTGGCTGATTGAAACGATACTAATAAATCGTAGCCTTCTTTTGCACACGCGCGTGTAATACTGCCGAGCATAGATAAAAAGAACGGGTTAATTTGTGATTCGTCTGAGGTAGGGTCTTCAAATAATAAAAGTGCGAGTGTGCTGCTTTGTTGCGTGCGCAAGTTGCTTGCGTTTTTGTCGACCTTGTAATTAAGTTTTTTTGCAATGTCATGAACACGTTTACGTGTTTCTTCGTTAACAAGCGGGCTATTTCGTAAAGCGCGAGATACAGTTGATTGAGATACCCCTGCATAGTGGGCAATATCAAATGATGTAGCTTTACCTTTCATTATCACAACTTAGTTAATGTAATACACAATAGTGCCATTTTCGTTTATTAATTAAATATTTCAAGCTTTTTGTGTTTAATGTAAATTATTTATTGATTTGACTGTGACACCGGTGTCATAATATTTATGTTTTATCATTTTGTTGTCAAAACGAATTGGCTGCTTGTAATTGCTACAGGCAGCATTTTTTCTCTGATAGCCGCTTTAGGGTGATAGCCTAAAGCAATTACACCAATGGTTTACTATTGTAGAACAAAAAGCACTGATTGCTTAAACAAAAGAGATAACACCATGAGCCTAAACTCTTCTACCCAATTTGATCCTATTTTAGTTGCCGATGTTGGTGGCACTAATGCTCGTTTTGCTTTAATTACATCGTTTGATGACACAACAAATCAATTTGCAATTGAGCATAATAATACGTTTCCTAGTGCTAATTTTGGCTCACTTCAAAAAGCGCTCGAGCATTACTTATCAACCGTACCACATATTGTACCAAAACGCGCATGTTTGGCGGTTGCTGGCCCTATAAAAGCAGGGCAGGTGCATTTAACAAATTTAGGATGGCACTTTAGTGTTAACGATTTTAAGGCTTATTTTGAGTTAAATGAGCTTGATGTTATTAATGATTTTGCTGCTTTTGCTTACGCTGCACCTTACTTAAGCCCATCTCAAAATGTTGTTATAAAAGCAGGTCAAGCTGATGACAATGCAAATATTGGTGTAATGGGGCCCGGAACTGGCTTTGGTGCGGCTTGTTTAGTCAGAACATCTCACTCTACTTCTGTTTTAAGTTCGGAAGGTGGGCACATATCGCTTGCAGCGGTAACAGAGCTTGATGCCTTGTTAATTCAAGAACTAAAAAAAGAGCATCAACACGTGTCTGTCGAAACCGTTTTTTCAGGCCCTGGTATTACCCATCTATATAAAGCAATGGCTGCAGTTAAAGGGCAATCGCCTAAAAATCTTGATGCTGCACAAATTAGCAGCTTAGCAAATAGTGGCGAATGTGATGTGTGCGATGCAACCCTGAATCAATTTTGTGATTGGATTGGCAGCGTAGCAGGCGATTTATCACTAGCTTATGGCGCATTGGGTGGCCTATTTATAGGTGGTGGAATATTACCGCGTATGCAAGCTCGATTACTTGAAAGCCGTTTTGTTGAACGCTTTTCGCAAAAAGGGATTATGTCGCAATACACAGGGCAAATACCTGTTACATTAGTGACACAAGACAACATACCTTTAATTGGCGCAGCGGCGTGTTTGCACAACGCCAATTAGTTTTTTGTTGATTGCATGTGGAAAATAGAGTGATGAAGAAAGTAACAATCAACAGCGTAGCAAGTCATGCTGGCGTATCTAAAAAGACAGTATCGCGGGTTCTAAATAACGAGCCCAACGTGAGTGCAGCCACTCGCGAAAAAGTACTCGCTGTGTTTAAAGAGTTGGATTACACGCCAAACCCTATAGCGCGTGGGTTAGCACAAAATCGAAGTTTTATTATTGGTTGTTTATACGACAACCCAAGTAAAAGCTACATAACCCGTGTTCAAACAGGGGCTTTAGCCGCTTGCCAAGAAAACAATTACAACTTGCTAATTCACCCATGTGAATGCAGAGGTGAGGCTTTAATTAGCAACGTTGAGCAGTTACTTCAAACATCCCGTTTAGATGGTATTGTACTTACGCCACCTTTTGGTGATTTTCCTGAGCTGGTTGAGTTTTTAACAGCTAAAAAAATCCCGTTTGCGAGAGTAGCGTCCGCAATTTTACAAGATGAATCTATTTCTGTTCGTAGTAACGATGAGCAGGGCGCATTTGAAATTACAGAACATTTAATCAGCCTTGGTCACAAGTCAATTGCATTTATTAAAGGTCACCCCGATCACAGTGCAACACAGCAGCGCTTTAAAGGCTACAGGCGTGCATTAGCCGATCATAATATTGAGTTTGACGAGCGATTAGTTGAAGAGGGTAACTTTAGTTACCACTCGGGTGTAGACAGCGCCCGCAGTATTTTAGACTTGTCGCCACGGCCTACGGCTGTATTTGCATCGAACGATTACATGGCAGCTGCAGTACTTAAACTTGCAACACAAAGGCAATTGCGTGTACCTGACGACATATCTATAGCTGGTTTTGATAATGCACCTATTGCACGCCACATATGGCCAGGGTTAACAACCATAGCCCAACCAGTAGAAGAGATGACAAAGCTTGCTGTTACTCAATTAATTAATCACATTACAGAGCCTCAAGAACAGCCTTTTCAAATTACGCTTGAATCGCGTTTAATAACGCGTGAATCAACAGCTCGCGTAAACCAATAAAATACTTTTTCACAGTAGCCTGAATAAGAGTGACGCTTATTCAGGCTTTTTTTTGCCCGTAGCTTGATAAAAGTCTGTATGTACACAAGAATTTAAGTGTTCATTAATTGGTCATGATAAAAAGTTAAATTAATTTTAGCGGTCAGGGTTGACACCGGTGTCATAGCTGTGAGTTAATACAGTGACACCGGTGTCAGGTTTGTTGTGAGAGGCTCCCTGATATCGTACCTTTGAACGGGTCAATCAAAGATGCTCAGTACAGTTATTTACGTGGAGTCTGTAATTGCTACTGAGCCTTTATCCTCTAACTAATAGAGATGAGTTAATTATGTTACATCCTCGAATTCAAGAAGTTACCCAACGCGTTATTGAACGCAGTAAACAAACCCGTCAAGATTATTTAGATCGTATTTCGCATGCAAAAAAACAAACAAGAGTTCGTGCGGGATTAGGTTGTGGCAACATTGCCCACGTAATGGCAGCTTGTAGTAGCGACGACAAAGCGCGCTTAAAAGCAGATGAAGTGCCAAACTTAGCTATTATCAATTCATACAACGACATGCTATCTGCGCATGTACCTTACAAAGATTACCCAGACGTAATCAAAAGCATTGCAACCAAGTTTGACGCAACCGCTCAGGTAGCGGGTGGCGTTCCTGCAATGTGTGATGGTGTTACGCAAGGGCGTGATGGCATGGAATTATCGCTTTTTTCTCGTGATGTGATTGCAATGTCTACCGCTGTTTCACTTTCACATGATGTGTTTGATGGCGTTTTTTGTTTAGGCGTATGTGACAAAATTGTCCCAGGTTTATTAATTGGCGCATTATCATTTGGCCATTTACCTGTGTTCTTTTTACCTGCGGGTCCAATGCAGTCGGGTATCCCAAATAAAGAAAAAGCACGTATTCGCCAAAAGTTTGCACAAGGCCTAGTTAGCCGCGAAGATTTATTAGAAGCTGAAAGTGCATCTTACCACAGCGCGGGTACTTGTACGTTTTACGGTACTGCAAACTCTAACCAAATGTTAATGGAAATAATGGGCTTACACCTTCCTGGTAGCTCGTTTATTAACCCGTATACAGAGCTTCGTGATGGATTAACGGGTAATGCTGTAGAAACCATGCTTAAGCAGCTTACAGATGATAAAGAAAGCCCATGTTTAGCAGAGGTAATTAGCGAAAAAACCATTATTAATGGTTTAGTAGGCTTGTTATCTACAGGTGGTTCTACTAACCATGCCATTCATATCGTTGCAATTGCTAAGGCTGCTGGTATCCAAGTTACGTGGAAAGACATGTCTGATTTATCAGAAGTTGTTCCACTACTTACGCGTATTTACCCTAACGGTTCAGCAGATGTAAATCATTTTCAAGCAGCCGGCGGCATGGGCTTCTTAATGCGCGAACTAGCAAGCGCAGGCTACTTACATACAGACGTTAAGACAATGCTTGGCGATGGTCTTGCGCCATATATGACAGAGCCGCGTTTAGATAAAGACGAAAGCCTGATCATGAGCGATTCAAATGGTCCAAGCAAAGTGAAATGGGTTGATTGTCCTGCTAATTCACTTGATGAAGAAGTGCTTCGTCCTGTAAGTAATCCATTTAGCAAACAAGGTGGCTTACAACTGCTTACTGGTAATTTAGGTAAAGCGGTTATTAAAGTGTCTGCTGTAGCTGAGGAGCATCAAGTTGTTACTGCACCTGCTAAAGTTTTCAACTCGCAAGGAGCATTACAAGACGCGTATACCCGCGGCGAGTTAAATCAAGACTTTATAGCTGTGCTTAAAGAGCAGGGCCCTAAAGCGAAAGGTATGCCAGAGCTTCATAAATTAACGCCAGTAATGGCAACCCTTCAAGACCAAGGTTTTAAAGTTGCTATTGTAACTGACGGTCGTATGTCGGGTGCATCAGGTAAAGTACCAGCTGCAATTCACCTAGCACCAGAAGCCGTTGAAGGTGGCATAATTGCAAAAATTCAAGAAGGCGACTTAGTTACTTTAGATGCCCCTAACGGAATTTTAAAAGTACATGTTAGCGACGACGAGCTTGCAAAACGTGAGCTTGAAATTAGCCAGCCAAGCTTAACATTTGGTACGGGACGTGAGTTATTTACTGGATTTAGAAATATCGTAAGCAGTGCCGATTTAGGCGCGAGTGCTTTTGGACTTGAATAATAATTAGCCGTACTGGGTAATGAGGAACAAGTAATGAGTATTGAAAAAATCTTAGCATCGGCACCCGTTGTGCCAGTGGTTGTAATCGAAAAATTAGAAGATGCTGCACCACTTGCTAGAGCGTTATACAACGGTGGCTTAAAAGCACTTGAAATTACACTGCGTACGCCAATTGCAGCAGAAGCTGTAAAGTTGATGAAAGCTGAAGTGCCAGAAGCTTTTGTTGGTACGGGAACTGTAGTTGATAAAGCAAGCTTTGAAGCCTCAGTGGCTGCAGGTGCAGATTTCATGGTTAGCCCAGGTGTTAGTACTGAGTTATTAGCACTTGCAAAAGAGTCAGACATTCCATTTTTACCTGGTGCTGCAACTGCGAGCGAAGTAATGCAGTTAGCAAGCCATGGTTTTAAGTATTTAAAATTCTTCCCTGCTGAAGCTGCAGGCGGAACGGCAATGCTTAAGTCTATAGGCGGACCATTACCACATATTACTTTTTGCCCAACAGGTGGCATTAGCCTAGCAACTGCACCTAACTATTTAGCACTTAACAATGTTATTTGTGTTGGTGGTACATGGATGCTAGACAAACAACTAATTGAAAATAAAGACTGGCAAGCCATTGAAGCGCTTGCTCGCCAAGCAAGTGAACTTAAATAGGAGTCTCAAATGATTAATGTAGCAATTAACGGTTATGGTCGTATCGGTCGCAATGTATTACGTGCGCTTTATGAGTCAGCACAAAACAGTGAAATTAAAATTGTAGCAATTAACGATTTAGCACCGGCTAATGTAAATGCACATTTAACACAGTTTGACTCAGTTCATGGTCAATTTTCTAAAAAAGTAACACTTGCAGATAACACCATGCTGATTGGTGATGACGTAATTACACTTACTCAAGAGCGTGACCCTGCAAACCTACCGTGGAAAGAGCTAAACGTAGATATCGTTTTAGAATGTACGGGCTTTTTCACTAAGCGTGAAGACGCGGCTAAGCACATTACAGCTGGCGCTAAAAAAGTAATTGTATCTGCTCCTGGTAAAGATTTAGATGCAACAGTAGTTCACGGCGTTAACAGCGATGTAATTAATGCTGATAGCAACATTATCTCTAACGCATCTTGTACGACTAACTGTTTAGCACCTATTGCAAAAGCAATTAACGACACAGTAGGTATTGAGCAAGGTAGCATGACTACAATTCATGCTTACACAAACGATCAAAACTTATCTGACGTTTACCACCCAGATCTATACCGTGCGCGTAGTGCAACACAATCTATGATCCCAACTAAAACAGGTGCTGCTGCAGCTGTTGGCTTAGTACTTCCAGAGCTTGCGGGTAAATTAGACGGTATGTCGGTACGTGTACCTACTATTAATGTTTCTTTAGTTGATTTTACGTTTATTACTAAGCGCGAAACAACTGCTGAAGAAATTAACGAAGTAATGAAAGCCGCAGCAACAGGTTCAATGAAAGAAATTTTAGAGTACAACGAGCTTCCGCTTGTTTCTATTGATTTTAATCACAACCCAGCGTCATCAATTTTTGATGCAACGCAAACTAAAGCTGATGGCAAACTAGTTAAAGTAATGGCTTGGTACGATAACGAGTGGGGTTTCTCAAACCGCATGTTAGACCAAGTTAAAGCATTAGGTCAGTACTTATAATTGACCCTGTAAAAGTTTAGCTTTATCCAACCAAGCCTGCATTATGCAGGCTTTTTTTTGCTTAATTTATACCAATTCGTTTAATAAGGTGCTTAATGCTTTAAAGCTAGGGCGTGATGCAATAACGCTGTTAGTAGAACGCGTTGCTATATCGGACATTTTACCAAACAATTCGTCTTGCTTAACTGCTGCGCTAACAGTACTTAGTAAATCCTCTATTAAACAACCAAAAGCGCGGACTTCTATTAATTGTATTTGCTTTTGCTGATATTCGCTAAGCATAGCTAAATTTGTTGCTGCTCCGAAATCGCCAAATAAAACGTCATAGTGTTCATTTATCATGGTGTTATGGGCGTAAATATCGCCGTGGCTTACCTTATTCGTATGAAGGTGAGTAAGCGTATTTGCCATTTGTTTTGCTATTTTATAAACAGCTTCAATTGAGTAGTTGCAACCGTCATTAAACGTATCGCGTGTACATGTTTCTAAACTTGGTGGTAACCCTAAATTAGTATAATTGGTATCTATTAACTCCATTACCAAGCCAAGTTGTTCACTTTGCTCTATGTAGCTTAATACCTTTATTAAGTTTGCATGATTAGCAGCTTGTAGGCAGCAATTCACCTCATCAAGTGGGTAACCATCGCTGGTGATCGCGCCTTTAAAAAGTTTCACTGCAACATTATTATGTTCTGTTTTTGCAAGATGAATAACACCCGATGCGCCTTGGCCTATTACTTTTTTAAGCTGAAAATTTTTAAGTGGGGTATTTTTCAACGTACTTTTAGTTAAGCACTGCGCTTTATTAAAGTCGTTACCAGCAAAGGCAAGCCAAGCAAGTTTTGGTAATTCTAGTAGCCAGTCATCGAGTTTTATTAGGTTATTTGCAGAGAGCCTAACAAGCTCTAAATTAGTACAGTTAGCCATGCTTGCTGGTAAATGTGTTAGCTTATTACCCGCAAGCGCAAGCTTTTTAAGCTGGGTGTAATTACCAAGGTCGTCAGGTAATTCGTGTAAGTTATTATCGGTGAGAATAAGCCACTCAATATTTTTTGGCAGGCTGTTTGGTGCAAACTCCGATACTTGGTTTCCTTTAAACGCAACCATAATTAAAGCAGGGCATTTAGCCAATACTGAGGGTATATGTTTAAATTGATTAAACGACAAAAACACACGCTTAAGGCGATGCAAACACGAAAACTCGTCTGGTAAATCACTTAAATTATTATTAGAAAGATCAAGTACTTCAAGTGTATCGGCAAGCTTAAAAATGTCTGTGGGAAACTCAGATAGTTGCTCAACCAGCTGTAAGTGCTTTGCACCGGCTAACTTACCAGCCTTTAGCTCTGAAAGGGTATTCATTAATTTATAAAGCCCTGTAAATAAAAAAGCCAACATGGCTGTTGGCTTTAATTAATATGTAGATGAGGTTTAGAATTGCGCGTTATGATAAACGTTTTGTACGTCGTCACAATCTTCTAGCATTGCTAAAAAGCGCTCCATTACTTCAACATCTTCACCTTCAATTGGCGCTTCTACTTGTGGTACGAACGCAATTAAGTCTTCGTCAAATTCAGTAATGCCCATTTCTTCTAATGCAGTACGTGTGTTGTTGTATTCAGTATGAGGTGCGAATACGGTTACTTTACCGTTATCAACTTCTACATCGGTTACATCAACATCAGCCATCATAAGCGCTTCAAGAACAGCTTCATCATCGTCGCCATCAAAAACAAAAATAGCTAAATGGTCAAATAAATGTGACACCGAATTTTGTGCGCCAATTTTAGCATTTGCTTTTGTAAAACAAACGCGTACGTCTGCAAATGTACGTTTGTTGTTATCGGTTAAACAGTCAACAATAATCATACAGTTACCAGGGCCGTAACCTTCGTAACGTGTTGCTGCGTAGTCTTCACCGCCGCCGCCTTTTGCTTTTTCAATTGCGCGTTCAATTACGTGTGCTGGTACTTGGTCTTTTTTTGCACGTTCAATTAAACGGCGTAATGATAGATTACCATCTGTATCTACACCGCCATTTTTAGCACAAATATAAATTTCTTTACCGTACTTAGAGTAAACTTTAGTTTTAGCACCCGCAGTTTTAGCCATTGAATCTTTTTTGTTTTGGTAAGCTCTTCCCATCTGCGTTTCGCCTTAATTTTATAAATAACTGAAAAATAATAGACCGTATTCTAAAGGTAAATGGCATTAAGGGCTAGTACGGAATGGGGAACATTAATAGTTAAAAAGCTAAAATAACCATTTGAATAAAAGAATATGCTTAAAACTAAACAGCCCGCTGTTGCGGGCTGTTTAGTTTTTGTTTACATGTGTATTTGTGTAATTACCAAATACGAACGCGTTCTTCTTCTGGTAAATACAAGGCATCACCAGGTTTTACGTCAAATGCTTTGTACCAAGCATCGTGGTTACGTGGTGCTTGTGCTCTAAAGCGACCAGGTGCATGCGTGCCACCGCGTAGTTGGTTTAACATACTTTGCTCAGTACGTTTTTCTTTCCATACTTGTGCCCAAGCTAAAAAGAAACGTTGATCGCCGGTTACACCGTCAATGACAGGCGCTTCTTTACCATTTAGGCTTAGTTTGTATGCGTGGTAAGCCATGGCTAAACCACCCACATCACCAATATTTTCGCCTAAGCTATTACGCCCGTTTACAAAGTTACCTTCAATAGGTTCGTATTTACTGTACTGTGCGGCAAGTTGGTCTGCTTTTGCATCAAATGCAGCACGGTCTTCGTCTGTCCACCAGTTACGTTGAATACCGTTAGCATCAGATTTTGAACCCTGATCATCAAATCCATGACCCATTTCGTGGCCAATTACAGCACCAATGCCGCCGTAGTTAACCGCTGGATCGGCATTTGGATCAAAAAACGGAGGTTGCAATATAGCGGCTGGAAACACAATTTCGTTAAATGAGCTATTGTAGTATGCATTTACACGTTGTGGTGTCATGCCCCAACGGTTACGGTCAGTTTTTTGTAGTTCTTTTTCTACGCTTTCAGCGCGGAAAAATTCACGCATGTTTTTAACGTTACCTACTAAATCGTTTTGGCTAATAGTTAAACCATCGTAAGACTGCCATACATCTGGGTAACCAATTTTTGGAACAAATGCTGCTAACTTAGCACGTGCGTTTACCTTAGTTTCAGCGCCCATCCAATCAAGATTATCAATTCGCTCACCTAATGCTGAACGCAGGTTTTCAACCAGTTCAGACATTTGTTGTTTAGATGATTCAGGAAAGTATTGGTCAACGTAAATTTTACCAATAGCAAAGCCTAGCGAGCTTGTGCCCGACATTTCGTTAATTGCACGTTTCCAACGAGGGCGTGGTTCTTGCTGGCCGTTTAGTTCTTTGCCATAAAATGCAAAACGTGTATTAAAAATATCTTCAGAAAGTAAACCTGCATTACCGCTAATTGCATGGTAGGTTAAGTAGTCTTTCCAAACCGCTAAATCTTCATTGTTGATAAGCTCAATCATGGCTTTAACCGGTTCAGGCTGAGATACATTAAGTTGAGGTACTTTGTATCCTGTTTGCTCAAAATATACATCCCAGTTAAAACCAGGGTATGTAGAGGCTAAATCTTCACGTTTAATTTGATTTAACGACAGGTCGCGATTACGTCGTTTTTCGCGCGGCCAATGGCCTTGTGCTATTTTAGTTTCAAGCTCTAGTATGGCTTTTGCGCGTTCTGTTGTGTTATCAACATTGGCAAAATTTAGCATGTCGGCAATGTGGGCTACATACGCTTCACGGGTTTTAACAAAACGCTCAGCATCTTCTAGATAGTAAGAACGGTCTGGTAAACCTAAACCACCAGCGCCTAACGACATTTCGTATTTATTTGGGTCTAAACGGTTAAACCACATACCACCACCAATAGGAGTACGAAGGCCCGATAACCACGATTGCCCAAAAACATAAGCTAAGTCGTCGGTTGATTCCATATTACTAATTTGATTTAACAGCGGTTGAATAGGTTTAACACCAAGTTCATTAAGTGTGTCGGTATCCATGTACGAGTTATAAAAATCAGCAACCAATTGCTCTTCAGCGTTAAGCTCTTTACGTGCTGCAATGTCTTCAATAATTTTTTTAACACGGTCTTCACTGCGTTCTGCTAAAGCCGAAAACGCACCATAACGCGTTTTGTCTGCTGGCATATTGTAGTTGTCGTACCACGTGCCACTGGCGTACATGAAAAAGTCATCACCAGGTTTAACGGCTTCGTTCCGCGCTGATAAATCAACACCAAAGCTACCTAATTCAGCTTTATTGCTAACAACTGTATTTTCTGTGCTTGCAGTTTGAACTTCACTGCTTGTAGTTTGTGGCTCTGAACAGCCTGTTATAAAAGTGGCAGCTAAAGCCGCTGCAATTAAACTCTTTTTCATCGTTTATCCCCCTGGATAATGAATTTGTTAATTTTTGTTATAAAAATATCATTTTGATTGTTATGTATAAAAGACAGGCACACAATTCTTTTGAGGTGAATCACAGCCTGACCCGATAAAACCAATAAACAACGTAAGCAACAAGCTACCAACATAAATTAATAAACAGGTTAATCTTGTTGTTGTAATGCCCACATATGTGCGTATTCACCGCCCAAGGCCAGCAATTCGTTATGTTGCCCTTGTTCAACAATTTGGCCCGACTTAAGCACAATAATAGTGTGGGCATCAGTAATGGTTGATAACCTATGGGCAATCACAATACTGGTGTGCTCGCTGGCTACTTCATGCATTGCCTTTAAAATTGCTTGCTCGGCCTGAGAGTCGAGTGCCGACGTTGCCTCGTCAAATATTAAAATTGGGGATTGTTTTAAAATAGCGCGTGCTATTGCAATACGCTGTTTTTCGCCGCCAGATACTTTTAAACCTCGTTCACCCACTCGCGTTTTATCGCCATCAGCTAACGTATTAATGAAATCTTTTAAATGAGCCATTTCAATGGCTTTATCAATATCACTATCGCTTGCAGAAGGGCGACCATAGGCAATGTTTTCACGAATTGTAGTGTTAAATAAAACGGTATCTTGAGGAACAATAGCAATAGCTTTGCGAAGGCTATCAAGCGTTACCGCACTAATAGCTTGGTTATCAATAGTAATGCTGCCCGATGTTACATCATAAAAACGATAGAGCAGGCGCGCTAGTGAACTTTTGCCAGCACCACTTGCGCCCACAATAGCTACCTTGCTACCTGCTTTCACTTTAAAGCTAATATTATTTAGAATAGGGCGGTTAGCGTTGTAGCTAAAACTAACATTATTAAAGGCAATTTCCCCATTTGGGACATTAAGGGGATTAGCATTTGGAGCGTTAGTGACTTGTGGTTTTTTATTGAGTAAGCCCAGCATGTTTTCTAAATCGGTAAGAGCACGGCGGATTTCACGGTAAACAAATCCTAAAAAGTTAAGCGGTAAAAATAATTGGATCATATACGCGTTTATCATTACTAATTCACCAATGCTTAGTGACCCTGTTACTACCTCGCTTGAACCTAACCACATTAACGCAGTGATGGCACTGGCAATAATTAATGCTTGCCCTGAATTAAGCGCAAGCAAAGACATCCTATTTTTTAAACGCGCGGTTTCCCAATTAGCTAAAAATGAGTCATATGTTTTGGCTTCAAACTGCTCATTATTAAAATATTTTACAGTTTCATAATTAAGTAAGCTGTCTATTGCGCGTGTGTTACTGAGGTTATCAGCTGCGTTTGATTCACGAATAAAACGATTACGCCACTGTGTCACCGTGACTGTAAAAAATATATATACGCCAACAGCAAGAAGTGTAATTAACGCAAACCAAATAGAAAATAGCGACCCAAAAATAATAGCAACGGTGAGAATTTCAAAAAGGGTAGGCACAATGTTAAACATTAAAAAGCGCATTAAAAAGCTGAGTCCACTGGTACCACGTTCTATGTCACGGCTTATACCACCAGTTTGCCTGTCTAAGTGAAATGCAAGTTCAAGCGAGTGCAAATGCTTAAACACTTTTAGGCCAATATTGCGCATAGCATGTTCGGTTACCCGTGAAAAAACAGCGTCTCTTACTTCACCTAAAAACACACTAGCGAAACGCAAACCGCCGTACATTATTAATAATAGAGCGGGAATGACCAACACTGGGTTTATTGATTTATCAACCGAGTCGATAATTTCTTTTAACGCCCAAGGCATTAAAAGCGTGGCGCCTTTAGCACCAATAAGCGCTAAAAGCGCAATAAATACGCGCCCTTTAAACTTTGTAATGTAAGGCCACAACGTTTTAATGCTTTGTTTTAAATTCATGGCGTCTGCACGTTTTTCAACGTTTTGTCTGGAGCGCATTATTTTTCTCGATTAAATACTTAATTGTTAAGCATTGTATTTTAAATAGTTGCCCTAATATACTAGGCATCTCTTATTTTAGTTTGATTTAAGTATGTTTAAATTTCGTGTTTTTATAACTGCTTTTTTGCTACTAGCTGCACTGTTTAGTGTGCAGAGTAATGCTGTGCAGGTAACACAAAATTTAAATCCTGCTGCCAGTTCACACATTTTATTTACAGATGCTATTGATATAACTAAAACGAAGCCTACTAAAAAGTCTGCAGACGCACCTGCGCATAAAAAAACACAACACACCGATTTTGACTCACATCAGCCAAGGCTTACAGCAAGTAATGCGTCACTTTTTTTGCACACAGTTCAAAGTGAGCCAGAATACGATGTTGTTTTTGAGTTTTTTGCGCAGCACCTTGTTAGGCAAATATTTTTACGCCCCCAAGCTGTAAATGCTATTCAGCCTTGGTATACGCTTGTGCATCACAGTAAAAAATCCCGTTTAAGTGGCTGGAAAGATGCCAACTTACTCTACAAAGCAGTAACTACCTACCACGCTTAATTTTCCTTATTTAATTTTTATTAGGTTTTAACGTTTTTCGTTTAAGCCTTGAGATTAATTGTGCTTTTAAAAAGTACGTTGCCAGTAATTTACTGGCAATAAGGAAAAAACATGTTAAGTGTAAAAAAAGATCAAAAGCCATTTATGGCTAAATTTAAATTAAGCTATATAGCCATGCTTATTGTGCTGATTTTATTAGCTATTAGCGCTTTACCCAACTTATACCCTAATAAATCGTGGTTGCATGTAAATAGCGCGCCACATAGCGAAACCCAAGCCATGCCAAGCACTCAAGCCTTAGTTACTTTTTTAAATAACCAAGGCTTAGACGTTGAACAGGGCCTTGATAAGCAATCAACTATAAATATTTTATTAAACGAGCCAACTAAAAGCGCACAAGCGCAGGCAGCCATAAAGGCGCAGTACCCAAACACGCAAGTTAAAATTGTAGAGCATGCAACAAGCCCAATTTGGCTGCAAGAATTTGGTTTATCGCCAATAAAATTGGGACTAGATTTAAACGGCGGTGTGTTATTTGTACTCGACGTAGATTTAGATAAAGCCGTTGATGAGCAATTAGCCAGTGCGTATCAGCAAGCTAAATCAATTATTGTTAAGCAAAAAGCGCACGGCCTTAAAGTGCTGCAAACAGGGCACGGCTTTGAAATTAACGCGCTGCCTAATGCGGTGCAAAAACTTACACCAGTGATTGATGAGCTACAAAGTCGCTTTGCTAATTTAGCGGTTACAACAACCAATAACGGCAATGTTAAAAACGCCAAGTTTAGCTACTCAGAGCAAGGGCGTAGCAAATTTAATAAAGAAGTAATGAGCCAAACGCTTACTACGCTTCGCTCGCGCATTGAAGAATTAGGTATTACTGAAGCCGTAACACAGCGCCAGGGCACACAGCGTATTCGCATAGAACTGCCTGGCGTGCAAGACCCAACAGAGGCAAAGCGCATTATAGGCGCGACTGCTTCACTTGGGTTTTATCAGTTAAAAGAAGTGGGTGGGCAAACATTTGATATGCAGTCTGGTGGAACAATCAAACTTGATCCTGTGCCAATTTTTACAGGCGATCACATTAATAATGCAAACATAGGCCGCGACGACTGGGGTAAGCCACTGGTTCAACTTAGCCTAGATGGGCAAGGCGGCGATGCCATGTCGGCTTTTTCAAAAGCTAATATTGGTAAGCCTATGGCCACGGTTTACTCTGAGTACTCTCAAAACGCAAGCGGTGAAACCGTTAAAAAAAGTGAAGTTATAAACGTGGCTAATATTGCACAGCATTTAAGTTCACGTTTTAGTATTACCAATATGAAAAGCCAACAAGCAGCGGCCGACCTAGCGCTATTATTACGCGCAGGCTCGCTAACTGCACCGGTTACGATTGTGCACGAGCAAACAATTGGCCCAAGCCTAGGTCAAGAAAATATAACTAACGGCTTGGCCGCATTGATGCTGGGAATGGGTATTACACTTGCCTTTATGGCAATGTGGTATCGCCGCTTAGGGCTTATTGCAAACGTAGCGCTGTTATTAAATTTAACGTCGCTTGTGGGGCTAATGTCTTTATTACCGGGGGTTGTATTAACACTTCCGGGTATTGCCGGGCTGGTACTCACCATTGGTATGGCGGTAGATACCAATGTTATTATATTTGAGCGAATTAAAGAAGAGCGCCGTAAAGGGCGTACGCCATACCAAGCAATTCAGGAGGGTTATAAACAAGCAGCAAATACAATATTTGATGCCAATATAACCACCATGATTACCGCGCTTATATTGTATGGAATAGGTTACGGCCCAGTTAAAGGCTTTGCCATAACATTGGCACTTGGATTGATTACTTCAGTATTTACTGGCGTGTACGTATCAAAAGTACTAAGCCAAACGTTATATTTAAAATTGGCTAAAAAAGCAGGAGTAAATGCACATGCTTAACACTTTTTTAAAGGGCGAGGCGGGTACACGTCTGCGTTTTTCGGGCATGCTTTTGAGCGTCATACTTGTACTGCTATCGGTATTTACGCTTAGTCAAAAAGGGCTTAATTTTGGACTCGACTTTACCGGTGGTTACCTAACAGAATTTACCACCAGCCAAGGTGTTGAGCTAAAAGAGCTTCAATCATTTATTACTAAAAATCACAATGGCGAGTTTGAACTAACCGCACAAGGTAATAGCCATTTTCAACTACGCGAAGCGCCTAGCGATTCAACAGCAAACAGCAATGATTGGCAAAGCGCCATTACACAAAATGCAGACATTAACGCCGAGGTTTTATCATCAGCGTATATTGGCTCACAAGTAGGTGATGAACTGTTTGAACAAGGTTGTTTAGCACTATTTTCAGCTATGGTTGCAGTAATGCTTTATTTAGCGGTGCGGTTTGAATGGCGTTTAGCCGTAGGCTCAGTGGTTGCGCTAGTGCATGATTTACTACTCGTACTGGGGCTATTTTCGCTATTAAGTATTGAGTTTAATTTAACCGTACTTGCCAGTTTGCTGGCCATTATAGGTTATTCACTTAACGACTCTATAATAGTAGGCGATAGAGTACGCGAGCTTTTACGTGTTAAATCTAATAATGCGCTTAGCCCGGCAAGTATTATTAACAACGCCATAAAAAGTACCTTAACACGTACGCTTATTACATCGGGCACCACGCTTGCTACAGTTGCAAGTGTTTGGCTCCTCGCGGGCGCGCCATTACAAGGCTTTGCCATCGCGCTATTTACCGGCATTGTAGTAGGTACGTTCTCATCTATTTGTATTGCCGCCACGTTACCCGAGCTTTTAGGGTTAAGTGCTAAAAATTACGAAGAAAAACAAGATGCAGAAACACAAGCGTTGCTCGATATGCCCTAGCAATAAATGCTTTTAAAAATCTGCATTAAAACACTGGCGCTTAAAATAATGGTTTTAAGCGCCTTATAACGGTAAAATTAATCACATAGTTTACCGTATTGGTTATTAGCGCCTTTCATGAATAAATCCCACGTAATAGAACACCTTAAATTTGCACTTGAAGCACAATTAAACAGCGCAAAACAAGCAGCAAAAGCCGCGCACGACGCCGCAACTCACGAAGAAAGCGTTGCAGAAACGCAGTACGATACCCTAGGACTCGAAGCCGCTTATTTAGCACAAGGGCAAGCTGAGCGTGTAAACGATTGCTACAAAAGCATTAAACAATTTGAAGCCATTTTTAAAGAGCCTACTCACAATAAAGTGATTATAAGTTCACTCGTTTGCCTAGAAGACGAAAACGCCCTACAAAAATGGTTTTATTTAGGCCCAGCCGCAGGCGGGTTAACGGTTAAAGTTAAAGGGCAAACTATTCAAGTTGTTACTCCTGAAGCCCCACTGGGTAAACAGCTCTTAGGCAAACAACTTGATGATGAAGTAAGCCTAACCATTACAGGCAAAAACCACGAATACGAGGTAGTAGAAATTTTATAAAATAGCAGAACCAACTTTGATGTATAGGTAATTACATGTTTACATTAAACTTATTTAGTGGAATTATTGAAGTATGTTATATGCGCTGATTTGGTGTGTTATAAACCATCAAAATGGTGTTCAATAGGTTGTTATGTAGCTTGAAGGATATGGACATTCACAATGCAGAATATACTAGTCATGGTCTTAAGAACTTTTCCTAATTACCTATCATTTCAGTTTTTTCTTTACTTATGTGCTCTCTATCTTTATACATGCATCTGAACCATCACCTAAAATTTATCAACCAGGGATGTTTTTTATCTTCTACTTTTAGTGATGGCTATGCTAGTAACACACTTTGGCTACATGACTTCGAGAAGTGGAAGCGAAAGCAAAACACCGTATTTACAAGCATGTGGGATTTTTGTGCTCTACGGATTTATTTGGCATGCTCTTTTTTAATACGCTACATTATAAAAAGTTATGTGCCCAAGGACACCCGATGCTCAGCGTAATGAATAATACTAAGTGGGAAGAGTTGTGTTCCGAAATGTACTCGCTTAAGGTGTCTTCTCCACTGTGGAGGACTAAAGACCTTGCTACTGGGTATTTATCTCCATGGAACGGTGATTGGTTTTATCATTTCAGGGAAGGTGGCTTCAATTCAATTCAATTGAATGGGTCGAATTAAAGATTGATAGCACCGCTCAATATGAAATCATCTTAGGTATTTTAAAGCAAATTAATCTACCAGGCTCTAAAAGTGAGAGTGCCTTCAAAATATACGGTTACGTTCCAATGAGTCAGTACGTTGAATACATATAGGTCACATAATAACCCAACAAAAGCACTCACTTCGTTCGCTGGGGCGCATCACGCGGGGTGGCTTCGCCATTATGCCCCACATGTCGATCCACTTATTGAAAAGATATATGGCTTTAATATGAATGATGAGTTGATTGCTCTTAAAAAGTATTTGGCAAGAAAAAAAGTTCTCAAAAGCACTTATGCCGTAGGAACGCTACCTAATTATGAAGGGTATTGCATACTAGAATCGAAAGGTATTTTTGAAATCTTCTATTATGAAAGAGGTTTAAAGCTCGACATCCTAAGTTTTAGTGATTCAAAAGAAGCCATTCAGCAGTTTAAAATAATGGTACTGACAGACCCTTCAACAAGAACAAGGTTTTAATGTGCACGCATATAACAAAGCACTTAAGTCGTAAAACGCTGCGCGGGCTGCAGGGACAAAAACATAATGCGGCTCCGCTATTCTCGGATTGTGCATCTGCCCCTTAGCTTAGTGATGAGGCTGAAGAATTACTCATTTTTAGAAACATAATTAATTGGACACCTACCTAAATTTTGAAATTAAGATGGGTGTCATTCTAAATAAATAGTTTGAGCGAACCAATTTTCGCTAAGCTTCGAATGCCTGCAGAGCTTGACAATAGTAAATAAGGAAGTACTTTGATTCATAGATTTTTATCAATATACGCGATGCTCTTTTTATTATCAGCTTGCACTACAGGAAAGCTTTATTACACGAAGGCCTCTGGCGAACGTGTTTTAGGGTGTGATGTTGAATTTGTTGGCTTACCAAGCGAAGATAAGTTTGCGGTTGAATATGCACTTAGCCTCTGCGCGAAAAGCTCTGTTAAAAAAGGGTATTCCATAGATAAAGAAAAGGAATATCTACTTACCCTAGATCTTCAAATTCCAGAGCCAAAATGTGGTGAATCATGGAACCATAAGTCGGCAAAAGAGCTGTATAAAACCGGCAAACTGTCAAAGAAGGAATATGGCTATATTGTTGCTCATATAGACTTGGGTTTAGCGGTTGTTTACGAATGCTCACCAATAACTGAATAAAATCAATTATTTCGATCGTTTTGGCGAGACATGCAGGATGGCTTCGCCCTTTATCCGACCGACGAGTTAGCTTTTTTCACAAACTTTGCTGTTACCATCATTTCGCCAATACCATCTACTTTACAATCTAGCTCGTGATCTTTTTTATCAAGCACACGCCTAACAATCGCTTTGGTGCCAATTTTAATAACTTGTGAGCTGCCTTTAATTTTTAAATCTTTGGCTACGGTTACTTTATCGCCATCAGTAAGTAAGGTGCCGTTGGCATCTTTAACTAAAATTGCGTCTTCATTGCCTGTGTTATTTGGGTTCCATTCATAGGCGCATTCAGGGCAAATAAGCAGTTGCTGGTCTTCGTAAACATATTCAGATTGGCACTGTGGGCAGGCTGGGTGTGACATTTATAACGCTCATAAAATAGTAATTTTGCGTATTTTAATCTGCATTAATAGGAAAATATAGTTAATCAATATTTTTTATCTTTACGCTAAAAATATCTCGTTTGTGTGGTTTTTAAAAAGGGCATATAAAGCAGATGTCGCCTAAGCAATTTAGGCGCTAACACTTACAGTAGGTATTTGTTAAAGCACCCATCGGATTAAGTGATACGCGCAATGCCCACTTAGTACGATGGGTGTTTCTATTTATAGTGCGATAATTTAAAGATCGCACGCATTTATATTTGGCTTACTACCGATTGGTATAACTAGGAAAAGTAGTGTTTAAAACCTTAATAGTGGTTGATAACAATGAGCAAACACTTGCTCAATCTTTCGAAAATGTGATTACGTTTAATAGTTACTTGCGTGATTACCCAAAACATAATGAACCTAAAACCCGCATTATTAATTTATGCGACTCAAGCCAATACTTGAGTAAGGGTTACTATTGCTCATTGCTTGCAGAGGCTCGTAAGCACCAAGTATTACCAAGTGTAAAAACAATAAACGCGCTTCGAGGCGGCCACGCACCTATGTTAAATGTGGGTCAAATTGATGGCGAAATTTACTTTGGTAATGCGCTAAACGAATTACAAAGTAAAGCGGCTAAATCGGTATTTAAACAATACCCAGCGCCAATTTTATTTGTAGATGAGCAAGGTTTGTTACAGCAAGGTTCGCTAAGCTCTTTAAACGAGGAGCAATATAGCAATTTTGTAGCAAAACTAAATACGTTTACCCAAACACAGTGGCGCATTGGAAATGTGCAGCGCCGTTTTAGATGGGATATGGCAATACTGGTTGATCATAACGAAAAAGTTCCACCGAGTGATAAAGATGCCATTACCCGTTTTATAAAAGCAGCGGCTAAACATGGTATTAATGCACAAGCACTCAGTTTTGATGAAATAGACAATATTGCCCAGTTTGATGCGTTATTTATTCGCCAAACTACAGCGATTGACCATCCAACGTATCGCCTTGCAAGCAAAGCGCAAAGCCTAGGTTTAGTGGTAATAGATGATGCTGAATCTATTTTACGTTGTTGTAATAAAGTGTATTTACACGATGCGTTTAATTACCAAAAAGTGCCCAGTTTAAAAACGGTTGTAGTGGCTGATCAATCAGCGCAAACGCTTGAGCAGCTAGAAGAAGCGTTTACCTATCCGCTGGTTTTAAAAATGCCTGAAGGGTCGTTCTCAAAAGGTGTATTTAAAGTTGCAAACCGCAGTGAGCTTGAAGCTAAACTAACCGAGCTGTTTGAATATAGCGCATTGGTACTTGCACAAGAATACATGTACACAGAATACGATTGGCGAGTAGGTGTATTAAATGGCCGCGCTATTTATGCGTGCCGCTACTTAATGGCACGTAACCATTGGCAAATTTATAATCACGATGCTAAACGGTTTTTCTCTGGTGGCTTTGAAACGCTACCTACCTTTGAGTTACCAAAAGCCGTATTAGATGCCGCTTTAAAGGCCTGTAAAACAGTGGGTAAAGGATTATATGGCGTAGATGTTAAAGAGCATCAGGGCAAAGCATATGTGCTTGAAGTAAATGACAATCCAAGTATTGATCACAAAGTAGAAGATGGCTATTTAGGCGACGAACTATACATGATCATTATGGATGAATTTAAACAACGCTTAGAAGCGCGAGGCCGTGGTTAATAACATGAGCAAGCTTGTTATTCGAAAAGCACTTAGCAGTGATTTAACCGCACTAATAGACCTTGAAAACGCGTGCTTTAATAACGATAAATTGAGCCCGCGTAGCTTAAAACGCTGGTTAAATGCTAAGCACGGTATTTTGCTAATTGCCGATAATGGCGAGCAAGTGTGCGGCTATGGGCTGGTGTGGTGCCATAAAGGCACACGTTTGGCGCGTTTATATTCGCTTGCTGTAAAACCCACAATGCAAGGTAAGGGCATTGCAAAAGCACTGCTTACAAGCCTTGAAAAAGAAACGTGTGAGCGCGGGCGACTTTACTTACGATTAGAAGTAGCCGTAAATAACGAAAGTGCGATAGGGCTATACAAAAGCTTGGGTTACAGAGTGTTTGGTCAATATAGCGATTATTATGACGATCACAGCGATGCACTACGAATGCAAAAAAATATTCGCCAAACGCGTGAGCTTAAATTGGCGCGGTTAACGCCGTGGTATCAGCAAACTACCGAGTTTACTTGTGGGCCTGCTGCGTTATTAATGGCAATGGGGGCACTTGATCCAACAACTGAGCTTAGCCAATCGCATGAGCTGGCACTTTGGCGTGAAGGCACCACCATTTTTATGACCTCAGGACACGGTGGTTGCCATCCGTTTGGTTTAGCGTTGGCGGCAAACAAACGCGGCTTTAAAAGCGAGGTAATGGTTAATACCACAGAGCCTTTGTTTTTAGATGGCGTACGCAATGAGAACAAAAAAGTGGTACTTACAACAGTACACCAACAATTTGTGGATGGTATGGCGCAAGCAAATATACCGCTTGTGCATAAAGATGTTGAGCTTGAGCATATTGAACAGTGGTTAAGCCAAGGCTTTAGTGTGCTGTTATTAATTAGCACATACAGTTTTGATGGTAAAAAATCACCTCATTGGGTTTGCGTTACCCACCTTGATGAGCACTGCGTGTATGTTCACGACCCATTTTGTGAGCAAGGAAGCGACAAACAACTCGCAATAGATTGCCAGTACGTGCCTATAGCGCGCAGTGATTTTAGTAAAATGTCAGCATTTGGTAGCCAACGTTTAAGAACCGCAGTGGCCATTGCTAATAATTAATGGGTTTAATGTAAAGAGTGACTTTTTTAGATTTAATTGATGTAGCCCCATATTCGTGGGCGGCCATTGGTACCGCCGCTTTTTGCGGTGCAATAATTGGGTTAGAGCGCCAGTTACGCGGTAAACCTGTAGGTATTCGTACCTCAGCTTTAATAACGCTGGGCACGTATTTGTTTTTATCGACCGCGTTTAACTTACAAGGTGATGTGATTGATCATTCGCGTGTAGTGGGGCAAATAATTACAGGCATTGGTTTTTTAGGCGCAGGCGTAATGCTTGCAAAAGACGGCGCTGTGGTAGGGGTAACATCTGCTGCAACCATTTGGGTACTTGCCTCAATTGGCGTAATGATAGCTACCGACAATTTAGGCGCTGCCATTAAACTTTCAGTGCTGGTGGTTGGTATTTTATACGGTGTAGATGTACTGGAGGCAAAATTTAAAAGCCTAAGCAAAGGGGTACACACTAAAGTAAAAAATTATCAAAAACGTTACTACCGAAAAGACTTTAACGACATAGAACGCCACTAATTTAGTGGCGTTTTGTTTTAGAATGACTTAAATATACATTGTGTTTTTAAAATTATTACTGGCCTATTATTCAGCGGATAACTTTTCGATTGAACTCTAATCATATGCGTGCTGTTAATTTACATATATCTAATCTAATATTAATAAATATATTTATGAACAAATAGTTAGTAATTTAAAAGGATTTTATGAACCGTCATTCATTCGATAAAACACAAGAGGTAAGAACAAAAGTTCTTCAAGGAATGAGTTTAATAATAGCGCTAGTTGCGCTTGTTGTAGCTTATGTAAATATAATTATTTCGAAGGTTTACATATTAGGAGCGATAGAAGTTTTACTCGCTGTGTTTTGTTTTTACACGTATTACAAAACGTGTATATCTGCCTCAAAGGTTTGGCATAGATGGGCGGTAGCCTATGCTTATTTCTTTGTTGTATTTTTAGCTGTTTATATTTTAAAAACAGATGAGGGTATAACGCATTGGATTTGTACATTTCCCATTTTGGCGTATTTGTTATTTGGTAAAAAACACGGGCTTATAAGTAGCTTTTGCTTACTGTTTGCGTCGGTAATTCCTTTATATTCTTTCCTCAGTTTAGGTGGTGCTAATAGTTTGCACTTAATTGTTAACTTAGGCCTTTCGTATATGACTATATGGACCGTTTCGCATATTTATGAAGCGATGAGATATTCTAACCAAGAAACAATTTTAAATTTGGCACTTAGAGATCCATTAACAAAAGCGTTTAATAGACGTGCATTACAAAGCCGCTTTAGTAAACAAACAGTTATTGATGAGCCTGTATGCGTAGCACTTATTGATATTGATTTTTTTAAAAAAGTGAACGATAAATATGGGCACGACGCAGGTGATGCTGTTTTAACGCAACTAACTGACTTATTTGTAGAACAATTTAAAGAAGATAATGTATTTAGAATGGGCGGTGAGGAATTTGTTGTTGTTATAAATGCTGATCAGCAAGCTGCTTATGACTTAGCAAAGTGTTTAATTAAAACGGTTGAAAGTCATAAGTTTACTTATGAGAAAAACTGTTTAAAAATTACAATAAGTATTGGTTTGGAAGAACTGGTTACTGATTCGTATGTTGATTTATCTAAAATACTTAAAGCAGCTGACGGTTATTTATACATAGCAAAAAATAACGGAAGAAATTGTGCTGTTTGTAGTATAAATAATTCAATATTAGGTAATTAAAAAAGCTTATTTGTTAGCCAAATAGCTTTCTTCTAACCACTTTTCTGTACTCGCTTGGCGTTTGGCTAAGTACTTTTTTAAACACGCGGGTTAAATGGCCTTGGTCGTTATAGCCGACCTCAAGTGCCACTTCTTGTATTGTTAAATTAGATGAAGCTAATAACTCTTTAGCACTTTCAACCCGTAATTGCTGCCAATATTCTATAGGGCTTTGATTAGTTGCAAGCTTAAAGCGTCGTGTAAATGTACGGTAGCTCAAACTAAATTGGGCGGCTACTTCTTGTAAGTTTAACTCGCTGGCTAAATTAGTTTTAAGCCAAAACTGAATTTGCGCTATGAGTTCATCTGGGTGGCGGTCAACCGCGCCTTCAAGGTAGCGCTGATCTTCGTATGGTTTACGTACTTCGTGTGAAAAGTTACGTTCTACGTGCTGCGCAGCGGCTTTGCCGTAGTATTGGCTAATAATATGTACGATCACATCGGCAAGAGCATTTAAGCTTGCTACCGTATACATGCGCTCAGACTGGGTTATAAAAAAGTCGGGCTTTAAGCGCACTAACGGGTAGTCATGGCTAAATTGTTTTGCGTAATGCCAATGAGTTGTTGCAGGGTGCCCATCAAGTAAACCCGCTTCTGCAACTAGGCAATTACCCGTGCCTACACCAATTATATGGCTGCCAGTTTCAAAGCTTTCTTGTAGCCATTCAACCACTTCTTTATTAGTACGTACTACAGGGCGAGGATTTCGCCATATGCCGGGGACTATAATTAAATCGTTATACGGTGCGTTAGCAGTAGTGCAATCCGGGACTATAGCAAGGCCAGTACGGTTTTTTATTGGCTCATTACTTTTAGCAATTAAATTTATACTAAGCGGTCTAAAGTCAGTTTGGTCTAAGTGGCCTTTTGCGTAGGCTTCGCCGGCTCTTAGCATTTCAATAGGCAGTGTTAAACTGGTAATAAGTAAATGCGGGTACACTGCTATGGCAATATTTAACGCTGGGTTTACTGATTTTTTATGCATGCGAATGCTCCGACCAGTACTTTTTGGCCTTTAATGCTGAATATTTGGCTATTAAAGCACAAAGTGCTGTGGTTAATCCAATTAAACTGTTTGCTTCTCCTATAACACGTTTTAAAGGTTAATTATGACAGCATTACCCGTAATAGTAGGCATGGGTGGTATTAACGCCGCTGGCCGTACTTCTTTTCATCAAGGTTACCGCCGTATCGTGTTAGACGCATTAAACGCACAAGATCGTAGTGAAACATTTTTAGGCCTCGCCACATTAATGAACTTAGTACGCGTTGTTGATGGTCAATTACAAGACACAAACGGCAATAATGTTGAGCAAAGCGACATAGAAGCACGCTTTGGTGAGCAAATTATTGCTGGCACACTTATTCGTAAAATTGAAAAAGAACATTTTGATGCAGATGCCACGCCTTGGCAGCAAAAAATGACATTAAAGACATCTGATGAAAACGCGATTGTATTTGAAACTCGCGCACGCGATTTACCAAGTCCAGTACCTGCCAGTTGGAAAGTACAAGAGCTTGAAGGTAAAAAGGTAAAAGTGACTATAGCGGCAGAGCTAGATGTAAAGCTTGATTCTACACGTGATAACCCAATTAAATCGGCGGGGCAGTTTCCTACCGGGTTTGATCCATCAATTATGTATAACAGCCGTTATCAGCCACGCGGTTTGCAAGCCACCATATTTGCTGCAAACGATGCTATTAAGTCAACTGGCCTTGATTGGCAACGCATAATGAATAGCGTAGAACCAGATAAAATTGGCACTTATTCAGCCTCGGTTATTGGCCAAATGGACGATAATGGATTGGGTGGTTTAGTTAAAGCACGCCAGCAAGGCGATCGTGTTAGTACAAAGCAATTAGCACTTGGCTTAAACACGATGTCGACTGATTTTATAAACGCCTACGTTACAGGTAATGTAGGTACTACGTTTTCTACCTCGGGTGCATGTGCCACATTTTTATATAACTTACGCGCTGCAGTAAACGATATTCAAGCAGGGCGCACCCGTGTTGCGGTGGTAGCAAGTGTTGAATGCGCTATTACGCCTGAAGTAGTAGAAGGCTTTGGTAATATGAGCGCCCTTGCTAATGTTGAAGGCCTGCGCCGTTTAGATAATTTAAGCAGTGAACAAGAGCCAAATTATCGTAAAAGCAGCCGCCCATTCGGTGAAAACTGTGGTTTTACATTAGGTGAAGGCGCACAAGTCACTATTTTAATGGATGATGCATTAGCACTTGAGCTTGGTGCAGATATTATGGGCTCAGTACCTGATGTATTTGTAAATGCCGATGGTATTAAAAAATCAATCACCTCACCGGGTCCGGGTAACTACATTACAATGGCTAAATCTGCGGCATTGGCAACAAGCTTATTAGGCAAAGAGGCGTTACAAAAGCGCAGCTTTATTTTAGCGCATGGTTCTAGCACACCGCAAAATAGAGTAACAGAATCTCTTATTTACCATAAAGTGGCACAAACGTTTGCCATTGATAGCTGGAAAGTGACGGCGCCAAAAGCCTATGTTGGTCATACAATAGCCCCCGCAAGTGGCGATCAGCTTGCTATTGCGCTGGGGGTATTTAGCCATAATATTATGCCGGGTATTACTACCATAGATAAAGTGGCCGACGATGTTCATGCAGATCACTTAGATATACGTAACTACCATTACGATTGTGGCGACATGGACATAGCCTTTATAAACTCAAAAGGTTTTGGCGGTAATAACGCCACAGCTACTGTACTAAGCGCTAAAGTAACACTACAAATGCTTGCTAAACGCCATGGTGAAAAAGCGATGAGTGATTACGCTGATAAAAACACATCCGTTGTTGCTGCGCAAAATACCTATAAAGCGCAAGCTGACCTTGGTAAGTACGAATTAGTATACCGTTTTGGTGATGGCGCCATTGACGATAACGACATTGTAATTGGCGAGGACGGAATAGAGCTTCCCGGTTTTGATAAAGCAATTTCGTTTAATACAACCAACTCCTATCAAGATATGTTTTAAGCACACATACTTGAAACCCAAGGCGCTTAATAAAGCGCCTTTTTTATATTTATGAGTTTATTAGTCTATAGTTAAATTTTGGTTAGTTATAAATATAAGCTTGCATCTTTTTATAATGTTTGTTTCTATAATAGCTACTTTGCGTTCTAGGATGGATAATCAAATGAAAAAACTCTCTATAGCTCTTTCTATATTACCTGCGTTAACTTGTGTGCCAGTAATGGCAGATTTTGTGCCAGCTGAAGTTGTTAAGGACAACTACAATAAACAAACAAATACATCTTCTCGTGTGTCACGCTTTGAAGGCTTAAATTTAAGTAGTTATGTTGTGAATGAAAGCGGTCAGGTTAGTGATATTGAAATTGTTGCATCTATCGGGCAAGACAAATACAAAAGAGAAGTTGTTGAGTATGTGTCAAAACTAAATTACAAGAGTGCTCGGGTCGATGGTAAAGCTGTGCCTAGTGCAAAGCTTATTACAGTGACTTCTCAAAACCTGCACTTGGGGTACACTAACGACAAAGCAACGCATGGCTTTTTTAATGATTATGAAACGGCAAGTAATTTAATTAATGAAAAAAAATTAGATGATGCGCAAAGTAAAATAATAGAGCTAGAACGCGACCATGCTAAAAATACTGTTGAAATAGTATTACTTTCATGGCTAAAAAGTCAGCATAGCTACTTTACCCAAGATTGGATTGGCTTTGATAAACATATTAATAATGCATTTTTATTTAGAGATAATTTACCAGATCAGATTAAAGTGCGAGTGGTAAAAAATGCCTTGCAATGGTTTATATCTAAACAGGACTATGTGCGCGCTTATGATGCAATTGATGCCCTAGGAAATATTAAAGCCTTTGTTTTTACAGATGAAAACAAGCAGCAGTTGCTAGCTCAAGTTAATGATATTTATAAAAAATCAGGCGATATAAACCAACAAATAGCTATTGAGACAGATCAAGCTGTCATGCCTTTACTGTCTAAAAGTGAGGTACTGCTTGAATCAACAATGCCACTAAGCAAGGTTCAGCTGCGCTGTGAAAATAAAGTGGTAAATTACAACACAAGCGCTATTGATAAAATTGTCATTTCTAAAGATGATTTACGTTGCGGGTTATTAATTAAAAGTGCGCAAGCACAAACAGTAACGCTAAAACAAAGTGGTAATGCTTTTTTGTAAAGACCAAAAAATATTTTTATTTAAAACCCCATATATAACGATGGGGTTTTTACTTTTAAGCTATATTACTTCAATTTTTTTACATACCTGAGCGTTATAAAGTTAATAATAGCTAGTAAAATGGCTACTTCATATCGGTTATTTGCTACAGCAATACCAATTAATCCCATATTCCATATGCTCGCTGCTGTCGCAGTACCTGATGTTGACTCATTATTTTTCAAAATTGCACCACCGCCTATAAATCCGATCCCGGTTATAATTCCTTGTAACATTTTAGATTGTGCTTCAGATGAGTCTAGTACCGACATGGCTATAAGTGCATACCCACACGATGCAACTGCTACTAACGGAAATGTTCTTAGTCCAGCGCCGTCTTTACTTCGCTCTCTATCGTAGGCCATTGGCAAGGCTAGGGCGTAGGCAATACCTAAATGAATTAAGTTATCTAAGATTTCATTCCACTGTAAATCAAATTCCATTGCGATTCTCTATTAAAAAATTTAACTTACAAAAGCAATTGCCACGCCAAATATAAAAACATTTAAAATCAATGTGTTGTTTTTTATTTTAGGTTGATTTAGAGCATATTTAGTAAAATGTACACATTGGTTTATCACTTTTACTTAATGTGTTTACACATGTATTTAAATTGGTTTTACAACTTTTTACAGTCTTAATTTTATAAACGTATAGTATAAATACATGCTTTTAGAGGAGGGGACTATGAAGCTATTACTAACACTATTAATAAGTGTGTACTTAAGTGGTTGCACGGTGGCTGGAGTTTTAATAGATGGTCATGCTCAAAATAACGAAAAATTAAATCAAAATATGAATAGCAAAGCTCGTTCAGACCCTTACAAAGATCCATTTAAAGCCATTCCAAAAGATAGAGAAGGGTTTTCTTTTACAAAATTAGGTTTAATAATTGATTCTGCATTAGTCGACTTTGTCAGTGTGGAAAATAAGCAACAACGCCAAGTGTGTAGGAAGGTGAGTAAAAGTTTAAAAGAGTGTGTAGAACTAAATAAGCCAGAACTACACACTAACGAGGCTACGCAGTTAAAAACTGACTATGAAATAATAAGTGTTGGTCAATAAAACTACTTATAAAGAAGTAACTATGATCGTAACCTTCTTGCATTTCAAGCGTTATCGGGTAACTCTTATCGTGAGCGATAGCCACTAGGTTTTGTGGTTTAAGTTGCTCCTCTAAAAAGCCATCGGCATCACCCTGCGATACTAGCATAGGTAGGTAATCGTCCTGCTTTGCTAGTTTCATCAACTCACACGTATCGTATTGAGCCCAGAGCTCTTTGTCAGTGCCTAAATAACCGTTAAACGCTTTTGTGCCCCATGGGCAATTGATTGGGTTAACTATTGGGCTAAAAGCAGAGGTACTTACATAGGCTTGTGGGTTTTTAAGAGCAACCATTAAAGCACCGTGCCCACCCATAGAATGACCACTAATAGCTTTTGTACTTGTTACCGGAAAATGCTGTTCAATAAGTGCTGGTAGCTCATTAACTACATAGTCGTACATATTAAAATGTGTATTGTAAGGTGCTTGAGTAGCATTAACATAAAAGCCAGCACCTTGAGCAAAGTCATAACTATCTTCATTGGGTACGTTATCGCCACGCGGGCTTGTATCCGGTGCCACTATTGCAATACCCAGCTCAGCAGCTTTTTTAAACGCGCCCGCTTTTTGCATAAAGTTTTCGTCAGTACAGGTTAAACCCGATAGCCAATAAAGCACAGGGACTTTGTTTGTTTCACTTGCACCTGGTGGTAAAAATACCGCAAAACGCATTGTGCAATGGGTACTTGTTGCAGCGTGAGCGTATTGTTTATGCCAACCACCGGCTACTTTTGTACTTGAGATATTCTCTAACATAATAATCCTTAAAAGCCGCAAACGTTCAAGTTTTACGGCTTTTTATCAAGTCGTTTACTAAGTGCTTATTAGTAATGAATTACTGTACGAATACTCTTGCCTTCGTGCATTAAATCAAATGCGTCGTTAATTTCTTCAAGGCTCATTGTATGAGTAATAAAGTCGTTTAGTGCAAATTCGCCTGCCATGTAGCGCTCAACTATTTCAGGAAGTTGCGAGCGACCTTTAACGCCACCAAATGCGCTACCACGCCATACACGACCGGTAACAAGCTGGAAAGGACGAGTTGAAATTTCTTGGCCAGCACCGGCTACACCAATAATTACCGATTCCCCCCAGCCTTTATGGCAACATTCAAGGGCAGAGCGCATTACATCAACGTTACCAATACATTCAAATGAGTAATCAACGCCGCCGTCAGTCATTTCAACAATTACTTCTTGAATTGGCTTGTCGAAATCTTTAGGGTTTATTAAATCGGTTGCGCCAAGTTTAGTGGCAAGGTCAAATTTACTGGTGTTAATGTCTACACCAATAATACGACTCGCGCCCGCCATTTTTGCACCAATAATGGCTGATAAACCAATGCCGCCAAGGCCGAATATAGCGACTGTATCGCCTTCTTTTACTTTAGCAGTGTTAGTTACAGCACCCATACCGGTTGTAACACCACACCCTAATAAACAAATTTCTTCTAAAGAGGCTTCTTTGTTTACTTTGGCGAGTGAAATTTCTGGAAGTACTGTGTACTCAGAAAATGTAGACGTACCCATATAGTGATAAATTGGTTGGCCGTCTTTAAAAAAGCGCGTTGTGCCGTCTGGCATTAGGCCTTTACCTTGTGTTTCGCGTACTGCAGAGCAAAGGTTAGTTTTGCCTGATGTACACATTTTACACTCGCCACATTCAGCGGTGTAAAGTGGAATTACATGATCCCCCACTTCAACACTCGTTACACCTTCGCCAACTGCATAAACAACACCTGCGCCTTCATGGCCTAAAATAGCTGGGAATATACCTTCTGGATCTTCACCTGATAATGTAAATGCATCGGTATGACAAACACCAGTAGCAGTAATTTTTACCATTACTTCGCCTTTTTTAGGCATCATTACATCAACTTCTTCAACGCTTAAAGGTTGGTTAGGGCCCCAAGCAATCGCCGCTTTTGATTTAATAAAATCAGACATGTGTTTATCCTTAGTAGTGTTATTTAATATCAATTGTAGACCCATTTTGTTTGGGTGATGGGACTATTGTATTTGTTTCTCATATAATGATAATCTCTTATTTATTAAAACACTTTTACAGTATGGTAATAATGGCGCGTTGGGATGGGATTGACGAATTTATAGCAGTCGGTGAGGAAGGAAGCTTTACTGCTGCAGCTAGGATATTGGGCCTTTCGGTTGCGCATATTAGCCGTCATGTAACCGCCCTTGAGCAACGTTTAAATACCCAGCTTTTAACGCGCACCACACGAAAAGTTGTTCTCACCAAAGAAGGTGAGATATTTTTACATCAAATAAAGCACTTACAGCATGCAATGGACGATGCTACGCAGGGCCTTGCCTCACATCAAACAACCCCAAAAGGTAAAATTAAACTAACAGCCCCGGTAATGTTCGGCGAAACTTTTATTATGCCTATTGTGCACAATTTTATGCACGATCACCCCGATGTTGAAGTTATTGCAAACCTAAGTAACGAACAAGAAGATTTACTTGAAGGCGGGTTTGATTTAGCAATAAGGTTAGGCCATTTAAAAGATTCGAGCTTAAAAGCGCGACGGTTAAGTGAACGGCGCTTTATTATGTGTGCATCGCCTGCTTATTTAAGTCGCTTTGGTGAGCCACATACCTTAGGTGAGTTACATAACCACCAGTGTTTAGTAGGGAATAGTAGTTATTGGCGTGTAAACGAAAATGAGCGTGAAAAACACATTAAAATTGCTGGCAGATTACATTGCAATAGTGGTTGGGCACTTGTTGATGGTGCTAAAAAAGGCTTAGGTATTGTGCAACTTCCTGATTACTACATAGACAATGAGCTTAATAGTGGTGAGTTAGTGCCTATTTTAACGTCTTACCAACCCAAGCAAGAAGGTGTGTGGGGGGTTTATCCACCACGTCAGTTTGTAGCCACCAATGTACGTGTATTACTCGACTATTTAGTTGCTGGGCTTAAAGAATAAATTGCACTAAATAAATTGCTGAAAAATCATCCAAGTCTCAGATTTATAAATTATTTCTTACATTTATGGTCATATTCAATTGTGCTAACTTCGTGCTACTATAACCCCACACTTTTAGCATAAATGTTTTAAATTATATGTTTCAACCGGTTAGCTTATTTATAGGACTTAGATACAGCCGCTCCTCAAAAGGGAATGCGTTTATATCGTTTATTTCTTTTTTTTCTATTGCCGGTATTGCTATTGGTTTAATGGCTTTATTTACTGTAAGCAGTGTAATGAATGGGTTTGAGCATAGCTTAAAAACTAATATGCTTGGCCTTATTCCGCACATTGAAGTTAAATCTGATCAGCACACCCCAGAGCAAATAACGAGTTTAAAGGCAGCTCTTACTAAATCGTCTTATGTGAAACATGTTAATTTGTATCGCCAAGGCGAAGCTATTTTGCAAACCAATAAAGATCTTCACGGTGTATTACTGCAAGGTTTATATGACAATAACGGTGCGTTATACAAAGTTACTGAGAAAATAGTACAAGGCAATTGGCAAACAGTACTTAATAGTAATTATAACATTGCTATAAGCCGCTATTTGAGTCGGAAGTTAGGTGTTGGTTTAGGTGATAAACTTCGTGTGATCATGCCAAATGCATCTACTTATACGCCTTTGGGGCGTGTGCCTAGCCAGCGTTTATTTAAAGTTGCAGCAATATACGAAACGGGCTCTGAAATAGACATGGCACTTGCTTTCACGAGTGGGCCATCGCTTCAGCGTGTTTTAAAGTTAAATAAAAATGTTGCCCCAAATTTAAGTGTGTCACTTTTTGAACCCTTTGAATTGGACGAATTTACGGACGCAAGCCAACTTATATTAAAAGGTTACAACTATTCAGATTGGCGAAGCAGCCAAGGCACGTTATTTGCCGCAGTAGCAATGGAAAAGCGGATCATGTCCATGTTACTTGCACTTATTGTGCTGGTGGCTGTGTTTAATATTGTATCTGCCTTAACAATGATGGTGAGTGAAAAGCAAGGGGAAGTTGCGATACTTCAAACACTTGGGCTTACACCATCGCAGGTGCAAAAAGTATTTATGGTTCAAGGTCTTTACAATGGCGTTATTGGAACATTAATTGGCGCTTTTTTTGGGGTGCTACTGAGTTTATACATAAATGAGCTTCTTGAATTAGTTGGCCTTAGTCTACTTGCTGGCATTGAACTACCTGTGAAATTTGATGTGCTTAGTTTAGTGATAATTGCGTTTGCCAGTATTGCTATGAGCTTTTTAGCTACCTTATATCCTGCGCGCAAAGCCGCAAAAGTAAAACCAGCAGAGGTGTTGCGTTATGAATAATTTAGTAATTAGTTGTGAAAATTTAAGCAAAGTATACCAAGATGGCAACAACCAAGTTGAAGTGCTAAAGGGCGTGGATTTAGCGCTACAGCAAGGTGAAATGCTTGCTATTGTAGGTAGTTCTGGTTCTGGTAAAAGTACGCTTTTGCATATACTCGGTACGCTTGATACTGCCACTGCAGGTGTTGCTAAAATTAAAAATCAAGAAGTTGCTAAGTTATCTCGAACTGAACAAGCGGCTTTTAGAAACCAAAATTTAGGTTTTATTTATCAGTTTCACCATTTATTGATGGAGTTTAGTGCTGTAGAAAATGTAGCAATGCCTTTGCTAATAAAAGGCTTAACGGCAAAAGAAGCAAAAGTACAGGCGCTCGACATGCTTGAAAAAGTGGGTCTTGCACATCGTAGTGATCATAAACCTTCTGCACTTTCAGGAGGAGAGCGTCAACGAGTTGCTATTGCCCGTGCTTTGGTTACTAAACCTGCGTTGGTTCTTGCTGATGAGCCAACAGGTAATTTAGACAAGCAAAATGCGATTAAAATTTATGATTTAATAAATGAGCTAAACCAGAGTTTAAACACGAGCTTTGTAGTGGTAACTCATGATTTAGAGCTTGCTGATAAGCTAGGTAAAATAGCTTACTTAGATGACGGTAAACTATCGGTAAAAGAGTCACAATATGTTGCTTAGTGCATTTTTAAGTAAACGTTTTAGAGCATACTCAGGTCATAAAGACGAAAAAAACGGGTTTGTTAGTTTTATAGCTAAAGCGTCTACTATAGGTATTTTATTGGGGGTCGCTGTTTTAATTGTTGCCCTTTCAGTAATTAATGGCTTTGAACAACAATTAGTCCATCGTTTACTAAGCGTAGTACCTCAGGTTGAATATGTTGCACCAAGCAGACCTATTGCTAATTGGCAGCTAAAAGTAGCTAATATAGAAAGTCAGCCGCATGTAACGGGAGCAGCCCCATTTATCGCGGTTAATGGTATGGCGCAGTATAAAAGCCAATTAAAAGCGGTCGAAATACGCGGTGTTAGCCCTTCTTATGAGGGCAATGTTTCTGCAGTTAACCAGTTTGGAACAGGTAAATTAGTGAGCCAATTATCCTCTGAAGAGGTTATTTTAGGCCAACAAATAGTAAAGCAACTTGACGCAAAAGTGGGCGACAATATTACTTTGCTAATTCCTCAGGTTGGGCAAGCAGGTGGTCAGTTATTAGCACCTAAACGCGTTACCCTGAGCCTTGCAGGTGTTATTGAAATGGGCGGCCCAATTGACAGCACGGCCGCTTTTATACATTTGAGCAAAGCGCAGCAAACACTTGGCTACGACGAAACCCAAGTTACAGGTTTAAGGTTAAGTGTTGATGATGTGTTTTCAGCGCATCAAATAGCGCTTAATGTAGGGCAAACCATTAGCGATTATGTCTATATTTCTAGTTGGTTTAGAACACAAGGTAGCTTATATCAAGATATACAAATGGTTCGTACCATTGTTTATATTGTTGTGTTTTTAATTATTGCTGTTGCGAGTTTTAATATTGTGTCTTCTCTTGTCATGGAAGTGCGTGAAAAAGAAGGCAATATCGCAATTTTAAAAACAATGGGCGCTAAAGACAGCACTATTTTAGCAACCTTTGTAATGCAGGGATTAACGCAAGCGTTTGTGGGTGTCTTACTTGGCTCGTTCATTGGTGTTGTATTAGCATTAAACATAAGTGAATTATTTGCTTGGCTGAGCCAGCTAATGGGTGCTAATCCGCTTGAAGGGGTTTATTTTATAGAATTTTTACCTAGTAAGCTTGTGCTAGAAGACATCGGCATTACAGTAATTGCAACATTCGTACTTGCTATTTTTGCGACTATTTATCCCGCATGGCAGGCTACGCGAGTCGATCCGGCAAAGGTGCTGGGTAATTAACCTTACTAAAACAATAGGGGCGGGTTTGTAAAGCTGCTAAACTACGCGCTCATTTAATAGTGGGCGCTAATGCTTATCTATTTAAAACCTTACTCAGGAAATCACTTTGACAAATAACGATATTTTACGCCGTCTTCGCTATACCTTTAATTTAACCGATACTGCCGTGGTTGACATTTTTGCTGCGGCAGAGGCTACAGTAACAACAGAGCAAGTCATTGCGTGGTTAACAAAAGAGGGCGAGCAAGAGTTTGTTAAAATTTCAGACACTGAGTTTGCAACCTTTTTGAACGGGTTTATTAATACCAAACGAGGTAAACGCGAGGGTGTACAGCCAATACCAGAGAGTAAGCTCAATAATAATATTATTTTTATGAAGTTACGCATTGCTTTAAACATGAAGGCTGAAGATGTAATAGCTACGCTTGCATTGGTTGATTTTGATTTAAGCAAACACGAATTAAGTGCGCTTTCTCGTAAAGTAGACAACAAGCATTATCGGGTGTGTAACGATCAAATACTTCGTTTATTTTTAACCGGTGTACAACAACAACACCGCCCTGAATAATTGCTAATAATTATTTTGGCTTAAAAACGTTGTGAAAAACAACGTTTTTAAGCCAGTCATTATTAGTGTTTACTAAGATTGTAATTAATCTAACTTAGCGATAATATTTAAAAGTTAACTTTGCTAAACCAATCTAAGTGCATTAAAAACCAAGTGTCATAAAAACACAATCATATCCGTTTTAAGTTCGCTATTTCCAGGTAACGAAAATACAAAAAGGAATTTAGAATGCAATTAATACCCTCAACATTTTATTTTCCACCCGACAAAGAAAAAGACTTCCAGCATCAACTTAATAAAAGCACCGTTCACTTTGCTAATATAGCCTTGTATTTAGCTGCTTTATTTTTAACGATTTTGGTTATTCTTTCGTGGTTGAATGATGAACAATCTATATCCTCTGTTATTAATATTCTTAGGCTTTCGATGGTTTGTTTGTCGTTTGTATTGGTTTATGTAAACAATAAATTAAAGGCAAAATACTTACATTATCGTTGCTTTGCTTATGGCATTTTATTTTGTGTTTTATTTGGGTATTTATTTTGGTCCTTTGTTGGGTTGTATGGTTATTTAAACGAGGGAGGGCCTATGCTTGTAGTGGCTTCCTTTTCTGCAATACCCATGCTTCATTTAGGCCATAAACTTATTTTATGGACAATTACGGGGCTAAGCCTTTTAAGTGTTCATTTGTTTTCATCCACGCCAATAATATGGAGTCTTTACTTTTACATTAGTATTGTAATTGTGATGGCGTGTATTCAATATCAACTTGATATACTTTTACGTAAACAATATGAAGCAGAGCTATCAGAAACACAAAAAGCGAATATAGATCAGCTAACAGGGTTGCATAATAGACACAGTTTTGACTCAGAATGTAAACGCTTAATGAATCAAATTAAGCCATCGCAATCGCTAGCGCTTGCTATGATCGACATCGATGATTTTAAAAAATACAACGATAATTACGGTCATTTAGATGGCGATAACATACTCATTGATGTTGCAAGCAGATTGCGAAATTGCAAGGCAGATATCGTTGTCAGGTTTGGCGGCGAAGAGTTCATTTTAGTTAAAATTTTAGACCAAAATAACTTAGACTGGCTTGACGATTTACCTACTCGCTTTGCCTCAAGTCCGATAAGCCACGAATACTCAACATTTAAACGTGTAACTGTTTCTGCTGGCGTTGTCGTAGCTGATTTTTCCGCCCTTTGTCCAGACATGAAAGCATTGCTATCTGCAGCCGATAAAGCGATGTACAAAGCAAAAAATACAGGTAAAAATAAAGTAATTAAAGATTACATATAAAAATGGCCCAACATATATATTGTGTCATGCTGGGCAAGTTTATATTATGAAAATAATTTACTTGATAATACTTCTTGCATTTGTTCTCGCATTTTGAACTTTTGTAGTTTGCCTGTCACTGTCATAGGGTAACTTTCTACAAAGCGAATATACCGAGGCATTTTAAAGTAGGCTAGTTTGTCTTGTAAAAAAGCACGAATCGCTTGTTCATCGAGTGTTGTATCTTCCTTTGGTTGGATCCATGCACACACTTCTTCACCGTATTTTTCATCGCTGATACCAAATACTGCGGCGTCTTGTATGCCTGGATAAGTATAAAGCACCTCTTCAATTTCTCGAGGGTAAACGTTTTCTCCACCACGGATAATCATGTCTTTAATTCGTCCAACAATACTCACAAACCCTTCGCTATCCATAACACCTAAATCGCCTGAATGAAGCCAGCCGTCACTATCTATTGTGGCTTTTGTTTTTTCTTCGTCATTCCAATAGCAGCGCATTATCCCTACGCCTTTTGAGCATACTTCACCGGGTAAACCTATTTTTTGAATGTTACCCAGTTCATCAATAATTTTTACCTCAGTATGTGCAAGGGCGCGGCCAACGGTTGTTACTTGGCGCTCTATTGATGAATCAGTTTCGGTTATATTATTGATTGGGCTGCATTCAGTTTGCCCATAGGCAATTAAAACTTGGTGCATATTCATTTGTGTTTGAACTTTGCGCATGACTTGTTCTGGACAAGTAGAGCCTGCCATAACACCGGTTCTGAGTGACCTTAAGTCATATTCATTAAAGGTACTGAGCTCAAGTTGACTAATAAACATAGTGGGAACACCGTGCAATGCTGTACAACCTTCTTGTTCAATTACATCAAGCGTTGTTTTGGCGTCAAACGAATCACTCGGATAAATGGCTGCGGCACCTTTAGTAACGCATAAGAGACTACCTAAAACCATACCAAAGCAATGATATAAAGGCACTGGAATACAAAGCTTGTCGTGCTCAGTAAAATGCATAGAATCGCCAACAAAAAGCGCATTATTTAATATGTTTTTGTGAGTGAGTGTAGCGCCTTTTGGGTTACCTGTTGTGCCTGAAGTGAATTGTATATTTATATCCTGTTCGGCATTTAAATTTGTAGCAATAGCATTAAGTTCAAGCTCATGAGCTGGCGTTGCCATACGCATAATATCGGAAAACGAAAACATGCCAGCGCTTACTTCATTACCAATACGAATTACATTCTTAAGATTGGGTAGAGCTTTAGCTGAAAGCTTGCCACTGTCACAATGTTTAAGTTCTGGCGCTAGACTATTTAGCATTTCTATATAGTTGCTGCCTTTAAATTGTGAAGCGGTAATGAGTGTTGAGCATTCAACGCTATTTAATGCATATTGAAGTTCATTTGGCCGATAGGCTGGGTTAATGCAAACCATAATGGCACCAATTTTTGCGGTAGCGAATTGAGTTAAGCACCACTGTATATTATTAGGTGACCATATTCCGACCCGATCGCCTGGTTTAACACCGATGGCTAATAGCCCCATAGCGAGTTGATTAACCTCTTTTTGAAATTCTTTGTAGGTTAAACGAATGTTTTGATGATTGACCACTACCGCAAGCGAGTTAGGGTTTTTGTCGACAATGAAGTCGAAGTAGGCACCAATGGTTTTATTGGTTAAAGCTGTATTTTGTGAGCCTTTAAAATAGCTTTTAGACAACGGTAATGAATTTATTACTTCTACTTCTTTAACCGTTTTATGTTGTGTGTGCATGTTTTTCTCCGTGTCGATGTGTGTGTATTACATAAACTAGGAACTAAATAAACACACATTGTCGACAAAAAGAAGGGTGGTTAGACTAATGTATTATAAGTAAAGATATAGCCAGTAAAATAGTAGCAATAAAAAACGCGCCATATTGGCGCGTTCATAATTTAAAAAACTTTAAACGTTTTAAATTACATTTCGTCACTACGATACGTTTTTTTCATTATGTATACGTAGGCGTTCACAAATGCATTTTCTTGGTACTTTTTAAGGCCTGTTTCCTCAAATGCAATAGGGATAGGATTACGCTTAACTTGCTCTTTAATCTCTGTAGTTGAGAATACGCGTACATCTAGGTTTTCAATGAGCTGAATAGCGGTTTCCATTTTAAAGCCTTTCGCACTGCCGGCAAATTTACCTTTTGGTTGGCGTTCGCGAATGGCAACAGAGTCAATTTGGTAATCTTGCATTAGCTTTGCAAAATCAAATTGAAATTTGCGCATTATTTCAGTGTCGTTACCATTACCTAAAGTAAAACGTGTTTGACGCACATCGCGAATATCAAAAACGTCGTTATCTTTACTTAAAATACAAAGTAGTACGTCACTACCGGTAATTTCTACACCACATGTTCTCATTGCTGTTCTCTAATAAAACTTAATTATTGCGTATTATACGCAACATCGAATAAATTGCGAGAATAAGCAATAAGGTGAATTCTTACTATGCATTTCTCAAAATTGTCATCGTTTTTAACTATATTTACAAACTTACGCAAAATAACATTGATTACAGCGCCTTTAAACTTGTAATTGTTTCTCGCTCACGCGACAATATATTTTTGTAGTTGAGCAGACTCAGCATCTACATCAGCCTGTTAGGCGAAAAATAGTCAATGCTTATTCGTAAGAGCGTTGTCGAGTCATTCTCATTTAATTTTATTTAAAATACACGTGATACATTGTAGGTGTCACCACTGTATGTAAGGATTTATAATGCCAGTTATTACCCTTCCTGACGGCAGTCAGCGTAGTTTTGAAAACCCTGTAAGTACCCTTGATGTTGCAAACGATATTGGTCCAGGCCTAGCCAAAGCAACCATTGCTGGTCGTGTTAATGGCGACCGTGTTGATGCATGTGACCTAATTAATGATGATGCACGCCTTGAGATCATCACAGCAAAAGATGAAGACGGACTTGAGATTATTCGTCACTCGTGTGCTCACTTAATAGGTCATGCGGTTAAGCAACTTTTCCCTGAAGCAAAAATGGCTATTGGTCCAACTATTGATAACGGTTTTTACTACGATATCGATATGGAACATTCTTTGTCACAAGATGACTTAGATGCCATTGAAAAGCGTATGTTGCAACTTGCAAAAACAAACTACGACGTAGTGAAAAAAACAGTAAGCTGGCAAGAAGCTCGCGATACGTTTGAAGCGCGTGGCGAAACATACAAAATGGAAATTTTGGACGAAAACATTGCAAAAGATGATCGCCCAGGATTATACCACCACGAAGAATACGTAGACATGTGTCGTGGTCCTCATGTACCTAACATGAAATTCTGCCAAAACTTCAAAATAATGAAAGTAGCAGGTGCGTACTGGCGTGGTGATTCAGAAAACAAAATGCTACAGCGTATTTACGGCACAGCATGGGGTGATAAAAAGCAACTTAAAGCGTACCTTAAACGCTTAGAAGAGGCTGAAAAGCGTGATCACCGTCGTATTGGTAAGGCTCTAGATTTATGGCACTGGCAAGAAGAAGCGCCAGGTATGGTATTTTGGCACAACGATGGTTGGAGCATTTACCGTGAGCTTGAAGAGTTTGTTCGTGAAAAATTACGTGAATACCAATACGAAGAAGTAAAAGGTCCAATGATGATGGACCGATCTTTGTGGGAAAAATCTGGTCACTGGGATAAATACTCAGACGCCATGTTCACCACAGAGTCTGAAAAGCGCGAATACGCTATTAAACCAATGAATTGCCCGGGTCACGTGCAAATTTTTAACCAAGGTTTAAAATCGTACCGTGATTTACCACTGCGTATGGCCGAGTTTGGTTGTTGTCACCGTAACGAACCATCAGGCGCTTTACACGGCTTAATGCGTGTACGTGGCTTTACACAAGATGATGCTCACGTGTTCTGTACAGAAGAGCAAGTAATGGACGAAGTTTCAGCGTGTATTAAGATGGTTTATGATACCTATGAGACATTCGGTTTTGACAAAATTGTAGTTAAGCTTTCTACGCGTCCTGAAAAACGTATTGGTGACGATGAAATTTGGGACAAAGCAGAGGTTGCATTAGCTGATGCACTTAAGGCAAACGACATTGAATTTGATTACCTACCAGGTGAAGGTGCCTTTTACGGACCTAAAATTGAATTTACTTTGTACGATTGTTTAGACAGAGCGTGGCAATGTGGTACAGTGCAACTAGATTTTGCACTTCCGGGTCGTTTAGGCGCTACTTATGTAGCAGAAAACAACGAACGACGCACTCCAGTTATGATACACCGTGCTATTTTAGGCTCAATTGAGCGCTTTATCGGTATTTTAACTGAAGAATACGCTGGTTTATTCCCAACGTGGCTTGCTCCAAAGCAAGTGGTAATTATGAATATTACCGATAAACAAGCAGATTACGTGCACGAAATTGTACAAAAATTAAATAAACTTGGAATTAGAGCCGCTGCTGACTTGAGAAATGAGAAGATTGGCTTTAAAATCCGTGAGCATACATTAAAGCGTATACCTTACTTACTGGTTGTTGGCGACAAAGAAGTTGAACAACAAGAAGTAGCGGTTCGTACGCGAACAGGTGAAGACCTGGGTAAATTTAATGTCGATGACTTTGTAGCTAAAATAAGCGAAGAGATTAAAAATCGACAGTAAAAATCGAGCGTGTAGGGCTGTAACTAAAAGTCATCTACACGCTTATATTATTGATATTCTTGGAGGAACGTACCATTAGAGGCGGCAAGAAAGGGCAACAAACAGCTCAAAAAAATCGTATTAACGAAGAAATTACAGCTCAAGAAGTTCGTTTAATCGACATCGACGGCGAACAAGCTGGCATTCAGTCATTAAAAGACGCACAAGCTATGGCTGATGCAGCGGGTGTTGATCTTGTAGAGATTAGCCCAAACGCAGAGCCGCCTGTTTGTAAGGTTATGGACTACGGTAAGTTCATCTTTGAAAAAAGCAAAGAACTGAAAGAGCAGAAGAAGAAGCAAAAGCAAATCCAGATTAAAGAAATCAAATTCCGTCCTGGTACGGATGAAGGTGATTATCAGGTTAAGCTTCGCAACTTACGTAAGTTCTTAGAAGCTGGCGATAAAGCTAAAATTACCATCCGCTTCCGTGGCCGTGAAATGGCTCACCAAGAAATTGGCATCGAACTATTAAACCGCGTTAAAGGCGATTTAGAAGATTTAGCAGTCGTTGAGTCTTTCCCAAATCGCGTTGAAGGCCGTCAAATGGTTATGATGATGGCACCTATTGCTAAAAAGTAATTTTTAAGTAATAATGCGCACCGAATTTAGCTCAGGTCTGCAAGCAATATGCAAATATTCACCTGAGTTAACCGGTTTTAAAGTAAAGTTGCAACATTTTATGTTGGGCTTTCACCGGAACATGGCAGTAAGTTAGGCCTAAAAGTGGAGCTATAGAAATATACCTCACGCCTGCTTACTAATTTAAAGGCAATACAATTGGAGTTATTGCAATGGCTTATAAGCTAAAAAGTCACAGTGGCGCTGCTAAGCGTTTCAAAAAGACTGCTTCTGGCGGTTTCAAGCGTAAACAAGCGCATCTTCGTCATATTCTGACTAAGAAAACTTCTAAGCGTAAGTTACACCTACGTCCTAAGATGATGGTTCATAAAAATGACCATGGTCTAGTTTCACGTATGTTACCGTTCGCTTAATAGGGGTTTTTAGAAATGGCAAGAGTTAAACGCGGCGTTGTCGCACGTGCACGTCACAAAAAAGTTTTAAAACAAGCAAAAGGTTACTACGGAGCACGTTCACGTGTTTACCGCGTAGCTTTCCAGGCTGTTACTAAAGCGGGTCAATACGCTTACCGTGACCGTCGTGCGAAGAAACGTACTTTCCGTCAATTATGGATTGCACGTATCAATGCTGCTTCACGTCAAAATGGTCTGTCTTACAGCCGTTTTATCAATGGTCTTAAAAAGACTTCTGTAGAAATCGATCGTAAGATCCTTGCAGATATCGCTGTTTACGACCAAGTTGCATTCGCAGCGCTTGTAGAAAAAGCTAAAGAAGGCCTAGCCGCTTAAGCTTTTTTATAAGAACTGAAAAGGAGCCCATTGGCTCCTTTTTTTGTGCCTAAAATTTGCAATGAAAACCCCACCACATAAAAGCTATTCTAAGTTCCCGAGTAAGATAAGCTGTTATTAATTTAAAGACCCAGCTGTATTTAATTGGATGCTAATTGTGCTGAAATACCAATAAAGCATTTTTGATCCATTATTAAATTACCTTAGGCTGTGTTTTTTGTTGAACTACCGCAGTTTTTTCGTAACGATCAGTTAAGTTGTTATAATTTGGCCATTAAAGCGTTTTTTTGAGAATAATATGTTAGCCAGCTTACTTTTTTTATCTGCAAGTATGACTTACGACAGCCATTTACCACCTTTGCTACCTTGGCAAGGACAAAGCTTATCGCTGATACAACAGGCAGGTCCTCTGACAACGGATTTTGAACTTTCAGATGGTTATATATCTCCTGACTACAAAAACACAATGGCTTTTGTAGAGCGTTTAGTTGCTGCAAACCCAACTCAATTCAAATCGCAAATAATTGGTTATAGTAGTAGTAAGCGCGCTATTAAAATGGTTGTAGCGAGTGAGCAAGGTTTTTTTGATGCAGATCAGCTTGCTAATAGCACCAAGCCTACAGTGCTTGTTCAAGCGGGAATTCATGCTGGCGAGATTGACGGTAAAGACGCCATGTTTATGTTGTTACGCGATATAGCGACAGGCAAACGCAGGGATATTTTAAAGAAAGTAAATATTTTGTTTATCCCAATTTTAAACGTTGACGGACATGAAAGAAGCGGCCACTTCAACCGTATTAATCAACGCGGCCCAAGTAAAATGGGTTTTAGAACTAATGCAAATAATTTAAATTTAAACCGTGACTTTACAAAACTTGATACACCCGAAGTTAAAAGTGTTTTGAAGGTTATTAATGACTATAACCCAAATCTGTATGTTGATGTGCACGTTACTGACGGTGCAGATTATCAATACGATGTCACCTATGGGTATAACCCGGTTTTTGCGAGCGAATCACCTGCTATATCTGCTGCCCTAGACCAATACTTCAAACCTGTAATAGATGAAAAGTTAGCATCGCAAGGCCATATACCTGGACCACTTGTATTTGTTATGAATAAGCGAAACTTTAAAGAAGGGCTTGCAGGTTGGGTTGCTACACCACGGTTTTCAAATGGTTGGGGCGACTTAAAGTCTTTACCTACAATTTTAGTCGAAAACCACTCCCTGAAACCCTATAAGCAACGTGTGTTAGGAACTTATGTATTTATTGATGGTGCAATTGATGCCTTATCAAATCACAGCCATGAACTAGCTAATGCAGTAAAAAAAGAACAGGCATTTGTGCCAAAAGAGCTTATTGTTCAACGAGGGTATAGTGAAACTCCTGTTGAAATTGAATTCAAAGGTATTCGTTATACCTCAAAAATGAGTACGTTATCAGGTCAAACAGAAGTTCAATATATTGGCGAGAAAGAAGCATATACAAACCTCCCTGTATATTGGCAAAAAGACGTACAAAAGCGTGTTGAAGTGCCTAAGGCATTTTTTATACCACCTGTTTACACGGATTTAATTGAGAAGTTATCGCTTCATGGTGTGTCTGTGAACAAATTAGTTGGTGAAAATACACAACCATTAAAACAGGCCAAAATAAATGAGTACTCTTTTGCTAAGTCACCGTTTGAAGGACGATTTAGAGTAACGGCTAATTTTGATTATAAGCCTGCTATTAATGTAAATTTAGACGGTTGGTTTGAAGTGACAACTCAACAAAAGGCAGGAGAATTAGCTGTTCATTTGCTGCACCCGGAGGCACCGGATTCATTTTTTGCATGGGGTGAGTTTAATACTGTTTTTCAACGAACAGAATACATGGAAAACTACGCGCTAATCCCGTTTGCCCGTCAAATGCTAAAAGATAATCCAAAACTTGCATTAGCATTTGATAAAAAGCTAAAAAATGATAAGTCATTCGCTAATGATGCTAATGCTCGCTTAAACTGGTTGTATGAGCATAGCCCGTTTTATGACCAAGCTTATTTAAAGTATCCAATACTTATGTCGTTTGAAGAAGAAATAGCAATACGAGAACAAAAAGATAAAGAAATATAGCGATGAAAATTATAACAATACCAGTGACACCTTTTGCACAAAATTGCAGAATAATAGCTTGCGAAAGTACTCAAGAAGCAATCGTTGTCGACCCCGGTGGTGACAGCGATAAGATAATAGCTACTTTAACGAGTAATAGTTTAACCTTAAAAGCGGTTTGGTTAACCCATGGGCACTTAGACCATGTTGGTGCAGCTGAAGTGCTTCGTAGGCAGTTTGATATTAAAATTATTGGCCCGCACAAGGATGAACGTTTTTGGTTTGATAATTTACCAATGCAAGCTCAAATGTTTGGTTTTCCTCCTATTGATCCTTTTTACCCAGATGCGTGGCTATCGCATGGTGATACTTTGAGCCTAGGTAAATTAAAATTCGATGTAATGCATTGCCCAGGTCATACGCCAGGACATATTGTATTTTATGAACACAATAATAAATGTGTAATTGTTGGTGACGTTATATTTAAAGGCTCCGTGGGGCGAACCGACTTTCCACAAGGCAATAGTCAACAACTTTTAGAATCTATTAAGGCTAATATACTAACCTTGCCGGTGAAGACCGCGATTTTGTCGGGGCATGGCAGTGAAACAACGGTAGAGCATGAAATTAAAACGAACCCTTTTGTGAGTGGGCAGTACGGATAGTGGGTTAAATGTATTAATTATGAGTAATTTATACATAGAAAAACTAAAAATAAGCAGACTGTTTTTAAAAATGGTTGTATAATTTAACCAGTTTATTTGATAAATAAGAAATAAAATGTCTCTAAATCACGTAGATCGCCAAATTTTGGCACTTTTGCAACAAGACGCAAGTCTATCAACTGCTGAAATAGCCGACAAAGTAGGCTTATCTCAATCACCTTGTTGGCGTCGAATTGCTAAACTTGAACAAGACGGCTACATAAAAAGCAAAGTGGCATTGTTAGATGAAAAGAAACTAGGCTTTGATATGCTGGTATACGCACATGTGCGTTTATCTAACCATGGTAAAAAAAATCTGGCTGAGTTTGAAAAGCTGATCATGAGTTATGATGAAGTTACTGAGTGTTATACAATGGCTGGTACCATGGATTTTATGTTACGTATAATCTCGCAAGGTATAGAGGGTTACGAACATTTTGTTAGAGATAACTTATTAAGTTTAGAATATGTACAGGAAGTGCATTCAAACGTAACAATGACATGTGTAAAACGAAGCACTTCTCTTCCTTTGTAAACGAATAACTTTTTAGAGCTATTTAGTTTAAAAGACAATGTAATTGTTAAATGAGCGCTAATTTGCTAGAATTTAGCGCTTTTTTTATACCCAAAACACACCTGAGGATCTCAATGTTTAACTTACTCAGTAGGGCGCCAAGCTCTGCTAAAAACGATATTCTATCTGGTTTAACTGTGGCGTTAGCCTTAGTGCCAGAAGCTGTTGCGTTTGCCTTTGTAGCAAATGTAGAACCTTTAGTTGGTCTATATGCCGCGTTTATCGTAGGTTTAATTACGGCTATATTTGGCGGCCGCCCTGGTATGATTTCAGGTGCTACCGGTGCATTAGCGGTTGTTATGGTAAGTTTAGTACTTGATCATGGTGTTGAGTATCTCTTCGCAACCGTGCTGTTGATGGGTATTTTGCAAATACTCGCGGGAATATTCAAGCTCGGTAAGTTTATTCGTATGGTACCGCATCCTGTAATGCTAGGGTTTGTAAACGGCTTAGCTATTGTTATATTTTTAGCCCAGTTAGGTCAGTTTAAAGTACCTGACGGTATGGGCGGTCAGCAATGGATGACGGGTGAACCATTGTTTATTATGCTAGGGCTAGTCGCGCTAACTATGGGGATTATTCATTTCCTTCCTAAGTTAACAACGGCTATTCCTTCATCTTTAGTTGCGATTGTGACGGTTACAGGCTTAGTGATTGGTTTAGACCTTGAAGCACATACCGTATTAGATTTTTTAAAAGGGATGACAGGTGATGAAGCAGCAACAATCGCAGGTGGGTTGCCAGAGTTTCATATTCCTATGGTGCCATTTAATTTAGATACACTGCAAATTATCTTCCCTTACGCACTGATACTTGCTGCTATCGGCCTAATAGAATCATTATTAACGCTTAGCTTAATTGATGAAATTACTGAAACGCGTGGTCACAGTAACAAAGAGTGTATTGGCCAAGGCGCTGCAAATATAACGTGTGGTTTTTTTGGTGCAATGGGTGGTTGTGCAATGATTGGCCAATCAATGATTAATATTAATTCTGGCGGTCGTTCACGTTTATCAGGTATCAGTGCAGCATTAATGTTGCTAGCATTTATCATTTTTGCCTCAAGTTTAATTGAAATGATCCCACTTGCCGCACTTGTTGGGGTTATGTTTATGGTTGTGCTTGGTACATTTGAATGGGCAAGTTTTAAAATGATGAAGCGCGTTCCATTGTCAGATGCCTTTGTAATCGTGTTGGTTTCAGGTGTAACGGTGATTACCGATTTAGCGATTGCAGTGTGTGTAGGTGTCATCGTGTCTGCACTTGTTTTTGCATGGCAACATGCTAAGCATATTTACACAACTAACTACATTGATGAAGAAGGCTCAAAAGTATATGAGTTACATGGGCCATTATTTTTTGGTTCAGTTAAAAACTTTTCTGAATTATTTGATGTTAAAAATGACCCAGAGAACGTTATTGTAGAGTTTAAACATAGCCGTGTATCAGATCACAGTGCAATAGAGGCTATTGACGCATTAGCTGATAAATATACTAAAGCAGGTAAACAGCTTCATTTGCGTCATTTAAGTAAAGACTGTACTCAGTTACTGCACAAAGCGCGTGATTTAGTTGAGGTCAATGTAATAGAAGATCCTACTTATAAAGTTGCGTCAGATAAGCTAGCTTAAATACTAACTATCAACGTATGAACGAAAGCGAAAGGGTAACACCTTTCGCTTTTTTATTGCGTGTGAGTAGAGTTTGCGTTGATTGTATTAAAAACTAAGATAGGCGGTAGTGCTAAACAGCCTCGTAAATCTATATAATAGGCGGTGATATGAATTAGTTTATTTATAAAATTAATTAGTTATTAATAAATACAAGCTAAGAATAGATTTTAAAGTAGTTACTATTTTGGAGACAGTGTAAATTTTGAATTGGCAATCTTTAATTGATAACCGTCAGCGCTTTTTTTGGCTTTTGCAGATTGCGGGCTGGATAGGGTATGCGCTTGTCAATTACATTGGTTCTAAAGTATTTGAAATGCGTGATATTTACGTATTCGTTATATTATTAAATGCTTATGCTGGCTGTCTTATGACAGTACCTCTTCGCTATATTTACCGTACAGTTTGGAATGCTTCACCTATAGTGCTGATGTTAGTGGTGTTTGGTTCATCTTATGTAACGGGTACATTATGGGCTGTTGTACAAAAATTTAATCTATGGGAAATATATCGCCATGGTTACAGGCCAGAAGAGTGGTTTTATTACCTGCAACAAGGATTGGATTCTGTTTACATTATTTTGTGTTGGAGTGGTTTGTACTTTGGCGTTAAATATTATCAGCTATTGCAAAGTGAACGTCAAAAAGCATTAAAAGCCACTACAATGGCCCACGAAGCCCAATTAAAAATGCTTAGGTATCAGCTTAACCCGCATTTTTTATTTAATACGCTAAATGCAATTTCAACATTAGTTTTGGTAAAAGAAAATAAAGATGCTAACTTAATGGTCTCTAAATTGAGTGACTTTTTAAGATACACATTAAATACCGATCCCATAAAAAAAGTACCACTTGAGCAAGAGTTACATGCATTAAAGCTATACCTTGATATTGAGAGAGTACGTTTTGATGAACGTTTAAAGGTAAACATAGACGTAAGTGAACAAGCAAAACAAGCGCTTGTGCCTAGTCTTATATTGCAACCTATTATTGAGAACGCAATTAAATATGCGATTGCCCACTTATCTGAAGGTGGTGTAATTGATATCAAAGCCCAAGTGTTTGCTAACGAATTACTCCTTGAAGTGGGAGATAACGGGCCTGGCACAGAATTAGAAAATGGCAAGCTTGTTAACGCACAAGGTGTTGGCATTGCAAATACCAAAGATAGATTAAAAACGCTCTACGAAAATAATTATTCGTTTGTATTATCACATAATACGCCAAGTGGATTAAAAGTTAATCTGCGAGTGCCGTTTGAGAAGGCTGTGAAGAAATGATGAAAATCAGAACGCTTATTGTTGATGATGAACCATTAGCGCGCAAAGGTTTAGATGTAAGACTTTCAGAATTTGATGATATTGAAGTTATTAAATTATGCAGTTCAGGTGCAGATGCAATACAGACGTGTAAAAACGAAAAAATAGATTTAGTATTTTTAGATATTCAAATGCCAGGCATGAATGGTTTTGAAGTTGCTCGCGCGTTAAGTGAAAGCACTAAAGTACTACCTGCAATCGTGTTTGTTACCGCATTTGATCAATTTGCAGTAAAAGCATTTGAAATTCATGCATTGGATTACATTTTAAAACCCGTTGATGATAACAGACTAAAACAGGCGGTAGAAAAAGTGCATACCTATTTAAAAACGCAACAAGACAACGCCCATAAGAAAAAACTCGCGAGTTTTGTAGCTGGCATTACCGGAAATAACTGTGAAGAAATTCTCAAAAAGCTGGCAACCGGTGATACTTTAGCTGATAAACGTTACCCAGAGTCGTTGGCAGTAAAAGAGCAGGGCGAAATTATTCGTGTTCCAGCAGCAACCATTCAATGGGTTGATGCAGCAGGTGATTATATGTGTTTACATTGCCAAGATGGACAAACACATATATTACGTAAAACAATGAAAGAACTTGAGCAAGAGCTCGACCCTCATTTATTTGTTAGGGTTCATCGCAGCGCAATTGTAAATACAAAACAAATCAGTAAATTAGTAACACAGGTTAGTGGCGAGTATTTACTTGTTTTAGAAAATGGACAAGAGTTAAAAGTAAGCCGAAGTTACCGAGATAAAGTAAAAGCAGCATTAGCGAGCTAAAATTATAGTTAGAAATAAAAAATGCGAGCTAAGCTCGCATTTTTTTTAAAGCGTTAATTACTCAACAGTAACAATTTTCATTGTATTTGTTGCGCCAACCGTTTCCATTGAATCACCATGCGTTAAAATCACAGTATCACCTGACGCTAATGATCCTTGGGCAACAAGCGTATCTAAAGCTGCTTTAACCATTGCATCTTTTTCTGTTTGTGTTGAATCAAAAAACACAGGGTAAACACCACGATAAAGTGCGGTTTGACCAAGCGTACTAGCATGACGAGATAGTGAGTAGATTGGTAAACCCGAACTAATACGTGACATTAGTTTTGCTGTGCTACCTGATTCAGTAAGCGTTACAATAGCTTTAACAGAGTCTAAATGGTTTGCTGCATACATAGCAGATAATGCAATTGATTCTGCATTATTAGAAAAACGGCTATCTAAACGGTGCTTAGATACGTGTGTTTCTTTTTGTGACTCAGCACCTAAACAAACTCGCGCCATAGTCGCTACAGTTTCTTCAGGGTAATCACCCGCTGCGGTTTCTGCAGAAAGCATTACAGCGTCGGTACCATCAAGCACTGCGTTTGCAACATCCATTACTTCAGCACGTGTTGGCATTGGATTATCAATCATTGATTCCATCATTTGCGTTGCTGTAACAACAGTACGGTTCAATGAACGAGCACGACGAATAATAAGCTTTTGCTTGCCCATTAACGCAGCATCTCCAATTTCTACACCTAAGTCACCACGCGCAACCATAACAGCATCTGAAGCAAGTACAATGTCGTCAATCGCTTCTTGCGTTTCTACAGCTTCAGCACGTTCAATTTTTGCAAGAAGTTGCGCTTTAGAGCCAGCTGCTTCTGCTAAAGAACGAACGTAACGCATATCATCACCACTACGTGGGAAAGATACCGCAATATAATCTACATCGATTTCTGCTGCTGTGATTAAATCTTCTTTGTCTTTATCAGTAAACGCAGGGGCAGTTAATCCACCACCCAAACGGTTAATCCCTTTATTATTTGATAAAACACCTCCCACTGTAACGGTACAGTGAACTAGATGATCAACTACTTTATCAACTGTAAGTTGAATTAAACCATCATTTAAAAGAAGTAAATCGTTAGGAGATACGTCTTGTGGAAGCTCTTTATAATCGATACCTACAGCGCTTACATCGCCTTGCCCTTTTTCCATTTTTGCATCAAGAATAAACTTAGCACCCACTTCTAGGGTTACTTTGCCTTCTTTGAACGTTGATACACGGATTTTAGGACCTTGAAGGTCGGCAAGGATAGCAATATGTTTGTTCAATCGTTTTGCAATATCACGAACTGCTTGTGCACGGTCTTTATGATCTTGAGCCACACCGTGTGAGAAGTTTAAACGTACTACGTTTGCGCCTGCGCGAATAATTTTTTCTAAGTTGTTATCTCTATCGGTAGCGGGCCCAAGGGTAGCGACTATTTTTGTGCGTCTTAGCATCAATTTCTCCTGTGTGCTTGGTGAAAGCAGGTTGACGGTTATTTTGTTTACGATAGATATAGCTTTATAAAGCTATATCTTTAGTTGTAGGCAAGGCTAAAAGAATTGCCACTATTTTATACAAAACTATTGTGTCATCATTATGACACCGGTGTCAAAATGCGTCAATGATCATAATTTTAATTTGCTTTGCTTTTAGTCACCCTTTGCTCGATGATATTTGATATAATTGCGAGGCTTTTATACCTGTAGTGAAATATTACTTTGTATTGGCTCATTGTTAGTATTTTATTACTGTATACGTATAAAGCATGCGGTATTATTGAATGAATACATTGAATTTTCTAACCAAATAGTTGTTACCGAGGAGGACACTAAATGCAAGTTGCATTAGTCGGGTTAGGCGTTATGGGGAAAAATCTTGCCCTAAATTTGATAGAAAAGGGGATAACGCTTGTTGCTTATGACAAAAACCCACATGCGGGTGAAGAGTTAATAAGTTGTGCTAAATCTCAAGGCATGGCTGACAAACTTCACATTGTTTCTGATTTAGGAGACATGGTAAGGCGTTTAGAAGCACCTCGTTCTATTTTATTACTTGTTCCTGCGGGTGAGTTAGTAGATACCGTTTGTAATGAATTGGTAAACGCAGGCGTAGAGTGTGATGATATTATAGTTGACTGTGGTAACAGTAATTATAAAGATGGTATAACGCGTAAACTCAAATACCAAAACAAATTTGAGTTTGCCACCATGGGTATTTCTGGTGGTGCCGAAGGTGCCCGCCATGGCCCAGCAATGATGGCCAGTGGATCAGAAGGTGGCTGGGAACGTATCGAACCATGGTTTGAAAAAGTAGCAGCAAGTTACAATGGTAGCTCTTGTTTTGCACGTGTTGGCCAATCGGCAAGTGGACACTTTGTTAAAATGGTTCACAACGGCATTGAATATGCACTTATGCAACTCATTGCGGAAATGTATCAATTACTACGCTCAGGAACTAACCGTTCTCCAAAAGAAGTAGCTGCAATATTTGATGAGTGGTCACAAGGGCAGTTAAATAGTTACTTACTTTCTATCTCTAGCCACATATTAACCCTTGAAAATGATAAAAATGAGCCACTAGTCGACCTTATTGATAATAAAGTTGGCGCTAAAGGTACAGGTTTGTGGACTGCACAAAACGCGCTAGAGTTAGGAATTGCAGTACCATCACTTGTCGCTGCTGTTCAAGCCAGACACCTAACCAATGCCTGCGATACAACCGCTGCACAAGAAATGACGTACGCTTCAAAATCAACCAATATCGTTGATATTGATCTCGAAGAGCTTAAAGATGCATTTACACTTGCTAGTTTACTTGCGTATCGCCAAGGTTTAGCACTAATTAAAGGCGCATCTCGTACACACCAGTGGAAAGTTGATTTGTCGAAAACATTACAAACTTGGCGTGCAGGTTGTATTATTCGAGCTGACTACCTAGATAGCGTGGCGCAAGGAGTCGAATTTATAGATTCACTCGATAAAGAGGCGAATGCACTACGTAAGATAACTGGACAAGCAGTTATGTCTGGTTTGGCGTTTCCTGTATTAAGCTCTACACAAACTTACTTAGCAACGTTAACAACACCAAGTAATGGGCACCTAGTTCAAGCCCAGCGTGATTATTTTGGTGAGCATGGCATTAAAACCCATAGTGGTGAAACCTGCCATTTGACTGACCTAGTTGAGATTGACGCTAAAGTTCGTTAATTCTTTATTAGAAAAAAGGCACGCTATAAGCGTGCCTTTTTTGATTCTGCAGATGTGTAACTCTTTATCTTGTTAATTCACCACGCATATTATCTTGCATTAAGTGGCGAATAGTCTCGATTTCTAGATTCTGGCTGAATAGGCAATGAAGTTTGGTTAGGCAGGCTTCTAAAGTCATATCATACCCACTAATAACGCCAATATTTAATAATGCGTTGCCGGTTGCGTAACCGCCCATATTGACTTGGCCTTTTAGGCATTGTGTTAAATTAACAATAATCATTCCTTTATTACTTGCTTCACTTAAAACAGATAAAAACTTATCGTCTTGAGGTGCATTACCCACGCCAAAGCTTAATAACACTAAAGCCTTAATGTTATCGTTTACAAGGCTCTTCACAACCTCGGTACTTATTCCTGGGTATAAATAAAGTACGCCAATTGGCTGTGGCGTTATTGTGGTTACTTGAAGTTCGTTTTCAACATAAGGACTTAGTTGGCCTTTAATAAGTTGAATATTAATGCCTGATAATGCAAGAGGCTCTAAATTTGGTGAAGCAAAGGCATCAAAACCATCTGCATGTGCTTTAGTAGCTCTATTACCTCTAAATAACTGGTTATTAAAAAACAGACTCACTTCTGCAATTGGGTAATTAGCAGCTAAGTACATTGCATTTAACAAATTAACCTGTCCGTCAGATCGTAGTTGAGAAAGTGGAATTTGCGATCCGGTAACAATAACGGGCTTAGTTAAATTATCAAACATGAATGAAAGTGCGGATGCAGTATAGGCCATGGTGTCTGTACCATGCAGTACAACAAAGCCGTCGTATTGCTGATATTTGCTTTTTATATCATCTGCAATAAGTTGCCAGTGCGCAGGGGACATGTCAGATGAATCAATAAGTGGACAGTATTCGTGAATATCAAATAAGGGCATTTCATCACGATTAAATTCGGCATTGTTCATAACCGTTTCGGTTAAGAAACCTTCTGCGGGAATGTAACCCCGACTTGATTTTTTCATTCCTATGGTACCGCCGGTATAAGCGATATAAATGCGTTTACGTTTCATAAAAAAAGCCCAGTAAAAAAACTGGGCTTAGTATAACCTGTCGCTAGTGTAAATAAAGCAACGAGTGTGGATCACGCACCTTTATTGTGCAACTTTACACTCTAAACAACGAGCGTACACACCCTGTGGATCGTTATAATCCTTGAGGCTTTCAACTTCACTACTCAGTTGTTGAATGACGCTGTTTAAATTAGCTTGTGTTGCTAAAACAGATGGTGCTTTTGTTTGAAGACCCAACATCGATTTCACTGATGCACTTCCAAAAATGTCTTGTAGCATTTTTTCTTGCGGGCTCAAATCTTGTGTGATTGTTTTAACATCGTAGTTTTCTAACTTTGCAAGGGCGGCTGCAGCATCAATTGCATCTTGCTTATCACCTAGCTTATCAATTAATCCCAGTTCAAGTGCTTGAGAAGCAATCCAAACTCGACCTTGCGCAATTGCATCAACTTCCTCAGGCGTCATGCCTCGAGCCTTAGCTACAACATTCAAAAATCGACCGTAAGCCTCTTCAACACTCATTTGAATAACTTGAGCCATTTTTTCGTTAAGTGGGCGAGTGACAGAAAAACCTGCCATTTCGGTGGTTGCAACACCATCAGAATACACCCCAATTTTTGATAGTGTATTTTCAAATGTCATAAATGTACCAAATACGCCAATCGACCCTGTAATCGTACTTGGTGCAGCCCATATTTCGTTTGCAGCAGATGCAATCCAGTAACCGCCAGATGCCGCAACAGAGCTCATTGATGCGATAACAGGTTTACCGGCTGCTTTTAGAGCTAATACCTCTGCGCGAATAACTTCAGATGCGAACATACTACCGCCACCTGAATCAATACGAAGTACCACTGCTTTTACTTTATCATCAAGTCTTGCTTTACGAAGAAGGGCAGCGGTAGAGTCACCACCAATTTCGCCCGCTCTGCGCTCACCATCTACAATTGTTCCTCTCGCTACAACAACCGCTACTTTCTCAGTAATTGGGTTATCAAAAACGACAGGAGGCTTAACCAGGCTCAGGTATTGACGAAACGATACGTGTTTAAATGTTTTACCATCTTCTTGCGCACCCACTAAATCTATCAATTGTTGGCGTATTTGCTGAGTTGTTTTAAGCGAATCAACCCATTGATTATCGAGTGCATATTTACCAGCATCACCGTTAGCCGCTTGCATTTTTTCTAGGTAAACATCCATAGTTTCATCAAAGTTTGACTCATCGAATGGACGTGCAGCAGAAACATCTTGCTTATATTCATTCCAAAGTGCACCTAACCATACACGGTTTGCTTCTTTAGCCGCATCAGACATATCGTTACGGATAAAGGGTTCAACAGCTGATTTAAATGTACCTACTCTGAAAATATGCTGTGTTACTTCTAGCTTTTCTAGTGCGTCTTTAAAATACAGTGGGTACATGCCGTAACCTTCAATAGCAACGCTTCCATACGGATGCATCGCTATTTCGTCAGCATGTGCAGCAATGTAATACTGCGCTTGCGTGTAGTAGTAACCTGTAGCGATTACTTTTTTGCCAGCTTGTTTGAAGCCTTCAATAGCGTTGGTAATTTGTTTAAGTTTATTTAAATGCGCTTTAGGCATTTCTTGTAAATCAAGAAGTAGCACACTAATACGACTATCTTTTGCTGCTTCGTTTATGACTTCAACAACATCATCAAGTAAAATCTCACTTGGTTGGTCGTTACCTGATGTTGCGTCATTTAAAGCCGCCTCAATAGGATCTACATATAACTTTTCTTCAACCAATGGACCATTTAGGTTTAACCTAAGAACAGAGCCTTCCTCTACAATAATTTTATCATCATCGCTTGATATACCTGCAATAAATACAATAACAAGTAGCACAAACAAAAAGTTGATTATTAATCGACGAGAAAAGTTTATTCCAGCCCAAATGCCTTTGAATATTTTTGCTATCAAAATAGCTCCTTAATTTGGTACAGCTAATACATTTGTTTCATCTTATCCTAGAATAAATATAAATTTAACTGCTAAATCGTAACGAAGTGTTTATAAATACGTTCAAGCTACCGAAAACAATGGATTTATTATGCGATACAACCTCGCATTAAATAGTAATTTTGAGATGAGTACGTATTTTAAGCGTGTCTTAAGTATTAATTAAATACATGCAAATATTGCTTATTCGTTATCATTAAAGCAGAATTAGTGAATCTACACAGGTTAGACCAGTTAATGGGGCATGAGATGTTAGAACAACAACTAAAATTAAAACACACACAATTACGAAACAGATTAGTTATGGGCTCAATGCATACGGGCCTCGAAGAGGGATGGCATAACAGAAAACGTTTACGTGCATTTTATGAAGCCCGTGCAAAAGGCGGCACAGCCATGCTCATTACCGGTGGCTATAGCCCGAACCTGCGAGGCAAGTTAACGCCAATATCGTCTTCTTTTAACAGTTATTATGATGTTTTTAAGCATCGCGCATACACAGACGCTGTTCATAAACATGGTGGGAAAATTTGTTTACAGTTACTGCATGCGGGGCGCTATGCTTATCATCCTTTCAATCAGGCACCTAGTGCTATTCGGGCTCCAATTAATCCCTACAAGCCTAAAGAAATGTCACTGAGCTCAATTAAAAAAACGATTAAAGACTTTGCGCACTCTGCTTATATGGCTGAAAAAGCTGGGTATGATGGCGTTGAGGTAATGGGATCTGAAGGTTATTTGATTAATGAATTCATGGCGCCACACACCAACAAACGCGAAGACGAATTTGGTGGAAGCCTTGAAAACAGAATGCGCCTAGCGCTTGAAATAGTCAAAGCGGTTAGGGCTAAAGTATCTGATAAATTTTTAATTATATTTAGACTGTCAGTTATGGATCTAATCCCTGATGGGTCCACTCCTGATGAAGTGGTTATTCAAGCCACTGAACTTGAAAAAGCCGGGGTTGATATTTTTAATACGGGTATTGGCTGGCATGAAGCGCGCGTTCCTACGATTGCTAGTATGGTTCCACCAGGAGCCTTTAAAGAAGCGTCTAAGCGCTTAAAAAGTGTTGTTAGCGTTCCAGTCATTGCAGTAAACCGTATTAATACACCTGACATTGCAAATGACATTTTAAATGCGGGTGAAGCCGACCTCATATCAATGGCTAGACCTTTATTAGCTGATCCTGAGTTTTTTAATAAATATCAAAACGATCAAACAAAACAAATTAACATTTGTATTGGCTGTAACCAAGGCTGTTTAGATCATGTATTTAAAAATAAACGTGCAACCTGCTTGGTTAATCCTCAAGCGGCTTTTGAGCTTGATTACCCGCTCAATAAAGCGACAAACTCAAAAAATGTACTTGTTGTGGGCGCAGGCCCTGCTGGCTTATCCGCAAGTTGTTATTTGGCTCAAAAAGGTCATAAGGTCACTTTGATTGACCAAAAAGCGCAAATGGGTGGCCAATTTAATTTAGCCATGCAAATACCTGGCAAAGAAGACTTTAATCATACACTGGCATACTTTATTAATGAGCTAGAACGTTTAGATGTAGCGGTTAAACTCGAAACGTCATACAACGAGTCAATGCTGACACAGTACGACGATATTGTATTTGCAACGGGTGTTCGCCCACGTGAGGCGTCAATTAAATGTGGTGATAACAAACGCGTATTTGCATACGATGAAGTAATTCGTGGCGAAGTCGAGTTAGGCAACTCTATTGCCATTTTAGGTGCTGGCGGCATTGGTTTTGATATGGTGGCATTTTTAAGTGAACATAAATCACAAACCATTGATGAGTTTAAAACGCAGTGGGGAATTGAATGTGAACCGAAGCCACACAAAGACGAGCGTCAGTTGTACATGTTAAAAAGAAGCGCTGGCCGATTTGGTAGTGAACTTGGAAAAACAACAGGTTGGATCCATCGTCAAGTAGCTAAGCAGCATGGTGTAAAACAAATTGCAGATTGTCAGTATCAAAGCTTTGATAGCAAGGGTTTAACTATTACAGTTGGTGGTGAAACTCAGGTTTTACCGGTCGACACTGTTATTGCGTGTATTGGTCAAGTTTCAAATGATGAAGTTGTAAAGCCTCATGCTGAAAACGCTAAAGTACACGTTATTGGTGGCGCTAAACTCGCTGCTGCAATTGATGCTAAGCGCGCTATTTTTGAAGCCCTTCAAATAGCGAGAAGTATTTAACCTTTCGACAAGTTGAAATAGTTTGGTAATTCATGCGGTCTTGGTTGTTTATAGTCTATAACTAAATAAACATTAAACACAGGATACGCATGAACACACTGACTCGCTTCTACGTAGCTGCAATAGGTAAACTATCATTTTTAGATGGGTTACCTCCTTTACTTTTTAGATTAATTTTAGCCCCTGTGATGATTATCGCGGGTTATAATAAGCTCGCCATCAGCGGCGATGCTACTGGCTTTTTCAATAATTTATTAGCATCACCTGATGTTGTGCAATGGTTTGGAAATAGTGAATGGGGCTTGGGTTTACCGTTTCCCGACTTACTTGCATTTTTAGCTGGTTGGAGCGAATTTTTGGGAGGTTGGTTTTTATTATTAGGCCTATTGACTCGCCTCGTAAGTATTCCTCTAATGTTTACTATGGTTGTTGCTGCAACATCAGTGCATTGGCACAACGGCTGGTTTGCAATTGCTCCGACTAACCCTGACACGAGTGCAGCTCAGGTACTTGATTGGTTGTCTATACCCGGCGCCAAAGAAAGTCTTGAAAACTCAGTTGAAGTACAAGAGCGAATTGGCAAAATACGATCAATAGTCGATGAGCATGGGTTTGTAGATTACCTGTACGAAAAAGGTAAACCTTCAATTTTAAATAATGGGATAGAATTTGCTGCCATTTATTTCGCAATGCTGCTGAGTTTATTTTTCACCGGAGGTGGGCGCTTTGTTAGCGTTGATTATTGGCTCAGAAGAAGTGTCTTTAAAGAGTAAATTTAACGTAAGTTTATATACGCCAGCAAAAATTATTTTTTGCTGGCGTTTTTATTTCAATATTTATCAACACAGACTTAAAATGTTACCCTAGCGTTTTAAATATCGAGAAATAATTATGGACGCTATTGAGCTTTTATTAACTCGCCAATCTGACTCAAAACTAACAGAGCCAGGCCCATCAATTGAGCAGCTTAATATTATTAAACAAGCTGCACTTCGTGTCCCCGATCATGGTTGCATAGCGCCATGGCAATTTATTGTTGTTGAAGGGCAAGCGCGTGAAAAGTTAGGGTCGATTTACCACGAGAGTGCTGTGGCAGAGCAACAAGAAGATAAAGTTATAAACCGAGCTAAAGAATTACCGCTTCGTGCTCCAATGATCATCATTGCCATTGCTAAATATCAACAACATCCTAAAGTTCCTCGTATCGAGCAAGTGCAAAGCGCAGGGTGTAGCGTACTTGCAATGCAACAAGCCGCATTTGCACAAGGGTTAGGGGGTATTTGGCGCACGGGTTATTTTGCACAAAGTAATGCGGTTAAGCTAGCGCTTAATTTAAACGAGTTAGATGAAATTGTGGGTTACTTGTATATAGGTACACCTGCCGTCGATTGTAAAAAATCTCCAAGACATAAACCGGAAACTTATTTTACGGATTTATAAATAAGTGTGAACTTTTACATACATATAGGGTCACTTATAATTGAGTATAAATTTTAATCACTGATTATCAATGTTAGTGAGAAACTGCAAGAAGGGCATGGATGCTAAATAACTTGATAATTCTTCTGCAGATTGTTTTTTAATCGGTTGTTTTTTGATAATGTATGGAGAGTCTCAAAATAATAACGATAAAGAAGACTTAAATTATGGGAAATTTATTTTTACGTGAAAAAGAAAACTGGCTCGCTTGGTCAATTTGGGGGCTTCTAGGTGCGTTTGTTACGTTATATGTAGCAATGAGTACAAATGCTGCCCCTTTTATTGCCGGTTCAGCCGTCAGTGTATTGGTACTACTTACTTGGTGGATGCAACAATCTAAACGATTTGATTTTGGACGTGCATTTAAAGTGTGTTGTTATGTACTTATGTTGAGTATTCTGCCTACTTTTATGTTTGTCATTGTGCCAAGTGACGACTTAAACCGTTTTGATTTAATTTTTCAAGGGGTTACTTTTTTCTCATTGAGCTTGTTGGTTTGCTTAGTGTGTTCTTGGATTGCGCGTAGGCCTAAACAGTATTATTAGTAACCGCTATTTTTAAAATCTTAAAATGAATAAGTGATAGTTTTTTTACGCTACTAGATTAAATTTTATTTTTTTACATTTAAAGCTTTACAAATATCTCGATAACCCATATTATTCGCGCCGTACGGAGAGATGGCAGAGTGGTCGAATGCACCGGTCTTGAAAACCGGCATAGGTTTGTAGCCTATCTAGGGTTCAAATCCCTATCTCTCCACCATTATTTAAAAAACCGCCTTATGGCGGTTTTTTGCTATCTGGGGTTTGATAAATGACAGACAAAGCAACTATTCCTATGAGTGCACAGCTTTTAAAACACATTCTTTTATGGACCGTGTTTGGTTACTGTTACCAAAGCGGTATGAGCGTACTAATTAAAATGGCAGCCGATGCACAACCAGAACACCCATTAATTACAGCGTTTGCATATGGTGTAGGTTTTAATATTTTAGTGGCCCACTTAATTACTAAGTACGATACAAAATGGCCCCTAGTTGCCTCAGTTTTTATTGGTGTAGTTGGATTAGTCGCTGTACCAATTATTATTGGCGGCACCGCTAGTTTATTAACTTTTTCATTGCTTGCCGGATTTTTATTCAGTTTGATACTTAGTTGCTTTATTGTTGGTCTGTTAAAGGTAAAACTCAATAAAAACTAGCACCAAACGTGCGTTATTTTGTGATAGCATACTCATGTCTTTTAACTAACAAAACGTGAAAAACACATTATGTCAGATAATTTTACTACAGATGCTGAAAAAGCAAGTTACGGTATTGGCTTACAAATGGGTGAGCAACTTAAGTCTAATCCTTTTGAAGGCTTAAACCTAAATTCAGTGTTTGAAGGCATGAAAGATGCGTACGCAGGTAGCGCTTTTCAAGTTGAGATCCCAGAGATCCAAGCTGCATTTGAAAAAGTTAACGAAGAGATTCAAGCTCGTCGTGAAGAAGAGTCAAAAGTACTTTCTGCTGAAGGTATTGCATTCTTAGAAGAAAACGCAAAACGTCCTGAAATCACTGTTACTGAGTCTGGTCTTCAATATGAAGTATTAGCAACAGGTGAAGGCGAAAAGCCAACTGCTGAGTCTACAGTACGTGTTGATTACCACGGTACATTAATTAACGGTACAGTATTTGATAGCTCTTACGAGCGCGGTCAACCAGCTGAATTCCCTGTAGGTGGCGTGATCAAAGGTTGGACTGAAGCTTTACAAATGATGCCAGTAGGCACTAAATGGCGTATTTACGTTCCTCATGAGCTAGCTTATGGTGAACGTGGTGCAGGTGCTGCAATTGCACCTTTCTCAACGCTTGTATTTGATGTTGAGCTACACGAAATCCTTTCTTAATAGTCGTTATTAAGTTAGTTAAAAAACCGCGCTTATTATTAGCGCGGTTTTTTTGTGCCTATAAAAATTACCTTTAATTATTGTCAGGCAATACGCATAGTCACTTTTAAAATGATTAACGCCAAACGCCAAACGCCAAACGCCAATTACAAAGCAAGTCATTAAAAAAAACCGCATTTAAAAATGCGGTTTCAAAAGGGAGTTATTAATTAAACACTTTAATCTCAAAGCATAGCTTTTAATGATTAAAAGTAGCCGCGAACACCCAAGCGAATATTTCTACCTGGAAGAGGGGCTTTATCTTTTATAAATGAGGTATGAACAAACCCAAGCTCATCAGTCAGGTTATCAACATTTATATAAAATTGAGCATCAACAGCACCTAACCCTAATTGGTAGTTAGCTTGAGCATCAAATAAAGTATAACCATCCGTTTGGCTTTCAAACGCAGTGATATCATTTTGATCGAAGTAATGTGTGCCAGTTAACGTTAGTTGTAGGTTACCTAAATCATACTGTAACTCAGAGCCTAACTTATTTGCTGGTATACGCGGCAAGTTGCCTTCATTACTTTTAAGTTTAGCGCGGGTAGAGTCACCAAATACTTTAACCATTGTGTTTGGTGTAATTTGGTAGTGTGCATCGAACTCAAATCCATAGAGCTCTGCATCTTTACTTTTAAATTGGTAAACAGCCACTGCATCGTCGTGTGCACCAACAGCTGATTCTAAACCCTCTTCTTCACCGTAAACTAAGCCCGTATTTTCTTGGAAATAGAAATTTTTAATATCGTTATAGAAAAAGTTTACAGTGTAACCAAAATCTCCACTAAAGCGTCTAAAGCTTAAATCAAGGTTAGTTGATTTTTCTTGTTTAATGTCCTCAGGTTCAAAGTGGGCTTCGTTATCTTCGATGTGGTAACCTAAGCCAAGTTCGTAAGTACCTGTTGCAATGTGTAGGCCATTAGATAACAGCTCAGCAGAAAGCGGCGCACGCTCAGAATGAGATAGACTCAGTGCTAAACTTTGTCCTGGCGTATATTGCCAAATAGCCCCTGCAGATGCACTTACGTTAGTAAAGCTTTCACTGTAGGCAATTATCTCTTCTTCATGTTCTTCTTCAACTTCTTCATCATGGTCATGATGATGCTCAGCTGAAGATATATTACTTTCAATTTTGTAATCTTCAATACGAGCTCCAAGCTCTAAAGTTACATCACCAAACACGCGTTCTTCTAACACATAAAGTGCATTTGAGGTTGTTATACTGGCTGGAGTAAATGCTTCATCACCAATTGCGTCGTAGTCAGAATCGCTGTAATGATAGCCTAACATACCATGCCAGTCCGCGAACTTATGTTCTACGTTTAAACGCGCTTCGGTAGTTTTATTAGTGAACGTGGTACCAATTTCACCATCTTCAATTTCACTGTGTGAATAGTCTGTATAACCTATACGTAGGTTGATTGTCTCTATCCAGTAATTGTGAAGCGCATAGCTGACTAAGCCTTGCCAACGGTCTTGCTCTAGCTGTGCAAAAACAGCTTCTTCGCCTTCTTTTTCATCCTCATGTTCTGCATGTTCTTCTTCAGTTTCACCTTCGTGATCATGCTCATGATGATGTTCATGTCCAGGTATTCCATAGTCAGTTTCTATACTACCGTAAGAAAATCCAACAGTAAGGTGCTCGCTAACGTAGCTAGTACCAAAATTTAGTGTTTCGCTATCAATAAACGTGTTTTTTACTGAGTTTTCAGTTTCTATGTCGCCATCTTCGTCAGTTACTGTAAATGTAGGCGTTTCATAGTCATCGCCACTGCGTTTAGTCCCATCAAAATGAAAGTTAAATCCGTCATTTCCTGTTTCTAGTTTTGCGGCCACGGTATTTGAGTTAGAAACCGTGTCATGGCTGTACTCAGCGGCACCGGTTAAATCATCTAAATTACTCGTTGGAATACGGTTATCAACCACATTTACCACACCACCAATTGCACCTGAGCCATACAAAAGTGTACTTGGTCCACGAAGTACTTCAATTTGTTCAGCTGCTAAGCTGTCGCTTGAGGTTGCATGGTCTGGTCCAATGCGCGATGCATCACTAGCATCTAATCCGTTTTGGGTGATTTTAACGCGAGGACCATCTAAACCTCGAATAATAGGGCTTGAGGATACAGGGCCAAAGTAGCTTGCATTAACACCAGGTAAACCTTTTAGTGTTTCGCCAAGTGTTGGTTTAGATTTATTTCTTAACTCATCACCCGACAGAACGCTTACCGGTGAAATCATTTCTAAGCTGCTTTTGTGTAGCGCAGATGCATAAACCACAACGGTTTCAACCGAGGTTGGTAAAAGTGAAACCGTGACATTGTTTGACGATTCAGTAACCGTTATTCTTGAATCTACGTAGTTGTCTTTGCTGATATGAAGTTGGCTGTTAGCGTCAATTTCAATTGAGAATTCGCCAAGCTCATTACTTTTTATAGTTTGATTTTTTCCATGAACATGAATGGAAGCGTTTTCAATAGGTTGATTTTTATCGTTTATTACCTTACCTGTTATTGTTGCAGCTAGGGCGGATTGGGTGCATAAAACCGATAAAATGGCAGAAGAAATTAATGTTAACTTTGTCATTAGTAAATTATTTGGTGATTACATGTTGTGATATAATATAACAGTTCATAATTTTTGAATCAACAATGTTATACTATAACTTTTGCATTTGCGTTTAATCAACTAAAAATGATGATAAATCACTCAGGTTGGTATTTTATCTGCTATCAATCATTAGTACATCAAGCTTGTATTGTGCACGTTTTTGGTTTTTTAAGTCAGTAGGCTCTAGCATTTCACATTCGTCACGTAGCATTTCGGCTATTAGGCTAGGGTATTGGCGGCAATCTTCAGGTCGGTCTAGGTAAATATTACATATGAATTTATCGCGATCACCTTCATCTTTTTTAGGTTCAATTGCTAAAAATGGGCAGTTATTTAATTTATCACCTGTGTTCGGATCAAACCAAATTTTATTGTTTTGTACATATTGATAAATCTCGGGATTAAAGAGCGCCCACATTTCAATTTCTTCTGATGATACGTCGAGGTCACCACCACCATATTTGGTACAGCACTTACCACACTGGTTACACTCTTTCATGATTTATTTATCTTTATATAGTTTTTACAATTTTTAGTTTAACAGCTCGTGTTAAATTGTTTGAAATTATTATTTTTTATTAACCCTAAGCATTTAAGTTTATAGCCTGAAGAAGCTTAACAAATATTCTTTTTCGTTCTGATATTTACAAATCCACAATAGTTAAGTCTTTTAGAGCGCTCTACTATCTATAAAATAGGTAAACCTTATCAAAAATACATTTTTAGCTACTGCCCCTGGAGTTAAATCGTTTGCTATACACTTTAATGTTGTATGATCGGCCTAAGGGCATATTTAATGAGCCATTTAAATTTATATTTTGCTATTTTAAGCATAAATACATTAGGGGTGATAAGTAATGATGAATACAAAAGTATACAAAGCGGTACATGATTTGGCTGAAGAATTAATGAGTGCGGCGAATAAAAATGATCGCAAACGCTTTGAGTTACTTTTTTCTAAACTAAAAGCAATTTGTGAAGAAAACGAAAATACCTCTAAAGATCATCCTGTTCAGTGGGAAACACTGGCTGATTTTACAGAAGAGTTAGAAGATGCTATTACTACCTACGAGAAGGCACTAGCAAAATCTATTGCTATTAATAATAAAGACCATATGTCGTCGGTTGCTTTTTCTATGGCGACACTACAACTTGAGATGGGCCAAAAAGAAGAGGCTATAAAAAATCTTCAAAGTGCCAAAGTCAGTGCAAATAAAATAGAAGACAAAGTACTTAAAGCAGAGATTCATGACTTGTTAGAGTCACTTGTTGAAGAAGAAGGCTAATTAAAGCTTTGGCGTATAGCGTTTTTAAAAGGGTGATTATGTTTAAATACGGTTTATATTTATTTACGTTTTTACCTTTTTGTTCGTTTGCTAACTCTTTCAATCAGCAAATATCCGCAGCTCTGATTGAAAGAACAACACACAATATTACTTATGACGGCAGTTATTATTCAATGACCTATCCCGGTGGTGATGTACCAAGTAATATTGGTGTGTGTACCGATGTTATTATTCGCGCTTACAGCCAATTGGGTGTGGATTTACAACAAAGAGTACATGAAGATATTCGAGCAAATTTTGTGATGTATCCGTCTGAGCGAATTTGGGGTTTAAAAAAACCTGATAAAAATATCGACCACAGGCGTGTACCTAACCTTCAAGTATTTTTTAAGCGTCAAGGCACAGAGTTAACTATTTCAAGTAACTCACGTGATTATAAAGTTGGTGATATAGTTACTTGGATGTTACCCGGTAACTTACCCCATATAGGCATGGTTGTTACGGAAGCTTTAAGCAGCGCCGAGAATGTTCAAATTGTACATAATATAGGGCGAGGACCAGAAATAAGCGAAATGCTATTTGATTATAAGATTACTGGTCATTATCGTTTTACTAATAAACATTATAATGCCCAGTAAAGATGGGGCTGTTATAAAGCTATTAATTATTTTAGATTAATACTTATATTGCCGTTTGGCTTGCTACAGCATAAAAGTATTTCACCATCACGAACAAACGCGAGTGGCTCTTCATTATATTTAACATTGCCAGATACTAAAGTTGCTCTGCAAGCACCGCAGTAGCCTTCACGACATTGATAAGCAACGTCTATTTTTTGAGATTCTAAGCAGTGTAAAAGAGAAGGGCAGCCAGGGCTATATTCAATGCGCTGGCTGTTTTCTGCAAGTGTAACACTTGCAGTCGTTTCGTTATTCATTATAAGTCAAAGTCACCAAATTCAGCAGCATCAACTTGTGAATCTATTTGACCTACAAGGTATGAACTAATTTCTGCCTCTTGTGGTGCAACCTGAACATTATCAGACACTAACCATGAGTTGATCCATGGGATAGGGTTACTGTTGTTTTCAAATTGGGCTGGCAAACCAATAGCAGTCATACGTGCGTTAGTAATATATTCAACATACTGACATAAAATATGCTTGTTTAAGCCAATCATAGAGCCATCTTTGAATAGGTACTCTGCCCATTCTTTCTCTTGCTCGGCAGCTTGTACAAACATTTTAATTGCTTCATCGCGACATTGAGCTGCAACGATTGCCATTTCTGGATCGTCTTTGCCGTCTTGCATGATATTTAAAATATGCTGTGTACCCGAAAGATGAAGTGCTTCGTCACGTGCAATTAGTTTAATTATCTTAGCGTTACCTTCCATAAGTTCACGCTCAGCAAATGCAAATGAACAAGCAAAGCTGACATAAAAACGAATTGCTTCAAGAATGTTTACCGACATCATAGCGAGGTAAAGTTTCTTTTTCAGCTCGAATAAGTTTACAACCACTGTTTTACCGTTGATTTCATGCTTGCCTTCACCGTAAAGGTTGTAAAGTGAAACAGAGTTAATTAAATCATCGTAATAAGTCGTTACTGCATCAGCGCGCTCGCTAATTTTATCGTTGCTAACGATGTCATCAAAAATAAGCTCTGGTGATTGTGTTACGTTACGAATAATGTGCGTGTATGAACGGCTGTGAATTGTTTCACTAAATGCCCACGTTTCTATCCAGGTTTCAAGTTCTGGGATAGACACGATAGGTAGTAGCGCAACGTTAGGAGAGCGGCCTTGTACACTATCAAGCAGTGTTTGATATTTTAAGTTACTTAAAAATATGTGCTTTTCATGCTCTGGTAGCGCCTGAAAATCTAAACGGTCTTTACTCACATCTACTTCTTCTGGTCGCCAAAAGAAAGACAGTTGCTTTTCAATTAACTTTTCAAAAATAGGATATTTTTGTTGATCGTAACGCGATACGTTAACGGTCTGGCCAAAAAACATTGGCTCTTGCATTTGGTTATTATGATTACGACTAAAAGTAGTATAAGACATGTTTATCACTCAAAAAACTATCAGAACAAAGCGGGCTGTATGCCCGCTTAAGATAAAATTAACGACTATATTTTACACGCGCCGCCTGCACAATCGTCATCTTCCACTTCTGGAGTGTCGTCTTGTGCATCAGATGCGCCATCACGGGTATTATGGTAATACAACGTTTTGACCCCCAATTTGTAGGCGCTAAGTAAGTCTTTTAATAAGACTTTCATAGGTACTTTACCGCCTTCAAATTTATTTGGATCATAATTTGTGTTTGCAGAAATAGTTTGGTCAACAAATTTTTGCATGATACCGACAAGCTGTAAGTAACCATCATTAGAAGGTATGTCCCAAAGTAACTCATAGTTGTCTTTCAAACGTTCGTACTCAGGTACAACTTGTTTTAAAATACCATCTTTACTTGCTTTAACACTAATGTGACCGCGTGGTGGCTCGATACCATTTGTTGCGTTCGAGATTTGCGATGACGTTTCTGATGGCATTAATGCGCTTAGTGTTGAGTTACGCATACCGTGTTCTTGTATGCTCTTACGTAGTGCATCCCAATCAAGGTGCAGTGGCTCATCACAAATTTTATCTAAGTCTGTTTTATACGTATCTGTAGGCATAATACCTTGAGAATACGTTGTTTCGTTAAACTTAGGACATGCACCACGTTCTTTTGCAAGTTCGTTTGACGCTTTCATCAAGTAGTATTGAATAGCTTCGAATGTTTTATGTGTTAGTGCATTTGCACTGCCGTCTGAATAACGCTTACCATTTTTAGCTAAGTAGTAGGCATAGTTGATTACACCTATTCCTAACGTACGACGTCCCATTGTTGCGTTTTTGGCAGCTGGTACTGGGTAGTCTTGGAAGTCGAGTAAGTTATCGAGTGCACGTACTGCTAGCTCCGCAAGCTCTTCTAGTTCATCTAGAGACTCAAGCGCACCTAGGTTGAAAGCAGACAATGTACATAATGCAATTTCGCCTTCTTCGTCGTTAACGTTGTTAAGTGGTTTAGTCGGTAATGCAATTTCTAAACACAAGTTAGACTGACGAATTGGCGCAACTTTCGCTATAAACGGGCTATGTGTATTACAGTGATCTACATTCTGTAAGTATATGCGGCCAGTACTTGCACGCTCTTGTGCAAACACAGAGAACAATTCAATGGCTTTAATACGCTTTTTACGAATTGACTCGTCTTGTTCGTATTTAACATATAATGCATCAAATTCGTCTTGATCTTCAAAAAACGCATCGTAAAGACCTGGCACATCTGATGGGCTAAATAACGTGATGTAATCGTCTTTAATCAAACGAGAATACATTAACTTATTAAACTGTACGCCGTAATCTAAATGACGAACACGGTTGTCATCAACACCCCGGTTATTTTTAAGAACTAAAAGGTTCTCTACTTCTAAATGCCATAGCGGGTAGAATAGGGTTGCTGCGCCGCCGCGAACACCACCTTGCGAACAACTCTTAACAGCTGTTTGAAAGTGCTTGTAAAAAGGGATACAACCTGTGTGGTATGCTTCGCCATTACGGATATGGCTTCCTAATGCACGGATACGACCAGCATTAATACCGATACCAGCACGCTGAGAAACATATTTTACAATAGCTGACGATGTAGCATTGATTGAATCAAGGCTGTCGCCACACTCAATAAGTACGCAAGAGCTAAATTGACGAGTAGGCGTACGTACACCAGCCATGATTGGCGTAGGCAATGAAATTTTAAATAACGATACCGCGTCGTAAAAACGTTTTATGTATGAAACTCGTGTTTCTCGTGGGTAATCTGCAAATAAGCTTGCAGCCACTAAAATATATAAAAACTGTGCGCTTTCATAAATTTCACCCGTTACACGGTTTTGAACTAGGTATTTACCTTCTAATTGCTTAACTGCAGCGTAACTAAAATTAAGATCGCGTGAGTGATCAAGGTATTCGTCTAATTCGTCAAATTCTTGCTCTGTGTAATCAGCAAGTAAGTGAGCATCGTAACGTTTATCACTCACCATTTTTGTTACATGGTCAAATAAACGCGGTGGCTCAAATTGACCGTATGCTTTTTTACGTAAGTGGAATACAGCTAAACGTGCAGCAAGATACTGGTAATCAGGTGATTCTTTAGAAATCTGATCGGCAGCCGCTTTGATAATCGTTTCGTGAATATCTTTTGTACGAATACCATCATAAAATTGAATATGTGACTTTAATTCAACCTGTGAAACCGAAACGTTATTTAAACCTTCGGCGGCCCATTCTATAACGCGATGGATCTTATCAAGATCAAGAGGCTCTTTGCGCCCGTCACGTTTGCTTACAGATAACTGTTGGTTCATAGCTTTGCCTGTATTCCTTGGGGATAATGTATTTTTGACCAATGTTGTACGTCTCAAAAAGAGAAGTAGTGCTCATTTTTTATAAGTTTTACCCAATGAGGTAAATTTAATTGAATAACATTTGGCCACAATATCTGGTGTTGTTCAATTTAGAGATCACAAGATAGTGTGGTCTGAGTTGATTTGCAAGGGGCATAATTGCCCCTATTTGTGGATAACGTTGGGATAACGTATTTGTGTTAGTAGGCATTAACCTTTGATCATTCATTGAAGTTGAAATTTTTAAAAATCAACTCAGGATCGACTAAATTTACACATTTTGAAAATAAATTTCGGCTGCTTTTTTTATCATCAAGCTTTGCGTAAAAACTAACACAATCACAATATATAGTGTTTATATCTAAAATGGGCACTATATATGGTTAAATGCGTCAATAGGGCTACGCCAGTTAAAATCAGCTTTCCAAGTAAGTGCTTCTGCATCGCTTGGAATGTACCCCCACAGAGCAGTAGCTGTAGGCATACCTGCTGCTTTACCAGCTTGAATGTCTCGCTCGGCATCACCTATGTATAAACAGCGAGCTGGTATTACGTCCATTAGTTTTGCGCAATGAAGTAAAGGTAGAGGAGAGGGTTTGGCTTCTTCAAGCGTATCACCGCTAATAACAACTGCCGCATTTTTTAAAGCGGGGATCGCAGCGACAAGCGGCTCAGTTAAAAAGCCAGGCTTGTTTGTCATGATCCCCCATTTGATCTTTTTGTGATCAAGTGAGATCAGTAGTGGTTCAATACCGGCAAAGCATTGGGTGTATTTCGCAATGTTTTGGGCATAGCTATCGACCAATTGTTTTATCAACTGTGCTTGTGCAAGAGAGGGCCACAACTCTTTAAAACCCGCTTCCAATAAAGCTGCCGCACCATTGGAAGCCGCTGGGCGATATATTTCGCTTGTTACTTCGGCAATTTTATTTGCTCTTAGTACACTATTAAGTGCAGCGCCTAAATCGTCAGCTGTGTCGAGTAAGGTGCCGTCTAAATCAAACAAAAACGCATCATATTGATAAAGTTCTAATGATGAACCTGCGCTCTTCATTACACCAACTTCTCAAAATGAAGGATATAATTAACACTAACATCATTATTAAGTGTGTATTGTTTAGAGAAGGGGTTATACGAAAGTCCTGAGCTTGCACGTACTTTTAAGCCCGCTTGCTCGGCCCACGCAATTAGCTGCGCCGGTTTAATAAACTTTTTGTGATCGTGAGTTCCCTCTGGAACCATTTTTAATAGTTTTTCAGCACCTACAATTGCGTACAAGTAGGCTTTCGGTGTTTTATTGAGAGTAGAGAAAAAAACATCAGCGCCAGGTTTTGCAAGTTTGGCAACGGCGTGAATAATTGAAGCAGGGTCTGGAACGTGTTCGAGCATTTCCATACAGGTAACAACGTCAAATCGTTCAGGGTGTTCTTCAGCAAACTGTTCTGCGGGTATTTTTATGTAATCTACATTAACACCCGTTTCTAGGCTGTGTAATTTAGCGACAGTCAAAGGCTCTTGTCCCATATCAATACCTGTTACCTTTGCCCCCATACGTGCCATACTTTCGCTTAAAATACCCCCACCACAGCCAACATCGAGTGTTTCTTTATCAAATAAACCTTGCGTTTTATTTGCAATAAAATCTAGGCGTAACGGATTAATTTCGTGAAGAGGTTTAAACTCACCCTCTAAATCCCACCAACGCTCTGCGATGGCTTCAAACTTTGCTATTTCTGCGTGATCTACATTTTGATGTTCGGTCATAAAATACTTCCTCGTCAATCTGAGGCCATTATATAGGCCTAAATTGATAAATCGCAAAGTTTTGCGCCTGTAAATTAAAATTAATTGTGATAGCATGTCTGTTAGTAATAATAACAATACTCTTTAAAACCTAATACTGGGTTATCAAGAGCTGCTACTGAAGGAATGTGATATCAAATGACTGATCTCGCCAATGAAATTCTGCCAGTCAATATTGAAGACGAGTTAAAAAACTCCTACTTAGATTACGCAATGAGTGTAATTGTAGGACGTGCATTACCAGACGTACGTGATGGCTTAAAGCCAGTTCACCGCCGCGTTTTGTTTGCAATGAACGAGCTTAGTAATGATTGGAACAAGCCTTACAAAAAGTCGGCACGTGTTGTCGGTGATGTAATCGGTAAATACCACCCACACGGCGATAGCGCAGTTTATGACACGATAGTTCGTATGGCACAGCCATTCTCACTTCGTTATATGCTTGTAGACGGCCAGGGTAACTTTGGTTCTGTTGATGGTGATTCAGCTGCTGCAATGCGTTACACCGAAGTACGTATGGCTAAAATGTCTCATGAGTTATTAGCGGATCTTGAGAAAGAAACGGTTGATTTCGTTCCTAACTACGATGGCACAGAGCAAATTCCTGACGTTTTACCAACGAAGGTACCTAATTTACTTGTAAATGGTTCTTCTGGTATTGCCGTAGGTATGGCGACAAACATCCCACCACATAACTTAACTGAAGTTATCAATGGTTGTTTAGCATTAATTGTTAATCCAGATTTAACCATAACTGAGTTAATGGATTACATTCCTGGCCCAGATTTCCCTACAGCCGCAATCATTAACGGTAAAAAAGGGATTGAACAAGCGTATCAAACGGGTCGTGGCAAAGTGTACATGCGTGCACGTGCTGACATCGAAACAGACGAAAAAACGGGTCGTGAAACAATTATTGTTCATGAAATCCCTTATCAAGTTAACAAAGCACGCTTAATTGAAAAAATAGCGGAGCTTGTTAAAGATAAAAAAATTGAAGGCATTAGTGCACTACGTGATGAATCAGATAAAGACGGTATGCGTATCGTTATTGAGATAAAGCGTGGTGACGTAGGTGAAGTGATTCTAAACAACCTATATGCACAAACACAGTTACAAACAGTGTTTGGTATGAACATGGTTGCACTCATCAATAACCAGCCTAAGTGTTTTAATTTAAAAGAAATGCTTGAAGAGTTTATTATTCACCGTCGTGAAGTAGTAACTCGTCGTACAGTATTTGATTTACGTAAAGCGCGCGACCGTGCACACATGCTAGAAGGTCTAGCAATTGCACTTGCCAACATTGACCCAATTATTGAACTTATTCGTAAGTCTCCAACACCAGCAGAAGCAAAAATAGCGTTAACTGCACGTTCGTGGGAATTAGGTAATGTTAAAGCAATGCTTGAAAAAGCAGGTGAGGCTAACGTTGCTCGCCCAGATTGGTTAGCTGATGATTTAGGTATACGCGACGGCCAATACTTTATTTCTGAGCAACAAGCTCAAGCGATTCTTGACTTACGATTACACAAGCTAACAGGTCTTGAGCACGAAAAAATCTTAAGTGAATACCAAACACTGCTTGATTTAATTGCTGAACTGTTACACATACTGGCAAGCCCAGAGCGCTTAATGGAAGTAATTCGTGACGAGTTAGTTGAAATTAAGGCGCAATATGGCGATGAGCGCCGCACTGAAATCAACGCAGCCGCGCATGATATCAGCCTTGAAGACCTAATAACTGAAGAAAACGTAGTTGTTACGCTTTCTCACGAAGGTTATGTTAAGTATCAGGCGTTATCTGATTACGAAGCGCAGCGTCGTGGTGGTAAAGGTAAATCTGCAACAAAAATGAAAGACGAAGATTTTATTGAACGTCTTTTAGTTGCAAACACGCATGATACTATTTTATGTTTCTCTACAGCAGGGCGTTTATATTGGCTGAAAGTATATCAATTACCACTAGCAAGCCGTGCAGCACGCGGTAAGCCAATTGTAAACTTATTACCTTTAGAAGCTGACGAACGTATTACCGCTATACTGCCAGTACGTGAGTACGAAGAAGATAAATACATCTTTATGGCAACAGCATTTGGTACAGTGAAGAAAACACCTTTAACAGCCTACAGCCGTCAACGTGCTAGCGGTATTATTGCCGTTAACCTAAATGAGGGTGATAGCTTAATTGGTGTTGATATTACTGACGGTACCAACGAAATAATGTTGTTTACCGATGCGGGTAAGGTTGTTCGCTTTAAAGAAGCTGAAGAATCTGCTGTTGTTGACGAAAATGGAAACCCAGTATTAGACGAAGAAGGTAACCCAGAAATTCGTTTCAAGGGTGTTCGTCCAATGGGCAGAACGGCAACGGGTGTACGCGGTATTAAAATGACCGACGAGCAACGTGTTGTATCGCTCATCGTGCCAAAAACTGATGGCGCAATATTGACTGTAACTGAAAATGGTTATGGTAAACGAACTCAACTTGAAGATTACCCATCTAAGAGTCGTGCAACACAAGGTGTTGTATCAATTAAGGTGAGTGAGCGTAATGGTGCTGTAGTAGGTGCTGTTCAAGTTGATGACAACGACGAAATAATGCTTATTTCAAATCGCGGAACGTTAGTGCGTACTCGTGTGAACGAAGTTTCAACAGTTGGTCGTAACACACAAGGTGTTATTTTGATCAGAACTATTGACGAAGAGCAAGTAGTTGGTTTACAACGTATAGAAGAAATTGAAGTTACAGAAAGTGACTTAATCAATACTGAAGACGTTGAAACAGTTGATACAGTTATAGATGAAGTCGTGGATGATAATCCTCCTTCAGAATAATTGAGATTGAAAAAGCGGCCTTGGCCGCTTTTTTTAATGTTGTTGAAAAAAATTAATACAGCGTGGATTTAATATTTTCATGTTGAGTGTCTAAATTACTGGAATGAGGCAAAGGTAATGAGTAAATATAATTTTTGTGCAGGGCCGGCTATGCTTCCGCAAGCGGTAATGCAAAAAGCACAAAAAGAATTCTTAGATTGGCAAGACATGGGCGTTTCTGTAATGGAAATTAGCCACCGTAGTAAAGAATTTTTGGCATTAACTGCAAAATGTGAAGCAAGCTTAAGACGCTTAATGAATATTAGTGATGAATTTGAAGTTTTATTTATGCATGGTGGTGGTCGCGGTCAGTTTAGTGCAGTGCCCCTCAATCTTCATCAAGCAGATAAAAAAGCTATCTACTGCGAAAATGGTGTGTGGTCTAAAAGCGCGACAGACGAAGCTAACAAGTTTACTTCAACAACCAGTGTTGATGTACGTAACGATGCAGATGGAAAATTCTCAATTAAAAATGTAGCTGATTGGGTTTTACCTGCAGATGCCTCATATATTCATTATTGTCCGAACGAAACCGTAGATGGCTTAGAAATTTTTGAGGTGCCAAGTCATCCAACGGCACCAATTGTTGCTGATATGTCGTCAACGATTTTATCGCGCGAAATTGATGTAGATAAATTTGATTTAATTTACGCTGGTGCGCAAAAAAATATCGGTCCATCAGGTATCGCTATCGTTATTGTGCGCAAAACATTACTTGATCGTGAAGGTTTAGCTAAGCCTGGTATTTTAGATTATGCACTCGAAGCGAAGCAGGGCAGTATGTTTAATACACCACCCACATTTGCATGGTACTTAGCTGCAGAAGTGTTTGAATGGTTAGAAGCACAAGGTGGTGTAAAAGCAATGGAAGCTCAGAATATCGCTAAGGCTGAACTTCTTTATAATTTTATTGATGAGTCTCCTTTTTATTCAAATAAAGTAGCCAAGCATTGCCGCTCACGTATGAACGTCCCATTTTGGCTTAATGACGAAAGCTTAAATGAAAAGTTTGTATCACAATCTAAAGAAGCTGGTTTATTAGCGCTTGAAGGGCACAGAATAGTAGGCGGTATGCGCGCAAGTATTTATAACGCAATGCCACTTGAAGGCGTGCAAGCGCTTGTTGATTTCATGGCAGCTTTTGCGAAGGAGAATAGCTAATGGAGCAACTTCGTTTAGAACCGATATCGCGTGTTAACGGCTCTGTGACATTGCCTGGATCAAAAAGTTTATCTAATCGTATTTTACTGCTGGCTGCTCTGGCTAGCGGAACAACCGTTGTAGAGAACTTACTCGATAGTGATGATATTCGTCACATGTTGGGAGCATTAGAGCTTTTAGGTGTAACAGTAACACTTAATGAAGACCGAACAGTTGCAACTGTTCATGGTGTTGGTGGTGAGTTCAAAAAACCTAATGAACCTTTATTTTTAGGTAATGCGGGTACAGCATATCGTCCGTTAACAGCTGTTTTAGCTGCTGTTAAAGGTGAATATGAGTTAGTCGGTGAGCCACGCATGGAAGAGCGCCCAATAGGGCACTTAGTTGATGCGCTTCAAGCCCTTGGTGGTGATATTACCTATACAAAGCACAAAGACTACCCACCGCTTAAAATTGTTGGTGGGCAAATTAATGGTGGCGAAGTTGAAATTGATGGCAGTATCTCAAGTCAATTTTTAACCGCTTTATTAATGGCAGCTCCATTATTCAGTGGTGATACGCAAATTACAATTAAAGGCACATTGGTGTCTAAGCCTTATATTGATATTACTTTAGGGGTTATGGCGCGTTTTGGTATTACCGTTGAACATTCAGACTATTCACTATTTAAAGTAAAAGGTGGCCAACAGTATAAATCACCTGAACGCATAATGGTTGAAGGTGACGCATCATCGGCTTCTTATTTTGTTGCAGCCGCAGCCATTGCTGGTGGCGAGATTGAAATTAAAGGTGTGGGTGCTAAATCGGTTCAGGGTGATATTGGCTTTGCGAAGGTGATGGAACAAGTCGGTGCACAAATCGATTGGTACGATGAACGTTTAGTTGTGAGGAAAGGCGAGTTAAAAGGGGTCGACATAGACGCCAATGCCATTCCAGATGCTGCAATGACGTTGGCTACCGTTGCTTTATTTGCTAAAGGTCCCACAGCTATTCGTAATATTTATAATTGGCGTGTAAAAGAAACAGACCGTCTTTACGCTATGAGTACAGAACTTCGTAAAGTAGGTGCAAAAGTGGTTGAGGGGGAGGATTTTATTGAAATAACTCCGCCATTAACATTTAACGATGTCGCTATTGATACTTACGATGATCACCGGATTGCTATGTGTTTTGCCATGGTTGCAGTGGGCGGAAAGCCTATAACAATCAATGACCCTAAGTGTACCTATAAAACATTTCCTACGTTTTTCAATGTATTAGCATCAGTGAGTGAATAGGCTTTTTATAACTATTTATAAAAAGTTACACACTAATAGCAGATATATTTTAATAACTGACGTATAATGTCGCGGTTTATTTAGGTGTGCATTGCAGGAGGTTTAAATGCAGGCGTTATTAATGCCCGTGATCACCGTTGATGGCCCAAGTGGTTCTGGTAAGGGAACTGTTTGTCGTTTGTTAGCCGATAAGTTGGGTTGGGATGTATTGGATAGTGGTGCAATTTACCGCGTTTTATCCCTTGCAGCACTTCATCACCAAATCGCATTAGATAACGAAGAGGCACTTGTACCACTGGCTGCAAATTTAGACGTGCAGTTTTTGGTAGATAGCCAAACTAATGCTGGAAAAGTTATTCTAGAGGGAGAGGATGTAACCACGACTATTCGTAATGAAGAAGTGGGTGCAGCTGCATCAAAAGTAGCAGCTCTTCCTCGTGTTCGTGAAGCGCTATTAAGGCGTCAACGCGCTTTTAGAACCGAAAATGGTTTAATAGCAGACGGCCGTGATATGGGTACTGTTGTATTCCCAGATGCGCCATTAAAAATCTATTTGACAGCGAGCGCACAAGAGCGTGCTCGTAGACGCTTTGTTGAGTTGAATGAGCGTGGGCTTGATGTTACACTAGGTGGTCTATTAGAAGACATTCAAGCTCGTGATGACCGTGATATGAATCGCGCCGTCGCACCGCTTGTGCCTGCAGAAGATGCAATTGAACTCGATACTAGCGAGCTAAATGCACAGCAAGTGTTTGATAAAGTTATTACTTTATTAGATGCAGCTATCTCTGAAGGTAAACTTCCTAAACGAAGTTAAACACATTTTATGCACCAGCAGGATGCCAGTGCTATTTTAACAACCCCATGCAGCATGGTTGCTTATTGGTATTAATATATGAGACGTATATTCGTATGTCAGAAAATTTTGCGCAGTTATTTGAAGAAAGCTTAAAGGGTTTTGAAGCAGAGCAAGGCTCTATTGTTAAAGGTACAGTAATCTCAATCGAGAACAACATTGTACTTGTAGATGCTGGTCTTAAATCAGAAAGTGCTATCCCTGCAGAGCAGTTCAAAAATGCTGCTGGTGAACTAGAAGTTGCTGTTGGCGACGAAGTAGATGTTGCACTAGATGCAATCGAAGACGGTTTCGGTGAAACTATCCTTTCTCGTGAGAAAGCGAAGCGTCACGAAGCGTGGATCCGTCTTGAGAAAGCATGTGAAGAGCAAGAGACTGTTACTGGTGTTATCAACGGTAAAGTTAAAGGCGGTTTCACTGTTGAAGTTGATTCAATCCGTGCTTTCCTACCTGGTTCACTTGTTGATGTTCGTCCAGTACGTGACACAACTCACCTTGAAGGCAAAGAGCTTGAATTTAAAGTAATCAAGCTTGATCAAAAACGTAATAACGTTGTTGTTTCACGTCGTGCAGTTATCGAATCAGAAAACTCACAAGAACGTGAAGAGCTTCTTGCTAACCTTGTTGAAGGTCAAGAAGTTAAAGGTATCGTTAAGAACCTTACTGACTACGGTGCGTTCGTTGACCTTGGTGGTGTTGATGGTCTACTACACATTACTGATATGGCGTGGAAGCGTGTTAAGCACCCTTCAGAAATCGTTAATGTTGGTGACGAAATCGCAGTTAAAGTTCTTAAATTCGACAAAGATAAGACTCGTGTATCTCTTGGCCTTAAACAGCTTGGTGAAGATCCATGGGCAGCTATCGCTGGTCGTTACCCAGAAGGTTCTAAACTTTCTGGTCGTGTAACTAACCTTACTGATTACGGTTGCTTCGTAGAAATCGAAGAAGGCGTTGAAGGTCTAGTACACGTTTCTGAAATGGATTGGACTAACAAGAACATCCACCCTTCAAAAGTTGTTTCACTAGGTGACACAGTTGAAGTTATGGTTCTTGAAATCGACGAAGAACGTCGTCGTATTTCTCTAGGTCTTAAGCAATGTATTGCTAATCCTTGGCAGGAATTTGCTCGTCTACAAAACAAAGGCGACCAAGTTACTGGTAAGATCAAATCAATCACTGACTTCGGTATCTTTATCGGTCTTGACGGTGGTATTGACGGTCTTGTACACCTTTCAGATATTTCTTGGAATACACCTGGCGAAGAAGCTGTACGTGAATTCAAGAAAGGCGACGAAATCACTGCTATCGTATTGCAAGTTGACCCAGAGCGTGAACGTATCTCTCTAGGTGTTAAGCAAATCGAAGCTGACCCGTTCAATAACTACCTTGATGCAAACAAAAAAGGTGCTATTGTTAAAGGTAAAGTGACTGAAGTTGATGCGAAAGGCGCAACTGTTGAACTTATCGAAGGCGTTGAAGGTTACATCCGTGTAGCTGATATCGCTCAAGAGCGCGTTGAAGATGCAACTACTGTTGTTTCTGTAGGCGACGAAGTTGAAGTTAAATACGTTGGTGTTGATCGTAAGAACCGCACTTTAAGCTTATCTGTTAAAGCTCTTTTCGAAGCAGAAGAGAAAGAAGTACTAGAGAAGCTTAAGAAAGAAGAGCCAGTGTTTGAAAACGCAATGGCAGCTGCTTTCGCAAATGCACAAAAAGACTAATAAATAATTAGTTTTTAGTTGGGAGGGCACTTTTGCCCTTCCTATATCTTTTTATTAAGGAAACGCTATGACTAAGTCAGAATTGATAGAAACACTTGCGGAACAACACGCACACGTTCCAGTGAAAGATGTTGAAAATGCTGTAAAAGAAATTCTAGAACAAATGGCCGGTTCATTATCTTCTTCAGATCGAATAGAGATCAGAGGATTTGGTAGTTTCTCTTTGCATTTCCGCGCTCCTCGCACAGGTCGTAACCCTAAAACTGGCGATACAGTAGAGTTAGATGGAAAGCACGTACCTCATTTTAAACCAGGTAAAGAATTACGCGACCGCGTCAATGCGAGCATTGCCTAGTTAATATAACGGAGTAGTTACTTGTTCAAGGTATTGAAATTTATTCTGGTAGCGCTGTGCCTAATTAGCGCATTTGTATTAGGGTCACAAAACCCGCAGTTAGTACAAGTAAATTATATTATAGCCAGTAATACTCTGCCTTTAGCTGTAATAATAAGTATCTGCTTTTTATTAGGTGTTCTAATAGGTTGTTTTATAAGCTTTAAGCTATTCTCTCAATTAAAGTGGCAAAATTACCGTTTGAAAAAACAGTTAGCGCCTGAGAAAAATAAAAACAAGCTTGACGTTAATAAAGACACCTAATTATGATTGAGCTTTTGTTTTTACTACTACCTGTTGCAGCCGGTTATGGCTGGATTATGGGTAAAAACAGTGCTAAAAATCATGCTCACCAACTTAATCGTCAAATAACTTCTGAATACAGTAAAGGGCTTAAGTTTTTATTAGACCGCGAAGAAGATCAAGGTTTAGAACACTTAATAAATTTACTAGAAGTTGCAGCCGATTCAGTCGAACATTACTCTACACTTGCCACTATGTTTCGTCGCCGAGGCGAATTAGACCGTGCAATCAAAATTCATGAACTTCTCCTAAAACACCCAAGTTTGAGTGAGCAGCAAGCCGCTACTAGTCGCTTAGAATTAGCCGAAGATTATATAATGGCTGGATTGCTAGATGGTGCAGAAGAGCATTTGGTTTGGTTGGTCAAGGCCGGCCATGTAGAAGCTCTCGATCCTATTATTACCTTATACTCGCAAACTCGTGAGTGGGATAAAGGCATTAATATGTTTGAATCTCACAGCGAATTATTCTCTAAAGAGCAACAATTTAAGGCTATCGCGAATTTTTATTGTGAGTCTGCCCTTAGTGACAATACTCCTCAAATTATGCGAAAAGCAATTAGTCTAAACTACAAAGCCGTTAGGCCTTTGTACGAGCTAGGTGTTATCGCTTTTTCTAAAGAAGATTATGTTAAAGCGATCTACTATTGGCGTGAACTTATTTGCCAGTTTACTTTGTTTGCCCCCTTATTCATTGATGATCTGGCGCATAGCTATAAGCAACTAAATTTAACGCATCAATTTCATGAGTTAGTAAACGATTTACTAGATAAGGGTGGTGTTCTTATAAAAATAAAACATTGCCAAGCTCTTTTAGAGCAAGGTCATACAAAACAAGCTTTCGATTTTTTAACTGACAGTTTAAAAAGACAACCAACGATCAGGGGGTTTAGTTTTTTACTGCAGCTAATGGGTGACCAAAATAAAAATACAAAAGAAGTACTTAATGAAATTGATAGCCTTGTAACGTCATATATTGCTACTAAGCCAGATTTTCAATGTCAGCATTGTGGCTTCACAAGTTATACAATTTATTGGAATTGCCCTTCTTGTAAACATTGGGAAACCATTGTCCCAAGTAGAGGTTTAGACGGATTTTAATAACCCCTAAATACTTAATTATTGTAATGCCCTTACAAATTCGACTAGAAGTTTAACTAGCATCTATATACTAATTAAACCTCCTTACTCACTTTGTGTAAGTTCGCCTTGATAACTAAGTTGAATATATAAAAACTCTTTACTGCTATAGATTAGGATAACTATGTCTTTCGAAAATTCAAAAAAAGTGCTTATCGCTTTAGACTACGACGATCAAGAAACAGCATTAGCATTTGTAAAACAGCTTTCGCCCGATACTTGTCGATTAAAAGTAGGCAAAGAAATGTTTACTTACTTTGGCCCTGAATTTGTAAAAGAGTTAATTGAACTTGGTTTTGATGTATTTTTAGATTTAAAGTTTCATGATATTCCTAATACAGTTGCAAAGGCAGTTACAGCTGCTGCAAAAATGGGCGTTTGGATGGTAAATGTTCATGCGTCAGGCGGTTATGAAATGATGCACAAAGCAAAACTTGCTTTAGAAGAATTTGGAGATAGAGCACCAATTCTTATTGCTGTAACTGTGTTAACAAGTATGGATGAACCAGAATTAAAACGCTTAGGTATAAACAAATCACCACAGGAGCAGGTAATATACCTTGCAAAACTAGCTAAGGAAGCAGGCCTTGATGGTGTTGTTTGTTCTGCTCAAGAAGCGAATGTTTTAAAGGCTGAACTTGGTGAGCATTTTAAATTAGTTACCCCAGGTATTCGCCCTGAAGGCAGTGAAGCAGGCGATCAAAAAAGAATAATGACTCCAAAACAAGCAATTGAAGCTGGCAGTGATTATCTAGTTGTAGGCAGACCGATTACTAAAGCAGCAAATCCAGTAAAAGTACTGCAAGATGTTAATGAATCTATAAAATAATTTACAAAAAACAGCAAATAAGTACTAAACCCCTTACGTTATGTGTAATTTGTGTTACATTTATAATATCAAAATGATGTAAGGGGTTTATTTTGAAGCTATTATTTGGTTCAGTGTTGATTATCATTGCAGGCTTTTCAGTTAACAAACATGTATTTTCTAGTAAGGCTTATGATGGCGTTACAACAGTAACAGACGTTATATCAGCTTATCCTGTAGACATGTTTGATTTTAAAAAAACAATGAAGGATTATGCTCACCACCTTTGCTACAGAAATTCTGACGCGTTAAATGCTCAAGATATCACTGTCAGTGATTGTTTATCTCATCATGATGAAAAGAAATTGGAGTGTGAAATAAAGGTTTTTAGATTAGCGCCGCAAAACTTAGAATCAGAAAGGGAAGTACTTAATTACTCAAGAGAGTATACACAGTGTACATTGCCTTATAAGTATATTTTAGGGTAAGCACTCACAATATAAAGATATCATGAGCGCTATAAAATTATTTAGATTTTAAGCGGATAGATTTCGCTTCAATCTCAATCAGCTCTTGCTTAAATAATCCACCAATTGCTTTTTTATAGTTAGCTTTACTTGTTGAAAATACTTTCTTAATAAGTTCAGGATCAGATTTATCGCCAATGGCGAGTATGCCGCCTTCGTTTTTAAGCTTTTCCATTATTTTATCGCCAAGCTCACTTACTTTACCCATGCCTGGTTTTTCGAGTACAACATCAATTTTTCCGTCTTCTCGTACTTTTTGAACAAAGCCCTTAAGCTTTTGCCCTACAAATAAGTTTTTGAATACCATATTGTAAAATACAACACCAAAGTGAGATTCTTCTATAAGCACCTTGTAGCCAATATCTGTTTTACCAGCAACAATCAAATCAACCTCTTGTAGGCGTGTGTATTCAGGCTCATCCTTTGATAAAAAGCGATTAAAGTTAGTTGAAGCACAAATGCGTTGACTCGCATTATCAAGATACAAACGAACAAGATAAGAATGCCCCTCTTGCATACGTGGCTTTTGTTCATTAAATGGGGCTAATACATCTTTTTCTAATCCCCAGTCTAAAAATGCACCAATACTATTTATTTCCTTAACACGTAAAAGGGCGTATTCACCTACTTGAGCATGTGGTTTTTTAACAGTCGCCGTTGGTAAATTAGCATTATCTAAATATATAAATACGCTAATGCTGTCACCAGCTTCAAGCTCATCTTTAATTTCGTTTTTTGGTAAAAAAACTTCACCTAAATCATGACCGTCCAAGTAAGCGCCTTCATTACTCACTTCTTTTACAAATAGGGTTTGTGTTGTTCCAAGGTAACTCATAATTATTCCTGCTCAGGCTTTTTTTTACGGCGCATTGGTGAATCGCCATCGATATTCATAGGGGCTTTAATGGGTGCCGCTGGTTTTTTAGGTTTTGCTTTACGTTTAATTTGTGGCTTTTTAACCTGCGTTACTTTTTTAGCTTTAACAGTTGCAGCAGGTTTTTTCTCTTTTATCCCTTTAAATTTAGCTTTAAGTCCGTCAATAGTTGCAAATTTAAGCTCATCATTTAAAAAAGATTTAATTGCTAAATAACTAGCCCAATCTTTAGGGCCTACTAACGAAATAGCGGTACCTTTAAAACCAGCACGTCCAGTTCTACCTATTCGGTGTACATATTCTTCAGCATGTTTTGGCAAATCAAAGTTAATTACATGCGTTACGCTTAACAAATCTAAACCACGGGATGCGACATCAGTGGTAATTAATATCTTGAAGTTTCCTCTGCTAAACGAGTCCATAATGTCTAAGCGTTTGCTTTGTGTTAAATCACCCGCTAGTGCGACTGATTTAAATCCTTTGTTGTTTAGCTCTTCGCTCAAACGACTTGTATCTGCGCGGGTGGCAGTAAATATTATGCATTGGCCAACTTCGTCTTGCTTTAAAAAGTGTGCTAATAACGCTTCTTTGTGATCTAGGTGGTCGGCTAAGTAGAGTGTTTGCGTTATATCGCTGTGCTGTTCGTTTGCAGCACTAAGCGTGATCTGTTTTGGTTTTTTTAATAAATTACGCGAAAGAGCATCTACTTGAGCGTGGTCTAGGGTTGCTGAAAACAATAATGTTTGGCGAAGACGGTGATTGGCTTCGTCGTTAATTAACTTTAGTTGTTCAGTAAAGCCCAGATCTAAAATACGGTCTGCTTCATCAAAAATTAGCAGTTCTAAACCACTTAATTGTAACGAGCGTTTGGTAACATGATCGGCCAAACGACCGGGTGTTGCCACTACAAACTGTGGGTCGTTCCTTAATGCTTTAATTTGGTCATTAAAGTTTTCCCCACCTAATACTTTTACAGCTTTAATCGCCGTGCCCGCTATTAACAAACGCAACTGTGAAAATACTTGCGTAGCTAATTCGCGTGTAGGGGCAACAATAAGTACACGTGGATCGCGTTTACTGAGTGCTTTTTGTTTCATAACCCGTTGTACTGCGGGTAATAAAAACGCCAAGGTTTTGCCCGACCCAGTCTTTGACTGAGCAAAAATGTCATGCCCTGCAAGTGCGGTAGGCACTGCATGTGCTTGAATGTCTGTGGGCTGGGTGATCCCTTGATGTGCTAATTGTGTTTCAAGGCGAGTATCAATCCCAAGATCAGTAAAGTGCAATGTAATGTTCTCCAATGTGCAACTTAAATTAATTGCTGCATTATAGCGTACACATGGCTTATCCCGACAGCAAAAAGCAAAGTATGGTGCTATTTTTTGCAATTAATCTAAAAAAGCGTAAAATACGCGCCCCATATGCGCCGGATTTACGATTCGGTAAACGCCAATATTGGCTAATAAGGCAAAAGAGGAAATAAAATGACAGCTGTTCATAAAGATGATCTTACCAGCGAACACTTTGTAGTGTGCGCTTTATACAAATTTGTAGGCCTACCTGAATTTGAAGCATTACGTAAACCTCTACTGGAGGTTATGGAAAAAAATGAAGTGCGAGGCACATTACTTTTAGCTGCTGAAGGAATTAATGGCACTGTTTCTGCAAAACGAGCGGGCATTGATAACCTCCTTGCATGGTTAGATGAACAGCCAAATTTAAAAAACATTGTTACTAAAGAATCCTATGATGACGAATGTCCGTTTTATCGCACAAAAGTAAAACTAAAAAAAGAAATCGTAACAATGGGCGTAGAGGGAATTGATCCTCTTAAAGTAGTGGGAAGCTATGTTAAACCTCAAGACTGGAATGCATTAATTTCTGACCCCGAGGTTGTACTTATTGATACGCGTAACGATTACGAAATTGAAATTGGCACATTTCAAAATGCCGTTGATCCAAATACAACAACGTTTCGTGAGTTCCCTCAATGGGCAAAAGAAAATCTTGATCCTGAAAAACATAAAAAAGTTGCTATGTTTTGTACAGGTGGTATTCGATGTGAAAAATCAACAGCTTACATGAAAGAGCAAGGCTTTGATGAAGTTTATCACTTAGAAGGTGGTATTCTTAAATACTTAGAAGAAGTGCCAAAAGAAGAAACTATGTGGGAAGGCGAGTGCTTTGTATTTGATAATCGCGTTGCTGTGGATCATGACCTACAGAAAGGTTCTTACGATCAATGTCATGCGTGTCGTATGCCTATTACTGAACAAGAAAAACAAAAGCCTGAATATTTAGAGGGTGTTTCATGTCATCATTGTATTGATAAGGTAACTGATGAGCAGCGTGCCCGTTTTGCAGAGCGCCAAAAACAAATTGAGCTTGCACAGGCTCGTGGTGAAGGGCATATAGGTAACGAAGCACAGACCGTTCTTCAACAACGCAAAGAGGCTAAAAAAGCTCAAAAAGATGCTCAACGTAGTAAGTAAGTTATCTTTAAAATGTATTTAATAAAAAAGAGCTTCACGGCTCTTTTTTTTGGCTAAAATTTGTTATTCATCTTACATAGTTGAGTGTTCAGCGTTAACACAGGCTAATTTTGATCACACTTTTGTTACACTGCGTATAGTGGTCAACAAAATGGTTTATAAGGTGGTTCTTTGAAATTGCGTATACTTCAATTAAATATCTATTTGTTATTATTCATTTTTAGCACAGCAGCATCTAGTGCAAATGTAATGGTACAAAAAGTTACAACGGAACGTACAAAAGAAGAGGTTAAAGCTGTAGGTAATGCAGAAGCAATTAACTCCGTTACATTATTTCCTGCTGTTGGCGATAGAGTAACAGCCGTCCACTTTAAACCGGGTAACTTCGTAAAGGAGGGAGATGTTTTAGTCGAGCTTGACTCTCGCAGACAAAAAGCAGCTCTTCAACAAGCAGAAATAACCTTAGCAGATACCCAACGAACACTTAACAGGCTCAGTGAAAGTCACAAAAAGGGAGCAATTCCTAAAAGTGACTTAGATGATGCAAAAACTTTGCATGCACTGGCCGAGGTTGCTCTTATTAATGCTAAAACAGACCTGGAAGACAGAACTGTGCTTGCGCCATTTGATGGTGTGATGGGACTTACTGATGTAGAAAAAGGGGATCGCATTACAGAGCAAACTGCCATTGCAACAATTGATGATACCCGCAGTTTGTATATTAATTTTAACGCCCCCGAGTCAGCTGTCTCAATACTAAAAAATAAAGGTATTGTGGAAGTAACACCATGGCAAAGCGCAAAAGCTATTAATGCTCAAGTTTCATATCTTGATTCTCGAATAAATCCACAAACCCGTACCTTACGTGTCAAAGCCAAACTGGAAAATGAAAATGAGCAGTTTATGCCTGGTATGAGTTTTCGAATTAATATTACCATGCAAGGGGAGTCATATGCTGTTGTGCCTGAGGCTGCACTTATGTGGGGAGCAACAGGTCCTTATGTTTGGAAAAGTATAGATAAAAAAGCAAAGCGCATAGATGTAAAAATAGAGCAACGCTTAGCTGGGCGATTGTTAGTTTCAGGCAATTTAAATGAAAACGATATATTGGTTGTTGAAGGCGTCCAACGCTTGCGCGAAAACCAAACATTAACGTTTGCTAATCCCAGTAATTTAGAGGAATAACAATGAAAAATTCCCCTATGATGCAAGACCTACCCTCAATGGCAATTCGCCGCCCAGTGCTCATTGTTGTTTTGAATCTACTAATAATAATTGCTGGTTTAGCTGCTATTGCAGGAATTGAAGTCAGAGAATTACCAGATGTTGATAGGCCACGTATAACTGTTTCGGCTTCATTTCCAGGTGGGTCTCCAGAAACGGTCGATACAGAAGTAACCAGTAAACTAGAAGGGGCAATAGCCCGTGTAAGTGGTGTTAAATCAATTCGCGCACAAAGTGAAGAAGGCAATGCGCGTATTGTTGTTGAGTTTCGACCTGGCGTAGATTTAGACAATGCAGCTAACGAAACCCGTGAGTCTGTTGCGCGTGTACAGCGAGAATTACCAGAGGAAGTTGAACGTGTTGCAATTATCAAGGCCGATAATGATGCAGAAGCTGTTGTTTCGCTCACTGTATCAAGTAACATTCTAGCACTTGAAGCCCTTACTGAACGCGTTGAAACCGATTTAGCTCCCCAGTTTTTAACCATACCGGGTGTTGCCGATGTCAGGTTAAACGGGGACCGAAAACGTGTTTTGCGAGTTCGCTTAGATCCATTAAAGCTAAGTAGTTTTAATCTTACTATTCCTGATGTGGCAGATGTTTTACGAGAAGCGCCATTTGATGTACCAGCAGGAAGCCTTAAATCAAGTGACCAACAAGTCATAGTCAGAGCCGATGCGACTTCTATTACCCCCAATGAAGTAGCAGATATTATTGTTAGCGGTGATACGCGAGTAGGTGATATTGCATCAGTCTATTTTGGCCCTGCAGATCCACGCTCTATGGTTCGTTTAGATGGCAAACCAGTAATAGGTATGGAGGTTATTCGTCAAGCGCAATCAAATACAATTGAAATATCGGACGAAGTTTTACAGTTACTTGAAAACATGCGCGAACGATTCCCTGAACTCGAATTTACGCTGACATCAGACGATGCACAATTTATAAGAAGCTCTGTTGACGAAGTAATAAACTCCTTAGTGCTTACAGTTTTGTTAGTGGTAATAACGTTATGGGTGTTTATAGGTTCGTGGCGCGCAACACTTGTGCCTGCGTTTGCCATACCTGTTGCGCTTATAGGGTCTCTTGCACTTATTTGGGCCCTTGGTTTTTCTATTAATATACTCACTTTATTAGCACTGGTTTTAGCCACAGGTTTAATAGTTGATGACGCAATTGTTGTAAGTGAAAACATACAACGTCAAAGAGGGCTAGGGCTTGGTCGGCGAGCATCAGCAGTAATAGGAACTCGAGAAGTATTTTTTGCGGTAGTTGCAACGACTGCTGTATTGGCTGCGGTTTTTATCCCTATTGCATTTTTACCTTCTACGGCAGGACGATTATTTAGAGAGTTTGGCGGGGTGCTCGCAGGTGCAGTCATTATTTCAAGTTTTGTTGCTTTATCACTTGTCCCTGCATTGACTTCAAAATTAAAACTTAAAAAACAAAGCAACCACCCATTTGCCAAAGTAGGTAATAAGTTAGTAAGCCTTTATAGCATAACGATTAAAAGCGTTCTGAACCGCGCTTGGCTCGTGCTCATAGCTTGTATATTAATAGCCTTTGGTTCTGGCGCATTGTATTTAAACCTCGATAACGAACTATTACCCACAGAGGACAGGGGGAAAATTCGTATATTTGCCAGAGGCCCAGACGGTGTTGGGTTGAACTTTATGGACAGGCAAGCAATGCAAATGGAAGATATTTTGTTACCCTTTGTAGAAAGTGGTGAAATAGAATCTATTTACACAGTTGTTGGGCAATGGGATCCAAATATTGTTTTTATTACAGTACCACTAAAGCATTGGGACGACCGTCAATTTAGCCAGCAAGAAATCATAAATAAAATTCGCGGACCATTAGGTGAAATCCCAGGCGCAGCTGGTCGTGCATCCGGTTCTAATAGTTTAAATCTTAGAGGTCAAGGTGGCGGTATAGAAATCGCTTTATTAGGCCAAGACTACCAACAAATTTTTGTCGCTGCACAAGATTTTGCAAAGCAAATTGAAAACGCAATCCCGGGTACTGCGCCTGTAAGAGTCTCTTATCAGCCGTCACAACCACAATTACGTGTAAATATTGATAGGCGAAGAGCCGAAGAGTTGGGTGTATCGCTAAGTGATATCTCAATTACACTTCGCGCTGCCATCAATGGGGATGATGTTGAGGATCTAAACATTGGCGACCAATCAATACCCATCATGCTGCAAGTGCAAAACCAGGTTATTCAAGATCCAAGTGATTTAGCAAACCTCTATGTGGCAAGTTCGCAAGGGAGGTTAGTGCCGATTAGTAGCTTAGCTAATATTAGTGAAGAAGGAGTAGCCGCTGAGCTTGAGCGTCATGCACAGCGTCGTGCTATTGAATTAGATATGGAGCTACCGGATGGTATGACGATTGCCGATATAGTCGATCAAATTCGCAATTTGTCTCAGCAATCGTTGCCTCAAGGTATTACCCTTGCGTTTAAAGGTGAAGCGCTGACCTTTGAAGAAACAGCAAACGAAGTACTTTTAACTTACGTGTTGGCTTTTCTAATTGTATTACTGGTATTAGCAGCTCAATTTGAAAGTGTAAACAGTGCAATAGTGGTAATGCTAACAGTTCCATTTGGTATTACCTCTGCTATTTTAGCGCTTTATTTAACAAATACGTCTCTTAATATTTATTCACAAATTGGTCTAGTGATGCTCATTGGTCTAATTGCGAAAAATGCCATTTTATTAGTCGAATTTGCAGATCAACTTCGAGACCAAGGCTTATCAGTTCGCGAGGCGGTTGAAGAGGCTGCGCTGGTAAGATTACGTCCAATCACCATGACACTCGTTTCGACGTTACTAGGTGCACTGCCATTAATTTTATCAAGCGGGGCGGGTGCTGAAGCACGTAATGCAATAGGTTGGGTTGTATTTGGTGGTCTTTCACTTGCTGTTTTATTTACTTTATACTTAACCCCAGTCATCTATTTAGGGCTTGCACGTTTCACTAAGCCAAGAGGGGATGAAACTAAACAGCTGGCCCAAGAGCTTGAACAAACAGAATAAACCTTTAGTGGCCTAATTAATCTTTTTTCTTTAAAAAACGGTTAATTAGGCCCACAATTGCATTAATGGAAATCAGTAGGGATCTATAATGCAAAGCGAACAAATTGAAATAGCGCAATTTTTATCACAACACCCTCCTTTTGATGATCTTCCTCAAAAAGCATTAGATGAACTTGCTAAACAAGTCGAAGTCAGTTACTTCAGGGCTAATACCGATATTTTACAATACGGCCAAGACATAGCCGATTTGTACATCATAAGAAGTGGCGCTGTTGAAATGTATCGCCGTGATGGCGAGCTCTATAACCGTTTGGCCACTGCGGGAATATTTGGGCAAATGGGCTTGTTGATGAATCGCAAAGTACGTTTTCCGGCTACAGCGCTTGAAGACACGTTAGTGTATTGTATAAACGTTGACATATTTTTGCAGTATTGTGATGAATTTGAAGTCTTTGCAGATTATTTTGAAACCGATGGTAATGTGCGTTTGCATCAAGCAATTGTTGAGCAAGCCGATGGCAACGATTTAACCACTGCCAAGGTGAAATCGTTACTTCACCGAGACGTTGTTACAGTCGATGCAACTGAAACAGTAAAAAATATTGCACAGCTCATGACCGATGAGTCGGTTTCGTCAGTGCTAGTGACCGACGTTAATAAGCCTATTAATAACGACCCTCAAGAAGATGACGGGCAAGTCGTTGGCATAATAACAGATAAAGATTTACGTACTAAAGTTGTTGCGCAGGGGCTTGAGTACAACACGCCTGCACACGTTATTATGTCAACTAACCTAGTGCTACTTGATCAAAATGACTATATTTTTGAAGCCGTTTTAGCCATGCTCAGAGATAATTTACATCATCTTCCTGTGGTACAAAAAAAACGGCCAATTGGTGTTATATCATTGTCAGATATTCTACGTTATGAATCGCAAAGTAGCTTATTGTTGGTGCGTGGTATATTGGCTCAGCAGTCTGTTGAAGACTTAGCTCACTACGCAAATCAGCTTCCCCGTGTATTTGTGCGCATGGTAAATGAAGATGCAAACTCTCATATGGTTGGTACTGCAATGGCTGTCATTGGTCGTACATTTAAACAACGGTTGCTAATACTCGCAGAAGAAAAATTTGGCCCGCCGCCAGTACCCTACTGCTTTATCGCATTAGGCTCTATGGCTAGAGATGAGCAGCTTATTGTTACCGATCAAGACAATGCACTTATACTAGATAATAGCTATGACGACGAAAAACATAATGCTTATTTTCAAAATTTGAGTGACTTTGTTTGTGATGGATTAGCTCAATGTGGCTATAGCTATTGCGACGGTGAAATTATGGCGTCATTCAAGAAGTGGCGAAAAACACAGGACCAATGGTTTGAGCAATTTGCCCAATGGATTTCTGAACCCAAACCACAGGCTTTACTTAACAGTTCTATATTTTTTGATTTAGACGGTGTGTGGGGTAAAACAAAATGGGCTAATGAGTTAAAAACATATATTGCTAAACACAGTGCAAATAACAGACTGTTTCTAGCAAATATGGCAGCAAATGCTCGTAACAGAACACCTCCACTTGGCTTTTTTAAAGGGTTTGTTCTCGAGCACAACGGGCAGCATCAAAAATCTATGAATTTAAAACGACGTGGCACAGCGCCATTAAGTGATGTTGTTCGCGTCCATGCACTTGCCATTGGATCTCGTAAGCAAAATTCATTTGATCGCCTAGAAGATATTATAGAAGCCAATGTTTTGCCTGCAGGCAAAGCGCAAGACTTACGTGATGCGTTAGAGTACATTTCGATGACCCGTATACGTCATCAGGCATGGCAAATTGAGCAGGGTGAAGTACCCGACAATAATCTTGATCCGCATCTACTTTCTCCATTTGAACAGCGTCATTTAAAAGATGCTTTTGCTATTCTAGATAAGGCGCAAAATTACCTTAAATTTTGTTATACCGCACACTCGGGTGTGAAATAATCTATGTTTTTCAAAGAAGTTAAAAACTGGAATACACGTTATGCTCAGCTTGCCGATGATGCGCAAAACAACTTACTAAAAGAGTTTTATTTATCTACATTTAGTGATGCTAGTGCTTCTGTAAAAGACATTCCTTTTGTTGCATTAGATTTTGAAACAACAGGGCTTAATAGTAAAACAGATGATATTGTGAGTGTGGGGTTAGTGCCATTCACATTAGCGCGAATATACTGTAAACAGAGTAAACATTGGGTGGTTCAGCCAAGACGAAACCTAAGTGAATCATCTATTGTGATCCACGGTATTACTCATAACGATGTTGATAACGCGCCTGACTTTGACAACATTATAGCCCCTTTACTTGATGCTTTGCGTTCTAAGGTAATAGTCGTTCACTATGCGGCAATCGAACGTGGCTTTTTTAATAGTGCCTTATTATTGCGATTAAAAGAGCATATTGAGTTTATGGTTGTAGATACCATGGAACTTGAGCGAAGAGCGCTCAAAGCAAAACAAGGCTTAATAGGGCAGATATTTAACACTAAACTGGGATCGCTAAGGCTAAATGACTGTCGTAAACGTTATTCTCTACCTTCTTATGAAGGGCATCATGCGTTAACCGATGCGCTTGCAACCGCTGAGCTTTTGCAAGCTCAATTGCGCCATCATTACACAGAAGAAACACCGTTGTGCACTATATGGAGCTGAACATATATAAATAAAAACGCCGCAAAAAATGCGGCGTTTTTTTATTGTTGTTAATTTATTACTTAACTGGGCGAGGCTCAGTTCTTAAACCTAATACTAAGCTTACACACATAAGTAAAAGAACAAACGTAAATGGTAAACCTGTTGACACAGCACCCGCTTGTAAAGCTTCAATGGCTTGTGTTCCTCCAATCCAAAGTAGCGCAGCAGCAATAGCGCCCTCAACTGTAGCCCAAAATATACGCTGGGGAACGGGAGCGTCAATCTTACCACCGGCTGTAATAGAATCGATTACTAACGACCCAGAGTCTGACGAGGTAATAAAAAACACAAGTACAAGAACAATCGCAATAAACGATAATATATTTGAAAGCGGCAGTTCATCCAGCATATGAAACATTGCTAAAGGGACTTCAGTTAAGCCATTAAGCCCAAGCGCGCCAACACCATTGATAATTTGATCAATTGCAATACCACCGTAGATAGACATCCACAATACCGTTACTAAAGTTGGAATAAGTAATACAGCGATTAAGAATTCACGAATAGTGCGTCCGCGTGAAACACGAGCTATAAACATACCAACAAACGGTGACCACGAAATCCACCATGCCCAGTAAAATACAGTCCAACCGTGCATCCATGTTTCGTCTTCACGGCCGTGTGGGTTACTCAAAGGGATAATGTTTTCTACATACCCCATTACTGTATTTGGAACATTCCCCATAGCTACAGCAAATCCAACTAGGCAAACAAACAACAGTAATACAAACGCTATCAGCATGTTTATATTACTTAATAGCTTTACACCGCCATCAATGCCGCGAACAACGGATATAACGGCTAATAAAGTAACCCCTACAATAACTAAAATTTGCGAGCCAATACCGCCTTCTAAACCAAATACATGGTTAATCCCCGCTGAGGCTTGCTGCGCACCTAAACCTAATGAAGTTGCTAACCCAAATAAAGTAGCCAAAACAGCCAAAATATCAATAATATGACCCGGCCATCCCCACGCTTTATCACCTAAAATCGGATAAAAAATCGAACGGATTGAAAGCGGGAGCCCCTTATTGTAAGCAAAAAAAGCCAAAGATAAACTAACCACTGCATAAATTGCCCACGGATGAAGACCCCAGTGGAACATGGTTGCGCCCATGGCTAATTTTGCAGCTTCTGGTGTGTTTGCTGCAACGTTTAGTGGTGTTTCGTACCAGCCAGTATAATAAGCGACGGGTTCTGCTACACCCCAAAACATAAGGCCGATACCCATACCAGCGGCAAATAACATTGCAAGCCATGAAAGGCGAGTATGAGAGGGTTTAGCTTCACTTCCTCCCAAGCGTATATTTCCGTATGGAGATACAATAAGCGCTAAACAGAAAACGACGAAAAAGTTAGCAGCCCACATAAATAGCGCATCAAAGTTATTAATAATATCGAATTTAATAGTATCGAGTGCAGTTTTAGCTGTTTGTGGCTCGGTGACAAGTAAGGCAACTAAAAATAAAATAATAAGACCCGCACTAATCCCAAAAACAGGGTTATGAATATCAAACCCCCACTTTTGGACGTTATCCTGTCCTACGGTGTAATCTGTATTATCAATACTATATTTGTCATGATTTTCCTTCATGCAATACCTCTTTTGTAATTATAAATAACTGGTTATCCAGCCGCCCATTAAATACATTAGTCTATATACTGAGAATAAAAAATAATTTGAAGACTAACTATTTATTTTTCTATCTTACAGATGATACGCAGCTACATAAACGATAAAAGTAACAAATAGTTAAAATAGCGTGTTTTAAGGGTAATGTTAGCCATAAAAATAGCTTTTTAAAAAATTAATAGTAGGTAGATAAAAACTATAAGCTTAGAGCTTAAACTATAATTAAAGTAATTATTTATAGACCAAGCAGTCTAGTAAGTTGAAGAAGAAAATGAACCTAAAGGGGTAGTGGAAGTTTATACACTGCATAAAACTTATGCAGTGTATACGTTAGTGCTTATTTTTTACCTGTGTAAGCGTCGTTGTGTACGCCCGCTGCACGACCAGAAGGGTCCGCATTATTTTGGAATGATTCATCCCAAGCAAGTGCTTCTGGTGTCGAGCAAGCGACTGACTTACCGTGTGGTACACACTTAGCCGAGGCGTCACCAGGGAAGTGCGACTCAAAAATAGCACGGTAGTAATAAGCTTCTTTTGAATCAGGGGTATTAATAGGGTATTTAAACTTAGCGTTAGCGAGGTCTTGATCGCTTACTTGCTCTTCAACATACTCTTTTAATGTGTCTATCCAGCTGTAGCCAACACCATCAGAAAACTGTTCTTTTTGGCGCCATAAAACTTCATCAGGTAGGTAACCACCAAAGCCTTCACGTAAAATATGCTTTTCAATTTTGCCTTCTTTACACATTTTAGCTTCAGGATTGATGCGCATAGCAACATCAACAAATTCTTTGTCTAAGAATGGTACGCGAGCTTCAACACCCCATGCGGCCATTGACTTATTAGCGCGCAGGCAGTCAAACATATGAAGTTTAGATACTTTACGGTTTAGTTCTTCATGAAATTCTTGTGCATTTGGCGCTTTATGGAAGTATAAGTAACCACCAAATAATTCATCTGCACCCTCACCAGAAAGAACCATCTTAATACCCATGGCTTTAATTTGACGAGCCATTAAATACATAGGGGTTGATGCACGAATAGTGGTTACATCATAAGTTTCTATGTGGTAAATAACTTCACGAAGCGCATCAATACCTTCCTGAATAGTAAAAATGATAGGGTGGTGCACTGTCCCAATCATGTCGGCTACCTTTTGAGCTGCCGCTAAATCGGGTGAACCCTCAAGACCCACTGAAAACGAGTGAAGCTTAGGCCACCAAGCATCACTTTCGTCGTTATCTTCAATACGTTTAGCTGCAAAACGCTGTGTGATAGCAGAAATTACCGATGAGTCTAATCCACCAGATAGTAATACACCGTAAGGTACATCACACATAAGTTGGCGTTTAACGGCTGCCTCTAGTGCGTCTTTCACATCTGATGATTCTGCACTGTTATCTTTCACTGCGTCGAATGTTTGCCAATCGCGTTTATAATACGGCTTTAATTCACCATCTTTACTGTAAAGGTAATGACCAGGAGGAAATTCTTCAATATGTTTACAAATTGGAGAAAGTGCTTTTAGCTCAGATGCAACATAAAAGTTACCGTGCTCATCGTGGCCAGTGTATAGCGGTATAATACCAATGTGATCGCGACCAATTAAGTAGGCGTCATTTTCTTCATCGTATAAGCAAAATGCAAAAATACCGTTTAAGTCATCTAAAAACTCAGGACCTTTTTGTTTATACAGCGCTAATATTACTTCACAGTCAGACTGTGTCTGAAAAGTAAAATCAGTGTTTAAGTTTGCAGCTAACTCTTTGTGATTATATATTTCCCCGTTTACCGCTAAAATATGCGTTTTTTCAGGGTTGTATAAAGGTTGCGCACCACTAGATACGCCAACAATTGCAAGACGTTCGTGAACTAAAATTGCTTTTTCAGACGCGTAAACACCAGACCAATCTGGGCCTCGGTGTCGTAGTAATTTTGACATTTCAATTGCTTGAGTTCGCAATTGAGCGGGATCAGATTTAATATCTAATACCCCAAAGATTGAACACATAGTAACTCCTCATTCCTATTATGTGTGCAGATCAGCCACTTTGCTGAACTGCGAACCCTTGTTTTATCAGAAATATTTACTCAAGTCACATAGCTTTTGCAATTAATTAAGAATAATTTATGCACCAATGTTTAAGTGACCGCACCTTGTTGGTGAACAAGGAGTAACTATGATTATTTTTTCATCAATTCTATTGTTCAAACTCTGTACTATTAGTGAGTTATCCAAGTGAGCTTGCTTCACAGACGGCTCGTTTTTGTAACACAGTGGTGCAATAGCAACTACTAATTAGTTAAAGTTCTACGTAACCAATTATTGCTTAACGTTTGCTTTTAAGTGCAATTTTTAACTGGTTTAAATGACCGTCGAGCTTCTGTTTGGCTTGTAATGCTTGCTTAAACGTCACATATTCAAATTCAATTGTATCTAGTGGTCTGTATTGCGCAAATTGATGCAAGTCTGCTTCAATTACGGTGCCTAATAAGGGGTAACCCCCCGTTGTTTGCGCATCGTTTAACAAAACAATAGGTTCTCCATTTGGAGGAAGTTGAATACTTCCGGGGCTCACAGCAAGAGAAGGCAATGAGTGTGAGTGGGTTAAAGAATAATTATCACTTTGAAGCCTAACACCCATGCGGTTACTATTGTGACTCACTTTAAACGACGACTGAGTAAACCCATTAATGATCTGCTTTGAGAAAAACTGTGCATGTGGGCTTGGGTATACGCGAACAATTTTACGTTTTGGCGGCATAAGTGCACCGCATTGAGTAAATTCTGATTGGTAAGGGGTTATTTTAATAGTGTCACCGGCTATGAGCGATTTACCATTTAGCCCGCCAAAACCAGCATTTAAATCAGTTGCTTTAGAATTCATAACAACCGGGCTTTGAATCCCTCCTTTAACGGCAATATAGGCTCTTAATCCAGCTCTGCCGGTTGAAAATTTTAGCACCTGTTTTTGTTTAATATTATATGTCCAACCTGGATAAATCGGTTTTTCATCAAGTGTTGCATTTAAATCAGCACCAAATAAGGAAATAACAGTGTTGCATTCAAACGCAAGTTCGCACAAGCCAACGGTTACCTCAAGAACAGCGGCGTTTTTATCATTATTTAAAAGGCAGTTTGCTATGGTTTGTGCGTAAGGGTCTAAGCTGCCAGACTGACTAACGCCTAAATGGCGGTATCCGTTACGTCCAAAATCTTGGATGCTCAGTAATGGGCCACTTTTAATAACTTTAATCATTATTTATTTCCCCACAGATACAGGTATAAATTCAAGCGTGTCACCAGGCTGTATTAAGCATGGGCTTTTTTGCGTTGCATCAAATAATGGTATGTCAGTTTGGCCAATAATATGCCAGCCACCAGGCGAATCTGCCGGGTAAATGGCTGTTTGCTCAGCACCAATAGCGACAGACCCTTTAGGTACTTTAAGACGAGGTTCTGAGCGTCTTGGTGTAAAAAGTTGCTTGTTTAGTCCATTTAAGTATGCAAAACCAGGTTGAAACCCCAAAAATAAAACAGCGTACTGGGGCTCACTGTGAAGGTTAATGACGTCATCAATGCTTAAACTATGAAAATTTGCCACGTAGTTTAGGTCTGCGCCGTTGTAATGCGTTTTGATTTTGTGGTGTTTAGCTACGAACTCATTAGGTTTAATGTTATTCCAAATATCTGGTAATTGCTCAAGCCATTTAGCTAACTCAATATTTTGCTTTAAATATAAAGTGAGTGAGTTCATACCGGGTACAATATCAATAAATGAATTATCTTTTTTACAGTGATTTGCTAAAGACCAAATTTTTTTTTGAATACTGAGTGTTCCGCTAGTGCTTAAGTGAGAGGCATCAAGCAATAAGCTATTGTTTGATATGGCGTAAACGTGAGGATTTTGCATTAGTAAAACTTAATTCGAACATCATTAAGCAAACCTATCACATATTTAATTAATTATTTATACCCTTGAGACCAACACAGAACATTTATGCAAAATTGTTAACACACTTAAATTTAAATCTTATTGTCAATTAGATTTAAAAGAAAACTTTATATGTTTAGCCTCGTAATAAATAAGCACGACGTTTGAAATAATAATTAAATTTAAATGGTCTTAATTAGTACGGACTTGTTTTGAGGTACATTATGAATTATCAGCATTTATTATATTTATCGGGCGCTGCAATTATATTTAGCGCAGGCGCGTTTGCTTTATCGATGGAAAAAGTCGAACAAAGCGATGTAGCAGCCAGTATGCATGTAGAAAGCCTTGTACTAGGAGCAGGGTGTTTTTGGGGCGCAGAAAAACGCTATGAAGCGCTAGATGGAGTAATTGATGCAGAATCTGGTTATGCAGATGGCAATGGGTTTGAGGCTACTTACAAAAACATTACTAAGCAATCACGCCGCTTTGACGAAAATAATTACGCTGAAGTAGTGAAAGTGACTTACAACAGCAATATTATTTCTGCGCAAGAGTTACTTAAAAATTACTTTGAAAGTCACGATCCTACTCAGTTAAACAAACAAGGTAATGACATTGGTACGCAATATCGATCTATTATATTAACGAGCAACGATGCGCAAAAAGACACAGCGTTAAAGATTAAAGCGCAATACCAACAATTATTAACCAATGCTGGGTATGGAAATATAGTCACCGTTATCAAGCCACTTGAGGGCTTTGTAGCTGCTGAAGAATACCACCAAAATTATTTGCAAAAAAATCCTAATGGTTATTGCCCTGATCATTCTACTGGTGTGGTTTTCGAACCAGTACCAGTTAAAACGAAAGACAACACTGCATTATTAACGGGTAAACAAATTGTGATCATAGACTCTCGAGACTATTGCCCTTATTGCGAGAAGTTTAAAAAAGAGGTGGCAAATGACTACAAAGGCACCATCCCTTTATCATTTAGATATGCAGATCAATTAGATGGGTTAACCATTAAATCAGCGACATGGGCAACACCCACAATTCTATTTTTAGAAAATGGTGAAGAAGTATATGGTCGCCAAGGCTACGCAAGCCGTGAGACATTTTACAAAGCATTAGGTGCATTTAAATTAGGAGATAGTGAAGCTTATAAAGTTGCATTTAATGCAAAAACAGATCGCCCATATTGTAAAGAATATAAAATATTTAAAAACACACCCGATGGCACCTTTGTCGATAAGCTCAGTGGTGAGGCTTTATTTGATACTCGAGATCGGTTTAATTCTGGTACAGGTTGGCTGTCGTTTACGCACCCTGTTAAAAACAGTGTAACCGAACACGAGGACAATAGTTGGGGCATGCAACGCATAGAATTAAGGTCTAAAAGCACAGGTATTCACCTGGGGCATTTATTTCCGGGTGAGGGGCCAAGAGGAAAAGATAGATATTGTATAAACGCAACCGTATTAGACTTTGTCCCTCGAGATAATAGCTAATACCGCATATAAACCTATCGGTCTATAATTGGTGTTTCGACTAGTAAAGAAACAAGTACAAAAAAGCCCTCATAATTGAGGGCTTTATAAATATTTACTAAGTGGTGCAATTTTGTTGAAAAATAAAACAGCCCAAACTAAGTCACCACCTAATTTGAACTGCTTTTCACACTGACAACATCTTCACACACAATAAAGATTCGTTTACTGCCAAAAGCAGATTTTTATATTATGTGGCCGTTGGAGAGAATAAAAACAGCCCAAACTAAGTCACCACCTAATTTGAACTGCTTTTCACACTGACAATATCTTCACACACAATAAAGATTCATTTACTGCCAAAAGCAGATTTTAATATTATGTGGCTGTTGGAGAGAATAAAAACAGCCCAAAATAAGTCACCACCTAACTTGAACTGCTTTTCACACTGACAACATCTTCACACACAATAAAGATTCGTTTACTGCTAAAAGCAGATTTTAATATTATGTGGCTGTGGAGAGAATAAAAACAGCCCAAACTAAGTCACCACCTAACTTGAACTGTTTTTCACACTGACAACATCTTCACACACAATATAAAGATTCTTTTATACATTTATTTGAGTCATAAAAACTAAATTGGTTTCAAACTTAGTTATTTAAATAACAACTCAATTAGTCATTAAATGTTTTCGTTAAATAAACTTTATGTTGTTTCCTAAATTCAAACAAACGATAAAAATAAAACTGATAAGTGAAAAAATTTAAACCATAAAATTAAATAACAAAAAAGCCAACTCATTGATAATAAGTTGGCTTTTACATTAATTTAATGTGAATTTTTTGTGATTTATACAGTAAATAAATTAACTAAGTGTGAACTAAAAATTATTGTTCTTGTGTTTTTCTAAAAGTATCAACTACCCATTTAGCAAACAGATCTAGAGGGTGGTTGGCTACATTTGAGTCGTGTTGAACCAAATAATATTTATCTTTAGTCGTTAATGGCTGTTCAAACAATTTATATAACCATTGCTCGTCTAACCAGCTTTGGCTTATAGGTAGAGGAATAAGTGCAATCCCCATACCTTGCTGTGCGGCACGTGCAACACCAAACATACTATCTATCTGAATAATTTGCGTAGGCGAAAAATCATCTATGCCCACTTTTTCAGCCCACTGGTGCCATGCCCAAGGGCGTGCTTTGTGTAAAATTAGTGGTACTTGGTTAAGTGCTTGTAAATCGTTGTTTTTCCACTGTTCAAGTAATTTTTTATTACATGCAGGAATGTATTCTAAATTAAATAGCTCAGTGACTGCGCCCTCAGTTGGCTTACTTGACGAAAGCACAATAGACAAATCACTATGGCGGGTAAGTTCTTTACGTGTTTTAAGCGTGTCCATTTGCAAATTAATATTAGGATGCTGAGTGGTCCATTCGCTTAATTTTGGCATCAGCAATTCACTGGCAAAAAACTCGGGTAAAGTAATCGTGATATTTGTGTTTTGTTGTAATTGACTAAACTCATTAATGGTACCTTCTAACATAGTAATGATAGGGGAGATCGCATCAAAAAAGTTTTTTCCAGCCGTAGTTAGGCTAATCGAACGTGTTTTACGATGAAACAGCTCTATACCAAGTTGTTCTTCTAGTTGTTTTATTTGGTGGCTTACCGCCGACGGTGTTAAGTACAGCTCATTGGCTGCATGCTTAAAACTTAGGCTTCTTGCTGCAAAGCAAAAAGAACGAAGACCACGAATAGGAGTTTGCATGTTTTCCAGTGTTTAAATGTTTAGATTACCTGTACAGGCAAATATCGATCCAAATGTTATTATTCAATACTATCAATAACTTAATTTTATTGATAGGGCAGCTTCACAATTTTGGTGCATCTTAACAACAAATTAGTGCAATAGCTCTAGCTAAATAACACAGTATTTATGCACCTATTATAGATAATAATATATTAAGCGTGTATTAATTAACCATAAAAATAGCATTGTAGGCAAAAAAAAATCCCTCTTGCGAGGGATTTTGGGTAACTCAGCGCCATTGGCACTGGGAATGAGGTCGGTACAGGGTAAAGTTAACTATATAATAATCTTATAAAACCATTTCTGGTACTTCACCGTCAACAAGTAATTTACCTGCTGTTTTGCTAATAATTTCATCTACAGATACACCAGGTGCACGCTCTATTAAATGAAATGCGCCGTCTTTAACTTCTAAAACGGCTAAATCTGTTACTATTTTCTTTACGCAATTTACACCGGTAAGCGGTAAACTACATGATTCAAGAAGCTTAGATTCACCATGCTTACTGGCATGGGTCATTGTAACAATTATATTTTTTGCGCCAGCAACTAAGTCCATTGCGCCGCCCATGCCTTTAATAAGCTTTTTGGGGATCATCCATGACGCGATGTTACCGCTCTGGTCAACTTCAAAAGCACCAAGAACTGTTAAGTCTACATGACCACCCCGTATCATGGCAAAACTATCTGCACTATTAAATATGGCAGCACCTGTGGCTGCTGTCACGGTTTCTTTACCCGCGTTAATCATATCAGCATCAAGCTCAGCTTTAGTTGGGTATTGCCCCATACCTAATAGGCCATTTTCTGACTGTAGCATAACTTCAATATCATCAGGTACATAGTTTGCGACGAGTGTCGGAATTCCTATGCCCAAATTAACGTAGTAACCATCTTGTAGTTCTTGCGCAACGCGCATTGCAACTTGTTCACGTGATAATGCCATTACTTTGCTCCTGCTTAATCTCGTGTTGTTACACGTTCAATGCGTTTTTCAAAGTTACCTTTAATCACGCGATTTACATAAATGCCAGGGGTGTGGATTTGGCTTGGTTCAAGTTCACCCGGCTCGACGATTTCTTCCACTTCTGCCACAGTAATTTTTCCTGCTGTTGCAGCCATTGGGTTAAAGTTCATTGCTGTGTGTCTAAATACCAGGTTTCCATACCGGTCAGCCTTCCACGCTTTCACAATGGCAAATTCACCAGTGATAGACTCTTCTAAAATGTAAGGGCGACCATCAAATTCTTTTACATCTTTACCCTCTGCAACGGGCGTACCGTAACCTGTAGCGGTATAAAATGCGGGAATACCGGCACCACCAGCGCGCATTTTTTCTGCAAGTGTTCCTTGTGGCGTAAGCTCAACATCTATTTCGCCATTTAATAATTGCTGCTCAAATAGGGCGTTTTCTCCAACATACGAGGCAATTACTTTTTTTATTTGTTTATCTTGCAATAAAATACCTAAACCAAAATCATCAACACCGCAGTTGTTAGATACAACGGTTAACTCTTTTGTGTTCATCTTTTTAATTTGCTTTATTAAACCTTCAGGTATTCCACATAAACCAAAACCACCGGCAATAATGGTATCACCGTCTTTCAACCCTTCCATTGCAGCTTCGTAGCTTGAAACCACCTTATCAAAACCGGCCATGAGTCTCTCCTCATTGAGTGCTAAATTTTGTTAACTATTTACCTTCGTTTTACACTTACTTAAGTAATATATAGGCTAAAAAGTAGTTAACACGTAAGTGTGTCATTGTTGTTTTTTGTGCAGCGCTACAGAAACTTTACTTACTGGCGTTTTGTTAAGCGCATCAGTAATGGCCCAACCTGCATCAACAAGCCTTTGTAAATCAATTCCATGGTTTATGCCAAGGCCATCAAGTAAGTAAACGACATCTTCAGTGGCAACATTTCCTGACGCGCCTTTAGCATAAGGGCACCCACCAAGGCCGGCAACTGCTGCGTCAACCGTTGATATTCCTAGGCTTAGCGCTGCGTAAATATTTGTGAGCGCTTGCCCGTAGGTATCATGAAAATGCACTGCAAGCCGGTTGTTGTCTATGTGCATTAACAGTAATTCTATGAGTTGAGTTACTTTTTTTGCGGTACCTACGCCAATCGTGTCTCCAAGGCTTACTTCGTAACAGCCTAAATCTAATAGCTTTTGTGTTACATCAAGCACAGCCTTAGCGTCTATGTCTCCTTCGTAAGGACAGCCAAGTACACAACTTACGTAACCACGAACACGAATATTATGCTCTTTTGCAAAGTTCATAACTTCACTGAAGCGTGTGATACTTTCGTCAATAGAGCAGTTGATGTTTTTTTTACAGAACGACTCGCTTGCGGCGGTAAAAATTGCAAACTCTTTAATACCAGCGTCATGGGCCGCGTGCGCACCTTTCAAGTTTGGTGTCAGCGCGCTTAAGTTAATATTTGGTAAGTTAAGTGCGTTAATCACATCTGCCGAGTCTGCCATTTGTGGTACCCATTTAGGGGATACAAACGCACCTGCTTCTATATCTTTTAAACCGGCTTGTGCAAGGGCATTAATCAGTGAAATTTTATCCTGAGTATTTACCAAACTCTCGTTTTGTAGGCCGTCACGCGCACCCACCTCAACAATACGAACCGAATCAGGAAAGGCACTCATTAGGCACCTTCCTGTTGTGTGGTATCTTCAACAATGGCGAGTAGGGCACCGTGAGATACCAATTCACCTTCGCCAAAACAATAGCTTTGTAAAATGCCATCGTGTGGCGCATTGAGGGTGTATTCCATTTTCATAGCTTCAATGATCACAACAGGATCGCCTTTGCTAATCGTACTGCCAACATTAACCAAATGTTTAACCACGGTGCCATTGAGTGGTGCTGCTAGTGGCAATGCATCACTTTCATGTGAACTTATGTAATGTTTATTAATGAGTTCAAGGTTAATTTGTAGTGCTTTATTCATAACCGTAATGGCGTCATTACAGTGTGAGACATGAGCAATATGCTTATTGCCATCAATAAATACAGTACAAACGCCTTTAATGGCTGTCCCTTGAAGATTAAATACCGTGTTGTTATGGGTAATGTTGAACCCTTCAGATGTTTTAATCGCACTCAGCTGCAAATCTTTAAAAGGCACTTTAATGATGCGTGGAGAATTTAAGTTAAATCCGTTAAGTTGCTGCCATGGGCTACCATTGCTTTGCTGAGCTTGCTCATTATTCAAAGAGCATAAGTACGCAAATGCACCTATGAGCTCACTAGATTGTAAAAGCGCACCATCAACGGCAACTAAAGAGTCGCCTTGCTCTGCAATAAAGTGTGTACTTGGCGCGCCCTGGTTAAAAGTAGGGTGATGAGCTAAGTTACTTAAAAAGCCAATGTTGGTACTAAAACCCGCCAAATGAAATTCCCCAAGTGCTTGGCGTAAACGCCCTAATGCTTGCTCGCGGTTATCATCATGTACTATTAGCTTTGCAATCATTGGGTCGTAATAGGGGCTGATTTCATCGCCTTGTTCAATGCCGGTATCTATGCGTACAAACTCACTATTAAGCGGAGTATTTAACGATTCAATTACGCCTGAACAAGGAATAAAGTCGTTGCTTGGATCTTCTGCGTAAATTCGCGCTTCAAAGCTGTGGCCTTGTAGTTGTATGTCAGATTGCGTTAAAGGCAAGGTATCCCCGGCTGCTATATTGATTTGCCAATTCACTAAATCTACACCGGTTACCATTTCGGTTACTGGGTGTTCTACTTGTAGGCGTGTGTTCATTTCCATAAAGAAAAACTCATCGCCACACAGCAAAAACTCAACAGTACCTGCACCGCGGTAATTTATAGCCAAAGCACAGCGTACTGCGGCTTCACCCATTTCTTTTCGTAATGTGTCACTTAAACCCGGAGCTGGCGCTTCTTCAATTACTTTTTGATGACGACGTTGTAAAGAACAGTCTCTATCACCTAAATAAACACAGTTACCGTGATTATCTGCAAACACCTGTACTTCAACATGGCGAGGCTGGTTAACATAGCGCTCTAGCAGTACTAAGTCATTACCAAAGCCTGCTATAGCTTCACGCTGTGCGCCTTCAAGAGCACTCATGAAATCTTTAGCTTGCTCAACAACGCGCATACCTTTACCACCGCCCCCAAAAGCCGCTTTGATCAGAACTGGATAGCCAATTTTTTCGGCCTCAGATTGTAAAAAGGCAGGGTCTTGATTATCACCATAATAGCCAGGCACTAACGGTACATTTGCTTCAGCCATTATTTCTTTAGCGCGGGTTTTAGAGCCCATGGCTTCTATGCTGCTTGCAAGTGGGCCAATAAACGCAATGTTGTTAGCTTCACAGGCTTTAGCAAACTCGCTGTTTTCAGATAAAAAACCATACCCTGGGTGAATACAATCTGCGCCGCTATTTTTGGCTACTTGTAAAATTTTATCGGTTACAAGGTACGAGTCTTTACTCGGAGCAGGCCCAATATGGTAAGCCTCATCAGCCATTTTTACATGTTGTGCGTGTTTGTCGGCGTCAGAATAAACGGCTACAGTCGTTAACCCCATTTGCTTTGCACTGCGCATGATACGGCACGCAATTTCACCTCGGTTGGCAATGAGTATCTTTTTTAAAGTGTGTGTGTTCATAATTAATCCTACAGTTGCCAAGCGGGTGGGCGTTTATCAAAAAAAGCACTAAGCCCTTCTTGGCCTTCATCAGATACACGGATCTTTGCAATCCGTTCGGCCGTAAGCTCAATAAGTTGTTCACTAATAGGCTTGTTTGCCACATCATTAATTAAAGCTTTAGCGGCTTTGACTGCAACAGGGCCGTTATCAATCAGTGTTTGTAGCATGTTATCAAGAGCGCAGTCTAAATTGCCGGTTACTTGATGAACTAATCCAAGTTGTTTGGCTGTGTGGGCATCAAACACCTCAGCAGTTAAAAAATATCTGCGAGCAGCACGCTCACCTATGGCTTTAATTACATACGGGCTAATTACCGCAGGAATAAGCCCAAGTTTCACCTCACTTAAGCAAAACTGAGCATCATCTTTACACAGTGCAATATCGCAACAGGCAATTAAGCCTAGCGCACCACCAAATGCAGCGCCCTGAACAGCACACACGGTTGGGTGGGGGCTGGTGGCTAAAACCTGCATTAGTTTTGCAAGTTGCATAGAGTCGGCCAGGTTATCGGCATAATTGTTATCAGCCATGGATTTCATCCAGGCTAAGTCTGCCCCGGCTGAAAAGTGTTTGCCTTCTGTTTTTAACACAAGCGCTTTTATATCGAGCGTATTAGCATGTTCAATGCATTGAATTAATTCGTGTATTACTTCGCTATTAAATGCGTTTCTTTTTTCAGGGCGGCTTAAAACAAGTACAGCCACATTAGATTTTGTTATTTGTAGTGTTACTGACATTTACTGCGCTCCGGTTACATTCTAAATACGCCAAATTGAGAATCTTGCGCTGGTGCATTCTTAGCAGCACTTAAGGCAAGTCCTAATACGTTACGTGTGTCGGCTGGGTCAATAATACCGTCGTCCCACAAACGCGCGCTGGCATAATATGGGTGGCCTTGCTCCTCGTATTGCTCAATAATTGGCTTTTTAAACTCGCCAATTTGCTCATCGGTCATACTTTGGCCTTTTCGCGCTAAGCCGTCTTGCTTAACTTGGGCCATTACCCCTGCGGCTTGCTCGCCGCCCATGACTGAAATACGGGCATTAGGCCACATCCACATCATGGTGGGTTCAAATGCGCGGCCACACATACCGTAGTTACCAGCGCCATAAGAGCCGCCAATTAGTACCGTAAATTTAGGTACATCGGCACACGAAACCGCCATCACCATTTTAGCGCCGTGTTTTGCTATACCTTCGGCTTCGTATTTTTTACCTACCATAAAGCCGGTAATATTTTGTAAAAAAACCAATGGGATATTGCGTTGTGCACACAGTTGAATAAAGTGTGCGCCTTTTTGAGCAGACTCGCTGAATAAAATGCCGTTATTAGCCACTATGCCAACAGGGTTACCGTAAATGCTTGCAAAACCAGTTACCAACGTTTCACCAAAGTAGCGTTTAAATTCATCAAACGATGAATCATCAACTGTTCGGGCAATAACTTCTCGTACGTCAAATGGCTTTTTAAGGTCGGTACCTACAATGCCGTAAAGTTCGCTTATATCGTACCGAGGCGCTTTTATATCTTTTAATAACGGTGCAGTAGGGCGTGTGTAATTAATGCGTTCAATACATTGGCGCGCAATAGACAGTGCATGCTCGTCGTTTTCAGCAAAATGGTCAGCCACCCCTGATGTTTTACAATGAACGTCTGCCCCACCTAGCTCTTCAGCTGTCACTTCTTCACCTGTTGCCGCTTTTACAAGCGGCGGGCCTGCTAAAAATATGGTGCCTTGTTCTTTTACTATTATGCTTTCATCTGCCATAGCCGGTACATAAGCACCACCAGCAGTACATAACCCCATTACCACTGCAATTTGAGGAATGCCTTTACCTGACATTCGAGCTTGATTGTAAAAAATACGGCCAAAATGTAATTTATCGGGAAATACATCATCTTGCTCAGGTAGGTTAGCACCGCCAGAATCAACCAAATAAATACACGGTAAATGGCATCGCTCTGCAATGTCTTGTGCTCGCAAATGTTTTTTAACAGTAAGCGGAAAGTAGGTGCCGCCTTTAACCGTGGCATCGTTTGCAATGATCATGCATTCGATGCCTTTTACACGGCCAATACCAGCTACGACACCTGCGCACGGGATAGCTTGCTCATAGACGCCAAATGCAGCGAATTGAGAAATTTCTAAAAATGGTGAACCTTCGTCAATTAGCGTACTAATACGATCGCGTACAAATAATTTACCGCGACCTTCGTGGCGCTCTTTTAAAGCAGTCCCACCACCTAAGCTTATTGTGGCAACTTTATCGCGTAAATCATCCACTAGCGCCGACATGTTCTTATGATTTTGCACAAAAGTAGGATCGTGTGGATTAACGCTCGATTTTAAAATCGTCATAATCTAATCCTTAGCGGCTTTCAGTGAAAAGTTCGCGACCAATTAGCATGCGGCGAATTTCAGACGTGCCGGCGCCAATTTCGTATAGTTTAGCGTCACGTAGTAATCGACCCGTTGCGTATTCGTTTATGTAGCCGTTTCCACCTAGTATTTGAATCGCATCCAGTGCCATTTTGGTTGCCAATTCGGCGGCATATAAAATGGCGCCAGCAGCATCTTTACGTGTGGTTTCACCGCGGTCACAGGCTTTAGCTACCGTGTAAACATATGAACGAGCAGCGTTCATTTGTGTGTACATATCGGCAACCTTGCCCTGAATAAGCTGAAATTGCCCAATAGGGGTATCAAACTGTTTACGCTCATGAATGTAAGGCACAACAATATCCATACATGCTTGCATAATACCAAGGGGGCCTGCTGCCAATACAACACGTTCGTAATCTAGGCCGCTCATAAGTACTTTTACGCCTTCGTTTAAGTTACCTAGAATGTTTTCTTCAGGCACTTCACAGTTTTCAAATACTAACTCACAGGTGTTTGAACCACGCATGCCAAGTTTGTCGAGCTTTTGTGCGGTTGAAAAACCAGGGAACGTCTTCTCTACTATAAATGCAGTGATCCCTTTAGCACCGGCGTTTAAATCTGTTTTAGCGTAAATAACCAGTGTGTCTGCATCCGGGCCATTGGTGATCCACATTTTATTGCCGTTCAAAATGTACTTATCGCCTTTTTTCTCAGCTTTAAGTTTCATCGATACCACGTCAGAGCCCGCATTAGGCTCACTCATAGCAAGCGCACCAATGTGTTCACCGCTGATAAGTTTTGGAAGGTATTTTTCTTTTTGTGCTTGTGAACCATTACGGTTGATTTGATTAACACACAGGTTTGAATGCGCACCGTAGCTCAAGCCAATAGATGCACTTGCGCGGCTAATTTCTTCCATTGCTATAACATGCTCTAAATAGCCTAAGCCAGCACCACCAAACTCTTCAGGAACGGTCATGCCTAACACGCCCATTTCGCCCATTTGCGGCCAAAGTTGATTTGGAAATGTATTGTCAATGTCGGTTTGTTCAGCTAGTGGCGCAATTTCTTGGCTTGAAAAACTATTTACATGGTCGCGGATCATATCGGCGGTTTCGCCAAGACCAAAGTTCATCTCTTTATAAAGTGAAATAGTGCTCATGATTCATTCCTGTGTGAGTGTGTGTTATCAGTGTGTTTTTATTTTAAAAATAAACTACTCGTCTATTTTATTCAGTGTGTCTCTACAGCGTCGTTCTGCGGTTACCAGTTCCATTAGGACAACTTTAATATCGTCCATTTGCTGCGAAAGGTCGGCTTTTTTCTCTGAAATCAGATCTAGCATAGTGACTAGTTGTTTAGCGCTTGATTTATCAGCGTCATACAGTTCAAACAAACGGCCCGTTTCGGCAAGCGTAAAGCCTAGGCGTTTACCCCGTAAAATGAGCTTTAAGCGCACTTTGTCGCGCTTTGAGTAAATACGTGTTTGCCCATTACGCTCAGGTGATAAAAGCCCTTGGTCTTCATAAAAGCGTATAGAGCGAGTTGTAATGTCAAACTCTTTAGCTAAATCGCTAATGCTGAAAGTTTGTTCATTACTGGTCGGTATAGTGGCGGAACTTGCAAAGTTTGTTTGATTATCTGGTTTCATAATTGTAATTACCTCATTCGAATAACTCCAATATAAGTGAAGTTTACGTAAAGGTAAAGCGATGGCTGGTGTGAAATAAATATAAGCGAAGTGGTTTGCAGTATTTGTAATTTAAATTATTTAATTACAATGACTTAATTTTAACTTAGATTGTAAGAGCCAAAGGTGGCAAAGAAACCTTACAGATAAGAAAGTATAATTTTAACGGTTTTTAGTTGACGTTAGCGTAAACGTTAGTATTGTGTATGCTTATTAAATAATAATTTAAAACACAATTAATAGAGTAAATATTCTAACAACTATTTACCCTTAAATACAATGGAGTTAGCTATGTCTTTAGAATCAGTGGTAATTGTAGCAGCAAAACGTACGCCTATGGGTGGCTTTATGGGCGGGCTAAGCGATGCTCAGTCTACTGAATTAGGTGCAACGGCTATTAAAAGTGCATTAGCGCAAACTGGTTTAAACACCGATGCAATTGACGAAGTAATTATGGGCTGTGTACTCCCTGCTGGTTTAGGCCAAGCGCCAGCTCGTCAAGCAATGTTAAAAGCAGGGCTAGCATTAAGTACCGGGGCTACCACCATTAATAAAGTATGTGGTTCAGGTTTAAAAGCCGCCATGCTTGCTAACGATTTAATTAAAGCAGGCTCTATAGAAACAGCTATTGCTGGTGGTATGGAAAGTATGACCAACGCCCCTTACTTTATTCCAAAAGCGCGTGGCGGAATGAGAATGGGCCACGGTGAAATTAAAGATCACATGATGAGTGATGGCCTTGAAGATGCATACGACAATAAAGCCATGGGTTGTTTTGCACAAGATACCGCCGACGAATATGGCATTGGCCGTGAGCAAATGGATAATTTTGCACTCAGCTCATTCAGCAAAGCGAATGCCGCAATTGCAAACGGCAGCTTTGAAAACGAAATAGCACCGCACACAATTCAAACACGAAAAGGCGATGTAACGGTATCGGTTGATGAGCAACCAGGTAATGCACGCCCAGAAAAAATTCCAAGTTTACGTGCAGCCTTTAAAAAAGACGGCACTATAACAGCTGCTAACTCATCATCTATTTCGGATGGTGGCGCAGCCCTCGTTTTAATGACTGAGTCAAAAGCAAAAGCACACGGTTTAACACCCCTTTGTAAAATTGTAGCGCACAGCACACATTCTCAAAAACCGAGCGAATTTACGGTAGCACCAGTAGGTGCAATGAACAATGTGCTCGAAAAAGCCGGTTGGACAACAACTGATGTAGACCTTTGGGAAATTAACGAAGCATTTGCCATGGTAACAATGCTTGCAATAAACGAGCTTAAGCTTGATGAAAGCAAAGTAAATGTTAACGGTGGGGCATGTGCACTTGGCCACCCAATTGGTGCCAGTGGCGCACGTATTTTGGTTACGCTTATTCACGCTCTTAAAAACCGAGGCCTTAAAAAAGGCGTTGCTTCTTTATGTATTGGTGGCGGTGAAGCCGTTGCAATGGCAGTAGAAGCTTACTAAGTACCAATCACATTAAAAATACGCAGCAACATAACAATAATAAAGCTGCGTTATTTTTAAAACTAACACACTAATACAATAGGATTTAACCATGCACCAAGTTCCACTATTAATAGATGGCGAATTTATTCAATCGGCTTCAAAAGAATTAATCGATGTTATAAACCCAGCAAACCAAGAGGTTTTAGCTCAGGTTCCTTGTAGCACCGATGCAGAAATGGATGCGGCAATTGCTTCAGCCTCTGAAACATTTAAAACATGGAAAGATGTGCCAATTACTGAGCGTGCCCGCATTATGATGAAATACGCCGCGCTTTTAAAAGAACACCATGATGAACTAGCCACTATTATTTGCCACGAACTAGGTAAAACCTTTGAAGATGCTAAAGGTGATGTATGGCGAGGTATTGAAGTTGTCGAACAAGCAGCTAATGCACCTTCGCTGATGATGGGCGAAACAATGGAGAACGTAGCGCGCAAAATCGATACTTATTCTTACATGCAGCCATTGGGTGTGTGTGCAGGTGTTACGCCGTTTAACTTTCCGGCAATGATCCCACTTTGGATGTTTCCGCTGGCAATAGTATGTGGTAACACATTTATATTAAAACCTTCAGAGCAAGATCCACTAACGCCAATGCGTTTAGCTGAGCTATTTATTGAAGCGGGTGCACCTAAAGGCGTTCTGCAAATTGTACATGGTACAAAACCGCAGGTAGACCGGTTATTAGAAGATAAAGCCGTTCGTGCTATTTCGTTTGTAGGCTCGTGTGGTGTAGGTGCCTATATTTATTCAAAAGGCACACAAAACCTTAAGCGTGTTCAAGCCTGTGTAGGTGCAAAAAACCATATGGTAATTATGCCAGATGCGAGTAAATCGCATGTTGTAAATAACCTTGTTGGTGCATCTGTTGGTGCCGCAGGGCAGCGTTGTATGGGTATTTCGGTAGCTGTATTTGTTGGTCAAGCAAGTGATTGGGTAGATGAAATAAAAGCAGGCTTTGAAAAAGTACGCCCAGGTTTATGGGATGACAAAGACGCAGCCTACGGCCCACAAACGTCAAAAGCAGCAAAAGAGCGAATTTTATCGCTTATTGCAAGCGGTAAAAAACAAGGCGCGACCTGTTTAATAGATGGCTCTGACTTTACCGTAGAAGGTTACGAGCAAGGTAACTGGGTTGGCCCAACTTTATTTACAGACGTTACAAAAGAAATGGACTTATACAAAGAAGAGATTTTTGGTCCTGTTTTGGCTTGTATGTTTGTAGACACATTAGAAGAAGCTATCGCCTTAATTAACGAAAGCCCTTACGGTAATGGCACCTCGCTATTTACTTCAAGCGGTGCAGTTGCACGTAAATTCCAACACGAAATAGAAGTAGGCCAAGTAGGAATTAATGTTCCTATTCCTGTGCCACTGCCGTTCTTCTCATTTACCGGATGGAAAGGCTCTTTTTATGGCGATACTCATACGTATGGTAAGCAAGGTATTCGTTTTTACACAGAAACCAAAACCATTACCTCACGTTGGTTTGAAGACGATATAGCGTCAGGCCCAAACATGAGCATTAACTTAAAATAACTAATAAACACACACAAAAAATAATAACAAAGACGGGCGCGAAGGTTTTTCACACACATAAATATGCCTTCGCCGCTCTTCACTCATAATCCCAATACGGGAAAACCGACAACACACAACTAAAGAGGTCTACCATGGACTTTAACTTATCAGAAGACCAACAAGCCTTTGCACAAACTGCTCGCCAATTTGCCGAGTCAGAGCTTGCACCTCACGCGGCTAAATGGGATCGCGAACATATTTTTCCTAAAGATACGATAAAAGCAGCCGGTGAGTTAGGCTTTTGTGGTTTATACACACCAGAGGACGCGGGCGGCCTTGGTTTATCACGTTTAGACTCAAGCATTATTTTTGAACAACTTGCACTAGGGTGTACGGCAACCACTGCCATGCTCACTATTCATAATATGGCTACCTGGATGGTTGCAAGTTTTGGTACAGACGCAATAAAAGATCAATATGTAGACCAATTAGTTATGGGTGAGTTATTAGCATCATACTGCTTAACCGAGCCTGGTTCTGGTTCAGATGCAGCTTCACTTAAAACAAAAGCAGTACGCGATGGCGACGAATACGTTATTAACGGTTCTAAAATGTTTATATCGGGCGCAGGCGAAACCGAAGTGCTAGTGGTCATGGCGCGTACTGGTGGCGAAGGCGCTGCGGGTATTTCTGCGTTTGTTGTACCGGCCGATGCAAAAGGCGTTGAATACGGCAAAGCAGAAGAAAAAATGGGGTGGAATGCACAGCCTACACGACTAATAAGCTTTGAAGATGTGCGTATTCCTGCACATAACTTACTTGGTGCAGAAGGCGAAGGTTTTAAGTTTGCAATGCAAGGGCTAGATGGCGGGCGTATTAATATTGCCACCTGTTCAATTGGTACCGCACAAGCGGCCTTAAATACAGCACGTGAATACCTCAAAGAGCGCTCACAATTTGGTAAACCGCTGGCTGCTTTTCAAGCGTTACAATTTAAAATTGCTGATATGAACACAGAGCTTGTAGCGGCGCGCCAAATGGTAAGGCTTGCGGCATTTAAACTTGATACTGGCGACAGCGAAAAAACTACTTATTGTGCTATGGCCAAACGCTTTGCAACCGATGTTGGTTTTACAGTGTGTAATGAAGCACTTCAAATACATGGTGGTTATGGTTACATAAAAGAATACCCATTAGAGCGCCATGTACGTGACGTGCGCGTTCATCAAATACTTGAAGGCACAAACGAAATAATGCGTGTGATTATTGCGCGTCGAATTTTAGCTGAATCAGCAAGCGAAATATTATAAGGAGCACGGTATGTCTGAATCAAAACCAAGCATTGAGTTAACAACCGAAGGCCATGTTGCTATTTTAACGATGTCTAACCCGCCAGCGAATACCTGGACAAAAGACACCTTAATTGATTTAAAAAATAAAGTTAACGCGCTTAATAACAATAAAAACATTTATGCCTTAGTGCTAACGGGTGAAGGCGATAAGTTTTTTAGCGCAGGCGCCGACCTTAATGTATTTGCAAGTGGTGACAAAGGTATTGCTGCAGACATGTCGCGTGTATTTGGCGAAGCGTTTGAAGCATTAACTAATTTTAGAGGCGTGTCGGTTGCTGCTATTAATGGCTATGCGATGGGCGGCGGTTTAGAGGTTGCATTAGCGTGTGATATACGCGTTGCTGAACAACAAGCGCAAATGGCACTCCCTGAGGCAAAAGTCGGTTTATTGCCGTGTGCAGGTGGCACGCAAAATTTAGCATGGTTAGTGGGCGAAGGCTGGGCTAAACGCATGATTTTGTGCGGCGAGCGCTTAAAAGCTGATAAGGCACTACACATTGGATTAGTCGAAGAGGTTGTTGGCCAAGGTGAGAGTTTTGCTGCTGCGCTTAATCTTGCAAACCAAGTAAGCGAGCAAAGCCCTAGCTCGGTTGCGGCATGTAAAACATTGATTCAAAAAGGGCGCCACCAACCCATGGCGAGCGTTTTACCATTAGAGCGCGAACTATTTGTTGGTTTATTTGATACTGATGATCAAAAAGAAGGCGTAAATGCCTTTTTAGAAAAGCGCAAAGCAAAATGGGTAAATGGCTAATGAGTGATTTAACCTTATTAAATAAAGCGGATGATTCAGTACTTTTTGAGACGGCAACCGCAGCCAACGGCCGTTTAATTGGGCTTATTACACTAAACGCACCTAAATCGTTAAATGCGCTTAATTTTAACATGATCAAATTGCTTACTCCTCAACTAAAGGCATGGGCAAACGACGATGCCATCGCAATGGTTATTTTAAAAGGGGCAGGAGAAAAAGCGTTTTGTGCTGGTGGCGATGTAGTAAGCCTTCATCATGCAATGGCACAAGGTGAACCAACAAGCTTAGTTGAAGAGTTTTTTACCCAAGAATATAAGCTCGATTACCTTATACATACCTACGTTAAACCTATTCTTGTTTGGGGAAACGGGATTGTAATGGGAGGCGGTTTAGGGCTAATGGCTGGCGCAAGCCACCGTGTTGTTACCGAAACCTCACGTATTGCAATGCCAGAACAAACAATAGGTTTATACCCCGATGTAGGCGGCAGCTATTTTTTGCATAAAATGCCCAAAAGTGTTGGCTTGTTTTTAGGGTTAACGTCAGCGTCTATTAATTGCGACGATGCGTGTTTTGTATCACTTGCCGATCACTTTATTGACAGCGGTAAATACAACGACATGCTAAACACTATTTTAGCTACAAGCTGGAGTAAGAGTGCAAGCGAAAACCACACGGTGCTAACTAATTTACTAAATGAGTTAAACGCGCAGTCTGACGATATGCCAATAGGAAACGTTAGCGCTAATTTAAAAACAATTCAAACACTAGGCAGTTTTGGCTCATTGCAAGAGCAAGTAGATTATTTATTAAATTTAAACACTGATGATAAGTGGTTGCAACGTGCGCAAAAATCGTTAAAACATGGGTGCCCACTCAGCTGTGCATTGGTCAGTGAGCAGCTTAAAGCAAGTGAAGGTAAAACCCTTTTAGACTGCTTTAAAATGGAACTAGGCATGTCGGTAAGAGCCGGTGAAGTAGGTGAGTTCCAAGAAGGCGTTAGAGCACTGTTAATCGATAAAGACGGTGCTCCCAATTGGCAATACCCAACACTCCATGATGTGCCAAGTAGCGTAGTTAATAGCTTTTTTGATAATCGTTACGGCACTAGTCATCCACTTGATGACCTAGACACGGCAACACAAAAATAAAGGAAAGACGATGACTAAACTTAATATTGGTTTTATCGGATTAGGAAACATGGGCGGCCCTATGGCGGCAAATTTAGTAAAAGCGGGGCACACAGTCACTGTTTTTGATTTAAACCAGTCGGTCGTAAGTGAACTTGCTAGCCAGGGGGCTAAAGCGGGCGTTGATGCAGCGCAATGTGCCACCAATGCCGACGTTCTGATCAGCATGTTACCTGCAGGCAAGCATGTTAAATCGCTATACTTAGGTAATAACGATAACAATGGACTAATTGAGGTTTTAAGCGAAAATACCTTAGTGATTGACTGCTCTACAATTGATGCCGAATCGGCACGCGTTGTAGGAAATGCACTTGACGAGCAAGGTATACGGTTTGTTGATGCACCGGTTTCAGGTGGTGTAGCCGGGGCAACGGCAGGAACGCTTACGTTTATCGTGGGTGGTGAACAAACCGCATTCGAAAAAGCAAATACCGTATTAGTAGATATGGGTAAAAACATATTTCATGCTGGCGATATTGGTGCAGGTCAAGTTGCAAAAATATGCAACAACATGCTGCTTAGCATATTAATGGCAGGCACAAGTGAAGCCATTCAAATGGGTATTAATAATGGGTTAGATCCAAAAGTGCTGAGCGATATTATGACTGCAAGCTCAGGTCGAAATTGGACATTAGAGTTATATAATCCGTGTCCAGATGTAATGGAGACAGCACCGGCTAGTAATAATTATAAGCCAGGTTTTATGGTTGACTTAATGGCAAAAGATTTAGGTCTTGCCATGGAAGCGGCTCAACAAAGTAATTCATCAACACCAATGGGTTCAATGGCAAAAAACTTGTACACTATGCTTCAGCATCAAGGTGCAGGCAGTGATGACTTTAGCGCCATATTTAAATTGTTTTCGAAGTAGGAGTAAACCGTGGAAATTAAAAATAATACGGTAGTAATCACAGGTGGGGCGCAAGGTTTAGGTTTCGCTATGGCGCAAAAGTTTGCAGCTATGGGCGCAAATATTGCACTTATTGACATGGCACAAGATTTATTAAACAACGCATGCGAGCAACTAAACCAGCTTGAAGGCGTAAAAGGTATAATTAAAGGTTACGCTGTTAATGTGACTGTTGAAAGTGAAGTAGAAAACGTATTTAGTACCATTAACAATGATTTTGGCCACATTAGTGTGCTTATTAACAACGCTGGTATTTTGCGTGACGGCATGTTCATAAAAGCTAAAGACGGAAAAGTGGTTAAAAAAATGTCGCTAGAGCAATTTCAATCAGTGATTGATGTTAATCTTACCGGCGTATTTTTAGCAGGGCGCGAAGCTGCAAGCCACATGATTGAATCAGGCAAAGGCGGCGTCATAGTTAATATGTCGAGCGTAGCGCGCGCGGGTAACATAGGCCAAACAAATTACGCGGCATCAAAAGCCGGTGTAGTGGCACTTACCACCACATGGGCTAAAGAACTTGGCCGTTTTGGTATACGCGTAGGCGCTATTGCACCAGGTGTAATAAGCACCGCCATGACCGACGCCATGAAGCCAGAAGCCAAACAACGTATGCTTGCGGTAACACCCGTAGGGCGCTTGGGTGAAAGCGACGAAATTGCCCATACCGCACAGTACATAATCGAAAACGACTTTTTCACCGGTCGCGTGGTTGAAATAGACGGCGGTATTCGTTTGTAAATTAAGTTTTTTACGTTTGAATTTAAAAAGCATGGCGCTTATAGGCTGTGCTTTTTTGTTTTAAATCGGGGAGATTTATAATCTTGAAAAAGGGCTAACAACCCCGTTGGCACCTTGTTGTAGTACATGAGTAGGATATCCGCTGTATTAAAACGTTGATCATTTTAGCGCTCTAAATAACTCATTAACTGCGTTAAAAACTTCTCATGTAGATAAACTATATAACTAAGTTTTTGCCTTGTTACTGAGCTATTTATCTGTCGCTATAATTGCTCACTAATTCAATGCAGCGGGTATTATTTGTGTTGTACGCACATCGTTGTGACCTAGCTGTGTTTGTACTGTACGAATATCAGCGCCGCTTTGCAGTAGATGCGTAGCAAATGAGTGTCGCAAAGTATGTGGGGTAACGTGTTTATTAATATGTGCTTTTGTTGAAGACAGTTTAACAGCCTTTCTTACCCCTGAATGATCTAAGTGGTGACGTCTTATTTCTCCTGTTTCAGGGTCCGTACTTAATTTATGTGATGGGAACAGAAACTGCCATTGTAAAGACTTATTAGCGCTTGGGTATTTTTTACTAAATCGATGAGGTATCCATACACCGGCGTACGCATCATTTTTTAAATCTAACTCTAAATATTCATCAACTTGAATTATTTGATTTCTTAGCATTGGTATTAATTCTTCAGCAAGTGTCACAATACGATTTTTATTACCCTTGCCGTTCCAAATGCGTATATTTTTATAGTCGAAATCAATATCATGAACTCTTATATTTACTGCTTCCATCAGCCGTAAACCACTTCCATAGAGCAGGCTTGCTATCAAATAATGTCGTTTATTTATATTTCTAAAAAATAGCGATACCTCCGTCTGTGTAAGTACGACAGGCAGTTTCTGTTGGCGGTTACTTTTAACGAAATTTAAATCTAATGAAAGCTCATTCTTAATAATATGTTTATATAAAAAAGCAAGTGCATTTAAAGCGGTTGCTTGTGTTCTCGCTGCCACTTTTTTAGTGACTGTTAAGTGATTTAAAAATATTTCTACTTCATTATTGCCCATACTGGTAGGGTGCCGCTTATTATGAAAATGGATATAGGCAGTAATCCAAAATACATAAGTTTCAATATATTTTTTAGCATAGTGATGGCTATACATATAGTTGATAATACTATTAAGAAAAGGGCTTTAGTTTTCATTTTAAATCTCAATAAGCTGTATGTACATACAGTGTTGGCGTTTTTCCTCCTAAGTCAAGAAATGAGGACGTTTTCCTCTTTCCTGCATATAATTAAAAGAGCAGCCTGACTTAAAGTTTAAAGCTGGCAATGTGTTACAGGATTTGTTATTAATATGAAAAAACAATTAAGGGGACATGCATTGCTCATAAAAAGAGGAAAGTGTCCTCTGATAAAGCTGTTATAAGAACAAGGATGTATCGGTGAAATATCTAATAATTACTATATTTTCTGCTTGTTTAGTTGGGTGTGTTTCAACGATGCCCAAAGCTGGCATTAGCCAGACCTATAATCATGTAGGCGCTAAAGTTACTTCGCCTAGTGAGCCAAACTGGTATTTGATGAAACACACTGATCCAAGTGTAGTTTTTGGTAAAGAATATTCCGACAAATCTGAAACTGCTATAGCAAATACTTACCTTTACTGGATTGGTGAATTTCCTACAGACAAAGAATTCTTTGACAAAGTTATTGAGAGTAGAAAAACCTTTGATAACAAAGCTCGCTTTAAACAACTTGAATTAAATTATGAAACGCTCACATTTAAAGGGCGTCCTTGCTTAAAGTATAGTGGTGTTGCCGAAGACCACGGAGACAAGGGGCTAGAGTCAAAAGACTTCCAATACTTTAAAAATCAAGGTTATATTTGTCGTACTAACTTAAATCAAACTACAGCTTTATTAATGGAAGTATCACATCGCTCAGATAATAAGGAGTTTCCACAAAGCTTGGACAATGTAGCGCTAGAGTTTTTCAATAATATTGAACTTACGGCGTATTAGTTCTTATAACAAGGCATTAAAGCTGGACTCGCAACAGTTTGCTCGGTTCCGCTTCGCTTCACATTTTAGCAAACTATTACTCACCGCTTAATGCAGCGTTATGTTGCGGGAGTAACATGGAAAGTAATTTAGTTATTTCTTCGATTTGGGAAGATGAATCTTTATTTGAAGTAAAAGTTTATGGCTCTAATGGAAAATTCACTGGGGAAGCTGCTTGTTATACAAATCGTGATAATATTTTAGAGCTAGCTGAAATTTTAGAGGTTTTTCCACAGAAACTGTCGGATTCTTTTAACTTTTCAACAGGAAAAAATGATGGCATCTCTTACTTTTCAATCTCAGGCTTTCGTACCGATGGTTCAGGACATATCTTGCTAGCTATTGAAATCGCCCATATCGTTAGCTTTACAAATGCGAGAACCCAAAACTATAAAGCGTCGTTTGATCTCCGAGCTGAGCCAGAAGGGGTCAATCAATTCGGCAGGCAATTGAGGAAAGTTGCCTGTGAGCCACTAGGCAAAACCGAGGCTGTATTAAACAATGCAACATAACAAATACATCAAGCGGATTTTGGCAAGAGCGGCCAAAACCGCTTATTTAAAGCGTTATATTCACTAAGGTAGTATCGAGTAAATGGATGAACCAGATATCAAATTAGAGCGTCCTCTTTTTTATAATTCTCCTTTTGGGCTGAGATTTGAAATAGGTCCATCAGACCAAGAAATATGGAACGATGAGAATAAAAAACTAAATAGAAAATACTTTTCCGTAGCATTAGAAAGGGCAATGAATATTTTCCAAGGCGTATTCGACCCAAGTGATAACATTGAGATCGTGTATCAAATTTTTTCTGACGGCCGTCGAAAAATAAAGAAACGTAGCTTTATATTCAAACAAGTCAAATCACTTGCTAATGCCAATATTGATTTATCTGATCACAGAGATATCTATTCAGAAGATTTAGATTACAAATGTGAATGTTGGAAACGAGTTACCATTTCAGGTATCACGGCTTCTGAAATAGATACGGTTCAATTATTTAAAGCTGCAATTAATACTGACTTTCCTAGCTTAAAGCCTCAGTGTAATGGTGAGTGTTACTTCATAAATAGAACAAAGCAGCTAGTATTAAACCTCTATGATGATCGCGGTATGGATATAGTTTCGAATAACAAAGAATCGTTAAATGGTCTGTATAAAAGTCATAATAATTTGATACTTGATTACGATCGTGAAAGCATCGACAAGATGTTCTCGTGAATATAACAAGTCATTCAAAAGGACAATGCTCCTCACCCGTTTTAGTGGACACCTCCTCATCACTTTGAGGAGGCTAACATGCCTAGATATACCCAACCTAGAAAGACTTGGTTTTACCCCGTTAATTTCAAAATCAAAGCAGTCGAACTAAGCTTACGAGACGATGTCATGTCAAAGGACGTTGCCGAGGCGCTGGATATTCATCCGTTAATGCTTAGTCGTTGGCGAAAAGAGTATCGAGAAGGTAAGTTTAAAAACACGCCGCGCCATCAAAGCAACAACAAAACAATGAGTAAACTCCCAACAAAAAAAGAGCTGGATAACATTCAAAAGCTTAAGAAAGAAAATGAGCGTCTCAAGCAGGAGAATGACCTGCTAAAAAAGTGGCAACGGTATCTGGCGGAAGTACATCAGAACGATTTGGATTCATCCAAAAGTTCGGACAAGCCTTAGGCGTCAAATACTTGTGTTCTTGGCTTAATGTGTCGCGTAGTGGGTTCTATGCTTGGCGTGAGCGTACAGTGTTAGCTAGAGCGCTGTCAGATGCTAATTTGTTGCTGAAGATAAAACACGTCTTCAATGTCAATCATCAAACCTATGGTAGCCCACGCGTATTTCATGCGCTAAAAAAAGAAGGTGTAAACACAAGCCAAAAACGTGTTGCCCGCTTAATGCGAGAAAACGGTTTAAGAGCTAGGGCGCTTAAGACTTACAGTAAACCGGCGAAGGTTAAGTTCTTTTATAAAGAGATAGAAAATAAACGCAAAGATAGTGAAAAGGCCACAGCAATCAACCAACAGTGGTCTGGCGATATTACGTATTTAAAAGTCGGGGCTCGTTGGCATTACCTTGCAGTGGTTATCGACTTATATTCACGTCGAGTAATCGGCTGGGCGTTTGGTAAAAACAAAACAACGGAGCTTACGTTAAAGGCGCTAAGGCTTGCGATAAAAAAACGACAGCCAACAGAAAGTGTATTATTTCACACTGACCGAGGTGCAGAATACCGTGCTCACGTTGTACAAAAGTATTTGGCTAGCAAAAACATCAAAGCCAGTATGAATAGGCCTGGGTGTTGTACTGACAACGCAGAAGTCGAGTCGTTCTTTCATTCGCTTAAAGCAGACTTAATTCGAGGAAATAAATTTGAGAGTAGCGGTAAACTATTATCAAAATTAAAGGTTTACCTAAATTACTTTTACAATAGACAGCGATTGCATTCGAGTTTAGGATATAAATCACCTGCCGAGTTTGAATCGGCAGTTAATTGAAACGTGGACGGTGTCCACTTTATCGGGTGAAGATCACAAAAAACAGTGGCTGTTTTCGTTCCTCAACATTTTAGCCAACAATTTTGCCCATTTTTAGGGCGTTATGTGTAAAGGTATGTTTTGAGCGAAGTCGAAGTTAAGAAAAGTTTCAAAGTTATATTTACTGGTGTATTTAGTGCAGTATTAACTGCTGGCTTTTTGTTTGTTGTTAGCTTTGCGTTAATACCCGATTTTGGCTTTTCAGTAGCAGGATTTTTTGGCTCGTATTATTTAAACGTTAAAGGTTTACTAGTTTCGGCAATTGTTTTTTATGCCTTGTGGGCTGCATATAAAAAGAATGAACAATATTACGTAAAAAAACATTTAGAAGAACAGAAGTAATTTACACATAACAAGCTGTTTAACAAGGAAAAAATACAGTTGGTATTTGCTCCTTCGTCGCTTATTTTAGCCAACTATATTTTGCCCATTAACAGGGCGTTATATTTAAAGGGAACATATGAACCAAAGGGGTCAAATCTTGACTTCAGACATCAAAGAGCGAACTGTACGAGTATTGGTTAGCAAACAAAGACTGAAGACTCAGAAACTCATTCAATTTTAGCGGTTTATTACTTTTAAACACACGTTGATTTTTTAAAACAGTAACTTTAGGTTGCTGTTTTTTTATGCCTAGTATTTAAGTTTATTTTAAGTTTATTTTAAGTTTGCTCAGTTATTGTAACTAATACTTAAATTCCAGAATCATTAAACCATTAATTTGACTTAGTAACTCATTAGTTTGTAACTCATTCTATGTTTCAGATCATCAAAAAGAAAATGATTAAAGGTTAGCCTGTAAACATATACTCATACGCATAAGTGAGCTTTTAACTTTAATTCGTTTTTTAGGAGTTATTATGAATTTTAAAAACACAACGACTCATTACAATACACTCTCTATGGCCTTACACTGGCTTATGTTTATTTTAATTGTCACTGTTTACGGCAGTATAGAACTACGTGAATTATTTGATAAAGGCACTGAAACCCGTGATGCCTTTAAAATGTGGCACTTTATGTTGGGTTTATCTGTGCTAGCTTTAGTTAGTGTGAGGTTAGTTGCGAGTCTGGTGGGTGGTGCAGCACCTGCCATACAACCTGAGCCTGCAAAGTGGCAAAATAAATTAGCTACATTTGTTCATATTGCGCTGTATGTGTTTATGTTTGCTATGCCTATAGCTGGTTGGTTAATTTTGAGTTTAGCAGGTAAACCCATCCCGTTTTTTGGTTTAGAGTTGCCTGCGTTGGCCTCTCAAAACTTTGAACTTGCTAAAAGTATTAAAGAGATACATGAAATCGCAGGGGAAGTGGGTTATTACGTAATAGGTTTACATGCGGCTGCGGCTTTATTTCACCATTATGTTTTGGCTGATAATACGGTATCGCGAATGCGTTTGCCAAAATACTAGAAATAATAAAATGAACGGAGCCGACCTTTAAATTTGCCTTTAATGTTTGGTGACTGATATTTAGCTGGTACATCCTTAAACGTTGCGTTTTTTAAATTAAACTATTTGATTGCGTTAGTTGCAAAGAACCAAATGTTGCTCTTTTAGCTTTAAAAGCTTTAGTTAGTATTTTTATAATTATTGGGTTAATGTTTGCTAAATTCAATTTTTGAAGGCAAGGGTATGGAATTTTTATATCATATTTTAAACTGGGGTTCCCCTTTAGGTTTGGGGTTATTCTTTTTTCTTTCATGTGCTGGCACTGGCATACTATTTTGGGGTTTATCTCAATTTAAAAAAAGCTCTACCACTAATCAATAACGTGGTTTTTTTAGTTGGGCCTTTGTTTGAACAACATTTACCGTTTAATTTCTCAAAGGCCTTAGTTAAAACGCTTTATATTAATCCTGAATATTTGTTACTAATACCGTCCTTATAAACTGCGTTGGTTTTGTGAGTGTACAATAGATTTTATTTGCATAATTTGTAATTGAGCCACATAAACAATTTACCAAAATAGTCCCGCGCTCTTATTTAGTTTCTCAATATTAAAAATATTATTGGGCTATCTATGTTCTGTTCATTTTTGTTTAGCTAATCTGTTATAACTAACTTCATAATAATAAAGTGCATTTGGTACTTACAAAGCGAACAAATGAACAAAATAAAATCGTTGATTACTCAATTTATTAATGCAATGCAAAAACGACCGGGCTTATTGGCTGTTTTAGCGTTTTGCTCTGGTATTGCAAGCTACGTACTTGTTGATAGGAAGGAGTCGTTTGCGCAAGTTGTTGCTTTAGTTTTACTTATAAGCTGGTTGTGGTTAATTGTAGATAATTGGCTTCGTGATAAAGTTGAAGAAAGATTTGGTGTGAGTGTTTCACCTAATGTAACACGCTTTGCTCTACAAATGATTCAGCAAGAGAGTTTGTTTTTTGCGCTGCCATTTTTTTTAGTTGTTACCCAGTGGGACCATCCTCAAGCAGTATTTACATCACTTATTATTTTGTGTGCGGTTGCATCGGTTATTGATCCCTTCTATTACAAAAAATTAGCTAAAAATAGAACGCTATTTACGGTGTTTCATAACTTTGCTTTGTTTGTAGTTTTACTTGTTACATTGCCTATTTTGTTTAGCTTAACAACCAGCCAAAGTTTAGCTGCTGCACTAGTTATAGCCGTTGTATTAACATTACCTAGTCTTACTAATTTAATGCCTAATGCGCCATGGTGGCGTTTACCTATTTTAGCAATAATTTTATTCATTTTGAGTGTAGGCATATGGCAATTAAAAAGCTTTGTCCCACCTGCCGCGCTGCACCTAACAAGCATTACATTAGCGCATGAGGTAAATGAGCAAAGTAAAAAACCGATAGGAAATATTAACTCGTTAAATGAACGCTCGTTACACGCAAAAGGGCTTTATACATGGACAGCGGTAAAAGCACCGCGAGGGTTAAACGAAAAGATATTTCATGTATGGACACACAATAAAAAGCAGGTAGATAAAATAGCGCTTAATATCAGCGGTGGGCGTAAAAGTGGTTATAGAGCATGGACACACAAAGTAAATTTTCCACAAAACGCGGCAGGAAAATGGCAAGTTAAGGTTATGACTGAATCAGGCCAGTTAATTGGTTTAACTAAATTTACGGTGACGCATTAAAACAAGTTGCACAAAAATGTGCTTAAGCATAAATAAATAAATAGGGACTGTACGTATTAAAAAATTATTGTTAACTATCAAAGGGCTTGATAGGCTGTATTAGTAAATTTATTACATTTATTAAGCAAGGAAGAACGATGAACAGTGATGTTTTAATACCTCATATACCCGAACCAACAATGTCTGCTTTGGCTACAAAAATATATGTGACTGAGGGGCAACACGTAAAAAAAGATGACACATTACTTGATGTGGAAACTGATAAAGTTGTTCTTGAAATTGTTGCCATGGCTAACGGAGTTGTCACCAAGATAAATATAAATGAAGGTGAACAGGTTAGCTCAAACCAAGTGGTGATGCAGTTTGAATATGACGAAGTAACTGAGGAGTTAATACAAGCCCCTTTGAGTGATAAACCTGCATTTCAAAATAACACCAGCGACGCAGACCAAATTAACACCCATGATATTCAGAGCTCAGTCACTGAAACACCCATTCATAATGAAATAATAAATCTAGATGCAACGATTGATGATCCCAAACAGGCTTGCTTGGATAAACATAATGATACGCCACATACAGAGTCTAAAATAGACACCAATGCACAGCTACCTCAAGAAGTAAGCCATACTGGTGAGAGTAAAGGGGTGTTTTATACGGTTGCTGTACTAGTGGTAGGCATTATTATTGGTGTAACAGCGAGTCACTTTTTATTTAATTAGTGGAGTAAACGCCAAAAGCGTGGGCTTTTGGCGTAAAATAAAATTAGTTAGCTAATAGCCATTCGCTTAACAAGCGTACACCATAGCCTGTGCCGCCAGGTGATAGTTCACCTTTTCCTTTTTTAACTAACGCATTACCTGCAATATCAATATGAACCCAACGGGTTTCACCCGCAAAATGCTCTAAAAACGTTGCTGCAGTGGTTGCGCCAGGTCCGCCAGACCCTACGTTTGTTATGTCGGCAATGTCTGATTTAAGCATATCTTTATAACCTAATGGTAAACGCCATAGGTTTTCGTTTACCTGCTCGCCAGCAAGTGTTAGCTGATTTACGAGTGTGTCGTCTTTTGAGAAAACTGCCGCATACTCGTTACCAACGGCACGAATTTTTGAACCAGTAAGTGTAGCCACATCAATCATTATGCTTGGGTTGAAGTGCTTACGTGCATACCACATTGCATCACTTAAAACTAAACGGCCTTCGGCGTCGGTGTTGAGTATTTCAACACTTAAGCCTTCAGCTGTTCGAACAACATCGCCAGGCGCTACTGCAAATTGCGAAACCATATTTGCCGCCATGCCCATTACAGCTACAACGTTTTTGTCGGCTTTGGCCATAGCCATTGCTTTAACCGTACCGAGTACAGCTGCAGCGCCTGCCATGTCTGATTTCATACGCGCGATAGATGCACCTGTTTTAATACTATAACCGCCCGAGTCGAATGTTATACCTTTACCTACTAATGCAACGGGATCGTCGTTAGAGCCTTTATAATGTGCAACGACTAAGCGAGCACCCTGATCGCTACCGCGGCCAACGGCTTCTAATGCGCCCATACCAAGCTCTTTAAGTTGTTCAGGCTTTAAAACTGTAATGGTCACGCCTAACGATTCAAGCTCTTTTGCAGCATTTGCAAAATCAACTGGCGTCATTTCAGTGGCTACTTCAGAGGTAAGATCGCGTGCTAAAAATACACCGGCCTGAATACTTTCTAGCTGTTTATACGTCGCTTTCGTCTTTTTTGTGCTATCGACATCAAACGAGTAAGTCACTGTTTGCGTGCTAGGTGTTTGTTTGTATTTTTCAAAGCGATGGTCACGCAGGTTTGCGCCATGCGCAAAGTTTGCAGCTAGTAAATGGTTTGCATCAACACCCGTTACATCGTCAAATAATACATTGGCGGTATCTGCTTTATATTTAACTAATTGAGCGTGCACGTTTCCGCCTAATTTAGCAATGCGTGCTTTATTTAACTCGTTCTGTTTACCAGTTCCGACAACTAATATACGTTTGTAGTTACTATTAAGTGGGGCAATCAGCTGTGTTGTTTTGGCGTATTTACCTTCAAAGTTTTCAACATCAATTATACGTTGCAGCTGTCCATTAAATTGTTTGTCGAGGTTTTTAAATTGGTTGTTTTTTCCATCTTGGCTATAAAACACAATTAATGTGTGTGCATCGTTGTCTACTTTAGAAGAAAACGAAAACTGTGCTGCGTGTGTATTTAAACTAGCGCTTAGCGCCAGTGTTAAGAGAGAGGCCTTAATTATGTGTTTCATCGTTCACCTAAGATTAACTTAAAACTGTTTTTTACCTATTTTTGAGTACTTAGTTAAGTGCGATAAGCTGAAACGGCAATTAAGAGCGACGTATAACGGCATAAAAAATACGTTATAAATTTATTTGCATGTCGGTGATACTAGGCTTAATGTAAAACAAAATGTTTACATGGAGTTATATTATGAAGTTTTTATTGTTTTTAGGCACTGTGCGTGAGAGCTCCCCCCCTAAACCAGTACGTCTTGGAAGTAGAGTTAGTAAAGCATGTTTATTGTGTTTGCAGTCACACTTTAGTGAACATGAATTTGAAATAATTGATGCGTTAGATTACCCAAACGACGCTGTATTTAAACCTCACTTTGCATATAAACAGCACAATGCCCCCACTAAACTTAACAATTTGGCCGATAAAATTAAATCTGCTGATGGCTACATAATGATCAGCCCTGAATATAATCACTCTATGAGCCCTGCATTAGCTGATCTTCTCAATCATTTTGGTAGTTCACTGTTTTCGTATAAACCCAGTGCGATTGTTTCTTATTCTGCTGGGCAGTGGGGTGGGGTTCGTGCCGCAATTAGTATGCGCACTTTTTTATCAGAACTTGGGTGTTTACCAGTATCGTCGATGATTCATGTTCCAAAGGCACAGGATGTGTTTAACGAGCTTGGAGAGTTTGCTACTGATGATGATCAGACCTCGTGGTTTAACTATTTTTCTCGTACATTTAATCAATTAATATGGTGGGCTGAGGCCGCTAAAATACAGGCTGAATGTAAAAACCCTCATAATATGATTGCAAGCTTTAAAACAAACCCCGCGCAGCGAAATGCGCCTAAAACAGCTACTAATTAAGTTATTGTAATTTAAATTATATGTATTTGTACTGTTTGGGTCATCAAAGAGTAGAGAAACCGGTTAGGTGAAATTGAGCAAATAAGTACCAATTTACAGCTATACTGCATTTATATACAGCATAGCTGTTGCGTTAATAAATACTAAAACAATAAACTAAGTGTTAGGCGTGCAGTTCTTGGCTCAATAGGGTGAAAATGATTATCTTCAACGCCTTGTGCGGGCTCACCAGCTAAACGCGATGCATAATAGTAATCTATATCGTGGTCGGTACTGTTAAACAAGTTAAGTAATTCAAAGTCTACTTTCCAATGGGTTTGCTTATAGCTCACAGAGCTATTAACTACCGTTAGCGGGTTTGAGCGCTTATCACCGTCGTCTGTTAATGTGCGTTTACCAATATGGCGTACCCTGATCGATGATTGCCATTGTTTACTTAAGTGCCAATTTAAACCTGTACTTGCTACAACGGGTACAGCGCCTTCTATGTAATTGTTATTGTCATTTATATCTAAGCGAGAATGTGTAAACGAGGCTTCTAAATCAATATTAAATTGCTCGTTAATCCAGTAATAGGCACTCATTTCTAACCCATACCGCTTAGACGCATCACTTGGCTCTGTATTACCAGCATCTCCGACAAACAATAGTTCTGAGTCGAGTTTTAACCACCAAAGCGCAGCTGACATATTATATTTTTTTTCATCAGCAAATCGTAATCCAATTTCAGCGCCTTCACTTTTTACTAATAGATCGACTCGTTCGGCTTGATCACCTGTTACTGGATCGATATTTATTGTGGAGCCGCGCGCATCGTTAGAGTGAAAAGATTGCCCCCAATTTGCATAGGCAGCTAGCAATTGAGTAAAGCGATAATTTAAGCTTGCTTTAAAACTGATTAAATCATCACTTGCTTTACCTGAGTTTACGGCGGTAATACTGGTTACATTTGTATCAAAATAGTCGTATCTTACACCTGCTGTTGCTTCTAGTTTTTGGGTAAATAAAAGTTTAGACTCCCAAAAGCTTGAATAACTCGTTTGCTTGAGTGCATCTTGCCTTACAGTGCTTAGCTGCTCTCTGGCTTTAGTGTTATAAAGCCCAACGTTATCTATATCGTCGTGTTTAAGATCAAGCCCTGCAGTGTGTTGCATGTTTATGCCTGATGTTTTAGTTTCAAACTGATAACTTAAAGTGGTGCCATAAATATTGCGGCTATCTTGCTGATTAAACTGATCGCCATTAATTGGGTCATTTAAAAAATAACTGAAATTAGAATATAGGTTTAAATCGTAATTTATTACAAAAGCGCTGGCTTTCAAATGCTCCCCTTGCCAATTACCCGATAAACTATAACGGCTAGAGCTGCCGCCAAGGGTGGTGTCGAGCGAGCCTAATTGTGTTATTAAATTTTGCGAAACAGCACGCTGTGGAATTTGATCGGCTGAGTTCCATGTGTTGTCGTATGCCATTCCGCTTATTGATAGGTCACCATTAAATGCTTTACCAACATAGCGTAGTAGGGCATTTTTTTTATTTACGTCTTCGTTTATGTCATCCCAAGGGCCGTTGTAGCCTTGCCACTCAGCAGCCGCAATAAGTTTGCCTTTTTTAAGGTTAGTTGAGCCAAGTACTACCGCGCGTTTATAGTTATCTTCACCAATACTTAGTTCTATTTGCTGGTGCTTAACATTATCAACCAGTTTAAACTGTGCACTACCAGCACTTGAAAAATCACCTTGGCTTGCGCTATATGAACCCTTTTGATAGTTAATGGTAGAAATAGATTCGGGAATTATAAAGTTTAGATCGGTGTAACCTTGGCCGTGTCCGTGGCTACGCATGTTGATAGGCATACCATCGATACTTGTGGCAAAGTCGGTCCCATGGTCTAAGTTAAACCCTCTAATAAAGTATTGGTTTGCTTTACCTGAGCCACTGTGTTGAGTAACCGCCATCCCGGGTATGAGCTCTAACATTTCAGCACTTCTTAACATTGGGCGCTGCTCAATTTCACCTTGGCCAATAATGCCGCTAGAGGCACTGATTGATTCGCCAATTAAACCATCACGGTGCCCATATACAGTGAGCTTTTCTATATTGGCATGTACATAACCGCTATATAATGTGCCGATAGTTAAAATTGCTAATGTTTTCATCCTTAAAGTCCTATTTATTATGTTTACTATTCAGTGCTGTTTAAATTAAAACGACTAAGTAAACCTTTTGGATGCAACATTGAGTGTTTTATTATTCAAATAAGGCTTAAGTTTGAAAACTATATTGGTGCTATTGTAATGTCGTTATATAAAACTAATAATCAGAGTGTTAAAACTTACCATTAATCACATAATTAGAGAGCCTGTATTGAAAGCCAAAGAAATTCGAAATTTTTACATTAACGAAGAGCAATCCGTATATTTGCTGTCGCATCGTGATGCTAAAAAACATCGCCAGTGGCTTAATATTTGTATTAAACAACTTACTTTGCTTGGTTATAAAAATGTAGAAATGATTGGCTCAGGTGCATTTGGGTTTGTATTTGCAGGTGAAGACGACAAAGGCTTGCCTTGGGTGTTTAAGTTTTCACGGATTACGCTTGCTCAAAGTGTACGTGACCGTCTTGAAGACGAAGCGTATATGCTTTCACAAATAAATAATCCGCTGGTGCCTAAATTTTATGCGTTTGAGCGCATTAAAAAGCAGGGCATTTTAATGATGGCGCGCGCCATAGGAGAAGACCTTGAAAAAGTGTCGCTTAAAGAGGGGCGATTTAGCGCGGCTAAAATAATGGCATTAGCCGTTAAATTACGTAATGTGTTACTTGATTTAAGTAACCACAAAAATGGGTTAAGTGCTCAACCAATTGTGCATGGAGATATAAAACCTTCAAACTTGGTGTGGGATGCGCAAACAGACGCTTTATCTTTAGTTGATTGGGGGAGTTCGGTATATGCCCAATTACACAGTAACGGTGAGCCCGTAGCCAGTAACTTTATGGATTTAATGTCGGGAGATTTAAGCACAACCAATGCGCGTATGGGAGATGTGTACTTTATAGGCGAAGCGCAAATGTCGGGTGAGCAATCATCCCCGCGGTTTGATGAGCAAGGTGTTGCAGCAACTTTATATGCTTTAGCGTCTGCACAGTCTTGCCGATTTGGTGCGCAGGCTATTCCTGCAATTTCTTTAGGGCTACCTAAAGAGCTCGCTAACGTTATAGATGGCATGCTCAGTAAAAGTAAAACAGTACGTGATGCTGCAGGCGATTACTTTATACGTAATATACCAACAATGGCAAAAGCGTATTTACCCGATCTTAAATTAACACAGCAAAAAGCCGCTATCCCGTTTTGGTACGGTACCGATGAAACGCCAGATACCGTAGTTTATAGCTCGCGTAAACAGTTTTTACGCCAAGCCGACCATAACCAACAGTTACTAGATGTAAATGATGCCCAGTTAGACCGATACTACAAAGAATTTTTATTTGATACTGGTGACACCGAAAAAGCATTTTTGGCCTCCATAAGCCGGCTTGCGAAATACCCAGCCGTAGGAGGGCTTAGTTTTCATTGGAAAGATGAATCGTTGTTTATTGAGTCGTCATTAATAATGCACGATGAGTCACTAGGCAAAGCATTTACAGATTCAATAAACAATACAGTGATGTTAGCCCAAGCAATTAACCAAAAAGGGCTATTTAAATGTTGTTTATTTGATGCACGTAAAACCATTCAATTAGAGCGAGATGGCACCGGTGCATTTAAGTTTGATAGTCTTCCTGAGCTAGATTATGAAGTTGTGAGCGTTAAAGCTAACGAAATAACCCGGCCACATTCATACTTTGAAGATGGTAAAGATCCCGATGAGCAATTACAACTTCCTAAAAAAGTTATTAAATGTGTATTTGAGCTAAACCAAATACACCATACCGGTTGTATTATTTTTGAAGCCTTGCCCGACAGAATGAAAATTCACCACTACTACAGGCTACTCGACTCGACAAAAGAGGCTGAATTTAAACGTTTGTTAAATAAACTAATGCAATATGCTGTAAACATTACCGATGTGGGCGTTGCGGGCTTTATGAAGCTACCCTATAAAAATACACGAGAGTTTGATTTGTGTGCACAACAAGCTGAGCAATTCTTTCCTAAAAACCCAAAATGCGTATAACGTGTCAGCTTTTGTAATGGGTTTTATATGGCTTGGTAAATCAGCCTAATACATTAAAATAACTCACTATGCGGAGACAATGGCTCTAGCTCAAATTGATGAATAAGCTGTTGCTGTTTATTGGTAGCGGTAATTTTATAAGTTTGTTTACTACGGTTATTGGCAAATAAATTAATATTGAATTTTATATTGTTTGTCATTAGAGGTGTGAATCTGCCGGTAATGGTAATTTGATCAACAAATGTATTGTTATCGCTGTGCGCCACTTCTGGATGTAATAACAGCCCTTCAATCGAAAAGCGATATTGCTGATCAGACAAATACACGTGCTTTTTAACTTGTTTACTAATGTGATTACGATATTTATTAAATTCAGTGAGTGAAAGTGACCCATCGTTGTTTTCGTCAACGCCTAATAATGACGACGCAGGAAGCGACAGCACAACAAACACATGCTCTTTAACCACATTAAGGGTGCCATGTTGTGCAACTATTAAGTGAGCATGTGTTTTTTGAGATATACAAAAAGCGATAATAATTACCCCAATGTTATGTATTAATTTTGAAAGGCGCATAACTTAAAGCTCTCCTTTTACACAACGCTGAAAAAACGGGTAAGTGTCAGTTGCATAGTAGTGATAAATACCATCTGGAAATTCCGGTGTTACGCCAATACGGCCATTGCATTCATCTAAATCGCCTGAACCTGCAACGTATTCCCAGTCTTGTGCAAATGTTCCTAATGGGTATATGTCGGTAGAAGGTCTGTTTGTACTGACTGTGGTAACGTGTTGGTAACTTCCTGTCATTGCAACGAGTTCAGAAGTGGCGTCGGTTGAATCTAAGTAACCATAACGTGCATAAATAGGAAAGCCATCTGCAGCCCAGCCGATTAGTGTCATGGTTGTTTCATTACCGCCTTGCATTGTTATAAACCCTTCTGGCATTCCATGGTAATGATACGTCCCATCTGGTTGCACATGGGCATTGTTAGCATCTGTGCCAAAACTAAATGTAGTTTGGCTTAAAGCTTCTATATTCCAGTTGCCGCTATTATCACCTAGGTCGCAATTTTCACCTGAGTCATCACAGCTACCACCTGTGCCGGCATCGATTTTAACGCCATTTAAAACAAGCCCTGTTATACCGCGAGGGCCGCCCATCATTGTAGCGGATGATGATTGAACCGGTGTTAATGTAAAGCTTTCATTTACTGATTGTTCTGCGATGGTATTGGGGTTAGCCGGATTAGGAAAAGTGCCTACGTCGTGGTCAGGAATTCCATTAGCAATGATGTCACGCGTTGTGCCTGTGCATGTCCAGTCAGCTGAGCTTGTTGTTTGTACAGAGTCAGCGTTGTTGTATTCGTTGTAAGCGTACTCACATAAAACATTGTGTGTAGAACCATTTGCATCAGTATTTGAACCGTCAACTGTTGTGCTATCAGTTATTACGTCGCTTATTGAAGTGCTTTGCTCAGAACCACCGCATGCTACAAGTGATGAGATTGCAGTAAAGCACACAATTAGTTTAAATTGTGCGACTGAATTTTTAGAAATATTATTTATTAGGGATGTACTCATAACTTTGAACTCACTGATAAAGAGATCAAAATATTATTCTGTAATTGTGCAAGCAATGTGCAAATATAAATGAAAATTATGTAAGTAAACTTTTATATAAGACTAAACCAACGGTTTATTATAAAATTTTGGTATATAAGTAAGTACAGGTTGGATAAATGGCAAAGTTAAAACCCAGCGTTACGCTCCAGAGTTATGGTATTTATTCAACTTGGGATAGTAACAGCAAGGCTCTTCCACAAATTGAGCAATTCACTACTGATGTGATTGCTGAAATAGACGTAGAATTTGGGCTGATAGTAAATATCAAAAAAGCAAAAGGTGAAAAACTGCATTTTTGTATTTACCACCCAGACATACCTAACGAAGAGGGGGATGTTATGCCGCCTTTTGAAGGCGTTGAATACGTTAAAGATAACGATTGGCACTTTTATCTTGGCGATACATTGTGGGAGCCTATTGGCAATAAGCTAGGCCCATGGCGAATGACTTTAACGCTTAATAATAAAATAATTGCAGATAAAACATTTAATGTTGCATTAGAAGCGCAACAAACAGAAGTAGATTTTTGGAAAAAGCGCGGGTACTAGTTCCTAGGCACAACGGCAACATAGGTTTAAATAAGCTAACTTATTCGGTTTACATAGTTATAGTGCTGCAACGCTAAGAACTAGTTACAACAAGGCATAAAAAAAGCCAATAAAAATTGGCTTTATAAACTCACTCTTAATTACCCCAAGGGTTACTTGGATTAGACCGTTGCTTGCGTTCTCGAGCACGTTGTTTAGTGGCTTTTTTAGCTTGAATGCGTTTTGCGTCACTAAAGCTTAGTTCACAAGGTTCACCTGGTTTATGATCGGCCGGTATAACACGATCACGCGGCGGTAACTCATACTGAACATCATCTGGTTTAGGCAAGTTTTTAAGGCGGTATAGGTAAAAATTTTCTACCTTTTCTTGTGCCCATTGGGTTTTACGTAAAAATTTTACAGCAGATTTAATATCTGGATTATTTTTAAAACAATTAAGCTGCAAGTAAGCATGCAGGAGTTCCCACCCGTATTGCTCAACCAGCTCTTCAACCACTTGTTCTAATTTTACGCCTTGCAGTGGATTATTACTGAAAAGTTCTTGGTTGCTCATAGGTGTTGCCTCGTTATTAAAATACAAAGTGTATTATAAATTTTATCTATAAGTTTTGATACTCTAAAATCTACACATACAATGAATTGAAAGATAAAATTTACACGTGTTTAAATAATCGGTAATATTAAAGAGCTTTATAAAATACGGCACGATGCCACTTTACAGGATTTAAGATTAAGGAATATTACGAAATGGGACTTTTTAATAAGATCAAAACTCAAGCAAGCACTATTGGCACAAATATTAGTGACTCTACATCAAAACTAAGTAGTGATATTGCTACTTCTGCAAAAGAAAACGCAAAACTTTCAGCTATTCGTTCAGAAATCACTTCAATCGAAGGTCAGCTTAATATTGGTTACAAAGATATTGGTAAAAAATATGTTCAGAACCTTTTAGCTAACCAAGGTGAAAATATCGAAGTAGCTTTACAAGAGCCTTTATCAAGAATAGAACCTCTTTTAGAGAAAAAGATTGAACTTGAAGATGAAGCTATTGAAATCGAGAAGAAAATAAAAGATCAAATAATAATTCAAGAAAAAGCAATTTTTCAAAAAGAATATGATCAAGAAAAAGAGAAGTTAGAAAAAGCAGTAAAACTTGATGTTTTATCTAAAGAAGAAATGGAAGAAAAGTTAGCTAAAGCACGTTTAAAACTAGATAACTTTGACAACATTCGCAAGCTTAAAAAACAAGAAGAAATGGGTTTGATTACTAAAACAGAATTAGCTGAAAAATTAGCTGTATTCGGTGCTTAGTTAAACTTTTAAGCCACATATAACTATGTGGCTTATAATTTAATTAACCTTGGCAATTAACTACAACGCGGCCACGAATTTTACCTTCCATGAGTTGCTCGGCGTTTTCAATTACTTGTTCGAGTGTAATTTCTGTTGAAATTTTATCTAAATAGTCAGCTTTTACTAATGTAGCTAACCTTTCCCATGCTTCAATTCTGTCTGCTTTTGGTCGCATAACACTATCGATTCCAATAAGTGAAACACCTCGTAAAATAAAGGGCGCAACTGATGCGGGTAAATCCATGCCCTGGGCTAAACCACACGCAGTGACTACACCACCGTATTTAAGCGACGCACAAATATTTGCAAGCGTATGGCTGCCAACAGAATCTATAGCTGCAGCAAAACGTTCTTTTTGAAGTGGCTTCCCCGGGTTTGATAACTCATCTCTGTTAATTATTTGAGATGCACCAAGTTCTTTTAAGTATTCGCTTTGATCTACTCGTCCTGTGGCGGCGGTTACGTTATAGCCGAGCTGACTTAATAGATAAATAGCGAAACTGCCAACACCACCGTTTGCACCTGTAACTAAAATTTCACCATCGTCAGGTTTAACCCCTTGTTTTTCGAGTGCTATAACGCTCAACATAGCGGTATAACCGGCAGTCCCAATTTGCATTGCTTGTTTTGGACTGATAGCAGCGGGTAGGGGAATTAACCAGTCACTATTTAGCGCTGCTTTTTGTGCAAGGCCGCCCCAATGTTTTTCGCCAACACCAAAACCATTTAAAATAACATGATCGCCATTTTTAAATTCATCGCTGGTGGAGGTTGTTACAGTGCCTACTAAATCTATACCGGGCACCATCGGAAAGGTTCTCACTACCGGGCCTTTACCTGTAATGGCTAGACCGTCTTTATAGTTTAATGTGCTGTACAACACATTTATTGTGGTATTTTCGTCAGGTAAATCATTTTCGTTAAGCTGCGCTAAAGAAGCGCTGTAATTATTGTCTTCTTTATTAATAACAATGGCTTTAATTGGGTTATTCATATCATATCCTTTTAGACCGATCGTCTTTTAATTGGTAAATAAAAGTGCATTATGTAAGTAATGCACGCAAAAACATTTCAGTGTATAACGTTAGGGGTGTACTTGACTTGGTAAGTTTTGCTCGCATTACTGCGCCTTCCCAACCAATCCAAAAGTACTCGCTCATTAATTGTGTATTTACAGTTTTAGAAATAGTGCCTTGCTGTTTAGCTTGATTTAAACAGTTTTCAATTTGTTTTTGCCAAGCTGTGTAGCTTTGCATTAAGCGATTTTTAAATTCGTCGCTCAAGTGATTTAATTCTTGGTTTAAATTACCGACTAAGCAACCGCGTTTATAATCGAACTTACTCATGCCTTTAATGGCACTTTGTGTAAAGTTTACTATGCGTTCCAGTGGGGGAATATTTTGTTGATCAAGGTAATGGTTTAGCTTTGCAATAAAGTAACTGTCGTAGGCGTCAACCAACGCAATGCCATAGGCTTCTTTGCTTTTAAAGTAATGGTAAAAAGAGCCTTTGGGTACTGAGGCTTTTTTTAATATTGTATCGAGTCCTGTGGCACTAAAGCCAAACTCTGTTAACGTTTCTAAACCCGTACGTATAAGTAACGCTTTTGTATCGGCGTTATCTCTGGCTATTTTAGGAGGACGGCCACGTCGTGGAGTTACTGTATTATTTTTGTTCATAGCTACATATTAGACCGATCGGCTTTTAATGTGCAAGTACTAAATTCATCTGTTTAAAAATATTTTATGAATTACATTTTTGTTTGAACTTCAGTTATTTTTATTAGTCAATAATTATGGTTGATACACAAATTGTGCGACTTAGTAATTAATGATTTTAGATAGATGCTTAAGTTGTTTATTGTAGTGGTATGACCAGGTTGATTCTTTAAATGTTAATTCATTTTTGCATCAGCAGCTTAGTTAATGTCAAACAATTTAATTGTTTTTGTTATTTGAACTTTACATTTTTATTAACTATTCATTAATTGTAGATTTCACTTATGCTACAAAATATATAATTAAAAAAGGTGAGGATAATACCGATGAAGAGACAGAAAAGAGATCGTTTAGAAAGAGCTCATTCTCAAGGTTTCAAAGCAGGTTTAGCAGGTCGTTCTAAAGAGCTATGCCCTTATCAACAGATAGATCCAAAGTCAGAGTGGTTAGGTGGATGGCGAGAGGCAATTGAAAATCGAAATATGTATAAAACCTAATTATTACCCAAATTTAAGCAAAAAGGCCTCCAAATTGGAGGCCTTTTTGTATTTATATTGTAAATCTATTAAAAAGACGTGGTGTCTTGAAATAAACCTACTTTTAAATCTTTGGCTTCATATATTACGCGGCCGTCTACTTCAACAGTGCCATCTGCAACACCCATGAAGAGTTTACGTTTAATTACGCGTTTCATTTCAAGGCGGTAGGTTACTTTTTTAGACGTTGGAAGTATTTGGCCTGTAAATTTAACTTCACCTACACCTAAAGCGCGGCCAAGACCAGGACCACCTGACCAACCAAGATAAAAACCCACTAGTTGCCACATTGCATCAAGGCCTAAACACCCTGGCATAACAGGGTCACCTTTAAAGTGACAATCAAAAAACCAAAGGGTCGGGTCAATATCAAGCTCAGCAATTATTTCACCTTTACCGTGGCTTCCACCATCAGCATTTATAGAGGTAATGCGGTCCATCATTAACATGTTATCGCTAGGTAAACGACAGTTGCCTTCACCAAACATTTCACCTTGACCACATAGGATCAATTCTTCTTTTGTATAGCTGTTTTTAGGTTCCATAACTCTTTATCTTCGCTTAGAAATTGCCCGTACTTTAGCGTACACTTGTACGCTAAACAACTCGGAGCAGTTAAATACCTACTATATTGAGTATTAAATCATCAATCAAACAATGCGTTAGGTTTTTGCTTTATAAAACCGCGCAATTACAATCAAAAATCATTATAATTAACGCTGTCTTATAACTAGTCTAAAGGAAGTTTATGATCCTTTTTGTTAACTCACTTACTGTGATAGATTTTTCTTACTTATGTAACAAACGCGGCGCCGTTGGCGAGAGCTGGATTGTTGATTTAACTTTGCACGGTAAACTTAACGACGAGTCTATGGTGTTAGACTTTGGATTAGTTAAAAAACAAATTAAAGGTATTATTGATGAATGTATTGATCACCGTTTAGCTATTCCTAATAGCATAAATGGTTCAGTGACTGAATTTGATGAGCACAAAACACTTGATTGCACTTTTGGCGACAACCACCACTTGGCAATGAGTGCACCGCATCAAGCCTATTGTATGATTGATGCCGATGAAATTAATGTGGAGTCGGTAACTGCATTTTTAGTTGATACTATTTTGCCTAAGTTGCCTTCAAACATAGAAAAAATAGAGTTATCGTTAAAACCAGAACATAGCCAAAGCTTTTATTATCATTATAGTCATGGTCTTAAAAAACATGATGGTAATTGTCAGCGCATTATTCATGGTCATCGTTCTCAAATAGGTATAAGCCTAGACGGTATTTCCATGCCACGCTTACAAAAAGAATGGGCAATGCAGTGGGAAGATATATACCTAGCAACAAGTGAAGACCAAATAGAACCGCAAAACTTAAAGCATATTAGCGCAAGAGATAATGATGTTTGTTTTGCTTATACATCAGCTCAAGGTTATTTCGAAATGGCCATTAGTGAAACGCGCTGTGATATTTTACCGATAGACACAACCGTTGAATGTATTGCGGGGTATATTGCAGGGCAAGTTAAAGCCAAGCACCCTGAACAAAATGTTAAAATAACCGCGTATGAAGGGGTAGGCAAAGGAGCAATTAGTTATGCTTAAGTCACTTTTATCAGCGTTGGTTTTAGCAACATTTAGTGTAAATTCGTTAGCTGTTGAGCTAAAAGGGCACCTTACTCAAGGGGGCTTAGTAACAGGTAAGCTTAGTGATGTGCAGTCTGTTAGTTTAAACGACACACCGTTAAAACTTTCAAAAAATGGTGATTTTGTATTTGGTTTTGGCCGTGACGCAAAAGCAAATCATACACTTAGCTGGATTGATACGAATGGCAAAAAGCATACCCAGAATCTTATTATTACCAAGCGTGATTACAACATTGACAAAATAACGGGTGTTGCAAAAAAATACGTTTCTCCGCCTAAATCTGTAAGTGAACGTATAAGCAGAGAAGCGGTTGCGGTAAGAAATGCCCGTGCTGTTAATTCAGACCTTACTTACTTTTTAGACCCAGTATTAAAACCTGCACAAGGGCGAATTTCGGGTGTGTATGGCAGCCAGCGTTACTTTAATGGTGAACCACGTCGCGCGCATTTTGGTTTAGATATAGCTAACAAAACTGGTTCGCCGGTGTACGCACCAATTGGTGGCACTGTTGTTTTTGCAGAACCCGATTTATATTATTCTGGCGGAACACTTATTTTAGATCATGGCCATGGTATTACCTCTACTTACATACATTTAAGTAAGTTAGATGTAAACGTGGGTGATAAAGTTAAACAAGGTACTAAAGTTGCTGAAATTGGTGCAACCGGCCGAGTTACAGGCCCGCATTTAGATTGGCGCTTTAACTGGAAAGGCGAACGCCTTGATCCAGGCTTATTAATGCAAGATACGTTAGCCAACAAAAAGTAGAGACTATGACAGACGTAAATCGCGATGCAATTATTGCTCAGCGTATAAAAGATTCAACTACATCAGTTACAAAAACGGTATTCCCAGGGCGTACCAATCATCACAATACACTATTTGGTGGCGATGCATTAGCATGGATGGACGAGGTTGCATTTATTGCTGCAACGCGTTTTTGCCGTAAGCCCTTGGTAACTATTTCGTCTGATAGAGTAGACTTTAAAGAAGCAATACCTGCAGGTACATTTGCTGAACTAATAGCTAAAGTTGTGCATGTTGGTAACACTAGCTTAAAAGTAGATGTTGATATACTACTTGAAACAATGCACAAAGATGATAAACACTCGGCTATAAGCGGTAGTTTTACATTTGTTGCTGTAGATGATAATCATAGGCCAACACCTGTTGTTTGCGCCAAAATGATTAACGGGTTTAAGTAAAATTAATATAAAAATATAAGCACCAGAATAGGTGCTTATATTTTAGGTGCAAAAGAACACATCATACTACATTTGTTTTATACATAATCTTAGCAACAAAATTATATGTGAAAGAAGGTTAAACAGGGAATAAGAGGCTTATTACATAATAAGCCTCTTAAATTGAAGGTTTTAGGATACTCAAAGTACCATTGCTGCAATCCAGCCAAATAGTAATAGTGGAATATTAAAGTGTATAAAGGTTGGGACTACCGAATCCCAAATATGGTCGTGCTGACCATCTGCGTTTAAACCAGATGTTGGCCCAAGTGTTGAGTCTGAAGCAGGGGAGCCCGCATCGCCTAGAGCGCCCGCAGTACCGACTAAAGCAGCTGTTGCCATTACTGAAAAACCAAGCTCTAGGCATAAAGGAACAAATAAGGTCGCAATAATTGGTACCGTTGAAAAAGAGCTTCCAATTCCCATGGTGATAAGTAAACCAACTAATAAAATTACCGCCGCTGCTATAGGCTTATTTCCATCAAACAAACTTGCACCGCTGTTGACCAAGCTTTGTATATCACCCGTCGCTTGCATAACTGATGCAAAACCTTGCGCCGATATCATGATAAAACCAATCATGGCCATCATGGCAACGCCTTTACTAAATACGTCTCCATTTTCTTCCCATTTAACAATACCAAATAGGCTAAAAATCATAACGCCTACTAAGCCGCCAAGTATCATTGAGCCACTTATATTTTGTGCAATTAACGAGATAATAACTGCAAAAGAGCCAACTAACATGACTTTTTTTTGGTTTTTTATAGGTTCATGGTTGCTCTTGTTAGTAACTGTGATCGATTTATAAGTACGTTGTTTTTTATAAGTAAAAAATACAGCAATGAGTAGGCCAATAAACATTCCTAACGCAGGGATAATCATTGCTACGGGTACACTGGTATTTACAATTTGAAGGCCGTTATCTACAAGATTTTTATGTAAAATTGAATATAAGTAAATCCCACCAAAACCATAGGGGAGTACCATGTAGGACGAGGCTAAACCAAATGTTAAAATACACGCGATGGCACGTCGATCGAGTTTTAATTTATTAAATACAACCAACAAAGGCGGGATCAAAATTGGGATGAACGCTATGTGCACGGGCACCAAGTTTTGTGATGAGATAGCGCACGCTAATATAATCATTAAAATAAAATAACTAAGTAATGTTTGGCTGCCTTGCCCTCTAGCATCTACTTTAGCTAACAATTTATCTGCTAATATGCGGGTTAAACCAGACTTTGATATTGCAACTGCGAATGCGCCAAGCATTGCATAACTTAAGGCGATTTCAGCGCCCGCTGACAAACCCGAATTAAATGCATCTAAACTTTCTTTTATTCCTAAACCAGCAGTTAACCCAGCAACTAAAGCAGACAATGTCATAGCTACAATAACATTGACACGAACCAAGGTAAGCGCAAGCATTAAAATCACGCCAACAACAACAGCATTCATAGTTTTCTCTATTTTGAACTTTTAATTAATTTTATCAGATCTTTAGCTTTGGTTTTGCGCTCTTTGGTAAACGGTTTGTTAGCATAACGGCTGTTTTCGAATAATTGTTTAAATTCTATTAGCTCCTTAGACGCGTTAGGTCTTTGCTTTGCCATATGATCAAGTTGTTGTGACGGACTAAGAGAGTCGGCCGATGTAATTTTGTTTTTATTTCCCCAATCAAAAACTTCATTATAGGCTTTAACTATAGGAGGGAGTTTAACTGGTTTTGCTTTTGGCCAGTTTAAATAGACAAAGTAAATTACAAAACTTAACCCTGCTGTCATTAATACAACTAAAGGCACCAGCCAACTTTTTTTATTACCAAATATGGATTTTAAAAAATCATTTTGTTTTTCTTGATCAAAGCCAAGCACCCAACTAGACCATTGATAATCTAGTTGCTCTAGTTCAAGCCTTAACCAGTTTATTGCTGCAAAGTTACTTAAGCTAACTAAGCCGAAATCTAAATTATTTTTAAATTCTTCGTTTAGCTCTTGGTTTTGGGAAAGCGATCCATTTAACCGCTCGGGAGCAACAACAGCAGTGGCATCAAAAATAGTCCAGCCGGTATTTTGTAAATATACTTCAACCCAAGCATGGGCGTCGTATTGGCGAACAGTAAGCGTGTTATTGTCACTATTATATTCACCACCTAAATAACCACTGACTATACGTGCAGGTATGCCCGCAACCCTAAAAATATAAGCAGCGGCACTGGCATAATGTCCGCAAAAGCCACGTTTATTATCAAATAAAAATTGGTCTAGTGTATTATCGCCACTCATTGGGGTCGGCGTTAATGTATAGGTAAAGTTTTGCTCTACAAAGTACGCTAGTAATGCGTTATAAAAAGCCCGCTCATTGGTGACTTGTTCTTTTAACTGTAAAGCAAACTTATTAGTTTTAATATTTTGCTTTAAATTTAGAGATGTATACCTATTTCTTTCAAATTCGTTAAGTGAATCTACTGAAAATTGATAACTTGCCACATTATATTGCAGGCTTTTTGCTTGGTAACTGTTTCTCCTTAATAATCCAAGCGCATTAGCGCTTACATTTTTACTGTTGCTGGTTGAATAAGTTAAGCCATAAAGCCATTTTTGCGTTGCAGGTTCTGCAATTACTGAATAGTTTGCAATAAGTATGCTTTGTTCGGTTATTACGTTTTGGTTTGTTTGTTGGTTATTGTATTTTAAAAAATCAGACGTAAGCCATGCATTGCCATTAAATTCATCATGAATAATTGCACGCCAATAGTAAGGCGTTGCAGGCGGGGGATTATTAAAAGTAGCTCTAAATACTAGTTCATCTGAGTTAGACAATTTAGCAATATTAAACGGATCTACTTGCTCAGAAAGCCCAGTTTTAGCCAGTTTTGGTCCGGGTAACTGCCAAAACGCAGGCATTTTTGGTAAAAACAACAGTAAAAAAACAGCCAGTGGTAACGCCATTAATAATAACTTTGAACTTTGTTTAGCGCTTATTTTTAAGTTGTGTTTAGATTCTAATAAACCCATTACTGAAAAATTTATTACATATAAAAAGCTAACAACTGCAGTGGTAAATATAGTTTGGCTAAATAAGTACACCGACGACAATGAAAAAAAAGTAAGGGTTGTAATTACCTGATAATGCTTTTTATTTTTAGCTTGTAAAAGTTTAAATAAGCTTGATAACAACAGCATGGCCACAAACAATATTACAGTATCGGACATTCCTATTGTAAATATCATTAAACCCAAAGCACCAGCGGCAAGTATGTTTGCAAGCCATGCATTAGGCTTTGCGGTATTTTTGGATGTAATAACTGCATTCCATAGGCATAAGCCAGCTAATACACTAATAAATGGGAGTGGCAGGTGTGCTGTAAAAAATAGAACTAAACAGGCGTAAATAAAACACAAAGAGAAGTTAATAACTTTTTCATTTTCAAGTTCAATCATTGCTTTTCACCTGCAAATGAACTTAAGCATTCTAAACAGTGTTGCTTATGGGCTTGTCCGGTATTAATACTGATTAATTTGCTTGGCAGTTTTAACATGAAAGGGGTGTTGTGCTCAGTGGCTTCACACACTAAATAACACAACTGACTAAGGCGTTGCTCTGTAGCTCCACTCATTAAATTAAAATCAAACAAAGCATCAGTCGCTTTAAAATCTACAAAGTCTTTGACTAATAATTGCTTTGTTTTAGCGAAGTGTTTCCACGATATTCTGCTTAAGCCCATTTCGGGTTGATGTATTAATAGATTGTCGAATTCTTCAGTTCCCGACTTTTTTGTCATTCCATTTTGTGTATTTTCATCTTGTGAAGAAATGTGTGCATCGCTTAATACGTATTCGTGAGCAGGGTAAACAAAAGTTTTAGTTTGTACTTGTAAATAGCTCCATACAGATACCAAACCAAAAGGATAGTTACTGGCTATTTTTATTCGTTCTAATTTGTAGCAACCTCGTGTTTCATACGGAAGCGGTAAACTGCTACTAATCGATTTATTTGAAATTTCATCATGATGTGTACTTGCTTTTAAATCATTGTTATAGGTAATAGAAAGCGATTGGCAGATTGAATTACTATGTAAGTTCAATTTTAAAATGGGTTGTTGTGGAGAAAAACTCGGTAATACTTTATCAAAAGTTACTGTTAAGCCTTTCGCATTGCTGTAGCCCATAAAAACTGCTAATACAATGACCACGAACATCAGATACGACATGATCAAAATTAAATTATTTTGATAATTTATACCCATTACAAAGTTTAAAATAGCCACAAAAATAAAATACCACCCAAGGGATGATGGCAAAACATAGATTGTGTTGTGCTCTAACGTAATTGAATTTTTTTGGTGTTTATGTTTTAAAAATTTATCAAAAACAGTACGTTTTAAAGATGCAAATATGCTGGGGCGTTTTGATTTTTTAGATGGCATAAAAGCTACACCGGAACCGGCACAGCATTTAAAATGTCATTCACTTGAGCTTCACCCGATTCATTATGCAAACCTAAGCGGTGCTGGCACACACTTTTAAAAACTGCTTGTATATCTTCAGGAATTACATAATCGCGTCCATCAATATAAGCCCATGATTTAGAAGCCTTAGCTAACGCAATGCTTGCTCGAGGTGATAATGAAGACGCAAACGCATTGCTGCTTCTTGTATAATTAACAAGCTCTATAATGTAATCAACAACGGGAGTACTAAGTGTAACTTCACTAATTTGTGCCTGAATTTGTTTTAATTGCTGCTTATCTATCCGTTTAGGAAGTTGGCTGTAGTCGCGTTTTTGCATATTTAAAATTAAACGTTTTTCAGCTTCTTTTTGAGGAAAACCAAGGCTTATACGCATTAAAAATCGATCTAACTGAGATTCCGGTAACGGATAAGTACCCGATTGGTATAAAGGATTTTGCGTAGCAATAACAAAAAATGGATCTGGAAGGCTATACTTTTTGCCATCAACAGTGATTTGTTGTTCTTCCATCGCTTCAAGTAATGCACTTTGTGTTTTTGGCCCTGTACGGTTTATTTCGTCAGCTAATACAACTTGACTAAAAATAGGGCCTTTATGAAACGTAAAGCTGTGATCGTTACTATTAAATACATTTGTACCGAGTATATCGGCAGGTAGTAAGTCACTTGTAAATTGAATTCGTTGGTAAGATAAGCCAAGTACTGCCGCTAAACCATGAGAAAGCGTGGTTTTTCCCATGCCGGGCAAGTCTTCAATTAGTAAGTGTCCTTCGCTAAACAAGCAGGTTAGTGCTAATTTTATCTGTTTTTGTTTTCCAAAAATAACATCTGATAAGTCTTCAATAATCGCTTTAACGGAGCTTTGCATGCTAACCTTTTATTATTCTATGTGTTCGAGACGTTTCATTACGGTATCAACTTTTTTTGCATTAAAAGGTTTTGCTATAAACCCTTTAGCTCCAAGCTCCCAAGTATTCTGAACATTTTCTAAGCTGTTATGACCTGAGCACATAACTACATGTGCGTTTGGGTAGGTTATATTAATAAATTCTAAAATATCAGTCCCATCAGAGTCGGGTAAGTCTACATCTAAAAAAATCACACTAGGGCATTTTTTATCAATAACTGGCTTGGCAGAGCTAAAATCCGTGCTTTCTAAAATATCTTCATAACCCAGTTCGGTTAATATTTGGTTTAGGTAATCACGGATTTCTTTAACATCGTCAATGATGAGGATAGGCTCTAAAGGGCGAACAAATTCCATATGTAAGTTACTTCTTTTAATACTTCTTAAGTACATTAATATTAAGCTATGACCTTAATAACCTCAAGAACGTTGCTTAAAAAATCACAATACAACCATACTTTTGTTGATTTTGCATTCTGCTTAAAAAATATCAAAACAACACTCAATTCTATACTTTTTAATTAATTTAAAAGTTATCAATTTTATAAACACCCGCACACTCGTTTTTTCAACCACACCCAATAAATTTACAAGTCATTGATATTAAAACTTTTAAATTAACAATTCTAATTTTGTAAATGTTTTGTAATAAAAAATCGTTGACCTATTAAAATCATTCTGTGATTATGCTCAGCAGTTGAGCTTATGCTCATTGGTGGATTTTAATATAAACCCATATCCAATGCTCATAATGCTTTTCTACACACTCACACTAAACACTACACAACACGAAGAGCTTATTATGTTAAAAAATAAAAATACAAAATTCGCAATCTCACTATTAACCGCAGCAATGGCTACCTCTATGTCTGCTCAAGCTGATGTTTCTGACTACTTAGACCGCGTTGATGTCGACTTTTTATTAATGCAAAATTTCCAGACTATTCAAGCAAAAGAGGGGGCATTTCGTCCTGAAGATGAAGAACAAGAATCTGGATTTGGCCGTGTAAGAGCAAATTTACAGCTTAAATTTCATATTAACGAATTTATTACAGCTGATATTGATATAGCTGAAGAACCAAATGATTTTGGTGGCGGCGACCGCGATTTTTCATTTCATAATGACTTTGCCGGTGTTGAGTTTGATTTATTTGGCCTTTATGGAACACCTAAAGAAGATGAGAATCTGACCCTTAGGCTTGGTAACATTGGTGCATCACCGTTTCAATTCAAAGGATTCCAAGATGGAGCAGATAACCAAGGTAATGCATTAATTGGTAACGGGATAACTGATTACGCTACAGCTGAAAACGGCGCGCAACTTAGTTACACAAAAACTTACGACAGCGGTTTTCTTCGCTCATACAATGTGGCTGGCCATATAACAACCTCAAGCTTTGGCGAAGCATTCCAAGAAGACCGTGGTTACAATTACCGTTTACAAGGCACATTAGAATTTGAAGGCGGTTTCAAAGCGGGTTTAAATCTTTTCAAGGCCAATCAAGGCGACCAGTTAAACTTTGAAAATGGTGTAGCTAGTTTAGACGGAGTAACTACAACAAACTATCGTTTTGGCGATGGTGAAAACTATAACTTTTCTGCCTCACCATCAAATGAACGTGACACGCACGTAGGTGCAATGCCCGGACTTGAGCAGTCAATCATACAACTAAATCTAGCATACCAACCATCTGACGAAACAAGTTTAGTGTTCATGGTTGGTAAATCATCAGATGATTACACATTTGCAGATGCTGCGGGCAATGCAGTTGCAGGAATTACATACTTTGGTACCGATGGAGTAGCCGACGCTAATGGCACAACGTACGATTCAAACAGTGTGATCAAAGGTGATACATCAGTAGAATATTTTGTTTTTGAAGCACAACAATACCTTATCCCTAAACAGTTATATGTAGCAGCTCGTTATTCAGAAGCAGAAAATACATCTGATTTAATTGAGCAAACAGACAATACAGTAGAGCGTATTCAAGTTGCTGCGGGCTACTGGTTTAACGATAAAACGTTATTAAAAGTGGAATATGTAAATCAAGAAGAAGGCGTTAACTCTGCAGGCCAAATAGGCGCTGGTTTTGACGGGTTCACATCTGAGATTTCAGTTAAATTTTAACTTATATTCAGCAACTTAGTACTTAATATTCACGTAATTAAAGCTATTTTAATTCACTTTTATTAAGTACAAGTGCACCTTTTAATGTTAGAGATAAGGTATTTAAAATGAAAAATAAATTATTAATGCTTGCCTGTGGCATCATGGCAATGAGCAACGCTTACGCAAAAGAAACAATTACAATTGCTACTGTTAATAATGGTGACATGATCACCATGAAAGAACTAAGTAATGAATTCACCAGTCAAAACCCTGATATAGATTTGAAGTGGGTAACACTTGAAGAAAATATTTTACGCCAGCGTGTAACAACAGACGTGGCCACAAAAGGCGGTCAGTATGATGTTATGACCATCGGTACTTATGAAGTACCAATTTGGGGCAAACAGAACTGGTTAACAGAGTTAGATAACCTTGGCAAAAATTACGATTTAGATGATTTACTACCCGCTATTCGAAGCGGCCTTACCGTTAACGATAAGCTATACGCCGCTCCTTTTTATGGCGAAAGCTCAATGGTTATGTACCGTACTGATTTAATGACAAAAGCTGGGTTAACCATGCCTAAAGCACCGTCTTGGGACTTTATTAGAAAAGCAGCAAAAGCAATGACCAGTAAAGAGGATGGCGTTTATGGTATGTGTTTGCGTGGTAAAGCCGGTTGGGGAGAAAATATTGCACTTATTACATCAATGGCTAACTCATTCGGTGCACGTTGGTTTGACGAAAACTGGAAGCCTCAGTTTAATACACCTGAATGGGAAAAAACTCTTCAGTACTATGTTGATGTTATGAATGAATCAGGTCCTGCGGGTTCGTCAGCTAATGGCTTTAACGAAAATCTAGCATTATTTCAAACCGGTAAGTGTGGTATATGGATTGATGCAACAGTAGCTGGCGCATTTGTTACAAACAAAACAGATTCTGAAGTAGCCGATAAAGTTGGTTTTGCACTCGCACCTGACAACGGGCTAGGTAAACGTGGTAATTGGTTGTGGTCGTGGACACTAGCCATTCCTTCAAGCAGTAAAAAACAAGATGCTGCAATGAAATTTATCAGCTGGGCAACATCTAAAGAATATACTCAACTTGTAGCCGATAAAAAAGGCTGGGCAAAAGTGCCACCGGGTACTCGTAAATCTTTATACAGTAACTCTCAGTATATGGAAGCAGCGCCTTTTGCTCAAATAACATTAGATTCAATCGAAACCGCAGATCCTAAAAACCCAACCGTAAAACCTGTTCCTTATGTTGGTATTCAGTTTGTTGCTATTCCGGAGTTTCAAGGGATAGGAACAGCAGTAGGGCAACAATTTTCAGCCGCTTTAACTGGGCAAATGACCGTTAAACAAGCGTTAAGCTCATCTCAACGTTTAGTTGAAAGAGCCATGCGTAAAGCGCGTTACCCTAAGTAGTATCAATTATAGGTGGGCAAGCTCTCAACTTGCCCTGTATTTTATGTCAGTTCTATTTATGATTTTACATATTATTAAGGGTTTCTGATTTTCACTTAATAGTGAGTAAATAGAATTGGCTTTTTTAAGGTCACCGTTATGGCAACAACTAACTCGCGTACGCTTGCTCGGTTCATGCTTCTTCCTAGCGTAACATTGTTACTCGCTTGGATGATTGTTCCGCTGTGTATGACATTGTATTTTTCATTCATTGATTACAATTTATTGGTTCCTGGAGATAAAGAATTTGTAGGTTTTTTAAACTATGAGTTTTTTTTAACTGATCCGGCGTTTTTTGAATCTTTTTTTAACACGCTTTATTTAGTTACTGGCGTGTTGCTCATTACCATTTGTGGTGGTATAGGTTTGGCTATTTTATTAGACCAAGCAATATGGGGACGTAATTACGTTCGTATAATGGTACTTGCGCCATTTTTTGTTATGCCAACGGTTTCAGCCTTAGTGTGGAAAAACATGCTTATGAACCCTGTAAATGGTTTGTTTGCTCACTTTGCAATTTGGTTAGGTTTTGAGCCAATAGACTTTTTTGCTCAAATGCCGTTATTTTCAATCATTATAATTGTGTCTTGGCAGTGGTTACCATTTGCAGCACTGATTCTGCTTACAGCTATTCAATCACTAGACCGCGAACAATTAGAAGCCGCTGATTTAGATGGCGCAGGCCCATTTAGTAAGTTTTTCTATATTGTTTTACCTCATTTATCTCGGGCTGTGACTGCGGTGATATTAATTGAAACCATCTTTTTACTCTCTATATTTGCTGAAATATTGGTTACAACAAGCGGTGGACCAGGTTATTCATCAACAAATATCACTTATTTAATTTATACCCAATCATTACTGCAATTTGATGTAGGTGGTGGTTCGGCAGGTGGCATAGTTGCCGTGATCATTGCAAATATAGTAGCAATATTTTTAATGCGCTTAATTGGCAAAAACTTGGAGGGGTAAAATGAGTATTAAAAATAACACACGTTCAACACTTATTTATACCATAGCGGCATGGACAGTCAGTTCAATGATTTTCTTCCCTATTTTATGGACGTTGATCACAAGTTTTAAAACAGAATCTGAGGCTATATCAGCTACACCCACTTTGTTTGCATTCGAGTGGACGCTAATAAATTACTCAGATGTATTATCACGCTCACCATACTTTACGCATTTTTGGAATTCGGTTGTTATTTCATTAGGGTCAAGTTTATTAGGTTTATTAATCGCTGTTCCGGCTGCATGGTCAATGGCTTTTGTTCAAAGTAAAAAAACAAAAAATTTACTAATGTGGATGCTTTCGACCAAAATGCTACCGCCGGTAGGGGTGCTAATACCTATTTACTTATTATTTCGCGACTTCGGTTTACTCGATACAAAACTAGGTTTAGTTATCGTGATGACCCTTATAAATTTACCAATTATGATCTGGATGCTTTATACCTACTTCAGAGAAATACCGGGTGAAATATTAGAAGCTTCACGCATGGATGGTGCAACAATTGGCGAAGAAATATTTCATGTATTACTGCCTATAGCCTTACCTGGCATTGCTTCAACATTATTGTTAAATGTAATTTTAGCCTGGAACGAAGCATTTTGGACTCTAATATTAACCGCAGCAAATGCTGCACCGTTAACTGCATTTATAGCCAGTTATTCAAGCCCTGAAGGGTTATTTTACGCCAAATTATCGGCAGCATCTGCCATGGCCATTGTGCCAATTTTAATTCTTGGTTGGTTTAGTCAAAAACAATTAGTGCGCGGCTTAAGCTTTGGCGCAGTAAAGTAGGAGAACACACATGGGCAGCATCACACTAAAACAAGTCACTAAAAACTTTGACGACGTAAACGTTATTAAACCATTAGATTTAGAAATTAAAGACGGTGAATTTATTGTTTTTGTTGGGCCATCAGGCTGTGGTAAATCAACATTACTACGCATGATTGCAGGGCTTGAAGACACAACAAGCGGAAATATTGAAATAGACGGGCAAGATGCAACACATACACCACCTGCTAAAAGAGGTTTGGCAATGGTGTTCCAATCTTATGCGTTGTACCCACATATGAGCGTTCGCAATAACATTGCTTTTCCACTTAAGCGCGCTAAAGTAAGCGCTGCAGAAATAGAAACTAAAATCGCTAACGCCGCTAAAATTCTTAATTTAACTGATTATCTAGATCGAAAACCAGGACAGCTATCAGGTGGTCAACGTCAACGAGTAGCAATAGGGCGCGCAATTGTTAGACAACCCTCTGCATTTTTATTCGATGAGCCACTATCAAATTTAGATGCTTCATTGCGTGTAAATATGCGTCTTGAAATTTCAGAGCTGCATAAAAGTTTAGCCACTACAATGATTTATGTAACTCATGACCAAGTTGAAGCAATGACAATGGCCGACAGAATTGCTGTATTTAATGGCGGTATTATCGAGCAAGTTGGTACGCCATTGGAACTTTATCAACACCCAGTAAATAAATTTGTGGCAGGTTTTATTGGTTCACCAAAAATGAACTTTATCGATATTCCAAATGGTGACACTAATGGAGCGTCAAGCTTAGGTGTTCGTCCAGAGCACTTTATAATATCGCAAGATACAGGCACGTGGTCAGGTAAAGTAGGGGTAATTGAGCACTTAGGGTCTGAGAGTTTTTTACATGTAACACTTACAAATGGCAGCACAGTGACAGTAAAAGCTGATGGTGATTGCTCGCTCCAATACGGTGACTCTGTATTTTTAACTGCGCAAGAAAATAAAGTACACAAGTTTGATAAAAATGGGGTAACGATTAAAGCTAGCAACTAAGTTTGAAAGCAATAGAGCCAATACCTTATTTAGTCATAATTAACTTTAAGGTATTGGTTATTAGCTCATTATTGGCTTCGGCATTATATAAATAAATGATATATTTGCCTTAAAGCATAAGTTTGAAGCCATTAATAATATCAAACACAAGTTACTCCTTAATTACAGAGGTTTAAGTGGCAAAATTATCGAACACAGAAATAAGAAAACTTGATGATGCAGCAAGAGCGGGGTGGTTATATTATGTCGCCGGCCAAACTCAAGACGAAATAGCGAAAAAGCTTAATGTATCTCGTCAGTCAGCGCAGCGAATGGTTGCTTTATCAGTTAGCCAAGGCCTAATAAAAGTAAGACTCGATCACCCCATTGCCAAATGTATGGATTTAGCAGAAAAATTAAAAAGCCGATTTGGTTTAGCATCATGTGAAGTGGTACCAAGCGATCCTTCTGAACCATCATCTACAGTTGGACTTGCACAAGCTGGTGCCGCTGAGATACAGCGCCATTTGAAATCAGAAACGCCAAAAGTATTAGCAATGGGAACAGGGAGAGTTTTGCGTGCTATTGTTGATGAACTACCAATACTTGATTGCCCACAACATAAAATAGTGGCTATGTTAGGTAACATGGCGTTAGATGGTTCGGCTTCGCCTTACGATGTTGTAGTTAGAATGGCTGAACACACTAATGCAAAACATTATCCGATGCCATTACCAGTTTTACCGCGCAGTATTGAAGAAAAAAACCAACTTCATGCACAACATAATATAACTGCGAACCTGAAGCTTGCTAAAAATGCAGACGTAACTTTTGTCGGCATTGGTAGTTTAGGTGAAAAGTCACCATTACACATAGATGGTTTTGTTGACGCTGATGAATTAAAAGAGCTTCAAGACTTAGGCGCCGTTGGCGAAATGATCAGCTGGGTTTACGATAAAAATGGTAAATTGCTAGATTGCACTGTAAACCAACGCGTTGCGAGTACGCCATTAGTAACAAATGAAAACAAACAAATTTATGCAATAGCTGCAGGTGAAGAAAAAGTGTTGGCTATACTAGGCGCTGTAAGATCAAATATGATTAGTGGTTTAATCACTAACGAATATACCGCAGAACGTTTACTCAGCATTGATTGAGTTATTTGAACATTGCATTGTGTATTACAAAATTTTTATAGCGAACAAAACGACCTAATGTCCGATACCGTCTAGTATTGGACATAATAAGAGTGCATTCATGCGCTCTTATTAAATAACATTTAACTACCTATAATTTATATTATGTTAAATATAGTATTTTAATTACTTAGTAAGGTAAAGTGCTTATCTATTTAACGTATAAAACGCTCTATTTCACTATTATTTATTTTAAATCATGATTAACGGCATAAACTTATACCGCTAATCATGTAGATATTTTAATTACAGCCTAACTCACTTGCTAAACCAAATACGGATGATTCTATTGTTTGTGCCTGATTACTCGTTAAATTAGGTAAAACATTAATGCCAGTTCTACTTTCAACTTCATCAATACTTACTTGGGTATTACAAAAATTATCTCTGCGGCCAGCACTTTGCTGCATAATAAATGCCGATGCTTTAATGGTGTTACCAGATTGCTTCATTACAATTTTAAAATAACCACTTGGTATAGTATGGTTTTCATTTGCTCGTGGTAAATCTGCAAAGTAATATTCGTACATTGGACCAGTAACTACGTATAAGTTATTTCCATCATCAACATGATTTCTTACCGCTGTTTCAAGCCTAACCCATGGCCCTTGGTTTAATGCTGAAGATTGTGGTGTAATATTAGAAAGCAAATTTGTTAAACGCCAATCGGCTGTATTACTAAAAGATGCCAATGGAACGGTCAGTATTAATTGTTGCATATGCATCGGTATAATCACTCGGCTCAAGCGTATAATGGGAATATAAATCAGGGTCTGATTTCCAACTCCTTGATCTTGATGGCCCGCTCATTGTATTGGGCGTTACTTGGTATGCTACCCAGTCTGCAAATTTTGTGTAACGGTTATTTTTTAAAGTATAAATACTACGTTCAATTGTTTTACCGTTGTTTAATCCTGTTGGACAACCTTCTAAGCAATTGGCAGCATTGGCAGTTGAAGCTAATAATAAGCTTGTTAAGGTTAGTGATATATTTATAAATGATTTCATTGTTGTTTTATCCTGTATAAATGAGGATAAAAACCTAACAAGTTTATGTTACAGATATATTTAATTTTATAAATATATTCAACAAGTTAATTGCATACATGTATATTTAGCACTTAAGTATTGTGTCTAATTGTTAATTTATTCGTTCTAGTTAATCGGTTAATAAAAAGGTAATAAGCACCCTACCAATAGTTATTTATGCATTTTAAATAAATCCTAGGCATAAAAAAACGCAGGCAAATGCCTGCGTTTTATAATTTAATAAAATAATATTAATGAAGTGCCGCTGTAAATGGAATACTTTTACAAATTTCAGCCTCAGCAACTAATAACTCTTCTAAACGCACGTCTACTTCTTCTTTGTCGAAGTATTCGTAGGCTAGTTCTACAAATAAGTTTTTGTGCTTTTCTTCTGATTTAGCAATGGCTACATAAAACTCTTTTTCTTTACCTTCAGGTAATGCTTGCGCAACTAATGAAAAACGTTCGTGTCCACGAGCTTCAATTACACCACCAACTAATAACCTATCCATTAAAAAGCCATCACGTCCGTGCCTAAATAAAGCACGAATTTGCTTTATGTACGGATCTTTTTGGTCATCACCCAATGTTGTGTCGCGTTCAGTTAATAGCTTGAGTACTTGTTTAAAATGAATAAGCTCTTCAAGGGCTAAATCGGTCATTGCTTTTACAAGTTTACGCTTGTCTGGGTAATGCGAAAGCATTGAAATAGCCATGCCTGAAGCTTTTTTTTCAGCAGCCGCATGATCTTGCAAAAAGGTGTTAAAGTCGGCAAGTACAGCCTCGGTCCATTCAAATGGCGTTTGGTATTTTAATTCAAACATAATAAATACTACTTAAAAAATAATGCGGGAATTTTAACGTATTTGAAAATAAAAATCTCGCAATAGGTTTTAGTAAAGCAATGCTCTTAAGGCTTAATTTAGTTAATTACAGTTGAGAGGTGTAAGGTAAATGTTTATCTATACGCCCTTTTGCTGTCGACTCTATTTTTAACGGGTGTTTAATATCGTTCCATGCGGTGACTTTTCCGCCCATATTCATTTTATCAAAATCAGTTTTATCACTTTGTATGTTTAAAAAATCACATACTTTTTGATAACTCCCCGCCTTTGCAATATCAATCGATAAAAAGTCAGCTTCTCTTTTTTCAAAATAACACTGTACAGCATTTAGGTGACGCTTGTAGCAGTCTGCTAAGTAACTATCATTACTAATGTTTACGAGAGATAAATTAGAAAAAACATCAAAGTAACACCGTTTTATATGAATATTAAAACCGCCATCTGTCCGTGTTAAATTAGTATGCATACGTGTGAGTAATTGCCTGATGGATGGCAGCCAAACATCAATTTCTCTTTCCAAATATATAAACTTAGATCCTGGGTAATGCTTATCAAGCATTTTATAATCAGTAAATATGGGGGTGTCGGCAATAGCTTTTGCATTGTCAAAGCTAGCTTTTGTGTATGCTGTGTGCGCGGTGGGTAATCCTAATTCTAGTAGTGCGTGGCACACACTAGTTGTGCCTGTTCTCGGTAAGCCTATTACAAATATTTTAGTCATGTACTGTACTTTAATCAGCTATTACGAGTGAGTAATAAAACAAACGCGCTTATTATCATCACTAGAAAAGTAGCTACAGTCCCTATTTGACGATACTTTAAGTTTTTTTCTACTATACCTAGGTTATGAAAAAATCGACCAATTAACAAAGATGCACCTAAAAGGTGACAATAATGACTGGCTAGACCTTGGTATTCAGCTAAAAATAATAAAATAACGGCAAAAGGTACATATTCCATAAAGTTTGCATGTGCTCTAATTGCACGTTGTAAAACTGAATTACCGTTATCACCTAATGATATTTGTTCTGCTCTGCGAACTTTTATGACATTAAAGCTTAAATAAATATAAAAAAAAGCGAGCAATGCAGCGTATGTTGAAATAATCACAGTGTGTTCCTATTAGTTTTTGTTTTATACGCATTAAGTATGCGCAGCGTTAAGCTGTGCAGATAATAACATATAAATTAACGGCTTTATCACAAGTTTAAAGTTCAACTATGATAAGGTGATAGCCAAATTTTATACGCAATCATAGGGATTATATGTTTGTTCCTCGCAAAGTGGCCGATAGTTATCGTGAAATGATAAACAGTATTGGCTTTTACCCTTCTGTGCTTTCTGTTGGTTTTTTGTTTTTTGCCATCATTACAATGTCGGTTGAATATTTAGCCCCTGTTGAGCAGTTGAAGTCTTTTATCTCAGTGGTTTTGGTTGATAGCGCAGAAAATGCGCGAACAATTTTAAGTACGCTTGCAGGTAGTATTATCTCATTGACTGTATTTAGTTTTTCTATGGTTATGGTGGTTTTAAACTCTGCTAGTGCGAGTCTATCGCCTCGCGTTGTGCCCGGTTTAATTACTAGAAAGTCTCATCAAATGGTGCTCGGCTTTTACTTAGGCAGTATCATTTACTCTATTATCATGCTTATAAATATTAATAAGTTAGAAGGTGGCAGCACTGCAATTCCGTCTATAGGTGTTTTATTTGCTTTAATTTTTGGCTTGATTTCATTAGGGTTATTTGTATTTTTTATTCATTCTATTTCACGCGCTATCCAAGTCGATAATGTCCTCAATGGTTTGTTTAGCCAGACTAAAAAAGAAATTAAAGCGATCATTAAAAGACAAAAAGAGGCCCCTGTTAGTGAGTTTCCTGATTTTTCAACATGGCACTCCATAAGCAGTAAAACAGAGGGTTACTATAAGGGTGTGCAAACAGATAAACTGTGTGCAATTTTAAAAGAGCACGATATAAACTTATATATTTCTGTTAACCAAGGATATTTTACAGTAAAAGGTTATCCATTTTTAAAATGTAATGTTGATATAACCCACGATGAAGAGCTTTTAGAAAAAATATTAGATTGCTTTATTTTTTATGTAGAAGAGTACATTAGCGACCACTACCGCTATGGTTTAACACAAATATCTGAAATAGCAGTAAAAGCAATGAGCCCTGGCATTAACGATCCAGGTACCGCTGTTAAATCAATTGATATGCTGAGTATTTTACTTATTGAGCGCCTATCTCTTAACGATATAAATTATTCGTTTAAGCACAGTGAAAAAAAACCGCTTTTATATTTACATGAAACCAGTTTTGATGAGTTACTGCATGATAACTTTTCGCCGCTTCGTCATTATGCAAAAGGTGACGCCTACGTAATGACAAATGTATTAGAAGCATTTAAAAATATTTTATTTGTGGCGCACGATAATGAAAAAGCACGCGAAAGCTTATTTAATTATTTATTCGCTATTGTTGATGACATAAACATGAATGTGACTAACGAGTACGACAGGCGCGAAATTTGTAATATGCTAAATTCCATAACACGCATCAATGAGCAACAAGGTAGTCAATTGGTGGCACGTTTTGAGCACCACCAAAATAAATCTACTCAATGTAATAAATAGCGTAACTAGATGCCGTTACCTTAATTTCTCCACTGTGATATGCATCAGGTACATAGTTACCGGGTGCACTATCCGCCATTACCATTTCTTTTGCACGCATATAGGGCTGAGTTTGAACATTAAGTGGGCTCAACGATGCGCTATATAACCCTTTTAACGACACATCAAAGTCATCGCTTAATTCTTTAGCCGCTTTTTTAGCATCTTGTATTGCCATTTTTTGAGCTTTTTTATGAAGCTCGTTATAGTTGCTAGCTAAAAATTGGGTATTGTTAATTTGGTTTATGCCGTTATTAACCAAACTTTGTAATAACGTAGGGTATTTACTTATATCAGTAAGTTTGACCGTTAGTGTTCGGGTAATTTTGAAACCGATAAATTCTTGCTGTCCAGTTTGGCGATTGTATTGAGTATCGCGGTGTATATTAATTTGCCCTGCGTTAATGTCAGTGTCTTTAACGCCTAACGTTTTTACTAATTTGATGGCTTTTGCCATAGTGATATCGGCTTTGTTTTTTGCAGCTATTAGGTCTTTATTTACCTCAGTGATACCCACACTCATTTGTACATAATCAGGCATGGTGGTAAGTGTCGCTTGCCCTTTCACATATATGTGTGGTGCATCGGGTGTTGGGCTGGCAACGGCATTAAAACTAAGTGTGCTTAATGCTATTGCACTTCCAAGAAAAAGTTTTAGTGTGTTCATCATAGAATCCTTTTTGTTTTATACTAATCTGCTTAATTAAGTATGATCGCGGATTTGCATTAGCTCTATTAAAGAGCCTAATGGGTTAACAATAAATGAACAAGCATAAAAAAACAGGCAAGCGCCTGTTTTTTGTTATGTGTTGTAACGCAGGGTTACATAAAATTACTTATAGCACTTAAACGCTGCAACGTTTGTAGTTACGGTATTTTGGTAACCAATAATTTTTATCAATGGCTGCCCACAGAGCATCGTCAGAAATTTCCAATGCAACACCCTCTTCTATCGCTTTTTTAGCAATAGCAAATGCAATGCGTTTACTAAGCGTTTCAATTTCTGTTAATGCTGGTAATAAACTGCCTTTACCGCTGTTTGCTCTCGGTGAAGACTCAGCAAGCATTTCACTCGACACGCTAAGCATGGCATCTGTAATGCGTGTAGCCTTAGCTGCAATAACGCCTAAACCAATACCAGGGAAAATATAACTGTTGTTACACTGTGGAATTGGGAAAGTTTCACCATTATATTCAACGGGGTCAAACGGGCTACCTGTTGCAACTAATGCTTTACCATCAGTCCATTTAATGACGTCTTCTGGGTGTGCTTCTACCTGTTTAGACGGGTTACTTAACGGGAAAATTATAGGTTGTTCACACGTTGAATGCATGGCACGAATAACTTGCTCTGTAAACAACCCCGGCTGACCCGATACACCAATAAGTATGTCTGGTTTTGCACAATGCATTACATCTAACAATGACGCGTATTCACCACTGTAAGTCCAATCATTTAGCGCGTCTGTTGGTTGCGCTAAAGCTTGTTGGAAGTCGCGTAGACCTTCCATGCCATTAGTTAACAGACCAAAACGGTCAACCATAAATACTTGGCTACGCGCTTGCTCTTCAGAGATACCTTCAAATACCATTTGGCTAATAATTTGCTCAGCAATACCACACCCCGCAGAGCCTGCACCAACAAATACAACTTTTTGTTGGCTAAGAGTTGAGCCTTTAACACGACACGCAGCTAATAAAGAGCCAACTGTTACTGATGCAGTACCTTGAATGTCATCGTTAAAGCTACAAATTTCTTCACGATAGCGCTTAAGAAGCGGCATAGCATTGGGTTGTGCAAAGTCTTCAAATTGAAGCAATACATTTGGCCAACGGCGTTTTACCGCTTTAATAAATAGATCTAAAAACTCGTCGTACTCGTCTTGGGCTATACGTTTATGGCGCGCGCCCATATACATAGGATCATTTAAAAGCTTTTCGTTATTGGTCCCTACGTCAAGCATGACTGGCAATGTATATGCTGGGCTTATGCCACCACACGCGGTGTACAATGACAATTTACCAATAGGAATACCCATGCCGCCAATACCTTGGTCGCCTAGTCCTAATATACGTTCACCATCGGTCACAACAATGACTTTTACTTTACCCTTTGTGGCATTACGTAAAATGTCGTCAATTTGGTAACGGTCTTCGTACGAAATAAACAAGCCACGTGCGCTGCGGTAAATATCCGAAAACTTTTCACAGGCATCACCCACTGTAGGGGTGTAAATAATTGGCATCATTTCTTCAAGATGATCGCGCACTAAGCGGTAGTAAAGCGTTTCGTTGTTATCTTGAATGGCACGTAAATAAATGTGCTTATTTAAATTGTCGGTAAAACTTGAGTATTGCTGATAACAACGTTCAACTTGCTCTTCGATGGTTTCAAAGCGTGGAGGAAGTAAACCTGCAAGGTTAAAATTTTCGCGCTCTTTTTTACTAAACGCACTGCCCTTGTTTAGTAATGGCGTTTCAATAAGGCCAGGGCCAGAGTGATGAATATATAAGTAATTAGGATCAGTATTTGTTGTCATATTTCCAGGCTTTAATGGAGTCTTAAGTTATGATCTGTCATTATCAATGCTCAGAATTTAAATGCAATGAACATAGTACTTGTCAGACCATTGAGAATACAAACACGCACATAGGTCGTGTTTGTATTATACATAATTTAAAATTTGAAAGTGGCGTTATTGTTAGTTAAATCAGACAACGCAACACCTTCACGGCGCGGGTCGGCTGCGCCATACAGCTTATTATTTTTCACTTCAACACCATGTAAACCTGAATTTAGGTCTAACACACGTACTTTATGACCACGTGAAGTGAGTGCGGGTGCAAGTGATTCAATAATGGTGCCTTTTTCAAGGCTGGTGTAATCATTACGATTAGTAGTACGCGGCAAGTTAATAGCTTCTTGCACCGATAAATTCCAATCTAAAACGCCAACAACTACTTGAGCGACGTAATCAATAATACGGCTACCACCAGGAGATCCTACAACTAAACGTAAGCTACCATCTTCATTAAAAACCATAACCGGTGACATAGAACTGCGCGGGCGTTTTCCTGGCTCTACACGATTAGCAACTAACTTACCGTTTTTACGTGGAGAAAGTGAGAAGTCGGTTAACTGATTATTTAAAATATAACCATTAACCATAACTGTAGAACCAAATGCCATTTCTATTGAGCTGGTCATTGATACTGCATTACCAAAGCTATCAACAATAGAGACATGCGATGTTGAAGGGAGTTCATACGAATCATCTTGTGCATAACTTAAGTAGTTAACGGGGTCGCCGGCAACTGCATGCTGATCTTTTTCGGTTATGAGTGTTGCGCGTGATTTAATGTAACTTTTGTTTAATAGCGCTTGAGTTGGTACCTCAGTAAAATCTGGATCACCCATGTATACATTTCTATCGGCAAAGGCAATACGCGACGCTTGGCTGAAGTAGTGAATTGCTTGTTCGCTGTTAGGCTTTAAGGCAGAAATATTTGTATGCTCTAGTAACCCTAGTATTTGTAAAACAGCCACACCGCCACTACTTGGTGGTGCCATAGAACATACGTTATAAACACGGTATTTTATACAAACTGCATCGCGTTCTTTGCTTTTGTATTGTGCAAGGTCTTGCTGAGATAATTTACCGGGTGCAATTTTTGAATTTTGTACCGCACTTACCATTTTTTTTGCATTTTCACCTTTATAAAACGCATCAATGCCTTCATTAGCAATGGCTTTGTATAAATCAGCAAGCGGCTGGTTTTTTTTAACGGTACCGGCCTCAATGAGTTTACCATTTGGGTAAAAGTATTCATTTATCACTGGCATACTCATAACACCTGGATTTAGTTGGCGAGCTAACAAACCATGTAATCTAGGCGATACAACAAACCCTTGTTCAGCAAGTTCAATAGCCGGTTTAAATAGCTGTTCCCAAGGTAATAAACCATAGTGCTTATGCGCATTTGCAAAGGCATGTAGAACACCAGGTACACCCACAGAACGACCGCCTACAACGGCTTCAATCCATTTGACCGCTTTGCCATGCTTATTTAAAAATAAATTTTCATTCGCATTTTTAGGGGCCGTTTCTCTTCCATCAAAGCTGGTTAACTTATTATTTGCTTTGTTGTAGTACATCATAAATGTACCGCCACCAATACCCGATGACTGAGGCTCAACAAGTGTTAAAACAAGTTGAGTGGCTATTGCTGCATCAACTGCACTGCCGCCTTTTGCTAATATTTGCTGTCCCGCTTGAGATGCATACGGATTTGCCGCGGCAACCATGTATTTGTCACCTATAACAATCTGCTTAGAACTAATTGATGTGGTAGCTTCTGGTTCGCGAACTTCTACTTTTGTGGGTTCTTTTGACAGCACCGGCAAAGAAAGTACACCTAAGCCGATAGCAAATAATGAGTTAAGTTTAAAATGCATAAAAAATATTAAAAACACTTAATTACAATAGGTAATTGGCATCTTAAAGTTAAACGGGCACAATATGCAAAAATTAATACTAAAAAAATACAATAAAATGCTTAATTTACCTATACAGCCTCGTTATATTTTACCACCTTTATTATTGATACTTTTTAGCACTATTTTTGCTGCATTTGATTTAAATAATTTACTAGAATTTAACCGAGCATTAGTTAACAAAGGTGAGCTTTGGCGTATTTTTACTAGCCAATTTGTACACGCAAATTGGGCCCATTTGGGGTTAAATATAAGCGGAATTTTTTTAATTTGGTTATTACATGGTGAGTATACTACCCCTACCCGTTACTTTCTAAATACGATCACTTTAGCGCTTTGGTGCGGTTTAGGCGTGTATTTTTATTGCCCAGACATACATATCTATACAGGTTTAAGCGCGCTGTTACACGGTGTTATTATTTGGGGCGCAGTAAAAGATATTACACAAGGGCTTAAATCGGGCTATTTATTATTCATCGGTGTGTGGGTAAAAATAGCATATGAGCAATTGAGTGGTCCAAGTGCGGATATTGGCGAGCTTATTAATTCGACCGTTGCAATAGATGCTCATTTAATTGGCGCTATTGGCGGATCATTGTTAGGCATCGAGCTTGTTATTAAATATTATAAAAATAGGGCTAAAGGTTAAATAAAAACGCCACTTTAACTAAAGTGGCGTTTTACATTGTTTATTTAAAGAGTGTCTTTGAATAGTTTATAAATGCGGCGGTATTCATCTAACCAACTTGACGGTTGCACAAAACCATGCGGTTCAACTGGAAAGATAGCCGTTTCAAAGTTTTCTTTTTCAAGCTCAATTAAACGCTGAACTAAGCGCACGGAGTCTTGAAAAAATACGTTGTCGTCTACCATTGGTGCATTGATCAACAGTGGCTTATTTAAACCCTCTGCAAAGTAAATTGGTGAGCTACGCTCGTATGCAATGGGATCTACATCTGGATGGTTTAAAATATTGCCCGTATAGGCCGTATTGTAGTGAGCCCAATCAGTTACTGGGCGAAGTGCTGCACCTGATTGAAACAATTCTGGTGCAGTAAATAATGCCATAAAGGTCATAAAGCCGCCATAAGAACCGCCGTAGGTCCCCACTGCTTGCGTGTCGACGTTAGCATTTTCAGCCATCCATTTAACACCATCAGCTAAATCTTGCGTTTCTGGTGTGCCCATTTGACGATAAATAGCTGTACGCCAGTCGCGGCCATACCCTTTAGATGCACGGTAGTCCATATCCATTACCACGTAACCTTCATCAGCCAATAATGAATGAAACATAAACTCTCTAAAGTACACAGACCAACCCATATGTGAGTTTTGTAAATAACCTGCACCGTGATTAAAAATAACTGCTTTACGTGTTTTACCACCTTCGCCTTCTACGTAATCAGCTGGGTAGTATACCTTGGCATATATTGGCGCATCAGTATGGCTAGACGGCACTGCAACTATTTTCGGTGCAGTTAATTTTTTAGCTAAAAAAGCGCTTGATACTGTATTAGTTAAACGTGTTGCTGTTGTATTTGCTTTAGCATCCGCAATATATAGCTCGCTAGGCATAGTAATTTTTGAATGAACAAGCAGTAATTTTTCTTCATCTGGACTTAGCGTATAGTCGGTCATGCCATTTAGATCAGTAATTTTTTCACTTTTAGCTGTTTGTGGATCTACACGGAAAATTTCGTATAGACCAGGGTGTTCAACATTAGCTTTGTAATAAATAGCAGAATCATCGCTTGTAACTGTTGGGTTTGATACCTCAAACTCACCCTGAGTTAACGCAACTGCGTTACCGTTTAATGGTTTTTTATAAAGCTGGCTGTACCCAGACTCTTCTGAAAGGTAATAAAGCGTGTTTGCGTTATTCAACCAGCCAAAATTATTAAATGCATAAGCGATCCATGCGTCGTCATGTAAACGATGCTGCGACACCAGTTTATTGTTTTCAAAATCTACGGTCGCAATCCAGCGATCTTTGTTGTCCCACGCTTCAAGCATAATAGCAACTTGCGAACCATCGTTATTCCAAACTATTGGGCTTTGTCCTAATCCCCAATTTGTGATCAAATTAATAGCGCGTGGTGAGTTCTTCGATTCGTAGGTTTTACCTAATCGCGCATAATTTTCTTGTTTTACACTTGCTAATACATCTTCATCAAAACCTGGCAGCGAATCAAACGCTAGTGTGTTTTGTGTTTTATCATTTAAATTAATATATATAACTTGCGATGTTTCTTCTTTTGCATCAGCTATGCGACGGCGAACTTTTTTAGGTGCTATGGTGGCGTCGTCAGTCACATAATGTGGCATTATATCGGTGTCACTTCGCCAACTTGATTGTTTTTTTACGACAACTAGTAACGCATCTCCATTGGGTGAAAGTTCTACGTTATCAACTTTATTACCTTTGCCTAAATAGTAACTTGTATTTGCTACAGAAGTATTTTGTTCGTTTATTTGCGCGTTACGTGCGTGTTGGTCTTTTTTATTTTTGTGTTCAAGAGCAATGTATTCAATAAGCTTATGCTGCTCTTTTGCAATGTACGAACTTGGCTCGCTAATTCCTTTTGGTTTATCAGCAAGTTTTAGGTTAGCAATTTCTTGTGTTAACCCCGTTACTAAATCAACTTTAAAAAACATATTCCCTTGGCGATAAGCCAAAGTACCATCGTTTAAAAACTGCGGATTAGATTCGTTAGCTGTGCTATGGGTTATTTGGCGCAGTGTGTTAGTTTTAATATTTTTTACAAACACATTGCCTTTAAAGACGTAGGCTTGCAGAGCTTTGTCGTTTGAATAAACCGCGTTTCTAGCACCCAGTGTATGTAGTTTATTTAATGCTATTTGTTCTGCGGTTTGTGACGTTACAGACTGGCTAAATAAGTCACGTAATGTGCTACCTTGTTGCTTTTGAGAATAAATAATTGTTGCCGAATCAGCAGTCCAAAAGGCATTTTGTGGTTGGTTGCCTATCCAATCAGGATCGGCCATTGCTTGTTTTAAAGTTATTTTTTCTGAACCAACATCGGCAGGTGTACTAACCACCGCTTCAACTTTGTTTTTTTCCAAAGCATTATATGTAGAGGCTGTGTTTGCAGTTGCACTACAACCCGCAAGCATTACGCTTGAGGCAACAGCTAATGCTACTAACGTTTTAGATGAAGAAAAATTAAAAATCATAGTGCTTCTATACCGTTATTATAATTAACGGGTATTTAAGCAGAAGCACTAAAGTTAATGCAATTTTTTAAGATAAATAGCCATTTAACAGGGTAAAGCTCAGTTTACTTAAGCCTTAATTATTTAATCACTAAATCTAGCCATACTAGGCGATGATCGCTTGATGCACTTCTATCTTTAATTAAGCGATATTGTTCGCTTGATTCAACTGGCCAAAATACCCCACCTTCTTTAATATCTAAACCGTAAGTTGATGGCAATACATAGTCTACTCGTGCTTGCCAATTGGCAGTAAAGTGTTGTGCATGCGTAAGTTCATATTGCTGTTTAGCGCCTGCACTTTTAGGTACAAACTGTGCATTAATTAATGGATTTTTTAGCAATTGATCTGTTGTTTCTAAACGCGCTTTATCACCTTCTGGTGCTGCGTTTAAATCCCCTAAAATAACAAAACGCGACTGAGCCCCTAGCCCTCCTTTTGTGCCATTATCATCATATAAGTAGTCTGCATTGGCTACGTAGTCGGCAATTAATCTAATTTCGTCATGATTACGTTTACCATTTCTATCTTCTTCGCCGTCAAACACAGGAGGCGTAGGGTGAGACGCCAATACATGCACTGCTTTGTTATCAATAACAACGGGGACATCCCAAAACGATTTAGAACTTAACCTAAGCGCTTGCCACTCTTGAGCGTTATACCAATTCTCGCCTGTTTTTGGCATCAACGGCATTTTTGCATTAGGCATATCTTTGTATTTAAAGGTTTGAAGCGTTCTGATTTTGTCAAAATCGATTGGGTATTTCGATAATATGGCCATACCATAATGCCCTTCAAAAAAGCCAAAGCCTTGGGCATCACCCATTACTTTACTTTTTTTACCATCGTTATCTAGGTCAAACTCTGTCGCAAGGCCAGTATTGACGGGGGCTATATAAGAATAAGGATAATCTATGGCTTTTTGCTTGTTTTGGCTTACGGCTAAGTAATGCGTTTTAAAGTAATCAATACCTTGCTCTTTAGGAACAAAATCAAATTCGTTCAGTAAAATAATATCAGGACGAACGCGCTGAATAATTTCTGCAATATTTTTAATCTGTTGTGTGTTTGAGGTAAGCGCTTTGACTAAGGCATCACTTTTAATAGGCTCGCCTTTGGCGGTGTAATTTGTGGCATCCATACTTACATTAAACGTTGCAACACGAATTGTATCGGTTGCGTACGCATTGAGACTCAATGAAGCAGCTGTTAGCAACGCACCAAACGTTAGATCAAATTTCATTTAATTATCCTACTTATAAAAAAGTAATTTTGATTATTTAATAATGTAACCTGTTTTTGTTTTTTCAGGCAAAAAAAAGCCGAGTTTACTCGGCTTTTATTATTTCATTGTTTGTATTCACTAAGTTTTGAACTAGTCGGACAGTAACTGCTTCTAAGACCTGCTCAATCCCTAAATAACATCCATATGCAAAACAGTAATAAGGCTTCCCTAATCATAACCTACTAGACCATACAGCTTTAGCCATACAAAAAAACACCCTAACCTAGAATGAGTTTTTCTGCCGTTTTTAAAATTCCCGGGTAATCGTGTTCTGGTAAATAATCAGTTAATTGGCTTAACTTATCTGACAGGTCATTCATATTATGAGCCGATACATTTATATGACCCATTTTACGACCAGGTTTAGCCGTTTTACCGTACCAATGACTTGTCACATCAGGTAATGTAAGTACCTCAGCAGGGATACTTGCTTGTCCGAGTACATTGATCATAGCCGTAATATGTTTAAGCTCAGTATTACCAAGTGGTAAACCTGCAACGGCACGCATATGATTTTCAAATTGCGAACAATGGCAACCTTGCTGAGTCCAATGACCTGAGTTATGTACACGCGGTGCAATTTCATTAACTAATAGTGTGCCCATTACATCAAAAAACTCAATGGCCAATACACCTACATAGTTAAGTTCGTTTGCAATTTTTGTAAATGCATCGTTTGCTTGAGCTTCAACATTTTGGTTATTTTTACCCGCAACCGACAGTGTTAACACACCGTTGGTGTGCTCGTTTTCTGTTAATGGATAAATTGCAACATTACCGTGCTTATCTCGTGCGCCAATAATCGACACTTCTCGGTCAAACGGGATCATTTTTTCAGCAATAATGGTATGCGGTGCATCTTGTGTTCCCGATGCTATAAACTCAGCCATTTCAGACCAAATTCCATCAATTTGATCATCAGATTTTAAACGCCACTGCCCTTTACCATCGTACCCTGCTTGGCAGGTTTTTATAACAAGTGGCTTACCCAGGTTTTTAGCGGCCAACTCCAAATGTACTTTTTCTGTAATTAACTGATAAGGCGCGCATTCAACACCGGTTTTGTTAAGTAACGCTTTTTCTAGTGCTCTATCGCCACCCGTTTTAATCGCGGCTTTACCCGGATAAAACTTACTACTGTTGCAGCATAGCGTTAATACATCATCAGGAATGTGCTCAAATTCTGCCGTGATTGAATCAGCGTCGCTAATAGCTTGTTCAAGTGTAGTTGTGTAAATCTCACCCGTTAGCGGGTGCTTAATTTGTTTAGTTCCCACATCGTAGGCAACTACATTCAAATTAAGCGGTGCGCCTGCAAGGCTCATCATACGTGCAAGTTGTCCTGCACCTAAAATTAAAATATTCATTTTTACTCTGCAGGGTTTGGGTTGGCTAATATTGTGTCTGTTTGATTTTTACGAAACGCTTCGATTTTTTCAAAAATATCGGGGTTATGGCACCCTAAAATTTGTGCGGCTAATAAGCCTGCGTTTGCAGCGCCTGGTTCACCAATTGCTAAGGTACCTACTGCTACCCCTTTTGGCATTTGGCAAATTGACAATAGAGAATCAACACCATTTAATGCCTTTGATTTCACAGGAACGCCTAAAACAGGAACAGATGTAAAAGCCGCTGCCATACCCGGTAAATGGGCTGCGCCACCTGCGCCGGCAATAATAACTTTAATTCCACGTTCTGCAGCAGAGCTTGCATAATCAGCAAGTAATTGAGGTGTGCGGTGTGCAGATACAACTTTGGTTTCGTACTTAATACCAAACTGCTCTAGCATCAGTGCAGCGTGTTCCATGGTTGGCCAATCTGACTTAGAACCCATAATAATGCCAACAGTCATAAATACTCCTCAGTAATGTATTTTAAAATAGCGGACTTATGTCCGGTTTTAGGCGGGTATTATACCCAAACACGTTTAATTTGCGAGGTTCGAATGGTATTAAATGAAGATTAAAGGCTAATTTTTTATAAATAATTAACACGCAACAAAAACAAAAAAAGCCATGTTAAACATGGCCTTTTGTAAATCTAAAATTACAACGTAATTACGCTTCTTTACTTGCTAGGTACTCAGAATAATTACCTCTAAAGTCGATTATTTTACCGTCTTTAATTTCCCATATACGGGTTGCAACAGAAGAGACAAACTGGCGGTCATGCGATACAAAAAGTAAAGTGCCTTCGTATGCTTCAAGCGCTAAGTTTAGTGCTTCAATCGATTCCATATCCATGTGGTTGGTTGGCTCATCCATTAAAAGTATGTTTGGTTTATGCATCATAATTTTGCCAAACAACATACGGCCTTGCTCACCACCTGATATTACTTTTACCGACTTTTTAATATCGTTCTGTGAAAACAACATACGTCCTAAGAAACTACGAACAACTTGCTCATCGTCGCCTTCTTGCTGCCATTGCTCCATCCACTCAAACAAATTCATGTCTTTTTCGAATTCATCAGCGTGGTCTTGCGCATAGTAGCCAATGTTAGCGTTTTCAGACCACTTAAATTCACCTGCCTTTGGTGTAAGTTTACCTGCTAACGTGTTAAGTAACGTTGTTTTACCTACGCCGTTTTCACCAATTATGGCAATACGCTCGCCAACTTCTACTAAACCTTCAAGGCCTGAGAATAAAGTATTGTCTTCAAAACCTTGACTAATACTTGTCATTTCTAGCGCGTTACGGAACAGCTGTTTTTCTTGGTCAAAACGAATAAACGGTGTTTGACGAGATGATGCTTTTACTTCGTCTAACTGAATTTTATCGATACGCTTAGCACGCGATGTGGCTTGCTTAGCTTTTGAAGCATTAGCCGAGAAGCGTGATACAAACTGCTGGAGCTCGGCAATTTGACTTTTCTTCTTAGCATTTTCACTTAGTAGGCGTTCACGTGCTTGCGTTGCTGCAAACATGTATTCGTCGTAATTACCAGGGTAAATGCGTAGCTCACCGTAATCTATGTCGGCCATGTGTGTACACACAGAGTTTAAGAAGTGACGGTCATGCGAGATGATGATCATAGTACAATCGCGCTGATTCAATACATCTTCTAACCACTTGATAGTGTAAATGTCCAAGTTATTGGTAGGCTCATCAAGTAGCATAATATCAGGGTCAGAAAACAGAACCTGTGCAAGTAACACTCGCAGTTTAAAACCCGGTGCAATTTCAGACATAGGACCATAGTGCTGCTCAGTAGCAATACCTACACCTAACAAAAGCTCACCCGCTTTAGACTCGGCTGAGTAACCATCCATTTCAGCAAATTCAGTTTCGAGATCGGCTACTTTCATACCGTCTTCTTCACTCATTTCAGGTAAAGAATAAATACGATCACGTTCTTGTTTAATAGCCCATAACTCTTTGTGACCCATGATCACAGTATCAATTACAGAGTATTCTTCGTAAGCAAACTGGTCTTGATTTAGTTTAGCAACACGCTCATTTGGATCAGTGCTTACGTTACCCGAAGATGGCTCTAGTTCACCACTGAGTATTTTCATAAATGTTGATTTACCACAACCATTTGCACCAATTAAACCGTAACGGTTTCCTTCGCCAAATTTTGCTGAGATATTTTCAAATAACGGTTTAGCACCAAATTGCATGGTGATGTTAGCTGTACTAATAATAGCGCTACCCTCCAAGGGAGACAGGATGTATTTAAATTGCGCGCAGTTTAAACCAAAATGGCCTATTTTTCTATCACAAATCAAACTTACCAAGCACCAAAACTTAATGATTAAGAGTATAGATTTCTTATTTTATTTTCGTATTTACCTTATGGTTAATATTAAATTTAAGGCTTAAAAGCCATGCTCATATAAATTTTTAAAAATTAAGTAAGGTTATGCTATTTAATTGAAAAACATAAGAATTAGAGTTTTTATACTAGAAACATAATTAATAGCTAACTTGAAAAATCATCACAATAATTAAATGTTTTTAAGGTTGTAAATTTTCAAACTACTTGTGTATTTACTATAAAAATACACATTCATAACAACTTAAAAACACAATTAACTCAATGTGAATGTCTACCTATTATGTATAAAATTTCGATGATGTTTTTTCACTTTTGACAAACAAAGGTGTTTGCTAGTGTGCCCTGCACTTATGATTGACCACATCGCACACAAGGAAACACACAATGAAATTGAAACTAACATCAATGCTAGTAGCAATAATGGTTAGCCCTTCAGTATTCTCTGAAGTAAACATATACACGGACGAGCGCAATTCAATGAGTGTAGGTGGTTTTATAGACGTAAGAGTAATAAATACGCAAAACCAAACTGAAGTCGTGAACGGTACATCACGTATAAATTTTAAAATTGACCGAAAACTTAAGCAAGGCTGGAAAGCCCTAGGACTAGTTGAATGGGGTGTAAACCCTGTAGGTAGTAGCGATATTATTTACAACAATCGCTTTGAATCAATTCAGGATGAATTTTTATATAACCGTTTAGGTTATGCCGGCCTTTCGCATGATAAATACGGCCAAATTACAATTGGTAAGCAATGGGGTGCATGGTACGACGTTGTTTATGGCACAAATAACAGCTTTGTATGGGATGGTAATGCAGCGGGTGTTTATACCTATAATAAAGACGATGGCGCAGTAAACGGTACGGGCCGAGGCGATAAACTTATTCAATATCGTAGTAGCTACAATGACTTAAGTTTTACACTGCAAGCACAGCTCAAAAACAGCGAGTTTTATACCTGTGACGTTAGTGACATTACAGAACAAGAATGTGAAACGCTTTGGAATGCAGGCGATACAGCTGCCCAACAAGTAGAATTTAACTACACCTTTGGTGCTTCGGTTACTTATACCCCTACTGACATGTTAACGCTTACAGCCGGTGTAAACCGAGGCGAGTTTGATTTAACTTACGGTGATGGCACCACACAAAATGTTGAAGACCTAATATATGGTGCAGGCATTATGTGGGGTCGCGTCGATCAAAAAGGTCTTTATTTTGCAGCTAATATTAATAAAAACAAAAATCATGACACCGATAATCTGGGTCGCTTAATTAAAGACGCAATAGGTATAGAAACATTTGCATCGTACCGCTTTGATAACGATGTTCGCCCTTTTATTGCCTACAACGTATTTGATGCAGGCGATGATTACGTTATTCAGCCAAACTTTAATACCGATCCGAACGATGTATTTAAACGTCAATTTGCTGTTATTGGTGTTCATTATTTAATTGACGAAGACACAATTGCGTATATAGAAGCACGTAAAGATTTTAGTGACTTTGAAAGCAATGATAAAGATCAGCAAGCACAAATGGAGCAGTCAGAAGATGACGGCATCGCATTTGGATTTAGATATCAATTGTAGAAAGTAATTACCCTTTCGCGCTCTAGTGACTTAGGGCGCTGTGCCCTAACCTCACTCTTGCTTATTATTTCTCATATACAATCACCTGCTAAGATTCGCTTTTACCATATATTGTATGATGTGTTCTTGGTGGGGTTTACATAAACTTACTTAAAGCAAACTTATATATATATTTTAGGCTGTTTACAATGCTTGGTTTAGCAACATATTAAGGCCTTTTATTTAAAAACTTTTGATATCCACCTAACGCATCTGCAACACTAAGTCGTGGATTATCGTTATGTTCCGCATTGGGATTAATAATAGATTCCCACTTTAAGTGCTCGTTAGGGCTGGCCTTTAATGCTTGCTCTAAATTACTATACGCCTCTAACATAAGCGGATGCTCTTCCTCACCTACCGATAAAAACAAATACGTTGGCTTTTTAAACCTTTTATTCGACGCCTTTAAAAACGAGTCAACTTTGTTTACTACCGTCATATCGTCATACCAAGCAGCAGGACTAAACGCAAAATAGCCATTAAACAAATCCGGTTTAGTATGAAGCGTATAAAGCACAAAACTGCCACCAGCAGAAAACCCACTTAAAATACGGTTATTGTTTAATTTAAATCGATTAGTTAAATAAGGTAATAATTCTAACTCTATAAACTGTAAAAACTTATCTGCTTCTCCGTTGGGTTCTATATTGTTTGTTGCAGGCGCTTGGGTATTAACGTCTTGGCGAGCATAAGGAGGTACCAAATCACGATTTCGAGTAGCCGTAAAAAACAAGTTAGGGATTGAAACCAATATAGCTTGCTCAGCCTGTGCTTTGTTTGAGAATGACGCTAATGATTCGTTCCACGTATCTAGGTTAAAGTTACCATCGGTTTTTATTATTAACGAATAAACTTTATTGGTATCGTAGTTAACGGGTAGCCTAATAAATACCTTACGCGATTCATTTAAAATTTTTGAATCAAGTGTAATGTCTGTATAAGCCGATACATAATGATTGTAGTAGCGGCCGCCTAAAATAAGTAAGCTTAACGTAATGACAGCTAATACTAGGTTAATTAGATAGTTTTTATTAATTTTTAACGACATGTATCTCTCTTTTTACTAATTATTTTTAAGACTACAAAACCAAATATTTTCGTCATTAGTAAACCCTAGTCCCTCAAGCAACTTGCACGAAGCCGTATTAGCTTTGTTAACCTCTGCGTAAAGCGTAATTAACTCATAATGCATAACAAGTTTTGGGATTAAAGTTTGCAGCGTTTCTTTCATGTAGCCTTGTTGCCAAAATTCAGGATCTAATTCAAAACCCAAAAATGCGGTTCTTGCTTCTTTATTAATTTTATACAGACCACAACTACCAATTACTTTATTGAGGGTATTCTGGGTAATCGTAAAGCGTATAACCTCTCCCTCATAATAGCCGCTAATATCATTTTGTATTAATTGTTTGATATCACTTTTGCTAAGGGGTGTTGTGTAGTCATTAAACTGGCTAACAAGAGGATTATTTAAAATAGCATGCATACTGGCAGCATCTTTATGGGATATTAAGCGAAGCGTGACACGAGGTGTAGCCAAATTTTTATACATGTTCTAATACAAAATTAAATAGCACTTTATGAACGCGTATTATTAACTTACCATAACGTATTAACAAGCATTAAATTGAGAGCAGCCAAGCATGAGTGACGACTTTAAAGTGATACAACCAACAACAACAGTTTACTGCCCTAAACGTGGTGAAGGTTGGACCCTAACCGGCATTACTAATATAAATGAGTTTACCTCAGTCATGTTTAATGGCACACGTTACACATTACCAGCACGTGAAATTATTGAAGAGCTACTCCCTAACCAGCTAGCTCGAGAACAAAATAGCTAACGCTCCATCAATAAAAAAGGCTGCAGTTATGCAGCCTTTTTTATAATTTGCGCCAATTTAAAATGTATCGTCTTCACTGTATACATTTACCTTTAGCTCGCCGTCGTCTTCAAATACAACAAACGAAATAGGCTTACAGCATACTTGGCAGTCTTCTATGTATTGTTCATCAATATCTGCAGCATCTAGTAATACCTCTATAACTTCACCGCAATACGGGCAGCTAATTGATTCCTCAGTTAATTGGTTCATCTAACACCGGGTAAATTACATCATCAATGAATTAACCTTAATCAACACGGTTAAACTTTTCAACTGCGTTTTTAGTGGAATACATAGTATTAAAATATAAATTAGACACTTTTGACCAAAACCAAATTTGTTAGATAAAAATATGAAATACCTTTTGTACTTGATAGGTCTAATTAAACGTATAGTTAAATTAATTATAAAGGTGGATATTTTTATGAAAAAAACACTCTCATTAACGTTAGCGTCTACCCTCGTTTTATTTAGCACACTCTCTTACGCAGAAGAGACAAAAAAAGCAGTGCTTGCAGGTGGTTGCTTTTGGTGTATGGAATCAGACTTTGAGAAACTTGAAGGCGTAACCGACGTAATATCTGGCTTTACGGGGGGTAAAATTAAAAACCCTACATATAATGGTAATCATAAAGGACACTATGAAGCGGTTAAAATTACCTATAAACCTAGCATTGTAAGCTATCAAGACATACTCAATCATTATTGGGTTAATATTGACCCTTTTGATCCGAAAGGCCAATTTTGCGACAAAGGCCCCAGTTATCGCAGTGCTATATTTGTTGCTAATGAAGAAGAACGTAAATTAGCAGAGCAATCCAAACAAAGTGTTATTAAAGAGTTTCCTAGTCAAACCGTTGTTACGCCAATTTTAAATACAACGGTGTTCTACCCTATCAAAGGAAAAGAAAGTTACCATCAAGATTACTACAAAAATAATCCTATCCGTTATAACACTTATCGCTGGCGATGCGGACGAGACAGTCGCCTAGAAGATATTTGGGGCGACAGAGTTACGCATTAAAATTAAAGGCTGCATTTAATGCAGCCTTTTTAACGCTTAAAAAGGCATTAAACGATGCTATTATTAATTTTTTATTAATACTGTTTATTTTATTGTCCAGTTTATTAATATTTAACTCTACAATAAACTTAACTCCTAGATTGTTAAACCTGTATTAAATAACTGGAGTTACATCGTATGAAAACCAAACAATTACAATTAGCCCGTGCTCTAGATTTACCAACACGCCAAGAAATGTTAAACCGTGATCACTCGGTACAGCAGTTTTGGGCAAGCAACGACGACCTAATTTCAGACGCGTGGAAAGAATGGGAAGCAAGCGAAGTTGACGCGTCTACCTTTACGCTAGACGATTCGTTACTCGATAAAAATTTACGCGAAGCCATACAACAAGCATGGGAAAATCCATCTAAAGAGCATTTAGTAAAAGTGCTTTTAGAGGAAGTGGCACCTGATGTGTTTCAGTTTCAATTTTTTGATCCTGAGCGCCTAACCGTTTTACGTGGCTACCTTGATCAAGTATGGGACTCTAACATCCCAATGCGCCCACCGTACGGTATTGTATTAAACCGCCGCGGCGTTATGCTCGATAAACGATCAGAAGGCTATTTAGCAGCCCCTAGTTTTCAAACATTTTATAACGAAATGCTAAACACCTATATGCGCCCTATAGCGCGTTTATTATTTCCTGAAATTACAGGTTACGACACGCAAACATTTGGTTTTTCTATTTACTACGACCCAAGTACAGATGCGTCTATTCGCCCACATACTGATGCATCAGCGGTAACGTTAAATATTAATTTAAATTTACCGGGTGAGGAGTTTATCGGTTCTGAGCTTGATTTTTACGACCTAGTTACAGGTAAAGTAACTCAACTTAGTTTTAAGCCAGGTATCGCGATGATCCACAGAGGAAGTGTGGCACATGCTGCTAAACCCATAACGAGTGGCGATAGAACCAACTTTGTACTGTGGTTGTTTGGCGACCGCGGGCGTTTACCAGCTCAAGGCGCACAACGCCCAGTAATAGATGCTACAAAGCGCTGGACTACGCCAGTAACAACACCCGATGGCTACGCACCATTTTAAATACCCCTGTATAAAACTGATATCAATCAGCCCATTAAAGCTAATTAATAATTAGTTTAATGGGCTTTTTACTTGTTGCTTTACACGTTAATAACTATCTTTTAAACATTAATAGTTAATTTATTGCAGTAGAAATGACGTTAAACAGCATTTTAATAGCCGCATTGTTATTATCACCCATCGTTAATGCATCAATCACTGAGCAAACGCTCGTAGTAGGTTTTGGTGAAAAACTTCCCCCTTTCGTATTCCCTGATTCAAATAGTGGTCTAACAGTAGATATTATTACAGCGGCTTTAACACCTTTAGGCTACACAATTGAGTCTCGATATTATCCTTACACTCGGCGTGTAAAAGAGTATAAAAAAGGAAATATCGATGTAGTAGCAGATATTAATTTAAATACTGCAAACGGAAACATCCTAAAAGGTTATTTATCATATGCGTCTTATACATACGAAAATCTTGCTTTTGCTTTAAGTAAAAACAACTTTAAATTGAGTGAAATAGCCGATTTGAAAAATTATAGTCTATTGTCATGGCCAAGTGCTGCCATTCACTTAGGAGATGAGTATGCAAATATGGCTAAAGCTAATCCATTGTATAACGAAATACACGACCAATCGCTTCAAGTTAAATTTTTGTACTTAGACAAGGTAGATGTTATACAAATGGATAAACAAAGCTTTGACTACTTTAGCGCAAATATAAAAGATATTGATACAACACAAAAAATTGATAGGTTCCCTTTATTTGGAAAAAGCCCTAATGGATATTTATTTAAGTCTAAAAAAGTACGCAATGACTTTAATTTACAACTGCAAAAACTCAAAGAATCCGGCAAGTACAAGCAAATTTTTGATGGATACTTAAAATAATTAATTTAAAAACAAATAGGCTGCCTATATAAGCAGCCTATTTTTTTATATCGTTTTAATGGATACGTTTAAAACTTATAGGATGCAGAAAACTTAACGTTTCTTGGTGTACCAGGTTGTACCCATGCATCGGCAAACGAGTTTGTGTAATACGTTTCATCAAACAGGTTATTTACCTCAGCCGTAATTCCAATCGCGTCTGTTACATCGTAATTTACAAAAGCACGGGCTGTTGTGTAGCTTGGTAACTCAAAGTCGGTACCAAAAAAGCCGTTACGCTTGCCCACATGTAATAAACCACCACCAAACTTAATGGCTTTACCGTATAGAACTGTTGATTGTACTAATTGTAAGCTAAGCTGTTGCTCTGGCACGTTTAATAGTGACGCGCCCGCTTCTACTGTGTAACCAAAGTTGGCATCAAAAAATGAGTTTTCGATTGTTGCATCAACGTACGCATACGACGCCCAAACTTCAAGCGTATCGGTAAGCTCACCCGTTAGGTCTATCTCTATCCCTTTACTTTGTGCTTCACCAATGGCTGCAAAAGTAAACGCTGTTGCATCGTCTACAACAAGCATATTGTCTTGCTCTACTTTAAACACGGCAACAGTACCAAATAAGGCACCATCGTTTAATGTAAATTTAACACCAACCTCTGCAGATGTAGATTGGTTTGGCTCAAAACCTTCGCCATTGGCATCGGCACCCGAAAGCGGACGGAAGTTCTCACCGTAAGCACCATAAACAGATACATAATCGCTTGCTTCATAAACTACACCAAACTGCGGGCTCACGCGTGACTCAGTTTGTTTAGTTTTGATGTTAGCTAAGCGGTTATTTAAGCGCTGCTCGTAATCATCAAAACGTGCACCAATACGTATATCTAACTTATCGGTTAGGCTTATTTGATCTTGAATGAATACCCCTACCGACTCTTGAATCTCTACGCGGTCAGTATTTGATGTTGGCGTTGGTAATTCATACGCGCCGTAAACAGGGTTAAATACATTAATGTATTGATCGCCACGTACACGTAAAATGACTTGGTCGTTTTCAAATTTATCGGCATCAACACCCATAATTAAACGGTGCTCAAACCCGCCAAGCTCAAGATTACCACTTAACTCAGTTCTAAATACTTGGTATTTCGCATCAAAGTCGCGGTAGCGTCTAAAGCGATTTACTTCGCCATCAATTACGCCACCAAAACCGGTTTCGGTTGCAAAGCCTTCCATAGAGGTATCACGGTAGTTTGCACCAAATAAAATGCTCCAGTTATCATCAAAGTCATGAATATACTCTAACTGGTGCCCTAGTACATCGGCTTCAATTGGGCCATCGCCCGGCTCACCTAAAAAGCGGCTTTCAGGTATAAGGCCAAGCTCGCCATCTATGGCTAATACACCTCTATCAAACGGTACTTCTTGGTCGCTATATTCAAGCTCGTATATTAGTTGGCTGTTATTATTAATATTCCACACGATTGACGGGCTAAAGCCTTGTTTAGTGGTTTCTATCGTATCTCTAAAGCTTTCGGCGTCTTCATAAAAACCAACCAGTCTAATTGCTACGTCGTCGTTAAGCGCTGTGGTGTAATCAACATCGGCGCGGTAAGTATCAAAACTACCTACAGAGAGCTTAATTTCACCTGCGGTATCAAACGTTGGGCGTTTAGTAACTAAGTTTACTGTGCCACCTGGTTCACCACGGCCAAATAAAGCCGCTCGCGGACCTTTTAAAACCTCTACCGACTCAATACCCGACAAATCACGTGAGCCACCAAAGCCACGTCCTGCATTAAAGCCATTTACTAAGTAATTACTTGGCAGGTTTTCATCGCCTACAAAGCCACGCAACGAAAAGCTATTCCACAGCCCACCAAAGTTGTTTTGGCGTGCAACCGAGGCTGATAAATCAAGCGCTTGATCAAGACTTACTGCGCCTGCGTTTTCAAGGGCTTCTAAATCAATTTTAAGCTCTGACTGAGGTGTTTCTAAAGGGCTAAAGTTACCTTGATAAGCCTGGCGAGATGCAACAACGGTTACTTTTTCAATTGCGTCATCCTTTACGCTTTTACTTAGCTGGTTTTGCTCAGCGGCCATAACGTGGCTGCTAAATAAGCTTACTAAGCAAGTACTTAAATAGGTGAGCTTAAGCCCTTTTGTATTGGTTTTCATTGTGAACCTTGTGAGTAATGTAAGTATTTTATAGTTATGTAGTAATTTTAATAGCGCTAAACAGGTACGTTTAGCGCTGTATTCTTAGTTGCTGCTTTGCGTGGTGTTTTCAAAGCGTGGCATGCTTTCAAGGGCAGCTTTAGTTGGGTCGCCTTTGTAAAATAACCACGGGTAATAAAACTCGCGTAATTGTTGATGATAATCTCTAATTTGCTGCTCATAAGCATACGCGGCAATTGAATCGGTATTGGCTGCACGGGTTAAGCTGCGCTGCAATAACAGCGGTGGCGAAACCCAAGATACAAAACCGGCTAACTCGTATTTTTTAGCGGCTGCGTCGCGATAGGCCTTTGAAAGCTCTGCCGCTTTTAAATCGCCCATTTGTTGAAATGCGTAATACCACTTCCATTCAAATTCGCTTTTCATATCAATATATGGTGCAAGCGCTGGGTACTCTTTAATGAAAGGCTGCAAAGTGGCAGATTTTGGTAAATCCCACGCATCATTTACGGCCTCGCGTTGAGTAAGCATAATGTCGCCACCTTTAGGCGAATGCACTGACTTGTTTATAGCAAGGTCGCCTAAAATAGGAATAATAAAAGCAAACAACACCCACAAACCAATTAAGCTAGAGGCAACACGTGGCGCACTGGTTGCATTTTTACCCCACCACACGCTTAGTGCAGTCCAAAATGCAAGGTAGGCAATACAGAGCAGCGATACATACGCCACTTCATACGCGCTTGCCCCAGCTATAAATCCGCCTACAAAAACTGGCAGCATTAAACACACTATTATTGCTACAAACCTTACGGTTATACGAGCGCCCCACAAAGCAAAGTAAGACTTAGCTGTAGTGACTAATAAATCGTGCCTACCGCTGGTACGCTCGCTTGCAAATAAATCATGAAACAACAAAATAATAACCAGTGGCGCTAGCGCACTAATTACAAACACAAAATCTATTTTGCCGGCTTGAGCCAGCTCAGCATTTTGTGCATCGCTTTCGTAAATTTGCCCCTCAAGCGCTAATAAATTAATGCGGTGTTTCCACGGGAATATATCGCGCTCGCCTAAAGCAGCAAATGCCAGGTTAGATGGCTGCGAGTACGTTAAATGAAAGCTGTAATAAGCCAACATGCCTGCATCGCTTTGCTTTTTCTGTACTTTGGCGCGGTCGCTTTGATCTGATGCTTTTAAGCGCTCTATTGTTTGCTGCTGTGCGCTTACTTCGCTTAACCCGCTGTAAATAGCAAAACCCGATAAAACAAGGCTACACAGTAGTAATACCACTACGTATTTTTGGCGCAGTAAAAAGCCCCATTCACGCATAAGTTGTGTAATTAAATAGCTCATAACAAACGTTTTCCTACAAATTTAATACCGCCCACAAGTACTACAATCCACAGTAATAACTGTAAAAACGCAGGTACACTTCTTTGTGCTCGAACATCTGCACTGTCTACATTAAAATTAAAGTCTTGTAGTATTTGCCAGTTTTGGGCGCTTACACGTGCTTTTTTAGTGGCTGAGGCATCAGCATTGCGGTTCATATCATCTATGTAATCAAGCTCTTCAATATGAATTTTGTTAAGCCCTTGCACAAAATCAAAACGCAGCTGTTCGGTTTCACGTAAAAAACGATGATGCGTTTCAATACTTGTACCCACCACAATCATAGAGAGCGAGCGAATAGCCACCATAGGGGATACCCAACCAAAATAACGCGATACCTGCGTTTGCTTAAGTTCACTTTGCATACGTTGCTCAGCAAATTGATTTAGTACTTTGGCTTGTTTAGCCTCTGATTCACTGGCTACTAAACCTCTAAAGTTTACCGGCAGCTCATCAATGCTATTTACGTTGTACTTTTTAAGGAGTGATTGTTTAAATTGCTTAAATGCAGGGTCGTTCGTGTTATGGCCATCGCCTAGTTTTCTAAGCTCGGCTTTAACAGCAAAATCGGTTTCTATTTTACCGGCAGATGGCACAGCCGTTGAGGCCGTAGTACTTGCTACGCGCGGCATAACAATACACAGTAAAATCCATACAAACGCAAGCGCCGTAAAACTACCACTGTTTTTACTAAACACGCTCGATGCGAGTAAAATCAGTAATACCCACACAGTTAAATATAAAGCGTAACCTACAACAAAACTGGCAACTGCTAATAAGCTTTCACCCGCAGATACCGTAAACAAAGCCGATACAGCCAGTGGCGCAATAACCAAGCCCACTACCGAAAGCAGTGCTAAACCTTTACCGGCAATAAGCGTAATACCCGACGTGCCTTGCGCTAATAAGTACGACAGCGTTTGTGATTCACGCTCACGACTAATAGAGCTGTAGCCAATTAATATAAGCAGTAACGGCGCTAATGTTTGCACTATAAAAGCAGGCGTTAAGCTACCTAATTTAGTAAGCGCTGTACCTTGGCGTTGATCGGCAAACATTGCACTATTTTGCCTATGCCCTTCTAAAAATATTGAGTTACCTGTGTATGCGTCAATACCTGGGTCGAGGGTGCTCAGTGGTGAAGGTGTCTTAAAGGCATAGTGCCCATAGTGCACCATTCTGTGTGGGTGACGATCGGGCTGCTCAACAAAACTTTGCTCGGCATTTGATTGAAGTTCATGGCGATCATGGCTTAGTTCAAGCATAGTAATTGCGGTCACCACAACCGATGAAAGCGTAAGCAGTAAGCCAATGGCTAAAACGGTCATTGCTAGTTTTGAGCGAAGCCAATAGCGCCATTCATCTTTGGCAACTATAACCACCTTTGAAAAGTTATTTATACTCATTACGCGCCTCTTTGCGCAAAGGCTGCATGCACTTGTTCGGTATCAATGCGGCCGTTTTCTGGCGCGTCAAATTCGCCCACCAGCTCGCCCGCTCTTAGTAACCCTATACGGTTAGCTACTTGGCAGGCTCCGTATACATCATGCGTAACCATTAAAATAGTGGCACCCGTTAATGCAAGCTCACGCACCAAATGGTTAAACTCATCTATGGCAACAGGGTCAAGGCCCGATGTAGGTTCATCAAGGAAAAATATCGGGGCTTCACGTAAAATAGCCAAAGCAATTGCGGTTTTTTGCCTCATGCCTTTAGAATACGTTTGCATAGGACGCTCCCATGCAGCTTGTTGCAGCGCTACACGGTTAAACGCGGCATTAATTTGCTCATCTGTTTTATTAATATCAGCAAGTGATAAAAAGTATTTTACGTTTTCGCGTGCTGTTAAATGCGGGTATAACGTTGCAGACTCAGGTAAGTACGCCGTTTTAGTACGAACAGAGTCAAGTGCTTTGCTCACCTCTTTACCCGCTACTTTTACCGACCCTTGCGTTGGTTTATTAAAACCTAGTAACGTTTTTAACGTGGTTGATTTACCCGCACCGTTACCGCCAAGTAGTGCATAAATTTCGCCTGAGCCCACAGTAAAATTTAAGTTTTTTAAAATGGCGTTATTTTTAATACTAAAACTTAGCGAGTCCACTTCAATAATGGCTTCACCTTTATTTTTATGAGTACTATTTAATAAAGAATTGCTATTATTTTCAGTTGGTTGAGGTTTTATCTGTGATGTTTTATTAATTGCAGTAGGTGTTGTCACATTCACACTCTATTTAAGAAATATTCAATGCGAAGAATGTTATACTATAACAACCATTAATTGCAACAATATAACATTGTATTTTTAATCAATATTTCATGCAGCTGAGCGTGTAAAATAATATGGCACTGAAAGGGTGATCACAGTCCGTCAACCCTAGCATTCTGGCGAGTTGGTAATTTAAGATATTGTGCTATCTTTTTATTATGTTTAATTAAATAAATACCGGATAACATGCGGATCATAGGCTTCATTATCATCGTATTAATGGCAATATCTGCAACTGATAGAAGCTATGCAAATGACATTGATGTTCAATTTAGCGGATTTGCATCTTTTGCCCTTAGTTACACTGACGACTCAGATATTGGCTTTGCATCTAATTATTCAAATGTAAACAAGTCTGGTTTTTCAGCTACGCGTGATTCAATTTTAGGTGGCCAGGCAAATATATATTTGTCAAATAACTGGGATTCTGTAGTTCAAATAGTGATACAAGATCATGCCTTCAAAAGCTTTGATAATTTTTTAGAACTTGCATTTGTACGTTACCGGCCATCACGTAACTGGGCCATCCGCGCAGGTAGGTTAAACAGCGACCTTTACTTACTCTCTGAGTACCCTTACGTTGGATACGCTTACTTGTGGGTGCGCCCGCCTCATTCGTATTACTCGTTTGCAAACATTGCAGGTAATTTTGATGGAATAGACGTTGAATACAGTAAAGCCATTAACGATGGCTTCTTACGCTTAAAACTCGCTTATGGTGGCTCTACAGCAAAAATAAAGGCCTATAATGACGATTTTTTTATTGATTTTGATAACTTAACAACCCTTAGTGCAACATACTCTTTAGATGCATGGACAATGCGTTTTTCATTATCAAGGTCCGGTTTTGGCGATTGCAAACTAACCGCATTGGATGAGTTTATATCTTCACTAGACTCTGTGCCGCAAAGTATATGGCCACAAGCGCAAACAATATCGAACAAATTTAATACCGAGGGAAATAGTATAAGGTACGCTGCATTTGGGCTTACTTACGATTATGATAATTGGCTTATTCAATCTGAAATGGGTATTTCAGAGTCCGATTGGATAATTGCACCATCAGTACTCAACAGTTACATTAGCGCAGGTTACCGAGTAAACAATGCAATATTTTACACTAGCTTTTCTGCAGCAAAAAACCGCCAAAATGTAATTAAAGTAATTGACCCTGTTTTTTCACCCGGTACACCCGAACAAATATCAAGACCAATACAACAACTTGCTCTAGCTGCTCAAGCTTCAATTAAGATTCCCTATGTACATCAGCATTCGATAAACATAGGTGTAAAATGGCAACTATCAGAGCGATTAGCTCTAAAAGCTCAACTAGATCGCTTTGATATAAAACCAGTTGGTGCGGGATTATGGAGCTTAAGTAATCCTGCAGATGTCGATAAAGGTCACAAAGTACATGTACTCAGCTTAAATGCTAGCATGGTTTTTTAGTTATGATAATCGCTCGTAACCTTTGCTTTAATTTAATACTTTCCATGTTTCTGCTAGTTGTTAGCATGTATGCTGAATCTACTGAATCTACTGAATCTACTGAATCTACTGAATTTGTTGTAGTGGTAAACAAAAATAATACTATTAATGCCTTATCGAAACGAGAAGTAATAGATATTTATATGGGCCGATATTCAACTTTCCCTGATGGTGAAATATCAAAGCCACTCGATCTGCCCGCGAAATCAGCATTCAAAAACGATTTTTACTTAAAATTGGTTAATAAAGATGAGCAGCAAATAAATGCGTATTGGGCCAGGTTATTATTTTCGGGCAGAGGAAAGCCCCCCACACCATCAGCCTCTTTGGAAGATGCATTAAAAACAATTGCATCATCGCAATATGCAATTGGCTATATCCCCTTGTCGCACGTTACAGATACAGTAAAAGTGGTATACACGTTTGATTAAAATTATTAGCCAAAAACTCTACTTACGAGTCGCTTTATCTATTGCCTTAGTTGCTATTGTTGTATCAATAGTGTCGTCAATGCTGTCGTATTACTCAGACCTTAAAGAAAAGAAAAACACCAACTATCTACTTGTCCAGCAGTTAGCCCATACCGTTGAAAAAGCAGCGACTATAGCTGCTTATCTAAACGATCAGGAATTAAGCCAAGAAATAATTAATGGCTTGCTAAGTAACGATATTGTGCAAGGCGCAAGCATAGAGGGTAAATCAAACACAAAAGGAGAAATGGAATTATTTGTTGCAAATGGAACTATTAATAAACAAAAAGAAGCAGTATTAGTTAAGCTTGTTCACCCTTTTCTAGATGACACTTTTATAGGCGTTTTATCAATATACCCCGACGATAAATTTATACAGCAACAAGCACAAGCCGCACTAAAAAAAGAATTCATATTAATGCTAATACAATCTATCGTCATTGCTTTTTTTGTGTCGCTTGTTGTACAAAGGTGGCTTACGAAACCTATTCAAAACCTTACTGATAGCTTTGCTAAAATTAATCCATCTAAACCTGAAACCCTTAAAATGTTAAGCTTTAAACAGGGTAAACGAGATGAAATAAGTCGATTAACACAAAATATAAATGCTTTAATGCACGAGCTGCATTTAACTATTAGCAATGAACAAACCCTACGAAAAAAAACACAAGAACTGGAAGCAAAATTTAGACTTATATTTGAACAAGCCAGTGCTGGCATTTGTTTACTGAATGATAAAAATACTATCACTACCTTTAACCCTGCGTTTAAACATTACTTTACCCTACCCGGTGAAGAAAAGTTATCAACCTTGCACTTCCCTGAATTATTAAATAACGTTGAAAAATTACAAAGTCTACTGTTAGATATTCGCAGTGATATAAATCCACCTCAAACAACATTAGATGTTAAATGTAAAATAGGCTACAAAACGGTTTGGTTTCACTGCTTATTTGTAAGGTTAACAGACCAAAGACAAAACAACCGAAGTCCCCATCAAGAACAATTAGTAGAAGTGATTTTACATGACGTGACCGAACGAGCAGAACGTGAATTTCAAACCCAATTTGAAGCCGATCACGATCCACTCACTGACCTATTTAATCGCCGTGCCGGCGAAAAGCGCCTAAAAAAAGCACTGCGTGAATGCGCTAAACACGGCCAACATCTTGTGCTTATGATGATTGATTTAGACAAATTTAAACCCATTAATGATACCTATGGTCACGAAGCCGGTGATAAAGTATTAATAGAGATAGCAAACCGCTTTAAAAAGCGATTTAATAACAATACTGACATATGTATCCGCCTAGGCGGTGACGAATTCATTATTGCGCAGCAAATTAATACTTACGATAAAACCGCAACACAGAACCAAGCCATAGCTCTTATCGATGAGCTACAGCAGGACATTAGTATTTCTCAAACTAAAAAATGCGCAGTAGGAGCAAGCATAGGTATTGCAGTGGCCCCTAACGATGGCAATGAACTAGTTGAATTAATGTTCAACGCAGATCAAATGCTCTACCAGGTAAAAGAAACAGGCCGCGGAAATGTTGCCTTTTATGACGAGTTAAAAAAATAAGATCCTCTTAAGTATATTGAATAATTAAGTTTTCAATTGCTAAAATGCAAACCTATTTTCCTATCAAGATATACAATGGCAAACTTCAATACTCATCTAAATACTGCTGTTATCATCACCGGCTTAAGCTCAGCCACATTATTATCTGCAGATCACATTGATTTAAACGGCGCACTTTGGTTGTGGTTTTTAGGCTCCATTGGCGGCTTATTACCAGACATAGACTCTGATAACTCCACATCACTCGATACTATTTTTAACTTATTTGCGCTAAGTACTGTATTAATAGTAATGCATTACATTACCACAGAGCTAACTATTCAAATTAGTTTTGTCGAGTTAATTGTAGTGCCTTTGTTAGTGTATGGATTTATGAAATATATTGTCAGGCCCATTTTTGAATGGATCACAGTACATAGAGGCAGTTGCCACTCTTTATTATTTATACTGCTTTGCGCGTTGTTAACAACTCAAGTAACATGGCAATTGAATGACCAATCAACCCTTTATTCGGCAACTTTTGCCTGGTTAACAGGTGGGTTTATTTTACTCGGCGGCTTCATTCATTTATTGCTTGATGAAATTTACAGCGTAGATTTAAGTAATGTGGAAATAAAACGGTCATTTGGATCGGCTCTAAAAGTGGCTGAATTTGATAATAAATTAATTACATTGGCTTCGATTATAGCTATTACATGTTTAATCTATGTTGCCCCTCCTACAGCGCAAACTATATCGGCCTTGAGTGACTGGTCTCATTTTAGGCTTTTATCTAGTTAGTTTAGTATTAGGGCAGTTTGCAATGTTACTAACTTTAACTAGTTATAACATTGCTAAATTAGTTGCCACTATTTGATACAAAATATTTTTATAATTTTAAACGAAATTATTAAATAGTTTCACCTGTCTTATACCTGCAAGTTCGAAAGCTTTTGCATCATTTAAAGCGTCAAATATAAATTATAAGAGGTCCTTAATGGAATTTACGAATAAACGCACCACCCTAATTGCAGCATCTTTATTGTTGGCGTTAGCGATAACACAGGCTATTTTTACAGCGCTTTATAGTGGCGGAATTAGCTTTTCAAGGCAGTATGCATGGGGTCTAGAAGCGGTGCTGTTCACAGTACTTGTTGCATTTTCAGGTGCAGCTATGCTGCAAGCAAAAAAATCTCAACTAGGCTGGTCGGCAATCACATTTAGCGCTGTTCTTAACATAATACAAGTAAGTATTGGCCTAACTTTATTTTCAACATTTGGAAAAGTAGCGGGCGCAGTAGAAGGCGCACAACCATTAATTGGTGGTGTAGTGTCTTTATCATTCATGATTTACTACGCAGCTAAATTATTATTAGGCTTAGCAGCCCTTGTATTTGGCCTATCTTTTATTGCTAAAGGTGGCAAAGCCATTGGTAGCCTTACAGCCCTTGCAGGCGGTGTTGCAATGCTTGCCAATGCTATATTAATTATTTTTGGCCGTGATGGATTTCTACCATCAGGCGTTGCTGGTGCTTCAGGCATGGTTGCAACATTACTTTTATCAATATGCTTAATAAGCCTTTACCGCAAAGCAGACTAAGGCCTAATACCTTACAAGCAAGGTATATAATTTATAGGTTATAAACATCGGCTAATATTTTATATGGGCCGATGTTTTACATTTGACCCATTCGCCCAACGTATTCCAAATTGTTTATCTCTAAACCTATTTATCCAATTGACTAAAAAAATATAACTGCATTCATGTTTATTTAAATCGCCTGTAAAAGAGACCCTGAATCTATTAAATAAAATATAAACGTAAACAAAGCTATATTTCTGTAGGCTTTAAATTGGTAGCACTATTTATTATTTATAACATTGCTTTTTTACCCACCTCATTAGTATGCTAAAGTGCCAATACAAGCTAAATTTAATTATTTAGCATCCCCTACTTCGCTAATAGATTAATAATAAAGAGAAAAAATGACAAAATCTAACACCGGTGTTGTTGTATTAAGTGCCGTAAGAACAGCAATTGGCAGCTTTGGCGGAACCCTTAAAAACTTTACCCCTGCAGAGCTTGGTACGCTTTGCGCTAAAGAAGCCATTAAAAGAGCACATATTCCCTTAAACCAAATAGGTTCATCCGTGATTGGTAAGGTAATACACAATGGCCCAAAAGATGCCTACCTATCTCGTGTTATCGGCTTAAATGCCGGGCTACCTATCAGCAGCCATGCAGTTACACTTAATCGCTTATGTGGGTCAGGCCTAGAGGCAATAATACAAGCAGCACAACAAATTCAATTAGGTGATGTGGATGCAGCCCTTGCTGGTGGTTCAGAAAGTATGAGCACATCAGCTTATACACTTCAAAGTAACCGCTGGGGACAAAAAGTGGGCAACAGCGTAATGTTAGACGAGCTTACAACAACATTACAAGATCCGTGGGATAACAATCCTATGGGGATCACCGCAGAAAATGTCGCAGAAAAATATAAAATCAGCCGCGAAGAACAAGATAATTACGCAGCGCAAAGTCACGTTAAAGCAGCTAAAGCAATTGAAAAAGGTCTTTTTAAGTCTCAAATAGTGCCAATCGAAATTAAATCGCGTAAAGGGAGCCAAATATTTGATACAGATGAACATGTTCGTGCAGACACATCAACTGACAAACTTGCCACACTTAAGCCCTACTTTAAAGAAAATGGCACAGTAACAGCTGCTTCATCTTCAGGTATAAACGATGGCGCAGCTATGCTTGTACTTATGTCTGAACAAAAAGCCCACGAACAAGGGCTTCAACCTATTGGACGACTTATTGGCTATTCTCGTGCTGGTGTTGAACCCTCATTAATGGGAACTGGACCTATTCCAGCTGTACAGCAAGTATTTGAAAAAACGGGCTTAACAATCGACGACATTGATATAATTGAGTCTAATGAGGCCTTTGCAGCGCAAGCCTTATGCGTAGCGAACGAGTTAAACTTTCCTTCGCATAAATTAAATCCGAATGGCGGCGCCATTGCCTTAGGCCACCCGGTTGGCGCAACAGGCGCTATTTTATCAACAAAATGCTTATACGAACTAAAACGCATTAACGGTAAATATGGGCTAGTTACTATGTGTATTGGCGGCGGACAAGGCATAGCAGCCATTTTTGAAGCGATTTAATTTTAGGCCTCGTTAGTTCAATAAAAAGCTGTATTCACATAGAGCAAAAGACACTTTGCTTTGAGAGGAATTAAAAACGTGTAAGGCTATATGTTTCGCGAACTTCCTCTTGAGTCTTTATTTGCGAAAATTAATTATTTAAAAACTCTTTAAACAGAAAAATAAGAGCTACCTCATCTTATAGTTTAACTATTATCGTTGGCAAAACTCGGTTTATAAACCGTGTTTACAAGTTAACTTTCTTACCCCCAAAAAAGCACCACCAAATGATATTAAAAATAAAACCGGTAAAAACAGTAATGTATTGTTGTTACCAATGTTTATAGCTGGGCTGCCAATAACTGCCAGCGTATTAATTAGTAGCAATATTAAACTTGATTGAAGGTAGCCTTTGTACCCTATAGCCCCTGCAAACAACAACATAAAAAATGAACCTAAAATCGCAGGCGTAAATGGTGCAACGGCGAGTAACATGCAAACGAATGAAAATATAACAGCACATCCAATTATTATTTTAAACATAATAACCTCAATGATAAGTGGCGTTTAATCCAAGTAATTAAAAGAGGATTAAACCAAATTAACTTTGCCGGGTCTGCTTAACATCCGCAATTTCTAATGTTAACGAACTCATGTTGTAAAAAAGCGTATTTTGGCTTCTTTTATTGTGGTTAAAAATATAGAAAATGCACAAATTCCACCAGCCATAAACACAATTTGAAAGCTAGATAACGAAGAAAGGCTATATTGAGGCGAATACACATACTCCCCTAATAATTGTGCAAAAGTCGCTACACCTAAAATTATTAATAATGGGCACACAACTAGCGTAAACCAAAACCAAATACGTTTAATGTCTTTCATAAAAATTTCCTTTGTATTCCTTTAAATTTAACTTAAAAATAAATTAGCTTGTAGGCTGTCTGTATTTTAAAAGGCTACTCGTTTTTGAGCACGAACAAAGTCTCTAACTTATTAATATACAATAAGCAGTAATAACAATAGCTTTAAAAAAATCTTAATATGTGTTCCTTACTAAGCTTTTATTAGGTCCCTAAACATTTACATGTACTCTGTTTTTAACAACCCAAAGCATTTAAGATCGTGAAATTGTTTTTTCCAATAGCCACTTTGGCGCCTTATACCCTCTTCTTTAAAACCTACTTTTAATAATACCGCCTCAGACGCGGCATTACCTAAAACAGTATCGGCTTGTATTCGGTGTATGCTACACGGTAATTTACCTTCAAAAGCTGTTTTTACAATACAATTTACTGCGTCTGTTACATACCCTTTCCCCCAATAATCGGGGTGTAAATCATAACCAATAACAGCACTTTGCATTTTGGCATTCCATGAGTTAAACCCACAAGTACCAATCAGTTTATTAGATTTTTTTAACCGAATAGCCCAGCGTATTCCTAAATTTTCATTAAAACGATCATTAAATAACGTGATTAAATTGCTCGCTTGGGTTAATTCAGTCATTGCTTCTAAATCGTAATATTTTATAACAGACTGGTTTGAAAAAAGCTCAAACAGGGCCATAGAATCTGCTGCTGTGACTTGGTCAAGCACAATGCGTGAGGTGTTTAATATTGGAAAATCCATTTCATTCCTATTCAATGCTTATAATTGTGCGTTTGTTAATACAAACCTAAATTTGAATTCGTAATATGCCAAAATACACACAAACACAGCTTCTAATATAATAAACATAACGCCAATTAAACTTGCTGTTTGTACATAATATAAAGCAATAAAAATGCATATACATACCCATACCGCGTTAGCTATTGCCAATACAGTGATTGTGTAAACAGGCTTAGTGACTAAAAAAGCAAGGGTTAAAGCGTAAATCCCATAGATAACATTGGCACTGGCAAGTAAAATTACAATATTTACAGGTAGATTATATAAAACCGAAACCCACTCTAATAAAGCAAATAACAATACACCCACGCTAAAACCAGCCGCGCCATCTACATGTAATATGTTTATAGCTACACCCTCTATTTAGTAGTTAACGACGAGTAATCAAACATAAGCTAAAGCACATACTATTATATCTAGCAGTAAACTTTATATAATCACTAAGCCTTTAACTTATACAGTAAGTTTAAGTTTCACATTCATTAAAAAAACAACCTCAATGCAAAACCAAATGCGCATAGCAATACACCTGAGAACATAATCCATTGCTGTACTTTGGGAATACCTATAGTTGGTGTTTCTTTTGATTTAAAAATATCAGCAAAAGGTAAGAAAAATATTTTCGGCATTAACGCTAAACTAAGCAGCATTAAAAATGCCCCAATACTCATTAATAAATCTTGTGCTTTAAATTCGATAATCCAAAAATCGTAAATACCGCTAATTAATAATAAAAAAGCAAAACTAACACACAACGTGAACGCTACTTTTTCTCTCGTAGATGAATTACTCATAAAAATCCTTTTTACATAAAACTATAATCAATAAACTAAATGACTTACGGTAATAAAACCAACTTTAATTTGTAACTATTTATTAGTTAATATTAATATTTGGCTTAAAGCAAATGACTCATTTGCTCTTTTTTGGCTGGCTTACATTTATTGTAAACAGAATGACGTGATTTGCTTTCCTGTATTTGTTTTGAAGAGTGCGTGTCTAAAAGAATATAAAAAGTCGTACTCGTTCTAATTAAGTAAATTTTGAAAATCATTAGCACAATTATAGTTTTTACTATGCTTAGCGAGTTCCAGCATTTCCTCGTTAAAAATACGTGAATAAGCTATGGCGTGTTTTTCCAGCTCAATTTGTGCAGAACAATTACTGCTGTCTGCACCAACCCACAAAACATCCCATCTAGTTTTCAATATAATACATGCTGTCATTTGAATATGCTCAAACCCAGGGCGAGCAGGAACTAAACCATTAGCGATGGCGATAAAAGACACTCCTTTAGTCTCAAAACTTTGTTTTGCATCAATCTCTGCACTTTCAGTAATAAAGTCATTACGTAGGTGTTCAAAAGAGCAATCATCTGCAAAAAAAGAAGGGGGAAAAAGAAAAATAAAAAGTATAACTATCTTCATGGGACCCCTTAATAATTACCGCACTAAAACGGGTGAGGAACATTGTCCTGCTCTAATGATTGTTATATGCCAATTAGCACAATTGGTTCTTCGTTATCCATGAGCAAGTTTAGTTCTTCGATTTTCCAGATACCTGCAGATTTGTACATTACAACATATGCGAGTCCTGATTTTTCATTACCTATTATTTTGATAGCAAAATTTGCTTCACCCTTAACTCCACTATCGGAAATTTCAAATCCATTTGCGTAATCAAATGAAAAACCTGGGGATTTACCAAAGTTAGCTTGAACAATAGGATTAGTAGAAAGTTTACTTACTGCCATCTTGAATGCGCGGCTGTCAGTAAAGTTAACTATTACGGAAGCCATTATTATTGTAAATATGATGATAAAAGCACAAAAGAACATTACTCGTTTATGGAATTTACTTTTACTATTCCACCATGCGAATCCTACATCAATAAATGACATTTAACTCTATACTCCCTTGGCACATAAAGGCCCAATATCCCGACGAAACGAGCTCAGAGAATTGAGGTCGGAATAATTGGATTGTTATGTGATTACAATTTAAAGCCCAGTGCTTTTATTTTTAGACTTAAACAGACCTTTACCAGTTAATAGCGACAAATAAACACCCACGACAATTATCATTAACATTGAGCCAATAAAAAGCTCTCTTTGAATTACAAAAGTAACTGCAATTACAGAGGCTATAAATAACATAAAAGTGGATGAGATATTCTTCTTAGTAATATAACTCGCATTTTTAATTGTAAATAATTTCATTATTAAACTCCTTTTTAGTTTTCAGCAAAAATCACATTACGTTGCTTAATAATTCCACTAAACAACTTTAATGTAAACAGGTAATTACGTAGGCTTTAAAACACCCGTTATTAAAATCCACCAAAACGACTTTTAATAATGTTATGGGATAAAACACAAGAACTGTGTAAATACACAGTACCGGTAAATATTTCATTCCTCGGTTATAAAACACTCAACTCACTGCCTGGTAATTTAGCTAAGTGGTTTTAATTTTTGCCGCTGTTTATTATGATGAGCTTACACCCTGCCTTTTTAAATCCATTAAGGTTTTTTCAGTCATTTTATTAAGGATTAGCGTATGACTCACTATAACGAATCTCCAGAGCAAATTGCACAAGCCACCGAGGGCTATGTGATGCAGCAAACTATGTTGCGTATTAAAGATCCAAAACCGTCGCTTGCATTTTATGAAAACGTACTGGGCATGAAACTATTAGGAAAATACGACTTTCCTGATATGGAGTTTACTTTGTACTTTTTAGGCTACGAGCAAGACATGCCAAAGGGCGATGATAAAGAAAAAACACAATGGGTGTTTCGACGCCCTGCGCTGATTGAGCTTACCCATAACTGGGGTACTGAAAACGACGACAGCTTTACCGGTTATCACAGTGGTAATGAGGACCCAAAAGGCTTTGGCCATATTGGGATTAGCGTACCCGATGTATACGCTGCCTGTGAGCGCTTTGCTAAATACGATGTAGAGTTTGTTAAAAAGCCAGATGGTGGTTCAATGAAAGGTCTTGCCTTTATTAAAGACCCTGACGGTTACTGGATTGAAATACTCTCGCCGGAGGGTATTACTGACATTATTCAATCGCAATAAAAAACATTAAACATAAAAAAGCCTGCAAATGCAGGCTTTTTGTTTACAAGTACTGTGAAAATCTTGAATTTTTTAACGACGTAGAGCGTCTATACGCGAGTCAAGCGGCGGGTGAGATGAGAACAGCTCAGCCATGCTTTTACCACCCGCAATACCAAATGCCATCATTGAACCTTGCAATTGTGAAGGATGGTTTTGCTTTAACCTTTCTAGAGCTGAACGCATTTTATCTGCACCAACTAATTTAGCAGCACCGCTGTCGGCTGCAAATTCACGCTGTCTGCTGTAATGCGCTACAACTATACTTGCCAACACACCAAACAGGACTTGGAATAACATATCGAACAAAATGTAGGTCCAGCTTATTCCGCCCTCTTCTTCATCGCCATTAAGAAAATTATCTACAATATTTGCCAACACTTTTGCAGCAAATATAACAAAGGTATTTACCACACCTTGAATAAGCGTAAGCGTTACCATATCGCCACTAGCAATATGTGACACCTCATGAGCAAGCACTGCTTCGGCTTGATCTTGGGTCATACTTTGCATTAAGCCTGTACTTACAGCAACTAGTGAATTGTTTTTACTTGGGCCTGTTGCAAATGCATTCATTTCAGGGCTGTCGTAAATTGCCACTTCAGGCATTGCAATGCCAGCTTTTTTAGCTTGTACTGCCACCGTGTTTACAAGCCATTGTTCGGTTTGGTTACTTGGTTGAGTAATAACCTGCGCACCCGTTGATTTTTTAGCAATCCATTTAGACATATAAAGTGAAATAAACGACCCACCAAAACCAAATACGGCCGCAATAAGTAATATACCACCTAGGCTACGATGACTTAAGCCTAGCGCGCTCATTATAATTGAAAGCACCACACCTAATACCAACATAACCGCAAGGTTAGTTAATAAAAACAAAAATACACGTTTCATTCGCGTTCTCCAAAAATAACATTTATTGCTGAGCGATTTACTAAAATTTGATCGGCTGTAAGCAACACTATCGCAATGACACACTATGTCATTGCGATAGTGTTATTCTGTGACAAACTATGTCACAGCGCAAGTACTATTTATGGATTTATTGATAAATTTTCAAGAAGTGTTTTATAAATTTGTAATTTTGGTGTTTGTTCGCTGTACGGGCTAATAGCAAGAATGGGAAACGGTAAGCGTGCCTTTAAACTATCAAGGTTTGCTTGGTATTCATCCATGTGTTCATCAACTTGGTTGGCTATCCAACCTATACAGTTAATACCTAAGCTTTGTATGTGTGCTGCGGTTAAAAGTGCATGATTTAAGCAGCCCAACTTCATACCAACCACTAATATAACCGGTAGTTTCTCAGCTTTTACCCAATCGTATAAATACTCGGTATTATTTATAGGCAAAGCCCAACCACCAGCACCTTCTGTAAGCAGGTAGTCAGCGCCTTGCTGTTTTACCGTTTTATAGGCCGCAGTAAGTTTGTTTACATTAATAGTTACACCCGCCTGCTCTGCGGCTATGTGGGGGGCTATGGGTGGTGCAAAAGTAAAGGGGTTTACCACGTCATACTTTGCGCTTACTGTTGCACTTTCCATTAGCATAAGTGCATCAGCATTAACAAGTTGGTCAAACGCCATTTCAGACCCAGCAGCTAGTGGTTTATACCCTATTGCCTTTTTTTTATGTTGAGCAAGCAGTTTTAACAATAAACTGGTTACATGTGTTTTTCCCGCATCGGTGTCGGTACCAGTAATAAAAAATTCTTTCATAGCTTTGCCTTGTAACAAACGATATTTACGCTTTAGTTAATGATAACAATACTACATGATAAGAAACACAGGCTTTTTGCTTTATTAGCGGATACGCTGCACACGCCGTTTTAAGCGCCGATTTTGTTAATAACCCTGGGCGTGTTTTTCCTGTATTCTGAGTGGTAGCGCCAATTGCTTTTATTGAGCGAATTGCTTGCAGCGGTGTCGAGTATTTATCTGTATAGATCATACTTATAGTGTTTGTAACATTAAAACCAGAACTTTGGACCGATTGGTTTATATAATCAACCGAATTAAATGTATTAATATGGCTGTGGCTATCAACCGCAGCAAACGCTGTTTTTATTTCGTTTAGTGAGCCTTCAACTACAGTGCTAATAAAAGCTTGCCCGCCCGGTTTTAATACCTCATAAAGTGACTTTAAAAGCATGTTAAAGTTAGCTGACCATTGCACCGCAAAGTTACTAAAAATAATATCTACACTGTTTGATTGTAATGGTAAATTGTCCATATCTGCGCATACTTTGTAATCGCCTTTATTACAACTATTGAGCATATTAAAACTTAAATCCATGTAAAGCACATTACCGTAAAGGCTTTTAAGCTGATGAGTGTTTACAAGTGGGCCTGCACCTAAATCAACGCACACCTTATTTTTATTACATGCTGAAGGCGTTATTAATTTGAACAAATCATCCGCTGCTTTTTTTTGAACATGTGCATGCGTATTGTAATCACCCGCCGCTTTTGAAAAGTTAACCTGTGCTCCTTTTTTAAGTGCTGGGTTAAACCTTTTTAAATGGCACAGTGTTGCGGGCTTTGTAACCGGCTTACTATCAAGTGCATGGGCTATCATAATAGTGCCTCGGCTAAATGTTTAACTAGATAAGTAATATCATCAAAGGTGTGCGCTGCCGTTAACGTCACTCTTAAACGTGCAGTATTGTAAGCAACCGTAGGTGGGCGAATCGCGGTTAGCCAAATTCCTTGCTGCTTGAGTTTATTAGCCGCTTTTAATGTTTGCTCTGCACACCCTAATACAATAGGTTGAATAGCCGTATCGGATTCCATTACTGCTATGTTGTGCTGTTGTGCAAGGTGCTTAAAAGTAGCAATGTTTTTATTTAACATTGCTCGTTGTGTGTTAGCTTTTTTAATGTGCCTTAAGCGCACTAATGTATTATCTGCCAATAATGGCGACATAGCCGTTGAGTATGTGTAATCGCGGTTATATTGCAGCATGTAGTCTATAAATGCGTGTGAACCCAATACACACGCGCCACTACTAGCAACAGCTTTACCAAATGTGATGACGAGTATGTCGGGTAAAATATCGCCAATAAATGTTTCGCAACTACCCAGCCCTGTATTACCTAACGCGCCAAAGCCATGTGCGTCGTCTATCATCAGCCATGCATTGTTTTTTTTTGCAAGGCGCAGTAGGTCTTTGATAGGGGCCGTATCGCCTTCCATCGAAAAAACACCTTCGCTAATAATTAACTTATTTTGTGCTTTTGACTTTTCGAGCCGAGATCGTAAGTGATTTAAATCGTTGTGGTTAAACCGTATTAAAGCTGCATTTGAATGAAGTGCCCCATCTATTAAGCTAGCGTGGTTTAACTTATCTTGAAAAATAGCGCTGTTTTGCGCTGCTGCTTTATCCTGAAACAACGCTTTAATTACACTGCTATTAGCACTAAACCCAGAATTAAACAGCAACCCAGCTTGATAACCTAACTGAGTGCATAAGTACTGCTCTAACGCTTGTTGCTGTAATTGATACCCTGTTACTAATGCAGAGCTATGGCTACCTAACGTATTAATATTTTCGCTCTCAATAGTTAAATCACCAAAGCCCAAGTAATCATTACTGGCAAAATTTAGGTAGGTTTTATCATTTACCATAATGGTTCGTGCTGTGGCGCTTTGTACCACGTGGCGTTTGCGTAAAAGCAATTGCTCTGCCCGTTCATTAAGGTGTGTGCTAATAAATTCAAATGGCATGAGTAACGCTTAATTAGGCTTCGTAAAATAATTCAGACGTTGCTTTATCTGCAACTTGTGATGAAAGCGACGCTGCTACAGCTTCATCTGAATAATCTTCACGCGTTTCTGGGTTCATTCCTAGCTTTTTAATTAGGTTCATATCGGCATCCGCTTCTGGATTTTCGGTGGTAAGCAGCTTGTCGCCATAAAATATAGAGTTAGCACCTGCAAAAAAACACATTGATTGCATTTGCTCGTTCATGGCGTTACGCCCTGCCGACAAACGTACATAGCTGTGTGGCATCATTATTCGTGCAGTAGCAATAGTGCGTATAAACTCAAAATGGTCTAAATCGTCAACGTTTTCAAGTGGGGTACCTTTTACTTTAACTAGCATATTAATAGGTACACTTTCTGGCTGTTGTGGCAAGTTAGCCAATTGCATAAGTAACCCATAACGGTCGGCTGCTTGCTCGCCCATACCGACTATACCGCCTGAACATACTTTCATACCGGCATCGCGTACATGATCTATGGTGTTTAATCGATCTTCAAAGGTACGGGTTGATATAATTTGCTCGTAGTATTCAGGTGATGTATCTAGATTATGGTTGTAGTAATCTAAACCTGCACTGCTGAGTTCGTGTGCTTTTTCGTTTGTGAGTTTGCCTAGCGTCATGCAGGTTTCAAGGCCAAGCTCTTTTACTTCTTTTACCATTTTCGAAATGTAAGGCATGTCTCTGTCTTTTGGATCTGACCATGCAGCGCCCATACAAAAACGTGTTGCGCCTTTTTGTTTAGCTAAACGCGCTTGCTCTACTACTTTTTCTACTTCAATAAGTCGCTCGCGCTCTAGATCGGTTTTATAGTGCCCTGACTGTGGGCAATACTTGCAATCTTCTGGGCATGCCCCAGTTTTAATTGATAACAGGGTAGAAATTTGCACTTCATTTGGGTTGAAGTTAGCACGGTGAACCGACGCCGCCTTAAAAAGTAAATCGTTAAACGGCATTTCAAATAATGCTTTAACTTCGCTATGGGTCCAATTGTGGCGAACAGGTGCAAGTTCCATAATTCTCTCTTTATTTTTTTCATATCGGTGATGTTGGATTAGTCTAAAACTTCAAGTACCATTGTCAACGAAGCCCACCCAGTTAAAGTTTACATATGAACAATAAACACTCAATTGATTTAAATTTTGATCGTGAACACATTTGGCATCCATACACATCAATGACAAAGCCTATTCCCGTTTATCCTGTAACCCATGCTAAACACAATATAATTTACCTCGAAACAGGCGAGCAACTTATAGATGGCATGGCATCGTGGTGGAGCGCTATTCATGGTTACAACCACCCTGCTATTAACAAAGCAATGGTTAATCAAATTAATCACATGAGCCACATTATGTTTGGAGGTATCACACATTCAAGTGCAGTTGAGCTGTGTAAAAAACTTGTAGATATCACCCCCTCAAGCTTAACTAAAGTATTTTTAGCTGACAGTGGCTCAGTAAGTGTTGAAGTAGCGATTAAAATGGCTCTGCAATACTGGTTAAGCCAAGGTATTAAAACAAAACAAAAATTAATGACTCCTTATAAGGGTTATCATGGCGATACGTTTGCTGCAATGAGCGTATGCGATCCTGTGAACTCTATGCATAGCCTATATAAAGGTTTTTTGCCTGAGCACGTATTTGTACCAGCCCCTACCAGTAAGTTTTCAAGCACTTTTGAGCAAAGTGAAGCGCTTGAACTTGAACAGTATTTTAAAAATAACCACCAACACGTAGCTGCTTTTATTATTGAACCCATTGTACAAAATGCGGGAGGTATGAATTTTTATCATCCCGATTATTTAGCCTGCGTAAGGCAGCTATGCAATCAATATAATGTACTTTTAATTTGCGACGAAATAGCCACAGGCTTTGGCCGTACGGGTAAGTTATTTGCGGTTGAACACGCTAATATCCAACCCGATATTTTATGTATAGGTAAAGCACTTACCGGTGGCTCAATGACTTTATCGGCAACACTTACGAGCGATAAAATTGCCACAGGCATTAGTGAAGGTGAAGCCGGAGTTTTGATGCACGGACCTACCTTTATGGGTAATCCGCTAGCATGCGCAGCTGCATGTGCCAGCATAGACTTATTACTTGAGCAAAACTGGCAACAACGCGTAAAAAAAATAAATAATCAACTTCAGCAATTACACAAATGTATGGAGCTTGAAGACGTTGCTGATGTAAGAGTGCTCGGCGCGATAGGTGTTGTAGAGCTTAATAAAGAGGTTAGTAATATCGATGTTGCGACTATTCAGGCCTTTTTTGTAAAACAAGGTGTATGGATCCGCCCTTTCGGTAAACTAATTTACCTTATGCCACCGTATATAAGTGACGAAAACAGCATTAAAACGCTTTGCGATGCAATTTATAGTGCAATTAAAGGCAAACATTACGCTAAAGCATAGTGATTTTTTAAAGTTTAATTGTGGTATTAATTAGTTAGTAGCTTCATTAATTTTAAGCAAAAAGCGGTTTTAACTTGATATAGATCATTTGTATTAATTAAATTCGTCCTCATGCCTTCAAATACGTGTTTAGCGGTTTTAGTATATTGCTCTTCGTAATATTTACGGATATGATAATACCTATCATTTACAATTACCCTTTTGGACTTCTTTCATGAACTTATTTTTTAAACCAGCCAAAACATTAGGTGCCTCTTTATTAATAGCGTCTGCGTTTATTGCGCAACCTGTACTTGCTAACGGCCCTATTGGTGAACATGTAAATCACCTTCAAGCTAACCTTAAAAGTTATAACGAAGAAGTTGAGTGGATGGTAGGCAAAGTAGACACACTTGTTAGCACCTACGAAAATAAAGGCGCTAAGGCCGTAAATACCGACGATTTAATTGAATATTGGGAATCTGTAAAATTTCACAGTGCAATTGAAACTAATCTAGTGCCTGTTTATGCCTCTATTTGGCAGGGTTTGTACGGTGTAAAAATGGCAATTGACGGTGGTAAAACAGCCGCTGAGGTTCGTGTGCAACAAACCGCAATGAATAATGCTTTATGGCAAGGTTTAGGTGCTGTTAAATTAGCAGCTAAATTTCAACAAAAAGGCTTGTTAGAGTCTGTTACAGCTACAGCAAGTGAAGAAATGACGCAAAGTGCAACAATAGACGAAATAAAGCACAAACTAGACCGCGTCATCGCAAAACTTGCTGAGCGCCTTCAAGACGAAGCCACTGAAATTGTTCACGATACTTACCTACACTTATTCGAAGGCGTTGAAGGAACACTCATAGAGCAAGATGCAAATTTAGTCGAGGCACTTGAAAAAGATTTTAACGTAACGCTTCCAAAAGCAATCGCAGATAACAAAAGTGTTGATGAAGTACGCGATGTAGTTACCAGCATGCAAACAAAATTAGACCGCGCCAAACGTTTAATTGAAAAAGCAGAAAAAAACCGTAAGGACGTTTTTTAGTGGAACGCAGAACCTTTATACAAGGGTTAGCAGCATTAGGGGTAATTGGCTCATTGCCATTACCTTTATCGCAAGCTTTTGCTAATACAGTAACCAACCCTGTCTCGGTTGACGATTTACCTAAACTTAAAGGTGATTTAACCTTATATTTAGGCCGAGGTGAAGGTGGTTTATACGAAAACGTATTACAAGCTATCCAAAAAAATAACCCTGATTTTAATTTAGCTATTCGCCGTGGACCAACAGCTGCACTTGCCAACACAATTGTTGCAGAAGCCAAAGCGGGTGTTAAGCGTGCTGATTTATTTTGGGCTGTGGACTCAGGTGCAATTGGTTTAGTGACCGATGCAGGCCTTGCAAAACCACTGCCAGACGATTTATCGGCTCAACTGCAGCCGCAATTTAAATATAAAGACTGGGCGCCAGTAACGGGACGTATTCGTACATTGCCTTTTAATACGTCGCGTTTAACTAAAGAGCAAATTCCAACCAGCATTATGGAAATTGCTGACAGCGACTTGAGTATTGGTTGGGCCCCTGCTTATGCGTCTTTTCAATCGTTTGTTACAGCAATGCGTATTTTACAAGGCGATGATAAAACGGCTAAATGGCTCAAAAAAGTTAAAAAACGTGCAAAAACATACGCAGGTGAATTAGGCGTTGTAATGGGTGTGGAACGGGGTGAAGTTGATATTGGCTTTGCTAATCATTATTACACTTTACGTTTAAAATCAGGCAAGCCGGATGCAAATCTTGATTTAGCCTTTACCCAAAACGATGCAGGCTGTTTAGTAAACGCCTCGGGTATATTAACGCTTAACAGTGACCCGCTTGCAACTAACTTTATGCGCTATTTACTCAGCAAAGAAGTACAAGGCTATTTAGCACGTGAAGCCTACGAAATTCCCCTTGTAAACGGTATTGCTCAGCCTGATGGTTTACCTTCGCTTTCGAGTGTTTCACCACCTAAAATTGATTTAACACAGCTTGCAGATTTGCGACCCACTATTGACTTAATGCGCAGCAACGGCGTTTTATAATGCGATTACCCCCATCTTACCCAATGGCGCTGCTCGCAGCGCTCATTACGCTTACCCCTATTTGTATATTAATGGTACTTGCTAGTGACTCAAGTTCCTATTTTGATAGCCATAATTTAACCATATTAGGTAATACACTGGCTTTAATGGGCTTAACTGTTTTAGGCTCAATTTTAATTGGCGTACCACTTGCGTTTATAAGCGCCTATGTACACTTACCATTTAAAAAAGCATGGCTTGTATTATTTGCCGCTCCCCTTGCTATACCCAGTTATATTGGTGCGTTTACGCTTTATGCTGCATTTGGCCCTGGGGGTGAAATAAATAATTTACTCGGATTTGAAACACCGTCTATGTATGGGCTATCCGGCGCTGCAATAGTTATGACCCTGTATACATTTCCATTTGTGATGATGACTACCCGATCATCTTTACTCAGTTTAGACGCCAGTATGGTAAACGCAGCTCGCACATTGGGTATGTCGATGACGCAAAGTGTATTCAAAGTTATTCTACCCCGCGTGGTAAATGGTATTGCTGCTGGGTCGTTATTAGTAGCACTTTATACTTTATCTGACTTTGGCACCCCAGCCATGATGAGACTTGATACATTCACCCGTGTTATTTATGTTGAATACAATGCGTTTGAACTGGGTCGCGCAGCGATGCTGTCGCTTCAGTTAATGGTTATTGTTGGCTTTTTATTACTTATAGAGTCTCAAATAAAAACAGCGAGTGAGCGTCATGGCCGCCCCCTTATTTTATTCCCAAGTAAGCTTCAATTAAGTGCGTTATTTACTCTGTTCGCCCCTGTGCTGCTGCTAGCAATCGGCTTACCTTTGGCAATATTTTTTATATGGCTTGCACGAGATGGCTTAAGTAATTTTGATTTTACCATTGCGTGGCATTCTACCTATGCGTCTGCACTTGCTGCTATTGTTGCAGTAATAGTAGCGGTCCCTGTTGCGCACGCGGCTCTCAGTGGCAAAGCAGGCAGAATTATGGAGCGCGTTACTTACTTTGGCTTTGGCATACCCGGTATTGTAATGGGCACAGCGCTGGTTTATGGCGGGTTGCAATTACCATTTTTGTATCAAACTTTGGGGTTACTTATTATTGCCTACATGCTACGTTTTTTGCCTCTCGCGGTCGGTTCAATTCGTACTAGCACCGAACATTTAGATCCTAGCTTGGTAAAATCTGCGCGAGTGCTTGGTGCAAGCCCGCGCGAAGCCTTTACACGTATTACTTTGCCTTTAACCATGCGTGGTATCGTCGCTGGTGGTGCATTGGTGTTTTTAGAGTCAATGCGTGAACTTGAAGCCACTTTATTGCTAGGCCCTACTGGGTTTGAAACCCTGTCTACTTATTTATGGCGTGTTTACGAAGCTGGCTATTTTGGCCGTGCCGCTATACCTGGGCTTTTATTAGTGGTGATCTCTGCTTGTGGTTTAGCTATTATGATGTCTGGCGAAAAACGTAACCAGTTTGAACATTAAGGATTTGAAGTAAATGCTATCTGTAAGTCAGTTGTCTATAGATTATGGCAGTAATCGCGTTGTGAGCGATTTGAATTTAACGCTTGGTGAAAACGAAATCCTAATGCTTGTTGGCCCCACAGGTTGCGGTAAAAGTACAATATTACAAGCACTCGCAGGCTTAATACCTATTTCTGAAGGTGAAATAAACGCAGATAAATGGCGTGCAACCCCTAATAAATCAGTGCCTCCTGAGAAGCGAAGTGTCGGTATGGTTTTTCAAGATTTTGCGTTATTTCCGCATTTAACGGTTGAGCAAAATATTTGTTTTAAATTAAAAGATCACAGCGTGGCAGATCATTGGATTAACCTACTTGGTCTTGAAGAGTTTAGGGCTAAGAAACCTGCGACCCTGTCTGGTGGTCAAAAGCAACGTGTTGCATTAGCACGTACTCTTGCTCATCAGCCTGACTTTGTATTACTTGATGAGCCGCTATCGAATCTAGATGCCGCGTTAAAAGACATGCTGCGTTGGGATATCCGAAACGCACTAAAAAATGCAGGTGTACCTGCTATTTGGGTTACCCACGACCAAGAAGAGGCACTATCGGTTGGGGATCGTGTTGGTGTTTTAAAAGGTGGGCAAATACAACAAATTGACACTCCCGAAAAATGCTTTAGCACCCCAGAAAACCGCTTTGTTGCACGTTTTTTAGGTGAAGCTAGCTTTATAAAAGGTACATTAAATAACGGCCAAGCACTTACCGATATTGGTAATGTGCCCGCGCATGGTGTTGACTGTACTCAAGGCAATGTTGATGTATTGCTTCGCCCCGACGATGTTTTATTAGTACAAAGCAGTATAGGTAATAATGGTGAGGTTATTTGGGTCCGCTTTGAAGGCGGTAGTCGATTATGCGCAATAAAACTTGCCTGTGGTACAGTAGTTACTAGCCGCGTGAGTCATGAACTGGTTGTACACCCTGGTGACAACGTACATGTTTCGCTAAGTACCTCTCATCCACTGGCTGCATTTAGAAACTAGCACATTAAATATTTTACTTTAGAGGAAACCATGAACGGACCAAATCCAAATAACCCATCTCCAATGCAAAGGTTTCCTCAAGTAGGTTATTTAAAAAATTTTATTACGTCGCCTAATATAGAAGTCGGTGATTATACGTATTACGACGACCCTGATGGGCCTGAACACTTCGAAAAAAACGTACTTTATCATTTCGATTTTATTGGTGACAAACTTATTATTGGGAAGTTTTGCGCCATAGCAAAAGATGTAACGTTTATAATGAATGGGGCTAATCATCAAAGTGCTGGTTTTTCTACCTACCCATTTTTTATATTTGGTAACGGATGGGAAAAGTCTGCACCTCAACCAGGTGACTTACCATTTAAAGGAAATACAGAAATTGGCAATGATGTGTGGATTGGCTATAACGCCACTATTATGCCAGGGGTAAAAATAGGAAGTGGTGCAATCATTGCCAGTAAATCGGTAGTGACCTACGATGTGCCTGCTTATGCTGTCGTTGGTGGTAATCCAGCAAAAATAATCAAACAGCGTTTTGACGATAAAACGATTGATGCACTGCTATCTATTGCATGGTGGGATTGGAGCAATGACAAAATCACTGCTCATTTAGATGCTATAACTCAAAATAATTTAGACTTACTGTCTAAACTATAACACTACCATTCAAACATATACGCCATTTTACTTATGGTTTTAAGCGGCACGTTATGCGAATTGCGTTTAGCGTATAAGTGCTGCATGGATTTATCTTTTACTTCACCCACTATCACTTCTTTAACTTGGTAACCTAATGCAACAGCTGCTTGAGTGTATGCAACAAACTCCCATTTTTTTATATTGGTGTTGTCTACAATCACGAGCGGAATATCTTGTGCGAGCGCTTGTATAAAACGCGCTAAATTTAAATTATGGTATTGCGGTAATTTAAATTTATCAAAATGATATTCGCCCTGCTCATTTAAAAAATAATCGTCTGTTGAGCAAATTAAGTATTGGCTTTCATCTGCAGTCGCTAATTCGTCTGCTAAATTTTGTGCATAATACGACTTACCGCTTCCAGGTAGTCCACGTAAAATAAAAACTTGTTTCATAGCATCCATTTCTAAAGTAATGGTCAGTATTGAGTAATCAAAGAATATATAATGCCACAAAATCGCTAAATTTCAGAGAAGCAAATTACAAACTTAGTCATTTGTGCCTAAAAATCGACTAAAAATAAACCGCATTGATAAAAACTTATAAAGAGTTGCCCGCAATAGTTTTTTTATTTTACTTTACTAGGTAAGATACAGGGTTCTAGTACAGCACCATCTATCAATAAATTATGGTTTATATACTGTACATATTTAAATAAATAAAGTTAGGCAACTTATATCATTGGAGTGAAGATGAGCCATTTAGCGATTTCAGAGCTATTAAAAGGCAATGTTGCGGTAGACAGCCAAGTAACAATTAAAGGCTGGATCCGTACTCGCCGCGATTCAAAAGCAGGAATATCATTTTTAGCCGTTCATGACGGTTCGTGTTTTGATCCTATTCAAGCGGTAGTTCCTAATTCACTAAATAATTATGATGAAGTTACTAGCTTAACAGCCGGTTGTTCTGTATCGGTTACTGGTGTTTTAGTTCAATCTGCGGGCAAAGGCCAATCGTTTGAAATTCAAGCGAATACGGTCACTGTATTAGGTTGGGTAGAAAACCCAGATTCATACCCAATGTCGGCAAAACGCCACAGCATTGAATACTTACGTGAACACGCTCACCTTCGCCCACGTACTAACATGATTGGTGCAGTAACACGTGTACGTAACTGTTTAGCACAAGCCATTCACCGTTTTTATCACGAGCAAGGGTACTACTGGATCAGCACACCTATTATCACAGCAAGTGACTGTGAAGGCGCTGGCGAAATGTTCCGTGTATCTACACTTGATATGCAAAACTTACCGCGTACAGATAAAGGCGATGTTGATTACAGTGAAGACTTTTTTGGAAAAGAAGCATTCTTAACTGTATCTGGCCAGTTAAACGGCGAAACTTACGCGTCTGCAATGTCAAAAATTTATACGTTTGGCCCTACTTTCCGTGCAGAAAACTCAAATACTTCACGTCACTTGGCTGAGTTTTGGATGGTTGAACCTGAAGTAGCGTTTGCAGATTTAGAAGATATTGCAAAGCTTGCTGAAAACATGCTTAAGTACGTATTTAAAGCGGTACTTGAAGAGCGCCGTGACGACATGGAGTTTTTTGCTCAACGTATCGAAAAAACTGCTATTAGCCGTTTAGAAGAATTTGTTGAAAAAGACTTTGCACAAGTTGATTACACAGACGCAGTAGAAATTCTTAAAAACTGCGGTAAGAAATTTGAGTTTGATGTTGAATGGGGTGTAGATTTACAGTCTGAGCACGAACGTTACCTAGCAGAAGAACACTTTAAAGCACCGGTAGTAATTAAAAACTACCCACGTGATATTAAAGCATTTTACATGCGCCAAAACGAAGACGGCAAAACCGTTGCTGCTATGGACGTAGTTGCACCGGGTATTGGTGAAATCATTGGTGGTTCTCAACGTGAAGAGCGCCTTGACGTACTTGATGCGCGCCTTGAAGAAATGGGCTTAAACAAAGAAGATTACAGCTGGTACCGCGACCTACGTAAATACGGTAGTGTGCCACATTCAGGCTTTGGTTTAGGTTTTGAACGCTTAGTTGCTTATGTAACAGGTATGGGTAATGTACGTGACGTAATCGCCTTCCCTCGAACGAAAGGCAGCGCAACTTACTAAACAATTACTTAGTAAATTGTTTACATATCAAAAACCAGCCAATTGGCTGGTTTTTTTGTGGCTAAAACTTAGCGTATAAAAAAAGCCGCAGCACCCATCAGGCACCACGGCTTTCAACCAGAATAAGGTTTAATAAATAGTTATAGTGCGCTTTCTAATTGCGGTAACACATCAAATAAATCGGCTACGAGTCCGTAATCTGCAACTTGAAAAATAGGTGCATCGGGGTCTTTGTTAATTGCAACAATCACTTTTGAGTCTTTCATACCCGCTAAGTGTTGAATGGCACCGCTAATACCCACTGCGATGTATAAGTTAGGCGCTACAATTTTACCCGTTTGCCCTACTTGCATATCATTAGGAACAAAGCCTGCGTCTACCGCAGCGCGCGATGCACCAATAGCGGCACCTAGTTTATCGGCAATGCCATTTAATAACGCAAAATTTTCGCCATTTTGCATACCACGACCGCCAGATATAACCACCTCAGCAGCGGTAAGTTCTGGGCGCTCTGACTCAGTTTGCTCAACGCTTACAAACGTACTTAACTGTGAGTCCGATACTGTATCTAAAGTATTAATACTTACAACGGCTTGCTCGCCTTGTAAATCAAAACTACTTGCGCGTACGGTAATCACCTTTTTAGCATCAAGTGATTTTACAGTCGCAATAGCGTTACCGGCATAAATTGGGCGTTTAAACGTATCAGCATCTATTACATCAATAATTTCAGATATTTGTGCTACATCTAAAAGGGCCGCAACACGTGGCATAAAATTTTTGCCTGTGGTAGTTGCACTTGCCACAATATGACTGTAGTTGTCAGTTAACGACATAACTAAATCGGTCATGCTTTCTGCTAGTTGGTGTGCATAAGCTGCATTATCTGCAACAAGCACACTCGAAACGCCTTCTATACTTGAAATAGTCTCGCTCATATTGGCGATGTTTTCACCGGCCACTAATACATCAACAGGAAAACCCATTTGAATAGCCGCATTAATTGTTTTTGAGGTTTCTGGTTTTAAGGCACCGTTGTCGTGCTCTGCAATTACAAGTGTTTTCATTTAAATCACCTTTGCCTCTGTTTTTAATTTTTCTACAAGTTGTGCAACGTCTTCTACAATAATGCCACCACTACGTTTAGCCGGTTCTTCTACGCTAACAAGCTGAATACGAGGTGTTAAATCTACACCTAAAGAGTCTGCAGCTATTACAGCAAGCGGCTTGCGTTTTGCTTTCATAATATTGGGTAGTGATGCATAACGTGGTTCGTTCAAACGTAAATCTGTAGTGATAATGGCTGGCAATGAAAGCGCGACCGTTTGCAAACCGCCGTCTACTTCACGCGTAACATTTACTTTTCCATCAGCGACGACCACTTTAGACGCAAACGTACCTTGCCCACGATTAGTTAATGCTGCAAGCATTTGACCCGTTTGGTTATTGTCTGAATCAATCGACTGCTTTCCTAAAATAACAAGCTCTGGCGCTTCTTGCTCAACAATTTTTGCGAGTAATTTTGCAATGTGTAATGACTCTAATTTTTCATCGGTTTCGATGTGGATTGCTTTATCTGCACCCAGTGCAAGCGCTGTGCGTAGTTGTTCTTGCGATGTTTTAGCGCCAATAGTAACAGCTACAACTTCAGTGGCTGTACCGGCTTCTTTTAAGCGAATAGCTTCTTCAATTGCAATTTCACAAAATGGGTTCATCGCCATTTTAACGTTCGTTAAATCTACATCGCTGTTGTCACTTTTGACACGCGCTTTTACGTTGTAATCAATAACGCGTTTTATTGGTACAAGAACTTTCATAGGAACTCCATAATTATTTAAACCTACAACCTAACGTGTACGTCAACCTATTTATTTTATGAAATCAGACTACTTCCTGTTGACGTAAACGTCAACCTAAAATAACCTTTAACTATTCACAGCCTGTAACGAAAAATTGGCATTGTAATAAATAGGCTGAATACCTTATTCAAATACTGAGGCAGTATTGAGTGAGTCCGTCATAAATAAAGAGGTTATTATGGTCGAACGTGAAACCATGGAATTTGATGTAGTTGTTGTAGGCGCTGGACCTGCGGGACTTGCTAGTGCAATAAAACTCGCACAACTTGCACAAGAAAAACAACAAGAGTGCATGATTTGTGTTGTAGAAAAAGGCTCAGAAGTTGGCGCGCATGTTCTATCGGGCGCTGTATTTGAAACAAAAGCGTTAGATGAATTACTACCAAATTGGCAAGAGCAAGGTGCGCCAGTAACTACGAAAGTTACAAATGATGAAATTTATTGGTTTAATAACGAAGAAAAAGCAACATCAATCCCCCACTTTGCTACGCCTAAAACATTTCATAATAATGGTAACTATATTGTTTCAATGGGTAACGTATGCCGCTGGCTTGCAGAGCAAGCTGAAAGTTTAGACGTAGAAATATTTCCAGGTTTTAGCGCACATTCACTTATTATTGAAGACGACACGGTAAAAGGTATTGTTACGGGTGACATGGGTGTTGATAAAGAGGGTAATGAAAAAGATGGTTACATGCCAGGCATGGAGCTAAGAGCTAAATATACTATTTTTGCTGAGGGCTGCCGAGGCCATTTAGGCAAACAACTTATAAACCAGTTTGCACTTGATGCTGACTCATCTCCTCAACATTATGGCTTAGGCTTTAAAGAAATATGGCAAGTAAATGAGTCTAAGCATCAACAAGGTAAAGTAGTTCATGGCACAGGTTGGCCGTTAAGTGGTGATACCAGCGGTGGTGCATTTATGTATCATAGCGAAAATAATCAGGTCGTTGTTGGCTTAATTGTTGATTTAAATTACACAAACCCGCATTTAAGCCCGTTTGATGAATTCCAGCGAATGAAACATCATCCTGTTTTTAAACACGTACTTGAAGGCGGTGAGCGTATTGCTTATGGCGCGCGTGCTATTGCAAAAGGTGGATTACACTCTTTACCTAAAATGCATTTTCCTGGCGGATTATTAGTAGGCTGTGATGCAGGCACATTAAATTTTGCAAAAATTAAGGGAAATCACACAGCAATGAAATCGGGCATGATAGCCGCTGAAGTCATTTTTGAAGCATTAGAAAATGAACAAGCTAATACTGATTTAGTAAATTACCACACGCAGTTTGAACAATCTTGGGCTTATAAAGAGCTTTATCAGTCTCGTAATTTTGGTCCGGTGATGCATAAGCTAGGTAAATTTTTAGGGGGTGCATATAACACGCTCGATCAAAATGTATTCAACGGTGCGTTACCATTTACCTTTAAAGATGATGTACCAGATTACTCTACGCTGGTTGATGCTAACATTGCTGAAAAAATAGCTTACCCTAAGCCTGATGGTTCACTTAGTTTTGATAAACTTTCAAGTGTGTTTTTATCAAACACTAACCATGAAGAGTCTCAACCTTGTCACCTAAAACTTAAAAACACAGCAATACCAATAAAAGTTAATCTTGTGAAATTTGATGAACCTGCGCAGCGCTATTGCCCAGCAGGTGTTTATGAGGTGCAAGAAATAGAAGGTAACAACGAGTTTGTAATAAATGCACAAAACTGTGTTCACTGTAAAACCTGTGACATTAAAGATCCGAGCCAAAACATCACGTGGGTTACCCCAGAGGGCGCCGGCGGCCCTAATTACCCCAATATGTAATATCTTTTACATATAAATTATAAACATATCCTAAATTGCAGGGGCTTCGGCCCCTTTTTTGCGCTATGCTGATTGTATAATTAATAAAAAGAGTAAAGCTTATGCCGTCGTCAAATGTTGTTTTTCGTTTTTTAGCAGAACCTACCGACGTTAATTTTGGTGGGAAGGTGCATGGTGGTGTGGTTATGAAGTGGATTGACCAAGCTGGCTATGCCTGTGCTGCAGGCTGGAGTGGTCATTATTGTGTAACCGTATCGGTGGCAGGTGTTAAATTTAGACGCCCTATTCTGGTTGGTCAAATAGTAGAAGTGGAAGCTAAAATTGCACATACTGGTAAAACAAGTATGCAAATATTTATACAAGTTCGGTGTGGCGACCCTAAAACGCAGAACATGGTTGAAACAAATCACTGTGTAATAAGCTTTGTTGCCATGGATGAAACAGGTTACCCCGTTGCAGTGCCAGAGTTTAAAGCGGTCACCAATGAAGATGTAAAATTAGAAAACTACGCAATTAAAATGAAAGAAATTGCGATTGAAACCGAAAATTTACTTCATCAAGTGTAATTACGCATTAGCTAATTTTTGTACTGTAAAAATCACCTAATGCTTTGTAAAAAATACAATTTATTTAAAATCGCTAAATCTTAGCAGTTAGCGATTTGTTTAATAAAAAACCTAAACAACCCAAATAACTAATCCAAAAATACTAGTTCAGCTGTTTTAGTAATCAATTTAATCATTGGCATGTTCACTGCAAATAAGTAATTGAAGTTTGAACAATCAAACCATTTTATTTTTTAAAGGAGCTATTTAATGATTAAATCACTTTCACTTTCAGCACTAGCGCTAGCAACACTTGGTTTTAACTCTGCGGCGCAGGCAGATATTTCCGATTTTGATTCTCCACGTATTTATACCGGTATAGGTTACGGACAGTACTCTTTTGAGTTTGAAGACAGTGAAAACGATACTGATTTTGATGATGACGCACAAATGCTCAAAGGATATGTTGGTACGCAATTTAATGAATATTTAAGTGTAGAGCTGGCTTATCAAAACTTTGATGAAGTTAGCGATATTGATAGCAAAGCTGAAATTGACGGCGTGTCATTGGCCGCGCGATTAGGTATCCCATTAACTGAGAGCTTTTCGGTTTATGCCAAAGGTGGTTGGTTAGAATGGGATGCAGATATAAAACAAGAACTCCCTGTTGGAAGCGTATCTACTTCACAAGACGGCGGTGACGCATTTTATGGTGCTGGTTTAGAATTTGCTTTTTCTAGCAATGTGCAAATGCGTTTGGAGTACGAGCGTTATAAACTAGACGACGATATTGATCCTGATATGGATGTAGCATCAGTGTCACTGCAATACATGTTTTAAACTATAAACAGGTTGTTTAACAAAGGTAAGCTTAGGCTTACCTTTTTCTGTTTTATATAAACCACTCAGTCCAAAAGCCTTTTTAAACCAATCAGTCTAATTAAATAAATTGCTATGCTGTGATGCGATGGTCTGCAAATAAAGGTAGAATGCCCGCCTATTCTATTTGTACTTGAGTGACATGAGCGACTTCAACATTTCGGCCGTTGGCCATATACAATCTCCTTATAAACAAAAGTTTGCCATACCAAGACAACCTCGTTTAGTACCTGAAGCCAAAGCAAAACTTATTTTTGCGCCTGATTTTAACCGCGAAGAATTTGTACGCGGTATTGATGAATTTACCCACATTTGGTTATTGTTTCGCTTTCATGAAACCGCAGATAAAGGCTACTCGGCCATGGTGCGCCCTCCTCGCTTAGGCGGTAATGAACGCAAAGGTGTATTTGCTACTCGTGCTACTTTTAGACCAAATGCCATTGGTATGAGTGCAGTGAAGCTTGAGGGTATAGAATATAAAAATGGCCAACTCAGTTTATTACTTGCCGGAATAGACCTGCTTGATGGCACGCCCATCATTGATATAAAACCCTACTTGCCTTATTCAGATGCTATGCTTGACGCAAGTGCTGGCTTTGCAGATACACGCCCAGAAACACAAATGAGTGTAGAGTTTACCCCCGAGGTGACTTTATTCATTGAGCAGCAAACTCAATACCCTGATTTATTAAACTTTATTAGTAATGTTTTAAAACAAGATCCACGCCCTGCTTACAAAAAACAAAAAGACGGCGAGCAGAGCTATGGAATGACATTGTATGATTACAATATACGCTGGCAAGTTAATGGCGAGCACAACCTAGTAACAAGTATAGAAAAAAGCTAAATAACTCACTTAGCGCTTTTGTGTAAAAGCAACCGCTGGTAAACTTAAGCTCTATTAAAAGAACATATTACTCTATTTCGGAAAAATAATGCGTACCAGTCAATATATACTCGCAACACTTAAAGAAACGCCTTCAGATGCTGAAATTGTATCGCATCAGTTAATGCTTAGAGCCGGTATGATCCGTCGCGTCGCTTCGGGTTTATACACTTGGTTACCCTCTGGTTTACGCGTTTTGCGTAAAGTTGAAAACATTGTTCGTGAAGAAATGGACAAAGCAGGCGCAATAGAAATGCTGATGCCTGTGATACAGCCTGCTGATTTATGGGAAGAGTCAGGCCGTTGGAGCGAGTTTGGTCCAGAGCTAATGCGCTTTACAGACCGTCATAATCGTGAATTTGCACTTGGTCCAACACATGAAGAAGTAATCACCGATTTTGTTCGCAAAGAAGTGAATAGCTATAAACAGTTACCACTTACTTTATATCAAGTACAAACTAAAGTACGTGACGAACGACGCCCTCGTTTTGGTGTTATGCGCGCCCGTGAATTCACCATGAAAGACGCTTATTCATTTCATTTGAGTGAAGAATGTTTAAATAATACGTATCAAGCAATGCACAAAGCATACTGTAATATTTTCGAACGTTTAGGCCTAAATTATCGCCCAGTAATTGCCGATACAGGCTCTATTGGTGGTAGCGTGTCTCATGAATTCCATGTTTTAGCCGAATCAGGTGAAGACGCTATCGCATTTAGCGATGGTAGTGATTACGCCGCTAATATTGAAAAAGCCGAAGCCCTTGCCCCAACAGAGCCTCGTGCTGATGCTACAAAAGAATTAAAAGCGTTCCCGACTCCAGATGCTAAAACAATTGAAGAGCTTAAAAAGCATTACGGTGTTAAACCACACCGTAGTGTTAAAACGTTAATCGTTTATGGTGCCCCAGATGAAAACGAACAACGTGGTTTAGTTGCCCTTGTTATTCGTGGCGATCACGAATTAAACGAATTGAAAGCGGAAAAGCACCCTCTCGTTGACTCACCGCTTGAAATGGCAAAAGAAGCAGACATCATTGCTGCAATCGGCGCAAAACCTGGCTCACTAGGTCCTGTAGGATTAACAATGCCAATTATTGTTGACCGCACAGCCAACGTAATGGCTGACTTTGTAGCCGGTGCTAATAAAGACGACGAACACTTTAGCGGCATAAACTGGGACCGTGATGTAACTAACTACGACGTTGCTGATATTCGTAACATTGTAGAAGGCGATCCTAGCCCTTGCGGCCAAGGCAAATTACAAATTAAACGTGGTGTTGAAGTAGGACATATATTCCAACTTGGCACAAAATACTCAGAAGCCATGAAAGCAGGCGTATTAAACGAAGATGGCAAAAACCAAGTAATGACCATGGGTTGTTACGGTGTAGGTGTATCGCGTATTGTGGCTGCTGCTATTGAGCAAAACAACGATAAATACGGTATTATTTGGCCACAATCTATTGCGCCGTTCGACCTTGCTATTGTACCAATGAACATGCACAAGTCGCATCGCATTCCAGATATTGCAAACAGCCTTTACCAAGGTTTAAAAGATGCAGGTGTGGATGTGTTATTTGACGATAGAAAAGAGCGCCCTGGTGTCATGTTTAATGATATGGAGCTTGTAGGTGTGCCTTTCACACTTGTAATTGGCGAACGTAACCTAGACGAAAATAAAGTAGAACTTAAAAATCGTCGCACAGGTGAAAAGCTAATGATTGACATAGATACCGCTATTGAAAGCATTAAAGCAGCTATGCAAGCCTAAACACTTATTCGTTATTCAATAACGTGGATGCAAAAACCGCTTTTTTAAGCGGTTTTTTTATGCCTAAATTTTGTGTCATATAGCTTTACTAAAAATGTCGTATCACTGTCATTTTTTCTCTCTAAAGTAATTTATAGCTAACAAAACTAACGAGGGACAATATGAAAAGTGCTGAACAAAAGGCTAAATACCCTGCTATATGGATATCAGATGTTCACCTAGGCTATAAAGATTGCAGAGCTGATTATTTACTCGATTTTCTAAGCGCTGTTGAGACGGACGTTTTATATTTAGTTGGCGACATTATTGATTTATGGTCTATGAAGCGCCAATTTTATTGGCACCCCTCTCACTATCAAGTACTTAATTGCATTCAACAAAAAGCGGCCAACGGAACACGCGTAATTTATATACCAGGAAACCATGACGAAACCTTTAGAAACTATATAAATCAAACCCTGTTTGGCATAGAGGTCCACCAGCAGTATATTCATGTAACTCAAGCCGATAAACGCTTTTTGCTCGTTCACGGCGATGACTTTGATAGCGCAACTCGTTATAACAAAATTATTAGCATTGCAGGCGATGCGGGCTACGATTTGCTTTTATTTTTAAATCGTTGGAGCAATAAAATAAGAAAGTTGTTTGGGGGTAATTACTGGTCGTTAGCGTCGTGGATAAAAGCACGAGTTCATAAGGCACGCGAAGCAATAAATGCATTTGAAGACGCAGCTATTCATGAGGCAAAAAAACAAAAAGTAGATGGGATTATTTGTGGGCATATACACCACCCTAAAATAAAAGTGTGCGACGGCATAGTGTATTGTAACGACGGCGATTGGATAGAAAACTGCACCGCCTTAGTGGAACAAGCCGATGGAAAAATAGAACTGCTTCACTGGTCAGATACACACACAGTTTTAGACAGCGCCGACATATCTAACATTTCATCGCCACTAATGAGTAATGACGATGCGAAACCTAAAAAGTCGGCAGCCTAATTGCTGACTTTAAACCAAGTCATAAATTTTAATCCTTGTTGACGGTCTTAAACAAAAAAGCATCACTTAAGTGATGCTTTTTAAAGATGAGTAGCACACTATCTAAATAGTACATCTTCTCGGTTAAACCATTTAACACAAAATGCGAGTAGCGCACCTGCAATAAGAGCGGTTGCTAAAAATATGAGCCCTACAAACGTGTAATCTACAGTGCCTTTAATTATGTCTTTAATGGCTAATGCAACGTTGGTTACCGGAATAAACGCGGTTTTAGCAGTCAATTCCATATTTGGCATTATTGAAATAATAATAGGGAAAAACACCCCCATACTTAAAGGAGCCATGTAGTTTTGTGCTTCTTTAAACGTACGCGCATAAATAGATATAGCTAACGCTAAAGAAGAAAATATGGCAGCCAATGGCAGTAATAATACAAAAATCATCAGCAAATCGGTAACCGCCAAAGTACTAAATGCCGTTTTTATAAAGTCTAAGTCTGCGAACGCCAGTGCAACAGCAACCCAACACCCCATACTCACAACCGTAATAGTGGTTGATGCAATAGAGGTGGTCAGTAATGTTATAAATTTACCTAATACCAGCTCTGTGCGTGTTATGGGTGTAAGTAAGAGTGTTTCTAGTGTGCCGCGCTCTTTTTCACCGGCCCCTAAGTCAATTGCAGGATATGTAGCGCCCATTAACACCAATGGAATAAGTAAATATGGTAAAAAGCCACCTATTTTTTCACCTAAGTTTTCACGTTTATCGGCCGTATCTACTTTAACAACTTCAATAGGGGTAAGGATAGCTTTGTGCGCAGACTCTTCTATCCCAAAGCTTTTTAATTTTTTGGCTTGCAATACGTCGCTGTATTCTTGAGCTAGTTCTTTGACCCGATCAAATAAAAAATTTATTGATTTTGCGTCGTTAAATACCACTTCCCATTTGCTTTGTTCACCACTGTCGAGTGTATCTTCTGCGTTACTTGGCAAATAAATACCCATATCTATATCGCCGGCAGTAACACCTGCTTTGAGCTCTTCTATTGTATTAAAGGTTTTACTGCCCTTATAAAGTTCAAAGCTTTTGTGGTAAAACACTTTGTTGGTAAATTCTGGTGCGTATTCACCATTAATAATTACGTAAGTATTAACTTTTTGGTCAGCTTCAAGTGCCGCTTGCGAACTAATAAAAGCCATAACGGCAAAAATTATTGGGAAAATAAGTACTGGCAGCGCCACAACAAACATAAGCGTTTTTTTGTCGCGAAGGAGCTCTTTTAATTCCTTTTTATATACTTCAAACATTATGCTTCTCCGTTAATATGTTCATAAACGCTTGGTTTAACTCTTCACTGTTTCCGGCTTGTTTAAACTCTTCAACTGTGCCATCAAAGCAGCTTATGCCTTCGTTAATTACCGCTACACGGTCACATAACAATGCGACTTCATCTAAATGATGGGTAGAAAAAATAACCGGTGTGCCTTGTGCTTTTAAACCTTTGATAAATTCGATCACAGTTTGTGTGGTCATGATATCAAGGCCTGTTGTAGGCTCATCGAGCACAACTACTTTTGGGCGATGTACAACTGCACGGGCTATATTTGCTTTTTGCTTCATACCTGTTGATAAATTTTCAGCGCGTTTATCTATAAATTTATGCATATCAAGTAATGTGAAAAGCTCGTCACAACGTGATGCTATATCGCTTTTTTTCATCCCGTGAAGTTTTGCAAAGTACTCTATGTTTTCTTTAACGGTCAGACGACCATACAAGCCAGTAGAGCCTGATAAAAACCCAATCGACTTTCGCCCTAAAAGAGGTTTTTTAACAATGTCGTTGCCAGCAATTGTAATAGAGCCTTCATCAGGCTTTAAGGCTGTTGAGATCATTCTTAAGGTGGTTGTTTTACCTGCGCCATTTGGGCCTAACAACCCTAATACTTCGCCTTCAGCGCAGCGAAAACTGACATCTCGTACTGAATGAAAGTAGTCTTTATCTTCACGCGGGTCGATATCGTCTACTTTATTTTTTTTATGGTCTTTCGTCAGCTTAAAACGTTTTTTAAGCCCGGCAACTTCTATCATGCGCATGTCCTTCGTTTGGGTCTAAAGTAATCCGTATTATTGTAAAATGTGTCGTTTTTATTATCTTCATGCCAGCCAGGCACACCTAATAATGGTAAAGGCGAAAGGTGTGAGTTATCGGCTAAGCAATGTTCTATTTTAATCTTCTCATAAAGTACTTGATCAAGGTACTGGTATTGCATTGCTAAATCTTTACAAAATATTTCGTCGGGCACATTTATAAATAATGCTTTTCCTGTGAGCCCTATATAAGGGCGAGTCAACATTTCGTAATTGGCATGACCAAACATAAAAGCCTGAATTGACTCTCCCCACTCATGGCGGTGCTCTACAAATGCTTTGTGCCATTGATGATCACGCAGCCAGGTTTGCCATTTACTGTCACTAATGGCAAGTACAACACCACATTCATCAAATAGTGTGAGTGCGTTTCTGTGTTTGGTACGCTTAGTTAAACCATATTCGGCAATGTCCTGAACATGCCGATGATTTATAAGTGATTTTGTTTTAGGAAATAAGCACCAAATAAAACCACCGAATAGATCGTGCCAATTTTCTATCCGTGTGGGTACTTCACCCGTTTCAAAAATTACTTGTTCGTAATAGCGCTCAGCAAAGTCTATTTGTGCATCGTCAACAAACTGTATCGGTAAATTATTCTCGTTCGTTGCATTTAAATAAGGAGTAAACCATTTTGGTGAAGGCCATTGAGTTTGCTCATTAAGTTTAAACAAGCTGTTTAGGTGATTAAATGCACCCGTTTTTAGGCAATTGGGTTGCCATTGTTCAGGAGGAGTAAAACGCTTCATTATTATAAATTTCTAACTTGTATAGGCCTTTAATTTTGTAACAGTTTACCGCAAAAGCTAGCCCTACTTAATAGAAGTTAATATACTTATTTAATCTTAAAACAATAATCGAGTTAATATGAAACGCAATTTATCTCTCACACTTCTTGCCAGCGCTGTTTTAGCTGGCTGTGCAGCAACAAGCATAACTCCTTCAGATGTAACTAATGGCTATAACAGTATTAAAGCCGATGAGTTAGCAAAACACATAAAAGTATTGGCATCTGACGAATTTGGTGGCCGAGCGCCTTCGTCACCTGGCGAAAAGCTAACATTAGATTATTTAACAACCCAATTTAAAGCATTGGGTTTTGAGCCTGGCAATGGTGATAGCTTTTTACAAGAAGTCCCCCTTGTATCACTAGAAGCTGATTCAAACATGGTTTTATCAATTGGTGGCAAAGATTACCAATACAAAAAAGACATGGTTATGGGCAGTAGCCGCATTAGTGAAAAAGAAGGCATTGAAAACTCTGAGCTCGTATTTGTAGGCTACGGCGTTAATGCACCAGAGTATAACTGGAACGACTACGAAGGAATTGATGTTAAAGGTAAAACTGTGGTCATGCTTGTGAACGATCCTGGTTTTGCAACTAAAGATCCTGCTTTATTTACTGGCGACGCAATGACTTATTACGGTCGTTGGACCTACAAATATGAAGAGGCAAGTCGCCAAGGTGCTGCAGGCGCTATTATTATTCACGAAACAGCGCCCGCTTCGTATCCTTGGTCGGTTGTTGAAAATTCGTGGAGTGGCGAGCAATTTGGTTTTCAAAAAGAAAACAACAATATGGACCGTGTTGCTGTAGAAGGCTGGGTTACTAGTGATGTGGCTAAAGAGCTTTTCAGTAAAGCTGGTTTAGATTTCGATACCGTTAAAGAAAATGCCGCAAAAGGTGCTTATCATGTCGATATGGGTGATTTAACCGCCTCTGTTAATGTGACTAATACAATCAAAACGTCAGTGTCTTACAACTTTATTGCGACATTACCGGGCAGCGAATCGCCAGACGAACATGTAGTATATTCAGCGCATTGGGATCACTTAGGCACAGATACAAGCCGCAAAGGTGACCAAATTTATAACGGTGCTCACGATAACGCAACGGGTACTGCAGGCTTAATAGAAGTTGCAGAGGCATTTACTAAATTGCCAAAGCACCCTAGCCGCTCAATGACATTTTTAGCAGTAACCGCTGAAGAGCAAGGGTTACTTGGCTCTAAGTATTACGCCGCAAACCCTGTTATTGCAGCTAACAAGACGGTTGCTAATATCAACATGGATAGCTTAAATTTATTAGGCAAAGTAAAAGATATGAGTGTGGTAGGCATTGGTAAATCTCAAATGGATGAGTTTTTAGCTAATGCAGCAAAAGATCAAGGTAGAACTTTATCAGGCGATCCTAAACCATCGTCGGGTGGTTATTACCGTTCTGATCATTTTGCGTTTGCCAATATGGGCATACCTGCAATGTACGCTGGTGGTGGTACTCAAGCAGCGGATGAAGAAACAGCCAATTATCGCAAGCGAATGAGCTTAGTATTACGCGGTTGTTACCACCAGCCTTGTGACCGTTACCGCGATGAGTGGGATTTATCGGGTGCTGTTCAAGACTTACAATTATTTTATAAAGTAGGTTTTGATATTTCTGAGCAAGAGCAATGGCCTACTTGGAATGCAAATTCAGAATTTCAACGCAAATAGCCTAGAATTTAATATCGAAAATCTCAATGTGAGTAATCGATTTAAACACAATTAAATGATATTGATTATCATTTACTAAAATTATACAGTGTTACCCTGTTTTTTAATTTGGTAACACTGTATGAACTCAATTACACAAATAGGACTAATTACGCCCGCTTCACAACGCTTTGTTAGCCAAAATAAACGCTTATTACTCCCTCTTTTTTTGTTGGTATGCTTTGCTGTGCCATCACTTCGTGATATTGCAGTTACCGCACTAAGCGACGCGTTTTTTCAAGTCAGTGTATTTGTTGCTGCTACGTTACTGATTTATTACTACGCTATTGAGCGTTTACCTCAGTTGGAGCTTAGTTATCTAAGTGCCAAGTCACCGGCTTTAGAGGTCTTTTTTGCGGCTTTACTAGGTGCCTTACCCGGCTGCGGGGGCGCTATAATAGTGGTTACACAATTTACCAAAGGCCAAGCAAGCTTTGGTGCTATTGTTGCCGTACTGACAGCAACAATGGGCGATGCTGCATTTTTACTTTTAGCTACACGCCCTACTGAGGGAGCTGTAATAATGACTATAGGATTAGTTGTTGGAACTATATGTGGTGCTTTTGTAAATACAGTTCATAAACACGACTTTTTACGCCCTTCTTTAAAAGAACAAACGCACCAAGTTAAAATATTGCCTACCCGCATTATTAGAGTCAGTAAACCTGTTTGGATGTTAGCGATTTTTCCAAGTTTAATTATCGCGTTTTTAATCGCATTTAACGTGGACTTTAACCAATTTGGAGAGTACACAAACACTGGAATACATTTATTTGGTGCGGGCATGGCTCTATTTATCGTAACGGTATGGGCTTACTCGTCTAAGGGCGAAACATATAAGCAAATTACCAGTGAAGAGGATAAATGCAATCCACCCTCTAAAGTAATTAAAGTGCTCCAAGACACACACTTTGTGACTGCATGGGTAGTGGCGTCGTTTATGTTATTTGAAATACTCGTGAATGTAGCCGGACTTGATTTAAAAACATGGTTTGCCCACTACGCTTATTTAGCACCGCTGATTGCTGTGATCATTGGTTTTTTACCCGGTTGTGGACCGCAAATAATAGCGACTTTATATACCGCACTTCCTGCACTCGGAGTTGGCTATGGCTTGTATTTTATTTCGTATTGAATTTTAGACATAAAAAAGCTCAGTGAACACTGAGCTTTTTTAGGTTAAAACTTTACTTTATACAGCAGCAGGTTCTGCTGCTAACTCTTTTGGATTAGGACCAAAATCGTTTTCGCCTTCATGCGAGTCTTGTGCAAGGAATACAATTAAAACAATCCAACCAATAATTGGCACTAACCAAAGAAGCTGCCACCAGCCTGAGCGGCCTGTGTCGTGTAAACGACGTGCGCCAGCGCTTAATTGAGGGATCAATAAAGCCAAGCTATATATTGTGCTTACAAACATCGTGTTTGTAATACCATCTACAACACTTGTTAATAGTGAAAAAATAATATTAATTAGCATAAACATCCAAAATGCTTTGCGGCGATTACGTCCTGAAAAATCTGCGTAGCTACGCAGTGCGTTCATATAATGTTCCATAATATTTCCTTAGTGTTATTTTTTATATTCCCTAACGGGGTCTTTAAATTACTTATTAGTAACATTTGTATCTTAATTAAAAACGGTTTGCTTTAAAACAAAAAACCAGCAAATTGCTGGTTATTTATTAGGGCGTGTTGACCTTTGCGGATTGAAATTTGTTCAATCTAGGGTCGATTAAATCGCGGCGCGAGGTTTGTAACCTAGTGGGCTAAGTAAAAACCGAGTGACAAAGAGTTTATCGCCCCTAGGCAGAACCCGAAGGGCAGCGCATGTTTGGCATTTATGCTGCGTTATCGCCTATTTATGGGGAATAACAACACTTCATAGGCTCTGCCTTGCCTAAAAACCAAACATACTGCTGCAAATTCAACCATCAAAGATCAACACGCCCTAGGTTTAAACAATTATATTTTTAACTCATTGCCATCATCATTGCCGATGGATTTTCTAAGTACGATTTCCATAGGTTATTAAAGCGAGCAATTGTTCCGCCATCAATAACACGGTGATCACCAGACCAACTGACTTGCATAATGGCCTTACTTACAACATGACCGTTTTCATCAAAGCGGGGGAGATATTGCAACTTACCTAGCGCAACAATAGCTACTTCTGGTTTATTAATAATTGGTGTGGCAATTGTGCCGCCAATTGCACCAATATTCGAAATGCTAATTGTACCGCCTTTTAAGTCTTCAGGTAGTACTCGCCCTTCGCGAGCAGACTCAGTAAGCCGGGTAAGTTCATTAGCCACATCAACAATATTTTTACTTTGGCACGACTTAATATTAGGCACCAATAAGCCAATTTTAGAATCGACTGCTATACCAATATTATGATCGTCAAAATAAGTAAGCTCAGAACAATCTTCATTTACTTTAGAATTAAGAACCGGGAATTCTTTCATCGCAAGCGACAGTGCTTTAACAAAGAAAGGCATCATAGTGAGCTTAACGCCTTGTGCTTTGTATTGCTCTTTCATTGAAGCTCTTAGGGCAATGAGGTCTGTTAAATCTATTTCATCACAAAATGTAAAATGTGGAATGGTTGAAACAGAAGCAACCATTTGTTTTGCCATCGCCGCTTTTATGCCTTTAATTGGCTCTACACGCACGCCACAGCTCTGCGTATTAGTTTGTGTGTTGGCTACATTGCTATTAAGCGGTGATGTATCAATACTGTTAGGTACTTCACCTTTAATAAACTCTTCTATATCTTGTTTATAGATACGTCCATTTTTACCACTACCCGGCACTTGTGTTAAATCAACATCAAGCTCACGTGCTTTACGTCTAACAGCCGGTGATGCAACGGCTTTTGTGTTAACCACTTTTGCTGTTTGATTAACTTTTACTGGTGCTGCTTGCTCTGCTGCATTTGTTTGCGCTTTTACTACGGCTTGATTTACATCTATGTTTTGTTTAGGTGCACTTCCAGCAATAGTCATTTGAAACAGTGGGCTATGTACTTTAGCTATTTCGCCTTTCTGATAATACAGCTTTTGTACGGTACCGGTGTACTTGGCCGGTATTTGCACAAGGGCTTTATCAGTCATTACATCACAAACAGCTTGATCTTCTTCAATTTCATCGCCTTCGGCGACTAACCAGTCGACTATTTCGCACTCAACAATCCCTTCGCCAATATCTGGTAAAATAAAATCTTCTAATTGTTCAGCTGTATTGTTGTTTTGGGGTGCACTGTTATGCTCTTGCGTTTCAACGTCAGCCGCTTCGCCTGCTACATCCATTGCAAACAAGGGTGCATGCACTTTAGCTATTTCGCCTTTTTGATGGTAGAGCTTTGTAATTACTCCATCGTGCACAGCAGGTATTTGTACTAGGGCTTTATCGGTCATCACGTCACAGATGGGTTGATCTTCACAAACGCTATCACCTTCTTTTACTAGCCATTCAACCACTTCGCACTCAACAATGCCTTCACCAATATCGGGTAATATAAAATCTTTAGCCATGGGACCCCCTAAAAATCCATTGATTGTTTAATTGCAGCTAATACTTTGAGTGCATCAGGCACGTACTCTTTCTCAAGCGCCAGTGGGTAAGGTGTATCTAAACCACACACACGTAAAATAGGTGATTCTAAATGGAGGAAACACGCTTGTTGAATTGAGGCAGCAATTTCTGCACCAAATCCATTTGTAATAGGTGCTTCATGGCTTATTACTAAACGGCCTGTTTTAGTGACTGATTTAGCAATTGTGTCTATATCCCACGGCAAAATACTACGTAAATCTATAACCTCACAATGTATGCCTTGCTCACTTGCTTGTTTTGCAGCATCTTCAATAATTTCCATTTGAGCGCCCCAAGCAAGCACTGTAATGTCATTACCTTCTTGTACGACTTCAGCTTTACCTAACTCTATTGAATAATCTTCTTCAGGTACTTCACCCGTCGATGCGCGGTACAAACGTTTGGGCTCAAAAAATATAACAGGATTGTCATCTTTAATACTTGCACGCAGTAAGCCTTTAGCTTGATATGGGTTACGTGGCACCACTATTTTTAAACCTGGCGTATGTGCAAAGTAAGCTTCTGGTGATTGCGAATGATATAAACCACCAGCAATACCACCACCATATGGTGTACGTACAGTTAAGTTACCTACATTAAACTCATTACCACTACGGTATCTGAATTTTGCTGATTCATTTATTATTTGGTCAAAGGCCGGGAATATATAATCTGCAAATTGAATTTCAGCTAACGCGGGTGCACCAAATGCCGCTAAACCATTTGCAAAACCTAAAATACCTTGCTCAGTTAAAGGCGTATTAAATACACGGTGTATTCCGTATTTTTCTTGTAAACCTGAGGTCGCTCTAAATACACCACCAAAATACCCAACATCTTCGCCAAATATACACGCTTGCGGGTGTTCATTCATGGTTATATCTAGAGCAGAATTAATTGCATGTAGCATGTTCATTTTAGCCATTACTTAATTCTCCCTGCAGTAACTGGGTAAGCATCTGGGTGCTTTTGTATATGTTCTTTTAGTTCATTGTATTGACGAACAAGTGAAGGGATTGGCGTATCGTAAACATCTGATACTAATTCTTCTAAAGCAGGCTTTTGCACTACTTCTGCACGCTTTAATGCCGCTAATATATCTTCACGTATAGACTCTTTTGCTTTTAAATCGTCTTCTTCGTTGAGCCATTGCTGTTTTACTAGCCACTTTTTAAATTTTTCTATTGGGCATGTTTTGTAATTAGCCTCTTCGTCTTTTGAACGGTAACCACTTGGGTCATCAGAAGTAGAGTGAGCGCCTAAGCGGTAAGCTATTGATTCAATTAAAACAGGTTCGCCTTGTGTTGAGGCAATTTCACGTGCTTTTTGCGTTGCCGCAAACACAGCAAGTGCGTCTGTGCCATCGACCCTAATTGTTTTAATGCCATAACCCACACCACGTGAAGCAATACCATCACCTTTAAATTGCTCATCTGCCGGGGTCGAAATCGCATAGCCGTTATTACGTGCAAAAAATATTACGGGTGCTTTATGCACTGCAGCCATGTTTAATCCTGCATGAAAGTCACCTTCAGATGCAGCGCCTTCGCCAAAGTAACAAATAGTAACGTTATCAATAGTGCTTGCAAGCTCGCCTGTTTTCGCATCTATATGCTTTACTTTTTGTCCATATGCATACCCTGTAGCTTGTGGTATTTGTGTGCCAAGAGGAGAAGAAATAGTCATATAGTTTAATTCGTTCGAACCATAATGAATTGGCATTTGACGACCTTTGCCTAAATCTAATTCATTTGAAAACATTTGGTTCATAAATTGGTCTAGCGTAAAACCACGGTAATGCAGTGCAGCTTGCTCACGATATTGCGCCATTATCATGTCTTCTTGGTCAAGCGCAGCAGCGGATGCCGTAACGGCAGCTTCTTCACCTAAACATTGCATGTAAAAGCTTACTCGGCCTTGGCGCTGAGCACCTTGCATACGTTCATCTAATAAACGTATAAAACGCATAGTCTCATAAAGTTTAATTGCGGTATGTTTTGAAATAGCGGGTGCTGTCGCACTTGGGTGAATGTCGCCATCCTCAGTTAAAATACTAAGGGTTGGAATATTAAGCGCATTGCCGTCAATAAATTCTAGCGCATGGTTAATATTCAGCGATACGTTATTTGGATTACTCATAACCTACCTTCTGTTGTTGTCAGTAACATAGTGCCCCTTTTACATTATTATTATGGGTGATCATTGCTGAATAAACTTTGCAATATCTGCACTATATTTAATTAAAGCTGCCAACACTTTACGTTAACGTAAAGTGTTATTCAACAAATCTGTGACGAAACAAAAGTAAATATTGGTTAAATAAGTGGCAAGTTAACAATACAGCTACTTAAATTATTAGTAATCAGTTAGTTAACTTGCAGGACAAAGAGGTCTAATGAGTTGAATTATACAAAGTTACTGTCTATAGCCATTGGAACAACGGTGAGTAATGCACGTTGCCCTAAGGCTACTTTTGCATTTGGGAATATGATTGCTTCTCCTTCAACGTCCGCATAATAAGGAGTATTACCATCGGTTGCGAGCAGTTCTCCTTTTGCAAAGCCAGTAAAGTTCTCTGCATCATCAGAAAATGGAAAACTAAAATCCTCTTGAGTACGATTAATTGTACGGTGAACAGCGAACAGCTCAAAGTCGCTTGCATTAAATTGTGGGTATTCAACTTCTTTTTGACTAATTAATGCAGTTAACGTTTGTTTTGTTTTTTCAAAACGTGTCATATCGTTTTGGCCAAATGGTTTTACTTGCCCAAGCTCAACTGTAAACGAATCTGCACCATGAACAAAGGATGAGTAATAACTAAACGTTGTCGCTGGCGACTTCATCATTAATACAGTATTTACACCACAACTTAGTAAAAATTGTAGCTGTGATTTTTTCCATGGTTTACCGTGCAAAAATGGATACACAGCAAATTTTTCATTTTTTGAACCACGAATAGCCGTGTGCAAATCGTAATGACTGCGCTCACTGCCCTTTTCCCCTCTGGCAAAAAAGTCAGTTACGTAGCGTTCAAGTTTTGCCGCTCGAACGCGCTCGTCATTCATTTCAACACCATCAACCGTGTGGTGTCCATTAAATAAACGATTAAGATTTTCTTCAACAAAGCGCAAACCAATATTAATTGATTTAGGGTTACCGTATATAAAAAGGACTCGCTGATTGAGCTCAAGGTTTTGGGAAATAATTTGCTTTATTAGCTCATCACAAATTTCAATAGGCGCCGTTTCGTTACCGTGTACAGCACTTGATAACACAATATCTTTTGAGGTAGTAACCGCTGGCTGAAACTCAATAACCCCAGTATCGTGTACATTAACTTGGGTTCCATTGTTGAGCGTAAACTGGCTCGGTGCTAGGTGCCATTCATTATCTCGGCTAATGGTTAGAAAATCACCGGTTGATTGCAATAAATTTAAATAATCGGGTGTGGCTGACATAATAAAAGCCCTTTATAGTGTGAGAGATACAAAAAAACGGCTGAATAATTCAGCCGTTTTTAAATAGTTTAAGCAGGTTTAGCTAATAACTGAATCAACTAATTGTTTAGCTTCTTTTTCTAAAAGAGCTAAATGTGCATCGCCTTTAAATGATTCTAGGTATATTTTATAAATATCTTCAGTACCTGATGGGCGAGCAGCAAACCAGCCATTTTCTGTAACAACTTTTAAGCCGCCAATCGCTGCATTGTTACCAGGAGCATGAGTTAATTTTTGTAAAATAGGCTCTCCAGCTAACGTTTCGGCTTTCACGTCGTCTGCACTTAAAGCTTTTAAACGCGATTTTTGTGCACTACTTGCTGGCGCATCTAGACGCTTATAAAGTGGCGATCCGAATTCTTGTTCGAGCTCTTTATAAAGCGCTGATGGTGTTTTACCCGTTACTGCAAGTATTTCAGCTGCAAGTAAACCCATAATAAAGCCGTCTTTGTCAGTACACCATACGCTGCCATCGAAGCGTAAAAACGCAGCGCCTGCACTTTCTTCGCCACCAAAAGCAAGATTACCTTTGTTTAGGCCTTCAACAAACCATTTAAAGCCTACCGGTACTTCTTTTACCTTTCGCTCAGTACGCGCAACAACACGATCAATCATCGAACTCGAAACAAGCGTTTTACCAATCTCTACGCTACTATTCCACTCGCGGTGGTTTAATAGGTAATCAATAGCAACAGCTAAAAAATGATTCGGATTCATTAGGCCATCGGGTGTAACAATGCCGTGACGGTCGTAATCAGGGTCGTTACCAATCGCTATATCAAAATCGTCTTTTAATTTAATTAAATTAGCCATCGAGTAAGGCGATGAACAATCCATACGTATTTTGCCATCTTTATCAAGTGGCATAAATGCAAAACGCGGATCAACACTGTCGTTTACTACGGTTAGATCTAAATTATATTTTTGCGCAATAACTGGCCAAAAATTTATACCTGAACCACCTAATGGATCAATGCCTATTTTAACGCCCGCATCACTAATTGCTTTTAAGTTAACGATATTCTCTAAATCGTTAATATACGGAGTCATTAAATCTTCGTAGCGGATAAACCCTGAGCGAGAAGCTTTAGCGAATGGGAAAAGCTCAACCTCGACTAAATCTTCAAGTAATAACTTGTTAGCCCTGTCTTCAATCCAGTTAGTTACGTCTGTATCAGCAGGCCCCCCGTTAGGTGGGTTATATTTAAAGCCGCCATCTTCAGGAGGGTTATGTGAAGGCGTAACAACAATGCCATCTGCAAGCTCATTAGGATTGCGTTTATTGTGACAAACAATTGCATGGCTAATAACAGGAGTTGGAGTAAAGTCGCCATCTTGCTGAGTAATTACTTGCACTTCGTTAGCGACAAGCACTTCTATAGCAGAGTTAAAAGCAGCTTCACTAAGCGCATGAGTATCTTTACCTAAAAATAATGGCCCAAAAATATCGTTTTGTTTACGGTAATCACAAATGGCTTGTGTAATTGCTAAAATATGGGATTCATTAAATTTTACATCATAAGAGCAGCCGCGGTGTCCAGATGTACCAAAGGCAACGCCATGCTCTGGGTTTTGCTCTAAGTCTGGCTCATTTAAATAATAAGCCGAAACTAATTTAGGAACATTAACAAGTGCTGATTGTGGAGCAGTTTTGCCTGCGCCTGAGTGAATAGCCATTATATTTCCTTACAGGTAATCGCGAATTTTTTCAGCTTGCTCTGCACTGTAACCTAGGCAAAGAGCTACTTCATGAAGCATCATTTTTTTACGTGTTGTATTAGAGTTAGTCATCACCCAATATTCACTGTCGGTGATATTTTTAGGGTTCATGCTACTTCCACTATTTACTAAATCTTCTTTGCTCGTTGCGAAATAAACACGGTCACGGCCTTTAATATCCAACACAGCAGAAAAATCAGATTTATGAGTGCGATAAAAAGCACTTAAAATAAATAAGAAGCGACCCACCACGCCTTTTTGCATTGCTAGTTCTTCTTTATTTAATACATTAAAAACGTTAGCATTTTTTTGCTTCACTGGTGTGACAGTTTTTGTAACTTCAGCTTCTGCTACAGCGTGCTTTAATTCTGGCGCAGTAAATGGCGCAGGTGTAGTTGTTGTTTGTTGATTTTGTGTTATTTCTACGTCAGCGGTTAATTGTTTTTCGCCGCTCATGTTTAATAAACGACGCAAAATTGTGGATGCACTTTCACCAATACTTTGCGTGTTGCTGGCAATGTATTGATATAACTCGTCGTCTATGTCGATTTGTTTCATGGTCTTCCTGTCATTACGGGTCACATTTTTTTCTCACGCCTGATTATACCCAATCCAATAATAAATGCGAGTTACAACAAGCACTCGCAGGCATTTCGAAAATCTATAACTAGTTAGGTAAATTTTTAGTCAATCAATTTCTCTAATTTTCGAATATCATTTAATAAAATGGTTAATTAGACACTATTTTTTGCTTTTTTAAGTATTGCTCGGCAAACTAAGGCGAAATTTTTAGGAGCAACGTATGCAGCTAAATTATAAGCAACTGGGACAAGGTCCTGATGTTATTTTAATACATGGACTATTTGGTTCATTAGAAAACCTGAACGTAATTGCTAAGCCGTTAAGTGAGCATTTTACAGTTACCAATGTAGATTTGCGAAACCATGGCCTCTCCCCTCACAGTGATGAGATGAGTTATCCTGCTATGGCAAAAGACATTGTTGAGTTACTTCGACACTTGAATATAAAAAAAGCACATATAATTGGTCATTCTATGGGTGGCAAGGTTGCTATGGAGCTTGCATTAACTCAACCCGAGTTAATTGAAAAATTAATTGTGCTTGATATAGCACCCGTTACCTACCCACCGCGGCATACTAAAATATTGCAGGCGCTTAACGCAGTTGCATCTGAGCATATAGAAGACAGAAAGCATGCTGATGATTTAATGCAGCCTTATGTTGACGAACTTGGCGTTCGTCAGTTTTTATTAAAAAGCCTAGCTAAAAATGAAGCAGGAAAATTGACGTGGCGATTCAACTTACCTGTTCTAGATAAGAAATATTCAAACATACTCTCAAACGTTAATGAAAACAATTCTTGTTTGTGCGATGCTCTTTTTATCAAAGGTAACGATTCAGATTATATTTTACCCGAGTACCGCACTGCAATTGTCACGCGTTTCAAGAATACGAAAGCAAAAATCATTCACGGTGCTGGTCATTGGTTACATGCGCAAAAACCTATAGCTGTAAATAAGGCAATAAGTGACTTTTTAATTCAAAATTAAAGTAATTTTAATCGCTTGTTTTTGATTGCACGTACTAAATATATGAATATTTTTGTGCTATAGTACGCGCCGTTTAATTTAAAGGTTATACGTTGATGGTCAGTCAGTTAATTAACGAATTTGATACCCTAGGGTTGTATTTTGGCTTAGCCGGTATTTTGATATTCATCGGCTTGGCAATTAAAGACGTACTTAAAAGTGGTAATGTGCCTAAGTTTGGTCGCTATATAGTATGGACTGTACTCTTTTTAGGCTGTTCAGGCTTTATTGCTAAAGGACTTATTCAAGTATTTTGGCAAGGCGCAGGTGTAGGTTAGGCATGGCGAAGTCAGAAACAGATAGAACAACACTCGATTTATTTGAATACGAAAAGCGTCCAGGCCGACCTAAGACCAATCCTCTTTCGCGGGATATGCAGTTAAAGGTTAATAAACGTAATCAAATAAAAAGAGACAAAGCACGTGGTTTAAAACGTGTTGAATTTAAAGTTTCATCGCAGTTGTATCAAGCGTTAAGTGATATGGCAGATGCACAAAATATTAGCCGCAGTGCGCTGATTGAAACGATTTTACAAGAAAGATTGGCTATTGATACATAAAAGGTTATAAATCCATGGCAAGTGTAGGCATTTTTTTCGGAAGTGACACAGGTAACACAGAACACGTAGCAAAAATGATCCAAAAAGAATTGGGTAAAAAGCTTGTGGCTGTGCATGATATTGCAAAAAGCTCTAAAGAAGAGATTGCAGATTTTGATTTAATCTTATTTGGTATTCCAACGTGGTACTACGGCGAAGCACAATGTGATTGGGATGATTTTTTCCCAGAGCTTGAAGAAGTGGACTTTGAAGGCAAACTTGTTGCTATTTTTGGTTGTGGTGATCAAGAAGATTATGCTGAATACTTCTTAGACGCTATGGGCATGATCAACGATATTGTTACTGAACGTGGTGCTATTGTTGTAGGTCACTGGCCTACTGAAGGCTACGATTTCGAAGCCTCAAAAGGTATGGCAGACGATAATCACTTTGTCGGTTTAGGTATTGATGAAGATCGTCAACCAGAACTCACAGAGCAACGCGTAAAAGCATGGTCTGCTCAAGTATTTGATGAAATGTGTTTAAGCGAGCTTGCTGACTAATCCATCCGATATACCGCTAACTGTTTAAATAGTTATCAAACAGTTAGCGTTTTCTTTATTTACTGCAATATAAATCATTTCTTCTTTGCACTTGAGGCCTAGGCACGTTATCCTATTTGTTGCTTATGTATCGTGAGCATCTTTGCAAGATGTCTAGTATAACCAAATAAAATTGAGACAGATTTAATGACTGATCATAACTTGGAACTTAAAAAAGCCGGTTTAAAAGTGACTTTACCGCGTATTAAAATTTTAGAGATTTTACAGTCTCCAGATAACCAACACATCAGTGCTGAAGATGTTTACAAAATTCTTTTGGATTTAGGTGAAGAAATTGGCCTTGCAACTGTATATCGCGTACTCAACCAATTTGATGATGCAGGCATTGTAAGCCGTCATCACTTTGAAGGCGGGAAATCAGTATTTGAATTATCGGGCAGTACTCACCACGATCACTTAGTATGTTTAAAGTGCGGAAAAGTTGTTGAGTTTGAAGATGAGATGATTGAACGTCGCCAGCTTGAAATAGCTCAAGAAAACGGTATTACTTTAACAAACCACTCTTTATACCTTTACGGAGAGTGTGATGATAAAGCTGCATGTAAAGCGTTTAGTGATGCAAATAGTTAGTATATCCTAGCTATAAAAAAACCTGCTATTTGCAGGTTTTTTTGTGCCTATTATTTAAAGTATTACTACACCCACAAGTGAGCGGGCGTAGTAAAAATAAGCTTATTGTGTTTTAGACCATGAGTCACGAAGACCTACTGTTTGGTTAAACACAACATTTTCTGACTTAGAATCTCTTGAAAAGTAACCGGTACGTTCAAACTGAAACCCCTGCTCTGCTTGTGAATTAGCAAGCGAAGGCTCAAGTTTAGCATTAGTCAAAACAACTAATGATTCTGGATTTAATGTTGTTTCAAACTCATCAGCTGCTGCTGGGTTTGGCACATTAAATAAACGATCGTACAAACGAACTTCAGCTGAAATAGCCTCAGAAGCTGATACCCAATGAATAACGCCTTTAACTTTACGACCATCACTTGGGTTTTTGCCTAGTGTTTCATTATCATAAGTACAATAAATAGTGGTTATTTCACCGTTTTCGTCTTTTTCTACACGATTAGCTTTAATAACATAAGCGCCACGTAAACGAACCTCTTTATCGAGCACTAAACGTTTAAACTTATTATTTGCTTGCTCTTTAAAGTCTTCTCGTTCAATGAATATTTCACGCGTAAATGGCACATCGCGGCGACCCATTTCTTCCTTATTAGGATGATTAGCCACCGATAACGTTTCTGTGGTGTCTGCATCGTAGTTTTCGATGATCACTTTAACCGGATCCAGTACAGCCATCGCGCGAGGAGCATTTTCATTTAAGTCATCACGAATACACGCTTCTAGCATACCCATTTCAACCATATTCTCTTGCTTTGTAACCCCTATTCGTAAACAAAATTCACGAATTGAAGCCGGTGTATAACCACGGCGACGTAAACCTGCAATCGTAGGCATACGTGGATCATCCCAACCTTCGACGTAGTTATTTACAACAAGGTCATTTAACTTACGTTTAGACATAATTGTGTATTCAAGATTTAAACGAGAAAACTCAATTTGCTGTGGATGACATTCAATGCTGATGTTATCAAGTACCCAGTCGTATAAACGGCGATTATCTTGGAACTCTAATGTACATAGTGAGTGCGTAATACCCTCGATTGCATCAGAAATACAATGCGTGAAATCGTACATTGGGTAAATACACCATTTATCGGCAGTTTGATGGTGATGAGCAAAACGAACACGATAAATAATTGGATCGCGAAGCACCATAAACGAGCTTGCCATATCAATTTTTGCACGAAGAACACATTCGCCTTCTTTGAAACCACCCGCACGCATTTTTTCAAATAATGCTAAGTTTTCTTCAGGAGATGTATCTCTGTATGGGCTATTTTTACCTGGCTCCGTTAAAGTTCCGCGGTATTCACGAGCTTGGTCTGCTGTTAAAAAACAAACATAAGCTAACCCTTTGTTTATAAGCTCAACAGCATAGCCGTATAAAATATCAAAATAATTAGAAGAATACTTTATATCACCATCCCAGTTAAAACCTAACCATTGAACATCTTCTTTTATAGAATTAACGTAGTTAATGTCTTCTTTTTCTGGGTTTGTATCGTCAAATCGTAAGTTACATAAACCGTTATAATCTTTTGCAATACCGAAATTTAAGCAAATTGATTTTGCATGGCCTATGTGTAAAAAACCATTGGGCTCAGGTGGAAAGCGCGTGTGCGTTGCTGCATGCTTTTTACTTGCTAAGTCTTCATCAATTCGGGTTCTAATAAAGTTACTTGGGCGATTCTCAATTTCCGCCATAGGAGTACGATCCTCTAAATATTACTTAATTACAAAACTAATGCATTATTACAAAAACAGTCACTAACATACAGCAATAGATTACGCTTTATCTTACTTATTGATTAACTTTAATTCATCTAATCTGTTTTTAACGAATAAAGTTTGTTTTAGCGCAATATTTAATTCATAGAAGCGCTTTATAGTGCGTCAATACCGTACTTTATAAGGATTAAGAGATGGCTACACTTAACCAGCACCGTGTATATATACCCAGTAATGCACGTGCTAATCATTACTTACTTGCAGAAATTACCCCTAACGATAGTTTTTACTCAAGCTTCAACTCAATAAACTGTTGTTACGAAAGAATAGCACGTCAATTATTTGCAGCATGCGATGAATATGAGCTCCATAATGTGCATATTTTAGCAAACGACAAACTTCCTGTTGTCAGATTCCATGATGAGTCTTATCAGTTAGAAACTAATAAGCAAATGCTCATATTTTATAACCCACGTTATCACGAAGCGCATAAACTCTATTATTCAACGGACACGCAAAGTAAAAAGGTACGCTTACTCTTTTTAGCTACGGGCGAAGATATACGAGCTAACTCCGCTGTATTTCACAAAAAAGTCCAAAAAGTATTAACTGTAATGCAAGAACAATTATTTATTGATCAACCCCAATTTAAAGTGCGTGATCATCAACATTTAACTTACGACTTATTTGCTAAAAATAAAGGAAACAAAGAAACCTACGGCTACAAATTAAGAAGTTTGTACCCAAGGTATCAAAATCGCCAATGTGAAATACCTAAAGAACATGCAGAGATGACATACACGACATTTTCTATCCCTGTATCAAGGGCTATTAAAACTCAATTTCAAACTTTAATTAATAATGGCGATTTTAAACAATTTTATAATTACTTTTTAGATAGCTTCAAACGGTGCTGCGAGCTTAATAAGCTAACATATGGGGCATTAATAGCTAATGGTGCCAAACCTATTGTTAGAAATAGTAAAGTGGATATTAACGAAGGAAACGAAGAGCTTCAAAAGCTGAGCTTTGACATAGACTCAGATAAAACACAGCTAAAGTGCTTTTACGATGAACAAAGATTAGTTGAAACAATTCATTTTGTTATTGCAGCTGCCAATCATAACAAGCAAGAAATTGGTTATGGTAAATTTATGAATCAGGTTGAAAAAACGATTTTTCAACTTTGTGATGAGCTAGATATAAATAAAGAAAGACAAGATCTAACCGTCAGGTTTTTTCAACATATCAGTTACCCGTTTTAATTAAGTGCTCAAAACAAAAAGGCTCGCAAATGCGAGCCTTTTCAAAGATTAAATAAACTGATTACCAGCCTGTTTTCTCTTTAAGTGCTTTACCGATATCAGCAAGTGAACGCACAGTTTGTACGCCAGCAGCTTCTAATGCAGCAAATTTCTCATCTGCAGTACCTTTACCGCCTGCGATGATTGCGCCAGCGTGACCCATACGCTTACCTTCTGGTGCAGTAACACCAGCAATGTAAGATACAACAGGTTTAGTTACGTTAGCCTTGATGTACTCTGCAGCTTCTTCTTCTGCAGTACCACCAATTTCACCAATCATTACGATTGCTTCAGTTTGTGGATCTTTTTCGAACATTTCTAAAACGTCGATAAAGTTAGTACCTGGGATTGGATCACCACCAATACCAACACACGTAGACTGACCAAAACCAGCATCTGTAGTTTGCTTAACCGCTTCGTACGTTAAAGTACCAGAGCGAGAAACAATACCTACTTTACCAGGCTTGTGGATGTGACCAGGCATGATACCAATCTTAGTCTCACCAGGAGTGATAACACCTGGACAGTTAGGACCGATCATACGAGTACCTGTTTGATCTAGTTTAACTTTAACGTCAACCATATCAAGTGTAGGGATACCTTCAGTGATACAAACAATTAGCTCGATGCCAGCATCGATTGCTTCTAAGATTGCATCTTTACAGAAAGGTGCTGGTACGTAGATAACTGAAGCAGTTGCGCCAGTTTCTTGTACTGCATCACGTACTGTGTTGAATACAGGAAGACCAAGGTGCGTTTGACCGCCTTTACCTGGGCTAACACCACCAACCATTTGTGTACCGTACTCAAGCGCTTGCTCTGAGTGGAAAGTACCTTGGCCACCAGTGAAACCCTGACAGATAACTTTTGTATCTTTATTGATTAATACAGACATTATTTGCCCTCCGCAGCAGCAACAACTTTTTCAGCAGCGTCTGTTAATGATTCAGCAGCGATGATGTCTAAGTCAGAGCTCTTAAGAACTTCACGACCTAATTCAGCATTAGTACCTTCTAAACGTACAACTACAGGTACGTTTACGCCAACTTCTTTAACTGCGCCAATGATACCTTCAGCAATCATGTCACAACGAACGATACCGCCAAAGATGTTAACTAAAACAGCTTTAACATTGTCGTCAGAAAGGATGATTTTGAATGCTTCAGAAACACGTTCTTTAGTCGCGCCGCCACCAACATCTAGGAAGTTAGCTGGCTTGCCACCGTGTAGGTTTACGATGTCCATAGTACCCATTGCTAGGCCTGCACCGTTAACCATACAACCTACGTTGCCATCTAGTGCTACGTAGTTAAGCTCAAAGCTTGCTGCATGTGCTTCACGCGCATCTTCTTGAGATGGATCGTGGAACTCACGGATTTTTGGTTGACGGTAAAGTGCATTACCATCGATACCGATTTTGCCGTCAAGACAGTGAAGGTTACCTTCGTCTGTGATTACTAACGGGTTGATTTCAAGTAATGCGAAATCGAAATCGTTAAACATTTTACCAAGACCCATGAAGATCTTAACGAACTGTTTCATTTGTGTTGGGTTAAGACCCAATTTGAAACCAAGTTCACGTGCTTGGTAAGCTTGAGGACCTACTAGTGGATCGATCTCAGCTTTGTGGATAAGTTCTGGTGTTTCTTCAGCAACAGTTTCAATTTCAACACCGCCTTCAGTAGACGCCATGAAAACAACTTTGCGAGAAGCACGATCAACTACTGCACCTAAGTACAATTCGTTGGCGATATCTGTACAGCTTTCTACTAAAATTTTAGCAACTGGCTGACCATTTTCGTCTGTTTGGTAAGTAACTAGGTTTTTACCTAACCAGTTAGCTGCAAACGCTTTAACTTCATCGATAGTTTTAACTAGCTTTACACCGCCAGCTTTACCACGTCCACCTGCGTGAACCTGAGTTTTAACAACCCACATATCACCGCCGATTTTTTCAGCAGCTGCTGCAGCTTCTTCAGGTGTATCGCAAGCGAAACCTTGAGAAACTGGTAAACCATATTCGGCAAAAAGTTGTTTTGCCTGATACTCATGCAAATTCATGATGCTTTATCCAATTTTTTATACTAAAAGAGCTGAATATTTATTCAATAAACAACTATCCCAAATTGCGCACCTAGTATAGTTGCCAAGGCTTAACATGAAAACCCCAGTACGACCAAAGGCGCAAAAAAAAAGCTGTGAATTGTGGTTCACAGCTTATATTTCATACTACTTGATTAAACATCCAGTAATAAGCGAGTTGGATCTTCAAGTAACTCTTTAATAGTTACTAAGAAACCAACAGATTCTTTACCATCTATTTGGCGGTGATCGTAAGAAAGTGCCAAATACATCATAGGAAGAATTTCAACTTTACCATTTACTGCCATTGGACGGTCTTGAATTTTGTGCATTCCCAAAATTGAAGACTGTGGCAAGTTAATGATAGGTGTAGATAGTAATGAACCGAATACACCACCATTTGTAATAGTGAAGTTACCACCTGTCATGTCGTCAAGCGTTAGCTTTCCGTCACGGCCTTTAAGTGCTAATTCACGAATGCCTTTTTCAATTTCAGCAACTGATAACTTATCACAGTCTTTAAGAACTGGTGTTACTAGACCACGAGGTGTAGAAACAGCAATGCTGATATCAAAGTAATTGTGGTAGACAATGTCGTCCCCATCAATTGACGCATTTACATCAGGGAAACGTTTAAGTGCTTCAGTAACTGCTTTCACGTAGAAAGACATAAAGCCTAAGCGAATACCGTGACGTTTTTCGAATACTTCTTGGTACTGCTTGCGAAGGTCCATGATTGGCTTCATGTTAACTTCGTTAAACGTAGTTAACATTGCAGTAGAGTTTTTAGCTTCTAGAAGACGGTTAGCAATCGTTTTACGTAAACGTGTCATAGGAACACGCTTTTGAGTACGATCACCCATTGGCGCAACTGGAGCAGCAGCTTCTACTTTCTTGGCTGATGGTGCCGGTGCTTTCAAGAACGTATCAACGTCTTCTTTAGTTACACGACCATTTTTGCCAGTTCCTTTGATTTTAGAAGCATCTAGTCCTTTTTCAGCAATTAAACGACGAACAGATGGAGTTAATACATCTGAGCTGTCAGTTGAATCTGCAGCAGGAGCCGCCTCTTCTTTAGCAGCAGGAGCTGCAGGTGCACCACCTGCTTTTACTGAACCGATTACTTGCTCACCAAGAACAGTATCACCTTCAGCGTTAATGATGTCGCCCATGATACCGTCTTCTTGAGCTACTACTTCAAGAACAACTTTATCTGTTTCGATATCTACCAGGTTTTGATCGCGCGTTACTGCGTCTCCTGGTTGAACATGCCATGTAGCAATTGTTGCGTCTGCAACTGATTCTGGGAGTACAGGTACTTTGATGTCCACTTCTTTACCTTCTGATGCTGGTGCTGATGGCGCCGATGGCGCGTCTTCTGATTTTTCTGCTTCACTTGAAGATGTGCTTTCGCTTGAAGGCGCTGCATCAGCATCGCCAAGTAAACCCATAACTTGGTCACCAAGTACGGTAGCACCCTCTTCTTGAGAGATTTCTGTAATTACACCGTCATGTTGTGCAACTACTTCTAACACTACTTTGTCTGTCTCAATATCTACTAAGTTCTGATCACGAGTTACCTTGTCGCCAACACTTACATGCCATGTAGCAACGGTAGCATCTGCAACCGACTCAGGAAGAACAGGAACTTTAATTTCTGTGCTCATCGCTTATCCTTTATTTTCTATAGTAAGCGCGTCAGCAACGAGCGCTTGTTGTTCTTTAGTATGTACTGACATGTAACCACACGCTGGTGATGCAGATGCTTTACGCCCAGCGTATTTCAACTTAGCACCTTGTGGAATTGCGTCAACAAAATGGTGTTGAGAACAGTACCATGCACCTTGGTTTTGTGGCTCTTCTTGACACCATACAAAATCAGTAACGTGTTGGTAACGTTCCATAATAGTTTTCATTTCGTCATGTGGGAACGGGTATAATTGCTCTACACGAACGATGGCAATATTATTTTGTTCCAGCTTACGACGCTCTTGTAGTAACTCGTAATAAACTTTACCACTACAGAAAACAACGCGTTCAACGTTCTCAGGTTTAATATCATCAACTTCGTCGATCATATTATGGAATACACCGTTTGAAAGTTCTTCAAGTGATGAAACTGCAAGAGGATGACGTAGTAACGATTTAGGCGTCATAACAATCAATGGACGACGTAGAGGTCTTACTGACTGACGTCGTAACATTGCATATACTTGCGCAGGTGTAGACGGAACACAAACTTGCATGTTGTGATCAGCACAAAGCTGTAAAAAACGCTCCAAACGAGCAGAGCTATGCTCTGGACCTTGGCCTTCATAACCGTGTGGTAACAAAATAGTAAGACCACATAAGCGACCCCACTTTTGCTCACCTGAACTCAAAAATTGGTCAAATACAACTTGCGCACCATTTGCAAAGTCACCAAACTGAGCTTCCCAAAGTACAAGAGAAGTTGGTTCGGCAGTCGCATAACCATACTCAAATGCAACTACTGCTTCTTCAGACAGTACAGAGTCGAAAACTTGGAAAGCGCCTTGATCTTCACTTAAGTGTTGTAAAGGAAGATAAGTCGCACCATCTTTTTGACTGTGAACAACGGCATGTCTATGGAAGAAAGTACCGCGACCAGAATCTTGGCCTGTCATTCTAATGTCAGTGCCTTCGGTTGCGATAGTTGCATAAGCAAGTGTTTCTGCCATTCCCCAATCAAGCGGTTTTTCACCAGTGGCCATTAACTTACGATCATCGTAAATCTTTTTAACGCGCGACTGAGCTTTATATTCTTCAGGGTAGCTCGCTACCTTTTCGCCAAGTTCTTTGAGCTTTTCAACCGAAACACTTGCGTCGTAATCAACATCCCAATCGTGGCCCACGTATTTAGCCCAATCTGAAGAATGAGAGGTTTCTGGTTGAATTTCAGATACAACGCAATTACCGTCATCTAACCCATTACGGTATTCATCGGCAAGTGCTTTAATTTCTTGTTCTGTAAAAGAGCCTTCAGCGATTAGTTGATCTGCATAAATAAGTCGCGGAACTGGGTGTTTTTTGATTTTTTGGTACATCAAAGGCTGAGTAGCATTTGGCTCATCAGCTTCATTGTGGCCATGTCGACGATAACAAACTAAGTCAATAACTACGTCACGCTTAAATTTGTTTCTAAAATCAAGTGCTATTTGTGTAACAAATGCAACCGCTTCAGGATCATCAGAGTTAACGTGGAAAATTGGTGACTGAACCATTTTGGCGATATCAGTACAGTAATCTGTAGAACGAACATCGTCTTGTTTAGAGGTAGTAAAACCAACTTGGTTATTAACAACAATTCGAATACTGCCACCACAACTAAACGCATTAGTTTGAGACAAGTTAAACGTTTCTTGTACTACACCTTGACCTGTTACAGCAGAATCACCATGAATTGTGATCGGTAATGCTTTTATTCCCGTAGTGTCACCTAAACGATCTAAACGAGCGCGTACAGAACCCATAACTACAGGGTTAACTATCTCAAGGTGAGAAGGATTAAAAGCAAGTGCCATATGAACGTTGCCGCCTTTAGTGGCAAAGTCCGATGAATAACCCATGTGGTACTTAACATCACCAGAACTTAATGTATCTTTATGCTTGCCAGCGAATTCATCAAAAAGCTCTGATGGATTTTTACCTAAAACGTTCACTAAAACGTTCAAGCGTCCGCGGTGAGCCATACCAATTACGGCTTCTTGTTGGCCACTTTCACCAGCTCGGTGAATTAGCTCTTTAAGCATAGGTACTAATGCATCCCCACCTTCTAGTGAGAACCGTTTTGCACCAGGGAACTTAGCACCCAAATATTTTTCAAGACCATCAGCTGCAGTTAACCCCTTGAGGATACGTAGCTTTTCTTCTTTTTCGAATTTAGGCCTAGATTGCACAGATTCTAAACGTTGTTGTAACCAACGCTTTTCTTCTGTAGATGTGATGTGCATATACTCTGCACCGATAGAACCACAATATGTAGTTTTAAGTGCTTGGTATAATTCACCTAAAGGCATAGAGTCTGAACCAACTGCAAAAGACCCTACATTAAACTCTCGCTCAAAATCAGCTTCTGACAAGTCGTGGTAATCTAGCTCTAAATCTCGAACACGCTCTCGTTCCCAAATACCTAATGGATCTAGGTTTGCATTTTGGTGTCCACGAAAACGGAAAGCATTAATAAGTTGCAGAACTTTAACCTGTTTAAGGTCACCGCCGCTACCCTCTGCTACCACTACTTCTCTATGCTTGTTTTTTGCAAGCTGTGCAAACTGTGCACGAACTTCTGAATGCTTAACTTCAACATCCACACCATTAACTTTTGGTAATTGTTCGAACACTTCTCGCCATTCATCTGGCACAGAAGTCGCATCATCTAAATACGCTTCATAAAGCTCTTCTACATAAGCAACGTTACCGCCGTTTAAATGTGAAGATTCTAACCATGCCTTCATCACACCTTCGTGCATTTATAAGCCCTTTTCTTTAGCGCAGAAATTAATAGTTATAATAACAAGATGGCTAGTAATGAAAACTAGCCATCTTACGTTTCTATGTAGTTAAACCGAACGGTTTAATAACATAGATTTGATTTGCCCAATCGCTTTGGTCGGATTAAGACCTTTAGGACAAACGCTAACACAGTTCATGATACTGTGACAACGGAACACACTGAACGCATCGTCTAGGTCTGCTAAACGCTCTTCTGTTGCTGTATCTCGGCTATCAGCTAAGAAACGGTAAGCATGAAGAAGGCCTGCTGGACCAATGAACTTGTCTGGATTCCACCAGAACGAAGGACACGATGTTGAACAACATGCACATAAAATACACTCATATAAGCCATCTAATTTATCACGTTCTTCAATAGACTGAAGACGTTCACCTGCAGCAGGTGTGTCATTAATTAGATAAGGTTTAACTTTTTCGTATTGAGTGTAGAACTGACTCATGTCAATAACAAGGTCACGTACCACTGGTAATCCTGGAAGAGGACGAACTACTATTGTACCTTTACCGTTATTTTGTAATGTAGATAAAGGAGTAATACATGCTAAACCATTCTTACCATTCATGTTAACACCGTCAGAACCACACACGCCTTCACGGCATGAACGACGGAATGAAAGTGAAGGATCTTGCTCTTTTAATAATAAAAGTGCATCCAGAACCATCATGTCGTGACCATCGTCAATTTGCAAGGTGTAATCTTGCATACGCGGTGCGTTGTCAACATCTGGATTGTAACGATAAACTGAAAATTGTACTTGTGCCATCGTCTCGCTCCTAGTATGTACGTGCTTTAGGTGGAAATGCTTCACGCGTCTTAGGCGCGTAGTTTACGTCACGCTTACTCATTTCATCCGTAACAGGATTGTATACTGAGTGACATAACCAGTTCGTGTCATCACGATCTGGGAAGTCGAAACGAGAGTGTGCACCACGGCTTTCTGTACGGAAGTTTGCAGCTACTGCTGTTGAGTAAGCTGTTTCCATTAAGTTATCAAGTTCAAGACATTCGATACGCTGCGTGTTGAAGTCTGACGATTTATCGTCAAGACGAGCATGTTGTAAACGCTCGCGAATTTCTTTAAGTTCTTGAAGACCAGTCGCCATTGAATCACCTTCACGGAATACCGAGAAGTTAAGCTGCATACATTGTTGAAGATCTTTCTTAATTTGAACAGGATCTTCACCTTGACCAGCTGTTGAGTTTTCCCAACGGTTATAACGTGCAAGAGACGCTTCTAAGTCTGATTCAGAGGCAGCTTTTGATACTTCAACATCTCTGAGGTATGTACCTAAGAAATTACCTGCAGCACGACCAAACACTACTAAATCAAGTAATGAGTTACCACCAAGACGGTTTGCACCGTGCACAGATACACATGCAATTTCGCCTACAGCAAATAAACCTTCAACTACTTTTTCATCGCCTTGAGCGTTGATTTGAAGCACTTGACCATTCACGTTAGTAGGTACACCACCCATCATATAATGACATGTTGGTATAACTGGAATTGGTTCTTTAGCTGGGTCTACGTGAGCAAATGTTTTTGCAAGGTCACAAACACCAGGAAGGCGTAGGTTAAGTGTCTCTTCACCTAAGTGGTCAAGCTTAAGCTTGATATGAGGACCCCAAGGACCATCACAACCACGGCCTTCACGAATTTCTGTCATCATTGAACGTGCAACAACATCTCGAGAAGCTAAGTCTTTTGCGTTAGGTGCATAACGTTCCATGAAACGCTCGCCATCTTTATTTAAAAGATAACCACCTTCACCACGACAACCTTCAGTTACAAGTGTACCTGCTCCTGCAATACCTGTCGGGTGGAACTGCCACATTTCCATGTCTTGCATAGAAATACCAGCACGTGTAGCCATACCAACACCGTCACCAGTGTTAATGTGAGCATTTGTGGTTGAAGCGTATATACGACCAGCACCACCAGTAGCTAGTACAACCGCCTTTGATTTGAAGTAAGTGATTTCACCTGTTTCAATCTCAATTGCAGTACAACCAACAACATCGCCGTTATCATTTTTAACTAAATCAAGTGCATACCACTCAGAGAATACATTTGTTTTATTTTTAACGTTTTGTTGATAAAGAAGATGTAATAAAGCATGGCCAGTACGGTCAGCTGCTGCTGCAGTACGTGCTGCTTGTTCGCCACCAAAATTCTTTGATTGGCCACCAAAAGGACGCTGGTATACACGGCCATTTTCAAAACGTGAAAATGGTAAACCCATGTTTTCTAATTCAGTAATTGCTTCTGGCCCGGTTTGACACATATACTCGATAGCGTCTTGGTCACCGATAAAATCGGAACCTTTAACGGTATCGTACATATGCCATTCCCAGTTATCTTCGTGTGAATTACCAAGCGCTACTGTAATACCACCTTGAGCGGATACGGTATGTGAACGCGTTGGGAATACTTTCGATATTAATGCACACGTTTTGCCAGATTCAGTAATAGCCAAGGCAGCGCGCATACCTGCACCACCTGCACCGATTACTACGGCGTCAAATTCACGAACAGAATATTTCACTTAAACACCCCATAATACAATTAGACCAATAGCTACGTAAGCAACGGCCATTAGGTTTAGAACAAACCCTAAAAATGCGCGTAACTTTGAGTTTTTAACATAGTCTGTTAAAACCTGCCAAAGGCCAATGCGGGTATGAACCATAATGCATACTAGGGTTACTAGCGTAAACCCTTTCATAGCTAGGTTAGAGAAGAGGCCTGTCCAGGCTTCGAAAGTGACTTCCGGCGTCGCTAAAAAATAGCCGATAATAAAAATAGCATATGCGCTAATTATTAATGCCGTGGTACGTAAAGATACGTAATCTTGTACACCATCACGTTTAAGAGTTGCTTGATTTAAGACCATATCCACACTCCCGCTAATACAGCGAATACAACGCCAAGAGCCATTGCAATTTTAGCGCTTAGGTTACCTGATTCAAGTTCTTCCCAGTGTCCCATATCCATTACCATGTGACGGATACCACCAATAAGGTGATAGCCTAGTACTGAAATAGTGCCCCAAGCTATAAATTTGGCAATGAATCCGTTAAACAGACCCTTGACGAATTCAAAACTTTCAGCTGACGAGAGAGACTCAGACCAAGCCCAAATGACAAACGTTAAAGCAAAAAATAATGCAACACCGGTGACGCGGTGAAAAATTGATGCTTTAGCCGTTGCCGGCATAGATATAGTTGTTAGATCTAGATTTACAGGTCTTTGCTTTTTCACAGTTACTTGCCCATCTTGCTCACATTGGAGCTCATCTACTTGCTTTTCTAAAAACCCACCAAATGTTTCTGGTGGAACTATCAAGATAAACGAATTAAAACATTAAAAGTTCACATTAATGTAAATTTTTTGAATGTAAAAATATCTTTACCCAAATACAATACGGTTTTAAAACCTCCGTTAGTATATATACCCATAAGGCTTTTTACAATTCTTGTTTATTTAGAGATGTTTGCGAATTAGCCAATAGTATAATACATATATGATACAGAATATTTATTATACAAATGTGCATAATGTTTATAAAAATTGACTTTAACCCCCTCTTTCACGTTAAAATGCGTAGATGTGCTTAAAACAGATTTCAGAACTTTAAAAATCTAAAAATCAGAATAGATATCTTAATAGGAGATACATAGCGATGGCAGATAAAAAAGCCACAGTTCATATTGATGGACTTGATCCAATCGAACTTCCAATTTATCAAGGCACTGCTGGCCAAGATGTAATCGACGTACGTACGTTAGGTTCACATGGCCACTTTACCTATGACCCAGGTTTCATGTCGACTGGTTCTTGTGAATCTGCAATCACCTACATTGATGGTGGTAAAGGTGTTTTACTTCACCGCGGTTACCCAATTGAGCAACTTGCTGAAGAATCAGACTATATTGAGCTTTGCTACTTACTTCTTAACGGTGAGTTACCATCTAAAGAGCAATACGATGCATTTGCAGAGAAAATCACTCGCAGCACAATGCTAGATCAAAAAATTGCAAATTTCTTCCAAGGTTTCCGCTTTGATGCACATCCAATGGCAATGCTTTGTGGTGTTGTGGGTGCTCTATCTTCTTTTTATCATGAAGATTTAGATATTACTGATGCTGAACAACGCAAAACAAGTGCTATTAGATTAGTTGCTAAATTACCTACAATTGCTGCAATGGCTTATAAAACAAACATTGGCCAGCCTTTTGTTTACCCACGAAATGACCTAAGCTATGCAGAAAACTTCTTACACATGATGTTCTCTGTTCCAGCTGAAGAGTACAAAGTAAACCCAATTACTGCTAAAGCAATGGACAAAATATTCATGCTTCACGCAGACCACGAACAAAATGCTTCTACATCTACAGTTCGCCTTGCTGGTTCTTCAGGTGCGAACCCATATGCATGTATTTCAGCTGGTATCGCTTCTTTATGGGGCCCTGCTCACGGCGGTGCTAACGAAGCATGTTTAAACATGTTAGAAGAAATTGGCTCAGTTGATCGTATCGATGAATACGTAGCCAAAGCAAAAGATAAGTCAGACCCGTTCCGTCTAATGGGCTTTGGACACCGTGTTTACAAGAACTTTGACCCACGAGCAACAGTAATGCGTCAAACGTGTCACGAAGTATTAGAAGAGCTAAACATTCAAGATCCTCTTCTTGATATTGCAATGAAGCTTGAGCAAATTGCCCTTGAAGACCCATACTTTGTTGAGAAGAAACTATACCCTAACGTAGATTTCTACTCAGGTATTATCTTAAAAGCGATTGGTATTCCAACAAGCATGTTCACTGTAATTTTTGCAATGGCACGTACTGTTGGTTGGATCACTCACTGGGACGAAATGCTTTCTCAGCCTGGTCATAAAATCAGCCGCCCTCGTCAAATGTATACTGGTTACACTGCCCGTGACTACGTATCTACCGACAAGCGCTAATATTATTTAGCTTAAAAAGGCCGCTTTTGCGGCCTTTTTTCTGTTCAATACTTGAGAATTATTATAAACCCATTACAATTTGCGCCTCAAAATGACCATGTTGAAGAGCTATGCCTGCTTTAGAATTTGATATTAATAAAATTAGAAATGACTTTCCTACTTTAAAGCAGCAGATAAATGCTAACCCACTTGTTTATTTAGACTCTGCAGCAACCACTCAAAAACCCCAATCAGTCATAGACGCTATAAATGAATTTTATACTAGCCAAAATGCAAATGTACATCGCGGCCGTCACACATTGAGCGAGCGTGCAACAAGCTTATACGAGCAAGCTCGTGACAAAACAGCCAAGTATTTTAATGTATCAAGTAAAGAAATTGTTTGGACTAAGGGTGCTACAGAGGCAATAAATTTAGTAAATAATGGTTTACGAAGCCGATTTAACCAAAACGATACTATTATTATCTCAGTATTAGAACATCATGCTAACATTGTGCCTTGGCAAGTACTTAGTGAGCAAACAGGCGCAAAATTATTAGCACTCCCAGTTAATGATGATGGAACATTAAATATTAAACAATGCTGTGATTTTATTAAGCAGTCTAAACCTAGTTTGTTTGCAATTACACAAGCATCTAACATGCTTGGTAATATCACAAATTTAAAGCCCCTTATTACTGCTGCAAAAGAAGTAAATTCACTCGTTTTAATAGATGGCGCTCAAGGCGCAATGCATTTAAAGCCTGATTTACATAACTTAAACTGTGATTTTTACGTGTGCTCAAGCCACAAGATGCTTGGCCCCACAGGTTTAGGTGTACTTTATGGCAAATATCAAGAACTTAATTCTTTAGATGTGTATCAAACTGGCGGGGAAATGATAGATAAGGTGTACCTTACGCATAGTACTTATCGCCCTGCACCTGCAAAATTTGAAACAGGTACTCCTAATATTTCTGGCGTATTAGGTTTTTCTGCGGCTTTGGATTATTTAAACGCCTTACAAAACGAACAATTACAAAAGTATGAGCAAAAACTATTTAATTATGCGGCTGAAAAACTGGTAACCATCAAAGGTATTACAATTTACAGCAATCTATCTGACAATATTGGCACTCTAAGTTTTAATTTTAAAGATGAGCATCCTTACGATTTGGCAACATTACTTGACGGTTATGGCGTTGCAGTCAGAGCAGGCCACCATTGTACGCAACCGCTTATGACTCATTTAGGAATAAATGGCACCTTAAGAGCCAGCTTTTGTTTTTACAATACCTATGAAGATGTTGACATATTCATCAACTCACTCAAAGAATGTATCGCCTTATTAGATTAAACGTCGCTTTTATATATTTTATTAGGATAACTCATGACAAATACGTTTAAAAAAACCACTGAGTCAATTGAAAAAGCGTCTTCTTGGCAGCAAAAGTATCGTGAAATAATGCTTTTAGGCAAAACTTTACCCGCTTTACCTGATGCTTTAAAAACAGAAGCTTCACTAGTTCCCGGCTGTGAAAGCAAGGTATGGATGTTTGTTGAATTTGATTTAAAAGAAAATACGTTAGTAGTCATTGGTGATTCAGATACACGTATCGTAAAAGGTTTGCTAGCAATTATTTTATCTTTATATAACGGACTGACACCAGAGCAAGTAGTGAAAATAGATGCGTATGAGGAGTTTGATAAGCTAGGTCTTATTAGCCACTTAAGTACATCACGTGGTAACGGAATTAAAGCCATGGTTGATAGAATCCAAACCATGGCACAGCAAAAAATAAGCTAAGTAGTGCTAAACCTGCAAACGCTGTTTTTTATCTAGGTATTTGCGAATAGCTTTGGCTGCTACAAAAAAGCCGAAACTTCCTGTAATCATCGTTACAGAGCCAAAACCGTTATTGCAATCCATATTCATGCTGCCATCTGCACTTTGCTTTGCATGGCAAACACTACCATCACTCCCTGGATAAACTAATTGCTCTGTTGAGTAAACGCAATCAACATTAAATTTTCGTTTAGGGTTATTACTAAAGTTATACTGTTTACGTAATATGTAGCGCACCTTTGCAAGTAAAGGATCTTGCGTTGTTTTAGCTACATCACCGAATGTAATTTGACTAGGATCGGTTTGACCACCAGCACCACCAGTGGTAATAATAGGCATTTTATTTCGCTTGCAATGGGCAATGAGTGCTGCTTTTTCTTTGACTGCATCAATGCAATCGATTACATAGTCAAAGCCGTGAATGTGCTCTTTAATATTTTCAAGTGTTATAAAGTCATCAATGACATCAATGTTGCATTCTGGATTTATAAGTTCACAACGCGCTTTCATTGCGTCGACTTTAGCATGACCAATCGTTCCAGATAAGGCATGGATTTGACGGTTTACATTGGTCGCACAAATATCATCAAGATCTATGAGCGTTATTCTACCTAAACCGGTGCGCGCAAGCGCCTCAGCTGCCCAACTTCCCACTCCACCAATGCCAACAACACAAAAGTGAGCCTCTTGAAGCCAATCAAATTGCTGATGACCATATAAACGTTTAATGCCACCAAAGCGGATGTCAGTTATTTTTTCACTCATTTACCAGTCCAGTTCCCATGGCGAACGCCATGCTTGAAAATTATCATGTTGTAACAAGGTTAAAAACGCATCACCGTTACTAGGTAAAAGCGTAAATTGTAAGTTCTCACCCTGCCAAGTAAAGCTCAATGCATAAGCATGCAAATATGTTCTATCTGAAGCCGTGCCTGAGTAAGCAATATCACCCAATATTGGGGATCCTATACTTTTTAAGGCAACTCTTAGCTGGTGTGTTTTACCCGAGAAAGGTTTTAAAATAAACGCTCTAAAACCCGCTTTAAAACTAATTGAATAAAAACGGGTAATTGCAGGATTTAAATTAGATGCCAATAGCTTATAGGTACCACGGCGCGACTTGGCCATGTCTCCTTTAACCCAACCTTGCTTTTTTTTAGGTCTAGAGTCTGTAATAGCAAGATAAAACTTATCAATAGTATGCTGTGCGAAAAGCTCAGTAAAAATTGCTGCAGCGCTTTTATTTCTTGCTAAAATAATTAGACCCGAAGTTACTTTATCTAGTCTATGAACTGCGTAAAGTTTCTCATTAAATTGTCGCTCAGCTAGCACAACAAAGCCAGGTCCATCTTCTGAATGAAAGCTGAGTTGTGCTGGTTTTTCGACAACATAAAAATCAGTATGCTCATATACCACGTTTAATATTAAGTTCATTAAAAGGTCACGCGTTTTTATTTTGTAAAAACGCGATTACTTTTGCTAAATCTTCAGCGGTATCAACACCTGCATGCGGAGCTACTTTTGCCTGCTCTATTTTAATACTATAACCGTGATATAAAACACGCAGCTGCTCTAATGACTCTAATAACTCTAAAGGTGAAACACTAAGTGCAATATATTGATTAATAAACCCTGCTCTGTAAGCGTAAATACCCACGTGACGTTGAAATGATGAAAGTTCTAAATCTCTTTTTTCGTCTAACATCGCAAGTCGATCAAACGGAATGCTTGCACGTGAAAAGTACAACGCGTTTTTATTTATATCGCTAACAACCTTGACTGCATTAGGATTAAATATTTCGTCTTTATGTTCAATGGCAACACTTAATGTGGCCATGGGTGCTGATGATTCATTTAGCAACTTAGCTACTTGCAAAACGTTATCGGGAGCTAGTAATGGTTCATCACCTTGAACATTTACAACTATGGTATTGCTATCTAAATTTAATAAAGCAACTACCTCCGCTAAGCGCTCGGTGCCTGACTGGTGATCTTCACGCGTCATTACAACATCATTAGTAAACGTACTAACCTCATCAAATACTTTTTGATGATCGGTTGCAATTATCACTTGGCTTGCACCTGATAAACATGCTTTCTCATAAACATGTTGAATCATAGGTTTACCACAAATGTCTGCTAGCGGTTTTCCTGGTAATCTTGTTGAAGCATAGCGCGCAGGTATAACAACTACGAATTCCACTTTTCAACCTCTTCTAACGATAACTCTCTTGCTTCATTTTCAAGTAATACCGGAATATCATCTTTAACAGGGTATGCAAGTTTTGCAGCAGTGCTAATTAGTTCACTGTTGTCTTTATCAAAACGTAATTTCCCTTTACATACAGGGCATGCAATTATTTCGAGTAATTTAGTATCAAAGGCCATTTAGGATCCCTTTTTCTTTTAATATTAAAGTTAATTTATTTATTACAGCCTGTGTTGGCTTTGCATTTACTGGTAAATAATACCAATTATCTTTGGCAAACTCGCTGCATTTTACGGCGTCTTTTTCGGTCATTAGAATATTGTCGTTACCAAATCGGGTAAAATCTTCGGCTGTGTATGGATGATGATCCCTAAAGTGATTTGAAGATAATAAAGTTATCCCCTGTTTTTTTAAGGTATTTTCAAAACGCTTAGGATTACCTATTGCGCTTACTGCATGGCCATTTTTAATCGATTCACTAATAGGAAAAGAACTTTTTACTGACCTGAGCGCTGCGGGCTCTAATGTGTAGTTATTACTATTCTGCCCTCCGTTTTCAACAATCAAATCAACCGACTTCAAACGTGCAGGTGTTTCTCGTAATGGCCCTGCAGGCATTAGCAACCCATTTCCAAATTGGCGTTCACTATCGACGATACAGCATTCAATAGTGCGTGCCATTTTGTAATGCTGCATACCATCGTCAGAGATAATGATATCTAAATTATAATCACGGGCTAGTAACTCAATATTGCGTTGTCGGTTTGGCCCTATAGCAATTGGGCATTTTAGACGATGAAACAGAAGTTTAGGCTCATCACCCGCCTCAGCAGCTGGCGTATTATCTTTAACAATTAAAGGATAATTACTCGCCTTACCACCATAACCTCGGCTAATGATTCCAACTGACAACCCTTGTTTTGTTAAAAAGTCATAAAGCCATAATACAAATGGTGTTTTACCATTTCCACCCACACTAATGTTACCAACAACAATAATAGGTATGTCGCTTTTAAATTGCTTAAATATTCCAAAACGATACATCTGCTTTCTGGTAATCGAAATTAGCCAAAATAAAGCTGACAATGGCAAAAAAAGTAATGTAATAAGTCCAACTGGTTCATACCAGCTTTTTTCGATTTTATTCACGGTTACTCGCCAAACTGCATTTTACACAACGCTGAATAAGTTCCATCGTTTGAAAGTAAGCTGGTGTGATCGCCACTTTCAATAACACGACCATTATCGATAACGTAAATTTTATCGCTATTTTCAATTGTAGATAATCGATGTGCAATGACAATTGATGTTTTATCTTTCATTAAGTCATCAAGCGCATGTTGAATCAGTTTTTCGGACTCTGTATCTAATGCGGATGTTGCCTCATCTAATATTAAAATAGGGGCATCTTTTAAAATAGCTCTGGCTATAGCGATGCGTTGACGTTGACCACCAGAGAGCATCACTCCGTTTTCACCTACCATCGTATTTAGCTTTTCAGGTAAGTCTTTTACAAACTCCCACACGTGGGCCTGCTTAGCTACCTGTAATAACTCAGCATCTGTAATATCTCGCTGAATTCCATAACATATATTGTTAGCTATAGTGTCGTTAAACAGCACAACCTGTTGCGATACTAGCGCAAATTGGCGTCGCAGATCTGTAAGCTTATAATCATTTAAAGGAATACCATCTAACAGTATTTGACTTGGTAAGTCTAAATCATAGTAACGTGGTAATAAATTAGAAATTGTTGATTTACCTGAACCCGAACGCCCAACTAACGCAATACTTTCGCCGGCTTGAATTGTAAGCGTTAAGTTATTTAATACAGGTTCATCTTTTGTGGGATATTTGAAAGTCACATTTTTGACCTCAATTAAACCTTTGGCTTTTGTTACAGATACTGTGCCTGTATCTTTTTCTATATTTTCGTCAAGTATTAAAAATATACTTTGCGCTGCAGAAATACCGCGCTGCATATCACTATTAACGTTAGCTAACTGTTTTAGCGGACGTAGTAACATCATCATCGATGAAATAAGCACAACAAAGTCGCCTGAGCTAATGCTGTCTATCATTGAGGGCATTGATACCACCCACAAAATAACGGCCATAGCACTCGCTGCAAGTATTTGAATAACTGAAACACTTAATGCCTTTGTAGCATCCATTTTTATACGTTGTTGTCGGTTATGATTGTTAATTTTAGAAAATTGATTAATTTCTCTCTCTTGACCGCCAAAACCATGAATCACTTTATGGCCACTGAGCATTTGCTCTGAGCTTCTTGTTACTTGCCCCATAGCTGATTGTATATTTTTAGAAATATGACGAAAACGCTTAGATACTATTGCAACGATCAGCGCAACTAAAGGAATAATAACTAAAAATATCAGAGATAATTGCCAGCTTGTATAAAACATTACACCAAGCAGAAAGACAACAAATGCCCCTTCTCGCACTACAATCAGTAATGCTTTGGTTATTGCTTGTTGAACTTGTTCTGTATCAAACGTGATTTTAGAAATTAGGTCACCTGTTGAGTTTTTATCGTGAAATGAAACAGGTAGATGTAAAATATGTTCAAATAATTCCTGACGGAGTGAACGAACAACTTGCGAGCCTACATAGCTTAGGCAATAAGATGACATAAAATTAAAAATACCACGACCAATAACCAAAGCTATCACTACAAAAGGAGCGTATTTTAATACTTCGTTATTTCGTTGATTTAAACCTTCATCAATAAAAGGCTTCATTAATTGAATAAATAAAGCATCCATACCGGAATAGCCAATCATGCCAACAATAGCAACTATTGCCACGCTTTTGTAAGCACCTACGTAAGAAATTAAACGCTTGTAAATTTGTGTAGTACTTTGATCCATAATACTCTCTTTATTCAATTACAGACCCTATTGTATCCTTGCTAGAACTAAAACAAAACGTCAATCTTTTATAAACCAGTAGCTTTGATAGTCTCGTGCTGTAATAACAGTCACAGTCTCTTCGTAAAACTCCACCGTAATTTGCCCGTGTTGCCCAGTAACATACTGCAAGGCATTAATGTTTCTATAACGCTCAACAACTTCTGTTTTAGGAAATTGCCACTGCCCTTTGTAAGCACTTGAGTGAATAACAATCTGTGGCATAACTGCAGTAATAAATTTCTTACTTGATGACGTACTACTACCGTGATGAGGGCTAAGTAACACTGTACTTTTTAAACTATCGCTAGAGTTTATCAGTTGCAACTCTCTATTTTTTGAAATATCGCCTGTAAATAGAACGCTGTGCTCTTTATCTGAAACCTTTATTACGCACGATTCATCATTTTCATTACCATACCAGGGAGTTGGGAAACTTTTAATTATTAGCCCAGCCATGTTTACTTCGTTTGGAATACACCCCTTTGAAGGTCCATCAGGGTGAAATTCATTAAATGAAAACTTTAAACCTGCGCCGATAAAATGAGATAAACCACCGGAATGGTCATTATCAAGGTGACTAACTACTGAATGAGTCACTGCAATATTATTTATATCAATAAAAGGTAACAAAATACTTTTAGCACGGCTAAAACGATTAAAGTAACTAGGTCCAAAATCATAAATAAATCCTTTATCATCTTTTTCAATAAGAGCCATAAGACCGTGACCAACATCGAAGACATGTAATTTCCATGTAGGCTTATCAGCAAGTAAATAATCAATATAGAGCATGACTAAAGGTAAAAAAGCGAGCCGCCTATATGGCGAAAAATAAAAAATTAAAAAAGTAAGATAAGCATAAATAATGACACTTAGACCAATAATTCCTATGTTTAGCCAACCAAAACCTGCCGGTAATTTATTTAAACAGGTAAAAATAAAAGCTAAACCGCTATCGATAAAAATAATCACCGTACTAATATCAAATACGGCACTTATAGCCGTTAATAAAAATAAACAAGGCATTAAAATCAATGAAAGAAATGGAATTGCGACTAAGTTTATGACTAACCCAGCAATACTCACGCCATTAAAAAAGTAAAAAGACAGAGGCAGTAAACCAATAAATAGTGCAGCCTGAATAGTAATTAATGCAAAAAGTACCTTTAGCAATGAATTGGTAAAGTGAGGTACATTTTTAATAACTAAAAAAATAACCACGACTGCAAAAAATGAAAAATATAATCCAGGATTAAGGGTATTGAACGGATTAACAACGAGTACAATAACAAACGCAAACAAAATACTGCGCCATCTCATTGGCTGCCTTTGAAAGTAATATAGAAGTAAATAACAGCCAAGCATTATTAGTGCACGAGTCGCTGAAACCAAAAAGTTACTTAAATAGACATAAACAAACGCTGATACAAAACCAATCGCACTGTAAGCAATTGAAAAATTGATCGTTTGATTATTAAACAACTTAACGTGGATAAATACCCACTTTGTAATGAAGAAACCAAAACCGAACACCAACCCAATGTGTAAGCCTGAAATAGCAAGTAAATGGCTTAAACCCAGTGATTGCATCAGCTGCTTATCACTCGGTGTCATTAACCTCTTATCCCCTGTTAATAAAGCATAATAAAGCCAATTTAGTGTTGTATTTTCGTATGTATTTTTAATGAAGCTTTTATAACTTTGAACACTATTTTGTTCTGAAGTGCTTTTGATTTTTAATTCTTTATTAAGAACTTTTCCTTTAAAGAAAATTCGCTGCTTAAATGCATACAGTTCGTTATCAAATACATTAAAGTTCTTATTACTTCTAAATTTTTTTAAATTAACACTTGCCACAAAACGATCATTAGCACGCAATGGGTGATCTAAATTAACGCTTAACATCGCGCTAGGTGCACTCAAATTAGAATAGTATTTTCCATTAATACGCACTAATTTTGCTTTGACATATTGGGGAGTTTTGTTTGAGATGACTTCTTGTATTACAACTTCAACTGGATATGCGTACTTTTCATCATTAATTATGTGCTCAAAGTTATAAAAAATATGATAATGCGCTATAACGATACAAATTCCACAAATAAAGCCTAACAATAAAGACAAAAACGGCTTAAAATAAGCGCCTATTATTACAATGGACACTGTAATAATAATAAATTCGAGAGTTTCGTAATAAAACACGGTTGAAATACAGCCAATTACAAAACCAAGACTGATCCACACTGATGTAAATGGTTGCTTTAAATGGCTAAGAAAACTATCCAAAGATTTTTACCCGATCCGAATAAAATTAGACATCATAAATCGTTAAAAATTTTTGGTAAGCTTTTGCAAGATGCAAATCTTTGGCACTTAAACAGACGTTCTGCTCGAGGAGCCTTTGCAGTTGGTTTATTTTTTGCTTTCATCCCTGTTCCCTTTCAAATGGTTTTAGCCGCAGCGACTGCTATTTTATTTAGAGTTAACTTACCTATCTCAGCAACACTTGTTTGGCTTACTAATCCTTTAACCATGCCACCTATTTTTTATGGGTCTTACCTCGTTGGCACTCTTGTTTTAAATCAACCAGAACAACACTTCGCTTTTGAGCTTAACTGGGCTTGGTTTGAGCAGAGTATCGAAACCATTGGCCCTGCATTCTTAGTTGGCTCGCTTGTATGCGCCTCTATAGCATCAATCATAGGCTATTTTGGCATTGATATTTTATGGCGCCGCTCTGTTGTAAAGGCAAGAGCTGCACGCAAATAATATCGATCCTTTGAATAGTATAGACGAAAAAAAACCCAGCTAGAAAGCTGGGTTTTTTATTCAAAAATATTTAAAAACGAAATACGCGTCGAATACCAATTAATGGTAAAAGAAATAACGCTAACCAAGAGGTACTGGCTGAACTTCTTTCAAAAAATTCGGCCTCTGGCGGTGCGCAATCTTCAATTTCACCATTATCCAGAGGAGTTAATTTAACTGCAACAGCGACAGTTTCAAATTCAATATTACCGTTGATATCAGTCACTATACCACCAAGTGTGTCACGCTTTTCTACTGTTTTGGTGGCTACACCAAACACTTCGTTATTCTCATTAATAATATTAGCTTCAACAACTGTGTATGGGTAATCAGTTTCACCATCTGATTCATAACATGGTAAAAAGTCATTAATGTTAGTTATTTTATCTTCACCAATTTTATAAATAAATGCGGCTTTATCTCGTGAACTGTCCGATCCACCTAATTCACTCTCACCAACAATATAACCTTGATTATTGATATCGTTAGCAGTCGAGTTTGCTGCTAAAAAGAAGTTTGTAGGGTAAACAGTGTTACCAGTAGCGATATCATGATAAAAGAATTTTCTTACCCGAGTGTTTTCAACTATTCGAGTTACATAACCAGCAATAATATTTTCATCATTTATTGCTGAAGAAATCCCTGTCTGATTAGAGTCATTTTCTTGGTCAATATAAGTAACAACTTCGCCATCTTTGAAGTACACAGGCATTGTAACAAATGTATTATCATTATTTTTATAACGTGTATGTGATGAGCCTACTGCAACACCATTTGCATTTACTGCAAAAGCAGTACTGGTAAATGTGTCTTCTTCCACTTCATCTTCATCTGGAGTTAAAGCTAACCCAAGTTCTTCTACAGAAGTAATATTAAGGGAGTCATCCAACTGCCACTTGACAGCTCGCTTGTTAAAAATTCCGCCAAGAAAATTGCTATTTAATAGATTAATACAAGAAGAAACGGGTTCATCTTCGCCATCGCAATTTTCATCAATATCTTCTAATCTTTCAAAGTTAATATCCGTTGACACATTGCCTACAACAATATAACCATTATTAGTTTTAACAATATCATTGGCACGGCTTGTACCCCCGTATTCATTGAACTCAGGAACAAGAGGTACTTCTGTGCCATCAGCACCTATTACAATTCCTCGTTCGATAAAGTCATGAGTAAACCAAGTTTCAGCCTCATCTTCATCCTCTGGTGTGAAAGAAACTTTGTCATAGGGTGCACTCCCCCAACCAACTGAGACTCCGTCTTCGCTCACGGCGTTGTAAACGTTAAAAGTAGAACGAGTTAAACCATCATAGTCTACTGAAGAAATATCAAAAAGAGACTGTTCAACAACTTCATTTTCGTTAAATCTAATACCGGTAAACGAATTTAGTTTTTGATATTCAAAATTAGTCGATAAACCTGATAAAAATCTAACCATAAAGTCATGCGCATCAGGATTAGTCAAAGCTGCATCATTATTCTCTATATCATCAAGTGTAAAAGTAATTACCTTATCACTTAGTTCGAAAATTGAAACTTCTCTGTCGTAAGCACTCTCAATTGTATTATCTGTAAAATCAATATAACTGGTATCTATGGGTAAGTTATATAACTCATTTGCTAAACCAATTATGTGCCCGCTTTCACTTGCATCAGTAACGTAAGAAAATTTTGCATTATCGAGTGTGCCTAATTCACTTAATTGGTATGTTGCACTAATAGCTGATGTACTCAATGTCGCTAAGATACTGGCAGCGAGTAATTTATATTTCATTTTAGTCCTTACTACTGATTCTGTAATTCTTCAAGTTCTTCCCATCGCTCAAAAGCGGCTTCAAGGTCAGACTCAAGTTGTGCTAAATGGTTCAATGCTTTGGTTGTTATGTCACTGTCTTGTTTAAAAAAGTCAGGATCGCCTACCACATTTTGCTGGGCTTCTACGTCAGCTTCAAGTTGCTCCATTTTATTAGGCAACTGCTCTAATTCAAGTTTTAATTTGTAAGAAAGCTTATTCGTTTTAGCGACTGGCTTTGCAGCAGGGGTCGGTTGCTTCTCTACTTTTTTTGCAGCTGGTTGAACAGCTTGTTTTTCTTGTTCTGCTAAATAACTTACATAAGCTTCATAGTCACTATAACCGCCGACTATATCTGTCACTTTTCCGTTACCTTCAAATGCCCATACACTAGAGCATGTATTATCGATAAATTCACGGTCATGGCTTACAATAATAACGGTACCTTGATACTGATTAATAATGTCTTCTAACAGCTCAAGTGTTTCAATGTCTAAATCATTGGTTGGCTCATCCAATACCAGGATATTCGATGGTTTTAAAAATAGCTTAGCAAGTAATAATCGGTTTTTTTCGCCGCCAGATAAGGCCTTAACGGGTGTTCTAGCGCGCGCAGGTGGAAACAAAAAGTCTTGTAAATAACCTAATACATGACGAGAGCGCCCCCCCATCATGACTTCTTGCTTACCTTCTGCAACATTGTCTTGTACTGTTGCTTCTTCGTCTAACTTTTCACGGTATTGATCAAAGTAAGCAAATTCTAGATTAACACCCTGCTTAGTTTCACCGCTGTCAGGTGCTAAGTCACCAAACATTAGTTTTAATAGTGTTGTTTTACCTACACCATTAGGACCGACTAAACCGATACGGTCGCCACGCATAACTAAAGTAGAAAAGTCGCTTACAATCGTTTTCTCTTTAAAAGCATGAGATAAATGCTTAGCTTCAAAAACTAATTTACCTGAGCGGTCTGCGGTTTCAATATTGAAATCTGTTTTACCAACTTGATCAACTCGTTGCTTACGCTCATTACGCAATTGTTTTAATTCACGAACACGGCCTTCATTACGAGTTCTTCGGGCTTTTACGCCCTGACGGATCCACGCTTCCTCTTCAGCTAATCGTTTATCAAAGAGTGCATTTTGACTTTCTTCTACTTTTAAGTCATGCGCTTTTTGTTCTAGATAAGTGGCGTAGTCACCTGGATATGAAATAAGTTTGCCGCGGTCTAAATCCAAAATACGCGTAGCAATTGCACGAATAAACGCACGATCGTGAGATATAAATACAATCCCACCTTTAAAGTCTTTTAAGAACTGCTCTAACCACATCACACTTGTCATATCTAAGTGGTTTGTTGGTTCGTCTAATAGCAACAAGTCTGGCTCACTAACTAATGCACGTGCCAGTGCAACTTTACGTAACCATCCACCTGAAAGCGATTCAAGTTTCGCATCAGGTGTCAGCTCAAGCTTAGTTAACACTAATTGAATACGGCTATCGAAGCGCCAGCCATCAGCGGCTTCTAGCTTATTAGATAAGCGCTCAAGTTTATTTAATAATTGATCGGTACATTCAGTTTGCAGTTCATTACTCACATGGTGATAATCGATAAGTAAATTAGCTATTTCTGGCATACCTTGGGCAACATAATCAAATACGGTACCGCTAGCCCCTTTAGGTGGATCTTGTTCAAGACGAGAGATTTTTAAACCACCGAGCTGGTTTATTTCACCATCATCCAATATGACTTGGCCGTCTAATACTTTTAACAGCGTTGATTTACCTGCGCCGTTACGCCCCACAATACAAACTCGCTCACCACTTTCAATAACAGCATCTGCGTTGTTAAGTAACGCATGTGTACCAAAGGCAAGCTGTGCTTTCGAAATTCTTATTAAATCCATAATTCTACAATGCTCTTAATCTGCCAGTGCTAAAAATATTTGCACTTGTTCTGCAGTAAAAGGCCAAAACAATTGTTGGCCATGTTCATTTTTTAAAACAGGAATACTTACCTGATATTGCGCAATAAGCTGTTTGTCAGTCATTATGTCTGTTAACAATAAACTGCCCTCGCTCATTAATAACGGTGTTATTAATGCGTGGGCTTGTTCACATAAATGACACCCTTCCGTATGGTATAAAGTCCACTTAGCCATGGGTAATTAACCAGCTGTTATGAATTTTTTTATTACGCTTAAAGTCTGGTGAGAGTGTTTTCTCAGAAATATTAACGGCTTTTAAACCTAAACCAATCAATCCAACTTCATCCATAACAAAGCCACGTTTGTTGTTAGAAAAAATCAATGTTCCAGACGGGCTAAGAATTTTTTTAACCCAAGTAAGTAACTTAATGTGATCGCTCTGCACATCAAACGCATCTTTCATTCGCTTTGAATTTGAAAATGTTGGAGGGTCAAGAAAGATTAAATCATATTGCGCAGTCGCATGCTCTAGCCATTTAAGGCAATCTGCTTGCTCAAAACGGTAACGCGTGTTGCTAATATTATTTAAATCAAAATTATCTTGGCCCCATTTTAAATAGGTTTTGGATAAATCAACTGTGGTTATAGCCTTTGCCCCACCAATGGCTGCATGAACTGATGCACTTCCTGTGTAGGCAAATAAATTTAAAAAACGTTTGTCCTTGGCGTTTTCTTGAATGTAGCGACGAACTAAACGATGATCTAAAAATAACCCCGTGTCTAGATAATCAAATAAATTGACTTTAAACTTAGCACCAAACTCTTCAACAACCATCGTTCTATTTTGCTTAGCCATAGGGGTGTATTGCTCTTCACCTTTTTGCTTTTTGCGAACTTTTACGGCTATGTTTTCAGGTGCTATGTTTAGTTGTTGCGCTGTTAAGCTAATGACGTCCTGAAGGCGCTTATCAGACACCTTTTCATCTATTTCTTTCGGTGCCGCGTACTCAAAAATTACAGCGCTGTCGTTATATACATCAACCGCTACATTGTATTCTGGAATATCAGCATCATAAACGCGATACGCGTCAACTTTGTTTTGCTTTAACCAATTTTTAAGGCCTTGTTTATTTTTTTTAAGACGGTTAGCAAACGACATTGAACCTTCATAATTAAGGGCTTTTTTGTCATCAGTCGTCAAGCTAACTTGCTTGTCATCTAGTTGATATAAGTTAAGCTCTACATCTAATGGACCATTTTTAAATTTATAACGTTTTAATTTAACAAGCTTTAAAAGTTTAAATAAACTCTCATCCATGCCCAATAACGCCAGTTTCCAATGGTTAAAATGCTTTTTAAAGCCGACACCTAAATTACGGTGTAAATCAACTAACTCAGCCATAGAGCCAATACGTTCACCATAAGGCAAATTTGAAATAACCACACCTGGTAATTTAGCTACTGCGGTTAACTTTGTTGCGTCGCTTTGCTTAAATTTAATTATGTCATCAAGCTCGGCACGCTTTGCATTATCAATGGCTTTACTTAATACCTGAGCATCGTAGTCGTGGCCTATTAACCAAAGTTTCGGGTCGGTTATATTTGCAAGTAGTTCTTCTTTTAACGCTTTAAATTTTGCCACTCTAAAACTAGGTAAACGCTCAAAAGCAAAGCCTTCACGAAACAAACCTGGCGCTTCATTACGTGCTATACCTGCGGCTTCTATTAAAATAGTACCCGCACCACAACATGGGTCAAACAGAGGTTGTTTAACGTTATCTAGCCATCCGCTGCGTTTAATAATTGCTGCCGCTAAATGCTCTTTTATCGGCGCTTTACCTTGTCCCTGTCGGTACCCACGTTCAGATAGTCTTGGTCCTGAGTAGTCAATATATAAAGAAACACCGTGGCGATTTAAACGTGCAACAACACGAACATTGGCATCCTGTTTATCAACATTAGGGCGTTGCTCATACAAATCATTAAAGTAGTCAACAATAGCATCTTTAATTACTAAACCTGAAAACTGTGTATTCTTTAACGAATCATTAGTACCGTTAAAATCTACAGCAAATGTTTGCGTTGGGCCAAACCATTCTTGCCAAGGTTGAAAACGAGCAAATTTATACAAGCTATCTTTATCATCAACGCCTTCTTTTTCTTCGATAAGCATAAGCACACGCGTTGCAAAACGGCTTGATAAACAAACCTTTTGCGCTAGTAATGAGTCAGCCTCAAAACGAACAGAACCAACAGTTTGCTTAGACACAGCAGCGCCAAGTTCTGTTAACTCATCAACCAATAAATTTTCGATTCCGATAGAAGTAAGTGCGATAAATTGCAAAGTAGTAACCCTTAATAGCTAATTGCGCAGGATTATACCATAGGTTGAGGGACAAACACGCCATAACACATGCTTAATAGCGTAAATTACTTAGGCAGTTTTAAATTTAAGTTGCTGAGTTAAGATAGGATGAACGCGATTATTTAGAATTTTGATAGCTTCAAATTGAGCAAGAGATAAATTTTCGTCTAATTGAAAATTCTCGCTTAAATTTAAGCAAACCGAGGCATCATGACAGTGATCAACAATCAAAAAGTCGCCCGTTTGCGCCTTAGAAACTAATTTAACGACTGCTTCAACACTTGGTTGGCTGCCAGTATATTCATTAAAAAACCAGCTTTTTGCTAGCACAGGTTTTAAATGAAACTTAACCGCTGTAGCATTTAACGCTATTTGACATATTTGTGCACCAGACCAGATTTCAAACCCGTCCAGATAATTATAAACTTGTTCGTAAAATGCAGCATCTTCTAAGCTAAAGTTAGGATTTTTGATAACTAAATCTGTTAACTGCCTTATTTTATAAGGGGTGCAAAGCTGCATTTCATCGTTCAAATCAAGTAATAAACGATTTTTATTAGGACAAGCAATCCACTGCCATTGCTTTGATGCTTGTAACATTTGCTCCTCCTTGTGGGCTATATTAAAAATAGTATCAGTTCAAAGTATAACTGCTTTTGACCATTTTATACATAAATGCTTAGAACATTTATCGAACGATCAAAAGCTTAGATAACTGATCCTTATAAGCCGTTTACGATCGATTTTACCAATTCAGGGCCTTTATAAATAAAACCTGTATAAACCTGTACTAAACTAGCACCCGCATTAAGCTTCTCTTTAGCTGAATTAGCATCATCAATTCCGCCAACACCAATAATAGGTAACTGGCCTTTTGTTAATCGTCTTAATTCACTTACTACTTCTGTAGAGCGTGTTCTTACAGGGTGTCCTGATAAACCACCGGCCTCATCAGCATACTGCTGACCAATCACATCACTTCGTTCTAGTGTAGTATTAGTTGCAATTACCCCGTCAATTTTGTTGTTTAGCAGTGATTCACTTACCTGTTCAATTTGAATAGGATCAAGATCCGGCGCAATTTTAACAAGCATAGGAACTTGCTTATTATGTTTTGAAATTAAATCTAGCTGCTCATTTTTAAGACTTTGCAATAAATCATCAAGTGCAGCACCGTATTGTAAATCTCTCAGGCCGGGTGTGTTTGGTGAAGAAATATTCACGGTAATATAAGAGGCATGCTCAAAAACTTTTCTCATACAGTGTATGTAATCGTCTTTACCTTGCTCATTAGGGGTATCTTTATTTTTACCTATATTAATACCTAATATGCCGTTGTACTTTGCTGCTTTTACATTACTAATTAAATTATCAACACCTTTATTATTAAAACCCATACGATTAATAATAGCGTTTGATTCTGGCAATCTAAATATACGGGGTTTATCGTTACCTGCTTGCGGGCGAGGTGTAACAGTACCCACCTCTATAAAACCAAAACCCATTTGACTAAATGCATCTATGCACTCTGCATTTTTATCTAAACCTGCAGCTAAGCCAACCGGATTTTTAAATTCAAGACCTAAAAAGTTAACGGGCTTATTTGCTACAGATTGCGACCATGCGGCACTCAAAGGCGTATTAGCAAAGCGGCTTAAATTATTAAGAGCAAATTCATGTGCCCACTCCGCATCACGGGTAAACATAAAACGGCGAGCTAAATCGTAAAACATGAATATATTCCTCTTTAAATTACAGACAAAAAAATACCTCAGTCAAGGCTGAGGTATTATATAACATTTTTAATAATTAGCTTATTACTTAGTTAATAAATAATAATGCGCAAAATTATTTTATTTTGCTGGTGTATCACAATTGTGACTCAATAGCATTAGTTCACGCAATGCCACTGAGAACTTGGCAAAATCATGACTTTGCGACGTTTTAAATTCAGCCAGCATTTGCTTCCAACGAGTAAGTAATAATTCCTGCTTATCCATCCACTCATCAATTTGGTAATCAACGTCTTTTTCATCTGCTTCAAAGCTATTTAAAACAACCTGAGCCAATGTTCGTTGCTGCCAATCTAACTCTTCACGATAAGATGAACGGGCCAACGCTTGCCAATGGTTAGCAACAGGTTGGTTAGTTATTTGATCTAAGAACCAATGTAAGCCCATTCTTGCACCAAGCTTAAAGTAAGTATTAGACACCATAGCAATGCCTCTACGCGAATTATTAGCAATTTCTGCTAAGTCCATCACCGAGAACAAGCTAGATAATGAAACGATGCGCTTAGCTATATCTAATGGTACTCCACTATCTGTTAACTTAGTTGCAGCTTCATCTATGCGAGCACTTTCCTTTTCAACAATATAAGTGTTCAAGTTATCACTCAAATCACTAAATGTTGGTGAGAAGTACTCAATACCTTGCTCAATCGTTTGTGATTTATTGCGATGACGCAAGAACCAACGAGTTGCTCTGCGAACAGTTCTACGGAGCTGATAAAGCATTTCTGTTTGTACAGCAGCAGGAATTTTATTATCTAAAGCGCTGATTGATGACCACGTATCACGCATTTCAAAAATTTCACTGGCAATTGAGTAACACATTGCAATTTCTGCTTCGCTTGCACCTGTTTCTTCGTGCATACGAACCATGAAATTTAAGCCCATGTCATTAACAATATTATTAGCAAGTTTAGTCGCTATAATTTCTTTACGAAGTGGGTGATTGTTCATTGCATCATTAAATTTCTCACGTAGTGGACGTGGGAATGATTTAACTAGTAACTGACGATAATATGGATTCTCAGTAATATCATCCGTTACAAGCGAATCTTTTAACACCATTTTAGCGTATGAAACTAACACTGAAAGCTCAGGACGCGTTAGATCTTTGCCTGATGCTGCTCGCTCTGCTAACTCTTCATCACTCGGAATAAACTCTATAGCACGGTCTAATTTGCCATCTTTCTCAAGGGCATGAATAAAGCGAATTTTTTCCTTAAGTGTCGATGTACCACGAGATTGCGTGATTGAAATTGTATGTGTTTGACGATAACAGTCTTTCAATACCAGCTCTGACACTTCATCAGTCATAGAATAAAGCAGTTCATCACGTTGTTTAAGCGTTAAGTCACCTTCAGCAACTAACCCATTAAGTAAAATTTTAATGTTTACTTCATTATCTGAACAAGCAACGCCGCCAACGTTATCAATAAAGTCAGTATTTACGCGTCCGCCTTGTTCAGCAAATTCTATGCGTCCAAGTTGCGTAGCACCTAAGTTACCACCCTCACCTAGCACTTTAGCACCCAATTCTTTACCGTTTATACGTAGCGCGTCGTTTGCACGGTCGCCAACGTCAGCATCGGTCTCTTTTGTGTGCTTGATGTATGTACCAATACCACCATTCCAGAGCAAATCAAACTCCATCATTAATGATGCTTTCATTAACTCGTTAGGTGTCATGCTTGCTTTTTTTGTACCCAGCATTTTTTTCATTTCTGGGCTAAGGGTAATCGATTTTGCAGCTCGAGAGAAAATACCACCGCCGGCTGAAATAAGATCTTTGTTGTAGTCTTCCCACGAAGAACGAGGCATATTAAATAAACGTTCACGCTCTACATACGATTTTGAGGCATCAGGATTAGGGTCTACAAATATATGCATATGGTTAAATGCAACTTGTAAACGAATGTGCTTAGACAGCAACATGCCATTACCAAATACGTCTCCAGCCATATCGCCAATTGCAACTACTGTAAAATCAGTAGTTTGACAGTCAATATCCATCTCACGGAAGTGACGCTTAACAGACTCCCATGCACCTTTAGCGGTTATGCCCATTTTTTTATGGTCGTAACCTACAGAACCACCCGATGCAAAGGCATCACCAAGCCAAAAGTTGTACTCATTTGCAATACCGTTAGCTATATCAGAAAACGTTGCTGTTCCTTTATCAGCAGCCACTACTAAATACGCATCATCTTCATCATGACGAACAACATTACTTGCTGGCACTATTTCACCACGTGCAATATTGTCAGTGATATCTAATAAACCTCTAATAAAGATTTTATAACACTCTTGGCCTTCTTTAATAAAAGCATCGCGCTCTGATGGTAGCTGCTTACATACAAATCCACCTTTAGAGCCAACAGGTACAATTACAGTGTTTTTAACTTGTTGCGCTTTAACTAAGCCCAAAACTTCTGTTCGAAAATCTTCACGACGGTCTGACCAACGTAGTCCACCGCGAGCTACCTTACCAAAGCGTAAATGTACGCCTTCAACACGAGGCGAATAAACAAATATTTCAAAAGCAGGTAACGGTAGCGGTACGTCAGGGATCAAACTAGGCTGTATTTTAAATGATACGTATGATTTAAATTGGTTCTTAGCATCTTTTTGGTAGTAGTTAGTGCGCAGCGTAGCCACAATCATATCTACATATAAACGTATAATGCGGTCATCATCAAGGTTGGCTACGTTTTCAAGCTCAAGGTAAATTTGTGCTATTAACTTGTCCAGTGTTTTAGAGCTCGCAGGGCTCTTAACAGAAAAGCGTTTAGCGAATAAGTTAACGATTTGAGACGCTATATGTGGGTAGTTAGCAAACGTACTTTCAATATATGTTTGAGAAAAAGTAACACCAATTTGGCGCATGTATTTAGCATAAGCACGCAAAATAGAGGCTTCACGACCCGTTAAGCCACCCATTAACACTAAACGGTTGAAACCGTCATTTTCTAGACGGTTATTCCATACATTGGTTAAAGCCGCACGAAAACGAGCAGACACTTTATCAAAATCATCCATCCCTTTACTGTCAATCAGCATAGAGAAATCCATGATCCAATTAATTCGGCCATCACTAGTTTTAACCGAATAAGGTGTTTCACCTATTACACGTAAACCAAAGTTTTCTAGCATTGGCATTACATCTGACAAATGAATTGGCTCATCTTTATGAAATAAGCTCAAGCGCACAATATTAGTATTCGCCTCTTCTTGAGGGCGATAAAAAAGCATCTCAAGTTTATTTTCTTCACTTAATAGCTCAAGTTTTTCAATATCAACTACTGCGGCACTCGGTAACACTTCATCTTTGTATGAACGGGCGAACGCGTTACAATATTTACGATTTAAATCATTTCCACGCGCTTCACCTGCAGACTCTAAAAGCGCAGATTGTAGTTTGTCTTCCCAAGTACGGGCAGCTTCTATTAAATTATTTTCGATGTCTTTCACATTAAATTCGATATTGTTGTCAGTCACACGAACAGTGTAATGAGTACGTGCTAGTGTTGACTCGGAGAAGTAAGTGGTAAATTCGACTTTTTCGTCAGAATTAAATGCATTGCCTAAAATATCTTGAGTTTCCCTGCGCAGGGCTGTGTTGTAGCGCTCGCGAGGAACATAAACCATACAAGAGAAAAAACGACCATAAGCATCTTTTCGCACAAATAAGCGACACATATCACGCTCTTGCACTTGTAATACACCGGTTGCAACTTCAAGTAACTCATTTTCGCGTGCTTGTACTAACTCATCACGCGGGTAGGTTTCTAAAATATTTAATACCGCTTTGTAAGCGTGTGTGCCTTTTGCAAAATCACACATATCCATTATGCGAGTAATTTTGCTTTTTAAAACAGGAACATCAGCAGCACTATTATTATAAAAATTAGATGAAAATAAACCAATAAAACGGTCTTCACCAATAACATTCCCTTCATCATCAAAACGTTTTACACCAACGTAATCAATATAAGCGGGACGATGAACACGAGACTGTGAATTAGTTTTAGTTAATATCAATAAATTACTGCTGCGCGCTTCCTGACGAGCTACCTCAGGTAACTCAGAAAGCAAGCGAGTATGCTCTTCAGTAGAGTTTTTTAACAACCCTAAACTTGTATCCATTTTACCTTTAAGCTGATAATCCCCCTGAACAGGACTTAACTCGTATTCACGATAGCCCATAAGGGTGAAATTATCGCTAACTAGCCAATCTAAAAATTCAACGGTTTCTGCCACTTCACTTTTATTTTTGCCGTGGCGGCGCTTAGGTAGCTCTTTACTTACTTCAATTAGTTTTTTTCTTATTGGCTGCCAGTCTTCAACAGCAACAGACACATCAACAAGTACGGATTCTAATTCTTTTTTGAAAGACTCAATGGCAGACGAATCTGTTTGGCGGTCAATTTCTATGAAAAAAACTGTTTTTGTAGATGTAGATTCTTGCTCTGCTTTTAAATTAGATAAGCCTGAGATTTTAGCGTTGTCATCGCGTTGAATTTTAAGTGGGCTATGAAGTAATAAGTGAGAGGCGATATTTTCACGAGTCATGGCCATACGAACAGAATCAACTAAAAACGGCATATCTTTAGCAATAATTTCTACTATGGTATGTGATGACTGCCAGCCATCTTTTGCCACTTCGGGGTTGAAAACGCGAATAACGGCGTCGTCAGTAGTATTTTTTTCTAGCGAATTCCAAAGGCTGAGTGCAGCACCGTATAAGTCACTGTCGTTTCGATTTGCCAAATCCTCTTTAGACATATTGCTGTACAAGGCTTTGGCGAATTTCTCAACGAGTAACACATTATCAGCGTGAACTTTTTTCTGGATAAGCTTACAGACATTATCTAGGATAACCGAGGCTTGGCCTTCATTTCGTGTCATTGTATGTTCCTTAATCTATTACTGCTCAAGAGCAGGAATTTGTACAGCCATTTATTAGTGTGGAGTCAGATAAATTCTAACCCTTTTACAGCTAATAAACAGCTTTTTCGATGAAAACATTTCAAGCTTTTCAGCTATTTGGTCATCTATTCACAAATTATAGATATAAATGGCCAATAGTGGCCATTTAGGAGCAATATTATTCACATTATTTTTTCTGGTCGGTCCACAGAAGACTTCCAATTGCAGGTAATAACAGCACTGCACCTAACATATTCACTAAAAACATGAAGGTTAGAAGTATTCCCATATCAACTTGGAATTTCAAATCTGAAAAAATCCATGTGCTTACACCAATAGCGAGAGTAATACCGGTAAATAGTACCGCACTACCGCGTTCAATGAGTGCATTACGATAAGCAATCGACAATGGTACATTTTGTTTAAGCTGCCCCATCATCGACGAAAGTATATAAATACCGTAATCCACACCAATACCTACACCTAGGGCAATAACTGGTAAGGTTGATACTGTTAGGCCAATTTCTAGCTGTACCATTAACGCTTGTGCAAGCGTTGATACTATATAAAGCGGTAACACCACAGCAATAGTCGCTTTTACGCTTCTAAAACTCAGTAAGCATAATGCAATAACAGCACCGTATACATATAGCATCATTGGTATTTGAGCCTCAGACACTGACTCGTTTGTAGCGGCCATTACGCCGACAGGACCAGACGCTAATTTAAAGGCAAGCTTTTCTGTCCCTTCTTCATTTGCAAACTGTTTTACGCTTGCAATAACGCGGTCGATAGTCTGCGCTTTGTGATCATCTAAAAAGATAATAACAGGCATCACAGAACAATCACCGTTAAGTAAACCCGTGCTTGTTTCAACACGTGCAGTTGACTGCACTAATGAAGCCGAATTACGCGGCAAGCTCTGCCATTTTAAATTACCTTCGTTGTAACCCGCATTAACAGACTGAGCAACCGAACTTAAACTAACTGCAGATTGAACACCTGCAACATTTTCAACTTTGTATTGAAAACGGCTAATGCGCTCCATTACATCATACTCTGTACATGCTGCTGGGTAAGCTTCAACTATCACTTTTAAAATATCTGACGAAATAGTGTATCTGTCCGATATTAAAAAAGTATCCTGATTATAGCGAGCATCTTGATGAAGTGACGGCGCGCCTGCATGCAAATCACCTATCCGCATTTTATCAGCTTGCCAGTAACCCAAAGCAAATAAAACAAGCGTAAAGCCAATAATGATTTTAGCTACTTTAGGGTCGGTTGCTTTTACCAATAAATCCCTAATTTTATCAAGCATATTTGGCTTGTTAGCATCACCTGATTGAATATGAATGCTATTTTCAAATTGCATGTATGAAGCCCAAACAGGCAATAGAATTAAGTTAGTAAATATAATAACCGCAACACCTAAGCTAGCAGTAATTGCAAGCTCACGGATAATACCTATATCAATCGTCAACAAAGTTAAAAAGCCAACAGTGTCTGATAAAAGAGCAATACCACCTGGAATTAAAAGCGCTCTAAAACTTGATTGACAGCAAACTCGCGTACTTTTCCCTTCGCTTACTTTTTTACCTATCGCGTTTATCATTTGTACGCCATGGCTAACACCAATAGCAAATACTAAAAATGGAACTAATATCGACATTGGATCAAGTCCAAAGCCAAGGCTTGAAAGCAACCCTAACTGCCATGCAACCGCAATGATCGAGCATGCAATGGGTAAGATTGTAAGCTTTAAGCTTCCACAGAACAGCCAAACCATAATAAATGTGAAGGCTATGGCAATTGCAAAAAATAAAACAACGCCTTTAGCCCCTTCTGCAATATCACCAGCCATCTTTGCAAAACCGATAATATGAATACTTACTTTATCGGTACTCAGAGGCTCTCTTAACTCTGATTCGAGCTTTTCTGCAAAGGCTAACGTGTCTAACTTTTCTTGCGTTTGTGGGTCAGTTTCTAATAATTGCGCTGTTACCATTGCACACGAATAGTCGCTTGCAATCATACGACCAACAACTTTTGCTTTTTCTATATTTTCTTTAACAACGGCTAAGCCACGTTCGTTTGCCTTAAAGTTTGCAGGAATAATTGGGCCACCGGCAAAACCATCCTCAACCACTTCGACAAATCGGGCGCTAGGAGCAAATATAGAGTTTACGAGCGGTCTGTTTACACCGGGTATAAAATAAAGCTGATCATGAACAGCTTTTAACTGAGTAAAAAATTCTGGATTGAATATGTTACCACTGTCATCACACACTGAAATTAAAATACTATTCGCACCACCAAACTGCTTTTCATGCTTGGTATACACTTTCATGTATTCGTGATTTAAAGGGATATTTTTGTTAAACGAAGCATCTAGTTGAATGTGCGTGGCTTTGAAAATAAGCAAACAAGTAATAATTGCAAAACTTATAAGCACAACTAAGCGATGTCTAAAAATCGCTTTTTCTATAAAATCTAAAATAGTATGCATTAAGGGGTCAACTCCTTCACTTTAATGCCATCTTCAGTAGCCATTACCAATTTATTATTTTTAATCACACCATCAAGTATCGCTTTACCATCGGCAAGTTGCTCATGAGTTAATAAACCATCCTGTAAGTGAAAAATCACCCCGCTATTTGCTAGCATTAACCACTGTTTGTTATTGTAATTAATAATGCTGTTTACAGTAGCAGCTTTAGTACTTTCAAGGTGAAGCCACTCTTCTTCATCACGCTGCTTGCTGAATACATTACCTCTAAGCCCTGCGACTACTTCTTGAGAATTATCTGAATTAAAAGCGAAGAAAGAACCTGGGTATATTTCTTCAAGACGCAGCCAAGTTTTACCGTTATCTGTGCTTCTCGCTAGTAAGCCCATCTCACCAACAAGCATTAAGCCTTCAGAAGTTTGTTCAATTCGATTAAAATGTGGCAGGATTGATGCTGTTTCGGCCTCGTATCCTTCAGGATCATTGTCTTTTAAGTCGTTTAAATAATCTCTGTCTTCACTGAACAATAGAGAATCTAAAAATCGTTTTTCCCATTGTTTACCACCATCAGTAGTATGGTAAAACATGCCATACGCACCCACGGCAAAGCCTTCTAATTTATCTTTAAATAATATATCTAAACACGGCTTATCTAAAGAAGGCTTAGCCTGTTGTAATTGCCAATTATTACCACCATCAACAGTATTAATAATTGTGGCATCGTGCCCACATGCCCAACCGTTGTTTTCATCACTAAAATCAACAGCGGTTAATAACACTTGCGTAGGCACTAATTCTGCTTGTTGCCACATTTCACCATTTGTACTTTTTATAACTGTGCCATGTTTACCTACAGCAACTAATTCATTGCCTGTATTGATAATGTCAGTTAATAGTGTTTTTTGTGCATTAGGCGCACTAATTGCGTTTTTTGGTGTATCTTGAGCAAAACTCGCACCGCTTATAATCAGGCTGGCACATACCAAATACTTCATAAATTTTAATCGCCTTGAACTGAAAGGAGTGTTTGTCTTTGTAAACGAGGAAAGTTTTTGCGTTTAAAGACAAACGCGATGAGAAAGGAAAAAGGCACCTAACTTAAAATTAGGTGCCTAGTTTTAATTTATCTACCTGCGCGACGTAAGGCGCTAGATGTAAATTCATTATCATTAAATGATTTTGAAAAATCGTACATTTTTTCTTGGTTATCTAAACCAATTGCTAAATAACGACGTGAATTCAAATCATGATAAACTTCTAACGTACTCCACTGAGTGGGTACTTCGTAGTAGTTAAGACCGTAAGCCATTGCTACACGGTAAAGCTGATCACGGTTATCGTAAATGTCTGTTACCGTTACTTGCCAGCTATCTTCATCTATATAAAACACACGTTTTTTATAAATGTGACGCGTATCATCTTTAAGGTTAGCCTCTACTACCCAAACACGGTGCTTTTCATAACGAGTATGCTCAGGATTGATGTGGCCAGGCTTTAAAATGTCATCATACTCTAGCTTGTCACTGTGAAGCTTGTAGCTATTATATGGAACATAAAGCTCTTGCTTACCTTTAAGCGTCCAGTTGTAACGGTTTGGTGAGCCATTGAACATATCAAAGTCATCAGTAGTACGTAAGCTATCTGCTGCAGTACCCGGTGCGTCATAAGCAACGTTTGGTGCACGGCGAACACGACGCTGACCAGAATTATATGTCCATGCTTGGCGTGGCGTTAATATTTGGTCCATTGTTTCATGTACTAGTAATGCAGTACCCGCAAGACGTGCCGGTTGAGTAACACTCTGTTTAAACTTAAACAATATGTTTGAGTCTTGCAGCTCGGCAGGTGTAGCACTTGGATCAGAATATTTAACAAGTAGCTGTTCATCGAAACCAACATAGTTGTAAGAACCTGATGCTGTAGGTGCAGCTTGTCCACCAAAACGTTCGATTGACTCACCTCTAAAACGTAATAAATGGTTCCAAATTGCTTCTAAACCTGTTTTAGGGATGGGAAATGGAATACCAATAGCCGTATTTTTAATTCCGTTTCCGCCTTCAATCAATTCGGCAGTAGGCGCAAACTCTTTAGTTGCATCATAAACAAACTGAGGGTATGAGGCCGAACGGCGTGTCTCATACACTGGCATTTTGAATGTGTCTGGATACGCTTCAAACAAAGCAATTTGGCCTGGGCTCAAGTTAGCTTTATATTTATCGATGTTTGATTTATCAATAGTGAAAAGCACTTTATCACTTGAAAAAGGGTCTAGGTGATGCATGCCAACTTCGTACCCTGCAGGAGCTGCAGTAATACCATTGTTCCATGCTGGAATTGAGCCGTCAGCGTTACCTGCTTTTTCGGCGCCCATTGGCGTTAAATCTTGACCTAAACGCGCTACTTCTTCAGCTGATAGTTTTGCTAAAGTAGCATTACTTGCAAACAAGCTAGCAAAAGCTGCTGCAATGAGGGTAGGTTTTTTAAGCATAATAATGTTACCCCTAAATAGAATATTTTAAATTGAAAGAAACGTAATCGCGGTCTGAGAAGGTGTTTACACCACCACCGCCCCAAAATGAGTTGTAGCTCACGTCAAGTGACCACGCATTTTGGTAGTTAAAGTTCATAGTAGCACCTAATGACTTACGATCTTCAATGAACAAGAACATCGGATCAGGTGTGTTACCATTTACGTCATGTGAAAATACAAAGCGAGGTGAAAAGTTGATACCGTTGTAAAGGTTAAAATAGTCACCCTTAGCAATTAGTCGGTAACCCCACGATGAACCCGTTGCAAACGACTTTTCTTCAGGACCATTTGAAAGACCTAAATGCAACGTTGAGTAATCTGTTGTACCTGGGCCAGTGATAACACCACTTCGACCAGTACCTGACACATTTAAACGCATTTCATCGTAATCTGGCATATCGTGAATTTTAACGGCGCCCACTTCACCTACCACAGCCCAGCTATCAGCACCTAGAGATGGGCCAAATAAATGCGTTGCAGTAAACTGAATTTGTGAGGTATCACGTTCAATATAACCTTTTGCAACTTCACCTGGACCTACAGAACTGATTGCATCACCAATACTCATTTGCGAAATACCGGCAAAATCAGGACGAATACCAGCAACAGCTAGCTGTTCAGGCATTGCTGTGTAAAGTAATTCTACATCATCAATTTGCAGAGGCTCGTCTTGTCTAAAAGCAAATTCACCTGCAAACGCAGTCTCGCCAATAGTCGTATTAAAGCTCACACCATAAAGTTTTATATCTTCAGGGTATTCATTCTCAGCTTTAGAAAATGCAACTAAGTCAGCAACATTATCATCAGTGATTTCTGTTGTAGAAAGCATTGCTAAATCTTGTGCAATGGCAGCTTGAGAAAAATTAGATACACGCCCTGAAATAAGAGGACGACGGCTGTGGTAATTTACGTGGTAAAGCGCAATTTCAGTGTCATTCCACTCGGGTAAAAATATGCCTAATCGTAAACCATATTGACCACCATCATCTGGTTCAGTTTTACCGTTACTACCTTTACCTTTAAGTGCAACCTTGGTTGGGTGCGCTAGGTACATATTAGCTAGTAGAGCTTGGCCTTCTGCACTTGTAGGATCAATACCCTGAGCCGCAGCTACTTGAGCATAGGTTGCAGTTAAGTTATTTAAACTTTCAGTTAAAAATGCAACATCTATATCAGGGTTAGACGTAAAGCCTAGCTGAACGTTTTGTTGGTAACCATTTTCTGCTGCAAAGTCATTGGTAGAAAAATAAGTACCTGCAGCTGGCAAGCGAGTCTCATGCCATTGGTACTGATAAAAACCTTCTAGGGTGATGTTATCAGTAATACCCAATGATGCCCAAAGCATACCAACAGGAATAAATGCTTCTTTAAGCTCAGCGCCTGGCGCTTTCAATCTATCGATATCTACAGGGTTAACATTTATACCATGAGATATAAGCGTGCTTTCACCCCAGTTAACAACTTGTTGACCAAGACGAACTGAAAGTGGGTTTTTGCCGTCGTTTAAATCAAAGTCAGCCCACACAAACGCATCTAATAAGCGAATATCTGCACAGCTTTGTTCTTTTGTATCTTCATCATCACATGGATCTACGCTTTGACCTGATGTAGGGTTTGCATAGGCAAAGTCACCATCCATCAAAGCAAAGTCATAAAAGTACATAAAACGAGTAAATAGACCGTAGTTATCTTTGTTTATTGAAAGGTCATGTGTTCCCTTTAACAGTTTGGAAAATGAATCACCGCTGTCAAAGTTAAGATTACCTGCGTCACCATTATTTGAATACGATCCAGGCTGTGCCCAAACATCTTGTGAAGAATAAATAGTATTTAAGGCTGGGTTGTAACCAGTCCAATCAAAAGCAGGGTTATTACTTTTACCTATTAAGCTAAAGTCTCTATCTTCTACGCGAATACTTTGGCCGTAAGAAAAAGTTGAATCGAAGGTTATATCAAACCCTCCGGCGTCGAATGTTACAGCCTGTGAACTTGCTGTAGTTAAAGCTAAACTAGCGGCTGCTAAACCTATAGCGATTTTGTTTTTAACAAAAAGCGATCTTCTTATCATTGTGGTTCCCCCCTGTCGCGGGTCATATTGTGTGATCAAGTTATTGTTTTTAGTGTAATCGTAACGATAGAAGCGAATTGTATAAATTACAAATAGTCGCATTCAATCTGTCATATATATAGTGTGTCAGCTGACGTTTACGTATTGGTAAGACGTCATACCAGATAATTTATACACGTTATTTAACAATAGAACAAATTGAAATTAACAAAAAGACAATATTTTTATGGTTTTATAACATAAAAATAGCGCTCTAAGCCACTCGTTCAATACGAATAAATTTATTTTCAGGGGTGAGTAACATTCTAAAACGCCCTCTGACACCTAAACTTGTAACAAACGGTCTTAAATGATCGGCAGAAAACCGAATTGACTTCCCACCCTCTTCAACCACTTGCACAGAACTATATCGACCGTGGTAGTAATCCATACAGTCGTTATAGCTCAATCTTAAATTAAAGTAATATTCAAGCATTTAATTAAGCGCTTTTTCAACCTTCTCGAATAAGTCGTCACTTAGTCCATCTAAATTAGATAAACGTTCTAATTGCGTTCTCATAAGTGCTGAACGTGTTTTATCATAACGTTTCCAAGACATAAACGGTGTTAGCATTCTTGACGCATTTTGTGGATTTATTGCATTCAGCTTAACAAGTAAATCACCAAGCAATTCATATCCTTGCCCGTCAGCACGGTGAAATTGCTGAGTGTTAAAGTAGCTAAAACTCCCCACTAAAGCACGGACTCTATTGGGATTGGAAAAATCAAAACTTGGGTGCTCGTATAATGACTTAATATTAATAATAGCATCTTCACCTGTTTGCATTGCTTGAAGCGCAAACCATTTATCCATAACAAGTACATCATGTCGCCATTGACTATCAAAGTGCGACAATAGGTCATCACAAAGTGGATGAGAAGCTTTTACCACCGCGCTAAGTGCGCCCAACACATTGGTCATATTTGACGAGCTAGCGGCTAGTTTAATAAATTTATCTGTTTGTGTGCTTGGCATCTTTGCAAGATAATGCAGGCATATTTGCTGTAGTGCCCGCACAGCAACCGCTTCGGCATTTATGCTACCATCGTCATGTAATGAACCAAAACATGCGATAAGCTCATCATTAAGGCTTGTGGCAATTTGTATTTCGAACTGTGCTACAACACGAATAATTTCATCAACAGGAATAATTTCAAATTCTGCGGCTAAAGTGTCAAAGCTAGGTAATTTTAATAACTCAGCAATTAACGCTAAATCGCCTTGTTTTGAAACAATTAAAACACGCAAGGCTTCAATTATCTCGTCACTTAATTGAAATTGTGTATCTGAGTTAAATGCTTCTTTTACCGCTTTTATAAACAATTGTTGCTGTGCATCCCAACGTGAAAAATCACTTCGTGCAAAACGCATAATATGCAAAAGCTCAAGCTCAGTTGTTTGTTGAGTTAGGATACACGGAGCAGAAAAGTCTTCTAACAACACAGCAACGGGTTTGCAAGTCACATTCTCAAAAGTATAACTCTGCTTTTTATCAGTAACATCAAGCACATTACTAACTTTTAAACCTTTGTACTGTAATTCGATACTATTGCCAGATTCGTCCAACAACTCTATGGCAAACGGGATGTGCAACGGTTTGTTATCGGGCTGATTAATCGGTGCATTTTGCTCTATTGTTAGTGTGTAGGTATTTGCGGCACTATCGTAATGTTCTACAGCATTTAAGCGAGGCGTACCCGCCTGACTATACCAACGCTTAAATTGCTCTAAATTAACACCCGATGCGTCACTCATAGCACTGACAAAGTCGTCACACGTAACTGCTTGACCGTCATGGCGTTTAAAGTAAAGCGCCATCCCTTTTTGAAAGTTAACCTCACCAAGCAAGGTATGCATCATTCTTATTACTTCAGCACCCTTGTCGTATACTGTTACGGTATAAAAGTTATTCATTTCAATAACTTTTTCAGGTCGAATAGGATGTGCCATAGGCCCTGCGTCTTCACTGAACTGATGCGTACGCATCACCTTAACAGCATCAATGCGGTTGAGTGCACGCGATCCAAGATCACTACTAAATTCTTGGTCTCTAAATACAGTTAGCCCCTCTTTAAGTGATAACTGAAACCAATCTCTGCACGTAACACGATTACCAGTCCAATTGTGAAAGTATTCATGACCAACTATGGACTCAATAGTATGGTAATCTTTATCCGTTGCTGTTTCTTGATTGGCCAAAACACATTTACTGTTAAATATATTTAAGCCTTTGTTTTCCATTGCACCCATATTAAAGAAATCTACGGCTACAATCATGTATATATCAAGGTCATATTCTAAATTAAAACGCTCCTCATCCCATTGCATAGATTTTTTAAGTGATTGCATCGCATGCGGTGTTTTAGGCAAATTACCCTTATCTACAAATAATGCTAAATCAATTTTTCGGCCACTTTTAGTTGTATAGGTATCGTTTAATACATCAAAATCACCAGCAACTAATGCAAATAAATAGCTTGGTTTTTTAAATGGGTCTTGCCATTTAGAAAAATGACGGCCGTCAGGTGTCTCACCTTTGTCAATTTGGTTACCATTAGACAATAAATGCGTGTATCTTGAATCAGCAATAATAGTTACATCAAACGTTGACAACACATCAGGACGATCCATGTAATATGTTATCTTTCTGAAGCCCTGCGCCTCACACTGTGTACAATACGCTCCACCAGATAAGTAAAGACCTTCTAAAGATGTATTTGTCTCAGGAGATATCTCAGTCACAATACGTAATTTACAACGCTCTGGTAAGTTATTAATAATTAGCTGCTCATCAACAACGCTATAATCTGTTATCTCAATCGCATCTATCGATAAGGACGTTAAACGTAAATTTATGCCATCTAGAATCAGAGGTGATTGATTATCACCAACACGCGTTAACGTCAGTACGCTTGTTACCGTTGTATTTGTAGGCTGAAGATCAAACGTTAAGTCTGTGTGGTCTATTAAAAAATTTGGTGCTTTATAGTCTTTGAGATATTGAGCTTGAGGGGTTTTTGAGTCGGTCATGATTACTCCAAAAAAAGCGCCTCTATATGAAGAGGCGCTACTAAATTTAGGCTGATTGTTTCGGCTTAATACGTAAAATTTTAATACCGAGATACGCATATATAACAGCTAAAACGGGATTAATTAAGTTAAAGAAAGCGTAAAGTGCGTAATCGAAAGGGTTTATTAAAAGTACACTTTGCATGAAAGCACCACATGTATTCCAAGGAATAAGTGGACTGGTAATCGTACCGCCATCTTCTAAGGTACGAGATAAATTAACTGGCTTTAAACCGCGCTTTTCATATTCATCTTTAAACATACGTCCAGGAACCACAATAGCAATATATTGATCGGCTGCAATGAGGTTAGTACCAATACACGTCGCAATTGTCGAGGCAATTAAAGACCCTGTACTTTTCGCTATTTTTAAAATACTTTTTACAAAAATGTCTAACAAGCCTGTTTTTTCCATAATAGCGCCAAACATAAGCGCAGTCATAATTAACCACGTCGTTGTTAACATTCCCGCCATACCACCACCGCTAAGTAGTGAGTCCATTTTGTCATCACCGGTATCGATGCTAAAACCGTCAAAAAATGTCGTCCATACTAATTTGAAATACCCAACCACTTCGCCCTGAGAAGTATCAATTTGAGAACCAATTAAGTCAGACTGAAATAGCATAGCCCAAACAGCACCAACCACAGCACCAATAGAAATAGCAGGAAAAGCAGGCATTTTTTTAATTGCTAGCACTAAGAGCACAATTAAAGGAATGAGCATCTCAAAACCAATATTGAAGTTTTGCTCCAAAATTAGCGTAATTTCGTCTAAACGCCCAGCCTCATTAGAAGCCGTTGCGTTAAAGCCCATAAATATAAATATAATAAGCGCAATCACAAAGCTAGGAACTGTTGTCCATAGCATATGCTGAATATGTTCAAATAAGTCAGAGCCAACCACTGCGGGCGCTAAGTTAGTTGTTTCAGAGAGTGGGCTTAGTTTGTCACCAAAATACGCACCAGATATAACAGCACCAGCTGTAACTGTCTGATCTAAACCAAGACCCGTAGCAACACCTAATAAAGCAACACCAATTGTAGCTGCAGTGGTCCACGAGCTACCGATGCTCATAGCCACAATGCCACAAATTAAACAACTTGCTGCATAAAACCAACTAGGGTTAATTACTTGCAGGCCATAATATATTAGCGTTGGTACTGTGCCCGATAACAACCAAGTACCTATCAAAGCACCTACCATTAATAAGATGAGTATAGCGCCAAGAGACAGCGTTATACCCTCAATCATAGCTTGCTCAAGCTTTCTCCACGTGTAGCCGTTTTTTAGGCCAATTAGAGCAGCTGCGAAGGTTGCAAATAAAAGTGCAATTTGGTTTGGTCCAGATGACGAGTTGTCACCAAATAAGTAAACCGCAGCCCCTAACAAACAAATTAAAACTGAAATAGGAATTAATGCATCAAGAAATGAGGCGGGTTTTACTGGTTTATCATCCAATGGGTTCAAAGTTGAGACTCCTACACACATACAGCGTGTTTAATTATTATTTTTAGCACTTAGTGCGTATTAACTGAGCATTTCTAAGCCGGCTCAATTTTTAATAGTTAGAGATTATAACAATTTAGGCTGTGATAGGTAGCAAAAAAGGCGCACAAGCGCCTTTTTTGTAGTGGTAAAACCAGTTTTTACTTTTTGGCGATGCGACCAAAGTTAATGTAGTCCTGAGTAATTAAAGCCGCTTCTTCAAGAAACGGGTCAAGCTCATCAATTACATCAGGTACATCATCTAGGTTTTCAACCGGATCTTTACCTAATCGTTTCAAGCGCTCATTTGTACGAACTAATGCACGCGCTTCACCTTCTTCTTTTTCTTTAATACGCGTAGCTTCAACTAAAGAAATCGTTTTACGATCTTTTTCTTCGTTGTACAACGCTATATCATCAAACACGTAGCCGAACTCAGGCTCAGATTTAATACGATCTTTATGTTGCTTTTCCAGGTAAGGAATAACTGGAGTTAAATTTCCTAACTTTTTATATTTTGCTTTAACAATGCTATCCCAAGGAAGTGCATTATCTTGTTTACTTTCACCCCACTCGGCAGGATCTATAGCCGATGGAAATGAAATGTCAGGAATAACACCTTTGTGCTGAGTACTGCCGCCATTAATACGGTAAAATTTAGCTATGGTGTATTGCACGCTACCTAATGGGTTATCGTAAAGATCATACGCTCTTGCAAGACCTTTATGTTGCTGCACAGTGCCTTTACCAAATGTTTGTTCGCCAATAATAACAGCGCGACCATAATCTTGCATTGCAGCGGCAAAAATCTCAGATGCAGACGCACTGTAACGATCAACTAAAACCGTTAATGGCCCGTCGTAATAAGTAACTCCATCACGATCTCTTTGCTCTTCAATTCGGTTATTTAGAGTATGTATTTGTACAACAGGACCTTGATCGAAAAATAAGCCAGAAAGCTGGGTCGCTTCGTATAACGAACCACCACCATTTTGACGTAAGTCGATAATAATACCGTCTACTTTAGCCTCTTTTAATTTAGCTAACTCAACTTTTACGTCTTTAGACAAATTATTGTAAAAACCTGGGATTTCAATAACCCCAATCTTACTTGATAAATCAGAATATTTAGCTTCGAACACTTCTGACTTTGCAGCTCTGTCTTCAAGACGGATTTTGTCACGAGTAATTTCGACCACTTTAGGTGTGCCGTGAGCATCTGCACCTTTCAAATATTGTAAACGTACTTTAGTGCCTTTAGGGCCTTTTATTAAATCTACAACATCGTCTAAACGCCAGCCAATCACATCGGTAAAATCTTCACCGTCTTGTGCTACGCCAATAATACGGTCATCTGCTTTAATTTGTTCGGTTTTGTCTGCGGGACCACCTGGTACAAGACTACGAATTACGGTGTAATCTTCGTCAGGAGTTAGTACAGCGCCAATGCCTTCAAGTTCTAGGTCCATATCCATTTTAAATTGTTCAGCGCGTCTTGGTGATAAGTAAGACGTATGCGCCTCAATCGTGCGAGCTAAAGAATTTAAAACAATTTGAAATGCATCTTCTGAGTTAGATTGAACTAGACGCTTTTCAGCGTTTTTGTATCGCTTGGTAAGAACCTCTTTGATTCCTTCCCAATCTTTACCAGTCATTTTTAATCGCAGTGCATCGTACTTAACACGCTCTCGCCAGATCTCGTCTAGCTCTGCTTGCGATGTTGGCCACGTTGCATCTTCACGATCAAAAAAGTATTCATCTTGTTTTTCGAACGTCATTTCGTTTTCTAATAAAGAAAGTGAATATTCGTAACGTTCAAAACGGCGCTTTAGGCTTAAATTAAAAATATCAAACGTAAAGCCTAGCTTGCCGGTAGTTAAAGCGTTGTCAAAGCTATCGCGATATTGCTCAAAGGATGCAATATCACTGGCTAAAAAAACGCTTTTATTAAAATCAAGGGATTCGATGTAACGATCGTACACTTTACTAGAAAGTTCATCGTTAAATCGAACCGGGATATAGTGTGAACGAGTAAATAAGCTTGCCACGCGCTTACTGGCAGTGCCATGTTGACTTTCTTGCTTGAGTAGAGGTAAATCATCAATGGTGACAGGCTCTACAGCAGCAAATAATGAACCTGAAAACAGGGCTGCAACTACCGGAATGAGCGTAAACTTTTTACTCATACAAACTCCTTAATTTATGTACAACTTAAACAGTGTATAAGCTGTCTGCTTTGGTTTTAACTTGCATACCAGTCACTAATTCAACATGAACGTCGTCTTTATTTACTTCAGTGATTACTGCATTTACAAGTGCTTGGCCTAGTTTAACTTTAACCTTGTTATTAACCTTGACCTCTGTTGCTGGTAAAGGTTCAATTTTACCTGAACGTTTAGCGGGTGCAGATTTAGTTGCTTTGCTAGCTGACGCATTTTTATCAGCGCCCTTGTTTGCATGTGCAGGCTTCTTCTTAAAGTTTTTAGAATCTGAGTCTTGACGTGGACGCTGTTGTTTCTTGCGCTTCGCCATTTTTGCACGGCTTTCTTCTAGTGCTTTTTGAGCATGATCAATATGCTCTTGCTCAACTTTTTCACCTTCATTGCCATCAAGGTCAATACGAAACTCCGACTTTGTCACAGCTTCTAAATAACGCCAGTTAGACGTGTATTTTCTTAATGCTTGACGTACTTGAGTCTTACTTACTTTTTCAGACCCTTCAATACGCTCAGCAATATCTTTAAAAATACCGACTTTAAGCGGTTTAATGCCGTCTTTTTGTTTAAAACATTGTGGAAATTCTTGGTACAAGAACTCCAATACTTCATTAATATCTTTTAGCTTGTTTGTGGTTTCCATTTTAGAACCTATTTTTCACATCTTTTCATCAAGGGACGAATCAACATAGTGCATAACCCAGTCGACCAGTTCTTCGAAATCGGCTTCAAGTACAGCCATATCACCTCGAAGGTGTTCCCAAATACCATTTATTATTTCATCGATTGATTCACAATCTAAATCATCTGGGAGTTTGTCCCAAGCAATGTGAATCAAATCATTGAGCGTTTCCGCTACATGTTCTTCTTCGCCTTCCCAGTCGCCTACATCTTGTAAAGCAAATAGGTAGTCTTGAACATTTAGCAAATCTTTCATTACAAGCTAGCCTCAAAGCATTTAACCAATGCTTCTAATCCCGCTTTGTCATCAGTGTCAAATCTAGAAATACTAGGACTATCAATATCTAGCACTGCAAATATTTTACCATGTTTCATGATAGGTACAACAATCTCAGAGTTTGATGCCGCGTCGCAGGCAATGTGCCCGTCGAATGCATGAACATCTTCAATTAGTTGTGTTTGCAACGTAGCCGCAGCAGTCCCACATACACCCTTTCCTACTGGAATACGAATACATGCTGGATTACCCTGAAATGGGCCTAGTACTAATTCTGACGGCGAATCAATAAAGTAAAAGCCCGCCCAATTTACATCATCTAAAGAGGTAAATAACAGCGCGCTTATATTTGCCATATTAGCAATTACATTCGACTCACCGGCAATCAGCGATTCAGTTTGTTTAACTAATGACTGGTAAAAATCGTGCTTTTGCATACCAAACTACTTCTTATTAAACATACAGTAGTTAAAGGTACTCTTTGTGGTGAAAAATTGGAACCTTTTGCAGGTAAAAAAAAGGAATTTCCGTAGTTTAAGTACGCCCTTGGTTAATAAAAAAGCGATTATGATTTTGAAGTTTTACGAAGACCAAATAAAAACAGCCCTGCCGCTATTGCTGACATAACACTATTTATTAAAAATATTTCGCCTGTGGAGGCACTTAAAAGAAAGCTAAAAATAGCACCACCAAGTAAACCAAGCGTTAAAACACCGGAATAGTTTACTTTTGAATATTTAAACATTAATAAATAGCCTGGGACAACAAATGCAGCCATTGTTAAGCCAACAATATGCGCATTAGATATGGCCGTCATCAATAATGAAAAAAATATAGAGACAAATTCACCTTGTAGCGTTATTGAATAATAAATACCTAATAGGCTACCCACAATCACAGGAGAAAGTAATGAAAGCGCAACGCTTTTTGCTAATTGGTGTTTCATTTAATAATCCTTAACAACACACTTAAACTCTATTTATAAGCATGCACCAAGAACCCAAAGTTAGAAACAGAGACTATGGTCGTAAATTACGAACAAAAATAAAACACATTAAACTACAAACGACCTACCGTTTTCGGCTAATAATTTTAATAAAGGTAAAGTTATTGCTTTTGAGTAACAAGACAGGTGATTCATTTTCAGATGTTAAACAGGAGAGTTATTTGATGTCATCAGCTTCATGCTTAATTTTAAAATTGATCAAACATGAATGCCAATTGCAATTGATAGTCAAATTCAAAAAACAAAAAAGCCCGCTAGATTGCGGGCTTTAATATAATGGTGGAGAGATAGGGATTTGAACCCTAGATAGGCTACAAACCTATGCCGGTTTTCAAGACCGGTGCATTCGACCACTCTGCCATCTCTCCTAAAGTGCTATAAACTACAAGTAAGAGTGTACTCATAGTTATTGTAATAAGTGGTGGAGAGATAGGGATTTGAACCCTAGATAGGCTACAAACCTATGCCGGTTTTCAAGACCGGTGCATTCGACCACTCTGCCATCTCTCCGCACGGCCTGCATAATAGGGAAACCCGTTGGCTTTGTGAAGCTTTTTTTTAAAAAAATTGCTTAAGTGCTTAAAAAACAATTAATTTGTTCAAAGATAAAACAAAAACTTTCTTTTTGGTGGTTAAATGAACTTTAATTAAAAAATTAATGTCTATTGATCCACAAAGGTTTGCCCAAACATATAAGAGTTGGTAATCTAATTTTAGTTAAATTATCGAAACACACGTTTCACTTAAAGGAGCTCTACAATGGCGTTTAATCAATCGTACAATACCGCTAAACCGGTAATGTCTACCATTGAAACAAACAAGGTACTTAAAAACACCTACTTTTTACTTGCGATGACACTTGCATTTAGTGCAGTGACTGCCGGTATCTCAATGGCACTACAATTACCTTACTTTATGGGAATTGTGTTCACACTGGTTTCGTTTGGTTTATTATTTGTTGTAAACAAAAAAGCTGACACCGCATCTGGTGTATTTTGGGTATTTGCTTTCACAGGTTTAATGGGGGCTGGTTTAGGTCCAATGTTAAACCATTACGCTGCCATGCCTAATGGCCCAATGCTTATAATGCAAGCTCTTGGTTCAACAGCACTTATTTTCTTTGGTCTATCTGCATATGCGCTCAACACCAAAAAAGACTTCTCTTTTATGGGCGGCTTTTTAACGGTTGGCCTAATTGTGGTTATTGTTGCAAGCATTGTTAACATATTCATCGGTAGTTCTTTAATGTTTATGGTGCTTAACGCTGCGGTTGTATTAATTATGTCTGGCTTAATTTTATTTGATACAAGCCGCATTATTAACGGCGGTGAGACTAACTACATTCGCGCTACGGTATCTTTATACTTAAACGTTTATAATCTATTTACCTCTTTACTGCACCTACTTGGCGCAAGTGATGACTAATTAAATAGTTCTGTTAAAATAGCCCCTTTATTGGGGCTTTTTTATTGGAATTGTTTTGGCACGATTTGTTCTTTCATTACACACACCACCATCAGATCACGACACCAGCCAACGCATAATTAAGTTTGCTAATGCGTGTTTATCTCAAGGGCACACCATAGACGCAATATTTTTGTATCAGCAAGGCGTTTATCATGCATCAACACATTTTGACTTAGCCTCTGACGAGCTTCAAATTAGCGCATTATGGCAGACGCTATCAAGTCAAAATATTAATCTTATGCTGTGTGTAACCGCGGCAGAAAAAAGAGGCTTAGATACGTCAAACACAGGCGTATTTTCTGTTGCAGGTTTAGCGGAGTTTGCAATGCTTGTAAGCGACGCTGATAAGTGGGTGCAATTTAAATGATTAATGTATTAGTAATGAGTCAAAGTAGCCCATTTGATGATCTTAACCTGCGAGATGCCCTCGATATGACGTTAATTTTTGCAGCTGTCGATCAAAACATAAGCTGGTTATTTAGTGGCCCCGCTGTTTTAGCATTAAAAAAGAATCAAACCCCTTCCACCATAGGTATTAAAGATTTTTTTAAAAACATAAAAACGCTAGAAATTTATGACGTAGAAAACATCTATGTATGTGAAAAATCGCTCCTTGATTATGGCCTAAGTAAAACTGATTTACTCATAGACGCGCACGCGGTTACATTTGGTGAACAACAAACACTTATCAAAAAACAACATCACGTGGTGACCTTATGAGCACACTACATATTTTTTCAAAACCATTAAATTACTATTCTGCTAACCAGCTAGAAAACTTAATTTGTGCTGATGACCGTATATTGCTTTTAGGTGACGCATGCTTTGCTAATAAACAATTTAAACAATTTTCAGACACCCTCTTAGTACTTGAAGAGGACGCACTCGTTCGTGCAATTAAGCTATCAAATAACGACACTGCCATTAACTATGACGAGTTTGTGTCTCTTACTTTAACCTCTACGCAATTAATTACTTGGTAACCCATGCTTGAATTTAACCAACAAACAATAGACACAGATAAACAAGGTTATTTACTCGACCATACACAATGGTCTAAGCAACTAGCCCCCATTATTGCAGAGCAAGAAAACATATCGCTTAGCGAACAACACTGGGAAGTGATTAACTTCGTCCGCGAATTTTATCTTGAATACAACACAAGTCCAGCCATCCGCATGCTAGTAAAAGCCATGGCCAAAGCACTCGGAGAAGATAAAGGTAATAGTATTTACCTTTATAAATTGTTTCCAAGAGGCCCAGCTAAACAAGCCACAAAAATTGCTGGATTACCAAAACCAGCAAGGTGTATTTAATGAGAAGTAAATCGAGTAACAAGCAACCCCCCGCTTCCTCAACCAAGCGTAATACGGGTCGCACGTATTCTAGAAGTGCAATTAAAAAGCCTACAAACAAAAGAGAAATAAAACCTCAAATAGACGCTAAAGACAAAAAAATTGTACTTTTTAACAAGCCATTTGATGTGCTTTGTCAATTTACAGACGATGCAGACAGAAAGACGCTAGCTGAATTTATTCCTATCAAGGATGTATATGCTGCAGGACGGTTAGACCGCGATAGCGAAGGTTTATTGCTGCTCACAAACTGCGGGAAACTACAAAATACATTAACAGCACCTAATAAAAAAACCAATAAAACGTACTGGGTTCAAGTAGAAGGTGAGCCTTCGACTGAGTCAATACAAGCTTTGTGTAAAGGCGTTGAGCTTAAAGATGGGCTCACACTGCCTGCTAATGTAAAAATGATAGAAGAGCCTAACATTTGGCAACGAACTCCCCCTGTACGTGAACGAAAGTCTATACCTACCTCATGGCTCAGTATTACCATCAATGAGGGTAAAAATAGACAAGTTCGCCGAATGACAGCTCACATTGGCCATCCTACTCTTAGGCTAATTCGTTACAGCATAGGTAATTACACTTTAGACGACATTAATACTGGTGAATATAAAATCATTAAAGGTAGCATTAATGCATAAACCAAATGTAACAGTAGCCGCAATAGTTAAAAACCATAACGAATACTTATTAGTAAAAGAACGCGATAAATTTACTAAGCAAATTTGCTATAATCAACCGGCTGGTCATTTAGAAAAGAACGAAACACTAGCTCAAGCAGCAAGCCGCGAATTATATGAAGAAACAGGTTTATCGCTCACCCCTACAGGCTTTTTAGGTGTTTATAACTTGTACGCTGACAACGGCGTTCATTACCTAAGGTTTTGTTTTTTATTTGATGCTAGTGGCACCAACCAACAACTCAACCCTATTGATGATGATATTATAAGTGCCCATTGGTTTAACCTAGAGAAAGTTAAATCTTTACCACTGCGAAGTCCGCTCGTTCAAAAGTGCATTGATGACGCGGTGACGCGTCCGCTATTAAGCTTAGATACTATTTACAACTAATAAAAAATTAAGGCATATTCATGGTGTGTTTTAAAGTTTACTCTGCCTAGAGGGATTACTTAGTGACGTGGGGTGCGTAATTGCTCCAGCCTATTCTTCTGACTTGCATCCATGTAAGGATAAGTAAACATAGAGCAAAACTTTCACGCCATCGCTACCCCCTCACCTAAACCTTTGTAATAAAAATTTAATCTAACTTTCAGAGTGTAATGCAATACAGTTTCGGCCTTGGTCTTTTGCATAATACAGTGCGTTGTCGGCTCCTTTAACAAAGCTTACCTTATCGTCTTGGGAACTAGCCGTTGAGTTAACGCCCATGCTCACTGACAAAAAGCCACTGTAGGTATCCTCATGCACAATTGCTAAAGCTTCAACGGCCTTTTGTATTTGCTCAGCAATAAATAATGCACCTTCCTTATCAGTATCTGGGAGCAATACAACAAACTCTTCGCCACCATATCTGGCAACAAAGTCTTCAGGACGATTTACTGTCGATGCAATAGTTTGAGCCACTTCATATAAGCAAGAATCCCCAGCCAAATGTCCGTAACGGTCGTTAAACTGTTTAAAAAAATCAACATCAATAATTATTAACGATATTGCCCCTTCACACTCCTTAGCTTTATCAAATTCATGAGCCAGTTTTTCATCAAATCGACGCCTGTTGGCAATTTTGGTTAATGAGTCCAAAAACGCCATATCCCTTAAAATATCCTCAGCCTCTATTCGCTCGGTTGCATCTTTAAATACGGCTAAAAATTCTTCGCCTATCTTTATGCCCGATACCTCCATAACCACTTGAGTGCCATCACTACGTGCAACTGTGTAGTTATTGGCAGGTATATCGTCATTACTACTTTTCGCTTTTTTTAAAGCTTCAGACCATAAATTTTGAGCTTGCACTCTGTAGTGCGGATCTGGGTAGGCCTTTTTCCACCATGCATGTAGGTTAGGCACATCCTCAACAGTATAACCAAACACATCTACAAACCGTTGGTTTACTCTAAGAATATCACCGGTTTTGCTACACACATTACACACTGGCATAGGGAGCACTGAAAATAATTTAGCATAGTGACTTATCTCATGTTTTCGCATTGGGTTTAAGGTACTGCGTGATAAAAAGCTCATCGGCATTTCTTTACTTTCAGCGCTCAATTGTTCATGCATTTGTAAAGCAAAATACCATTCTAGCCACCAGTGTTCTAATTTATCTAAAAGCTTCATTTCGAGGCTAAGCACTTCTGTAGTGTTTTTAATTAAATTAAACAAATCACTGATTTGGTGATGGGATTGAGCTTGCTGAGCATGCTTGAGTTTTATTAGTTCATAAAAAAGATGGTAGGCTGACTTTTTTAATTCTTGCAGGTTTATGATTAAAAGCTTATTCGAAATGAGATTTACTTGGTGTTTGTTTTGTTCTACAAACGATCTAATTTTATTAATTTTGTATGCGTGATTCATATATTCATTCCATTGATTATATTTTACAGCTTATTGAATGGGCTAACCCATCAAACTTTATTATTAATGAGTGTATATATACTCTAATCACTTTTAAAGAACTTATTATTAATTTTTAACATATGGCTCGTATTTTGTTCTGTACGTTAAGCGTAGAATTAGAATCAACTTTTATCAAAAAAATGTTATGTAAGCGCCTTAGGTATCTTAGCTATTTATTATATTAATAAATTACTCACTAATTGTAAGGTTTGCCTTGTTAGTCTCTTTAAGCGCAAACAAAATACATGCTATAATCGCGGCCTTTCCAAGTTAACAGTAATCTGTATAAGCGAAATTATTCATGAGCGAAAATAGTCACATTAAAGTCATCGTTGGTATGTCCGGCGGTGTTGATTCTTCAGTATCTGCATATTTGTTACAACAACAAGGCTACCAAGTAGAAGGCCTGTTTATGAAGAACTGGGAAGAAGACGACAATGACGAGTACTGTGCCGCTGCAGAAGACCTGAAAGATGCGCAAGCAGTGTGTGACAAGTTAGGTATCGAACTTCATACTGTTAACTTTGCAGCTGAATATTGGGATAACGTATTTGAATACTTTTTAGAAGAGTACAAAGCAGGCCGCACGCCTAACCCCGATATTATGTGTAATAAGGAAATCAAATTTAAAGCCTTCTTGGAATTTGCTGCACAAGCACTCGGAGCTGACTTTATTGCGACAGGCCATTATGTGCGTCGTGAGCTTCGGGACGACAAATATGTGATGTGCCGTGGTTTAGATAACAACAAAGACCAGAGTTACTTTTTATACACGTTAAGTCATGAACACATTGCTCAAACGCTTTTCCCTGTAGGCGATATCGCCAAGCCAGAAGTGCGCCGTATTGCTGAAGAGCAAGATTTAATCACACATGATAAAAAAGACAGCACTGGTATTTGTTTTATTGGTGAACGTAAGTTTAAAGACTTTTTACAAAAGTTTTTACCTGCACAACCAGGTGTTATTGAAGACACTGAAGGTAATAACGTTGGCGAGCACGAAGGCTTAATGTACCACACACTTGGCCAACGAAAAGGCTTACTAATTGGCGGTATGAAAGAAGGCTCAGGCGAACCTTGGTACGTTGTAGACAAAGATGTCGAGCGTAACGTACTTATTGTTGGCCAGGGTAAAGACCACCCTCGCCTATATAGTAATGGTTTAAACGCTAACCAACTTCACTGGGTAGACCGTGTAGGTCCAAAAGGAACAACGCGTTGCACAGTTAAAACACGTTACCGTCAAGAAGATATAAACTGTACTTTGCTTGTTGGTGATGACGGTATGGCCCGTGTGTTATTTGATGAACCTCAAAAAGCGGTTACACCAGGTCAGTCTGCAGTATTTTATGCGCAAGAAGTTTGTTTAGGCGGCGGTATTATTGACTCGGTGATCAAGTAATGAATGAACACCAAGTTATGGCGCTTGCCGCTATGTGCCAAGCCGCTAAACAAGTACAAAAAATAGCGCAATACGGCAGTAACAATGAACACGATTTAGACATATTACTTTCTAGTATTGTACAAACATCGCCAGCATCACCAGAAGATGTATATCAAGGCACTCACAATTTACGAGATGGCTACAAAACGCTGATGGAACAGCTATCAGCGGGCGCTCAGAAAGACGTTGAGATTGTAAAATACGTGGGTGGCTTAATGCAGCTTGAGCGAGCACTTAGCGCAAACGACAAAAGCTTAAACGAATTAGGTAAACGTATTGATGATATTCATCGTCGTTTAGACCATTTTGCTATAACCGATGACACCGTTGTTGCCGGTTTGGCAGATATATACTCGTCGGTGCTAAGCCCCCTTGGGCACCGAATACAGGTTTATGGTAAACCCGAGTTATTAAAACAGCAACTCACTCAAAATAAAATCCGCGCATTACTACTTGCCGGCATCAGAAGTGCAGTATTGTGGCGACAAATGGGCGGTAAACGCCGTCATTTTTTCTTTGCAAAAAGAAAAATAATCGCCATTGCTAAAGCAAAAATTTAATTATCGTTCAAACAAAAATTTAGGAGTTATTATGGAGCTTTCAGCGTTAACGGCTATCTCGCCAGTTGATGGTCGCTACGGCAGCAAAACCACTGAACTACGCAGTATTTTCAGCGAATTTGGATTAATTAAATACCGTGTAATTGTTGAAGTGCGTTGGTTGCAAGCGTTAGCTGCAGCAAGCGACATTAAAGAAGTGCCCGCATTTAGCGACCAAGCAAATGCACTTTTAAACGCTATTGTTGATAACTTCAGTGAAGCCGACGCGCAGCGCGTTAAGGATATTGAACGAACAACTAACCACGACGTTAAAGCTGTTGAATACCTTTTAAAGGAAAAAGTAGCTGATAACGCAGAGCTACATGCTATTAACGAATTTATTCACTTTGCATGTACCTCAGAAGACATTAACAACCTATCACATGGTTTAATGTTAACTGAAGCACGTGACAGCGTATTATTGCCATACTGTGACCAATTACTTAACGCCATCAAAGAAAAAGCAATTGAGTACAAAGCAGTGCCAATGATGACTCGTACGCACGGACAACCTGCTACACCATCAACTATGGGTAAAGAGTTTGCAAACGTATACATGCGTTTAAAGCGTCAACGCGATCAAATTGCGCAAGTAGAAATGCTTGGTAAAGTAAATGGCGCTGTTGGTAACTATAATGCTCACCTTAGCGCTTATCCAGATTACGACTGGCATACTCATGCAGATAAGTTTGTATCTAGCCTAGGTTTAACATTGAACCCGTTTACCACACAAATTGAACCACATGACTACATTGCAGAATTATTTGATGCAATTGCACGTTTTAATACTATTTTGCTTGATTTTGACCGTGATGTTTGGGGTTACATTGCCCTTAACCACTTTAAGCAAAAAACCATTGCTGGCGAAATTGGCTCATCAACTATGCCACACAAAGTTAACCCTATTGATTTTGAAAACTCAGAAGGTAACTTAGGTTTAGCAAATGCAATTTTTTCACACCTTGCACAAAAACTGCCTGTATCGCGCTGGCAGCGTGACCTTACCGATTCGACAGTGCTACGTAACCTTGGTGTGGGTATGGGTTATGCGCTTATTGCATATCAATCAACGCTTAAAGGTGTTAGCAAGCTTGAAGTTAACGAACCACGTTTACTTGAAGAGCTAGACCAGAACTGGGAATTGCTCGCAGAGCCTATTCAAACAGTTATGCGTAAATACGGCATTGAAAAGCCATACGAAAAACTTAAAGATTTAACCCGTGGAAAGCGCGTAAACCAAGAAATAATGGCTGACTTCATCGATGGTTTAGACCTTCCAGAAGATGCTAAAGTAGAAATGAAAAAACTAACACCGGCTAATTACATTGGCCGTGCAGTTGAATTTATTGATGATTTAGTTTAACTATTAATCACCACTATCAAAAAGCGAAAGGGTTATCCTTTCGCTTTTTTTGTATAAAAAGCAAAGCAATTACCGGCAGGCAAACGTATGTATCAATTAAAAATAAACGATTTATCTGAACAAGAATTTTTAACCCACTTTTGGCAAAAAAAACCACTTTTGATCAAACAAGGGTTTAGTCACTTTGAAGATCCACTTGATGCAAACGAACTTGCTGGCTTAGCAATGGAAGATTCTATTGAATCGCGTATTGTTACAAATCACAATAACGACTGGCAAACCAATCAAGGGCCATTCGAGGACTTTGATTTACTCACAGAGGAAAATTCAACGTTATTAGTGCAAGCAGTCGACCACTGGCATCCAGAGGCAGCCCAGCTGCTAGAACCGTTCAGATTTATCCCTAACTGGCGCATTGACGATTTAATGATCAGCTTTTCTACCCCTAATGGTGGTGTTGGCCCGCATTTAGATCAATACGATGTTTTCATTATTCAAGGTGAAGGAAAGCGTCATTGGCGAGTTGGCCTACCCGACCCAACTCTTAAGCAATTTGCTCAAAATAAAAAATTATTGCAAGTTGAAGCCTTTGAAGCAGTCATAGACTGCATTTTAGAGCCCGGTGATATTTTATATATTCCACCAGGCTGCCCGCATGAAGGCTACGCGGTTGAAAATGCACTTAATTACTCTGTTGGATTTAGAGCACCAAATCAGCAAGATTTACTATCAAGCTTTGCCGATCATGTTATTGACACTGAAAGCGGTCAAAAACGCTACACAGACCACAACTTAGTTACAAGAGCCTCAAAAGGTGAACTTACAAATAATGAAGCTGGGAAGGTTAAGCATCTTATCGCCTCAATGCTAGAAGATGATGCTCTATTCAAGCAATGGCTTGGCAAAACTTTAAGCCAACCCAAACATGAAATGGACTTGGCACCAGTAGAACCTGCTTTTTCCCAAGAGCAAATAGCAAACGAATTGGCAGAGCCAGATACTATTTTTGAACGTGTAGGTGGAACACGAGCAATTTATCAGCAGTGTGAAAATGAGCTTTTAGTAAGTATTAATGGTGATAATTTCACTCTTCCTATCGGGGACATAGCAGCAGTAAAATTACTAACGGACGAAACCGAGTTTAATACAAATGAGTTAGCTAACGCTCAAAATAGTCTAGTTTTTGTTCAAATGTTTACTATACTTGTTAATGAAGGCATTTGGTTTAACGCAAACCAAGAGTAACAAGTAGGAGGCAATTGTGGGTTATCGTATAAACAAAGTTGAATGGGATCGACAAAAAAATGAGTTACAACAAATAAGGGAGCGTGTATTTGTTTACGAATTACATATCCCTAAACGCGTTGAATTCGATAACCTCGATAAATTAGCTTTGCATGTGCTTGTTACAGACGACAGCTTTTGTCCCGTCGCAACAGCCCGCCTGTGTAATGACGGCTTAATTGGACGCTTAGCTGTACTGCCTGATCACAGAAACCGAAATGTTTACTGCTCGTTACTTAATTATATTTTTGACATAGCAGTAGAACAAGGTATTGAATCAATTAGCGTTAATTGTGTTCTACACGAAGTTGAACGATTTAAACGTAACGGCTTTATAAAACAGGGTAATGTGTTTATGGAGGCAGGTATACCTAGGCAAAGAATGAAATGCCCGGTTAGGTATGCTGATACAGCACCTTTCACACTAGTTCATTAATTAAGTTGTAAGGGTAATCAAAAATTGATTACCCTTTTCGGATTATTTTGTTTCGTGAGCCCACAGTTTATCGTTATCGTATAACTCGTAAAGACCATGTGCTCTTTTCACCAATAGATTAGCAAAGTCTGCCTGCGTTTTATCGCGTGTGCCCGCACTCATTATCTGGTCTGCTTTTAACTGCCATTGCAATGAAAAATAACGCATGGCATCACGCGCATCTGACGCTGCACCCACTTCAGCATGGTCTGTTGGTAATTGCCCTGTAACAACCCAATACGTTTTTCCGTTTTGCGCTTTAAATTTCCACATGGCGCAAATAGGGGCTAAAAAGCGGCTGTCTTGCTCAACTACAGATTTAGGCATAATGCCTTTTTCTGCTAAATACTTTTGTGCTGTTTGAAAACATCCACGTTGCCATGCAACACGTTGTTGCTCAGCTAGTGCTTGCTCTTCAGGTGTTAATTGTTTTTGTTGTTGTTCCATTGTAATGACCTTATTACTTCTTTTTAAACACTGTAAGGTCTTAGTAAATAAGGTGCAAGCATAAAACAGGCTGCTTGCACTTTAAAAACTCTGACTGCTTTGTTTTTATACAAATTGCTATTTTATATTATGGTCAAACGAACCAACATCCCCAGGGAACACAACGGGCGACTCAAAACCATCATGACTAACAGATGAAATACCAAAGTAATAATTGTCTATTACTACATTCTCAAGTGTGAAATCAGAAACATTACCAACGTATTTACTAAACTGCCATTGCGGCTCGCTTGTGTAACGCCAATATATTTTATAACCGGCAATTGTGTCATCGTTACTTTTTTGCCACGAAAACGAAGTACTAGCCTTTACTGCGCCAGTAATTTTAACGTCTTTAGGAGGGGCTGGAGCCCAAGCCATAGATGCCATAGTTACCGCATTGAGTGACGTTAGTTTAGCTGCATAATCAAAATCAACCCCGTCAATCGTATCGCCATATGTAATGCCATTTTCTGTTCGTAGGTCTTGGTGTTGACGATCATAATGCTCGTTTGTTTCCATTATGCGCACTGCTGCAAACCCAGCATCGTTAAATGGACGATGGTGCCCGCCTCGTGCAAACCTGTCTAGCCTGTAAACAAGCATTGTATCAAGGTTGGGGATGTACCTATCTGCAACAGTGTCAATATAACGGGCTAAATTTCTACTTGCAGAATCAACCTCACCACCCGTAAATCGACGAGTACGAGCCTGTGCTTTTGTTTCAACAACACGTGTACCCTCTGAAAAAATACGTGCGGTTGTATTGTCGGTCACTCCATTTATACCGGTAATATTGCCAATCATGTCATTATTTAAAACACCATGTACTTGCCAGTTATTCTTTTGAGCGTGCGCGGTTAAAATTTTACCACCAAATAACCCCTGCTCTTCCCCTGATAACGCAGCGTAAACCACAGAGCCATTAAATTTATATTTACTCAGTACGCGTGCCGCTTCAATAACACCAGCAACACCCGATGCATTATCATTAGCGCCAGGAGAGTCACTAGTAAAATCCATTACATCGCTTACACGTGAGTCTATATCACCCGACATCATCACCATTCTATTTGGTTCAGTACTGCCGCGCTGAATAGCAACAATATTTACCACCTCAACAGGATCAGGTATGCGTTTTTCGCCTGAAATAGTGTCTGATACCTCAATAACCTCTAAGCAACCACCACATTGTGCGGATATTTTTTCAAACTCAGCTTTAATCCAACGTCGAGCAGCACCAATACCTCGAGTGTCAGATTTAGTCTCTGAAAGTGTATGGCGTGTACCAAAGTCCACCAGCGTTTGAATATCGCTGCCAATTCGCTCTGCTGACACACTTGCCGCAATATCATGCAGATTTTGTTGATCTTTATATTGCATATCAGCCGCAATAACGCCACTTGATGCTGAGCAAGCAAACGCAAGCATGCTTAGCTTTAATAATTTAATTGATGGTTTAAGCATTTATGTAGCTCCTTATTTTTATTGGTTTACAATTACCTATGTATTTGTATATCGCAATTAATTTGAGGTAGATACGAAAATAAGCACGCTAAAGCGCAGAAAAGAATTGTACTAATTCGAGTTCAATATAAAAATAGTTACCAAAGTTATAAAGTAAGGTATCAGACCAAATATCCAAAGTTTTAACCCAAGCGTGTAATGCCTAAGTACTGTTGTATTCAACCTTGCACGAACTCTGCTTTTATAATCCACAGCGTTACCCAACGCTAAATGCATACCCCCTAAAATTAACGCTAAATAAAGTGTACTGAACACGATTAAATTATTTCTAACGGAATCAGTAAGTAATTTTACATAATCAAAACAAAAGAAAAGAGCAAATAAACCAATATAAATAGATAGCACCATACCGATTAGGACACTCGCCTTGTACCCCGTTTGCTTATTATTTGGGTCAACTTTTTTCAACCATTGAGCACACACAAAATGTAAAGCGCAAATAAACGATCTCATCTTCTACCCTAGAATTAATGAGTAAGTTGGATATTGTTATAACCTATAAAACGGTCATGTAACCCCACACTTAATAACACTGCCGCAGAAAACATAAACAAAAGTATAAACACCACACAGTTAACGGCTGCTCTTGTTTGCACGCTAGTAGAAAAAAAATGTAAACATAAAGCCAAAACAACAGTGAATATTGCAAACTTGTTGAATACAAAATAGCTGGGTATTTCAAATGCCCACAATGACGTTTCATTTATAAATTGCCTGTAACCATAAAATACAAAGGCAATAGCACCAACTAAAGCAACGGTGAAAGTAATTAGCGTGATGTCTAAAGCCATATTTTTATAAATAAGCAAATAACCGAGTCGAATTGAGTAAATAAAAATAGCCAGCCAAATTAACAGCACAGGGCCTAAAATTAATCCCATTTTTCTCTCCTTGAATATCTTAAATGATTTAATTTAAACCAAAATACTACACGGTAAAGCAAATCAATAAACTTATAACCAAATAACTTAAGTAAACTTTTTATTTTCGTGCCAAACTAAGAAACTTAGACTCTGGATAATAGAGCGATCCCAAGCATCTATTGCCCGTAAATTCGCCTTGTTTTTATTAAAAGTCCCAGACTAGTAAAATTTAATTATCATCATGATTTAACACGTTAGTAAATAACTTAATCAGAGTTCCGGTTAAGTAGTCAATTTAAAAAGTAAGAGTATGCGCCAGTTAAAAAATGAAACGTTAAAATGTAACCTTGTACAATTTAAGCAAACCACGCTTGGTCCTATCTATGTTTATGAAAACGCGCAATACCGTTGGTTAACACTTGACGAAAAACGTGAACAAGATGCTGTTATTCAGGGCGTAATGAGCAAAAGCAACGCAGAGCAAGTTTTGGTACCTGTAAATCAGAGCATGATCCTGTTTTTATTAAAACCGGTAACCAATCTTAAAATGCTAAATTTAGGGTTGGGAACCGCGGGCGTAGAGCGAGTTATCTATTATCTATTCAATAAAACAAAATTTTTAAATACTCTACACACCTTTAACACCGTTGAAATTAACCCTGATGTGGTTGAAATTGCACAAACACATTTTTATTTGCCAAAACCACACTCTGTATTTTTACAGTCAGCAGAGCAATTTATTCAGCAATGTAAAATTAAATACGATGTGATCACCATCGACATATTCAGTGGAGAGTACCACCAACCATTTTTAAACAGCGCTCTTTTTTGGCAAAACATGACGCGCTGTTGCAATTCAAGCAGTCAAATAACACTCAACTTAAACCCTAAAACAGGTCAAGAGTTACAGCTGTTGTTGGCCTTGTTAAGAAAGTACTTTAAAGCAATCGCACTTGTTGAATTTAATGAGTATAAAAACATTGTTATTGTTTTAAGCCCTAGCTCACTAAAACACATTAGCGTCGACAATATTCAAGATTCTGACGTTTTTAAACATCTTGCTCCCAATTTATATCAAGATATTAATCATATTTACCACATTGAATCTTTTTAATTAGCGACCGGGTTCATGCTTTTCATAGCAAGGCAAACTGGTTTCTAACTGTTCCCAATTCGCTTTTGATGTAACAAAATTATGAGATATAGGTTTTTCTGCAATATCTGAATCCAGTAAACCTAATCGAATACGAATACGGCTTTTATCACTGGTATTTTCGCTATAAATAGGCGAACCACAGCAGGCACAAAAATACCGTGCTCTACCGGGTTTAAACGCGTATCCACTTAATGAGTCTTGCCCTTGAGTGATTAAAAACTCATCAGCGTTTACAAAACCATTTGTAGCAAACGCTGTTCCGCTATTTTTTCTACACAAAGAACAGTGACAGTGAATAATACTGGTAATATTGCCTGTAATTTTCACATTTACTTTTCCACACAAACAAGAGCCTAAATACATAACACTTCCTTATTAATTTCAAAAATAAGCACAGGCGTATGTTAACTATAAAGTTATTTGATATGAATAAGTTTTAGTTATTTACTGAGCGCGACTACAAAATTTATATAGCTTTTGCTTAAACTTAAGCGCGTTAAATTTTTTTGGTTTACAATAAATCAGTTATTGGTTATAAATAAACCGTAATTTGGTAATGTGCAACTTAAGTCATTCAACAAAAAATTATTACCAATAACCATTTTTTCCTGTTTATGCTAGCAATAACAATTAAATAAAGAGCAAACAATGCGCCATAAAAACGTTCTTCTGCCAATGTGGTTAATCACGTTAGTAGCATGCAGCCAAAATCACCAACATCCTTCCACAAATCAATGGCTGTTAATCGATAATTTTGAAACGCAAACGCTAACATGGCAAAAAGCTGATACAGACAATCAAACCAATCCATACATAGCCAACCCACAAGTGACAAAAATTTCACAAGAGGCTGAATCCTCAAATCATTACTTATTAAAAAAACCAGCCGCCGAAGGCATTATTGGTAATCGAAAAGCACTCAGTTTTACTAAGCTACCAAAAGTAGTTGAAGTGGGAGAAACTTATACATTTTTTACGCGCATAAATGTAGAAGCGTTTCCTAACAATCACGCTTTTGGCTTAAGTAACTTACAACCCAATGAAATTAAAAAGCATGGTTACAATGCGTTTGAACCTACCTTACGTGTAACAGACAAAGCCGAGTCGAATGGATTTAAAAACGATGGCGCTTTAATGGTCAAAACAGATAAAGGTTACAGCAACATTCAAAACTACAACGCCGCCCAATCAGCAAAGCCCCTTAACACAAATCAATGGTACAGCATCTGGTATGTAGTGAATAACGCGCCAACAAAAATGCAAGGCCAACAATATAATGTGTATGTTCAAGGCGGTGAGTTTTCAACGCAGACACTCGTGTATAAAAATGCAAAATTTAGAATGAAGCGTGAACAACCACTTATTTACTTTTTAGCAAACGCAAATACTGGTCCGGCTAAAAAGCCCTATGGTAACGGCGGTTTAAAATACGACGACTTATATATGAGCCGAGGCATCAACCTTTCAAACCCTGTTAGATAAAAAACCTGTATAAGTAATAACTAACCTGAATTTTAGATATAGAATCTCTCAACTAAAGCTCATGTTAGTTAATACAAAACTGCATTTAAAAATACTTAAATGGTATGATACTTCACATTATTTGCTATTTAAGTTTTTAAAATGTATCGACTCTTTGAAAGAATGACCAACGCATTTCCTGAGGAAAAACCCACTCAGCCGCCTTCTACTTTATTTGCGTTTTGCCGCCATTACACTAAGGGTATGGAGCTCTCGTTAGTGCTTATGTCGATAAGTGCTGCGCTGTTAGCTATTTTAGAAGTATCGTTGTTTAGTTATATGGGCCAATTAGTTGATTGGCTAAGTACTCATACACCACAAACCCTATTTGTAGAGCAAAAAACTGAACTGATAAAAATGGCTGTTATGCTGTTAGTCGTTTTGCCTATTGTGGTGTTTTTTCATGCCGCTATTTTGCATCAAGCCTTATTAGGTAATTACCCTATGTCGATTCGCTGGTCAGCGCATCGGTATTTACTTCGCCAAAGTGTAAGTTTTTACCAAAATGAATTTGCAGGGCGTATTGCTACCAAAGTAATGCAAACGTCTTTAGCTGTTCGCGAGGCGGTAATGAAACTGCTTGATGTACTTATGTACATAGTGGTTTATTTTGGCGCTATGGTGTTTTTAGTGGCTGAAGCTGACTGGCGCTTGATGATCCCTTTGCTTGTATGGCTTGCCTTGTATGCTTCAATACAGGTTTACTTTGTGCCTAAACTTAAAAAAATTGCCAGCTCACAAGCCGATGCGCGATCAGAAATGACGGGCCGTATTGTTGATAGCTACACTAACATTTCAACTATTAAACTTTTTTCGTACACACAACGCGAAGAGCAGTACGCTAAGCAAAGCATGGATGTATTTTTACAACCCGTGTATAAACAAATGCGCTTAGTGACCAGCCTTAACTTTGCTATTAATACGCTTAACTATTTGTTGGTATTTAGTGTTGCCGCATTATCGCTTTATTTATGGTCTATGAGTGCAATTAGTGCTGGCGCTATAGCCGTTGCAGTTAGTTTATCGCTTAGGTTAAACGGTATGGCGCAGTGGATCATGTGGGAAATAAGCAGCCTGTTTGAAAATATTGGCACCGCCACCGATGGTATGAAAACATTATCAAACCCAATAAAAGTAGACGATAAACCAAACGCAAACACCCTTGAAGTAACCCAAGGCAGTATTGAGTTTAAAGATATACATTTTAATTATGGCAAAGCCGCCAACGAAACTAACCGTGGCCCGGTAATGAATGGGTTAAATCTTAATATTAAACCCGGTGAAAAAATAGGTTTAGTTGGCCGCTCTGGCGCGGGTAAATCAACGCTTGTTAACCTACTACTGCGCTTTTACGATACCGACTCTGGCACAATTAAGATTGACGGGCAAAATATTACTGACGTAAGCCAAGAAAGTCTTCGCCGCTATATTGCTATGGTAACGCAAGACACTTCCCTGCTTCACCGCTCTGTTAAAGATAATATTTTATACGGTCGCCCCGACGCGACCGAGGCAGAAATGTTAAACGCCGCAAAACAAGCTAAAGCGCTCGATTTTATTAGCGATTTAGAAGACTCAAAAGGCAATAAAGGGTTTGATGCACAAGTTGGCGAACGTGGTGTAACTTTATCGGGCGGTCAACGCCAACGTATTGCCATTGCACGTGTGTTACTTAAAAATGCCCCTATTCTTATTTTAGACGAAGCGACCAGTGCACTTGATTCAGAAGTTGAAGCGGCTATTCAAGCAAGCCTTGATGATTTAATGACAGGAAAAACGGTTATCGCAATCGCACATAGGCTTTCAACCATTGCACAAATGGATAGGTTGATTGTACTCGATAATGGTGGCGTCGTTGAGCAAGGCTCACACGATGAACTCATTGCACAAGGGGGCATATATGCAGGCCTTTGGGCTCATCAAACAGGTGGATTTATTGGGGTAGAATAACACTCAATACAAAAAACCGACGTAGTAGTACTAACACTAAAACGTCGGTTTTTATTTATTAAGCTACTAAACGAAAACCTATTAGTACCAACATCACAATGTTGGCAATAAAGCTAATTAAAAAGAAATACGTACGCGGGCTTGGGTTTTTCTCTGTTGCAATCACATAGTATAAAATCATGTGAATTAAACGGGCAACGACATACACCCAAACACACATTGCAAAAATTGCGCTTTGGTAATTAATTACAAATGCAAATAACACTGTGCCTATAAATAATGCGCTGTTTTCTAATGTATTTTGAAACGTACGGTGCGCTCTAAATATAAAGCTATCGTGCGATAAATCGTCGCTAATTTTACCCGGCACTGCACCGGGCTCCTTGGCCTTGCTAAAGGTCGCAACACCCCACTGCACCACCAGCATAATTAAGTAAAAATAAAATCCCAAATAAGAAGATAAAGACACGTCATTCATTGTTAAATCCTTTATTTTAAAACTAAGTAATTAAAGCTGCATTACTTTTGCAAAATAAATACCAAATAAAAACTCTATATATTCAGTAGCTTGTAATATATTAAAAATAACTTTTGTAATAACTACATATTACTAAGTGCCATTTTACAATGGCTTTTTAAGTTCTGAGGTTTAAAGTAATACACACAACGCCATGGTCAGTGGTTAAGTCGTCTCGCTCATATTCGGGGTTAATTAAATGCCTGTCGTACGTATTATGGTTACTTACTTCAAAAAAACTATCATCGTAGCTTGGGTCAAACTCGCACGACAGTAAAATATAATCAAGCACTGAGCTGCTTGTACCAAAGTAGTGAGTTGCTTTACGCATTAGTGGTGCTGTTTGAGCAGTGTTTTCACCATCACTGTTATTTGCTTGCTGAGCATCATCAGCAGTAATTACTAGTTTTTCAAATAATGCCCACGAGTCATACAAACAGTACTTAGCTAGGTAGGCTTTGGCATCCATTGCGGGTGCAAACCTTAATGTATTGGTTAACAGGTGGTTAAGTACACCATCAGCAAGGTCGTTGTTAAAATCGCCCATTAGTACCATGGGGTTTTGAGTCACTTCTCGTCGGGTGATCATTTGTATCATAAGTAAAGTCGCTTCGCTGCCGCGTTGAATTGTTGAGCCCCAACTCCCTGCTACATTCGCTTTTAAAATATCGACAATGTTTTGCTCGGCTGTGACCGCTTTATTGTGTTCGTCTACCTCAAGCATGCCCCGCTTAGATTTAAAGTGTACAACATAGCAATCTGTATCTCCTAAGTGAGGTAACGTAACTGTGGCCCTGAGTACCTTACGACTAAATGAAAACGCCTGTGTTAAACCAAGTGAGCATGCTAGTTCCTCATCATGCTCTACGGCTATTACATCAACAATCGGGTATTTAGAGGCAATACCAACAACAGGGTGCTTAAAAATAAAATCATCTATAACATGGGGTTTATCAACTACAGCAAAATGGTTATAACCTTGGTTCAGCATTAATTCTTTAAGTGACTCAATACTAAATATTTCCTGAAAACCAATTACATCGGGCTGCTGCTCGTTTATGTATTCGGTGATCCAGCGTTGTTTTCTTGCCCATTGCTCAGCGGTGTATATACGTTCAAATTCGTAATAGGCGTTAGGTGGTTCAAGGTAGTTAAACAGATTAAAGGTAGCTATTTTAAGCTCGGTATTATTAATTACAGGCTCTGTGGGCAAGTTGACTGGGTCGTCGTTTATTTTATTTGGGTTATTGATAACTAAACACCTACATTTAATACTGCAACGATTATAACGCAGGAAGGCCATATGTATAAGTCGTGAATTATTCTCATCTATAAATTTACTCCGTTTTTTTACGTTATACTCTTTGCCTAATTTATTAAATGTATTAGGTTTTATGAACTATTCACACTTTGGCAGCAAATTTACTCAACCCAATGGCATTACACAGCTAATGGAAGATCTGGGTAATGCTAAAAACAGTAATAACCCTAATTTAGTGATGCTTGGCGGAGGCAACCCCGCCTCTGTGCCACAAGTAAACACAGCGTTCATTAACGAGCTAAATCATTTAGTAAAAAATAATAAAATAGCGCAAATAATGGGCCTTTACGATGGCCCAACGGGTAACGATGAGTTTAGAGCAGCCCTTGCCAATCAGTTAACACAAGAATATGCGTGGAATTTAACAGCGAGCAATATTGCATTAGGAAATGGTAGCCAAGCTAACTTTTTTATTTTATTTAACCTATTTGCAGGCAAAATGGCTGATGGCAGCCATAAAAAAGTACTTTTTCCACTTGCGCCAGAATACGTAGGCTATGCCGACCAAGGTTTAACTGACGATATGTTTGTGGCCATTAAACCCGAAATAGAAATACTAAATACACCAAACGGCTCTAAACAGTTTAAATATTTAATTGATTTTGATGCGGTTAAGGCTGTACTTGCCAACGACAACAGCATAAGCGCATTATGTGTGTCGCGCCCTACCAACCCAACGGGTAACGTAATCACCGACGATGAAGTTCATCAACTAGACTTACTCGCAAAGCAATACACTATCCCCCTTATCATTGATAACGCCTATGGCGACCCATTCCCTGGCTGTATTTATACCGATGCAAACCTAACCTGGAACTCAAACATTATATTATGTATGTCACTTTCAAAACTGGGCTTGCCAGGCCTGCGCACCGGTATAGTGGTTGCCAATAACGAGATTGTTAAAGCAATTAGCCGCGTTAATGGCGCTATGGTGTTATCACCTAATAGTTTTGGGCCAAGCTTAGTCACTCGCTTAATCAAAGATAATGAACTACTGCCTCTGTGTAAAAATACCATTTTGCCTTTTTATAAAAATAAAGCACAGGTCGCTGTTAGCCTATTTGATGAAATATTTGATGACTTACCTGTTTATTTACATAAGGTAGAAGGCGCATTTTTTATGTGGCTATGGTTTAAAGATTCAAAAATAACCAGCGAACAGCTTTACCAAAAACTTAAAAAACAAGATGTGTATATAATTCCTGGCCACAACTTTTTTATAGGTATTGAAGATAGCTGGGAGCACAAACATCAATGCGTGCGTATTAATTACGCCACCGATGAAGCAACGCTCAAAAAAGGCCTAGAAGCAATTAAAGCACTCATAATGTAAATATTCATACAGTGTCATTATAAGTTTAATTGATGGCCTCATACTCGTTTAAAGTTTATGCAAACGCGTTCTATCCCCTTTAAATTTATATATAAATTGGTATCCTACTCGACCTTTTTTAGCATATGCTTACATAAAAGCACCCGTAAATAAGCGTCTATAGCTGCACCGTATTTATTTTAAGTGACGGCAATACACAACAGGCATCGCGTATAATTATTGGTTTTAAACGTTAGGTGTAACTTTAAATAGCAACATGCAATAACACTATTAAGGTAAATTATGCGATTAGGTCCAGGATTACTCGTCACTGCTGCCTTCATTGGGCCAGGTACAATCACCACAGCCAGTGTGGCAGGCGCAAACTTTGGTTTTACGCTTATTTGGACATTACTATTTTCAGTTATTGCCACTATATTACTGCAATCAATGGCGGCACGCCTTGGCGTTGCAACAGGCCAAGACTTAGCGCAAGCACTTAGGGCACATATTCAAAGCCCGCTATTTAAATCGTTAGCCATATTTTTAGTGATCAGCGCCATAGGTGTTGGTAGTGCAGCATACGAAGCGGGTAATTTAAGTGGTGCGAGTATGGGATTAATTGGCATATTTCCAAACGTTAATCCACAGATATGGACCCCTCTAATTGCTTTTTTAAGTGCCGGGTTACTTTATAGCGGCAAACATAAAGTGGTAGAAAACGCACTTATAGTATTAGTGATTTTAATGAGCTTGGTGTTTATATCTACATTGATCATGGCTTCACCATCACTGGGTGATATATTGTCAGGCTTTACGCCAAGCTTGCCTGAAGGCTCAATAACAACTGTTTTAGCGTTGGTTGGTACAACCATAGTGCCGTACAACCTATTTTTGCACTCTGGTGTTTTAGCAGCTAAGCACGACAGCAAAAGTGACTTACAAAAAGTAATTAAGCAAACCAATGTTGATACTGGCCTTTCAATTACTTTGGGCGGTGTAATCACATTAGCTATTTTATCTACCGCGTCGGTCGCTTTTTATGGAACAAACGCAGGGCAAATTAGCGCAGCAAACATGGCAGTACAACTAGAGCCCTTGCTCGGTGATGCAGCCCATTACTTTTTTGCTATAGGGTTGTTTGCCGCAGGTTTAACTAGCGCAATAACCGCGCCGCTTGCTGGGGCTTATGCCGTTTGTGGTATGTTAGGTTGGTCAAATGATATGGCAAGCACTCGATTTAAAAGCGTTGCTATTATCATCTTATTATTTGGTGCTGCGGTAGCGTCTCTTGGGTTAGACCCTGTCGCGGTTATAATATTTGCCCAAGCGGCTAATGGTTTATTACTTCCTGTTATCACTATTTACTTAGTGTGGTTAGTAAATCAAAAATCGGTCATGGGAAAATTTACCAACTCGTTTATTTTAAACCTAGTTACTCTACCTGTGTTAATGCTTATTTTTGGCTTAAGTAGTTACAAACTCATTGGTTTAATTTTTTAATAAAGTATAAAAAGCGTTTTAAAAAGCCGCTGTTTACATTAAACAGCGGCTTTTGCTAAGTAACTAACCTTAAAAAACACTTAGTTTAACTTTGTGTTTTCAACTACTTTAATTAGTTGTGCAAACGCGTAACCGCCAACAGCGCCTGCAACCAATTGTAAATAAAAGCCCCACCCTCTTGCGCCAGCGATAATGGTTATATTCATAATAGACTCAATCGCAATGAGCGCCATCGCAAAAGCGGCTATACCCGCTATAACAAACAGCCCAGTACTATGTGCTTTTAATTTTTTATTAATAAACCAAGTCACTAAAAAAGCAATAGTGAGTGCAAGGGCAATAATAGCGCCATACGTAGGAAGTAACCCAAACCAATCGTCGAGTGTTAAATTAACACGGTCAGCAAACCCTACCACTACACCTACATTAACTAATTGATTGACAACGTATTGGCTATGAAACAAGCTAGCAAGCGTAAACGTTAGTAACCAAGCAACTAAAAATGAAGGGAGTATGCGTGTTAAAAACAACATGGTTATCTCAATTTAAACTAAATAATTTTTTATACAGTAGCAAAGGCTTGCGCGGTAAACAATGCATCTCGCTTTTTATACTATTCGCACTCTTCTCATTTAACGTCAATGCAAACAATGCATTACCTAAAAAACAATATACAACGCAAACACTCGCTACACAGCTAAACTCGCCTTGGAGTATGGTGCAACTGCCCGATGGTACATGGTTAATAACCGAACGCGACGGCCACGTAGTGGTTACTAAAAATAACGAGCAAAGTAGAGTAAAATTACCACTTGAAGGTTTATACGTTGCAGGTCAAGGTGGTTTACTTGATATAGTACTCACGCCTAATTTTGCTAAGTCCAAAGAAGTTATTTTTACCTACGCCCAAGGCAATCTTGATGCAAACAGGCTCGTAATAGCTAAAGCTACCTTCAACGGTGCACGTTTTACAACGCCAACTATCATTTACAACGTAGCCACAGATAAAGACACACCACAACATTACTCTGGTCGCGCCCTTATTCTCCCTGATAACACTTTACTGTTTTCAAGTGGCGATGGTTTTGACTACCGAGAGCAAGCACAAGTAGTAACCAGCCAGCTTGGCAAAACACTGCGCATTACAGCAAATGGCAAAACACCCAAAAATAATCCTTTTATTGACCACAAAAACTCAACAGCTCATGCAGTGTATTCATATGGGCACCGTAACCTTCAAGGTTTAGTGTACGACTATGACACGCAACAAATTGTAAGCCACGAACATGGCCCCGCAGGTGGCGACGAGCTAAATTATTTAACGGCTGGAAATAATTACGGTTGGCCAGTCATTACAAACGGTGACGATTACTCGCAAGCGCGCATATCTCCATTTAGAGACTACCCGGGCATGCAAAAACCAAGCGTAGATTGGACGCCATCAATCGCTCCATCGGGTATGGCGTATTATGGCTCTAAACACGCCGCATTCCCTTCGCTTCAAAAACATGTGCTCATTACCACGCTTGTAGATAAAAAACTCTACAGCGTTAATTTAGCGAATGGTAAATTCACCCAGTCGCATGTATTTCCAGAAGCAACAGGACGATTAAGAGATGTATTTGTAACTTCGCAAGGTAATGTAGCCATATTAACCGATGGAAAAAATGCTAAGCTGATGTTATTTAAAGCCAATTAATTTATAGAGAAATGTTAGAGGCGCTTTGCTCTAGAATTAAGGAGCGCCTTTGAGTAAGCCGCTATTATCAATCAAAATCAGACAATGGCTCTCTAATTGTCAGTGTATTAGTACCAAAATCTAATATGGCTTGGTATTTTCTAAAAAATGGCGAGCCTAATAACCCATGTATTGAATTGCCACCACCAGCGGCTTGAACATGGTCTAGGTCTAGTGATACAAACTGTGTACTTTTATACAATTGGCCTGCCAGTTTAAATTTTACAACGTCTATTAAGCCCATTTCGTGTTCGGCTGTACCTAAACCTGCGGCATTTTCTTCGCTTAGTGCCTCTTGTATTCCAAGCTTTTTAATACATGCTCTATCTAAAACAGATGCACCCGCCGCTGTATCTAAAATTAAACATACTGTATGCCCATTTATTTTAGCCTGAATAATTTGATGGCCTGTTTCTGTTACTTCAAATTTCAAACTTGTAGTTGAATGACTTTATTCGATAAAGAGCTTTATTCACAAAGAGAGTAAGAGACGCTGCGCTTTGGGAGGATCATAGCGGCTTAAATTAAGCCACTATGAAGAATTTAAGTTCTGATGTCTGAAGTCAAGATTTGACCCCATTTAGTTTCAGATACTTGGATATAAAACCACTGTAATTTAGAAAGTTGATTACTAAGATCTCGTAAACACAAAGATACGGCTTTCTCGGCTGTTTTAGATGAACTTTTGACCAAGGCATTAGATGGAAGGTGAATTACACTCCCAATAAAATTTCCTGATTTTTCCTCGACACCTATTTCTAACACTGAACTTTCCTGTACTGCTAACACCAAACTAAGGGGCAATTACTCGTTGGCGAAAATGGCGGAGCCGCCAACGAGTAATTGTCCCAGTGAGCGGAGCGAACGATCTTTAGTGCTTTGTTATGTGGCATTGTTTCTACTTCCTCTGTTTTTAAAGAGCAGTACCATTATATAAGTGAATGCAGACAAACCCCAAAAAGGAATAACGATGTTCAATGCGCCTTTGACTTGGCCAAAACATTCGTATATCGGTCCTGAAAGTTCGCCAATAAGTAAGATTGGAAAAGGCACAAGTGAAGCTGCCCCACACGCGAAAAAAGTTGGGGAAAACAAAAAAGCAATGAAAAAAGTTCGGACAAAGAGCCGTCTGGTATTCTTGAAGCTTGTGGAATATTTCCATATAAATCGAATTACAAACGTGCAAATAATTCCATACACAAGTAACACCATTAAGTACGTCAGAATCGGCGCTAATTCTTCCATATTAATCAACGGATATTCTCCCTGCCACATAACGCCCCATTAAGAGGCTTTTAATTGTTGGTTAAAATGTGTAGCGAAGCGGAACCTAACCAACTGTTAAAAGTCCTGCTTGAATGGCTTGTTATGTTTTTTTAGCCAAAATAATTGCTGTTTGTTTACTTAAAATTCCAGCAACAATTTTCATCAACTTCTTACCTCGGCCACGCTCATCATCTTTACTTTTTTGAATAAAACATACCTTTACTTGAAATTTAGTAATGGACTCGTCTGCTGACAATTGTATTACATTAGATTCAAGTTTATTCCCCCATCCATTCTCATTCTCATACTCATTTGGATAGAGAATATTTAGATTATTGATAAGCCAATCTAGAGAAGCTTTTGCTATTTCCTCGCCAATTTTTTTATTAAACTTAGGATGAGATATATTTGCACACTGTTTATATCTTAGCTCTTGAGCATCAACAAACAGCGATAAAAATAATATAAATAAACAAATTACCCTCATAGTTCCCCAAAAACATAACGCCTAATTAACAGGCTAAAAATTGTGGGCTAAACTTGAGCGAAGCGAAAAAGCCCGCTGTTTTTAGTCCTTGTTGAATTACTTGTTATATTTACTAAAAAAGATACTCGATTTTACCCTTAAAGTAATCAACACCTAAAACTACACACTGTTTAGACAAAGAAACTTCTATACTTTTTTCGTAGTAGCTACCGCCATTCTGCATGTGAGCAATTTTTTTGTAACCAAGAATAGTCTTATATGTGTAGCGCCAAGTATCTTTACCTTTATATTTTCCAAACGTCGGCGAGTAATTAGAAAAACCTTTATTTTTAAATTCAGCATAATGTTCTGGAAATTGAGAATTTATAGCTTCTCCAGCTATTTTTTTGGCCTCAATATTATTGCAGTCCAAGTTATGATGGCCATCCATATCAGTTTTTATAAAATATTCATCATCCCACGGTTCTTCAGGTAAAGTTGAGCAACCTTGAATAAATAGAATTATTGAAATAATTAAAATTTGAATATATTGCATAGTTCGAAGTAAATATAACAATTTTGTCTACGACATTTGTCGTTTTATAAACCGACAAATGTCCATAAATTACAATGCATTTATCTTAACCATCAAATAAACACCTGTAAACAATTAGTTAACTGAAAATTATTTTTAATCAGTGCGAAAATACACCGAAATGGTTGAGATCAGTAATATTGGACAAAACAATATGCACTGTCTATATATACAGTTAAATTTTGCTAGAGATTCATATCATGAAATCACCTTTTTTAACTATGATAGCCGAACAAATGTATCTAAAGCGTTATGCTAAAAGTACCATTAAAGCGTATTTATACTGGATAGCTTCGTTTATTCGTTTTAACTCTATGAGGCACCCAACAACGATGGGAGATAATGAGGTCGAACTTTTTTTAAATCATTTAGTCAACCAACAAAATGTTGCTCCTAATACTCAAGCACAAGCCTTAAATGCGTTGAGCTTTTTATTTAAAGAAGTGATTAAAAAGCCACTCTCATTATCATTAGGTTTTATTAAGAGCAAACGAGCAACTAAACTACCGATAGTTTTAACGCAGCAGGAAATAAATAATTTTTTTAAAGTGTGCTCTGCGAAGCATTATTTACCCTGTGGACTACTTTATGGCAGTGGTATGCGATTAATGGAGGTACTGCGTTTACGAGTACACGATATTGACTTTGACTATAACTGCATTCGAATTTGGGATGGCAAAGGAGGTAAAAATCGTGTTGTGACGCTTGCAGTAGAGCTCATACCGCAATTACGTTCTCAAATACAATTAGTTGATAGTTACCTGCAATTAGATCTGAAAAACCCTTTATATAGCGGCGCTTACATGCCGCATTTGTTACGTAAAAAATATCCAAACCATAACAGACAATTAGGTTGGCAATATTTATTTTCATCACATAAATTAAGCATTGATCCTGAGAGTAAGCAGCTGAGGCGTCATCATATTGATGAAAAGCAATTACAACGCGCTGTTAAACAGGCTGCTGACGATGCAAAAATTAGGAAACACGTTACACCACATACCTTACGCCATTCATTTGCAACGCACCTATTGCAAAGTGGCGCTGATATTCGTACGGTTCAGGCACAATTAGGCCATAGTGATGTGCGAACAACCCAAATATATACTCATGTTTTACAGCAAGGAGCCAATGGTGTTGTAAGCCCATTTTCGAGATTATAAAACCAGCAAAAGTTTTTAATTGTGTGTCACGCGTTAAAGTACGCCTTATACAAAATAGCGCCGATAATGTATGAAGCCGATCCTTACACAATGAATTTCACTGCGAATTAATATCTCAGCTTTTACCTTTAACCTCGAACCTTTTCCCTTTAACCTTTTACCCACAAAAAAGCCGCTGTTCGTTTAAAACAGCGGCTTTTCTACTTAAAACTTAGAGCTTATAGCTAAAAACTAATAGCTAGTACTTTAAGCTTTACCAATCACTTCAAGTCCACCCATGTATGGGCGTAATACTTCTGGTACGACTACTGAACCGTCAGCTTGTTGGTAGTTTTCTAGTATGGCAACTAGTGTACGGCCAACGGCTAAACCTGAGCCATTTAGTGTATGTAGTAACTCTGGCTTTTTAGCACCTTCACGGCGAAAACGAGCTTGCATACGGCGCGCTTGGAAATCGACCATATTTGAACAAGACGAAATTTCGCGGTAGGTATCTTGCGCCGGTAACCATACTTCTAAGTCGTATGTTTTAGCTGCGCCAAAGCCCATGTCGCCCATACATAAAATTACTTTACGGTATGGTAGTTCTAATGCTTGTAAAATTTGCTCTGCGTGGCCTGTTAGCTCTTCAAGCGCTTGCATTGAATCTTCTGGTTTAACTAGTTGTACTAGTTCAACTTTATCAAACTGGTGCTGGCGAATTAAACCACGTGTATCGCGACCGTAGCTGCCCGCTTCACTTCTAAAACATGGTGTGTGCGCAGTTAAGCGAATCGGTAAATCACTTTCGTCGTAAATTTCGTCGCGTGCGCTGTTAGTCAACGGTACTTCTGCTGTAGGGATTAAGCTAAAGCCAGCTTGTTGTTCACCGTCGTCGTTTACTAGGCCTAATGTATGGAATAAGTCGCCTGCAAACTTAGGTAATTGGCTTGTGCCGTATAGGCTTGCGCTGTTTACTAAGTACGGTACATACATTTCTGTATAGCCGTTTGTGTCTGTGTGGGTGTCTAACATGTATTGCGTTAGTGCACGGTGCATACGTGCTACTTGGCCGCGCATTACTGTAAAACGTGCGCCACTAATTTTAACGCCCATTTCAAAATCTAGGCCGTTTAGGTCTTGCCCTACATCTACGTGATCTTTTACTTCAAAGTCGTACTTTTTAGGCGTGCCCCAGGTAAGTATTTCAACGTTGTCGTCTTCATCAGCGCCTTCTGGTACTGATTCGTCTGGTAAATTTGGAATTGCTAAAGCAATGTCGTTAATCGCGTTGAGTACTTCGTCTTGCGCTTTTTTAGTTGCGTCTAATTCGCTGCCTAAATTTGCCACTGCGTCTAATAGCGGCTGTGCGTCTTCGCCTTTCGCTTTTGCTTGGCCAATGGCTTTAGCACTGGCGTTACGTTGACTTTGAAGCTCTTGCGTTTTTACTTGTAATGTTTTGCGTTGCTCTTCAAGTTCTGTCACTTTTGCAACATCAAGCTCGTAGCCACGAGCCGCTAAGCGTGCTGCAGTTTGCTCAACGTCTTGTCGTAAATATTTAGAATCTAACATGTTAGTTTTTTAACCTTTTTGCATTACCAGCTGAAGGCCCAGCCAAGCCATAAAAATACAGACCATCACATTTAAGATGATATTGAGGGCCATTTTAATAAAGTGACCTTGTTGTAACAACAACAACGAGTCCATTGAGAATGTTGAAAAGGTGGTTAATGCACCTAAAAAGCCAATACCGATAAGGGTTTTAGCGGGGCTTACAGTGATAATTTGTTTATCTATCAAACCGTATAAAACGCCCATTAACAATGAACCCAGAATATTAACCGCCAACGTACCAAAAGGGAATCCCCTACCAAGGAGTTTTAGCATGGTTTCGCTAATAAAAAATCGTAAACAAGCCCCTGAGGCACCGCCAAGGGCGATCATCATATAAAGTTTAATCATTTTCGTATCGTTTAAGTGGGCTTTGCGCATCGCGCTCTTTTAGGTAATCGAGTTTTTGTTTAATTTTTTGCTCAAGGCCGCGATCGCTTGGTAGGTAATATTCTTTGCCGTCCATTTCTTGTGGTAAGTATTTTTCACCGGCGGCAAAGGCGCCCTCTTCGTTATGCGCATAACGGTACTCGGCGCCATAACCTAAGTCTTTCATTAAGTTGGTTGGTGCATTGCGTAAATGCTCAGGCACTGGGTAACTTGGCTCATTTTTGGCATCAGCTTTTGCTTGATTAAACGCCATATAAACCGCATTACTTTTGGGTGCGCTGGCTAAATACAATGTGGCTTGTGCAATGGCGCGTTCGCCCTCACTTGGGCCTACACGCTGAAATATATCCCAAGCGTTTAACGCTACTTCCATTGCCCGTGGGTCTGCGTTACCTATGTCTTCTGTGGCAATGGCAAGTAAACGTCTTGCTACATAAAGTGGGTCGCCACCACCGGCTAAAATACGGCAATACCAATACAGCGCACCATCGGGTGAACTGCCTCGTACCGATTTATGAAAAGCCGAGATTAAATCGTAAAATTCATCGCCGCCTTTATCGTATTTAGCCAAATGCGTAGGCAGTACTTGGCTAAGTACGTGCTCATCTACGTTGTATGTGCCGTTATGCTCGGTGGTTAAATCAACCGCTTGCTCAAGTAGGTTTAATACTTTACGGGCATCGCCCCCACTTGCTTGGCACAGTGCCTGTTTGGCGTTATTAGCAATAACTATGTTTTTTTGGTTTAGTTGCTCATCTTGCTTAAGTGCGCGCTCTATCACTGTGTATAAGTCGGTATCAGCAAGCGACTTTAAAACATACACGCGGGCACGCGATAAAATCGCATTATTAAGTGCAAATGAAGGATTTTCGGTTGTTGCGCCTACAAATATAAACGTGCCGTCTTCTATGTGAGGTAAAAATGCATCTTGCTGCGATTTATTAAAACGGTGTACTTCATCCACAAACATTAAGGTGCGTTGCCCGCGGCTTTGTAGGTTATCGTGTGCTTGCGTTACGCTGTCGCGAATATCTTTTACGCCTGCGGTCACAGCCGACATTTGTATAAGCTCGGCATCGGCGTGGTTTGCAATAATTTGCGCCAAGGTTGTTTTGCCCACCCCAGGCGGCCCCCACAAAATTAAGCTGTGGCAGCGCCCTGCAAAAATAGCTTGATGCAAAGGTTTGTCGCTACTTAGTAAATGCTGCTGACCTATGTATTCATCAAGCGTTGTTGGGCGCATTCGCGCCGCAAGTGGGCGTACGTCGGGTCCAAAGTTAAAGCCTAAATTATTCACCGTGGCTTTGATCGTCTATTTCAACACCTTCTGGCGGTGTAAATTCAAATACTGTGGCATCAAGCTCGGTGTTTACTTTAGCATCGTTAAAAGTGAACGATGAAAGTTGGCCCGAGTTATCTGTCACTACTAATGTTGCAAGGCCTGCTTGGTTATCCACAAATGTAATATCTAACTGCTCTACTTGGCTTTCTACGCCTTTATTTGGCGTAACACTATAGCCAGACTCTGTTGCTTGAACACTGTATTTTTCCCATTGTGCAGGGTCTTTTGAGGTAAGTAATACAAACGGCGTTGAGTCTATTAAGCTGTGAGTATTCATTATGGTTACTTGCTCAGCAAAACTGTCGAAGTAATAGGTTTTATCACCATTAGATACAAATAAGGTGTCGTCTGGGTTGGTTTGTTCCCAGCGTATCATCATAGGTTGTTTAAGGGCGATTGTACCCTCGCCTTGCATTACGGCTTGGCCTTCTTTGTCTGTTACTTTTTGTGCAAACTGCGCTTTAAAGCTTTTAAGTGTTGCCAGTTTGTCTTGCAGTGCTTGGCTGTCGTCTGCAAAACTCGGTGCGGCAATTAAGCCACTTAATACTAATAATAAACTGTTTAATTTTTTCATTGGTTTGCTCCATTAGGTACTAATACATCGCGAGCACCATTATGACCTGGTGAACTTACGATACCTGATGTTTCCATTTGTTCTACTAAGCGTGCTGCACGGTTATAGCCTACGCGTAACTTACGTTGTACAGATGAAACCGATACCTTGCCTGTCTCAATTACAAATGCGACCGCTTCGTCGTAAAGTGGGTCTGACTCTTCATCTGCACTTTCACTTGCTTCACCGGGTAGTAAAATATCTTCAGTGGCATCGCCATTAAGAATTTCATCTATGTAATTAGGTTTAGCACGCGCTTTCCAATCGTTAACGACTGCGTGTACTTCGTGGTCATCTACAAATGCGCCATGCACACGCTCTGGCACGCTTGTGCCTGGCGGTAAATAAAGCATGTCACCCATACCTAGTAAGTTTTCGGCTCCTTGCTGGTCAAGTATGGTGCGCGAATCTATTTTACTTGATACCTGAAACGCCATACGCGTTGGTATATTGGCTTTAATTAAACCTGTAATTACATCAACCGATGGACGCTGAGTGGCAAGTACTAAGTGAATCCCTGCTGCACGTGCTTTTTGCGCTATACGTGCAATAAGTTCTTCTACTTTTTTACCAACAATCATCATCATGTCGGCAAACTCATCAATTACCACAACAATGCTTGGTAGTTTTTCAAGCTCGTCGGGGCCGTCCTTCATACCGTCTGTGTCTTTAAAAAGTGGGTCCATAATGGGGTAGCCCGCTTCTTTGGCATCAAGTACTTTTTGGTTGTAACCTTTTAAATTACGCACACCCAACGCTGACATCAATTTATAACGACGTTCCATTTCACCTACACACCAACGCAGCGCGTTAGCCGCTTCTTTCATGTCGGTAACAACTTCACATAATAAATGCGGTATCCCCTCGTAAACCGAAAGTTCAAGCATTTTAGGGTCAATCATGATCATACGTACATCATCTGGGCCCGATTTATACAGTAAGCTTAATATCATTACATTAACGCCCACTGACTTACCCGAGCCCGTTGTACCAGCTACCAATAAATGTGGCATTTTACCTAAATCGGCACACACAGGTTGCCCTGCAATGTCTTTACCTAATACCATGGTAAGCGGTGATGGATTTTGCTCAAATTTAGGCGCATTTATTACTTCAGACAAGCGTACTATTTCACGATGTTTGTTAGGCAGCTCTATGCCTATGTAAGTTTTACCCGGAATAACTTCAACAACACGTACACTAATAGCTGAAAGCGAGCGGGCTAAATCTTTTGATAAACCGGTAATTTTAGACACCTTTATTCCCGGCGCTAAATCAAGCTCAAATCGCGTTACAACAGGCCCAGGATATACACCAACTACTGTAGCTTGTACGTTAAAGTCGAGAAGTTTTGTCTCTACAAGGCGTGATACAACATCGAGCTCTTCTTGCGAAATTGGGTTTTTAGCTTTATCGGGTCTGTCGAGTAAATCAAGCGACGGTAATGGGCCTGGTAGCGGTTCTTGATCAAGCAGTTGTTCAAACTTTTCTTTTGCTGTTGGTGGTGGCTGATACGCAGGTTTTGCTTTAGGCATAGGCCTTGCTGGCGATACCACTGTTGTTACTGGTTTTTCAGGTTCTACAACTTGGCTTTGATCAAGCGCGTTTAGTGCCGCTGCCGTATCCATTGGTTCATCATCTATTGCACTAAAGCCAATTTCTTGATCGAGTATATCGTCAAGCTCATCAAATGGGCTGTAGTCGTCACTGATTTGTGGCTCTGCAAAAGGTGTTTGCGGTTTATTAATGGCTTTTTGAGGTGCGTTGTTTTTCGCCTCTACTGGCGCTTCAAGCTGCTCTGTGAGATCGTCGTTAAACTGAGCATCTGCATTGTCATTATTTGTGTTTGCAGCAATTCGTTCTCTGTTTATCCAACCTTTTATGTACGAAGTAATAAAGCGATACAACCTAACCATTAAATCGCCTAGGTAATCTACAAAATCAACCCACGACACGCCCGTTAAAAGGGTTAATCCTGCAAAAAAGAAGCACAATAGCAAAATGGATGTGCCGGTAAAATTAAACGCCGGCATCATGGCAGTCGCAATGACATCTCCCACTACCCCGCCTGATGAAAAATTATAAATATCGTCGAAGTTAATACTGCTAATTGCCGTAGCAGAGGTCACAAACAGAGCTAGGCCTATAATGCGAAGAGCTAATGTTGTGTAATCAAGCTGTAAAATACGGTGCGGCTGTTTAAATAATAAATAGCCGAATAACTGAATTGCCGCCGGAACTAAATACGCAAGCCATCCAAAAGTAAGCAGCAGTATATCGGCAACCCACGCACCGGCTGTGCCTGTAATATTTTTTACGTTTCTAAATTCGCCGGTTTGTGACCACGAAGGATCTGCCGGATCAAAACTGATTAAGGCACATAAAATAAATATTGCAGCAAAGGTACTGATAATCAGCCCTGTTTCTAATAGTCTTTGCACACCGTTTAGGCGCATAACTTCCTATCCCTCTTATTATTCTATTTATTACACTTCAACAGCAGTCAAATACCTTAGCAGGAAATGCAATTTGATGCACTTTATCTTAATGTGTATGGCCTGATTATGAACACGTTTTTATAAATTTGAGTCTGTCTACCTTTAACAGTTAAACTTATGCAATGTAAGGGCGAATAATTACGCCGTCTTCACCTTTTACTTCTTCCATAACTACATAGGTGCGACTTTCACTCACGTTTGGCAATTTTAAAAGAATGTCTCCTAATACACCACGGTATTCTGACATATCATTAACACGCGTTTTAAGTAAGAAATCAAAATTACCCGACACTAGGTGACATTCTATTATCTCTTCGTGCTTTTTCACGGCTGCACTAAACTCGTCAAATACGTCTGGCGAGGTTTTGGTAATCGTAACTTCTACATACACCGATAACCCCTGCCCTAACTTAGCCGGATCGACCACCGCTTTGTATCCGAGTATGTAACCTTCTCGCTCAAGCTTTTTTACGCGCTCTAGGCAGGGCGTGGCGCTCAGGCCAACTCGTCGGGCCAGTTCAACATTTGAAAGACGCCCATCATGTTGTAATTCCATCAAAATTTTACGGTCTATTCTGTCTAATAACTGATGCATAAGGCTCACTAGTTTTTTATTCTGTTTATTTTTATTTTTTAGATAATAACACTAGCTTGGCATTTAAAAAAGGTGAGACACACTGGCTTGTCATGAATATAATAGTGAAAAATTTCAATCCGTTCTTAATAAGGCAAATGTTATGATTATTGGTGTACCTAAAGAAATCAAAAACCATGAATACCGCGTAGGTATGGTTCCTGCTAGTGTTCGTGAATTAGTTAATCACGGCCACCAAGTGGTTGTAGAAACGAATGCAGGTATGGGTATTGGTTTTACAGATGAAGATTACACCCAAGCAGGTGCAGACATTTTAGCAACTGCGGCTGACGTTTTTGCAAACGCAGACATGATTGTAAAAGTAAAAGAACCACAAGCAGTTGAACGTGCAATGCTTCGTGAAGACCAAATTCTTTTCACTTACCTTCACCTTGCACCGGATCTTCCACAAACTGAAGACCTTGTTAAGAGCAAAGCGATTTGTATTGCTTATGAAACAGTAACTGACTCTCGTGGTGGTTTACCACTTTTAGCGCCAATGAGTGAAGTAGCTGGCCGTATGTCTATCCAAGCCGGTGCACAAGCCCTTGAAAAATCTAACCACGGTCGTGGTATGTTACTAGGCGGCGTACCGGGTGTTGAGCCAGCTAAAGTTGTTGTTATCGGCGGCGGCATGGTTGGTCGTAGCGCAGCACAAATGGCTGTAGGCCTAGGTGCTGATGTTGTAGTACTTGACCGTAACATTGATGTACTACGTGCACTAGACGCGCAATTTGGTAATAAAGTTAAAGCTATTTACTCAACGGCTGATGCACTTGAAAAACATGTACTAGAAGCAGACCTAGTAATTGGTGGCGTACTAATCCCTGGCGCTGCTGCTCCTAAGCTTGTAACAGCAGAGCACATCAAAGCAATGAAGCCTGGCGCTGCTATTGTTGACGTTGCTATTGACCAAGGCGGTTGTATTGCAACATCTAAAGCTACCACACACGCTGATCCTACTTTCATCGTTGATGAAGTTGTTCACTACTGTGTTGCTAACATGCCGGGTGCTGTTCCTCGTACGTCTACATTTGCACTTAACAATGCAACATTGCCGTTTATCATTAACCTTGCAAACAAAGGTTACAAAAAGGCATTGCTAGACGACGCTAACTTCCTAAAAGGCTTAAATGTAATTAAAGGCCAAGTAACGTACAAAGAAGTTGCTGAAGCATTTAACATGGATTACGTTGACCCACGTACAGCGGTTGAAAACGCTTAATTAAGCGTTTGTACCAATAAAAAAAGCAGCTATAAAGCTGCTTTTTTTTATGTCTAATTTAAATTCAATCTAAATAAACCGTTTAATAATAAAGTCTACTTTTACCCGTTTTGCTTGGCCAAGTAACTTTTTAACTGGCTGAGGGTAATCTTCCATGGTTTCTAAATCGTCTGGCCCTGTTAGTCGGCGACAGTGCTTAAGAATTTCATGCTTTTCGTTATCAATTGCTTGCATAATAGTTTGCTCAGGATCTTCAATTAATATCCCGTTTTCTATGTCTAAGCCCCATGCTCGTGGGTTTAGGTTATGCCCACTCAATAAATGCTTTGATCTATCTGCACATATTCCTTTTAAATGGAAAGAGTTATTGTCGTGTTTCCAAAGGTATACATTTAAGTTACCGTTATCTATATGGCGTTTTTGTGTTTTAACAAATTTATGCAAAATAGTTTCGTATAAATAAGGCAACGCTCCAATTTTACTAAACGGCTCACTAGGTGGCATATAAAAATCATTAGCGGTTTTATCACCCACAACAATTGTAATATGTTTGCCTTGTTTCAAAAGCCTGCGTAACGAACGCATAAGCGGCGCAGGAAAATTGAAGTACGGTGTATAAAGTACCAGTTCGCGTTCAGTTGTATCAAAAAGCGCTTTGATCATACGATTAAGTTCGTTATGACGACGCCCAAGCCCTAAAAACAAGCGAATATTTAACGCATTATTGCTTGCTTGCTCAGCCGACTTATAACTTGCTGCTTTTAGATCACGCATTAATTGCTTTTGTTCAAGTTTAAAGTCAATTAATCGCTTGAGCGGACGCGTGTCGATACGAGGCACTGCCACTGAACTCAATAGCTTTGATTCAATAAAGTCTATTACAGAGTCACACAGGCCTTTTTGCGTAATTAAAAAGTAACGGTCAAGCCTGTAGCGGTCACTGTGCTGTAAATACACATTATTTAAGCTAGCACCGCTGTAAAGCAACGTGTCGTCTATTACAAAACCTTTTAGGTGTAATACACCAAACAGCTCTTTCGCTTTTACCGGTACACCAAATACTTGTACATTTGATTTAAATTTTTCTAGATAGTCACAGTATAAACTTGCGTTCCCGTCTGATTTCTCAGCACCAATAAGCCCACGCTGGGCACGATGAAAATCGACCAGTACTTTTACTTCAAGTGCAGGGTTGGCTAAAGACGCATTGTGTAATGCCTCTAAAACTTCGCGGCCTGCTTCATCATCTTGCAAATAAAGCGCAGTAATATAAATGCGCTTTTTTGCGTTAGCGATTAAATTAAGTAATTGTGTGCGGTAATCTTGCGCATTGGTTAAGACGTTAACGTCTTTTGAAGTCAACCCAAATGCGGGTTTTTCCTGCCAAAATAACATAGTTGCCTATTCATTTAGGTCACATAATCTATCAGTGACAAATCAAAATTAGGTAAAACATAACAAAAAAAATCAAAGTGGTCATGAATTAACGACGTTTTGTTGCTTGTTAGTCTATTTATTGAGCTAGTTTATCCTACAAAGCGTAAAAGTATGTTTGTTTAGTACATAAAAATGAACAGGTTTTCGATTTACTAAAAAAAATAATCTCAGATTTTGTTTACTTCTGCCTTGTTTTTCTTAGAATCGAGCGCATTAATGACCGTATAGAATCGTTTAGGAAAATATCATGACTGAAGCAAAACATAGTAAGCTACTAATTTTAGGCTCTGGCCCAGCTGGTTACACGGCGGCAGTGTATGCAGCCCGTGCAAATTTAAACCCTGTTTTAATTACAGGTATGCAACAAGGTGGTCAATTAACTACGACCACTGAAGTTGAAAACTGGCCGGGTGATGCACACGGTTTAACAGGCCCTGCACTTATGGACCGCATGAAAGAGCATGCTGAGCGCTTTGAAACCGAAATTGTGTTTGACCACATAAATAAAGTTGATGTTTCTAAACGCCCTTTCACACTAACTGGCGATCAAGGTACATACACATGTGATGCACTTATTATTGCTACAGGCGCATCTGCAAAATACTTAGGCTTAGAGTCTGAAACAAACTTCCAAGGTCGTGGTGTATCGGCGTGTGCAACATGTGATGGCTTTTTCTATAAAGGCCAAAAAGTAGCAGTAGTTGGTGGTGGTAATACCGCAGTTGAAGAAGCACTATACTTATCTAACATTGCTGATGAAGTCCATGTAATTCACCGTCGTGATAGCTTCCGTAGTGAAAAAATTCTTGCTGATCGTCTTACTGAAAAAGCGGCAAACGGCAACGTGGTAATGCACTACAATCGTACACTAGACGAAGTTTTGGGCGACCAAATGGGTGTAACAGGCATTCGCATTAAAGATGTTGCATCTGATGCTACTGAAGATTTAGATTTGGCGGGTGTATTTATAGCAATTGGCCACAAACCAAACACAGATATGTTTGAAGGCCAGCTAGAAATGAAAGACGGCTACCTAGTTGTTGAGTCAGGTCTTAACGGTAACGCAACGCAAACAAGCGTACCAGGTGTTTTTGCTGCAGGTGACGTGTCTGACCATATTTACCGCCAAGCGATTACATCTGCTGGAACAGGCTGTATGGCTGCCCTTGATGCAGAGCGCTATTTAGACAACCTATAACGTTTATTTTTCACAAAAGGGGCTGAGCAATCAGCCCCTTTTTTTACGCCTAAAATATAGTTACACTTTTAAAACAAATTATAAAAAGTAAACACGTTATGACAAACCAGCTATACCAACTAAGTGATACAGATATAGCATTTCCCAATCCAGAATATGCATTAGTTTCTCCAGACGGCCTACTAGCTGTGGGTGGTGACTTGAGCCTACCTCGCCTTTGCAATGCTTATAGTAATGGTATATTTCCTTGGTTTAGCGATAACGAACCCATTATGTGGTGGTCACCAAGTGAGCGTGGCATTGTGGAGTTAAATGAGTTTCATGTTAGTAAAAGTTTACGTAAACACTTAAAAAAATACCCCGTAACAGTGACAGTTAATAACGCCTTTGTTGAAGTTATTGAAGCATGCCGTGACCAACGCATTGATACCGATGGTACTTGGATCACTACTGATATGCTTAGTGCTTACATAAATGCTCATCATGCAGGCGTAGCGCATAGCTTAGAGGTGTGGCGCAACGGAGAGCTTGCAGGTGGACTGTATGGAATTATGCAAAATGGTGTGTTTTGTGGCGAATCGATGTTTCATCATCAAACTAATTGTTCTAAATTAGCTATGTGGGCGCTGGTGAATTGGTTAAAAAACCATGACGCTCATTTTATTGATTGCCAACTCGAAAACCCATATTTGATGAGTTTGGGAGCAAAAGTTATTCCTCGAACTGATTTTTTAGCTAAACTTAATACTGCACTTACCTATAAAGTTAATCCTACTATGTGGGAACCACAGGAACTTATTGCAATCTATGAATGAAAACCTAACAGCCCGTGTTGGTTTAAGCCAAGAATTTGCGTGTAGTTATCTGCCCAACAGGCGCGAGCAACTATTAGTCATATTAGATCCCACTTATTATTGCTCAGAAAAGTTCGAATCTTTGTTAGCAGTCGGCTTTAGGCGCAGTGGTAACCAAATATACCGCCCTCACTGCCCCGTTTGCAGTGCATGTAACTCTGTTCGTGTTTTAGCGCAAGAATTTATGCCATCAAAATCACAAAAACGTAAACTAAACAAAGCAAAAACACAGTTTACGGTCACTTACTCTACTCGCGAACGATCAGAGTATTATCCGCTGTACAGTAAATATATAACTATGCGCCATCAAGACGGCAGCATGTACCCACCGCAGCCTGAACAATTTCAAAGCTTTTTATTTTGCAGTTGGCTTGAAATTACGTTTATCGAACTTTGGCATCAAGACACTTTAGTAGGTGTAGCTGTAACCGATTGTATGGACAACGCTATTTCTGCTATTTACACGTTTTTTGACCCTGACTTTGAGCACTATAGCCTAGGGTCAATTATGATATTAGAGCAGCTAAAATTTGCTAAAGCGCAAAATAAACAATTTGTGTATTTGGGCTATCAAATTGATGAGTGCACCAAAATGAAGTATAAAACTCAGTTTTTACCCGCACAAAAACAGCTTAATGATGAGTGGGTGGCTATTTAATTTGCAAATATAGCCCCTGCGCCTTTACTTATTGGTGTATTTTGGGCAAAATCTGCAGCGTTTAACTATTAAAGAGGTGTTACGCTAAACATGGCGAAAGAAGACGTAATCGAAATGCAAGGGACTGTCCTTGATACTTTACCAAATACAATGTTCCGAGTTGAGCTAGAAAATGGTCACGTAGTTGTGGCTCATATTTCAGGTAAAATGCGCAAAAACTATATCCGTATTTTAACCGGCGATAAAGTAACGGTAGAAATGACTCCTTACGATTTATCGAAAGGTCGTATCGTATTCCGTGCTCGCTAAGTAAGTGCGTAAACGAGATTTAGTTTTTGGCTAGTGTACAACTAGCTTTAAGCGTTTATTAAATGTAATTGATGGACTTTGACTAGCAATTACATTTAATAAACAAAAAACCCAGCTTTTGCTGGGTTTTTTGTTGCCTAAAATAAAATTGGCTCGGTATTACAAGCGAGCCATTTAGGGCCTTATACCGTTTATGCTGGTGTTAAATTACTCTCGTAATCAAAACGGATTTTCTTGTCTTTTACCGACACCTTCACTGTGCCGCCATCAGCCAACTTACCAAACAGTATTTCGTTTGCGAGTGGCTTTTTGAGCTCTTCTTGAATAACACGCGCCATTGGGCGTGCACCCATCGCTTTATCGTAGCCTTTTTCAGCTAACCATTCACGTGCCTTAGAGGTCAATTCAAAATTAACCGACTTCTTATCAAGCTGTGCCTGCAGTTCAACAATAAATTTATCAACCACCAACAAAATAACTTCACGTTCAAGATGGTTAAACCAAATAATGTTATCTAAGCGGTTTCTAAACTCTGGTGAAAATGTTTTGTTAATTTCACCCATTGCATCGTGTGTATGATCCTGCTCACTAAAGCCAATTGACTTGCGAGTTGTTTCTTGCACGCCGGCATTAGTGGTCATTACCAGCACAACATTTCTAAAGTCAGCTTTACGGCCATTGTTGTCGGTTAATGTACCGTGATCCATTACCTGCAATAAAATGTTGTAAATATCTGGATGCGCTTTTTCAATCTCATCGAGTAAAACCACCGCATGAGGGTTCTTAATAACAGCCTCGGTTAGCAAACCGCCCTGCTCAAAACCAACATAACCTGGCGGTGCACCAATTAAGCGGCTAATTGCATGACGCTCAACATATTCCGACATATCAAAACGAATAAACTCAACACCCATGCATTTTGCAAGCTGCTTAGTTACCTCTGTTTTACCAACACCGGTTGGACCAGCGAATAAGAAAGAACCCACTGGTTTTTCTTCACTTGTTAGCCCTGAACGTGACAAACGGATTGCCGATGTAAGTGCATCAATTGACTGATCTTGACCAAACACCAACATTTTAAGATTACGATCAATATTTTTAAGCGTTTCTTTGTCCGATGACGATACATTTTGTGGTGGAATGCGCGCCATTTTGGATATGATCATTTCAATGTCTGATACACCAATGGTTTTTTTACGTTTAGAGCTTGGCTGCAAACGCTGGTTTGCACCGGCTTCATCTATTACGTCAATGGCTTTATCAGGTAAGTGACGCTCGTTAATGTACTTAGCACTCAGCTCAGCCGCAGCTTTTAACGCTTTTTGTGTGTAACGAATACCATGGTGTTCTTCATAACGATCTTTCAGGCCATTCAAAATTTTAGTGGTATCGGCAACACTTGGCTCAAGTACATCAATTTTTTGAAAACGACGAACTAATGCACGGTCTTTTTCAAAAATATTTTTATACTCGTTGTAAGTTGTTGACCCCATACAACGGAGCTTACCACTTGAAAGTAATGGCTTAAGCAAGTTAGACGCATCCATAACGCCACCTGATGCAGCGCCTGCCCCAATGATGGTATGTATTTCATCAATAAATAAAATAGAGCCTGGTTTTGCTTGTAGCTCTTTTAATAAACTTTTAAAACGTTTTTCAAAATCGCCACGGTATTTTGTACCAGCAAGTAATGCACCCATGTCTAACGAGTAAACTACTGCATCTGCAATCACTTCAGGAACTTGCTCGTTAACAATACGATAAGCTAACCCTTCAGCAATTGCTGTTTTACCCACTCCCGCTTCACCTACAAGCAATGGGTTATTCTTTTTACGACGACACAACACTTGTACCGCACGTTCAACTTCACTGTCACGGCCAATCAATGGATCAATATTACCATCGCGTGCTTGCGCATTTAAGTTTGTAGTGAAGCTGTCTAGCTTGCTGACCTCTTCATTTTGAACTTCTTGCACTTCTTCGTTTATGTCGTCCGTATCGTCGCCTAAACCATCATCGGTTTTTGAAATCCCATGAGAAATAAAATTAACAATGTCTAAGCGCGAAACATCATTTTTCTTTAGCAGATAAACGGCTTGGCTTTCTTGCTCAGAAAAAATAGCAACCAACACATTTACGCCGGTAACTTCGTTTTTACCTGATGATTGAACATGAAACACCGCACGCTGTAGTACTCGTTGAAAACCAAGCGTAGGTTGTGTTTCACGCTCTTCTTCTAAATCGGGGATAACCGGTGTTGTTTCATCAATAAATTCAAGCAATTCGTATTTTAAGCCTGAAATGTTAACACCACACGCATTTAGCGCTTCTGAAGCAGAAGGGTTATCTAATAGCGCAAGTAAAAGGTGCTCGACAGTCATAAACTCATGACGGCGAGTGCGCGCTTCACGAAACGCGGCATTTAATGTAAGTTCTAAGTCTTTGTTTAGCATTGGCAACCCCTTACTGAGATAATAATGTATACCACAACAAACAGGTGTGTGATCACCCTAGTTGGTATTTATTCCTGCTCACAACTACAAAGCAGCGGATGCTCGTTATCACGCGAGTAGCGGTTAACTTGTTCAACTTTGGTATAAGCTACATCAGCGCTGTAAACGCCACAAATGCCTTTACCTTTTTCGTGAACTTGAAGCATCACGTCGGTTGCTCTATCGCTATCCATATTAAAAAACGTCGTTAAAACTTCTATTACAAAGTCCATCGGCGTGTAATCGTCATTATTTAAAACAACTTTGTATTTTCGCGGCGGCTGTAGCTTTTGCTTTTCACTGTCGCGAACTGTATCGATAACACCTGAATCTTTCATACCACTCATAATTAAATATAGTCTTGTCTTAGGAACTCAAGCAAACTTGAATAAAAAATAAATAAAATGTTAAAAAATAGCTCAAAAAGCTTGACTGATTGATTAAATAAACTACAGTCAAACATAGATTGATTAATCCTTAATCAGTCTAGCAAATAATATGGTTTAGAATAACTAAATTAGTCAACTTATTGAAGGATGTAGAAGTATGGCTTGTGGTAAAGTTAAATGGTTTAACAATGCTAAAGGTTTTGGTTTCATCGTTGAAGACGGCTGCGAGAATGATATTTTCGCCCATTACTCTACAATTGTAATGGACGGTTATAAAACGCTTAAAGCTGGACAAGATGTAACATTCGAATTAGAACAAGGCCCCAAGGGCTTGCACGCTAAAAATATTGCCTTAGACGGCGACATTTTAGAGTGACGGTTGTTTTATTCGACTAAAGCGAGCGACCTATTAGGCTCCTCGCTTAATTCCTCACACTTCTATTTACCCACACCGATATAAATTGTTTCTTTTTCTTTATTTTCAACCCTAATCCTTGATTTTATTTCATATACCCCAATATTCTAAGAGTTAACCGTTTAACTGCTTGTGAGCAGGCTCAAACTCTAGCCCTTTGTATTCAAGCTTGTTACACTCTTGATGCTAAAAATTTACGCAAAACATAGCAATTAGCTCAACTTGCTGAGCACATAAAATATACTAGTCTAAAGGCTAATTTATTTTTATTATATTTTTAGCTATAAATATGACCACAGTTCGTCAGGTGTGACTATTCTGCTTTAACTGTAAAGCTACACGAGTACCAACACCTAACAAACTATTCATTATCTGAACGTATATATTAAAACACTATGATATGTACTCTCTCAGCTTTAATGATTTCTTTGCATTGTTGAATAAGGCCAATTGGCCGACTATCTAGGAATGATGATGACATCAAAAATTATCTATACAAAAACGGACGAAGCTCCGGCACTAGCAACTTACTCGTTGCTACCGATCATCCAAGCATATACAAATGCAGCAGGTGTTGAAGTTGAAACTCGCGATATCTCATTAGCAGGTCGTGTAATTGCTAGCTTCCCTGATTATTTAACAGAAGAACAACGTATTGGTGATGCACTTGCTGAACTAGGTGAGCTTGCAAAAACACCTGAAGCTAATATCATCAAACTTCCAAACATTAGTGCTTCAGTTCCACAGTTACGCGCTGTGATAAAAGAGCTTCAAGCAAAAGGCTATGCCCTTCCAGATTACCCTGTTGAGCCTAAAAACGACGAAGAAAAAGCAATTCAAGCTGCATACGACAAAGTTAAAGGTAGTGCGGTAAACCCTGTATTACGTGAAGGTAACTCTGACCGCCGTGCACCTGGCTCTGTAAAAGAGTACGCACGCAATAACCCACATTCAATGGGCGCGTGGAGCAAAGACTCTGCCTCTTACGTTGCAAGCATGAGCGAAGGCGATTTCTTTGGTTCAGAGCAATCAACAACTATCGAAGAAGCAACTGACGTACGCATCGAGCATGTTGCTACAAACGGTGATACAACTGTTCTTAAACAAAGCACACCACTACTAGCTGGTGAAGTAATTGATGCTTCTCGCATAAGTGCTGCTAAGCTACAGGCTTTTTTAGCTGCTGAAATTGATGCTGCTAAAGAAAAAGGCGTTTTATTCTCGCTTCACATGAAAGCGACAATGATGAAAGTGTCTGACCCAATCATATTTGGTCACGCTGTTAAAGTATTCTATAAAGACGTATTTGCAAAACACGGTGAGCTTTTTGAAGAGCTAGGTGTTGATGTTAATAACGGTTTAGGCGATGTTTACTCTAAAATTCAAACGTTAGATGACGCTAAACGCGCTGAAATTGAAGCCGATATTCAAGCTGTATATGCTGACCGCCCTGCTATTGCTATGGTTGATTCTGACCGTGGTATCACAAACTTACACGTGCCAAGTGATGTGATCATTGATGCATCTATGCCTGCTGCAATTCGTTCAAGCGGTCAAATGTGGAACAATGACGGTAAATTACAAGACACAAGTTTTGTAATTCCTGATCGTTGTTACTCTGGCGTTTATCAAGCAACTATTGATTTTTGTAAAGAGCACGGTGCGTTTGATCCAACGACAATGGGTAGCGTTCCAAACGTTGGCCTTATGGCTCAAAAAGCAGAAGAATACGGTTCACACGACAAGACGTTCGAAGCAAAAGCAGCGGGTACTATTCGTGTAGTTGATACAGCAGGTAATACGCTACTTGAGCACAGTGTTGAGCAAGGCGATATCTGGCGTATGTGTCAGGTTAAAGATGCACCAATCCAAGATTGGGTTAAACTTGCTGTTAACCGTGCACGTGCTACTGGCGTTCCTGCTATTTTTTGGTTAGACGAAAATCGTGCACACGATGCTCAGCTAATCAAAAAAGTAAATAAATACCTACCAGATCACGACACAGCTGGCCTAGATATTCAAATTTTAGCCCCACTTGAAGCCACTTTATTCTCTTTAGGTCGCATTAAAGAAGGTAAAGATACTATTTCTGTAACAGGTAACGTACTGCGTGATTACCTAACAGATTTGTTCCCAATTTTAGAGCTGGGCACAAGTGCTAAAATGCTTTCAATTGTTCCACTTATGAACGGTGGTGGCTTATTTGAAACTGGCGCAGGTGGTTCTGCACCTAAGCACGTTCAGCAGTTTGAAAAAGAAAACCACTTACGTTGGGATTCTTTAGGTGAGTTTTTAGCACTTGCAGCATCACTAGAGCATTTAAGTGTAACTACAGGTAACAACAAGGCTCAAGTACTTGCAGATACGCTTGATAAAGCGACGGGTACTTTCCTTGCTGAAAACAAATCGCCTTCACGTAAAGTTAAAGAAATCGATAACCGTGGTTCTCATTTCTTCTTATCTTTATTTTGGGCTCAAGAACTTGCTAAGCAAAATGATGATAGCGAACTTAAAGCACAGTTCACTCAAATTGCGAGCGATTTAGAGGCAAATAAAGACGCGATCGTAAACGAATTAAACGATGCTCAAGGCCCAGCAGTTGAACTAGGTGGTTACTTCCAGCCTAACGACGCAGCCGCTTTTGAAGCAATGCGTCCAAGCACTACATTTAACGATATCCTTGCTAAATTAGTGTAATAAATAGTAAAAATAAAACCGCTTACCTTTAAAAGTAAGCGGTTTTTTTACGCCTATGAAAAAGGCCGCTTAATGCAACCTTTTAAAGTTAATATCAACTCGCTTAATGAAATCCCAATTGTCGGGTTGATATAACGCTTACTATTTACTTAGTGTAAGCTCTTGGCATGTTTGAATCAGTAGTATAACGGTCACGTAATTTATCTTGGCGAGACTGTGTAGACACCTCAGTGCCATTAATAAACATACGACTTACGTTACTGCTTATTTCAAACGGATCGTTAGTCCACATCACTACATCAGCGGCTTTACCCACCTCAATACTGCCCGCATTAATACCGAATACGTCAGCAACATTTGATGTAACAGCTTTCAGTGCACCTTGTTGGCTCATGCCATAAGATACAGCGTTACCTGCGTCATAGCGAAGCTGATAAATATTGTGACTTGCATCTCCACCAACCGTTAAAAGTACTTTAACACCGGCTTTTTCAAGTAAACCTGCATTATTTAAATTAGCGTGTAAAGAATCGAAGCTTCCTGGTAAGTTGTCCATAGCGCTAATAATTACTGGGATATTAGCTTTAGCAATATGCTCTTTAACAACAACAGCATCCTGTGCTCCACTTAGTACTAAGTTAACACCAAATTGCTCTTTCACTTTAATAAGCTCAATAATATCAGCAGCACGCGATACGCTTATAACCAATGGCATGTCGCCAGAAAGTACTTTAGCCATTACTTTGTCTTCAGTACTTGGTTTATCGTCGTCTTTTTTATCTTTTTTGCTCAATTTAGTTTGATGGGCATCTAGCTTATTAATTAATGTTTGCAGTGTAAAAGCGCGCGAGCCTTTTCTTCGCTCACCTAAATGCACAACTAACGCTGCTTGTTTTTGAACGTCACTTTCAAGGCTGCCACTTAAATCAACCACACTAGCCAAACCTGCAAAAATACTATCGCCGCCATAAGGGGTAATTACATCTCGTGTAACGCCGCCTTTACGTGCATAAGGTATTAAGCTTGAATGTGCGTTATATGCAAGGCTCACATCAAAATCTATACCCGCTTTGTCGTCACCCGCATCGCGAGAGCCTGCAACCGCACCCACTTCAACTAAACCAAGTTGGTTATTGCTTGCAATGAATCCAGGGGTAACAATTTTACCATTGGCATCAATAATTTCATCAGCACTTACTTCTGCCGGGTTAATAGCTGTAATTTTACCGTTATCCATAACAATGCTTGCGCCTTTTAATACGCCTTGCTCTGTTGATGTATGGATAGTTGCATTAATAATAGCCAATGACTGTGCATTTACAGCACCAGAGGCTAGTAATCCGGCAGCAACCAGAGATAGCGAAAACGAACGTGATAAATTTTTCATTCTGGGTGCTCCTTATTTTTGACCTAACATAAAATCACTGGTTGCCTGATAAGTGCTATCGTTTCTATCATAAACTTTTGCACCATCAACAAAAACTTGCTCAGCTTTTGCGTAAACGCTAAACGGGCTTTGGTTCCAAATAACCACATCGCCTTGTTTACCTGCCTCTAGCGAGCCTGTTTTATCGTCAATACCTAATGATTTTGCTGCGTTAGTGGTGATCCACTTAATTGCATGCTCTTCTGAGATATCAAAGCCATTTTCATTAGCACGGTACATTACTTTAGCCGCTTCTTGGTTTAAGCGTTGAATGGTTGTGTCTGAATCTGAGTGAACAACGGCACACGAGTTTTTAACCGCATCAACAATGGCAACGTTTTCTTGAACCATGTCGTAGGCTTCCATTTTAAAGCCCCACCAGTCTGGCCACAATGCAGCACACGAGCCATTATCAGCTAACAAATCTGCAATTTTGTATGCCTCAATACCGTGATGGAACGTACCCGCGTGGTAATTAAATTCTTTAGAAAGGTCAATCATCATCGCCATTTCTTCGGCTTTGTAACAGTGATTGTGGATCATTACTTCGCCTTCAAGAACGCCGCGTAATGTATCGTACTTTATATCGCGATTCGGGGCTTCAGGGTTTTTACCTTCTGCGTATTCTGCATCGTACTTATCCCATGCTCGCTTATATTCTTGCGCGCCAATCCACGCAGTGCGGTAACCAGCCATATTACCCATACGTGTTGAAGGCAATACACCTTTACGACCATATACGCGTTTTGGGTTTTCACCACATGCCATTTTTAATCCATACGGTGCATCAGGAAATTTCATTCCTTGCATTGTATGCGCAGGCACGTTTTTAAGTGTTACACCACGTCCGCCAAATAAATTAGCAGAGCCGGGTAAAATTTGTAACGAGGTAATACCGCCTTCGCGCGCACGGTTAAATCCTGGATCTTGCGGCCAAACAGAGTGCTCTACCCACACTTCGGCCGTATTTGGGCTGGTCATTTCGTTACCATCTTGATGTGATTCTACCGATGGGTTTGGATAGGCACCCAAATGTGAATGAACATCAATAATACCTGGTGTTACCCATTTACCTTGTGCATCAATAGTTGTGTCTGCTTTTACAGCTAAGTCTTTACCTACTTGCTGTACTTTACCATCGACCAATAGTACATCAGCGTCATCTAGGCGTTCGCCAGTCCCTGTAAGAACAGTCGCGTTTGTGATGAGTGTGCTTGTTGCAGAGATTGGCGTGTAAGTACTTGGGTATGGGTTTTTGTTAATAGTAATCTTATCATCTTGCGGGCCATTTTCTTGGCAGCCTACAAGTGCAGCGGCTAAGCCAACTGCTAATAAAGAGGGAGCAAATTTATTCATGTTGTTGGGTTCTCCTGTTTTTTTAATACTTTAGCGAAAGCTTGGGCATAAAGCTAAAAAAACAGGTGAAAACGCGGTAAATTAAGATGAATTTACGTGATTATTTTTTTATATAATTGTTATATAGCTTTTCTAGTGCGCCCTCTGTGGTGAGTGACGGATCTTTGCTGATAAAATGTTTGACCGTGCGGGTTACAAAATCTGAATTTTGCTTATGTAACTTAGAAAAATCTTTAATAAGAGTATTACCATCTTTAGCCGCTGTTACCTTGTCGTGGCGATGACGGTACTGACTAAGGGCTTTGTTAAAATCGCCGTTGTAGTCTTCAACTAAAATTTTATAAAAGTCACTTTTTTGCACATTTAAAGAGGTAATGCAGAAATTCAGTGCGTCTTTAAAATCGGTAAAAACGTTACCTTCTACATCAAACTCTTTGGTTTTTTCGCGCACTGTGACACGTGCCTCTTCAGTGGCGTAACTAAAACCTGTAAATGCCAATCGCTCTGCGGCTTCTTTTCCTAATTTCATACCGGCCTGAATACTATGAGCAAACTCATCACTCATGTCACTTAATTCGTTTTCTTCCCACATATTATAGACACGCAGTGCTTTGGCGTATTTATTAGACAGCTTTTTTTTAATTTTGGTAAAGCGCTCGTCAATAGTCATTAGTCGTTCGTTATGTAATAACGCATAACATTCATAACAAGCAGGAATTGAAATAAAGTCGGCATCCTCGCCTAAATCAATAATACTTTGCAGCATATGAAGAGGCGGACAATGATCGCGTTCAGTTGCTTCGCAGCCACAATAAAAACACTGATTAAAATGTTGTTGTTCGCAGGCATAGGCTTGTTGATAATAACTGGCTAACGCTTTACTCACTGTTTATCCTAAAAATCTACACATCAATTTATGGGGCGATAATACCAGCCTAAAAAAATATGTCAGTATCAATAAATTATTTTTATGAAAGTGTGTCAAAAAACACACTTAAAATATGCTTTTTCATGAGCCTATAAGTAAGTGTGTACATTAAACATACTTGCTTACAGCTTGTTGCGTTTGGTTAACAGCTTTTTTAATTAATTAGTTTAATAATTAGCTTGCAACCGCAAACAACGAGGAAAAGTAAAATGAATACATTTAAAACAGCATTATGTACAACACTTGTAATTGGTAGTGCAGCATTAGCAGCACCTGTATCAGCAACACAATTTGTAGCAGCCGACTCAACGCCAGGCACAAAAATTTGTATGGCTGTTGCGTCTAATAGAGCATATGTACTTCGCAAAACACAGCAGTCATTGAACGTTAAAAAAAGCATTATTAACAATAAACTAACGTGTAATAACTTACCTATGGGTGATTTTGTAGCGCGTTATAATTTAGATAAAAGTGCTAATTACTTAAATATTGAAAGCAGTACTCGCACTTCAATTAAAGATTTAGCAAAGGTGTCGTCAACTGAAATCATTGTTATTTCGTCTCCGCAATAACATGCTTAAACGTTATAGCTAAGCAGGCATAACTATAACCTGCTTAGTTTTATTATTAATTTTATTGCTTAAAGAACACCCGCAATTAAACCAAATAAACCGCCAAATACTCCGCCCCAAACAACTAACCAACCTAAGTGCTCGCGTATCATTGTTTGAATAATTTCTTTCACCATTTTAGGGGTTAATTCATCAAGGCGTTCATCAACAAGTTTAAGTACTGTGCTGTGCAACCCTTGAGCACTATTTCCTTGTGAAAGCGTTTGCGTTACTAACGCTTTAAAGTTCTCTGTTTGAGAAATTTGTGCCAACGAAAGTTGCATTTTTTCAATAAATTTTTCACGCATTGGCTCTATTGCAGCAGTGCCTCCAAACATACCCAGCATGCTACCAAATTGCGATTGCTCTATAACCTCGAGTAAATTATCGAAAGCTGGATTTAAATCAACATTACTAATGATCGGTTCAAAGTCGATATTAGGCTGCGCCTTGTTAATTAAATTATTAATTTTTTGTTCGGAGAAAAACTCAGTGAGTATTAGGTTTCGTATAGCAACTTTAAAACTCTCAAACTTGAGCGCAATAACACCAGACCCATATAAAAACGGCACCTTTTCAAATAGCATATGAATAGCCAATAAATTGGTCACTGCGCCAGAAAGTGCAAATAACCCCACCGACAAAACTACTGGCTGATCAAATATCAATCCTGCAGCTACACAAATACTTGCTAGTAAATTGGTTATAAAACTTTTGTTCATTTTTACTCCATTACAGTTAGCGTCACTTTGTGCGACACATTCGCTAATTTTACAACGTTTAGTTTGTTAAATTAATCCCTTTTTGCCATAGTTTAAGTGTCTGTATAAAATACGAGCAACTATTATGTGGAAAGCAATTAACGAGCACATTAGCCAAGCTACAAATACTGACTTTAAACACACACAAAAGCGACAACTGCAAAGCACAACAACCGATAAATATTTTCATATAAGCAATGGCACACAAAGCTACTTTGTTAAAATTGCGCTCAAAAGCGAGCTTGAGCGATTAGAAAGTGAATCAAGGGGCTTACAGATGCTTGCTAATAATAGTTATTTTAGTGTTCCAACTTGCATTACATCAGGTGCTAACATTGAATTTTCATTTATCGTACTTTCGTGGTTAGAGCTTGATGAGCAGCCCTATTGCCAATGGCAAAAAATGGGCTCTCAACTAGCGCAAATGCACCAAAAGCATGACCAGGCAATGTTTGGCTTTGATATAGATAATCACTTAGCTACCACCGTTCAACCAAATCGTTGGCACAAAAAGTGGGATGTGTTTTTTGCCGAAGAACGCATAGGATGGCAATTACAACTATTAGCCGAAAAAGGCATTAAATTTGCCAAACCCGAGCACATAATTAATGAAGTTAAAGCACAACTACATAGTCATGTTGTGAGCCCATCTTTGTTACATGGTGATTTTTGGCGAGGCAACTTGGGCTTTTTAAAAGGAGTACCGACCGTATTCAATCCCGCTTGTTATTATGGTGATCGGGAAGTGGATATAGCAATGAGCGAGCTATTGGCGCCACTACCCGACGAATTTTATGTTGCCTATAATAAGCAATACCCCCTTCAACCAAGCTATCAAAAACGTAAACATATTTACCAACTATACCCTATTTTAAATCATGCAAATATTTTTGCTGGACACTATCTTACTGAAGCTAAACAACATATCGATAAGCTAATGCAATAAGTGTAAATAAACTGTCATAACACGCTAAACAGACTATATTTAAAGGGTTCTAAGGAGTTCAGTTTTACGTCATTAAGCCGTGGTTAGAATAAAAACATTCCAAGCTCTGCTTAAGTTATTTGTATTTGGAGTGATTATGAAAGACTTTTTATCACAACGTATTAGCTGCCCGTTTTGCGGACACCACATTCATTTGGATTTAGATGCCAGCATGGGCGATCAGGACTATATTGAAGACTGCACTGCCTGTTGCAACCCAATCCATTTAAATATGCACATAGACCATGCACACAATAAATTAGAGCTACACGTAGACAGTGACGACGAACAAATTTTTTAATTTTGATGACGCAGGTAGTTTTCTACGGTGTTAACAATAGTGTAAGTTTGCTGATCGACCTCTATATTTAGCTCATCACCCACTTGCGCTTTACCTAAGTTTGTAATTGCTAATGTTTCTGGAATTAAATGCAACCAAAAGCCCTGATCGTCAATCTCGCCTACTGTTAAACTAGCACCATTAATGGCAACAAAGCCTTTGTACAATACATATTTTTGCCACTTTACCGGTAAACTTACCTGAATTTTGCAGTTGCTTTGAGTATTAATTACTTGATTTATTTTAGCCGAACAGTGAATGTGTCCCGATACAATATGCCCACCCAGTTCGGTGCCAAAAGTAACAGAGCGCTCGTAATTTACTAAACTGCCCAGCTCAAGAAGCCCTAGATTAGTTAATTGAAGTGTTTCGTCAATCACGTCAAAGTGAACTTGCGCGACTACATCTTGGTTACTTAGCTCAACTTTTACTACTGTTAAACAACACCCATTAATCGCAATACTGGCTCCTAAATCTAGGTGTTTTACGTAGTCATCGCTCACCGACACCACTAAACGTAACACACCCTCATTATGGGTTTTAGACACCACAGTAGCTTGAGTTTGTACTATACCTGTAAACATAAAATCTCGTTAAGTTATGACAAAGTAATAGTTTAACGTATCGAATTATAAAATCATTCACTCCTTAGATTTTTATTTCAAAGACAATAGATTACAATTACAGCCTTACTCATTAAATAGCTGTTTTTATGACCTTTTGTAATTGGGAAGCTAAGCGTTTACTTTCTCTCGCGCTGCCTGTTTTTTTAGCACAAGTTACCCTTATATTAATGTCGGTGGTCGACACCATAATGGCAGGTCAGGTCAGCCCTACCGACCTAGCTGCGCTTTCTATTGCTACTGGTATTTGGAACCCACTACTTTTAGCGTTGCAAGGTATTTTGTTAGCATTAACTGGCATAATTGCACAATTTGCCGGCGCCAATGACAAAAAAGGCATAAGCCACTATTTTCAACAAGCTTTATATTTAACCGTTTTACTGTGTATTACAGGCTTTAGTATTGCCTACTTGGCCAACATTATTATATTACAGCTAGATACAAGCCCGGCTATTGCGAGCCTCGCTTTCGACTATATTCAATTTGTTAAATGGGGAGTGTTTGGATTTTTATTTTTTACAACCTACCGAAACATGACCGAAGGCATGGGCATGACAAAACCGGCCTTTTATATTAGCTTACTCGGATTAGCCGTTAATATTCCTGCTAACTACATTTTCATAAATGGTTTATTTGGCCTTCCCGCCTATGGCGGAGCTGGCTGTGGTATAGCAACAGCTATTGTTCTAACAGTAATGGCATTAGCACAGGTCACTTATTGCCAAATGAGTAAAAAGATAGATGCCAAAGGGCTGCTCACACCGTTTGAAAAACCAAATATAACGACTATCGCCACTATTACAAAATTAGGTATTCCTATCTCTTTGGCTACCTTTTTTGAAGTAACACTTTTTGCATGTATTCCACTCTTTATTGCCCATTTAGGAGCGGTTGCTGTATCAGGCCATCAAATTGCAGCAAGTGTTACCGCGTTACTGTTTATGATGCCGCTAAGCCTCTCTATTGCCATTAGCATTCGAATTGGTAACTTGTATGGCCAGAATAAGTTCGATCAGTTAAAAATAGCCGTATCGACAAGTTATCTACTGGCTATATTAATCGCACTGTTCTTAGCGTTTATAACATTTATAGGTCGTGATGTGATAAGCCAGCTATACACAGACAGCCCTGCGGTTATTGCCCTTGCGACCTCAATTATGATTTTAGCCTGTATTTATCAACTACCCGATGCCTTGCAAGTTGCAGCAAATGGCATTTTAAGAGGATTAAAACACACAGCCCCTATTTCTTACATCACGTTTATTTCGTATTGGTTAATCGGCTTTAGCTTAGGCTACGTATTGGCAAGAACAGATATAATTGTGCCGGCAATGGGGCCGCACGGATTTTGGATTGGTATAATTGTCGGGCTCACCGTTGCAGCCATTTTGTTAATGATAACCGTTAGTAAGCGCTTTAAACATGAACCATTTATTAGCCAACAAGCTTAATTTAAATAACATAAAGCAGTTAGTATTAGTATGCGTGCTACTAATATTAACCGTTACTATGCTAAGTGCTTGCACAGAGGCCCCTAGCAATACAAACAATACCTACATAGAACGCCTTGAAAATATAACCGACAACAAATCAGAAGACCTCCCAGCGCTTAATTCACTCAAATTAAACCCGTTAACCGAACTCAACAACAATAAAATAACACTGGGTATAGTTGAGCTTGCCGGGATCAGCAGCTGCAATTTAAATGTGGTGATAAGTGAGCACAATAACCAACTGGGTAAAACAGCAACCGCTGCAGGGCGTTTAAAATATCAAATAGACTTTATTCAACACGCCAACAGCTGCTTAGCCTCGCTCGATGAATCCTCAGTAACGTATAAAAAAATACATGAAGCAAAAAATCAAAAACAAGCTGATTTACTACATTACTTTAATGCAGCCCTAATAGAGGAACCAGAGCTTAACCGCACGTGGTCACTAACCGCTTCAGAATTAAGTAAAGAACCCGCAGGCTTTAGCGACACAATTGAGGCTATGCGTAAACTGACTGCTATTAAAGCGCAATTAGCTCAGGCTCAATTTGCCGAAATAAACACAGATGCAATTTACCAAGCACTCGAAACGCTTAATAAATATAGGTTTAATCAATCATTAATTAAATCTGTCAGGCAACAAATAAGGCTAAATAAAATCGCCACGGGGTTGGTGCATAACATCAATTTAAGCACCCTATGTCCAGTGGGTAAAAACAAAGATAAAGCTAAAATAATGAATAATATATTTCAAAAGTACTATCTTTCACAAATTCAGCCTTACCAAGCACAACTCATTGGTTTTCTTGAAGTGCTTCAGCCTTTATTAAATCAACTGTGGTACCAAGAACGTGTAACAACTAATGAAATTAATCAGCTGATTAAAGCAAACTCAAATACCAATTTATTAAATCAATTGAAAAGCTCAGCTAAACAGCATGTTATTTGGTGGCAAGAGTTTTATAAAACGTGTGAAATCAGCCCAATATGAATAAAAAAACGGCAAATAAACCTAAAAACACGAAACGTGCTTGATTCACCAACCGCCACGCTATATATTAGCGGCCGTTGTTAAGCAATTAACACTTACTTAAATATAGTAATACGACTGTAGCTCAGTTGGTTAGAGCACTACCTTGACATGGTAGGGGTCGGTGGTTCGAATCCACTCAGTCGTACCAATATTAATCAGATGTATAATTGAAGGAAAGAGCACTACCTACTCTTGACCACCCGGTCCAAGGGTCAGTGACTCAAATCCATTCAGTCGTACCAATATTAATGAAATGTATAATTGAAGGAAAGAGCACTACCTACTCTTGACCACCCGGTCCAAGGGTCAGTAACTCAAATTCACTCAGTCGTACCAAATTTATTCTGATTTATTGAATAAGTTATATTTAAGAACCTCAAATTGTACGACTGTAGCTCAGTTGGTTAGAGCACTACCTTGACATGGTAGGGGTCGGTGGTTCGAATCCACTCAGTCGTACCAATTCAAAAAATATAAACTCAAGAAAATCTTCTCCCTACTTTTATAGCGCTTTCCTTGGGTCAATAAATAGAATCAACTGAGTTGTGCAAATTAAAACTTATAAAGTTGCTAGTCAGAGAGCGCACCAAGTACATACACAAGTGGCGCATTCCAATTAATCGCAACCTCGTTAGTTGAAAAGCTACACCAATCGTCAACGTATGATTTTGCTGGCTCATTGAATAAGTAGTTACAATTATCTTGTTGTCCTGAATGAGGGCCACCTACAAGCATTCCTGGTACAGGTGCAACAACATTATCACTGTGTGAAATTCGATGATGTGGATACAAAGGTGTTTTAGTGCCAAACCCAGTAACAAAAGAGTACCCCGTAGGGTTTCGCCCTAATACATAATCGACAAGTCCATGAGCTGCATTTTTATAATCGTTATTTTTATTTATCTGAGCGGCTTGTAGCAAAACCATCGCTTTATTTAACGCGGCTGAGTTACTCCCCCATACAAAGTCTGATTTTTGCATAGCAACATTGTATGGACTGCTTTTATGTTGGTTTAAATATATATCAGCTAAGTCATTTTGCTTTATTTTAAGGGCTTCGTATTCTTGTTTAGACAATAAGTCCTTTGCTTTAAACAGCAAACTACTCAAAGAAAGGTACGATACATTTCGCCACGCTGGAGCCACGTAATCAATATTTATCTCTTTATAAATAGTGTAAAAGTTTTTATTTTTAGTGGTTATAAATAACTCTGCAGCGGCCCAAGCAAATTCATCCTTTAAATAATGATCTCCATATTCACCGCTTTTAATATCACTTGGTTGCTCATAATATTGTGTTTGGTTTAAAAGCGCCCAACGCCATGCTTTTACGGCTGCATTTGAATATTGCTTACTCTTATTGGGGTAGTAAGGTTCAATCACCCGGCTAGCCATGGAAAGCGTAGCTGCAAAATTAAGGCTTGCTGCTGTTGATTTCCCTATTATTAAGCGTGGGCGTTGATCTTCATGTGGCATTTCATTCCCTGGCCATTCACGAGTTGTTAGCTTATGATATACACCCCCATCATCGCTTTGCATAGTGATCAGCCATTCAAGATTCCATAGGGCTTCGTTTATAATATCAGGAACGTTATCTTCAGATTCAGGTATGTTTAGGGTTTGTTTTTTATAAACATCAGGGTAATGTTCAAACGCTGCAAGCAGTGTATAAGTGCTAATACCTGAGTTAACAACATACTTGCCATAGTCGCCTGCATCATACCATCCTTTTTGTGAGTCTATTCGTTTGCCTTTGTACCTAGGCTCAGCAGAGGGATGATAGCCAATAATGTCATCTTTATGACCCATTGGTCTTGCATAAATTCCCGCGAACTTCTCTTCAATAGGAGTACTAGAGCGGTTCAAATAATAATATCTTAAAGCGGCTTTACTAAGTGAATCATAAACATCATCACTAATTCGAAATAATGAAGAATCTGCAACACCCTTTACACGCAAAAAATAGTGACCCGACGTGACAACTTCAGAAAAATCGGCAAGCTTGTGACCATCATTGCCAGAAAGAGTCCATATTTTAGCTGCGCTCAACTGAGCGGTATAAACCACCTTGTTCGTTTTCGCATTAATTACATCAAATTGCGAAGCTGTTACGTTCGGTATTGCAGCAATTTTTTCACTTTTATTTAAGTAGCCTAATTGATTAATTGCAATTTGCTGATTTGAGGATAACTTACTTAATTTACTAGGATTTTTTTTTACTAATACCGAGCAAGAGGTCAGAGCAAGCACATTCAGTAGCAGTAACGATAAAATAATATGTTTCATATGACCCTTTCATATAAATAATGTCGAAGCAAAAAATAGAGCACTTGCTATTGAGTTATAATAAGTGCTCTTGTTTATTATTCACTGCACTTTAAAGTGGCCATTTTTTGTGCATTGGGTTCAAATTGAACATTAGCAATTCGTATTTTAGCTGCGCCTTCGCTTGTTAACACAAAGGGGGCACTCGAGCGTTCAAACTCCACTCCACTTTTAGCAAAGCATAATAAATCTATAGAAACGGTATTCCAGGTGTTCAATTTAAACTCTTTTAGCATGGGCGAAATATTCAGCTCTGCGCATTTACCTTTTGCGCATCCCATTTGAACATAAAGTTCATTTCTAGGAGGGGTTTCGACTCTCACATCAAACGTTAGCGCGCTTTTATTGATCAAATATTGAGATAGATCTTCTCGGTACCAGGATGAGCTAATCAGTACAGAAGCATTATTAGCACCACTCCACGTAAATTCTTTTGCATCACCTTGAATATTTTTATCGGCTTCAATCATCGTTAAGCCTTTAATATTTCCTGATGGCGTGTGGATGTCTTTTGTTTGTCCACCCGACTGCAATTGATAATTCCAGTCCCCTTTCGCTCTTCCTTGCATTATTTGATAAGGGGTGTTGACAGGTGTTTCAAAAATAAAGTCATTCTTTGTACTTAATTTATTAAGCATCACATTATCTTTATAGGTTAACCCAAATCCATACGCAAAAAGTGGATCATAGTTTTCATCGTAACGATTTAATACAACTTGTGATGCATATCTAGGCCATGAAAAGGAAAGCTTGCCTTTAAAATCAAATTGAATATTGCCCTCATTATCTTTAAACAAAACATCAGCTACACCAACACCTTCACTACCAGGTAGCCAAGCTGCTACAAACGAATCTGATGCATTGATTTCTCTGTTTACCCATAAAGGTCTGCCCGATAAAAACACTGATACAACTTTTATACCTTGTGATTTCAATGACTCGATTAATTTGGCGTCACGGTGAGAATGAGCCTGATAAGCAATTGATTTTAGATCGCCAATCCACTCTGCATACGGATTTTCACCAAACACAACAATGGCAACATCTGGTTTTACATCAAAACTACCATCAGGGCTTAGCACTGCATTGCCGCCCGCTTTGTTTACCGCTTGCTTTATACCATCAAAAATTGACGTTCCCCCTGGAAAATCAGATTTAACATTACCTTCGCCTGTCCAGTTAATTGTCCAACCACCCGTTTGCTTACTCATATTTTCAGCACCATCACCCGCAATTAATACCTCACTATTTGGGTTAAGTGGTAAAAGGTTATTATTATTTTTCAACAACACTAACGATTCTCTAACTGCTTGCCTAGCAATTGCTTTGTGCTCAGGAGCACCTAATAATTGTTTTTGGTTAGCATATTTACGTGTTGATGGAAGCCCTTTATCGAATAGCCCCGAACGTATTTTAACGCGTAAAATACGTCTAACTGCATCGTCTATACGTTCAACAGGGATAATTCCATCTTTAACCTGCTCTACTGTATTACCTATAAAAGCCTTCCAATCTTCTACAACCATAAACATGTCTAGTCCGGCATTAACAGCCTGCGGACAGCTATCATTGCTACATCCGGGTATTTTACTGTGCGAATTCCAATCACCCACTATAAAACCATCAAAACCAAGTCGCGTTTTCAAAACATCGGTAAGGAGATATTTGCTGCCGTGTAAGCGCAAGCCATTCCACATATTATGCGAGGCCATTATACTTTGCACACCGGCTTTAAGAGCTGGCAAATATGCCGCCGCATGATTTTTAATTAAATCACTTTCACTTTCTTGGTTGTCACCTTGATCAATGCCCTGATAGGTGCCTCCGTCACCGACCCAATGCTTTGCGGTAGAGTAAATATGATCGTCATCTAAAAAGTTAGCTGTGTTTACTTTCCCCTGAAGGCCTTCAATCACCTCTTTAGCATAGCTGGCAACTATTTCAGGGTCTTCAGAATAACTTTCGTAGGTTCTCCCCCATCGATCATCCCTTGCGACGGCAAGTGTTGGGGCAAATGTCCAGTCTATACCTGCAAGTAAAACTTCTTTCGCTGTGGCTTCTCCAATTTTATAAATTAAATCTGGGTTACGTGTTGCACCTAATCCAATGTTATGTGGATATAAAGTAGCACCAATAAATTTGTTATTGCCGTGTACTGCATCAATGCCATATGTAACGGGAATAGCTAAACCGCCTTGTGATGTATCCATTGAGGCTAAATAAAGCTCGTCCATAAAAGACACCCAATCAGATACACTCGCATTACGGTTATTGTGTAAAAATGTTCCACCACCATTCAAAACCGATCCTAAATGATATTTTTTTACATCTTGAGGCGTTACCCAGGTTATTTCTGCTTGTACCATTTGTCCCACTTTTTGTTCTAGTGACATTTGGCTTATTAAATGAGTAATACGTGTTTCCAACTCTGCATTTTTTTTTATTGCTGGTTCAAGAGTTGGCCAAAGTGTTATATCGTTTTTAGCAACTGTGTTAACAGACGCAACGCTCATAAAAGAGCCAAGTAAAAATGAAGAATAAGTTAATTTCATTAATCTAATAACCTGATACTTTGTTAGTGTGGCAAACAGTTTTATAACAAATGCAGCATAATGTCGTTCAAATAGAGGTTTTAAGCGTATAAATGCACGCAATTTACTCTATTTGAACGCCCGGCTATTTCAAATATTAAAGATTATTAGATAACATACAACGACAATGAGAACACACGTGTACCAAACAAAAATTTTAATAAAGGTGTATTAAATTGTGAAAGAAGTACTTTTTAACACTCACGATCTCGCTTTAATTTTTACCATTTTTATATGCTTATCATTTAGTGTATTTTTAGTAACATTAAAAAAGGGTAATAAACTTAGTAACTATTTACTTGCCTGCTTTTTATTAACTCAAGCTGCAATTCCTACGGATAACCTTATTAACTTTGGTGAGGCATTTCGAGCGTTTGCGTTAAGTTTATCACCCAATCTATTTTACACATTTGGATTAGCTTTTTGGTTGGAAGTCCCTTTGCTTCTGCTTTATATCAAATCGTTAGTTAACAAAAATTATCAGCTAAAAAAACACGATTCGCTATTATTCATACCATTCATTTTTTATGCCGCTTATTTCACTGTTGATTGGCTTATGATAGAAAATAGCATCAAATTAAATGTACTTAAAAATGACACAATTGAAACCACAGCATTTATTGACCGAGCTATTTATTTTTTTCGGGAGTGCTTTCGATTTTCAATTAGCGTTTTATGTTTTTTAGAGTTACAAAAATACCAAAAAAACATTAAAAATGAGTTTGCAGAGCTTGAGAGTGTCGACCTAACTTGGCTTAAATTCCTTGTGATTGGTTTTTTAGTTGTGCACCTAAATTCAATATTTGTCTCTTTGGGTATTATTATGTCTTACGAGATAGGTATTCTAGTTGACCATGAATTACTTGGGCTTACAGCTAATTATGCAATTCTTTTATTAATCACAAGCTTAATCTACTTTAGTGCTGGTAATTCAAGAATATTTCAGGGTATTGACGATGAACTAACAGCTGAACAACATAAAGCTCCAGATTCGTTTGAACCCGAAAAAATACAAAAAATCGAAAGCTATTTGCTACAAAATAAGCCTTATTTAAACCATTTACTCACACTTGATAACCTAGCAAGTCAGTTAAGTATGGGAGCAAGAAACTTGTCATCTATAATTAATAGGCACTTTGGTAAAAACTTTTTTGAGTTTATAAATTATTACAGAGTTGAAGAAAGTAAACGGCTGTTACTTTTAGAAGAAAATAAAACAGTGACCATGTTAGACATTATGGATAAAGCAGGATTTAACAGCAAAGCAACTTTCAATACATTTTTTAAAAAACTTGTGGGCGTAACACCCACTCAATTTAGAAAAGAATATTGGGAAAGCCAAAACAAAAATTCGAGTTAAACCCCTAAAGCTAGCGCGTGTAGTTTTTTAAAATATACGCCTCATGATCAGGCATAACATCAGCAGAGCGGCTAATAACCGACTCTATATTTTTAAGCCTACGCTTTATTTCATCTCGGGATAGCCTATCAACCAATGGATGATAGCTTTTAGGTTTAATCCCTTGACCGTGCATAACTGCAAGCCAAGATGTTTCGTTAAATAGCTCGTTATCATGTCTAAAAATACGACCATTTTCACTAAACATCTCTATTTTTTGCTTCAACGAATCAGGCATTTCTATGTTTTTGCAATAACGCCAAAACTCACTGTCATCTCTATTTGTTAGTTTATAATGTAAAATAATAAAATCACGTATACGATGATATTCCGTCTCAGTTTGCTGATTAAATAAATCAATATCACACTGTGTAAAATCTTTACTAGGGAATAATGTCATTAATTTTGCTATCGCCGATTGAATCAAATGCAGACCGGTTGATTCTAACGGTTCTACAAAACCTGCTGATAAACCAATAGCGATACAGTTTTTATTCCAACTCTTTTTGCGCATACCCGTTACCCATTGCAGCTGGTTAATATCTGCTAAAGCTTCAGATTCAATTGTATTTAAAAGTAAAGCGTGTGCTTTATCATCGCCCATAAATTCACTTGAATATACATACCCATTACCTACTCGGTTTTGCAGTGGTATTCGCCACGTCCAACCTGCACTTTGTGCTGTAGACTGAGTATAAGGGTTAAGTAATTTCTTAGATAAACACGGCGTAGCAATCGCTTTATTACACGGTAATAAATGAGTCCAATCCTCGTAGCCAGTTTTAAGGGCCTGCTCAATTAGTAGGCCCTTAAAACCAGAGCAATCGATAAATAAATCACCATCTAATACCGTATTATCATTAAGAACTAACGATTCAATTTCCCCTGAAACTGGGTTTAGGTTTACCTCGTCAACTTTACCCTCAATACGACACACTCCTCTGCTTGTGGCATAATTTCTTAAAAATTTAGCATAAAGTGTTGCGTCAAAATGATAAGCATAATTAATACCTGCTAACGCGCTGTTTTGCTGAGTTGACGGATGCATAAATTTATTTGCATACGCACCAACCGATGCAAGTGAGTAGCTAGATAAGTCGGAAAATTCAGGATCATTTTGCATTTTCAACCAAAAGTGATGAAAAGGCAGTGCCTCCATATTAGTGCCATAATTTCCAAATGGGTGAAAATAACGGTGTCCTTTTTCCTTCCAATCTATAAATTCTATACCTAATTTAAACGTCGCATTAGTAAAACGTATAAACTCAGTTTCATCTATATCAAGTATGGTATTAAATAATTGAATTTGTGGGATTGTAGCTTCACCTACAGATACAGTACCTATGTCTGCAGACTCCACTAAAGTGATTTGACAATTATCGCAGCCAATTACCTTAGCTAATGCAGAGGCGGTCATCCAACCTGCTGAACCACCACCTACAATAACAATCGATTTTATATTATTTGCATCATTCATAATGTTTACCTAAAAAAAATAAAGCACGCGTAATAAAAAAATAACGCGTGCTTTTATTAAGAGGGTTAAAAATTACCTTTCAAAATAATGCTAAACCTACGCTCATTGGCAAACCAAGAGCGAGACACTCGATTGTTATCATTGTCTATTTGCATTGAAGTTCGAGCAACCTCGTTAGTTAGGTTAGTGGCTTGAAGACCTAATTGAAACGATTCAGTGATATTATAAAAGACAGACCCATCAAGTTGGCCTCCTGCCTCATTATAAATGGGAAGCTGCGTTATAACGTCTTTACTTGTTAATAAATATTCAGAACGCCAATTGTATGCCAAACGCGCATTAACACCGTACTTTTCATACATAGCGACTAAATTGATATTATCCTTAGAAAGCCCTTCAAGAGGTAATCCTTCAAATGCCACATTATCGCCTTCTGTTGAGTCAGGTTTATCTGGCGATAGCCCTGCATTTGGCGATCCTTCTTCCTCGATATAGGTATAGTTAAATTGCATACCAATGCCACTAAAGGCACCAGGTAAAAAGTCGTAAAACTGCTGGTAAGCCAGTTCAAACCCTTGCACAGAACCTTCATCACCATTGGTAGCACCGTTTACTTGTACCACCTGTGTTGCGCCATTATTAGTAAATTCTCTATCCACTGAACCATTAATAAAGTAGTTACTCATGTCTTTATAGAAAAATGATGTTGTAAGTGACCCCACTCCCTCAGAAAAATACCATTCAAGCGCTAAATCGTAGTTATACGACTCCATTGGTTTTAAGAATGGATTGCCTGAATTTGCCGTATAACGAGAATAACGAGCATCAGTAATTTGTCGATCATCAGAGCTTTCATCATAAGTAATCACCAAATCTTCCGGTGTTATGCTTACAAAGTTTCTTAAGTTTCCTAAATCAGGTAATGCAATGGCTTCTGAAAAACCAAATCGCAAAATTAAATCGTCTTTTAAATTAAGTTTAACGTTTAAGCTTGGCAAAATATTAGTATATTCACTGCTTGCTGTTTGCTCAGTAAATCCAGCATTACCAAAGGCGGCTTGTTCAGATGGTAAAAAGTTATCGGGATCCGAAGGGTCATTAACGTCACCCACTGTATCTGGAAATGTTAAAAAACCATCAGTTTCATTTTTAATTTTTACATAACGAAGTCCTACATTACCGCTGTAAAACATGCTGCCTAATTCACCCTCAAAATTACCCTTGATGTAAAAAGCATTATTAACTTCAGAGGTTTCATTAATCTCGTTATTTAAAAAGTTACCTATTGTGTCACCGCGGCTTGATAAACGCTGCCAATTTGGCGACAAAGATGCAAACGCTGATTCAGCATTAGCGTAATCTTTAACTAAAGATTCACTAGGAAACAAAAAGGCACCTTCAGATGCTACGTTTAGCACACCACCTCTTGCAAAATTATCAAATGTAATTTGCTCATAGCTATTGTTTAAGCTTGCACCAAGTTCATCACCTTCGGCATCAAACCATGCATTACCATTACCAGCCCATGCTTCTGATAACCACCCCCAATTATAAGTAGACTGGCGTGTTGTTTGGTCGCGTTTAGCATATCGAGCGCCTACTTTAATACTGGTAAAAAAACCGCTATCAAAGGTATATTGAGTGTCAGCAGCAAAAGCGACTTCATCACCTTCATTATCAGAGATATGATCCATAGCACTGCGCCAAAAATAATTATTTGGGTCAGTAAAAAAACCGGCGTCGTCATTATTAGCCGGATCTAGCAATGTGATATCTGGTAAATTATTACCATTTTGTTCTATGCCTACTACAGCTCTTGTTGCTCCCATGATTGAAAAGTCAAAAATTTCAGAAGTGGATTCAACATATTGGGCATCAAAATTAAACGACCATGTATCGTTTGGTCGATATTTGAGATTAAAGCCATAATCGTCAACTAAATTATCTTGATCTCTAAAGCGGGTAACCATGGCATGCTGAGCACCAAACTCGCCAGATGGTTGACGCTCTGCATCATTTCCGCGCCAACCTGCGTTAGATGTGATAAAACCTGACTCAAACAAACCTTGTTCTGTTACTTCAAATTCGGTTCCTTCAAGAGCAACTAAATCGTTGATTACAGCATCATCTGCCATTTCAATCGCATGCTCAGTCCATGCTAATGACGAATCAGAACGTATAAATTGAGCTGTTGCTAGTAACGTTCTGCTTTCGTTTTCAAACTGGAGCGCACCGGCAAAACCTTCCCTTTTTCTATCATCTTCTTTTCTGGTTAAACGTGTTGTTCGCGGAACAAACACTGCCTGTCCATTAACCAGTTCATTTTGTGGCTCGTACCGGCCTATTTGTGCACCGTCTGATTGAGCTTTTAACTCTGAGTTTGAGTAATTGACAAGTACGCCGAGCCTGCCAGAGTCTAAATCAAATATATCGCTGTATAAGCCAGAAAATGACGGCGTTGTTTCGTCTGCAAATTCGCTGTAACTAGCATCTAGTGTAAAAGCAACTACACGCCCTTCTGCATCAAAAGGTTTTCGCGTCACTAGATTCACCGTGCCTGCAATGCCGCCCTCTATCATATCTGCCGACTGATTTTTAAACAGCTCAACAGAACCCATTAATTCAGGTGGAACATCCTGGAAACTTAACCCTCGCCCTGAATCGGCAGTAAACGTATCACGACCGTTAAACTCGCTTCGTGTGTGCGTTAATCCCCTAACAACAACACCGCTTCCCTCAACGCCGTAGTGATCAGGATCGTTTGCAGCAGCAAATCGTTCAATAGAAACACCCGGTAAACGGGTTATTGCCTCAAGGACGCTTCTATCCGGTAGAGACCCAATATCTTTTGCAGATATAGCATCAAGAACGGTTTCAGCTTCACGTTTCATATTCTGTGCATTGATTAAATTTGAACGTGTTCCTTGAACTATTACTACTTCAATATCTTCGTCTTGTTGTTTTTTTTTGTCATCTTCTTGAGCTGCATATAGGTTGCCGGATAAAGACGTTGCAATAATCGCAGATGCAATTACGGACAGCTTAAATGTACTGTTCTGTTTTTTTATCATTCTAATTTCCCTCATTGAAGTTCAAAAAGTACTGATCGTATTTTTTAAATTTCAACCCTTTTAGTGTGTGTGGTTATCATGCAAAACTAGAATCAGATAAATAGCGGGTAAAATCGCCTAACTAACCACAAATACATCTATTTGAACGCCAAAATTAGTTTTTATTTGAACATGACGCTGAGTTTAAATACTGTCATCTTGATATATTAACCATGAAAATCAATAGCTTAAAAAAGAAAGCTTAAAATAAACAATATATTAACAAAATTAACTATTTTTATCTTTAAGAGATGTATAAATTTACGTTAATACGTGTATCTATACGTTCAAATTCATATTTAACTTACACTTAGACGACGTTAATAATTTCCTTTGTTAATTTATTTTTATCACACACAAATTAAGAGTTGATAACAATGGTTAATAAAAATATAAAAAGTCTTTTTGTACTTACAGCATTTGCTGTATTAGTAGGTTGCGATAACGATGAACAATCGATGCAGCCCCCTCCACTGTATTTAAACGAATCAGCCTCTATTGATGAGCGCGTAAACGATTTAGTAACAAGGCTTACATTAGAGGAGAAAGTTGCTCAACTATTTGATAAATCCCCAGCAATTGAGCGCTTAAACATACCAGAATACAATTGGTGGAACGAGGCGCTGCATGGTGTTGCAAGAGCGGGGAAAGCAACAGTTTTCCCGCAAGCAATTGGTCTTGCTGCTACATTTGATGAAGACTTGATGTTAAGAGTTGGTACCGCAATTTCTGATGAAGGCAGAGCTAAACATCATGCTTTTTTAGAAGAAAATAACCGTTCTATGTACACAGGCCTTACCTATTGGTCGCCAAATATTAATATTTTTAGAGATCCACGATGGGGACGCGGACAAGAAACTTACGGTGAAGATCCATACTTAACAACCCGTATTGCAGTTAATTTTATAAATGGTTTGCAAGGCGACAATGCTGAATATTTAAAATCAGTTGCAACACTTAAGCACTATGCAGTACATAGTGGCCCAGAAGTTTCAAGGCATAGCGACGACTATACAGCATCCGAGAAAGACTTAGCTGAAACCTACCTCCCTGCATTCAAAGATGTCATTGCACAAACAAAAGTTGCATCTGTAATGTGTGCTTACAATAGCGTAAATGGCACGCCAGCTTGTGGAAACAACGAGCTTATTCAAAATAAACTAAGGGATGAATTTAATTTTGATGGCTATATTGTATCGGACTGTGGTGCTATTGCAGATTTTTACGATGTAAAGTCACATAACATCGTAAATACTGAGGCTAAAGCAGCTGCAATGGCCCTTAAAACCGGTACTGACTTAAATTGCGGCGATCATCATGGCAATACATACAGTTACTTATCGCAAGCAGTAAAAGAAGGTTTAGTAGAAGAAAAAGATGTTGATAAAGCCTTAAAACGATTGATGTATGCCCGCTTTAAACTTGGCATGTTTGACAATCCCGAAAACGTACCTTATTCAGACACTCCTATAGATATTGTAGGCTCTAATAAACATTTAGCTTTAACACAAGAAGCAGCTCAAAAATCATTAGTACTTTTAAAAAATGAGCAAGTATTACCATTAAAGGGAAATGAAAAAGTAGCCCTTATAGGTCCAAATGCTGATAACGAAGCTATCTTATTAGGCAACTACAATGGTATGCCAATAGTTCCAATAACACCAAAACTAGCACTTGAACAACGTTTGGGTAAAAATAACCTTACATATACTGCAGGCTCAAGTATTACCGGTGAAGTTTATACACATTACCAACCTATTGAAGCAAAACATTTTTTTCATCTAGATCATAATAATCAAATGCAACCGGGATTAATTGCACAATACTATCCTTCAAGTAATTTTGACCGCCAACCTGTAAAGCGTGAAATAGAAAAAAATCTAGATTTTAGCTGGGAGCGCTCCCCTATTGATAACTCTATAGAACAAGAATTTGCTGTAAAATGGACCGGAATCATTAAACCCCAAGAAACTGCTGAGTACCATTTTAAATCAAACAACGTTGATTTCACAATTAATGGTCATAGTGTTAATGGCGCTATAAAACTTGAAAAAAATCAAAGTTACCAGCTAAACGCTGAATCTAAATTTAACCACTTTTGGCATAGTAATGTTATTAATCCAACGGCGAGTCTTACATGGTTGAAAAACCCTCAAAGCCTTACAGAACAGGCATTAAATAATGCCAATGAAGCGGATGTAATTGTATTTGTAGGTGGCATTAGTGCCAATCTTGAAGGTGAAGAAATGCCACTACAAATAGACGGGTTTTCTCATGGAGATCGCACCAATATTAATTTACCTAAAAGCCAACTTAATTTGCTTAAAAAGCTAAAGCAAACAGGGAAACCTATTGTACTTGTAAATATGAGCGGTAGTGCAATGGCATTAAATTGGGAAAATGAAAATATTGACGCAATTATCCAAGGGTTTTACCCAGGTGAAGCAGCCGGAAGTGCGCTAGTAAGCCTACTTTACGGCGAGTATAGCCCATCAGGTAAATTGCCCATTACATTTTACAAGTCTGTATCTGATCTACCTGATTTCAAAGATTATTCAATGAAAAACCGTACCTATAAGTACTATGAAGGTGAGGTACTTTACCCGTTTGGTTTTGGCTTAAGTTATGCTGACTTGAAATACAAAAACACACGTCATTCAATAAGCGCAGACTCAGGAGATTTAAACCTAACAACAACAATTACTAACCAAAGTAGTTTTTCAGCTGACGATGTTGTTCAAGTTTATGTCTCTATGCCTGATGCGCCGATAAAAACACCAAATAAGCAATTAGTGGGCTTTAAACACATTACCCTAAAAAACAAATCGAAAAACGATATTAAATTTACTATTCCTAAAAATAAACTCTCTTATATTAATGAGCAAGGCATTGCCGTTGCCTACAAAGGACGCTTAATTATAACTGTAGGCTCTGGACAGGGTATTAAAATACCAAAAGATAAATTTACAGTGACTAACATTGTTTTATAAAAATAATAAAAATTTAGGAAATATAAAATGGAAAATACAGCAACAAATCCCACACTCAGTGGTGCATCTATTAAATTAGCAAATAATGAAAATGAGAATTTGATACGTATATTTTTTATTGCGTGCGTAGCTGCGATTGGTGGTTTTTTATTTGGCTTTGATAGCGGTGTAATTAATGGCACAGTTGATGGGCTTATAGGTGCTTTTAACTCAGACAATGTAGTAACAGGATTTAATGTAGCAAGTATGCTTTTAGGCTGTGCTATTGGTGCATTAATAGCAGGTAAGAGTGCCGACCATTTTGGTCGTAAAAAGGTATTACTTGCGACCGCTGTTCTTTTTATTATCAGTGCATGGGGTTCAGGCATTGCAGGGGCGTCGGGAGAGTTTATAATTTATCGCTTAATTGGTGGGTTAGCAGTAGGTGCAGCCTCTATAATAACACCTGCTTATATAAGCGAAATTGCCCCAGCACGTTTACGTGGCACGCTTACTTCTATTCAGCAAATTGCTATTATTCTAGGACTATTTTTCTCTTTTTTAAGTAACTATTCATTAGTACAAATATCTGGTAACTCCACCGACGTACTTTGGTTTGGCTTTGATACGTGGCGATGGATGTTTTGGATAGAGCTAGTTCCTGCAACTATGTTCTTAGTCACTTTACTTTTTATTCCAGAAAGCCCGCGTTTTTTAGCAATGAAAAACAAACAACAAGCAGGCTTAAAAACTTTATCACAGTTATTTGGTGCTAAAAATGCCAAGTCAATGTGGGAAGAAATTAGGCAGTCATTAGGTAACAGCGAAAAAACAAAAATAACTAACTTATTTCAGGCAGGTACTTTTAGCCTAAAACCTGTAGTTTATATTTCAATTGGGCTTGCCATATTACAGCAACTAGTCGGTATTAATGTGGTGTTTTATTACGGAGCAGTACTCTGGCAAGCAGTTGGCTTTTCAGAATCAGATGCGCTTTTTATCAATATTATTAGTGGCGTAATCAGCTTGGTAGCCTGTTTCATTACCTTATCGCTTATAGATAAAATAGGCAGAAAGCCATTTTTACTAATTGGATCAATAGGCATGACCTTCTCACTTGTCGGTTTAGTTGTTGCATTTTCTAACGGCACTATAGACCCTCAAGGACAATTACAACTTGGCGACTGGGGCTTTACCGCACTTGTACAGGCCAACTTATATGTATTCTTTTTTAATCTTTCATGGGGTCCAGTAATGTGGGTAATGCTCGGCGAGATATTTCCAAATAACATAAGGGGATTAGGCTTAGGGGTTGCAGGACTTGCTCAATGGCTCGCTAACTTTTTAGTCACCATGACCTTTCCGATACTGCTAGCTGGCGGAGGGCTTGCACTTGCGTATTCACTCTATGCTTTTTTTGCTTTTATATCAGTACTTTTTGTTATTTATTTAGTAACTGAAACCAAAGGAACGAAACTAGAAAACGTATAATTTACCGTCATGAATTATTTAACTTAGGACTACAACCCTTTGCGTCTATTCTGTTAATTGATTAGACGCATTGCCTTCTTTTTGATTGAGCCTCATAAAAAAAGTATTAATACTAACTTTAAGCAACTTTTCTAAATCGCCAACATAACGCTGAATAGTCGCTTATTTAGTTGTTTTTATTGGCTGAGCTTGATTCTCTTTCTATTAATTCAAAATCTAAAATATGCCTTAAGTCTACGCTTTTTACATTGCTTAAATCGTTATACTGACCCGATGCAAGTAAAGTAATCGCAAGCTCAGCCATTTCATTAATGGGCTGTTTTACAGTAGAAATATTTGGCCACACTATGGTTGCAAGTTGCGTGTCATCAAAGCCAACAACCGACAGTTCGCTTGGAATATTAATGCCTTGTTTTTGAGCTATTGAGATCACGGCCGCTGCCATATCATCGTTTGCAGCAAAAATAGCTGTAGGTTTATCATCAAGCGAAAGTAAATTCATTGCCGCTTCCATACCCGATTGATAAGTAAAGCTGCCCTGCTCTATATACTCAGGAGGCGTTATTATTTTATTAGAGCGCAGTGCATCTAAATAACCTTGGTAACGCAAACGGCTTACACCTTGTTTAGTGTCGCCAATAATATGTGCAATTTTGCTATGCCCTTGATTTATTAAATGCTCTGTAACATCAAACGCTGCTTGGTAATCGTCCATGCAAATATAAGGTGATCGATTTAATTTTGTATCTGGCGTTATTCTTACAAATGGTACTTGTGCTTTAGTAAGCACATCTAAAACCTGTTCGTTGTCGCACATAGGAGGCAGTAAAATCATGCCATCAACCTGTGTAACATCAATAAGTTGTTTTACCGATTCAATTGTTTTGTCAATATCGCTATGCGCTTCGTCAACAACAAGGTGGTAGCCCAATGCGCGGCATTTTTTAAGCGCAGCCAATAAAAACTGGCTTATGTAAGAGTCACTTGGGTTATCGTACAACAGTCCTAAAAAGAATGACTTAGTGCTAGCAAGGCGCCTAGCTGACACATTAGGTCTGTAGTTCAATTGCTCAACAACCGCCATTACTTTTTCGCGGGTTTTGTCGCTTACTTTTTTGTCTTGGTTGAGCACGCGCGAAACCGTCATCATTGATACGCCCGCCTTTTCAGCTACATCTTGTATTCTTGCTCTTTTAAGGTCGGCCATTTCTTATTACCTACTCACAATCAATCGGTTATTATAATTAACTTTAATTTTTTATTATACATAATGGCGAAGTCTAATATTGTTTGCATTGTGTTTTAAATAATTACTATTAATACAGAATCAAAATAAAAACAGATGTTAGCGCCAACAAAGTCAGTAAAAATACAACAAATACCTTTTCATTAACACACTTAAAAATAAACCCGAACAGCATATTACATTTAATTTTGAATAAATTAATAGCCTTTTGCTCTAGCCCCTTGAAAATATAATGAGTTTAGATCGTCTTTAGCCAATAATTTAAATTTATTCCCTTAATTTATTTTTTGACTTCTGAAATTCATCACTACTAACTATGTAACAAATTTAAATGTTGATTATAAAGCATACTTTAAAAACTAGCTTGACTTAACAATATAAAATCAACTATGTTAGCGCTAACACTAAAACAACATTTAAGTACATCAATTATGTTCCTTGGTATCGATTTAGGCACTTCAGGTGTAAAAGTAATTATTTTAGACGAGCAAGATCAATTGCTTGCTCAAGCAAGTGGATCTTTGAGCGTTTCACGCCCTGCACCACTTTTTTCTGAGCAAAACCCTACAGATTGGTGGCTTGCAACATGTAGTGCAATTGAGGAGCTTAAAAATACTCACCCTGCATTACTAAAATTGGTAAAGGCTGTGGGTCTATCTGGGCAAATGCATGGCGCTACGCTTCTTGATAAAAACAATAATATTATTCGCCCCGCCATTTTATGGAACGACGGGCGCAGTGCCGCACAATGTGTAGAGCTTGAAAAACGCGAACCTAATTCTCGTAATATTACCGGCAACATAGCAATGCCGGGTTTTACTGCGCCTAAATTGGTGTGGTTAAAAGAGCTTGAACCAGAAAACTTCGCAAAAGTTGCCAAAGTATTATTACCAAAAGACTACCTACGCTTTTTAATGACCGGTGATTTTGCATCAGATATGTCTGACTCAGCAGGCACACTGTGGCTAGACGTAGAAAAAAGAGTATGGTCTCAAAAAATGCTCAGTGCTTGCGACTTAACAGAGCAACACATGCCTACCCTATATGAGGGCACACAAATTACAGGCAAATTAACAGCCCAAGTTGCTGAAGAATGGGGAATGAAGCAAGTACCCGTTGTTGCAGGCGGTGGCGATAATGCCGCAGGCGCTGCCGGTGTTGGCGTAGTAAAACCTAAACAAGCGTTTTTATCGTTAGGAACGTCGGGCGTTTACTTTGTTGCCAACGAAAAATACCTACCCAACCCTGAAGGTGCTGTACATACTTTTTGTCATTGTATTGAAAACACCTGGCACCAAATGTCAGTGGTATTAAGCGCAGCAAGCTGTTTAACCTGGGCTACTCAATTAACTGGTTTTGAAAACGAAGGTGCCTTGCTCGAACAAGTAAGCAAATGCGATTTTAGCAAACCAAGCTCTGTAATATTTTTGCCTTATATAACTGGCGAACGTACACCGCACAATAATCCAGATGCCAAAGGCGTTTTTTTTGGTTTAGACAGTGATACCGATGCAGCAGCCCTTGGCCGTGCAGTACTGGAGGGCGTTGCTTTTGCCTTTGCCGATGGACAACAAGTACTGCTTGATGCTGGTGCGCAAATTGACGATGTAACCGTCATTGGTGGTGGTGCTAAAAGCCCACTGTGGGGAAAAATCATCGCAAGTGTACTTAATCGTCCCCTTATTTACCGAGAAGGCTCAGAAGTTGGTCCCGCATTTGGCGCTGCAAGACTTGCCCGAATAGCAGTAACACAACTCCCAGCACAACAAGTGTGTGTTAACGGCAAAGTAACGCAAATCATTAAGCCAGATCCAATCATGCAAGACTTTTACGCACAGCAATACACGACATACAAAGCACTTTACCACAGCCTAAAAACATACTTTTAATACACGATTATAAGATTAATGGAGCACATCATGAGTGAGCAATTTTTTAAAAACGTAGAAAAAATTAAATTTGAGGGTGAAAACTCTAAAAACCCATTTGCATTTCGTTACTACGACGAAAATAAAGTCGTTCTTGGTAAAACAATGAAAGAGCACCTTCGTTTTGCAGCGTGTTATTGGCATAATTTTTGTTCTACAGGGTTTGATATTTTTGGTGAAGGTACGTTTGACCGTCCTTGGATCCAACCTGTCGGTAACCAATTAGAACTTGCGGAACAAAAAGTAAAAGTAGCCTTTGAATTTTTCGAAAAGCTAGGCGTTCCCTACTTTTGTTTTCATGATGTTGATATTGCCCCTGAGGGTAAAACACTTCAAGAAAGTCACGATAACGTAACGCACATAGCAAACATTATCGAAAAAGAAATGCTGCGTACAGGTGTAAAATTACTGTGGGGTACTGCTAACTTATTCTCAAACAAACGTTTTTGTGCAGGTGGTGCAACAAACCCTAATCCTAATACGTATGCATATGCAGCAGCGCAAGTTAAACATGCAATGGAAATTACACATCGTTTAGGCGGTGAAAACTACGTACTTTGGGGCGGCCGTGAAGGTTACGATACACTACTAAATACAGACCTTGCACAAGAAAGCGAACAGTACGCACGCTTTTTAAAAATGGTGGTAGAGCATAAGAAAAAAATTGGCTTTAAAGGCACATTATTAATTGAGCCAAAACCACAAGAGCCAACTAAACATCAGTACGATTACGATACAGCAACAGTGGCAGGCTTTTTACATAAGCATGGCTTACAAAACGAAATTAAAGTAAACATTGAAGCGAACCACGCAACACTTGCAGGTCATAGCTTTCATCACGAAATTGCGGTTGCTTGCGCAGAAGGCATTATGGGTAGTATTGATGCTAACCGTGGCGATATGCAAAACGGATGGGATACAGACCAATTCCCTAACGATGTAGCCGAATGCACACTTGTCGTTTATGAAATCTTAAAGAACGGTGGTTTTACAACAGGTGGCTTTAACTTTGATACTAAGCTTCGTCGCCAATCATGTGAGCGTGATGACTTATTCATCGGTCACATTGGCGGTATGGATACAATGGCTAAAGCATTACTCAATGCAGCAGCAATGATTGAAGGTGGCGAGCTGTCTGACTTTGTTGAAAAACGTTACGCTGGCTGGAAAGAAGAGCTAGGTCAAAGCATTCTTAATGGTGAGCAATCACTTGAGAGCCTTTCAGCCTTAGTGCATCAACAAAATATCAACCCAGAGCAGGTATCAGGACGCCAAGAACTGCTTGAGAATATTGTTAACCGTTACCTATAATGACATAGCCTCGGTTTTAAAACCGAGGCAAACTTTATTAAGAACCAATCACACAGATCAGAAATGTTCACAATAGTTATTGAGACGGGCGTTTTTCAGCCGCCAAAAACCCTAACCTGTTGATAAAAATTAAATTTTGGTTGTTCATATAATCTAAAAAATTACGTTATTATAAATGCACAATTGCAAAATCACCAAAATACACACAGTAACGTTGAGGTTTTTTGCTATAGATTACTTTAGATTTGAAAAAGGAGCTTTGGTTATAAAATACTGAAAATAGCCCATGAACAGATATGTACGTTATCAGGCGGCAGCAAAGCATTGAGTGAGAGCATAAATCATCGTTTAATGTTTATAAGCTAATAAATAAAAACCGCATACATATTTAACTTCACCAAACTAAAGCAATAATCAAACTGCTGTAAGGATAAACAGCCAAAGAAGCTCATCAAACTTTCAAACGTGAGATAATTACTTCTTATTTAAGCCTTTCCCAGTTGCAGCCCAGTATATGCCACCAAAAATATGTTCGGTCAAAAACTCACTGTTATAAACCGCGCTTGTATGCCCAAGAGCCGTATAAAATGAGCGGCCACCGTCATAGTTTTGGTACCACGAAATTGGATGAAATGCCCCCATACCTTTACCTATTTTATTATTGCCCCAGTCAACATGTGGATTATAACTTTGCTCATCTACCGTTAGTAAATAGTTTAATTTACTCAGTTCTGGACCAAATTCGTACCATTCGTCAGTCCATAACATTTGCTGTGGCATATGATTTAAACCAATAAAGCTAGTATTGGCCACTTTACTTAAAACTGCAGTTTGAATAACTGGGTGAATACTAAAAGAGCGCCCTACTAACCTTTGATACCACGGCCAATCGTACTCAGTATCAGACGCACTATGAACTCCAACAAACCCCTTTCCAGATTTTATAAATTGCTCAAATGCTTTTTGCTCTTGAGTGTTTAAAATATCGCCCGTGGTTAGTAAAAAGATCACGACATCAACATTAGCTAAATATTTGTCATTAAAATAATGACTTTCTTCGTGCCAAACTAAATTAAAATGATGTTTGTTAGCTAAACCTTCAATTGCTTTAACGGCGTTAGTTTTAGACTTATGATGCCACCCTTCGTTTTTTGTGAATAAAAGGACATTAAATTGTTTCTTAGGCAACGTTTCAAATCCTACCCCATAGCTTTTGGTTGTAGTTAAGATGAGTATAACTGGTATAACAAGGGCTGAAATAAAAACTCTGAAAAAGGCAAAAAACATAATATTCCTTATAAATTTATTAGCAAACAGCAAGTTAATAATTAAATAGTGGGTTGGGCTAAAGCTAAAAATACAAATCATCGTAAACTATAAAATTTAACTTATCCTAAGTTCTATTTTTTATAGTGTCTACACATCAATTACGTTATTTCAACGTGGAAATACCCCTTTTAAAGCAGCTTCGAGTTCTTGAAATTTAATTGGTTTAGTAAGCACCTTATTCATTCCCACCTTAAAACAGGATGCTTTATTGTCTTTTTCTGCATTAGCGGTTAATGCGTAAATTGGTACATCGCTGACTAATTCATCTCTTATATATTCTGCTGCTGTTAAACCATCCATTTCAGGCATCATGATATCCATTAATACTAAATCAAACTTTTTACGCGAAAATAAGTCAATCGCTTCACGCCCATGATTAGCAAGCGTAACTTTATGATTTAGCTTTTCTAAATACGCCTTAATAAGGACTTGATTTGTTTTGTTATCCTCAGCGACTAAAATAGCCAGTGCCGATTGTGTATAAATTACATTATCAACAATATCGCTTGTGTGGGCCTCTTCAAATGGAATAGAAATAGTAAACGTACTACCTAAGCCAAGCTGGGTATCTACTGTTATGTCTCCTCCCATTATGCCCAATAAATTTTTTGAAATACTTAACCCTAAACCAACCCCTTCACTTTTGCGGTTTATGCTGTCATTCACTTGGCTAAATGGCTTAAAAATTAAATCTAAATGCTTTTTAGCTATACCAATACCCGAGTCTTTCACTTCAAAAACGAGCTGCTCATTTTGTAAAACTACATTTAAATTTATTTGACCATGTGTTGTGTACTTAAACGCGTTACTCATTATGTTAAATAATACTTGTCCTAATCGGTACTGATCTCCAACAACGTATTGTGGGATGCTTTCATCGATATGCGTTGTAAAAAGAATATCATCTGACTTTTCAATAATATTAAACTGCCCTACTATATTTTCAGTTAGTAGCTTTATATCAAATGGTTTTTTTAGACATGAAACCGTGCCTGATTCGATTTTTGAAAAATCGAGCACATCAGTTATTAGACCATATAAGATCTCAGTGCTAGAGTTAGCATAATTAACAAGTTGCTGTTGCTCGGGGCTAAGCTCTGTATCAAGTAGTAACTCAATCATACCCATAACGGCATGAATAGGTGTTCTAATTTCATGAGACATCACACTCAAAAATTTAGATTTTGTTTGGCTTGCTTCTTCTGCCTTTAAGGTTTGTGCCTGAAGTTCAAACTCGCGCTGTTTAGAAGTAGTAATATTTTTTGCAAGCCCCATGTAACCCAAAAAGTGTCCTAACTTATTATAAAGAGGTTTACCGCTTAATATGACCCAAAAATTTTTATCGGCTTCAATCTCAAATTCAAAATTATGAAAATCGTCACGGTCATCAATTAGCTGGTTAAATTGCTGCCATTTTTCTGTATTTTGCTTTTCATTATCTGTAATGATGTGTTCAATTTTATGACCAATAAAAAGCTGATCGTACACATTCCCTATAGTTTCAATATTATTAATACTTTCAAATACCATTAGCGGGTTTAATCGCCAAAACCACTCTGACCCATACTCTTTAAATAGGCTAGAGAGTGTCGTAAATTTATGTATAAGCGATAAAGCTTTGTCCGTTTGTTTAGCTAACTTAATTTGACTTATTAACGTAAAAAACGCCTGCTGCAACAATATTTTTATTGTGTCTGAATTAACAAGTTGTTCGCACTGCTGCGCATCTACATTTGTAAAAATAAATATGCCTTTATCAAATTGTGTGTTCACACTAAACAATAAAGAATTTTTTAGTTTTAATGTTTGAATTGAATATAAAATCGAAAACTCGAGCTCTTCAATTTGTTGAGGGTATTGGCATATAACATAACCGTGCTCAGCTGTTTGTGTAAACAAAGAACACTCAGACCACATTTTGTCACTAAACTGGTCATTCGTGGTCGCTATTGTCTCGTAATACCTATATTTGTAACTATTGATGATTATACAGTCAGTATATTTAAGCCTTGACTCAAATACCGATCTCAACAGATTCAACAAATCAGCGCCGTACTCACAATTAGCTAAATCTATTAAATGTTTTTGTAATTCAGATACACACAGATGTTCTGTTTTATTCACACTCATTTTCCTCATCAATATGCATCGCGTTTTGCAAAAGGGAAATTTTAAACGGGCCTTGCTCAATTAAATATAGATTAAAAAACAATATAAATCATCATGTTAATTGTTATAAAACTTTTGGAATAATAAATGCAGCTTACATGTGAAATAAATAAAAATACAAAGGCTCAAAAATGAAAATAGTGTGTATTGGTGGCGGACACGGATTAGCTCAGGTTTTAAGCGCAATTAAGCCAATGAGTAGTAATATAACCGCTATTGTCGCAACCACTGACAATGGTGGTAGCACAGGTAAAATTAGAGCTTCACAAGAAACCATTGCGCTTGGAGATATACGCCGTTGCTGCTTGCAGCTTGCAGGTAAAAAATCTACGTTCAACGCAATTTACGAACATAGATTTACACAAGGGCAACTTGCTGATCATTGTTTAGGTAATTTAACACTACTTGGTTTAATGGAGCTGACCGGATCTGCAACCAAAGCCATTGCGCATTTTAATATTATGCTTGGCAATACAGAAACCGTTTTACCCATGACAGAAGTACCCACTGACCTTGTTGCTGAATTAAATAACAGTGAAAAAGTAATGGGCGAATGTGAAATTGATTCACTGACTTCTTTACCTAAAAGTGTATCACTATCAAAAAATGTTCCTGCAGGTCCCGGCTGTGTAAAAGCAATTTTAGAAGCCGACTTAATTATTATTGGCCCAGGCAGCATTATCACAAGTATTTTACCCGCATTTTTAGTTAATGATATAGCGGCAGCTATTCAAAAAACATCGGCGTGTCGTATTTTTATTGAAAACTCAAAAGAAGAAAAAAGCGTAATGAAAAACACCCAAACCGCTGGTGTGGATTGGCTTGCAGAGCAACTAGGATTTAAGTTGTACGACTTGAGCATTCCGCCTTCTGCAATTGAAGAAATATTACAGGGCAGCAAAAACATCATTAAGAACAGGGCTCATTTGCATGACATAGATGAGCTAAACAATGTGTTTTCTGGATTACTAAAAATGCCCATTCAATTGAGTAATCATTTTTAAATATTTTGGATAATGGATTCTAGCTGTTTAAACGTCTCTGCGCTTTGCTCATCAGCTATTTTTAACAAACTGTTGAGCTCCTCAGCGCTATGCTCAATTTTTACAATGGACTCGATTGAAGTACACGTGTCTCCAAGACCCGAAGCGCCAAAACTGTAAGCGCTGCTTTTAAGACTATGCGCGCTAATTTCAATTTCACTGAGGTTTTGTGTATTGGTCAAAATATCAATTGTTTTTTTAGATTCGTTTATAAACGTTTTTAGCAGCTCTACTGCTAACTCGTTGCCTACATCACTTTTGAGCTGTTCAATTGTTGAGTAATTAATCATATATATCTTTTGGGGTCAGTTATGGATTACAACGTTGTTTTATTTGTCGACTCTTCGATGCTCGGTGGTATAGAAACACACCTAGTTGAACTTTCAAAGCTTCTTACTCAAAACCGCATTAGCAATAACATTATGTTTTATGAGGATCATAAAAATCAAGCATTTTATGCTCTGCTTAATAAAGAAAATATAAGGTATGAATTTTTAAAAGGAAACTTAAGCAGCTTACTTAAAAAGTTAAAAACGTTTGACTCAAAAACGGTTGTTCACACCCACGGCTACAAAGCAGGAATATTTGGCCGTTTAGCATGTAAAGTAACAAAGCATCGCTGCATTAGTACCTATCATGCTGGCGAAGCGGGTACCGGTAAGTTAAAAATTTACAATAAGCTAGATAAATTACTTTCTCCATTATCGACCAATTTTGCCGTATCAGAGCAAATAAAAGCATCATTAAGAAACGCCACTTTGCTCGAAAACTTCATCGCAATAAACTCTTCTAACAGTCACTTTAATCGGTGTGATAATAAAACCTTAAATATTGGTTTTGTGGGGCGACTATCTTTTGAAAAAGGACCGGATATATTTTGTAGATTAGCTGAAAACATGCAGCAAGATTTAGACATTAAGTTTCATATTTTTGGAGATGGCCCATTAAAAGGTGAGGTACCGAACTTACGCAATCTTCAGTATCATGGCCTTGTTGAACGTAATGATATATGGAGCAAAATTGATGTGTTGCTCATTTGCTCTAGAGAAGAAGGACTTCCCATGGCATTGCTTGAGGCTATTTCTGAGCAAAAGTTTATAATTAGCAGTGCTGTTGGTGCAATTCCTAGTATTATCAAACACGATGAAACAGGTTTTTTAATGTTAGAAGCTAATGCACAGCACTGCCAATATCAGGTCGAAAAGCTGCTTTTACTTCCTGAAGAACAGACTAAAAGAATTATCAATAACGCGTATAACATCCTTGAGGAGCGATTTTCGGGAAAACAACAATTTTTGCTCTTGCAAAAAGCTTACACAGGTACATAAAGTTACTCGAGCTCTTCCCAGCTTTTAATTTTTCTGTAAAGTGTAGAAGGGCTGACATCGAGCAGTGATGCAGCCTTAGGCACATTCGACACGCATATTTTTATAACGTGCTCAATGTATTCTTTTTCTGCAAGCCATAGGGGTTTAACTTCGCTTTGTGATGTTGCCATATCAAAGGCGGGGGTTTCAGTACTTACTGGCTGCTCGCTGATAATTGGCGTGTGTTGCGCCTGCGTTTTTGAACTGACCGGTAATGCGGGGATCATATCGGTATCAATATATTGTTCAGGATGAAGTACCAATACATTACGGATCACATTTTCGAGCTGCCTTACATTGCCTGGCCAACTGTACTGCATAAGCAACTGTTTTACGCCTTCTGAAATACTTTTATAAGGATGATTTTCTTCTAACGCTAATTTTACAAATAAGGCTTCGGCAATTTCAATAATATCTGTTCCGCGCGCTCTTAGAGGTGGCAGCTCGATAGGAATAACATGGAGTCGGTAATATAAATCTTCTCTAAAACGGCCGTTTTCAACTTCAATAAGCGGGTCTTTATTAGTTGCACAAACAAATCTAACATCAACTTTTACTTCTTTTTCACTACCCACTTGCTGGTAGCTCCCTGTTTGAATAAATCGCAGAAGTTTACTTTGCAAATTTATGTCCATCTCACACAATTCATCTAAAAACAGCGTCCCGCCGTTAGCCTGCCCTGCAGCACCTACTCTATTAGCAATGGCGCCAGTAAACGCCCCTTTTAAATGCCCAAAAATTTCACTTTCAATTAAATCCTTTGGTATTGCTGCACAATTTAAGGCTACAAAAGGCTTATTCGCTCTATTAGACGCTTGATGAACAGCTCGTGCGCACAACTCTTTACCCGTGCCACTTTCACCTGTTATAAAAACAGTGGCCTTACTGGCAGACGCCGAACTTATAATTTGATAAACAGACTGCATTTGCTTTGAGCTGCCAATCAAATCAAAGTACTTTCCGTTTTCGTATTTATTTTTGTATTGTGTAACGGTTTGCTTTAAGTTTTTAATTTTAAGCGCGTTGTTAACCGTTATTCTGAAGCGGTCTGCTTCTATTGGTTTTTCTAAAAAGTCACTCGCGCCTAGTTTTATTGCCTGAATAGCCATTTCTTTTGTTGCATGACCAGTTAATACAACAACTTGAGGCGAGTTATCGGGTTCTAATGTCGCTAAAATATCAAGCCCATTCATATCAGGCAGCATAACATCAAGTACAATTAAATCGGGGTGAACCTTATTAATTATATCCATGGCCGTTTGGCCATCACTTGCCACAAGTGTATTAACACCCGTTGGTAATAAGTAGGATTGGTACATCATTGCTAAAGACTGCGTATCTTCAACGATTAGAACTGTAGGTGGCATAAAGTCGTCTCAGTTGGCAAGTTGCCATAAATTCAAACAGATAGAATATATGCCTTTAATATAGCTATAAAGTGTCAAGTAATGCAAACTCAGTTAATTATAATTAATGAGGCGTCGTCAATTTCTTTAGAAAGGGTAACTTGTGAGTTTTTCCACAAGCAATGTGCAAACTCTTCAGACGTTTTACAATCTTGAGGAATAATTTTAGTTAGTTCACCTATCTCATCTTTATCGGTGAAACGATTTTCAGTCCAGCCATCGGTGTACAACAAAATATGTTCAACATCGTCAAGCCCTGCTTCGTATAGTGTGTAGTTATGCTCTTTTGACAGGCCCAACAGTGGTCCTGTGCCTGTCAATTGGTGTACTTTGCCATTATTGAGTATTACAACTGGCGGCGGGTGCCCGGCATTTAACCAAAATAGTTTATTGTTCTCAATAAAACAAATAACAAGCGTGACTAAACTAGACTTACAAAGTTGCTGCTTATACAAAGCGTTATTAAGCGCCGCTAACATATTTTGATAAGGCAAACCGGTGGCCAAAAAACCACTTATGAACCCTTTAATTGCAAAACTTTCTTTAAGCGCTTGCAAACCATGCCCCATCATATCGCCAAGCACAAATGCACTGCATTCATCGTTAATGGGCATAAAAAAGTCACCACCGTTTCCCAAGCTAATAGACCCAAAAAGATGCGCGCTTTTATCATTTTGTAAATGAATTTTAGACGGTGTAGATTCAAATGTTGTTTGATACGATAAGTAAGCAAAACGGTGTGTTACTCGTTCAATGCTCTGCAGCAATTTATTTTTTTTAACTGGCTTAATTAAATAGTCATCTACACCTAACCGATTAATTTTACTTATTACCTCTTCGCTATCGTCACCTGTTAGCATAACAACCGATAACTGTGACTTTAAATTTGACTGGTTGAGCTTTTCTAAAAGTGGCTCACACGTTCCATTTTTTAGCTTGTGGTCAAGCAGCAATATTCGTGCATCGGCAGTTAAAATTGCTTGCCAGCCGGCTTCAATACTTTCGCAAGGAACAACTTGAAAGTGATCTTTTAAATAGGCGCTCATAAGTGCGAGCTGGGTAACATCATCGTCAACGTATATAACGGTGGGTCGTTTATCTATGTGCTCTAGTGGGAAAGTAAAATAGTTTTTACCTTTATCTGATACGTACTCGGCCTCTTTGAAGTAGTGGCGAATCAGTTCAACTCCCATACCACCTTCAACCAGAGTACCTGAGCCTAGTTTCCACTGAGAGTTATTTTTTTCAAATAAATTGTAAGGCGTAAGCTCGTCAATAAATGTGAGTGTATAACCATCGTTATCCGCTTGGCTTATGCGCAAAAAAATATGCTGTTCTGATCCCTCGTTGTGCCTTATCAAATTAGTTAAATATTCAGTTGCAACTAAACCCGCAGCATCTACTTCATCTTTTTTTACGTTAAGTGCTCTTAAAACATGTTTAAGAACCAATCTGATCTCGCTAAGCGTTGGCCAAAGCAATTCAAAACGTCTTTCAAATAAAATATCCATATTTCCCTCAATGGTGTTCGAACAACCACCTTTGTTTATTAATTTTCGACTTAAGGTTGTTACATAATTTAGGCCATTTGTTTTTATGCTTATTTAAAACACTAATAATACGCTCCCCCAGTGGAGCAAAGTTATGTTGGCTTATTAGTAATTTAATATTGCTATGACCGGCTTGCTTTAGCTCTTTTATACCTTTGCATAATGACTCCTCGTCATTTACACCAAGTGCCACTGCTACAAAGGTTAATTCACTGCACAAACTTAGTGAATGAAGCGGTACATTGTTTCTGTTTAGTTTTAATGCCGGCGACATATCTATTAAAATATAGTCATACTCTTGTTTTAAGCGAGCAATCGCGTCATTTAACACATGCTTGTTTTTAGCTGGCTCAATGGCTGTTAAATGTTTAATTGTAAGCAAATTTACCTCTTGGTAATTTGTAACACCTAATTGGCACGAAATATCATCAAAGCGCCACGGGCTGCACGCATCGGGTAACTTATCGTCTGAGTTAAATGTATTAATTGGGTTTAAATCAATGATAAGCACCGACTTATTTTGGCTTTGTAAGCGTTTTGCAACGCTCACACATGCGGTAGACGCCCCCTCAGACCCACATAAAGATATAAACGTTACGCACCTCGCATCGTTATCAATCATGGTATTACATATCACTTCTAACTCATGATATTGACTTGGTATTAATTTCATAAGCCCACCACTAGCGCAAGTATGGTAATTACATCCAGGAAATTTTCTTTAAACTGGCTTAATAAATCTTGCCCTTTATCAGGAACATATAAGGTATCCCCTGCTCTGAGGACTGGAATATTTGCTGAGTTTGGCGATTTAATAAAGGCTTCTAAATCAAACACTCTTGATTGCTCTTTACAACAAGAATGATTAACCACAACTATTTTATCAATGAGTGCAGAGTTTGAAGGGCCGCCGGCCTCAGCTAATACATCTAAAATGCTCATTGTGTCGTCAAAGTTATATCTACCAGGCTTTTGCACCGCCCCCATAATGCGTACTACGCGTTCTTTAGGTGTGCGTAGCCAGTCTTTATTTTTTTCTGGAACAAAAATAGTGTCTCCTGGTAATACATTAGGAAATAATGTTTCGTCACCGGTTTCAAAGTACATCGCTAAATCTAACTTACTCACTTTAGCTCTATTACCGTTTCTGTGAGTTACTCTAATATTACGAATATCTGCAGTCCCTGTTGGGCCATCAGCAGCCGCTAAAATATCGATAAAATGCATGTTTTCGTTGAACGAATAACGCCCAGGTGAACCAACCTGCCCCATAATATAAATAGACTTGCTTGACTCTTGACGTATCCACTGCGATTTATTATCAGCAGGGTCAACGGGGAGTTCCTCTACAATGACAGTGTCTCCGGCCACTAGGTTTGGCAATGGTGTTTCACCGTCTGTTATGGTGTATTTTTCAAGGTCGAAACGCTGGGTTACATCACCGTTTCTAAGTATTTTTATATCGTTGATATTAGCGCCTTTGGTAGGTCCGCCCGCGTGTGCTAATAAATCGGTAAAGTCCATTTCATCACTCCACTCATACCTGCCCGGAGAAGTAATAGCACCAATTATTTTAATGGCGCGTTTGGTCGGAATTTTAAGCCAGCTTTTTTCATTGACGTCTGTTTTTTCTGGAACAAAAATAACATCGCCTGGGTTTAAGTCGGGCACTTTTGTGGTTACCATGCCTTCACTGTAGCCTTGTAAATCAAATAAAATGCTTTCCCCTTCTGGCGTTAGTATTTTTATATGGCGGGTTTCAGCAAATCGAGTTGGGCCACCAGCATTCGCTAAAATATCCAAAAAGTTAGTACTGTCTGCTGCTTCATAAGCACCTGGTTTTTGAACCTCACCCATAATATAAACGGTACGAGAAGTCGTGTTTACATCATCAACCATAATGGGCACATAGACTGTCGAACCCGGCTGCAATAACTGCATAGTGCTACCTGATGGTTTATCTAAATACGCTTTTAAATCAAAGATAACCGGCGATTTATCTACAATCACCCTAATTTTGGTAACATCGGCATAACGCGTAACGCCTTCAGCGCGCATAAGTGCATCTAAAATAGTCATTTCTTCTTTGTATGAAAAACTTCCCGGGTTATGTACTTCGCCTAAAATGGTCACTGCATTACCATCGTTGGCATCTCCAGTTGCACTGAGTGTTTGGGCATCAAAGTCTATTTGCACATTACCCAGTAACGGTGAAACGGGCACAAATACGGTATCTTGGCTTTTAAGCGCAGGTAATAAGCTAATATTTCCCGAATCTAGATACGCTTTGTAATCAAACTCAATAATTTCTTCGCCACGTCTTATTTGCAATCTATCTAGCTGAGCACCTGGCCTTAAACCGTCTGCTTTCGAAATCACCATTTGGATATTACCATCTGCAGGAATGCTCACTTGCGATGGCGTATTAACGTAGCCCATAACATTAATAAAAATATCTCTGCTACGTATCTCTACATAAAAGTCATCCATTGCTACAAATAAGCCACCTAACACTGGAGTAAGCTCTAGCTCAACTTGTGATATAGTTTTGTTAGCTACAACAAATTGCCCAACCTCGGGCAAATTAATTTGCCCTTTGTTGTCAACTTCAAAGGTTTTATCAAAATCGACTTCTCCAGGAATATACAAAAATAATTTATTGCCTACCTGCACCGTATCGTCATCAGCGTTAGTCGCTGCGAAAGCATGAAACGAAAAAATTAATAATGCGATTGTTAGTAAATATCTCATAACCTACTCCTGCTTACTTTTAATAATTTTGGTCCAACTCACTAACGATTTAGCTTTATTGTCCTGTAAATTATTGGTGTTGGCGTCAAGTACTATGGCCTCTACGCGGCGGTCTGAATGACGCACTGAGTCGGTTTGTGGCTCATCGCTGTAAGGTTTTAAGCTGCCCTGAGTAAGCGTTGTAATACTTTGCACTGGCACACCATAAACCACTAACCAATGCTTAACCGTTTCAGCGCGTTTTAAAGCAAGTTCATAGTTGCTGGCCATTTCTCCCATCGAGTCGGTATGACCGACTAGCAATATAGAAATGCTTTCAAGCTCTTTAACTAAATCAGCTGCTTGAGCAAGCCTGACTGCGTATTTAGGTGTGATCTCAAACGCCTTGAACGCAAATTGATTATCACTATTGAGTAAATCAGTAATTTGCTTTTTAACGCTAAATAAAGCAGGTTTCTCTTCTTTGACCACCGCACATTGAGTTAACTTTTGTACAGTATCAAAATGCTGCGTTAACTGGTTAAGCCCATGATAATGAATAAGTAAGTCGTGCTCTGCATCTTCCCACATTTGAGCTGCAATAAGTCTGCGAATACGGTTTTCGTATATTTGTGCTTTTAACAATTGTGCTGGCATACAGGCTTTAATGTCTTGAGACTTTAACAGCTCAAGCTTTAGCACTAAGTGTTCAAATTCACTGCGAACCACCTCTTCGGGCTGTGTGTAATTTAAATCTTTTTGCTCATCATCTAACGGGTAGTTTTGGTACTTTTCTGCCCAACCTCCTTGTCCCTCATCAGGCCAAGAAGCACACCCACTTAAAAATAAAGTAATGATAATAAAAATGTGTGCTTTCATATCCCTCTCCTTAAACTGTTAGATTGAATCAATAAATGGAATTGTTTTATCTACTCTTAACAAGTTCATTAACTTGAAAGGCTGACCCGTCACATTAAGTAAAGAAAGTTGATGGTTTTTCTTTTCAATTCGTTTGTATAAAAACACAATTGCGCCAATACCAGACGAATCTATAAACTCTGTTTTAGAAAAATCTAAAATAATAAAATTAGTGTCTGTTCCCACTAACCCTTCAAATTCATCTTTAAATCCGTCTACGGTAAAGCCTGAAAAATCAGCAGGAAGCGAAATTACGGTTTGTTCTTGTGAATTGGCTAAATTAGTCATGGTAGTTACCTATTAATGAGTAAAGTTCTCTATTACTAATACAAGAAATGAACCAACTTTAAATCACTGATAATTAATAGGTTTTAATGGGAAGTATATAGCTGAAAGGGATGTTAGAGCATAATGCAATTAAGACTGAAACATCCTATTGCATTATGCAATGCATGATTACTGGCCTTTACCAGTAAAAATAACAACAAGGGTTTTAAATAGTATGGTCAATTCCATGTAACACCAGCTACGAGGTGATGACGTACTTAGCATATAGGCATAATCCCAGCCTATTTTGTTTCTTGCATCATCAATGCTTTCATCGTAACCATTCATTACTTGTGCAAGCCCTGAAATGCCGGGTTTTATGCCATAAGTGCGTTGTGAAAAATAAGGAATATCTTTTTCTAGTTTTGAATAAAATACGGGGCGTTCTGGGCGCGGCCCAATCAATGACATATCCCCTACTAACACATTCCACAGCTGCGGTAATTCATCTAGCCGTGTTTTACGAATAAACCTACCCACTGGCGTTATTCTAGGATCGTCCTTAGATGCCCATACTGCACCGCTTTTCACTTCAGCATCTACAACCATAGATCGAAATTTAAGCACATTAAACAATGCAACAAAGCTGTCACTGCTCTCACCCACTCTTAGCTGATTAAATAACACAGGCCCGCGTGAAGTTAGCTTTATTGTTAGTGCAACTATTAACATAACAGGCGACAACACAATTAAACCTAAAGCGGAGCCAATTATATCAATACCGCGTTTAACACACTTAATGGTACCGTTTTGTTCGCTATTGCCTTTATGCACACGCTGCCAGTGGCTTTTGTAATCGCCTTTTTCATATTTAATAATGCCCCATAACGCTAAAAAATAGGCATTAAGAATATAGTTAACCTTATCTACAACAGGTATTTTAGCCGTGATATTAAAAACCCTTTTAGTCAGTTCAATACCATGAAGTAACGCAATAGCTCCACAACCTAACTTTGCCAGCATAACATTTGAAAACAGCGCCATTGAAAAAAGCAAAATATAAATTAAAGCCAGCAATAACGGCATAATACCGCGTAGTACTTTGTGCGAAATAAAGTTAAAACTCACCCAGCCCAACTTAGGGTTAAAAAGCGTTAACAGCACCTTTATTTGCTGCCAATTACCTGCGCCTAACCTTACGCGTCTTGCATAGTCGTGACTTTGTTCATCACACTCTCTTTCAACAATATTAATGTTTTTATCTACAATTGCTTTACCGCCATTTTTTAATGCGTTCATTGATAAAATAAAGTCATCGTTAATGGCACTTTCATCCAGTAAATCTGTGTACTGTGAACGAATGGCAAACATCGCACCTGGCACACCAATCACCGCCCCTAAAGATGACTCCATACTTTTAACGTTGTTTTGATATTGCCAGTAATGCTTTTGCTCTTGTGTGGCTTGTTCATCTAAAACATACACCCCGGTAATAACATTAATTTTTTTATCTTTAAAATCAGCATCAATATTAGTCAGTACATCAATACTCAATAACGCGCTTACATCAGTAAACAATAAAACATCGTAATTCGTTTTGGTTAGCTTAATTAATTCGTTAATACCATGTGCCTTTCCACGATTATGCTTATTAAAGTGCAAATGGCACTCAACGTGTTGTGTTGCTAAATGAGCCTGGGCAAGCATCGCTTCTTCGTATGTTTTGTCTGTACAACCATCAAGGTACACATGAATCGCAAACATATCTGTGTTGTAAAGCATGGCGCCCAAATTATGAAGTTTTTCTTTAATGTGATCTTGCTCATTGTAGGCACAAATCAAAATACCAAAATGAGTGGTTGCTTTGGTATTCTTTGCACTAATTAATCGCTGACGCTTACCATGACTAAATAACTTTAAAAGTGCTAAATAGCCCACATGGTGGTATATAACTAACACAATTAACACCGCTAATATTATTAATAAATAAGTCATTATATTTTCCTCACGATGTAATACCGTTGTAAAAGTGGTCGTACTCTGCACTCATTTTTGTAGCACTTGCGATTGAAAATACGTGCTGACGAATACACTCTCCATGTTTTATATAAATGGCTTCAATCAGCGCTTTTTTGAGCCCAACCTCATCACCAGGCTTTACGAGTACACCTTGCTCGCTGGTTAGTACCTCTTTAATTCCGCCTACATCGGTGGCAACAATGCTTTTTCCGCACGCCATTGATTCCAAAATAGATAGCGGTAACCCTTCACGCTGCGAATACAGACACATCACATTAATTGCTGAATAAAATAGCGGCATATTTTGTACATTACCTAAAAAATAAACGCGATCTTTAATGCCAAGCTTTGTGGCATAATTCACCAATTCAGCATGTAAGCTACCATTACCAGCAAATACAAGTTCTGTATAAATGGGCAATGAATTAAGAATTCTTAATAATGCAAAATGCCCTTTACCTGGCTCTAACCGTGCTGAACAGCCAATTAAGTTAATATCTTGCGGTAAATGCAGTTCCTTACGGGCTTTTGATTCATCCCCGCAAACAAATTTTTTAAAATCAATACCATTGAGTATTGTTTTATCGGTTTGAATAGCTGTTTCGTTATAAAAATCGTTAGCGACTACCTGCGCATCAGCAACCCAACTAATCTTTGTCAATTTGTTAAGCACTTTAGTAATTAAACGCTGCTTAAAACTTTTTAAATACCACGCATCATGAATAGTCGATACATGCTTTACGCGTCTATTGCGTATACATGCCATACTTGCATAAAGCATTGGCCCTATGTGATGGCTGTGTATTACATCAATATTGAACTTTTTAATAACCTCGGTCAGTTTACTTACCGTATTCATATCAAATTTTGCAGGCTTATTTAGACAAATTAACCGCCCTTCAAACGACGCTAATTGTGGCCAACCTTCAACAGCCTCGTCCAACGTTCCTTCAAGTGATACAACCACACTTGAGTCTGCAAATTGACTTTTTTGCATTAGCGTGACGGCCATTTTTTCAAGGCCACCTATTTTAAAGTGCTGAACTAGATGTAAAACGTTCATATTATTTCCCCTGTTCAATAGAGTTAATCGCTGAGCTAAACACCAAATCTACAGGTGTATTTTTAACAATAGGTAAAATGGTAACTACCTCTAAAGAAGATAGTTTTTCTATGGTTTGAATATCTTTTAAGTGGCTGTCAAATAAGGTCGCTACAAACACAATTGTGCTACTTGTAAACACACCTAAAATAATACCCACAATAATGGATGCGACTAACGACGTATTAATTGGCTGCGTTGGACTGTAGGCGCGTTCAATGGTTTTTACTTTATCTGGCCCTTCGTACTTAACCAATTTGCCTGTCACTTTTGCCATTTCATAACGGCTTAACATATCTTTATAAAGCGATTGTTTAACATCGTAATCTCGCTCTAGTTTTCTTAACTGCTTTTCTACATCACTGGTTACTAATAGCCTTTCACCAACGAGTTTTACTTGTTGCTCTAGCATGTCGTACTCTTGTTGGTGTTGAGCTACTTCATTTTTGGCCTCTTCTAATTTTAGAATTTGCGAAACCAGAACACTGCTTTCATTGTCTTTACCACTAGGCAGTGTGTTTGCCATTTGCCATAGCTGTTCAATATTGGTGGGGTCTAAGTCTTCTGCGCTCTCTAATAGTGATTGCTGGCGATTACGTATACTTTGTAGCTCTCGTTTTTTTGAAGTAACCTTACTGTGTTTTTCGGTATAACGTGTTTTTAAAAAGCTTAACTCTGACTCCGCAACAATAATTTTTTCTTCAATACGCCCTAAAATTGGGTTTGCTTGGCCCATTTTAGTAGCCAGTGCTTTTAATTTTGCTTGCGCACCCGACAGTACAATTGTTTTTTGTTGTTGATCGCTCAATAATTTATCAAACGTTTGACGGTTACTGTGCAGCACAGCCGGCAAGGTATTGCTGTTTGTTGATTTAAAGGCAGCAAGTGCCTCTTCAGATAATTCAAGCTCATCACGAATGCTGTTCAGCTGCTGATAAAAAAACTGCTCAGAGCTATCAAGCGATGCTCGGGTGGGCGCAAGTAAACGTTCTATAAACTTCTCGACTACTTTTTCAAGCACCAGTTTCATTTTACTTTGCTCATGCCATATAAAATTAACCCGTACCAGCTCATCCCCTACCAACGACAAAGACAATGCCTGAGATAACTCTTGGTGAATTTTTTCTATTTGCGAAGGCGTCGCATTTTCTGGCACTAATTGCGTTTCTTTTGCTACTGCAATAAGTACCTTCCTGCTTATAACGAGTGTACGAAGTGCTGCCATCCGATTAGATAAATCAAATGAAAAAGATAAATCATCAAGATACGGGTTAAGTAATGCTGACTCCTCTATTAAAATAGTGGCATGATTGATATATTTTTTTTGTGCAGTCACTGTGAGCAATATAATGACAAAAGGCACCACTAAAAGTGGGATCACAAATAACTTTGCACGTGTGTATACAGCGTACAAGGTTAAGTAAAGTAATCGTTTTATTTGCTCTCTAACTAACATAATCCCTACCTATCTATTTGCATATTGCTATGCGAAATGTGGCGTTTGTTTGCAAATTAATAATTTAAACTGCAAATATCGCGCTATACATAAGGTGTTGCACAGGGTGCGCCAACTGTTGTGAATTTAATAAAAATAAGCAGTTTATTAGCGGGGATCAGGCTTTTGAGACTCAGCTCTCAAAGGCCTAATTAAATGACATGTTAGAGGGTTTTGGTTTAAAAAATCACGCTACACAGCGTGATTTAAAATAGATAAGTCTTGTTGCACTTTTAGCGCTTTTGACTCCCAACTGTGGCTCTTTGCTAATTGTTGTTGCGATAATTTTAGGGTGCTGCGCTCAATGGTGTTTAAACTAACGGCTTCATCAATTTTATTAATAAATTGATCATGCGTTTTGCCAATAAAAATTTCTGATTGGTATTGTTTTACTGCGGGAAAATCGGTAGCAACAATAGGCTTTCCTGCCGCTAAATATTCTTTAAGCTTTAATGGGTCACACGCTCTAATTTGCTCGTTATTAACAAACGGTAAAACAGACACGTTCCAATGTGTGGAAAAACTCGCTAACCGAGCATGCTCAATTGCAGGAATGTGCGTTACATTTTTAAATTGCAACAACTGTGCAGTAGGCCCCACAATATCGCCAACAAGCACTAACTGATAACTGGGTCGCTGCGCGACTAACGCAGTGAGTAATGCAATATCTAACCACGCATTGATGCTGCCATAGAAACCAATAATGGGGCCATTTAAGTGGTTTATCTCTGGTGCAATTTCACTTTTAGAAGTGAACAAATCGTAACTAACACCATGGCTTAACATTTTTGTTTTGTGCTTAGGCATTTTGTTCATTAAAAACGCACTGATGACATAAATTAAATCAGCGTTTCGTATCAAGCTATTTTCACAAGGGGCAACAAGTGACGCATCAACGCCGGCCAATGCACTAAAATCGTCACCGCAGTAATAAATTAACCTATCGCGTTTTTGTTTTGTAATTAAATATTCGGCTGTGGGCACGCTTAACCAGTAAGTAACAGGCTCATCATCAATATTTTTAAAGTATTGAGAATACACCCACTTATTAAAACGTTTTACTAATGCGTTGTCATGCCAAGGCAATACGGGGAGCTTATAAACATGTAATGTTTCTGGCGTTTCAATGCTTGCGCTAGTTGTGTCGCTAAATAATTGTTTTAATTTATTAAATACACGTTTTAAATCGTTTAATTTAAGGCTTGGCTTTCGCATACCAATTGAATTGACCCAATGTACTTCATGATGTTTAGCCAGTTCAGCAAATAAGTGCTGTGTGCTGCTCGGGTGGCTTGCCCAATCCTCTGCAAAAACAACAAATCTCATATTATGATTCCTTTATGTATTTAACTACTTTCGCTGGATTGCCCGCAGCAATACTAAAGGCGGGTATGTTTTTAGTCACAACACTACCTGCGCCAATAATCGCCCCTTCACCTATGGTAACGCCCCCAAGCACGGTTACTCCGGTGCCAAGCCATGCCCCGCGCTTTATAATAATATCGCCAATTTGGTTTTCATCATCACTTTGCCCCTGGGCTCTTCGTTCACAATCAACCGGGTGTCCAGGAAAACCCGCTAAAAATACACGTCCTGCTAACCTAACGTCGTCTTCAAGGGTTATGGTACGTCCTACCGAAAACGCATTTTGCCAACCAATATCAACATTGTTACCAATGGTTAAAGTGGGTGTTGTTTGCCCTCCTACCCGCCCGCAAAAGGTAGAAATACCCGACATTCTCACGTTGTCTTTACACACAACATTAAGCTCACCCAGCACTTGCGGCATACCTGAATATAAATAAAGCTGTTTTTTACTGCCTTTAATTTGGCTTTTGAAAAGGGGCGTAAAATAAGTGATACGTAAAAATTCATGTATAAATTGTTTTAAAAATTGATGAACAAAATAAAGCGATGAATGAAAAAACGGGATAACAATCATTTGTGGATTGCGAATCGTTTTTGCAAATTGAAAAAGTGATTTTGCAAAAGGATGAGGGCTACATTTAAGCCAATGTTTAACGTGTATGATCATAGTTTTACTCCTTATTGCTCTCAACAGTGATTTTTTCGAGTGCGATTGTTAGCGCTAAAATAATGTAAAGCGGCCAAGTAAAAGCTTGTGTTAGGAAAGTACCTGCAACCATAAAGCCTATTAAACCTGCTTTTAATGCATTTGCATTAACTGCAACTTGGTCGTTAGGGTTAAGTGCATTGATGCAATACACGCGTGATAGGCTGCGATATATACTGGCAATTAATAATACAAATATACCTATACCTACAAAGCCTGTTTCGCCTAACACCTGAAACCATGTACTGTGTACTGCATGATTCTTGCCATCCCAATGCGGACTGTAAAAATAATAATTTACGTAAAAGTTATCGACTCCCACACCCGTTAGCGGGTTAGAAAGCGCCATATTAATTGCCGCTTGCCATGCATATATTCGACCCATTGCAGACGCATCAACCCCGTCTTCTGCTGCGCCTCCACTTTGCCTATCACCAATGCCTGCAAACACCATCATTGCTAGCATGGCAACGGCTGCACACATTCCTACTACAATTGGGTTTTTTACTTTTTGATACAAAAAGAAACTTAAAATAGCAGCAATACCCAGTAGGCCACCTCGGCTCTGTGTGGCTATTACGCCAGAAATAGCTAACAACAATCCTACGGCTGCAAATAGACGACGATATTTATTCGCACTTTTATCAAATAACTCTGCAGCCAAAAAAGACACCGGAAACATCAACACTAACGATAGATCGTTAGGGTCTCCTAATTGCGAGCGGTACTCACGAGAAATAGTGACACGCGTGCCCTCAACCAAGCCAATACCATTCATTTTGTTACTTAGTGCAACCAACGCCACCGAAATACCCGAAATCATTATGCCCATTCGTACTAAACTAAAATGCGAAAATCGGGTTAACCACCAGCTAATGGCAAATACCATAATGAAAACCTTCACTAGCACACCGGTCCAATACTCTATGGCCATACCTTTGTTAGAGGCACTAAATACGCAAACGGTGAGCCAAACAAACCAAATTACAAACACCAAGTGTGTTGAACTCCAATGAGGCTTTAACGATTTTGAAATGAATAAATGCCATGCAATAGCCAGTAATGAAGCTAAGGCCAACATTTTAGGAATTTTAAGGGGCATTAATACAACAAAGACTTCATGTAGCCTAAAGTAGCTAAACAGTATAAAAAGAATAATAAATACCGTGCTTATTTTCACGGCTAAAAACCCTGCAAAAGGTAACAATAATAAAGCAAAGGCTGCAATGGGACCAAAGCGCATGTAAAGCATTAATGTTAATGTCATTACAAATAAGCCGTTGATCATCAGACAATATTTTTTATACCAACTAATCATACACTTTACCCCGCATTGTTTGCTGGGTCAGTGCTAAAATTACGTGTTTGTATTTATAAAACAAAGCAATTAAAAAGCAGATAAAAACAATGCATTGAATAAGCTCAAAATAGGCAGTTTGTGTAATGCTTAAAAAGTATATTAAAGAAAAACACACCCAGCTGGGCAGCAAACGCGTAACACTAAACGCTAAACTTTCTAATTGTTGACTAATAACAATAAGTAAACTGGTTTTAATTAACTGCGCAATGCAAAGTGCAACCACTACGCCGTATACGTTATATCGAGGAACTAAAACGGCTAACAAAGCCAGCACAGCGAATGCGCTAACTGCATTAACCACAGTAACAAACGCACCATTGTAATGGATGTAACACCCTATATTAAGTAAATCACTATGATGCTTAATAACCACAATAAAAATAAGGCTTGGTAACAACCAAGTATGCAACTGATAATTTTGTGGTAACACTAAACTAAAAATAGACGGGGTGATAATAAGCATTAACGCGCAAAGTAAAATGGCCGAATCTAAACACAGCGTGCACAACTCGACATAACGTTCTCGGTTTTTAGCCAATTCATCAAAACGACGTGAGAACCACCACATTCTAATAGGTTCAAAAGCGAACGAGGTCATAACGGCAAACTGTAAAGCGACATAATATTGAGCCAGTTTTTCTTTGCCCTCACTGGCAACTATAAACCAATTTTCGGCCCCATTATTTGCATACACAAATAAAGACGAGGTAACAATACTGATTAAAAAAAGTCCGTTTTTATAACTTATTTTCCATGAAATATGTTTAAAGCTGATACCCAGCGGCTTCAATACCAAAACTAGAGCAATACATAATACTAAAGCGCTCGACACCACACCCGATGCCATTACCCCAGTAACACCATGGCCTAAATAAAGTAAACCAACGGTTAGAAGTGTTTGCCCCATACCTTGAAGCACAGCCAAAATACAAAATTGCTTTGCCATTTCGTAATATCTAAAATAACAAAATAAAATAGAAAGTAGAGACGAGAGCGCTAAGTTAATAGCTAACAATTTAATATCTAGTGTATTTAGTGTTACCGGTAATAACGCGCTTAAATAATCAATACAGTAAAAAACCAAGCACACAAATACACCACTAACAATGGCACACACCAGTAATGCATCTCTGAATAAGGCACGTTTATGTTGTGGGTTGTTCATTTGTTGCTTGAACAATAAATCGGGTAAACCTAAACACAATAACAACGACATAACTGCCGAAATAGACACCAAAAAATTTAGCTCACCAAACTCTGCCTGACTTAAAATACGCGTAGTTATAGGTAATAAAGCAAACCCTAATACTTTAAGAAATAAAGTGGATATACCAAAGTATGCAATTTGCTTAATCCCATTCATAGCAGCACCTATATCCCTTGAACCCAATGAGATAACTTTTTGGCTTGCGAATTTGCATTAAAGCGTTTTGTCGCTAACCTTTTTGCATTTAGCCCTTTTTCGTAGCGCTGGTAAGGCGTTAGTGCACAAAAGTCATTAAGCATTTGCTCAATACCAGTAATACTTGAAGGCGCACATTTAGCGCCAACATCGTCATTTACAATTTCTTTTGCCCCCATTAGCTCAGTAGTTAAAACAGGTATACCGCTGGCCATGGCTTCTTTAAGTACAACCGGCCCCGTGTCGCGATCGCCATTTTTAGACACGCAAAACGGCGCAATTAAAGCCGAATAATTGCTGGTGTTTATTGCTAACCACTGTGGACTTTTCGAGCCTAAAAAGTTGACCTCATTCGTAATGCCTAGCTGTTCGCAAAAATATTTTAGGTCATTTAGTAAAGGGCCATCGCCTACTATATCTAGTGTGATTGAATGTTTTTTGCTAATTTTTTTGATTGCCGGAAGTAAAAATTGCAACCCCTTTTTTTCAATTAACCGACCAACAAAAATAAGGTTAACCGATTCTGTTAATCGATTTGGTTTATTATTAAACAAGCTCAAATCAATACCACAATGCAGTAGCTGTATTTTTCCTGCGCTGTATTTACTCAGTTTTACAGCCATGTCTTTACATACCGCAACTGAAAAGTCGCACAACGATAATTTAAGCTTTAAATCATCATCATTCACATAAACATCGTGACCGTGGCCAATGGATGACACACTCACGCCAGCTATTTTGCTAGCGATAATGGAGTAAGCCAGTGGTGCATGCATAAAATGACAATGGATATGAGAGATTTTTTTTGCACGAATGATTTCAGCAATATTTAACCCGTAGCCCATTAAAGACATGGCCGAAATAGACTTAAAACGACTTGCAATAACACCGCCTTTTACTGCCATTAGTGGGCTTTTGAGTAGTGTGTTAACTGCCGATGGTGTTGATTTTTTAATAACAATCACCTGCACATTTTTATTTAAATGAACACAGTAATTTAAATTTTCAAACGTCAGTACGGTCACTCTATGCCCTGCATTCACCAGCGCGTTAATTTCAGTTACAACAAACGTTTCTGAAGGTATGTGGAAGCTAGGGACAACGATACCAATATGTTTCATAGTTAAAACTCCTAATAAACTTAACGGTTACATCGCAAAATCTGTGCCCGGCATAAAACGCTAAAAACCCCCTATAAAAAGTCAATTTGCGAAGGCTTATCGCAATTTGCAAATCATAAAACAAAAAACAGCCCGCAAATGCCTATTAATGGTTGGCGCTTATCTTGCGTAGTTAACGTTAATGAAAAACACAAAAGGTGAGTACTATGAGTATTCAGGTAAGCGTTATTATTCCTAACTTTAACTGTAAGCAGTATTTGGCAAAGGCTATTTCAAGTGTTGTTAGGCAGCATAATATTGAGTGTGAAATACTTATTATTGATGATGGGTCAACTGATGGAAGCGTTGAATGGTTAAATAAGTTACAACAATCACTTCCTAATATGCGCGTTATAAAGCAGCAAAACTGCGGGGTTGTTAGTGTCAGAAATAAAGCCATTGAACTTGCCAAAGGCGACTATATTGCTTTTTTAGATGCTGACGATTACTGGACTGAAGATAAATTATTTAACCAGGTTACCTACATGCAAAATAATCGTGATTGTGTGCTGAGCTTTACCAATTACATGCATGTTAATGAGCAGTACGAACCCATTATTGATTGTTTTTCCTATTGGCCTGAGTTTACAAAATTTATTAATTGGAACACTGAGGGTTACCAAAACCTTAAATCACCAATGGATTTACTGCTGTTTGCAAACGTTATAGGTACCTCGTCTGTTGTGGTGAAAAAATCAGCCATTTGTTATGTAGGTAAGTTTGATCAATCACTCAATAGCGCAAGCGATTGGGATTGTTGGCTTAAGCTAGCACGTATTGGTAATGTGGCTTTTTCGAATCAGGTATCAATGGGCTATTTAATGAGAGCAGGCTCTATTACTGCCAACAGACAAAACCGTTTAACTGCGATGCAAATAATAATAGATCGCTGTAAAAACGATATTGGCGTGGTTTCTCGGTTTAAAGCCAAAGCCAGAATGCTCGAATGTTATAGCGAATACTACCGAGAAATAGGTTATAAGTTTAAAGCTTTTTGCTTAGCCACTGCTGCATTTTTATTGTTTCCCCATAGGCGAAATCTTCAACACTTAGTACATGACATAAAACAGTCTATTAAATAAATTTAAAATACATGTAAAACACTAAGGTTAAAAAGGCGCTTATTATATTGAGCGCCTTTTATTTTAGACTTATTTTATAGCTTAACATTTTGTGATCACTGCCTTTAAAGTCCGTGACCACTAGGCTTTGTAATAAAACTTGTTCGCTCATTACACAGTGATCTATAGGTAAGCCAGTCAAAATAGAGTGCCCTTTTTTAAAAGGCATAAAGCTTGAGTATCGATGTTGCCCAAAGCAGGTTTGAGCTTGCTGCCACTCAAAATATGAAGACCAAGGTACTACATTTAAATCCCCGGCGACGAGCCATGCGCCCTTTTCATTTTGTGTTGAAAGCTTTAATGCCGCCAATAGCGTATTTCTATTTTGCCAATGACGTTTAGAGCGTGGTGAAGGCGGGTGCGCAATAAACGTAGTCAACACCGTATTACCCACCATAAACTTAAGTTTTAAATACCCTAACTTGTCGCCATCTAATTTAACTTGTTGCTTATAAACCATAGGTATTCGCGATAAAACAACCATACCATAGGGTATTCCCTCAACCTCCTCATAACCAAACATATCGGTAGTGGTTATAAATTGAGTTAACAGGTGGCGATTTTTATCACTAAATTCCTGTAAAATAAGCACATCCCAATTTTCATCACGCAAACTCAGTAAATGTGTTGAAAGGTATTTATTACTATAATTAACATTAATTTGCTTGATTGATAAAGCCTCTGAATTAACAGGCGATGTTACGGGAAAAGACACCAAAATAGGGCCTAGCCCCAGCGCGCAAAGTAGGATCACCACTGCAGATAATTTGTACAGCTTTAACAACATAAGTGCGCCCCCGCACATAAACGCCGCAATTAACATCTGTATTCGTAAAGATGAAAATACATCGGCATAAAAGCTAGTTAAGGGATTAAACGCGAGTAAGATAAATACGACTGCTGCACATATAAAAATAATCCGCAAAACTAAATAGTGCGGATTATTACTTTCTGGGATATTTGACATTACTTTTTAAACCTAGCCATTTTAATAACTATTATCTGATAACAAACTGTTGTTGTGCTTGAGCAGGTTCGTACTGCCAAGTGAATAAAAGCGGTTCGGTCGACTCATCGTAAAACCAAATTTCAGCAATCAGTTCAATATCTTGATTGCTTAACACTAATTGCGTATCGAGAGCGGTATTACTAAGAGGCCCTCTGTAAATACAGTTGTTATAATCTGCTCGTTGAGATGCCACCTTTTTTTGGCACACATTTAAGTAGGCTCTTACATCGCCCATCCCTAGGTCAACATCAACATCAAGTGAATACTTAGTAGATAAATTAAATTCGTTATCAACTGTGATTGCGTTAATCCCTGTTGGATTATTTGCTGGAGTAGAGGTAGAAGATACCGTCGCGACTGCTGGTGCTTTTGTCTCTTCTGAACCACCGCCGCCACATGCTGTTAACCCTATTGATAGTGATAAAATTAATAGTGTTTTTTTCATTACTGTTCCCCTCTTACAACAACATTACTAATACTGTAATCGTTAAACCACGTTGGCTTTTGTTTACCCGATGATTGAGCAAAGTCAGCAAAACTACCGTAAGCGTCGGTTATGTCTACCCCTTCAAGGGGATGCAGCCATTGCATACCGACCTCCATTGCCCACGGTAAACCGTTTTCGTTAAGAAAATACAAGCCATTGCTTTGTACGCTGGCATCATCTGCGTTTGTAACGCTGTAAAGTGATGTATCAAACGCTTCAGTTGGTGCCTGGTTTTTAATGTGTACTTCCCATCCTCGGGCGTTTTTACCGACTAAAAAATCACCGTGGTAAAAGCCATTAGTTGCAAAAATAAACGGGTCAAGTAGCGTACCGGGAGATGCACTTTTCGCTTTTGGTTCTTTTAAAGGAATGCTCATGCTAAAGGTAACTTTTACGTTTTCATCGCAATTATCTTCTGTTCTAAAGTAACTACAGCCCGACTCTTTTGAAACGTGAGCCCAAGTATCTTGCATGAAAATGAGGATAGCTTCGTTTCTACCTGCCTCCAAAGGACTCGCTGTTTGCGGTTGCCCGTCAATAATAAAGCTAATTGCATCTTCATCGACTTCGTCTCGTAAAATAGTGTGAGTGGTATTATTGACAGTTTCTTTTAATCTCACAGCAAAGCCATTATGGTATGTGGCTCCAATACCAATTAGTTGACCATCAATTTTATAGCCAACCACATTACTCCCTTCCATAAGCTGTGTGGTTCTGTAATTGAGCACTAGATCATTAAAGTCGTAATCACCTGCAAACGGCCATCTATCCTCAAAAGCAAGGGTTACCCAATCATTTTCGCCAGGGTAAACAGCGCTTGCATAAGTGGTAATTTCGTAATCTTCTACTTCGCCGCCCAGCACACCGCCTGTTGCCGTGATAAGCGACGCCTCTGTGCCATCGGTGACTCTGAATCGAGCCCATGTTTGGCCCGCTTTGGTGTTACTTGGCACCGTGATTAAAATGCTGTTATCGCCTTCATTTATGGCGCGTTTAGTTACCATTCTTTCGTCTTCAGTAAAACGGCCATTTTGGTCCCAATCAAACCACGCATATAAAAAGCCAGAAGTAGACGCGTTAACAATAATTTGCGAGTCTTGTCCTGCTGAAATCGCCGTTACAAAGCTTACGCCATCGTCTGAATCATCAATAGGAGACAGTAGTAAATCGGCATTGGTATTAATGTTTTCACCATCCACCGAGCTTCCTAAATAAATTAAATCTGAGCCGGTACTATCAGGGTCAAATAAATGCCTTGCACCACTTTGCTCAAGGCTTGTGTTGTAAGGTGCTGGCGCGTCACCAAAATCAATTGAGCTATCAGTTACTTTTACTTCGGCAATGGCACAGCGCGCACCGTCGTTTTGACTTGATTTAGGCCCCGATGTAAACACATTTGCCACCGGGGTGTAGCCAACGACTGGGCTAACACTTAAATCAACTTTATGAATTTTACCGCTTTTATTGTTACTAAAATAAAACTGGCCCTTCACATCAAAATAAGCCGCGCCAAATGCGCCAGTATCATCGCCTACATCAACTTGAGTAATTAACGTATGGGTATTTGCTGCAATATCTATTTCGTATAAATTGCCATTTGGCTCAACCGCATATAAAAGGTTACTAGCTGGGTGAAAGGCAAAGTCATAAATAGACAATTTCCAAGTGTTTGTATTGGTTAATAAACTTGCCGTAATAGATGCATCTAAGTCACCATCTAAATTAATACCATATAGGCCAAAGTTAGGATGATAAACATAATAGGTAGCTCGTTGGTCATTGCCCTCACCTACAACTTGTATATCACCGACGTAAAAATTAGTGGCAGGTAAACCTTGTACGTTTAGCCGCTTCATTTCGTAGTTGCTGCCAAGCTGCACTACGCTACCAGGCGTTTGCTTACTGTAACCGTACATGTATTGATCTTTATAATTAAAACCAACTGCGTTAACGCTGTTAGTATTTAATTCGTTAGCGAACGTTAGCTGCGATGCTAAAACGGTAGGTTTAGCTGAAACTAAATCTATTCCGTATAGTTGCGCGTTAGCATCTTGCATTAAAAATGCCTGGCTAGGGCAGGACTCGAATGGTTGACTGAGCACAGCGCATGGAAATATAACTAAGCATGCTGTTGCAAGTTTATTTAGTTTCATAATTTAGCCCTTAAAAAGTTAAGTAATTAAACTGTTGCAGGGTCTATTCCAAAACTTAACTTTATGAATTTATTATAAATAAAATAAATTCAGTATAATCCTAATGCAGTTTGCAATTGACAAGTTTGCATTTTGCAAAATGTGAGAGAATACACTCGCATGTTTACTTACAATTTAAGTATTATTTTTTACCAATAACTATGCTTTACTATTATTGGTTTACGCTAATTAGCTGAGCTTTTGATTAAGGCGGAAAAATGAGCATTGTTACAGATATATTTTTATGGCTTTTAATTGAAACAGCCTTCGGTTTCTTGTTTTATGCAACAGGTTGTATGCTCTTAAAAGTTACAACGTTTGGAAGCTATAAAATGGAATTTAAAGATTATGCTAGTTTTAAACAAAGGAAATCCAAAAAAGTAGTGCCGCTTATTGCGCTAGGCGTTGGCTTCTATATAACTATGATTACCCTGCTCGCTTTCATTAATAGTTAACTACATAGCTAAAAAACACGTTAGCGCTTATCACTGGTTAAATGGATGTTGCACGCAACACACCCATATGAGTATCTCCCACAATTTAACAAAACAATGGGGATAACTCTCACTCATTTTCAAAACATTAAATATATTTTTTACTGCACTAATTAGTACTAACCTTGCACCTAAAGTGTTCGTTTTTAAATCTCTAAATCCTAAAAGCACATTAATATCACTATTAATCAACTACTTAAACTTATGGCTAGGTTATTGCTTTATTGAACACTAAGCACGTTAATTAACGGCATACATATTGGTTGAAAAAGCAACCAGAGGCAAAGAGGCCCGTACACAATTGTATTTAATTACAATCGTGACGGGCTTTTTTGTGTGTAAAATTTAAACCGTCACTGAAGGAATGCCTAATGCAAACCGCGCAAAAAATACTAATAATTGGCAATGGTATGGTCGGACATCATTTTGTAGAAAAAATGCGCCAAAGCGATGCTAACGCAAACATCACTGTTTTGTGTGGTGAAGCAAATCTAGCTTACGACCGTGTTTATTTATCAAGCGTATTTGATGGTAAAACAGCAAACGATTTAGCCCTAACAACTTTAGAAAATTATCAACAACTCAATATTAATGTATTCACTAACCAATGGGTTGAAGGCATAGATAGAGTAAACAAAGTTGTTAATACTCAAACAGGCGATCAATACCCGTACGATAAGCTTGTACTTGCTACGGGCTCGTTCCCGTTTGTGCCGCCGATTAAGGGAAACGATCAACCACATTGTTTAGTTTATCGCACCCTAGAGGATTTAGAGCAAATAAAAGCCAGTGCCGCAGCCAGTAAAAGTGGTGTAGTTATTGGTGGTGGTTTATTAGGACTTGAAGCCGCGAACGCCATTAAACAATTAGGACTTGATACACATGTTGTTGAATTTGCGCCGCAGCTTATGGCTGTCCAGCTAGACGAGCAAGGCGGCACGCTATTAAAAAATAAAATAGAAAAATTGGGTGTGACTGTTCATACATCAAAAGCGACCAGCGAAATAGTTAAAGGTGAAACTGGCCGGTTTAGATTAAATTTTTCAGACGACACTTTTTTAGAAACCGACTTAATTTTATTCTCTGCCGGTATTCGTCCTTATGATCAGCTAGGTAAAGTGGCTGATCTAGAGCTTGGGGAGCGTGGCGGTATAGTCATCAATAACCAGTGCCAAACATCAGACCCTGATATTTTGGCTATTGGCGAATGTGCCCTATGGGACAAAAAGTTATTTGGCTTAGTGGCGCCGGGTTACAACATGGCTCGCGTTGCAGCAAGCCAGCTAAGTGGCGGCGAGCTTGAGTTTTTAGGTGCAGATATGAGCACTAAATTAAAACTACTAGGTGTAGAAGTAGGATCTATTGGTGATGCACATGCAAAAACGTCCAACTGCAAAGAGCTCATTTATCAAGATCCAATTAGAGATTGCTACAAAAAAATTATTTTAAATGAAACTGGCGATAAGCTTTTAGGCGCTGTCCTTGTTGGCGATACCAGTGATTACGATACGCTACTTCAATACATGTTAAACGACATGGACTTACCAGAGCACCCTGAATGTTTAATTTTACCAGATAGCGCCGGCGCCCCTTCTCTTGCGGGCAGCGCCCTACCCGATACAGCCACTATTTGTTCGTGTCATAACGTGAGTAAAGGCGACATTGTGGGAGCTATTGATGGTGGCTCATGCGATTTAGCCTCAGTTAAATCATGCACCAAAGCTGCCAGCGGTTGCGGTGGTTGTGCAGCGTTACTTAAATCGGTAGTTGACGACGAACTGGCAAGTCGAGGCGTTGAAGTAAATAATCACCTCTGTGAGCACTTCGCGTATTCGCGTCAAGAATTACTCCATGTGGTTAAAGTAGAAAGCATCAAAACCTTTGATGATTTAATAGCTAAACATGGCAGCGGCCATGGCTGTGAAATATGTAAACCCGCAGTGGCCTCTATTTTAGCCTCAACATGGAACGATTTTATCCTAGAGCCAACACATGTAGGTCTTCAAGATACAAACGACACCTTCCTTGCCAATATGCAAAAAGACGGCTCTTACTCTGTTGTACCGCGTATTGCTGGTGGTGAAATTACACCCGACAAACTCATTGTCATCGGTCAAGTAGCTAAAGACTTTAATCTTTATTGTAAAGTGACTGGCGGACAACGCATCGATTTATTTGGTGCACGATTAGAAGAACTGCCTGTTATTTGGGAAAGACTCATTGAAGCTGGCTTTGAGACAGGTCATGCTTATGGTAAATCTCTGAGAACGGTTAAGTCCTGCGTAGGAAGTACATGGTGTCGTTATGGCGTACAAGACAGTGTAGGTCATGCCATAGATATCGAAAACCGTTATAAAGGATTGCGCTCTCCTCATAAAATTAAAATGGCAGTGTCAGGTTGTACCCGCGAATGTGCTGAAGCACAAAGTAAAGACATTGGTATCATAGCAACTGAAAATGGCTGGAACTTATACGTGTGTGGTAACGGTGGCATGCGCCCTCGCCATGCTGACTTATTTGCTACCGACTTAGATACAACCACACTTATAAAATACATTGACCGTGTATTGATGTTTTACATAAAAACCGCCGACAAGTTACAGCGTACTTCAGTATGGATGGAGAACTTAGAGGGCGGCCTTGATTATCTCAAAAGTGTAGTGATTAACGACAGTTTAGGTATTTGCCAAGAGCTTGAAGAACAAATGGATTTGGTAGCGAATACATACGCATGTGAGTGGAAAAAAACAGTAGACAATCCAGAAGCAACAAAACGCTTTCGCCAATTTGTTAATAGCCCACAAACCGATGACAACATTTTGTTTGTGCAAGAACGTAATCAAATTCGCCCAGCCACAGACGCTGAAAAACGCGAACAACAGATAACTCAAAACCGTATTGCGGTAACAGAAATACAAGAGGAGCAAGCTGATGTCTTGGCATAATATTGGAACAACCGATTGCCTTGTTGCTAACAGCGGCGTATGCGCACTAGTTAAAAACCAACAAGTGGCTATTTTTTACCTACCACAAAATGAATGCCCTTTATTCGCAGTCGGTAACTATGATCCTATCGGTAAAGCTAATGTGTTATCGCGCGGAATTATTGGCTCTTTCAGTAATAAATTTGTTGTGGCTTCACCTTTATATAAACAGCATTTCTGTTTAAAAACAGGCCAATGTCTTGAAGATGAGTCAATTCAAGTCCCCGTGTTTGATATTAAAATTGAAGACGGCAACGTATTTATAAACGCTGAGCCTAAAGCAATAGCAGCTGCAGCTTAGAGGAATAATTATGAGTGTGCTCTCTTATTTTTCGGGTGTTGAAAACATCTGGTTAAACAAGGTAATTAACAAGCTAACCAATGGGGTTAAGTTTACCGACAAAAAGGCTAAAAATGGCCATGTTTATATTATTGGTGCGGGCCCAGGCGATGCCGAGCTAATTACTGTTAAAGCTCAGCGATTAATTCAATCTGCCGATATTATTTTGTATGACTGGCTAGTAAGTGAAGATTTATTAAGCACATTACCTAAAAAAGCACAGCGAGTATTCGTAGGTAAACGCGCTGGTAAACACTCTATGTCGCAAGCGAATATTTGTGATCTTTTAGTTAAGTATGCTCAACAAGGGTTAAATGTAGTGCGCTTAAAAGGCGGCGACCCGAGCATTTTTGCTCGTATAAATGAAGAAGCTGACGCGCTAACACACAATAATATTAGTTTTGCAATTGTTCCTGGTGTGACAACCGCTTGCGCTGCATCGGCATATACAGGTATTCCCTTAACTGCTCGTGATGTAGCTCGCAGTGTAACTTTTTTAACCGCTCAATTTGCCGATCCTAAAAAGTTACCTAATTGGCAAAATTACACATTTATGCAAGGTAAAAACAACCCAACACTTGTTGTTTACATGGGGCTGAGTAGGCTTAACGAATTATGTAAAGGCTTAAAATCAGTAGGTTGGCCCGACAATACTTCTATTGCCTTAATAGAAAATGCAACAACAACTAACCAAAAAATAATAACAGGGTCTATTAACGATATATCGAATAATGAATCAGTAGCTACGTTAATGGGGCCAACGCTCATTATCATTGGTGAAGTAGTTAATCATACAATGAATATTGACCCAGCGCTTTTAGTGCAACATGTTAACGCTTAACGCACTATCCGAGCTTATTCTTCCCCAGGAATAAGCGCGTTTTTTTAATACCGGTACACCGTGTGGCAAAACTCTTTTTTAATGCACCAAAAAGGGGCTTTTCGTGTTGCTAAAATAAATCTGTTTTTACTTTATTAGTTTAAAGTAATACACAAGCAGCTGTTTTAAATTGATTTTAATTTGAATAATAAAATCTTTACATATATGGAATAGAGGTTGCACTTCATAAACAAAAAAGTGCGGAAATAACTCCATGCAAACAGCAAACCCTCTCACAAAACAATTTTTACTTGCGGCTAAATATCAAGAAATAGACGCGCTAAAACAATTACAAAATAGCTGTGCGTCGTTAACAAAATTAGGCGACTTTGTTCATCAATTGCAAAAAGAACGTGCTATGAGCAATATATTTTTAGCATCTAAAAGCCTACAATTTAATTGCGAGCTTAAAGAGCAAATAACGGTAACGCAAACGACCCAACGTTATTTTTATGACTCTTTAAAAACAACTTTTATTACCGACACCTCCTTAAATGGTCATTCGCGGCTGTATAATTTAATTTCTCATAGCTTGCAATCACTCGACGCATTACCCTCGCTTCGTTATCAAATAGCGAATCAAAACATTACACCCGTTCATGCTACCCAGTCATTTACAAACCTAATTGCCGGCTTGTTAAATATAATTTTAGAAGCAGCCGATGGTGCAAACGATCCGCAAGTTATTCGCCTTTTAGTGGCTTATTTTAACTTTATGCAAGGCAAAGAGTATGCAGGACAAGAGCGTGCCTGTGGCGCTCAAGCCTTTGCCGAAAGTAAGTTTTCATGTGAACAAAAACAGCAACTTGCTCATTTTATGCAAGAACAAGAAAACCGTTTTTCCTTCTTTAGTGAATACGCCGACAATCATTTATTAAAATGTTACTCATCACTTATAGAGCACCCGGTTAATAAACAAGTTGATCAACTAAGAAGCCTGCTACAAAAACTAGACGACCAAAATGCACAACCTTTATCTCAGTTAAGTGAAGTGTGGTATGAGGTAACGACTACTCGCATCGATATAATGCATAAAATTGAGCAAAATATTAGCGACCATTTAATTGATAGCGCAGCGATGCGGATTGCTGGCGCTCAACGAAAGCTTAACTCAAACAAGCAAATATTAAGCTCACTAGAACAAGAGTATATTCCTGTTTCAGATGGACAACTCGCTCTTAAAATAGGTGAGCCTTCAAATTCGGCGGTAAGTAAGCTGAGTAGTAATAAAACAATGTACGATTTAATACTCGAGCAAGCACAACATATAAAACAAATAAACCAAGCTTTATTAGATGCCAAACAGCTAATAAGCGAACAAAAAGTCATTCATCAAGCTAAATATATTTTAATAGAACAGTTAAAAATAAGTGAAGAGCACGCTCATAAACAGCTTCAAAAACAGGCAATGGAATCGCATAGTTCACTGTATGCAGTGGCTAAAAAAATAATTGAATTGAGTGAGTGTGAGTAAAAATAAAAGGCTAATGAGCCAAACACGCATAGCCACCTTTTAATTTTAAAATAAATTATTGGTGAAGTTCTAATGAAAGCTTCTTTTTAATTTTAGTTTGCCACTCAAGTGCAAGCTCGGGGAGTTCAAGTGCTGCTAATAATACGCTTTCATAATCTGGGTATTGTTTATCAAAAAACGCCTGAAACAACGTTTTAACCGAAATGTTGTGTTTGGCTTTATGTTCAATAGTCACGGCATCGCCCGTTTTAGCCATCCCTTGCTCAAGCACTCTAAAATAAACACCCGTGTGGTAATACTGAGTAAACAGTTTTAGGCTTTGTTTATTATTAAGTGCAATGGCAAGCTTAAAGCACGGCACTCGCGGCTGGCTTACTTCAAGTAGTGCTGTACCTACACGAATACGATCGCCTATATGAATATTTTTCTCATCAAGCTCTAAAATTGTAAAGTTTTCGCCAAAGGAACCGACTGCTAAATCATCATTATTAAGGGTGCGTTTCCAGTAATCATAATGATTGTGCGAAAACGCATAAACCGCCTTATCAATACCGCCGTGATTAACTAAATCGGCTTGCTCATCACCTATTATATTTAGTTTTTCAATAACAACCGGCTCATTGGTTGGCGTTTTAAAAATACCGGTTTTGACCTCTTTGCCTTTATGCACAACCGTTTTTATTTTAGAGATATTGGTAGAGATTATATGCATTTACTTAATTGCATCCTGTTCGATACTTTGCCATTTATCCAGTGCTTGCTTGTCGCTCTGTTTAAACTCGACCCAATTTGATGAGTCTTTAAAATGCTCTTTTTTCCAAAACGTGGCGTGGTTTTTTAAGTAATCCATTATGAATTGTGCGCCTTCAAACGCGGCTTGGCGGTGGCGGGAGGTTACGCCAACAAATACAATTTGCTCACCAAGGGCTAAATAACCGACTCGATGAATAATGCTTATGCGGGCAAGTTGCCAGCGTGTTTGGGCTTGCTCGGCTATCGATTGCAGTAGTTGCTCAGTCATACCTGGGTAGTGTTCAAGCTCAAGGGCGATTACGTTATCGCTGCTGCTAAATTCTCGCACAAGCCCTGTAAACGTCACTACGGCACCATCACTTTTGTTATTACTGCAAAGTGCGTCATGTTGCTCGCCTACTGAAAAATCCTGCGTTTGTACGTTAATGCTTATACTCATTAGCCACCTGTCACTGGTGGGAAAAAAGCAAGTTCATCCCCTGCTTTTACAAGCTCGTCGCTTGATGACATAGTTTGATTAAGCGCACACAATACATCACGCTCTTCAAGCCATGCCTGCCAATGTGGATTTTGCTCAACCAGCATGTGTTTAAACGCTTTAATGCTAAGGGTATGCGCTATATCAACGGTTAACTTGTCGCACTTTAGCCGCTCTTTTAGTTGGCCAAAAAACAGTACGATAACATGCCCTGCAGCTGCATTCGTATTATTTAAATTAGTCTCGCTGCCAGCTGCCATGCTTGCCCCCTGCTTTTTGCGTTACACGCATACCGTGTATTTCCATAAGCGGATCGGCGGCTTTACACATATCAAATAATGTTAGGGTCGCCACAGATACAGCGGTGAGTGCTTCCATTTCAACGCCCGTTTTACCCGCCAATTTACAGTAGCTAGTGACTTTAATTTGGCTATGTGCTTCATCAAGCTCAAAATCAACAGCTACTTTACTCAGTGCCAGCGGGTGACAAAGCGGAATTAAATCGGCGCACTTTTTAGCGCCCTGAATACCCGCAATTCGGGCTACGCCTAGCACGTCACCTTTTTTATTTTGATTAAGCAACACTTGCTCAAAAGCCTGTTTGCTCATTTTAATGTAGGCCTCGGCGGATGCATCGCGCAGAGTGACCTCTTTTAACGATACATCAACCATGTTTGCTTGGCCATTTTCGTCTACGTGGCTCAGCATATTATTGCTCTCGCGATTCGCATTTTTTACCAATAGTAATATGCGGGGCAAAGTTACATGGCTTATGCATTGAGTCTAACTGATCTTTTATAATACCTGTCCAGGCTGTTTTACATGCACCCGTAGAGCCTGGCATACAAAAAATAACGGTGTTATTGGCAAGGCCTGCCAACGCACGCGATTGAATAGTTGAGTTACCAATTTCGCCGTACGAAATATGTCTAAATAGCTCTCCAAATCCATCTACGCTTTTATCAAACAACGGGGCAAATGCCTCTGGTGTTGAGTCGCGCTCGGTAAAGCCCGTACCACCGGTTACTAAAATAGCGTGAATGGTGTCATCGGCAATCCATTGCGATGCAACTGCTCGCATTTGGTAAACATCATCTTTAACTATGTCTTTATCAGCTAAGTGATGGCCTGCTTCAGTAAGGGCTTTAATTAAATAATGGCCTGACGTATCCGTAATTTCATCGCGTGTATCGCTTACTGTCATTACGGCAATGTTTAATGCGATTTGTGACTCAGTTGTGTGGCTCATAGGGTTCTTCTCAGTAAATTAGGTTTGTGTTGGTCAAATTGCTCGTTAACAGCTTTAAATTGCGCCGGTGTGTTGGTATTAATAAGTGCGTGCGCTTTATTACATTTTAGCGTTTGCACACCAATACTACGGGTAAACTGTTTAATTGATTTATGACTATTTGCGTTTATGAGTAATTGTTTTAAATGACGTTTAACGCTTTGGGTGTTACGAATATACAGGGGTAACGGTTCATTTTCAAAGTGCCACGCATGTATTTGTGACTGATTTGTTTGAAAGTGGGGGTTATCGCTTGCTGCAGATACAATTTGCGATAATAACGTGCAAGTAAGTAATGGCATATCAACAGCGCTTACAAGTATATCTTGCTCTGTCGCCATTAAAGTTGAATAAATCCCGCCAAGCGGGCCAGAACCTGGGTATATATCTGCTATGTATTGCGCAGTAGCACTTTGTACATTACGGCTTATAAGTACATCACTTGCTCCTGCTGCTGTTAATAACTCACATGCATTTTGCAGTAAGGTTTTATTTTTTAAAATGAGAATTGCTTTATCGCTGCCCATTCTTGATGATTGCCCACCAGCGAGTACAACGCCCGTAAACACGGCTTTATTGCTCATTTTAGCCGCCCAACATAGCTAAATGGGTTGTGGCGCCCGTTAAGCGCTTATCAAGCTCATGGCTAATAGTTTTATTGCCCATTGCTGCTTGAATTGCGTTTACAGTGGCTGGCGTATCTTGCGAATTTAAATGCGGGCGTAAGTCTATTCCCTGCTCGGCAAACAAGCACAAATGTAATTTGCCTAATGACGATACTCTTAATCGGTTACAGCTTTTACAAAAATCTTTACTATAGGGCATAATTAAGCCAATGCGACCCTCAAAATCGGGATGACAAAACTCCTCTGCAGGGCCATTTAATTTACCTCTCACTACCTGTAACCAACCTTGTGCTAAAAGCTGCGTTTTAACACTTTGCCCGCTTAAATGGTTTTGTTCAAAAAAGGTGGCACCATTACCTGTTTCCATTAATTCAATAAAGCGTACCGTTACTTTTTTATGTTTTACCCAGTCTAAAAAATCATTTAATTGGTTTTTATTAAATTGCTTAGCCAGCACTGCATTTATTTTTATATCTTTTATGCCCAGCTCAATCGCCCGGTCTATCCCTTTTAAAATATGGGTTAGCTTGTCGTGTCCTGTAATTAATTTAAACATGCTCGGGTTTAAGCTATCTATACTAATGTTTAGCGCACCTAGGCCAGCACTGTAAAACTCATCTATTTTATTAAATAAGTTAAATCCATTGGTTGTTATGGCGACTTTTTCTATACCTGGGGTGTTTTTACATTGCTTTATAATGTCGGTTACGTCACTGCGTAAACACGGCTCACCGCCCGTAATACGCACTTTTTTTGTGCCTAATTGCGCAAATGCATTTACTAAGGTGTTTATTTCGTTTTTATTTAAAAAGTTTCGCGGGGTATCGCACTGATACCCGTTTGGTAAACAATAGGTGCAACTAAAGTTACACACATCGGTAATTGAGAGGCGCAAATAGTTAAACTGCCGACCAAATTGATCATTAAGCATATGCTTCCTTGGTGTTTATGTTATTTGTCTAAATAGCACTTTAAATGACAACCGCAACATCAATACTGTTAGCGTTTTTTGTACCATGTTGCTTTATTAATTGGCTTAACTGGGTTTTACACGACCCACAGTTAGTGCCGCATTTTAATTTAGACCCCAATTTTTCTACTGTATTTTCACCACATTTAATGGCGTTTATAATGGGCTGTTCACGTACTTTAAAGCAACTACATACTTGCGCGCCTTGGGTAAATTCTTCATCGGGCATGGCATACAACAATGACTGTAATTGGCTAAAGGTTATTAAAGGCTCTGCAAATAAATGATTTATCCACTCAAGTGATATGTCTTTTTGAGCTAACGAAACAACCGCAACAAACACTAACTGCTCGTTTTGAATACATTGAATATGCATGGCTTTTACACTGCCCATTGCCGACCACTGCCCTTGTAACCCTGTCAGTGTTTGGCAATAATAAAGCAAATCATTTTGCGGCTCATTCAGCGCTAACTGGTAGTTAACACAATTACTTGCGTTAACTTTAAGCCAAAAATCACCGGTTATTTTAAGCTCTGTTTTGCTAAAAATTTGCATGTACTGAGCAAACTGCGCTTTAGATAAATCAACAGCACCATGCTTACACTCAGGCTGGCCCGATATAGGGTCAACAACCGATTGATAGAGCCCACTTACCGTTGCGGATGAGGCAAATTGCTTGTTCCAGTGAATAGGCATAAAACATTCGCCTTTACGCACAGCATCCGTCACTTTTGCATGAGCCGTAACCTGCCCAGTTTTAGCATTGGCGGTTATTAAGTCGTTTGCTTTTATGTTTAATTTGCTGGCATCTATGGGGTTTATTTCAATATATGGGCGCGTTATATGAGTAGAAAGGGCTGTACTTTTCCCGGTACGACTCATTGTATGCCACTGATCGCGTATTCGCCCTGAATTCATTACAAAGGGGTAATCGCTTGACGTTTGTTGCACAGGAAGTTTGGGCGTTATAGGTATAAAGCGGGCTTTTTTATCCGCGGTGCTAAATTGTTTATTAGCAAAAACCTGCCCGTTTTTATTTGGCTCATTTTTTAGTACCGGCCACATAACGGGTTTTAAGTTATCGTATTGCTGCTGCGAAAGCCCTACTAAAGCTGATAAATTTAATAGCCTATCACCATTATTTTCAAAATCAGTCAGTTGTGCCCATTCTTCAAAAATGCCACTTGGGTCTGTAAAATCAAATCCTTCAAAGCCCATTTTTTTGGCAACTAAGCACATTATTTGCCAATCGTTTTTAGCTCCTGAGAAAGGCTCAACTAGCGGGCGTTGCCTTGATATTCTGCGCTCTGAGTTAGTCACTGTGCCATTTTTTTCGCCCCATCCGGTTGATGGAAACGCCACATTAGCAAATTTTAGCGTATCACTTTTGGCAATACAGTCAGACACAACCACCAGCTCACATTGCTCAAGTGCATGTTGTATTGCTGCGTTATTAGGTAGGCTTACCATTGGATTGGTTGCCATTACCCAAATAGCTTTTATTTTTCCTTTGGCGATTTCATCAAACATATCAATCGCATTACACCCTGCTTTTTTAGCTATTGTTGGTGATTGCCAAAAACGCTGCACTAACTGTTGATGCGCGTCGTTTTCAATGTCTAAATGTGCTGCTAATTGATTTGCCAAGCCCCCTACTTCACGCCCACCCATAGCATTAGGCTGCCCAGTTATAGAAAATGGACCACATCCAGGTTTTAACAATTTACCAGACGCTAAATGCGCATTTATAATGGCATTACACTTATCAACCCCTGAACTTGATTGGTTAATACCCATTGAATAAAAACTAATGGCGGTTGGGCTTTGTGCAAATAAGGCGTAAAAGTCACTGACTAGCTGCGCATCAATATCACAAAAGTCACTTACTGCTTTAATACTCCACTTTTTAGCCTCTACAAGCGCTGTTTCAAAGCCATTTGTATGCGCGTTTATAAATTGTGTATCTAAATAGTTATGTTCACTTAAATAATTAAGTAAGCCGTTATAAAGTGCTGCGTCGCTGCCTGGTTTTATATTTAAAAAGGTATCGGCAAGTTCGGCTGTATCAGTTTTTCGTGGGTCGATAACCACTATTTTCATGTTTGGATTAAGCTTTTTTGCGCGCTCCATACGTTGATAAAGCACCGGATGTGTCCACGCTGCATTTGAGCCAATTAAAATAAGTAGCTCAGTTTGCTCTAAATCGTCGTAGGTACATGGTACTACGTCCTCACCAAACGCACGTTTATAACCGGCAACCGCCGATGACATACACAGCCTTGAGTTTGTATCTATATTGCCTGAGCCTATGTAGCCTTTCATTAATTTATTGGCAACGTAGTAATCTTCAGTGAGTAACTGCCCCGATACATAAAACGCAACCGATTCCGGCCCATGCTCTTTAATAATGGCGTTAAATCTATTAGCAACGTAATCAGTTGCCGTATCCCAGCTAGCGGGTTCGTTATCAATAAGGGGCGAGGTTAAGCGGTTATCACTGCCGGTGGTGTCAAGCAAATGTGTGCCTTTAACACATAAACGGCCAAAATTAGCGGGGTGCTCGCGCGTGCCTTCAAGTTTTGTTGGGGTATTATTTAATAATGAAATATCAACCCCGCACCCTACACCACAATAAGCACAAGTAGTTTGTTTAAGCAAAGGCGTGTTTGAACAAGTGTTTAAAGTTTCCATACTGCTCTCTTATTGTGAGTGTTAAGCGCTCTGTGAGACTGGCTCATCTACTGACGTTAACGTGGCTATTTTATTATTAAGTGCACTGCTAATAACGCTTTGTACTAATTTTTCACAGCCTCCACACCCCGTACTTGCTTTAGTAGCTTGCTGCACTTTATTTAAATCGCTACAACCTTGCATAACAGCGTGTTCAATGGTCTGTTTTGTAACCTTGTGGCACGCACAAATAATGGCATCTTGTGGCAAATCATCAGCGCTTAGCTCGCCCGTGTCACCTGCAAGCGGCATTATTAAAGACTCTGCGGGCACACTAAGCTCTATACTATTTAAGTGATACTGCAATAAATTATCGTAATCACTGGTATCGCCAACCAGTACAGCACCTATGAGCTTATTGCCTTGCTCATTAGTGACTACTTTTTTGTAAATACCGCTTAGTTGATCTTCAAAGTAATAGCTAATTGCGCCTTCACTGCGGGCGTGGGCATCACCAATTGAGCCCACTTCAACACCCATTAATTTAAGCTTGGTGCTCATATCGGCACCGCTAAATTCATCAGTATTGTTTGAATAGTTGCTTAAAGGTGTGTTTGAAGCTGTACTTGAAGAAAGCTGCTTTAAAACATGCCCCGCAGCTACTTTTGCCATAGCGTAGCCCGGTGCTACAAGGCCAAAAATAAAGTTATTCCAAAGGGCGCATTCGCCTATAGCGTATATGTTTTTATCACTCGTTTGGCAATGGTTGTTTATTACGATGCCACCACGCTCACCTATTTCTAAATTAAACTCGCGAGCTAAATTATCGTATGGGCGAATACCGGCCGAAAATACTATCATGTCGGTTTCTAGGGTTTGACCACCCTTAAAGCACATTTTATAACGGCTGTTTTCACCCTCTATAATTTGCTCTGTCGCCACTGAGGTATGCACTTTAACGCCAAGTTCAGTAATTTTATTTTTAAGTAATCGCCCACCAGCACCATCTATTTGTACGCCCATAAGTTGAGGTGCAAATTCTATTACATGGGTTTGCAAGCCAAGCTGCTTTAACGCATTTGCAGCTTCTAGTCCTAGTAAACCACCACCAATTACTACGCCCACTTTACTATCTTGTGCTGATTTTTTTATGGCATGTAAATCGTTAATGGTTCTGTAAACGAGGCAATGATCACGATCTTTACCTGGAATGGGTGGCACAAATGCAAATGAACCGGTAGCCAGTATTAGCTTGTCGTATTCAAATGACTCGCCTTTTGCAGTAGTAACTTTTTTTGCATCTCGGTTTATATCAACCACTTTAGAATGAGTATGGAAACACACTTGCCAATCTTGATAGGTTTTACTGCAGGTAAGTGCTAAATCGTCTTCGGTTTTACCGTTAAAAAATGACGAGAGCTGAACGCGGTCATAAGCGAGGCGGTCTTCACCACTGAGCACGGTAATATCAACATTTTTGTTATCACCTTGCTGCGATACTAGCTGCTGTACAAAATGATGCCCAACCATCCCGTTTCCTACGACGACAACACGCTGCTTGCTTGGCATTAAAATCACCTATTTTGTTCAAAGTACTCAATGCATAAATGAGTACTTTAAACGTATAATTTGTTATGTAGTTGTTATAGCAATATGCAAGCCAGATATATAATCAATATATTACAGTGACTTAACCAAATTGGTGCAGTAAAAAAGAAGTGAAAGCACCACAAGCTGGCGCTATTGCACCAACTTGTAACGCTTCAAATTAAATAACCAGAGCTCTGGTTAAATACTTAAAATTTAGCGCTCACCCACACCCATAGTTTTTGGGTATCAACTTTGCCTGCAGCGCTATCGCCTGCTGAATAATCGGCATATTTAGCGCCAACGGCATAGGTTTTATTAATAGGCTTAACGTATTGCACGTTTAGCTCTGAGCCTAAATCATCAACGCCATTTGCATTATCGTTTGCATCAAAGCTGTGATAAGCAACTAACCATTTACCGTCAAAGGCTTTACCATTTAAGCTTACATAAGTGTCATCAAGCCCTTGTGCAGGCGTTGCTAAAAACGTATCAGCCCAGCCATTAAATTTATGCATAGTGGCAAGCGGCGTGGCAAAACCATAATCGCCATCATCAGAGCCCAGTGACTCAATACCGGCTTTTAGTGTCACGTTTTTAATACCTAAACCGGCTAAATCAACGCCGCCTTCAAATGCATAATAATCAGCATCAAAATCACTCATGCTTGTTGATGCAGATTGCGTGGCGTACTCTGCTTTATAGTAAACCTTAGTATTGCTGAGTGTTTTATTCCCACTAAAAGAAACGCCATAAGTATCTAAGCTGTCATCATCTACTGCGTCGTTACTCAATAAATAACTGTATAAAACCACTTTACCCAAGCTTGTTTTAAAACTTGCATTGATAAGGTGATCGGATGAATCAATATCTTTGCTTTCGGCAAATATACGGTTGCGCTTGCTTATGTAGCTATAGTGTAAATTAATATCATTAAACGTGTAATTGACTGTTGCCGCATCAAAAGTTTGCCTGTCTTGTCTAAAGCCAACGTGGCCCACAAACCGCTGTCCATCAAGCGCTATTACTTGCCTACCCACTTTAATTGATAACGAATCTTTCGCGTATTTTATAAAACCTTGATCTACTTCTGTAGTTTCTGGGTCGGCTATTACTGAGTAATTAGTATTTTTACCCAGTGTATTGTTGTAATCGTCAACACCTAACAGGCTTCGGCTGTCTTCAAATTCAATAAGTGCAGAAAAACCATTCACTTCATCTGTTTTATGAGTAAGGCGTGTGCGCAGCGTTAAGCTACTTGCATCTTTTAACGCGTTATCTTGCTCTGCGCTTTCAAAACGCAGTCTAAAGTTAAGATCGGTTTGCGCTGCAACACTAATTGAAGGCGCAGTTAAGCTACCCAGTATAAAAATAATAGGTAAGTTTTTTTTATGATTTAACATGTTTATCTCTTAGTTTTTAATTATGAGTACACACACCAAGGCTATAAATAAACACAACGAAATACTTTTCCAGACTAAAACCGGATCGCGTTTCATTATTGAGTCTTTCGGGGCGGTACTTTTTAAATGTGGATTAGGTTTATTGATATCGCTTATAAATTCAGAAAATGCGTGGTATCTGAATTCAGGTTTGGGAGCCAATGCTTTCATTAAAGCCTGATCTAACCAAAACGGGATATCTGCTCTGTGTTTACGAATACTAGTGTATTGCCAGTGACTGTAATCTTTTGGTACATGATTATGCGCGAGTGGCTGATACGGCAATTTTGAACATAATAATTCGTACGCAACAACGCCTAGCGAAAATAAATCACTCTTAAAATCGGCATGCATAGTGATAAGCGTCTCTGGTGCGGTGTAATCTACCGTACCTTGCGGGCAATCATCTGCAATTTGCTTTACCGACTCATCCATAGCCGCAACACTTACCGTGCCGTAATCGATTAATGTTACTTTGCCGTGAGCGTCTATCATCACGTTATCGAGTTTTAAATCGCGATGCACCATATCCAAACGCTGAAACGCTCTAAGTGCTTGTACTATTTGTTCAATAATACTGCGCACTTGAGTAATTTCTGGATGCGGCACATCATGCTTCCAATCACTCAGTGTTTGCCCGTCCATGTATTCGCAAATATGATATAAAAACAGGCTTTGAGATTGCGTATTTAAAACCTTCATTACATTGGGATGATTAATACGTTGCCCTACCCAACCTTCTCTTATAAAGCCTTGAAGGTAGTGCACATCGTCTTCAAAATTTACCGAAGGCGCTTTTAATACAACCGGCGGCGTATCGGGTGTTTGTTGCACTAAATAAATGTGCGAGCGGCTACTAGCGTGTAATTCACGGATAACAGTAAAGTCATCAATTTTTTGGCCAACTTTTAACGGTGGCGGAATTTTTCGCCTAGTTAAAGAGTGATATAACTCGTCTAAATTTTGTTTTGCAATACTATTCACTTTTACAAGTAGGCAGCTTACGTTGTCGTCACTGCCTCTTGCTATGGCAAGCTCTGTCACTGCTTTTGCTGCGTGTTCTAAATTAGTATGCTCATCAATTAGCTTTTGTATATCACTGTTTGGCAATACATCGTGTACACCATCGCAGGTAAGTATATAAATATCATCAGCTTTAAGTTCAACTTCGTATACATCAATTTCTTGATGAAGCTGCGCGCCTAAAGCTCGCGTTAGGGTATCGTTTACTTTATGGTCGCGTGTTATCGCCTCCATACTTTTTGCACGTAACCGCGTAATTCGGGTATCACCTAAATGAAAAATATAACCCGTGGCCGATTTTAAAATAAGCGCTGTAAACGTGGTCATCCAATCTGCTTGGCGCTGGCCAAGGTGATTGTAGTTAACCGATTGCGAATAAAGCCACTGATTTAAACTGGCCAATACCTTAGATACCGACTTTTTAACGGCCCAACTTGGCGGTGTATTTAAATACTCATTTATAAAGTGCGTTACCGATAACTGTGACGCTTGTTTAGCATTTTTTGCTGATGAACACCCATCGGCCAAGCAGGCAATAACCCCTTTTGACTCTTTTTCTTGCGCTTGAGTATTAAGAGCAGCAAACGCATCTTGATTTTCGGTTTTTATACCTTTGCTACTGTGCCCACCAAACTCAACGTTAAGTTCGTTTGTAAGTGCGCTGGCTTTTTGGGTTTCATCAAACATATGTATGCCTTAAGTCACAGAAATAAGTTCAACGGTGCCATCTTCGTTTACTTCTGTGATGTGGCCATCGGGTTCTTTCATGAAAAATAATGCACCTAAGCCTAATAATGCGCTTGCCGCAATAATCATAAAGAATGTTTGGTAATCAACTAATGAGAGCGCCGTTAAATACACAACAGCTCCTACATTGCCGTAAGCTCCCGTCATACCTGCAATTTGACCCGTTAAACGGCGTTTAATAAGTGGTACAGCCGCAAATACAGCGCCTTCCCCGGCTTGCACAAAAAACGAACACGCCATGGCAGCAGCAACTGCAAGCCAAAGCGGCCAGCTAGCGTCAACTAAGCCCATAACAAAATAACCTACAGCTAAGCCAGTGGTAAGTAAAATAAGTGTTTTACGACGACCCATTCGATCTGAGATCCAACCACCACCCGGGCGAGAAGCTAAATTCATAAACGCATACGCTGATGCAAGTAAGCCTGCGTATACCATATCAAGGCCAAACACCTCACTAAAAAATAATGGCAACATAGATACAACAGCAAGCTCTGAGCCAAACGTTGTAAAATAAAGAATATTTAAAACTGCAACTTGTTTAAATTCGTAACGGTGTGATTCTGGAACAGGTTGCTTAAAAATATGGCCGTTTATGTCGTACGTTTTATAAACTTCATAAAGATAAAGCAGCACCAAAAATACATATGTACCAATAACAAAATTTTCAGAAAGTAAATTTGCACCAGTAGGAGAAAGCTTCCAAGTAAGTAGTGCTAAAGCACCGTACATAGGTAGCTTCATTATAAGAAGTAGTACAAAGTCGCCTTTGCTGGTTACTTCCATTGCTCCTACTTTTTTTGGTTTAAAGTAAGTGCCACCTTTTGGCGTGTCAGTTACGCTGATGTACCAAATAACACCAAAAATGACACTTAATACACCGGTTAGGCCTATCGCATAACGCCAGCCATCGTCACCGCCAAACATAAGCGCTAATACAGGCAATAGCATTGCAGCAGCTGCCGAGCCAAAGTTACCCCAGCCACCGTAAATACCTTCTGCTGTACCCAACTCGTTTGCCGGGAACCACTCGCTCACCATGCGAATGCCCACAACAAAACCCGCACCAATAAAGCCAAGTGCAAAACGCGCGATAGCGGCTTGCTCAAACGTGGTAGCCATCGCAAACATAAAACATGGGATGCTACATAAAATCAGTAATGAAGCATAAACGATGCGAGGCCCAAATTTATCAGTTAACATGCCCACAACCACGCGAGCAGGAATGGTTAGTGCCACATTTAAAATAAGCAGCGTTTTTACTTGTGCCATAGTAATACCTAGCGAACCCGCTATAGCGCCTAATAATGGCGCATGGTTAAACCAGACAAAAAATGAGATAAAAAACACCATCCAGCTTAAATGCAGTATTTTCATTTTTCCGCTAAACGATATGAGGTTAAACCCAGTACTCGGTTGCATGTTATTTTTCCTTAGTTACGTTTGTAGTTATTTATAGCAGTTACTACTTTGTTATTAATTACACTGCTATATTTGTTAATTTCACGTTAACCATGCTGAGCAATTAGTGAGCCAATAATTTATTTCATTAAAAATCATTAACTTATGTTTTTTCTAATTCGTTATAATTTTCATTTGCACTGTTAAGGTAATCAATGTGAGCACTAACAGTGCAATTACTTTTAACCTCGTTCTTGCCCACATATTCTAAAAATTGCTATTGTGTATAAAAATAATGAGAAGCCGCTAATGACTAAACCAGCCCTGACTTACCAACAACAACTACGCTACTCGCGCCACATAATGCTTCCTAAATTAGATATAGAGGGGCAAGAAAAAATATGGCAATCTCATGCGGTTATAGTAGGTTTAGGTGGCTTAGGCTGCCCGGTTGCACAGTACTTAGCTGCCTCAGGTGTGGGTACGTTAACGCTTGTAGATAACGACGTGGTTGATGCTACAAACTTGCAAAGGCAGGTGCTTTACAAACAAACAGATGTGGGAAGCTTAAAAACACACGCCGCTAAAGCGCAGCTAGCTAGCTTAAATGATGAAATAGATATACATACAATCGATGTATTTTTAGACGAAAAGTCAAAGCTTGACGAGCTATTAAAAAATATTGATATAGTTATTGATTGCTCTGATAACTTAACTACACGTAATGTATTAAACACAGCCTGTTATAAAACAAAAACCCCACTAGTATCGGGCGCTGCAATTAGAATGGAAGGCCAAGTTGCCTGTTTTACAATGCAAGAAAATAGCCACTGTTATGAGTGTTTATCGCAGTTTATGTCTGATCAGACACAAAGCTGCTCAGAATCAGGCGTGCTATCGCCCATTGTAGGATTAATTGGCAGTATTCAGGCCACTGAAGCGTTAAAAATGCTTGCTGGATTACCAAGCGGGTTGAGCGAACATTTACTGCTGGTTGATGGTTTGAGTATGGAGTTTAATCGCTTTAAAATCACAAAAAACAGTCATTGTGCTACGTGCAGCTAAAACCCACTTTACACTACTCTAGATTATGAATAGTCGCATAAAGTGTATCGCCTACTTTATAGTTTTTTTGATCCCATACTCTTGGTGAAAGTAAGCAATACAAGCTTTGCCCGTCTACATCTAGCGTAAGTTGCCATATTTTATCTATAAGTTCTGCACTGTGCAGCGTACATATTAAAACATTGCTGTTATTTGTGTTCAATGGCGTTTCTGCACTTACCGATATTTGCTCACACTCTAATATAAGTTTATTTCCTTGCTCTACAGCGCTCGGTAATGCAAATAGCTGCTGCTCGCTTTTGTGTAGTTTAAGCAAATACACACCGTATTTTTCATCAAATGTAATGATTTGAAAGTTAATTAAGCTCAGCGGTGCTTGTTTATTATTAGCGTAAATAGCTTTAGCCACCTGCGCACTCGGGCCATGGTTAATTACTTTACCGTTATTGAGCTGCACCAGGGTATCGCAACAAAATAATAGTTCTTTTAACGAGTGGCTCACTATAATAAATTTAATAGTAAACGTTGCCGCCAATTCACTTAATGTTGAGAGTGTTTTAAAGCGCAGCGGCCAATCAAGTGCGCTAAATGGCTCATCTAAAATAATTAATTTTTGACCTGCTAACAACGTCCGTGCAAACACCACCCGTTGGCGCTCCCCGCCAGACAAGCTTTGAACGTTGCGTTTAAGTAAGGGGTGTAACTCAAGTGCATCAATAACTTTTTGTTCAGTTAAGTCAGTTTGCCTATTAAAACAATGCTTTTGTGTAAACGCTAAATTACCTGCTACATCCAAATGCGGAAATAATGGGCAAGATTGAACTTGCAACGTAACACCGCGTTGTTCAGTTGGTAAGTGATGTACCGATTTATCATTTATATAAACACTCTGCTCACCCTCAAGGCCACTAATACAACGTAGCAAGGTGGACTTACCCGAGCCCGATGGGCCAAAAATTCCCGCAATAGTAAAAGATTCAAGATGAAGGTTTATGTCTAAATCAAAGCTATTTAGCGATTTATAAAGGGCTAACTTAATCATACTATTGCTTAACCCCCACTATGCTTTTATTAAATTTAAATAACAGCACTAAACACGCAAATGAAATAGCGAGTAAAATAAGCGAAAGCTGATGCGCCGCTGCATAGTTTAACGACTCTACATGGTCGTACAAAGCAATAGAAACAACCTGTGTTTCTCCTTGTATATTGCCACCAATCATCAGCACTAAGCCAAACTCCCCGAGCGTATGCGCAAACCCCAGTGCAAATGCACTACCAATACTAGGTTTTAACAACGGCAATATTAAGTAAAAAAAACGCTTAAAGTGGCTCAAACCCAAGGCAATTGCAGCCTCGTTATAGGTGTGGTTAATCTGCTTAAACCCTGCCACTAAGGGTTGCATCACAAACGGCAAAGAATAAAAAAGCGAACCAATAACAACACCCTGAAAACTAAACGCAAGTTGGGTGCCTGTTAGCCAAAACCAAAATTGCCCAAAAGCATGTGTGGGCGAAAATAAAACCAGTAGATAAAAACCAAGCAAGGTCGGTGGCAATACTAACGGCATTGCAATAAGCGCTTCTAAAAACGGTTTAAACTTACCTTTGTACCCCGCTAGTTTGTATGCAACAGGAATACAAAAAGCGAGTAGTAATATAGCGGTTATAAAGGCTAGTTTAATTGTTAACCACAGCGCAGTTAAATCACTTTGAAGCATTGCTATCCTTTGTTCTATATCCTAATTCAACAAGCTTAAGTTGAGTGCTGTTGGTCATTAAAAAGTCCATAAGCTTTTGAGCGGTTGCCAGTTTTTTACTCGATTTAATAATAACCCCCTGTTGAATAATTTCGGGATACTCGCTAGGCGGTATTAACTTGTACGACAAATACTGTGGGTCCTGGCTATTATTAAACGCCATTTTTAATGTAGAGACAGCCACGACCCCTACAGATGCATTCCCACTTTGAACAAACTGAAAAGCTTGCGTAATATTATTACCATACACATAATTTATTGGCTTTTTAAAATTGGCATTCGCGTAAAACTCAGACGCCTGCCCATAAGGTGAAAAACGCGGATTAGCGATTGCCACTTTATTATTTACTCTATTAGCATTGGGCTGCCACACAGCAAGTTCACCAAGTGCATAGGTAATTAAGCTACTTTGACTAGCAAATCCTTCTTTTATTAAAGCTTGCGGGCGTACATCGTCAGCCGATAAAAACACATCAAACGGCGCTCCATGTACAATTTGAGAATATAAAACACCGCTAGAAGCCGCTGATATTTTTACTTGTATACCCGGTATTGGGGAGTCTTGCAGTAAAGTTTGTAACACGGTTTTAAAATTACTTGCCACCGCAACATGTATTGTTTCTTTTGCGTTTAACGAGCTTGAAAACACGCAAATACCAAACAAAAAATAACCCAGCCATGTATTGTAAAGCTTTGACATTGTAAGTATTGTTTTAAAAAATGAATTAAGTAAGCAATATATATGAACGATGTTTGCAATGCACCCGGTTTATTACCAATAGAAACCGCAATCAGTAATATGTTAGATGCAATTAGCTTTAATAAGCATGCCGAAACAATACCTGTAATGAGTAGTGTTGGCCGAATTTTGGCTACTGATGTTCAATCAACAATTAATGTGCCCGCACATGACAACTCTGCGATGGACGGCTATGCATTGTGTATTAGCGACGGCCTAACCACCTACACGCAAATAGGCAGTGTATTTGCGGGTCAAACCTTCGACAAAACGCTAACGCCCGGTCAATGCGTAAGAATTATGACCGGTGCAGCACTTCCGCCAGGTGCTAACGCGGTTGTTATGCAAGAAAACGCCACTATAAATAACGATGAAATTACTTTTACAGGCACTATTGAGCACAATAACAATGTCCGTTTTGCAGGTGAAGATATTGCAAAAAACAGTGTGGTATTAAAAGCAAGCAGAAAGCTTAAAGGCGTAGACGTTGGATTATTAGCCTCTATTGGTATTAACGAAGTAAACGTTTACCAAACACTCAAAGTAGCCGTATTCTCAACTGGAGACGAACTGATAGAGCCGGGTAATGCACTTCCAGCTGGCGCTATTTATGAAAGTAATCGCGCTGTCATTATTAGCGAGCTTAATAATCCAAATATAGAGGTAATTGATTTTGGCATTATTCCCGATGATAAAGCGCTTATTCAAAAAACCTTTTTAAAAGCGGACGAGCATGCCGATGCCGTTATTAGCTCTGGTGGTGTATCGGTTGGTGAAGCCGACTTCACAAAAGAAGTACTAAACGACATTGGCGATATACACTTTTGGAAAATAGCCATGAAACCAGGCAAACCATTTGCCTTTGGTAAATTGCCTAACAGCTACTTTTTTGGTCTACCTGGCAATCCAGTTTCTGCAGCCGTTACGCTTGAGCGACTTGTAAAACCAGCATTGACTAAACTATCTGGCAATGAGCCTAAAACCACACTTCGTTTAAAAGCAGTCACAACTCAACAAATTAAAAAGCGCCCAGGCCGAACAGACTTTCAACGTGGTATTGCCAGTAACGACGAAAACAACAACCTTGTTGTCACACCTGTTGAAAAACAAGGCTCAGGCGTACTGTCGTCTCTTAGTAAAGCTAACTGTTTAATTGTAGTCCCTGCACAAAGTGGAAACATTGCACAAGGCGAAACTGTTGAAATAGAACTCTTATAACGGCAGTTACAAAATACAAAAAGCCCAACTAGGTGTTCACCTTGTTGGGCTTTTTAATATTAGTTTATAAAACTAACGGTGGTTTAAAACACCGATTCAAAATCACCATTTGGAAATAAAACACCTGGGATCCCACGAACAGCGGTAACCTCAGCAATTTTTTTATCACCAAAGTATAAGCCGCCGCTGTAATTACGACCTGCTTGTTTTACATCTAACCAGCGACCATTTTCACCTTTTGCAACTAGGCTAATATTACCATTAACATCGCGAATACGAAGATCCAACGCCTGTCCTTGAGCACTCACATATATATCCGTCGATGTTAGCTCTGTTAAATTATCTACAGCACCCACATAAGCAAATTTAAAATCGTTAGCGGCACTTAGTGGAAAATCTAATTCGAAGGTAAAGGCTAAATCATCATTTTCTTCACCAATAAAAGGTGACGATTCAATTGCAGTTATATGAAACGCAGTACTTTGAACCTCGCTTTCAAAGTCACCTTGAAAATCGAAAGACGATAACGTAGTGGATACCTCGCCAAATGAGTCCACAAAACGGTTTAGGTTTAACGATAAATCGCCTGCTAATTCACCATTAGCTTTATTAATAACAACATTAGTAGTGAGTTGTGCAATACCTGTATCAGCATCAGGATTTGTTTCGTTTACAACGTCAATACCATCAAACTGAATCACCAACTCGCTAACATCAACACTCAGTAAAGTTGAGCCATTGGTTACCGTAGCACTCATTACACCCTCAATTTTATTACCTAGCACGCCACTTACTCTAAAAGTAGGAATAGATAAGTCTATGCTAATCGGTAAGTTATCGTAGGTACCCGTTATAGCCCAAGTATAAGGCGATTTACTGTAATCAATGTCTAAATCTCTCAGCGAATATTGTCCAGAAGGTACTGAATCATCAGCCAAAGGTGAATAATTAGTTATAACCTCGTTAAGCGCATTAGTCAGTGCTGTAAGCGTTGCTTGAGTATCTTCGTCAAACGCACCCTCTAGTTCAGCAAATTTAGCGTCGAGTTCATTTGAGTAGCTTTTTTCTTGAAGCCTTGCAACACCAATAATATTTCTAACATCAACAAGCAGCTCTCTTGACTCTAAGCTCTGTGCTTCACTCACACGTGGCTCCCACTGCTGATAAGTAGTAACACTCGCAATGGTTTGGTTTACTTGGCCTGCTACATTAGGAAGTAAGCCATTTCCCTGTTCACTAAACAGGTTATCAGGAATATATTGAGCAGCTAATTGACTGTAATCTCGCCATGCTTGTTGTTCGCTATCATTACTAGAAAAGGTATTAAATACAGTATCAACGTTAAAGGTACTGTCAGCTACGCCTGCAATAATAGCGGCATACGTAAAGGCATTTGTGACCATTTCAGCTTCAACACTGGCTGTAAGGTTACTGTGCGTTAAATGATAAAACGGCGTGGCAGATAAACTTGCTTGCACTGCACTTAAGCCTGCATCAGTAATCGCTGTACTTAAAGGAGAAAAATATAGCGCGTTAACACCAGGGGCAATAAATGCATCTGCTTTATAATTTAATGTAACAGACGTTGGTTCTTGAAAATCAACTAAACGGTTACCGTTTAAATCATTAGGGTCATCACGTACTGTTCTGCCACACCCTGTAAATCGTGGACAAGATAACAACGTATCATCAGGTATAAATTCAAAGCGGCTGTATGTAAGCGGCGTTACACTTATGCTAAACGTATTAATGTTATCTACTTCAATCGACTCTTGAATAACACCTTCGTTATTTAAAATATTTAGTGTACCCTTCGGCGACTGCCAGTTGGCGACATAAAAACGGGCTGTTGAATTAGTTGTAATTTGAGTTACAGCCACACTTTCGTTGTTATCAGAACTAGAAGATGATCCACCACAACCCGCTAATGCTACTGCAACCCCTAAAGGTATAATTTGTTTTAACATCTTCATTCCTTAAAACTTAATGTTCATGTACCAATTTATATTTGCATAATACGCTTTATCCAAATCTAAACTATCGGTTTGCAGATTAAGACCAAAATACTCGCTTTCAATACCCACTAAATAAGCCTTGCTTTTAGTTTCATAGCCAGCCTGTACTTTCCAATGATCCCAAAAATGAACTCGCCCTTTTAACTGGCTAAATGTATCTTGATCGTAGCGTTTAAGAGTTAATTGAGTCGAAAATCGATCATTTATCCTATAGTCAGCAAACGCTTGCATGCGCATTTTCATATCAAAGTCATGAGATTGCGTATTTCCAAACGACGATGTTTTTAACGATACAGTTGGCTGCGTAATTATATCGCCATTATCGTTTTGGCTAAATGGGATCTCGGTTGTTTGCCCATTTACAAACCCACTGTCTTCATAATCAGTTTTATACAGCAAGTCTTTAACGCTAAAGCCTACATGCAACTCGTCATTTACTTGCCAATTAGCAAATATATCTAGGCTATAACCTAACCCTTCTGGGTTTTCAGATGGCGTAAATTTTTTAAATAAAATATCTTTTGAATAGTTATAATCTACAGAAATATCGCCTTCTACTTCATCGCTGTAAATACGCCCGTCAACAATTCCGTCTTGAAAATGCGTACTAGCAAAAATAGAAAGTTTTGGTGTAATGGTTAATGCGTTTTTATCTAAAAATTTAAAATCGTAAGACGCAAATATACCATTAGAGGTTGCTTGTTTAGCGTCTAAATAATAGGTGTAGTATCTATCTTCAAAAGCCAAATCATTTTTTTCAATGTGTGTGTATTTTGCCGTATCTGGATCAAAATTTAGTACGTAGTCAAAGCGACTTTGTAAACCAACTTTAAAATTACCGTACCCAACACCAACTTCAAAAATATTGTACGTAAATGCACTGTCACCCGACGTTAGCGGCGCATCAAAGTCATCAACAAATGCCTGAACTGGTTGCGCTTCGGTATAGATTTCTGCGTCAAAATGAGTAAAAACTTGAAACTGATTATTAGCGGATGCAAGTGGAGATAGTAGAGCTGATGAAAATCCTAGCAAAAGAATTTTTTTTTTCATAATTTAATCGCTTTCAATAAAAAAAGGGAAAAGCTATGTGCTTTTCCCTTTAATAGTTTAAAAATTACTTGCTTGAGTCAATTAAATCAACATCAGTGTAATCCATTGTTACACCATCAATGTAAGAGATTGAAAGCCCATTAGTAACTTTAGTAGCAGTACCAAACGACATCATCATGCCATTGTACATAGCTTTAACGTCGCCAGTGTAACCTGAAGACTCAGCACCCATAAGAGATAATGTGTAACCCATTGCTGCGTCACCTTTAACCATTACATCTAGCATGCTTTGATCTTCATCACCGCTTGCGTCAACCGTACCCATAACTTTAAAGTCTAGGTCGCCAGACATACCTTCAAGAGTAACAGTACCCTTGTCAGTCGCGTCATTAGCCGTTACGTTTAACATACCAGTAAACCCAGAATCACCGTCCATAATTGTCACGTGGTTCCAAGTTTCAGTATTAACGATTTCAGCATCATCTACTGTGTCAGCATCTACTTCGCCGTCAAAAGTAAATATTAAACAAGAATCAATTTGAGTCTCGTCAATAGTACCGGCTGCAAAATCAACACAATCTGCAAGAGCATTAGTTTGCGTGTCTGCAGTCATTAGCTCAACCGTAGCATCACCACCAACTAAGGTAGCGCCCCAAGCAACAACTAACTGCTCACCTTGGTAAGATGCAGCAGCGCTGATCATTTCACCTGTGGTTGCATTGTTAAGCATAAGCGTTAGGTCGTCTAAGCTGTAAGCATAAGTCCAGTTAGGTTGACGAGTAGACGTACCTTCACCAGAGTTGCCCATATCAGCAAGTTCGTTAATTACATCACCTAATACGTCAGCTGCATCAAGAACCGCTTCACCACCAGTGCTTGTAAGTACAGTCATTGTGCTTAGTGACTCTGATGTTGCTTTAACAGATACAAGAACTTCAAACTTAGCAACCGCTTCTTGCGCCGTTAATTGTAGAGCATACGCTGTAGCAAACTGCTCTGATGCAAGTTCAGCTTTAGCAGCAGCTGTAACAGCCATTGCCTCTGCAGAATCAATTAAATCTTGTGCATCGGCACTGTCAGCATCTAAAGCTAAGTAAGCTTCTGCAGCAGCTAATGCTTGTGCAATAGCAACTTCTAATGCGTCAACACTTGCAGCAAAGTCAGAAGCCGCAACAATCGCAGCATCTGCCTTAGCTAGCGCCTCAGCTGCATTATCAGCGTTGTTTACCATTGCATTTTCAGCAGCAGATAGTGCTGTTGTAGACGCTGTTTCAGCAGTCATTGCAGCCGTTTCAGCTGCTAGCGCTAGTTCGTTAGTTTCTGTAGCAAGGGCAGCTGCTGCTGCAACTTCTGCATCAAAATCAATAAGTGCTTGCGCTGCAGCAGCTTCAAGTGCTTCAAGTTCTGTATTAAAAGTAGAAACTTTATCAATTTCAGCAGAAGAACCGACAACTAACGCGTCTGCATCGTCTAAAATTTGTTGGTAATCAGAACTATTAGCCACAAGTAAAGTAGCTACAGACACTAAACTTTGAGACTGTACAAACAATGCATTCGATTCACCGGCTAAATCAGCAACTGCAGCTTCATTTACAAGTAACTCAACCGCATTTGCAAATGCTACTGCTGTGTCTGCGTCAACTACAGTGTCACCACCTAGTGCTTGTACTGCAACTAAATCAGCTTGCGCAGCAGTAACTGATGCCTGAATTGACACTAGCTCAGCTTCTGCAACAGTTACCGCAGCAGTTGTTTTAGCTGCAAGTTGCATGTAGAAACCATCGCCTACTGTACAATCGTCAGTACAACCAATTTTCTCAAGTGCTTTTTTAGATTTTTCAGCAGCCTTAGCTAAACCAGCATCACTTGCTGCGCCATTTTTAACAGCTTTGTCTTTTGCAGCTTTTGCTTTTTTAGCAATACCTGTTGATTGTGCAGCAAATGCCGCCTTTTCAGCGTCAGTTGCATCTGGGTTGTTTACAGCAAATGCAGCAGCAAGTGCAGCTTCAATATCGCTTTCTTCACCAGTAGCAATTGCAAAGAAAATATTAGCCGTATTTGTAGCAGCTTGTTGCAGTGCAGTAGCTAGTGCAGCTATGTCTGCATCGTCACTACCTGTTACTTTACCTGCTTTAATACCAGCAATAAGCTTTGTCATGTTGCCGTTAATATCCGCAAGGCCTTGAATAGATGAAGCAACTTGAGTTAACGATAAAATACCATCGTCTAGCATTTCTTCGCCGTCAACGTCAGTTAAATCGACTGCACCGCCGTTAGAAACATCACCTAGTAAAGAAGCTAGTAAAAGTGCTGTATCTGGGCCTAAAACTTGAACTAGTACGTCAACACTTGAATTTGCAATACCTGCAGCATCAACACCTTCGCCAGCATCAATTAAAAGTTGTGAAACAAGTGTTGTTAAGAAAGTCGCGTTTGCTCTAAGTGAACGCGCTACGTTTGCGTCGCCTAAAACGCCACTTGCGCCAGATGCATCTGCTTCAACCGCTGGCACAAATTTAACAACAGAAAGTTCTAGGTCTGCCTTGTACCATTCGCCAAACTCAATTGCTGTATCGCCATCGTTAACGTCGTCTTCTGCTGGTGCTTCGTCGTAAGTACCACAACCTAGGTAAGCATCACAACGTAGGTAGCTGTCGTCGCCTTCAGCTGATGTTTTAACAGTAATATACACAGGACCTGTAAAGTCATCTTCTAAGTAAACGCTGTAACGGCCACTCTCATTTGTTAAAACAGCGTCTGGGTTTGCTGCTAAAATACTTGCAGCAACTGCTGCATCTGCAGCTGCTTGAGTTGACTCTTCAGCAGAGAATGTTTCAGCTTCCGCAGATGCTGCTAAACGAAATGGTACTGCAACCATTTCACCAGTTGCATCTAATGTTGAAACGCTAACCACCGCGTTCATCATCGCACCTTTAACCGCTTTACCTGTAACTTCTACGTTAAATAAAGCTGTGTCTTCTGAGCTAAAAGACTCAACAGGTGGTGGTGGTGCAACATAGTTATTGCCATCGTTGTCAGAACCACACGCCGTTAAGCCGAGTGTAAGTGCAACTGATGCCGCTATTGGTGTAAATTTGATCATACGCTTCGCCATTTATTTCTCCTTGATAGCCATGAAATAAGTATCTGAAAAGTTTGGTTAAACTTGGGAAAGTATATTAGTCGTTTACAAAAAATGTAAACAAGCACAATAATCTAACCTTTGTTACTAGAACTTTAAAAGTACCATTAAGCTATGAGTTGTTGCTACATATTTATACATATAAAATGATGTAATTTTAGTTTAACGCCATGTTTTAATTTTTATAGGCCTTAATTAAATTCAATAACCTAGGTTACAGCCACAAAAAACCAACATGTTGGTTTATAATATATCGTGTTTATTGATTGATTATTACATTAAATTTAGTTTGTTAAATTTTTTCTTCAAGTATTTGCGACAGAACATTAAAAATAAATGCAGAACTGAGATAAAGCAACCCAAAAGAACTAAACTCTTAATTGAAAGCAAACCTTTAGAACTAGAAAAGCCAATCCCTTGTTTTTTTATTTATTTTAAAATCCTGCTTAATTGTTACTGCATTATTAATATTGTTACGTTAACCCTAACTGACTATAAGGGTCTTTTAATTTCACAAAGTTAATAATGCAGTAAAAAATTATTAAAAGGGAACTCTTACAACCCCTTCCATCAATACTCTGGCGCTTCGGCTCATACTCGCTTTAGTAACTTGCCAGTCTCCATTAATCTTTTTAGCTTCAGCGCCTACTTTTAACGTGCCCGAGGGGTGACCAAAATTCACTTCACTCAATGCGCCACCACCAGCAGCCATATTTACTAACGTACCGTCAATTGCTGCTGCGGTGCCAATTGCAACGGCGGCTGTTCCCATCATGGCATGATGTAATTTACCCATCGACATAGCACGTACTAATAAATTAATACTGCCAGCATCAATGTGTTTACCGCTTGATGCGTTATACGCCACAGGCATAGCAACAAACGCAACTTTAGGTGTATGCTGGCGTGCTTGTGCTTCATTTATATTATTAATCAAGCCCATTTTAACAGCGCCATAAGCACGTATTGTTTCAAGCTTTTCAAGTGCAGCGTCATCGTTATTAATGTCGTCTTGCAGCTCAGTACCGGTATAACCAATATCTTCAGCATTAATAAAAATAGTTGGAATACCCGCATTAATCATCGTCGCCTTTAGCGTACCAACATCTGGCACCTCTAAATCGTCAACAACATTACCTGTTGGAAATAAAGCACCACCCCCATCAGCAGGGTCTACAAACTCAAGCTTTACTTCTGCTGCAGGGAACGTCACACCGTCAAGCTCAAAGTCACCGGTTTCTTGCACTTCGCCATTAGTCATAGGTACATGCACTAAAATGCTTTTTTTAATATTAGCCTGCCAAACACGCACAATAGCTATGCCATTATCGGGCACACGGTTTTTATCAACTAAACCATTACTAATAGCAAAAGCTCCCACGGCTGAAGTTAAATTACCGCAGTTACCGCTCCAATCAACAAACGCTTTATCAATTGCGACTTGCCCAAACAAGTAATCAACATCGTGATCGGCTTGCTCACTTTTACTTAAAATAACCGTTTTGCTGGTGCTTGATGTTGCACCGCCCATGCCGTCGGTTTGTTTACCATAAGGATCGGGGCTACCAATAACACGAAGCAATAAATTATCGCGCGCCTCACCTGCCACTTGGGCAGGCTTTGGCAAATCGGTTAAATTAAAAAGCACACCTTTACTCGTGCCGCCACGCATGTAGGTCGCGGGCACTTTTATTTGTGGTTTAAACATATTTTTAAATCCTTATTACGCGTTTGTCGCTTCTAAAAAGTCTTGAGCAAAGCGCTGTAATACACCACCAGCAGCATAAATAGAAAGCTCCTCTTGCGTATCTAATCGGCATTTCATTGCTGCAGTTAGCACTTCACCATTTTTGCGGGTGATCACAAGCTCTAAAGTGGCGCCCGGTGCTGGTGCGCCTTTTACATCGTAGCTTTCACTACCATCAAGATTTAGTGTTTTACGTGTCGTGCCTGGTGCAAACTCAAGTGGTAAAACGCCCATACCAATTAAATTAGTACGGTGAATACGCTCAAAGCCTTCAGCAGCTATAACTTCAACACCGGCAAGCCTTACGCCTTTTGCCGCCCAATCGCGCGACGATCCTTGCCCGTAATCAGCACCGGCCACAATAATAAGTGGTTGTTTACGTTGCATGTAGGTTTCGATTGCTTCCCACATGCGCGTGTTTTCACCCTCTGGCTCTATGCGCGCGTAAGACCCCTGCTTAACGTCACCGTTTTCATCAAGTACCATTTCGTTAAGTAATTTAGGGTTAGCAAACGTGGCACGCTGGGCCGTTAAATGGTCGCCGCGGTGCGTTGCATACGAGTTAAAGTCTTCTTCAGGCACATTCATTTTAGTGAGGTATTCGCCCGCTGCACTGCTTGCCATAATTGCGTTAGAGGGTGATAAATGATCCGTTGTGATGTTATCGCCCAATACCGCCAAAGCACGCATACCACTCATGGTACGCTCACCAGCAAGTGCTCCTTCCCAATAAGGCGGGCGGCGAATATAGGTACTTTGCGCTCGCCAATCGTAAAGTGGGTCGTTGTCTTCACCGTAATCTACGGTTAAGTCAAACATAGGCTCGTACACTTTTTTAAATTGCTCAGGTTTAACGCTTTGCTGAATTACCGCATCTATTTCTTCATCGGTTGGCCATAAATCTTTAAGGGTTACATCATTACCTTGTTGATCTTGTCCTAAACTATCTTTTTCAATATCAAAACGAATCGTGCCCGCAATAGCATAAGCTACAACCAAAGGCGGTGATGCCAAAAAGGCTTGTTTTGCATAAGGGTGAATACGCCCGTCAAAGTTACGATTACCCGAAAGCACAGCCGTTGTGTATAAATCGCGATCTATCACTTCTTTTTGAACCACAGGGTCAAGCGCCCCACTCATCCCGTTACAGGTAGTACACGCAAAGCCAACAATACCAAAACCAAGCTGCTCAAGCTCTGGCAATAGGTTTGCGTCTTCAAGGTACGATTGCACGGCTTTAGAGCCCGGCGCTAACGACGTTTTAACCCAAGGTTTGCGCATTAACCCTTTTGCATTCGCATTACGCGCTAACAAACCTGCAGCTATTACATTGCGCGGGTTGCTGGTATTAGTACAGCTGGTAATTGCCGCAATAATACACGCACCGTCTGGCATTAAGCCTGCTTCGTTTTCAACAACGCCCGAAATACCTTCTTTCGCTAAATCGCTGGTTGAAACACGACGATGTGGATTAGAAGGCCCCGCAATATTGCGGCCAACGCTTGATAAATCAAAGGTCAAAACACGCTCGTATTTTGCGGTTTTTAAGCTATCGCTCCAAAGGCCAGCCGTTTTAGCATAGTTTTCTACAAGGGCTATTTGCTCTTCATCGCGCCCTGTTAAACGTAAATAGTCTATTGTTTTATCGTCGATATAAAACATCGCCGCAGTCGCACCAAATTCTGGCGTCATGTTCGAAATAGTTGCTCTGTCACCAAGCGTTAAAGCATCGGCGCCTTCGCCGTAAAATTCTAAATAGGTCGATACAACACGCTGCTCGCGTAAAAACTCAGTAATCGCCAACACAATATCGGTAGCGGTAATACCAGGCTGGCGAGTACCCGTAAGCTCTACGCCTACAATATCGGGTAAACGAATGTACGACGCGCGGCCAAGCATAACGCTTTCAGCTTCAAGCCCGCCTACACCCACAGCAATAACACCTAATGCATCAACATGCGGGGTGTGGCTGTCGGTACCTACTAGCGTATCGGGGAATGCAATACCATCGCGGTTTTGAATAACAGGCGACATTTTTTCAAGGTTAATTTGATGCATAATGCCGTTTCCTGGCGGGATCACATCAATATTTTTAAACGCGGTTTTAGTCCAGTTTATAAAATGAAAACGGTCATCGTTGCGGCGGTCTTCAATGGCACGGTTTTTTTCAAATGCCTCAGGATCAAAACCCGCATGTTCAACCGCCAACGAATGGTCAACAATTAACTGCGTTGGTACCACAGGATTAACTTTAGACGGATCGCCACCTTTAGCCGCAATGGCATCGCGCAAGCCTGCTAAATCAACAAGGGCCGTTTGCCCTAAAATATCGTGGCACACCACACGCGCCGGATACCACGGAAAATCTAAATCTTGTTTACGCTCAATTATTTGGCTAAGTGCATCGGTAAGCATGGCAGGGTCGCAGCGGCGTACTAAATTTTCTGCAAATACACGAGAGCTGTAAGGGAGAGTCGCATAAGCGCCTGGTTTAATGGCATCAACAGCGGCTTGGGTATCGTAGTAATCTACATTTGAGCCCGCAAGCGGTTTGCGGTACTGAGTGTTATTAATTATGGTCATAATAAAAATTCGCTAATAAGTGACGGGAAATAAAAAGGCAAAAAGGTGAGCTAGGCTCACCTTAAATGCTAACTAATTAGCCTCTTGATTCAATTGGCGTATAGCTGCGTGCGTCTGGTCCTGTGTAATCTGCACTTGGGCGAATAATACGGTTATTAGCACGTTGTTCTTTAACATGTGCTGTCCAACCAGTAACGCGGCTCATTACAAATATTGGCGTAAACAACTTAGTGGGAATATCCATAAAATGATAAGCCGATGCATGGAAAAAATCAGCATTACAAAATAACTTTTTCTCGCGCCACATTACTTCTTCACAACGAACAGAAACCGGGTAAAGTACATCATCGCCCACCTCAGCCGCTAATTTTTCAGACCACTTTTTAATAATTACATTACGCGGGTCCGACTCACGGTAAATAGCATGGCCAAAGCCCATAATTTTATCTTTACGCTCAAGCATACCCATTACTTCTTGCTCAGCATGCTCTGCGCTAGTAAAGCCTTCAATCATATCCATTGCAGCTTCGTTTGCACCACCATGTAATGGCCCGCGTAACGTACCAATCGCACCCGTTACACACGAATGAATATCAGACAAGGTAGAAGCACATACGCGCCCTGTAAACGTAGAGGCATTAAATTCGTGCTCCGCGTATAAAATAAGCGACACATTCATTACTTGCGCAAACAACTCGCTTGGTGCTTTGTCGTGTAATAACGTTAAAAAGTGTGCGCCTACTGAATCGTCGTCTGTTTGCGTTTCAATACGAACACCATCGTGTGAAAAGCGGTACCAGTAGCAAATAATACTTGGGAACACTGCAACCATGCGGTCAATCGCATCGTTTGCTTGGCTGAAATCAAGTTCCATTTCAAGGTTACCCAACATAGAGCAACCTGTACGCATTACATCCATTGGGTGCGCATCTTTAGGAATATTTTCAAGCACGGTTTTAAGTGCATCTGGCAAGCCACGTAAGCTTTTTAATTTTGCTTTGTACTCAGCCAACTCGCTAGATGTAGGTAACTCACCGCGTGAAAGTAAAAACGACACTTCTTCAAACTGCGCTTTTTCAGCCAGCTCGCTAATATCGTAACCACAATACGTTAAGCCCGAGCCACTTTGGCCAACTGTACATAATGCCGTTTGGCCTGCTACTTGTCCGCGTAAACCTGCGCCGCCTAATGCTTTATCTACCATGATCTTCTCCTATCTTAAATTTGTGTGTTGTCTAATTTAATAATTATTATTTGTCAGATTTTGATGAAAAAAGGTTATCGAGTGTGTTTTCGTATGTGTGGTAATCTAAAAAGTCGTAAAGCTCAGCTCGGGTTTGCATGTTTTCAATTTCGCTTTGTTGCGAGCCTTCATTTAAAATCGCCGAGTAAACATTAAGTGCCGCTTTATTCATCGCTCTAAACGCACTGAGTGGGTAAAGCACCATTTCAACGCCCACATCACTTAGCTGCTCTTTGGTATAAATTGGCGTTTGGCCAAACTCAGTAATGTTAGCCAAAATAGGCACATTTAACGCATTGGCAAACGCTTGGTAATCGGCAAGGTCGTGCACGGCTTCAGCAAAAATAGCATCGGCACCAGCTTCAACACAGGCTGCTGCGCGGTCAATAGCCGCATTTAAGCCTTCTTTTTGAAACGCGTCGGTACGCGCCATAATGTAAAAATCGCTATCGGTTTTTGCATCTACTGCGGCTTTAATACGGTCAACCATTTCGCCTTGGCTAACAATTTCTTTATTTGGGCGATGGCCACAACGCTTTTGCGCCACTTGATCTTCTATATGAAAACCCGCCGCGCCTGCTTTGGTCATTTCTTTAACGGTACGTGCAATATTAAACGCCCCGCCCCAACCGGTATCGGCATCAACAAGTAAAGGTAAATCGCTTGCACCGGTAATACGGCGAATATCTTCAAGCACGTTGTCTAGGCTAGTCATGCCTAAATCAGGCATACCGAAAGAGGCATTAGCAACACCCGCACCCGAAAGGTAAATAGCTTGGTGGCCCATTTTTTCAGCCATCATCGCTGTGTAGGCATTAATAGTACCCACTACTTGTAATGGGCGGTTATTAGCAATAGCTTGTTTAAATTTATATCCTGCTGACATGTCATTTCCTCTATTTGAACGGTGGCTACATGGAGTAACTTATATTTTTAATCTTTCTATATGACGCTTTAACTATTTTGCTTAACTTTTAGCTTTTAGCGGCTTTTACCAATCTGTGTGAGTAAACAATTATTCAGATTGGTATAAATCAAATTTGGTTTGAATATTCGCTTGCGACGCACTTATATGGCGCTTCATTAGCATTTCGGCCAGTTCGCCGTCGTGGTTTTCAATCGCGTTAATAATGGCTAAGTGTTCGTCAAACGCTTTTGATACACGCGGCCCCACCATGCCCATTTGTACGCGGTACATGCGTATTAATTGATACAGGTCGTTACAAAGCAAGTGAATCAAATGCGCGTTTTTACTGCCTTTTATAATGCGATAATGAAAATCTAAATCGCCTGCTTCTTGGTAGTAAGACTCACCTTCTTTAACGCGCTGTGTTTGTAAATGTTGATTAAGTAATTGCTTTAAGCCTTTAATTTCATCAGGCTCCATATTGTCGGCAGCTAATCGGCACGCCAAGCCCTCAAGCGAGCTGCGTACTTGGTAAACCTCAATTAAACGCTCAGCGGTAAGTGCTACAACACGGCAACCTACATTGGCTTTGCGCTCAACTAAATAACAGCTTTCAAGGCGGTTTAGCGCCTCACGCAATGTTGCGCGGCTTACGCCGTAACGCTTTGCAAGCTCGGGCTCCGAAATTTTACTACCTTGGGCAATAGTGCCTTCAACAATCTCACGGCGCATATTTACAAATACCTGATCGGATGCTGTGGTAACGGGCGCTTCGTTTGAAAATGAGTCTGTCATAAGTTATTTTTTTAAATTGTCGACAATTCGTATCGCCATAATGGGCGCATTAAAAAAACATGTCAACCCTAAAACCTAACATAAAGGCTAAAAAACAGCCTCATTGTCGACACTATTAGTCTAAAGTATGATCAAAATAGCTTATAAATACCTAAAATTCACAAAGTGTCGACAGCGAAACTTAATTAGGGGGCGCGTTTTTATCACTGAAATTTAGTTATTTAAATGCTAAAATCGCGCTTTATTTTTAATGTACGAGCTAGCGCGTGAACGCCAATACTTTTATTCCTGAGCACTTTATCGACGACGTAAAAACCTACCTGCCAACTCATTTAAAGTTAGATGACTTTATTAATGCGTGCCGTCGCCCACTCAGAAAATCTATCCGCGTTAATACATTAAAAATAACCGTTGAAGACTTTATTAAAAAAGCGGAGCAAAAAAATTGGCAACTTACGCCAATCCCTTGGTGTAGCGAAGGCTTTTGGCTAGAACGCCCAACTAATGAAGAACAAAACCTAGCCCTGGGTAATACCGATTTGCACCTAAGCGGCGCCATGTACGTACAAGAGGCAAGCTCAATGCTGCCGCCTATTGCGCTTAAGCAAAGCATACAAACAAGCAACACCGTGCTTGATATGGCGTCGGCGCCGGGTTCTAAAACATCGCAGCTAGCAGCACTAATGAACAACCAAGGCGTGTTGGTTGCTAATGAGCTTTCGTCGTCGCGTTTAAAAGTATTGAGTGCCACCTTAAAACGTATGGGTGTGGGTAACTGTGCGCTTTCACACTTTGATGGCGTTATATTTGGTAACTACATGTATGAATGTTTCGATAGCATATTGCTAGACGCGCCCTGCTCTGGCGAAGGCACCGTACGTAAAGATGCAGACGCATTAAAAAATTGGTCAATCGAATCAAACATTCAAATAGCCCAAGTACAAAAAGACTTAATAAAAAGCGCATTTTACGCGTTAAAACCCGGCGGCACGCTTGTTTATTCAACCTGTACGCTCACCCCGCTCGAAAACCAGCAAGTATGCGAATATTTGCTTGCAGAATTTGGCGAGTTTATAACGCCCGAGTCGCTTAGCGATTTATTTCCGGGCGCCGATAAAGCAACAACGACCGAGGGCTATTTGCACGTTTGGCCGCAAACCTACGACAGCGAAGGCTTTTTTATTGCCAAGTTTAAAAAGCACGCAAGTTGTAACAACCCAAACCAAACAGTTAAAAAAGGCGCATTTCCGTTTGTTGAGTTTGATAAAAAACCAACAACTGCATTTATGAGCGAGCTTAAAAAACACTTTGGTTTAACAAACTTACCCGGCACATTAATGCAGCGCGACAAAGAACTGTGGTTATTCCCGCAGGGGTTTGATGCAATTCAAAACAAAATTAAATACGCACGCTTAGGTATTCAAATAGGCATTATTCATAAAAATGGCGTAAGGCTAACCCACGAGTTTGCTACAGTTTTAGGCAATGCGTGTAAAACCAATACGTATGCGCTAAATGGCGAACAAGCAAACGACTACTTTAATGGTAAAGATGTTCGATTAGCCGAGCCTACAAAAGAGCTAGGCGAAGTGGTATTAACTTTATGCGGCTGCCCCATTGGGCTAGGTAAATGGCAAAAAAATAAGATCAAAAACTCACTACCGCGCGATCTTGTGCAAAATACCCAGTTAATAAACTGGGAGTAAACATACTTAAATAACGTATAAAATGTGTACAACACAGTTAAGTATTTGTATTAACTACAGTATAAAAAATGCACTAAAAATATGTAATTTTAAGAGCTTTGGCTATACTTAAAACACTTTCAACTTCTCCCTATGAATTAGAAAGTTTTTGTTAGCGCAAGGCTCAAAAGAGCCCGTTATAGCCCAGAGTTTCCCTAAATCACTCTGGGCATTTTTTTGTCTGCTTAAATACACCAGTGAAATGAAATAGAAATTCACAAAGAGGTTGAAAGACGCTTCGCTTTAGAGAAGTGATCTAGTGATAAAGGTAGGAAACCATTATTAGTGTTTTAATGTCTTATCATTTGCTCCTCATTTACTTCTCTTTGTGCAAATGGTTTTAATTAACATTTAACAAAGAAGCTAAGAGACGCTGCGCTTTAGAGAAGTGATCTAATGATAAAGTAAGGAAAGCATTATTGGTGTTTTTATGTCTTCTCATTTGCTCCTCATTTACTTCTCTTTGTGCAATCACGTTTAGTAAATTTTTCACAAAGAGGCTGAGAGACGCTGCGCTTTAGAGAAGTGATCTAGTGATAAAGGTAGGAAACCATTATTAGTGTTTTAATGTCTTATCATTTGCTCCTCATTTTGTTCTCTTTGTGCAATCACGTTTAGTAAATTTTTCACAAAGAGAGTAAATGAGCAAACATAAGCCAAAAACAGCTTAAAATTAATCTTTCCCTCTTTGTGAATAAGTCACCTTATGGGCTTTGCACATCACGCAGGCAAGCCTCGCGTCTACAAGTTAAACGCGAAACCTGTTTAATTTAAAACACATACATAGTTATTTTTTATGCAGCGCCTCTATTCGTGCAAGTAGGCTTGAAGTATCGTATCGGCCGCCACCAAGTGCTTGTACATCTGCGTAGTATTGGTCGACCGTTGCAGTCATTGGCAACGTCGCACCATTGTTTTTAGCTTCATCAAGCGCAATGCCTAAATCTTTGCGCATCCAATCTACCGCAAAACCAAACTCGTACTCACCTGCCCACATTGTTTTGTAACGGTTTTCCATTTGCCACGACCCTGCAGCACCTTTAGAAATGGTTTCAATTACTTTTTCGCCATCAAGCCCTGCTTGCTTAGCAAAATGTAAGCCCTCGGCTAAACCCTGTACAACACCGGCAATACAAATTTGATTAACCATTTTACAAAGCTGGCCCGAGCCCACGCCACCTAGCAATTGGCTAAAACGGCTAAATGCCGCCATTACAGGCTGTACTTTTGCAAATACGGCTTCATTGCCACCAGCCATTACCGTTAAAACGCCATTTTCTGCACCGGCTTGTCCGCCGGACACTGGCGCATCGATAAAGTCAATATTTTGCAGCGCCGCTTTTGCAGCTACTTCACGGGCAACTTCTGCAGAGGTTGTAGTGTGATCAACTAATATGGTATGCGGTAACATACCCGCCAAAACGCCATTGTCTCCATAAACTACAGAACGTAAATCGTCGTCGTTACCCACACACATAAATACAATATCAGCGCCTTGAGCAGCTTCGCGTGGGGTATCTGCAACGCTTCCTTTATATTGTTCAGCCCAACTTTGCGCCTTTGATTGCGTACGATTAAATACACATACGCTATGCCCTTTATTGGCTAAATGCCCCGCCATTGGGTAACCCATTACGCCTAAACCTATAAATGCGACTTTCATTGACATAAAAATGACCTATTTAACTGCTAACTTAGAAACTAGGTCCCGATTATGTCAACCGGCCCACAAAAAAGCGAATGAAAGTCTTTGTAAAATTTCCACCAATTGGAAATTAAGTAGGTAACCAATGGATAGTATTTATCAGTTTAATGCACCACTTTATAACAGTGAGAATTTTTCTTTAAGCGAGTTAAAAGGCAAAACCGTACTCATTGTCAATACAGCCAGTAAATGTAGTTTTTCAATGCAATTAAATGCTCTCGAAAAGCTATACCAAGAGTACAAGGATCGTGGCTTTACGGTACTTGCATTCCCATGTAACCAGTTTGGTCAAAACGAGCCACTTGATAATTTAGCTATCAGAGATTTTTACCAAATGCAGTTTGGTGTTTCGTTTAAAGTATTTGGTAAAGTTATGGTAAATGGCCCAGACGCTCACCCTTTATTTAGCTATTTAAAATGCCATACCCGCGGTATTTCACAAAACCGTGCAGTGAAATGGAATTTCACAAAGTTTTTAATTAACTCACAGGGGCAATTAGTCGCACGCTATGCACCGCGTACTAAACCTGAAACACTTAAACAGGTTATCGAAACACACCTACAGAAAGCCGTTGAACCAAGTGACATAAAAGCAACACCCATTATGTCTGCTTTAAATAGGCGCACAGCGCTGTAAATAAAAAGTAATCGCTACTTGAGCACATGGCAGTAACGTAGTTTAATTTAAACAGGTTAACTATTTTAAACGCACCAAATTGTTGGATCCACACCATGAACATTGCTTTTTTTAGCGCACAAAAGTACGAAAAACCTTTTTTTGAACAGAGTATTGCAACTCATAATAACTTAGCAATAACCTATTTTGAGCAATCGCTTAACGAGCAAACTGCGGTGTTAGCAAGCAATTACAATTCAGTATGTGTATTTGTAAACGATACAGTTAATGCTCAAGTTATAAGGCTATTAGCAGCCCAAGGTGTAAATACTATATTACTGCGCTGTGCCGGTTTTAATAATGTTGATTTAGATGCGGCAAAAGCACATAACATTCATGTTTTGCGTGTACCCGCATACAGTCCCGAAGCCGTAGCTGAGCATTGTATTGCGCTTATGCTTACACTGAGCCGAAAAACACATAAAGCTTACAACCGCGTGCGCGAAGACAACTTTGATCTAAATGGGTTACTTGGCTTTAACTTGCACAAAAAAACAGTGGGCATTATTGGGTGCGGAAAAATTGGCTTAGCACTGTGTAATATACTCAATGGATTTGGCGCAAACGTTTTAGTGTGCGACCCAAATGCACAACCTGGTAACTACTCCATTACCGACCTAAACACGTTACTTACCCAAAGCGATATTATTTCGCTGCATTGCCCACTAAACGATCAAACCCATCATTTAATCGATGAACATGCTTTCGCTAAAATGAAGCCCGGCGTTATGCTTATCAACACCTCACGTGGTGCATTACTCGACAGCAAAGCCTGCATACAAGCACTTAAAACACAAAAACTAGGTTACTTAGGACTAGATGTATACGAGCAAGAATCCGAACTGTTTTTTAAAAACCACAGCGACGAAATAAACCAAGACGATATATTTTCCCGTTTAGTTGGTTTTAAAAATGTTCTGATCACCGGGCATCAAGGCTTTTTTACTCAAGAAGCGCTCACCGAAATAGCAAACACCACCATTACAAATGCTCTTGAGGTTGAACAGGGTAAACCGCTTACTAACTCCGTTTTTAAAAATTAACATTTATAGTCATTTACACTTGCCAAAATATGCATTGCAGTGGTATCAATTAGTTATATTTAATGGCTTTTTAGCAGGTGTTTAAATGGAAAAAACAGCGTTATTCATAGATGCAGAAAATATAAGCCATAAATATATAGAGCAAATAATGGCTAAGTTTGAACATATTGAGGTTAAAAAAGCATATGGCAACTTTGGGGCTGTACAGCTAAAACCTTGGGTGAATATATGCTCGCGCTTTGCTATAGAAATGGTGTACCAAGAAAAACTTGTAAAATCGAAAAGTAATGCTGCCGATATTGCGTTAACTGTCGGGGTTATGGAGTCATTGTATGTCTCGCCGATTGACACTTTTGCAATAGCGTCATCTGATTCTGACTTTGCGGCGCTAGTACACTTTTTAAGACGAAATGGTAAAAATGTAATAGGGTTTGGTAATAATACAGCGAGCGCTAAACACTATTTTGATGATTTTTATATTTTAGGTAAACAAAACACCATACCCAAAGTAAAAAATAAAAGTATTGCCTCTGTTGATACCTACCATTTAGCACTGGTGAAAGAAGCCGTTGAGAACACACAACATGCAAAAACTGGACTCTCTGAAACAGTGGATGTTGGTACCTATCTTCATCGAATATTTAATATTACAAAAAAGCAGCTAGGCGTAAGTAAGCTATATCAATATTTTAAATATCACGATCAGCATTTTAAAATGCAAAAAGCCCCCGACGGAGGCTTTTTAGTCTCGTTGCATTAAGTTATTAACCAAACGCGACGTTTGCAAACACCAAGGTCATTAATATTGGGCATACAAAACGAATATACTGGGCAAACCAAAAATGCGCGCCGGTGCTAGCTTGGTGTAACTTATTACCTCGTTTGAACATCCAGCCAACCGTTATAAAATAAAATAACCCCATTAACGGGAGTTGGTACTGAGTAAACACCATAATAACTAAACCAAATAACCAATCAAAGTTTACTATAATTGCACTCGCACATATTAAAACCACTAAGCTTACCAACCACGTGGCTTTAGTTCGGTTTACATTGTGGTTTTCAACTAAAAACGCAACCGGAATTTCAGTAGACGAAATAGTCGAGGTCACAGACGCTATCGACATCAAAACAAAAAACAATAAACCAACCAGTAACCCTATTTCTCCCATGGTATTAAATAGCTCAGGTAAAATGGCAAATATAAGCTGCCCTTCACCTATTAATTTACCGCCACTAAATACCTCAACGCCATTATGCTGTGCAACATAAATAGCCGGAATAATAAGTAAACCAGCTAAAAATGCAACGCTCGTATCAAGTAATGCAACACTTGCCGTTAGTTTTGGTAAATTGGCATCAGGCTGTAAATACGAGCCGTAAATCATCATACACCCCACCCCTAACGACAACGAAAAAAACGCTTGTCCCATAGCGGCAATAATTAAATTTGGATCGAGTATTTGGCTAAAGTTAGGCATTAAATACGCTGCAAAGCCTTCGCTTGCGCCATCCAAAGTGGCTATATAAGCAATTAGCGCAACAAGTAACACCAATAGCATAGGCATCAGTCGGCGCGACCAGGTTTCGATACCCGATTTAACACCCTTTAAAATAATGCAGGCCGTTAAAATAAGCATTAATGGTGTAAATACAAAATTACGGGCTTGCGAGTCACTGTGTAAAAACTCGCTCACACTGTGTAAACCAACAAACGTTGTAACAGGCTCAATTGCGTACGACAGCATCCACCCTGCAACAATTGAATAAAAACTCAACATGACCACAGCACCCGCAAGGCCAATATAGCCCGCAGCTGCACCTATTTTACGGTTGCTATCTTGCCATGCGTTACCCAGCGCTTTTACCGGGTTTGCTTGTGCGTTATGGCCTAAATAAAGCTCGGTATATAGCGCCGGTAACGCCAATAAAAAGATAACCAGAAAATAGACGAGTAAAAATGCTCCACCGCCATGATTAGCAGCTTGTGTAGGAAATCCCCAAATATTACCCAAACCCACTGCCGCGCCAGCAGCGGCTAAAACAAAACCAAGTCGGCTTTGAAACCCATCACGCATTTGTGCCATACATCTACAAATCTGTTATTATTTTGATTGTTGTGAATTAAACCATATTTAATGCCAGCTGAGTAATAAAATTGTATTCAGCCTTTGTTTGTCGCGTTAACTGCTCACAATAACAACGACTTTTTACTTTTTGAGCTGATATGACCGCACATTTTTTTAATAACGCCTTAACCATAACGCCAACAGATTTTGCCAATTTACCTAAAGGCAAAAGTACCGTTTTGTTGTTCGACGCTAATACTCTTAGTTTGGCTGATTACAACTTGGCGAGCTTACTCAGCGAATTTGAATTAACCGTTATTAACCGCCGTAAAAACCAAATAGCTAAAAAAGAATATGTAGCAAGCCGTTTACTTTTAAAATTGCTTGTAAAATCCATCCTCCCTGAATTTTCAAATGTGCCATTAAATGCCATTAACACAAGCTTTAATCAATCCACAGCTAAATTAGAGCTGCATATTAACGAGTGCGTTATTAATACGTGTATATCGCACTCACATGGTTTTGTTGGGGTTGCTTTAAATTTAGAAAGCGAGGCGTTTGGCTTCGACCTTGAAAAAATTAGCTTAACGCGCCCGTTTGAAAAACTAGCCAAGCATTTTTACCATACAGACGAAGTTACATTAATTACGTCTCAACCCAATACGCAAAGCCAAGCCAATACCTTTTTTAGAATTTGGACATTAAAAGAGTCATTAGCTAAAGCAACTGGTCGCCCTATTGCCAAATTACTTAGCCCCAACGTATTTAACGAATTAACCTTAGTAGGCTTGGCCGCAAGCAGCCAAGTAGTAAACACACAAACAGAGACGTTTGATTTAACCTTAGTGCATAAAAAAAGCACCGACTGGCGGTGCTTTTTGTTAACCGATGTCTCGCTTATACCAATCCGCTAAATTAAGTGATCTATTTTGAGTATAGATAAACGTGTTGATAGCTAGGCAAAAAATTCGTTATTTAGTTGTTCTAAATGAGAATTTTTTAACGCAGATAGCGACACTTTTAGCCCCTAAAATGATTAAGTATTATTGCGAATTGGTATTGCTAGTTAAGCTTCTAACAAACGGCTATGAATAGCCTGAACCACATTATCAGATTCACTTTGTTCGACTAAAAAGCATAGGTTGTGCTTACTTGCTCCATGACAAATTAAGCGAATATTAAAGTCACTTAATACCTGCATTAAGTTCATTTCGTGTTGGCGAAGTTGAATCTCAGAGCCAATAAGTGCCACCAGTGTTAAGTTGTTTTCAACCGATACATGGCAAAATTCAGCAAGCTTATCTAAACACGCTTGGTCGAGCTCTGGGCGCGACGCGTTAGGTGCATTATCAAGCGTTATTGCTACACTAATTTCAGACGTAGTTACCAAATCAACCGATATATTAAACTCGCTTAAAATAGTAAATACACGAGCTAAAAAGCCGCTAGCCAATAGCATTTCAGGGCTTTTAAGGGTGAGCAAAATTTGATTTTTACGCTGGGTTACCGCGCGAATTCCTGGTTGCTGCGATTTTTCACGCTCTATCCACGTACCACCACGTTCAGGCTCGCGGCTTGAACCAACAAACACATTAATATGACTACGGCTAGCAGGTAAAATAGTAGCTGGATGCAATACCTTTGCACCAAAGGTAGCCATTTCAGCGGCTTCATCAAAGCTTAAGCGAGCAATGGGCGATGCCTTTACACATAATCGCGGATCGGTACTAAAAATACCCACAACATCAGTCCAAATATGTACACTTTTGGCGTTTATTGCCTCAGCAAGTAAAGCGGCACTGTAGTCAGACCCACCACGGCCAAGCGTTGTTGTTTGTCCAAATTCGTCACTGCCAACAAAACCTTGGGTTACAATAACTTTATCATCTAACAGTGGGATCAAATATTCTTTAGCAGCTTGTGCTGTTGCGCTTACATTTGGCGTTGCTTTTCCAAACTGACTATCTGTTTTAAGTACTTGGCGTACATCAAAGCGATCGGCATTTAAGCCTTTTAAACGCAGCACTTGCGCAAATAAGTACGACGATAAACGCTCACCAAAGCTAAGTAACTCATCGTGCTGCTGATCAGTTGTCAGTGTTTCAAGCGCTAGCGTTTGGAATGCTTTTAACGTTTCGTTAAAACCTACTGCTAAATCGGCATCAAGCGATAATTCATCTAAGATTGCCTGTTGAATGGCTAGCACGCCACCAATGTGTTCTTGGCGCTGCTCTGGGGTGATGCTTGATTTACACAGTGCAACCAAATGATTAGTTACGCCGGCACTGGCGCTTACAGCAACAATACGCACGCTTTTATCGGCAACAATAATTTCGCTACAACGACTCATCGCATCAAAGTTAGCCACACTGGTTCCGCCAAATTTGGCAACGATGTAATCTGATTTAACGTCCGATACTGTTTGCGGCACTGATTGGGTAGTCATTTAGTCTCCTTTTGCGGTATCCAAACCGCGATAAAACAAGAAGAACTTGGCAAGTGAATGCTTGAAGGTAAATCCACTGCCAGAAGCTCTCCACCTAGATTGGTGACAGTTTTGAGGATTCAGCCCCATAAACCGAAAAACAACATCGACGTAACGTTGGTTTTCTCGGCGAGTACTTCCCTCTTTAATGGTTATGGGCGTTCGTCACCTACCATTAAATACCTAAGTATCGCACCTCTTCTGAATGTTGTATTAACCAATGGCTAATAAAACAAAACCCCACTATAAAGTGGGGTTTGAAAGTTAACGTTTAGACGTCTAGCTGTCAAGCGTTTTAATGCGGTTTGTTAAGCAAAACTTAAACAAACCCGCCCATGTAATAAGCGCCCGCATAACCCACGGTATAACTTACTAACAAATAGAGCGACAAACGTAAGTAACTCATAAAAGTTAGCTCTGTTACTTTACTCATAGCAATAATACCCGCAGCCGATCCAATAATTAGCATAGATCCGCCAACACCGGTTGCATAAGTAAACGATAACCAATCTTGCTGGCTCATTACTATATTAGCTTTTAGTAAAGCAGCAGTGAGCGGAACGTTATCAACCCCAGCCGATAAAATACCCATTAAGTAGTTAGCGTACTGTGGCGCCATAACGGTGTAAAGGTCGGTAAACTTACTAAGCATTCCAATCTCTTTTAAAGCACCTACCAATAATAAAACCCCGACGAAAAACAGTAAGGTGTCGTATTCTATGTCGCGTACGTAGTCGATAATATTTTTGTTTATGTCTTTTTTGCGCATTAAAAATTGCGCCACTAAAAACATGATTGATAGGCCACATAAAAAAGTTAATAAAGGCGGTACACTGTAAATTACACTCAGCGCAAGTATGCTTATAACTGTAGATACAAAAATAACTGCAATGGTGATATCGGTTTTTTCTATGCGTTTTTTTCCAGACTTTGAAAAGGTTACATCCCCTTTCATGCCAATACTTAGCATTGCTGCTAACAGCATAACGCTAATAAATGCAGGCGCAATAAGCAGTAATAAGTTAGCAATGGTTACCTTGCCATCTAAAAATATCATTAAGGTTGTTACGTCACCGGTAATTAACGACACACCCCCGGAGTTAACACCAAACACAATAAGTGTGGCATATTTTATAAGTTTTTTAGGCGGTAGCTTTAACGACATAACTACAGCAAGCGATATTAACGTAGCCGTTACGTTGTCTGAAACCGACGAAAACAAAAAGGCAAATACCCCAACCAAAAACATCAGCTTGCGTTCGCTAATACTTCTTGGCATTACTCTGTGCACAATATTTTCGATAAACCCTTTTGAGTTTAAATAAGCAACAAAGGTCATGGCGGCCATTAAAAACAACCACAGCGATGCTATCTCTAAAATATTTTCGTTAAGGAGTTCTTGTACTTGCTCTGGGCTTTGCCCATGCAAAGGGAAAATAAACAGGAGGATCCAGCAAAGCGTGCCAAAAAAAAGCGTGGTTTTAGCTTTATTTACATGGATGATATCTTCTATAACAATCAATAAAAATCCGATCGCTATCAGGGTTAGAATAATCGTGGAAACCATGGGTATTAAATAACCTTTGATATTGTTTTAAAGAACACACGTAAAGTCCCTCTCGACGTGCCTATTTTCGGCGCGAATGTTAGCACTGCGGCTATACAAAAACTATTATTAAATAGTCTTAAAAACGAATACCATATACAGGCTAGATTAATTAGAATACGTAATAATGAGACGCTTCTAAATTCTCAATAATAAATTACTAGGATGTTGTAACACCTTATGATCCCAGCTAAAAAGCGACTAAATACCCTTAGCGAACATTGGGGAGTTTTAGAGCTATTATTTAAACGTTTTAAAATGGCCGACTTTAGCCTAAAAGACGTGCAAAATGCGATAAAACAAAAACAACCCACGTGGAACAACGAGCGCATATACAAAGAAACAAACCGTTTGCTCAATCAAGATATTTTAATTCCACTTGCTAAATCATCACAGCTTGAAATTAACCGTGCAATTGCTGACTTTGCTACTTTTTTACTGCAAGAAGAGCATTTGGGCCTAGCACAAGAAATTAGCGTGTTAGTAGACGATCTTGCCCGTTTAGGTAATCGTTTAGATAACGCTGGTAGCATGGAAGACTTTGACGATTTGCGCCGATTTAGCCGTATTATGGATGATCGGGTACGTAAAATAATGAAGCTCTACGCGCACAACGAAAACGCCATTTTAAATATTGTTGAACAAGCCAAATCAAACAATGCAGTGCAATCACTACAAAAACGCTACAAAGCAGTAATTGAAGCCTTTGACGAATATATAGAGCCCATGCTTGAAATGGTCGATATTAGGGGCGATTTTCATGCCTGCTTTACAATAATAGAGCAGCAAATCAGTAAACAAATCGAATTTATTGAACGCTCTGGTAAAGCATACACCGACAAACGCATGCTAGAACAGCTACGAACTCGCATACTCGAAATGAACCTAATGGGCAGAGAGAGTTTACGTAAAAGTGCCGATATGCTCATGCCCCTGCGCGAAGAGCTACGCCGAAATAACTTAGTTACACGCCAAGCGGCCAAAGTGCTCGGCCTTGCGCGTAAAAATGGCGTAGATAACATGCTAAGCGCTGTACAACCTAATTTTGTAACCGACTCTCAGCGTTATTCGCTTGGACAACAACGCCATATTGTCGCGTATATGGCAAGCTTGGTAGAATTTGAACATGAAGAATATCAACTTCCCGAACAACAAGACGTACCCGCATTTGTAACGCCTAACATCCCTGACTACAACGATGTAAAAACAAGCTTTGCTAAACGCTTTAACAAAAAACGTAAAAAACCACAGCCGCTGCTGCAGTTTTTAGATGAAAGCTACCCCGACTTAGACGCCGACGAAATGCTCTTTTTATATCAAAAATTAGTCAGTGATAGCGACATTGAAATTAGTCAAAGCGATGAAAAAGCCCGAGTTAAAATTGCCGGCCAACACTTTTCACTTTACCCATTTAATTCTCAGGCATCAGATTCAACAACTCAGCCTAATACTGAGGCAGATAAGTAATTACCATGACACATATAAACCTAGAAGAACTCACTCACCTGCAAGCAATCAATAAAAAATTAACTGCGGGTTACCACATTTGCGAACAAGACAACGTAATGTGGCAAGAACTCGACCAACACATTGAATCTTACAGCGCACTATTTACCGCATTAGGCCACGACATAAAACACGATAGCCGTGGCTTTTACTATTTTGCCAGCGACGAAAGTACGCCAAATATGGGTAAAATATCTCGCGCTATCGCACTCACTACTTACATTTTAATTGAGCACTTTGCCAATACCGGTAAAGACCCAATGCGCGCCCTGTTTGATGAAGTAAACGATTTAGAACTGATGCAAACCTTAGTGCAAATAAACAAGCACTTGTTTGATCAGCTTGAGATATTTTCGGGCTCAGATTTACGAAAAGATGTTTACCTACGTATGGTTCGTTTAGGCCTTGCCCGTGAAGTAGAAGGCGGCTTTATGCTACAAGCCCCTATTCACCGCTACATTGATGCATTAATGGAAGTAAACGAAGAAACCTACATGACGGAGGACGAGCAATGAACAACTTATACGGACTGAGTAAACTCGCCCTACTTAATACCGCAGGTTATGCAAAGTGTGTGATCCCGCTTGATAAAAGCAGCTCTATTTGTGCGCCAAATAATACCGGTAAAAGCTCGGTTATTAACGCCCTGCAGTTTCCACTTATAAACGATTTGCGCCTAACCGAATGGGACGGGCACGATTTAGATGAAACCCGTAAGTTTTATTTTTCATCGGATCAGTCGTACATTTTACTTGAAGCTAACCTCCCCCATGGCTCGGTGGTTATTGGTGTAGCGGGTCTGGGTAAAATAGCCGGTTACGCGCACCAGTACTTTTGTTATCAGGGCAAGCTCGATTTAGAACAGTACACGCAAGGTAATACCATAATTAAATTTACCAAGCTGTTTAATCATTTAAAGTCGCTTAATTACAATCCTATTGAGTTAAAAGCACAAGAGCTAAACGCCCTGCTTACCGGCGGCGCAACGCCCTTTGACGGCGACATTAATTTAAAAATGATCCCGCTTAATAACGTGCAAGACTCCGCCATTTATAAAGAAATTTTTAGGCGTATTCTTAACTTACACAAATTGGGCGCAAGCGATGTTAAGCGCTTTATGCTGCGAGTGTTTGAGCGCCATATGTCAAACTCAAAGGTTGATTTTTACGAAGTATGGCGTCGCTCGTTTGACAAAGTAAACCGGGCTAAGCGCGAATTAAAAGCCCTTGAATCAATGCAAGAGGCAATAAGCGCACTTGAATCAATGCTTGAAAATCAAACCGTGCTTAAAGGTAAATTAGCAGCGTACGCGCCTAAAATTGACCAAGCACTCATTGACTTTGACACCTACCAAGAAGAGCAGCTTAGTGAACTTGGTATAGCACTTGAAGACATTGAACACGAAAAGCACGAATTTGAGCAAAAACAAAGCCTATACGTACAGCAATCGCGCGATATAGAGCGCAAACAAACTCAAATTGAGCAATGGTTTTTAGATTACAGCGCCCTTAAAAGCGAGTTTGAACTGGTAAATAAAGCCACAATTAAAACCAACCTTGGCCAACTTAAGCAAGACTACGAGTCGCTTTCGCACTCTATTACCAGCGCACAAGGGCAAAGCTTGCACACGCTTGATTACCGCATTAGCGAAACGCAAAAACAAATTAAAAGCTTAAAACTGCAGCTTAAAAACCTGGAGTTTAATTTGTTCACCCGTATGCGCGAAGACCTATCGCTTAAAGAAGTGGAAGAAATCTCACGCATTTTAAACCCCGACTTACTTTCGTTTGCCACCACCACTAATGGCGATATAACCATTGATGACGAAGATGCCTTTGGGGAATTTTTATCGTTATTAAGCGATAACGTTAAAGGCGGTGTGCTTACTTTGCCAGGCGCAAGTATTAAACTTAAAAAGCTTTCGCCAGTACAAATGCAAAGCGGCGAAAACAAAGAGCAATTAACCGCCCAGTTAAGTGCGCTTGAACTCTCGTTAAAAGAGTTTGAACAACAGCGCGAAGTGGCAGCCAATGTTGCCGATAAACAAAAAGAAAAAGACGCACTTTACGACGAGTTAATGAGTCTAGAGGGAGCACTAAAACGTTTAGAGCAATTTGAAGTAATGCAGCAGTCGGTAGACGCGCAAGCCATGCTAAAAGAGCAATTATTAGCAGAGCGCGAACAAGTTGACGATTACCTGCAAGACATTCAAAAAAATAGTGGCTCAATTGCAGACAGACGCTCGTTAATTAAATCAAAGCAAGAGCAAATTAATCGCCAAACTGAGCGCCTTCGCCAAGTTAAAAGTGAGCGAATTGATCACACGCTTGATTTATACAGCGGTAAAGTGACCCCGTACATGATTGATATAACGGTCGATTTTGATAACCTAAGTGACTTAGTACATCACTTTAATAAAGACTGCCAAGAGCTACGCAACTTTGACATAAACGTGCGTAATACCTATTTGCATGTGTATAACGCAGGCATTACTAAGTTCGACAACGAAACCGACGAATTTACTAAATACCAAAAGTTGATTAGCGCATTTCATAACCTTGATAACGAGCGCGATGCCGTTGAGCGCCAAGGCCGCGTGGCACTAACCGAAGTAGCCGCCACGATTAAGGGTTTGCGTGAAGACTTAGACCGCCTTCGCCGCGAAATGAATAGCTTTAATAAAGGCATAAGCCAGCACCGTATTTCTAACCTTCAAGCGTTTAAAATTAACGTAATACCACGCAAAATGCTGGTTGATAGTATTGATACCATTATCAGCACGTCGCATCAGTTTGAACAAGGCGACACCCTTGATTTATTGAGCCAAGAACCTTACAGCGAAAGCGCGGTAAACGAAGCAAAAGATCACCTAATAAAACTTGCCTCAGACAAAGCAGGCCTGACATTAACTGACTTGTTCGATATTCGTTTTGAAGTGGTAAACCGCGCTGGCGAAACCGAACACTTTGAAAAAATAGACTCAGCCGGCTCAAATGGCACACGTATTACTATTAAGTTATTGTGTGGCATGTTGTTTATTCGTTACTTATTAAGCGATCAGGAACAAAACCTGTACCGTATACCTATTTACATAGACGAAGCGGCCGACATTGACCCGCAAAACCAAAAAGCAATTATAGAAACCGCACTGAGCTTTGGCTTTGTGCCTATATTTGCCTCAGTTAAGCCGCAAATAAGTTGTGACTACATTGTGCCGATTCGTTCGGTAAAAGATGGCGCACAAAACTGGGTAGATGAAAAAGATTGGATAGAAGTAGAGCATTAAATTTTTGAGTGGCTAATTAGCATTAATTAGTCATTCATGTTCATCACACTAAACTAATTTTTAGAACCTTTTAATAATACACATTTATATAAGGTGTGTTATTTTAAGGTAATGCATTTTATTGGAGCAAACGTAATGAAAAATATACTTATTGTTGCAGCACTAGCACTACTTAGCGCTTGTACTCAAACCCCTGATTGGGATTACGATAAATCAGCTAACTTTAGTAATTTTAAAACATTTGCTTGGGTAGAAAACGCGAGTTTAACTAAAGACACCAACAACTACCAAATTAACGGTTTAATGGAAAAACGTGTGCGTACTGCGGTAAATAATGAGCTTACAAACACCCTTGGTATGACATTAGTAAATGCAGCCCAAGCTGACGTACTTGTTAACTATCATGCGTCGGTAGATAAAGAATTAGAAGTAGATACATTTAATACTGGTTACAGTAACCGTTGGGGTTACTGGGGTACTGGTTTTCAACGAGACACAACAGCGCGTGAATACGAAGTGGGTACATTGGTTATCGATATTGTAGACAGTGCATCTAATCAACTAATATGGCGCGGTGCTAAAGAAGGCCGTTTAAAGAAAAAACAAACACCTGAGCAACGCGAAGCTTCAATTAAAAAAACAGTCGCAAATATTTTAAGCAACTTCCCGCCGCAAAAGCAGCAATAAGTTTAAAGTTAGTTTTAAAGAGCTCACAGTATGTGAGCTTTTTTGTTAACAAAGGACTCATACCTTGGCATTTTTAAAGTACTTTACAGTCACTCTACTCGCTTTTTTTGCTGCGCTCCCCGCACATGCGGAAAATTTAAAATTAACTCCGGGTTTGTGGCAAGGCATTTACAAAAATAATTTTGAATACAATGTACTGGAAATAAAAGAAAACGGAGAACACCGTTTAATCATTGCAAATATCGCCAGTGCATTTCATAGAAATAAATCAATTGCGTTTAATAATAACGATATTAAATGCAGTCGCCTTAATTGTACTATTACACTTATTAGCCCTAATAAAGAACATCTGCAATTTACATTAATTTTAAGCCGTTTTTTAGATAATTCATTTGAGGTATTAGAAATTTATTCTAATGCAGAAGATGATTTTGTCATGTCAAAAACTTACCGGTTGGAAAAACAAGAACGGCAATCTACCGTTCATACATTTATAGATAAATACCGCTCTAAAATAGATAAGTTAGCAACAATAGAAAAGTCAGGCTTATATGGTTTTTGGATAGGATTATTAAATTTAGACGGCAATCAGAAACTCGCAAGTATTGAATTTCATCCCAATAAACAGTCATATTTCAATTATTTTATGAGTGATGGCATAGTCAGTACCACATTTATGCCACAAGATATTAAAGAAAAAGACAACGTACTGGAAATCACGACCAGCAATCCACTCTTCGCAAATAAACTAATTATTCATAAAGACAACCGAGAACTCAAAGGCTATATGTATTCAAACCACAAAGGTACAACACTTCAAACTGGCTCATTTAAATTGTATCGCTTTGAAAGGCCTGAGTGACCTATAATCCAAGTATAATTCTATGACAATTTATACTTATACAATAAATCTAGTGGTATATGGCAGTAATCATCTGGGTGGTTAGTTAAACGGTCTTGATGCTCTGGATCGCTTGGAACATAATTAGTTAACTGCTCTACCTTTACCGCAATTTTATCGGCATCGCTGCGCTTATTTATATAATTGCGTGCAATATTTAAATGGTTTTGGTTTTTGCTGTAAATGCCTGTACGGTATTTTGGGCCTTCATCTGCCCCTTGCTTATTAATACTATAGGGGTCGATAATTTCAAAAAAATAGTCAAACAGTTGATTGAGTGAAACAACACTTGAGTCAAACGTTACTTTCACACACTCGGCATAACCATCGTATTCTCCTTGCGTGGTATTACTTGCGCCGTTTGCACGCCCTGCTTGCGTTGTTATAACGCCGGGTAAATACTTCATAAATTCTTGCACGCCCCATAAGCAGCCGCCGGCAAAATAAAGTGTATTGTGTTGCTGAACTGTCATCGTTTATCTAACTCAATAAAGTTAATTAAAATACATATGTATTGTAACGCGTTAATTATACAAATGATTATCAAATGCAGATTTTTATAATTACTGTACAATAGCGTACAAAATTGCACTGACTAAGTTAAGCTAGCCAACCCGCTTTATATAGTTTTTATTAGTGCCCAAACACATTATGAGATACACCATGAATCGCACTGAGCATTTTATATTTTCTGCACTGCTGTGCAGCGTTACGCCTTTTTCTTATGCGCAAGCTACAAGCAACACCGAAACAGCAATAGAACAAATTACTGTTGAGGCATCGGCCACGGCAAATAAATTACCTGTTGGCACCTTTGACTCCCCCGTCTCTAATTTAGAATACGACCCTCGTATTGATTTACAATCACGAAATATGGCAGAAGCCCAGGCTGATGTAACAATTCGTGGTGGTATTTTCGAAAACACAGGGTTTAGAGTCGGCAGTGCTACCCTACTCGACCCACAAACAGGTCATTACGTTGCTGAGCTCCCAATTGCACCGCAAATGCTAACTGGACCTTACATTTTAACCGGAGCCGACAATGCCTTAAACGGTATGAACAGCTCTGTGGGATCGATTTCGTTTGGTTTTAAACCCATCACAACTGGTGGCAATGTCTCTGTTGGTACCGGTACTAACGACTTTAACTTACAAAGTTTTTACGCAGGAATAAGCACCGATGTCGACGATGCTAAAAATTGGCAGCTTGGCTTTGAGGGCGAATATTCTCATTCACAAAGTGACGGCTCAATAGAAAACGGCGATCACGATTTTAATCGCGCCTCTGCGCGCATACAGTTAATAGGTTCGGATTCGCAAACCGATGTGCTGTATGGCTCACAAGAAAAGTTTTTTGGTTGGCCAAATATGTACACACCATTTGGCGTAAACGAAACAGAAGAACTAGAAACCCGCTTACTCATGCTTAACCACCAGCAAAATTACGCAGATAATAGCCATTTTGAAGTATCTGCCTATTACAGAAAACACAACGACCATTATGTATTTTCTCGTGAGAATCCAAGCGCCTTTGAAGCATTTCATGAAACTAAAGTAAAATCGATTGCGGTATCAGGAAGCCATGCACAAAACACCGCGTTTGCAGTAAATTATTCAGCGCAATATATTGAAGATGAAATAGAGTCGACCACACTTGAGAATAATTTTACCTCACGCACTTATTACAAACTGAGCGTATTACCTGAATATAAAATCGACCTTAAACAAAACCAGCTATTAACACTTCGCCTAGGTGCGGCTTTTGACGACACAAACCGAGATGACTCTGAGTTATCACTCATTGGCGATATTTCACTAAACACTCAAAACAGTGATGGCTCTGAGCAAACCGTTTACTTATCGTATGCGCAAGCGAGCCAAGTTGCAGGTTACACCGCTATTGGTGGCAGTGATCAAGGCGGGTTATTTAGAAGTAATTACAACCTTGAGCGCGAAACAACTAAAAACCTAGAGCTTGGCTATTTAATGCAAGAACAAACCTGGCAACTTAATTCAGCGGTTTTCTACCGAGAGGATAACAACCTAACCGATTGGACTTTTAGTTTTGACTCTAGCTCTGCCCGCTTTGCTAATCCGGTAGACATAGACGCCACCGGCGTTGAATTTTTTGCGACTAAGTATTTTGATACAACCGAGCTCATTGCAAGCTACACCTACTTAAATAAGTCAGAAAACTATGGTGATGCAGATATCGACGCCAGTTTTTACGCGTTAAATTTTCCTGATCACCGTGTTACCTTAGGTGCAATTTGGACACCAAACGACCTAATAGAAATGAGGATTGATAACGAGTGGCGTAAACAGCACGAAAACGCACTGCGCAGCGGCAAAGACACCGCATTATTTACGCAATTGTCGCTAAAAATTACGCCAACCGTTATTAATAATTTATTTATTACGTTAGCTGCAGACAATGTGTGGGATGAATCGTTTGAAGAAATACCCGGCACACCTGGGCGCGGTGAGCAATATACGTTAAGTGCAACGTATAGCTGGTAATAAATAAAGCCGGCGTTTACAAACTCAATGTATATTTTGGTTTGTAAACGCTGTGTTTGTTTATATAAAAACGTCTTTTAGGCAAAATATTGCACAAAGAGAAATGAGTGAGGAGCAAATGAGATAAACGTAAATAAGCCAATGCATTAAATTAATCTTTCCTCTAAAAGCGCAGCGCCTCTTACCCTTTTTGTGAATTATTCACTTTATGAGCTTCAACCAATAAAAGTAGCGCGTTTTATATAACGCAAAGCTAAAAAACGCACAAAGAGAAGCGAATGAGGAGTAAATGAGATAAAAGTAATCAGCCAATGCTTTTAATTAATCTGCACTAGCTCATATCTTATCTTAAAGTTTAATGGAATAGATTTAGACTTCACCTGACAGACAGCGATAAGCGGTCGTTAACAGTTACTTTTTAATTTCGTCAAAGTATATTGCTTTCATAGTCAGGAAAACGACCTAATCGCTCGTTTTTGTCCTTAAGTACAAACCAGAAATACTATATTTTGCTAGTGCTGGCAAATAGTTAAGAAGTTTGTTACAAATGAGTAATTCAGACAAAGGAGCGACGCTGTGGTAGAAGAACGCGCGATTCGCTCGCTATAAACATGTTATGAGTTATTCAGATTTCAATGGAGATTTCAAGTTTGAACGGAACTATTAATTTTTACTCTTTGCTAGCAATAATTTTTGCCTTTAATGTTCTTGCAGGGTGCAAGTCTACAGATACGAAATCTAAAGGTTGGAATATCGAAATGGGCGGTTGTCAGTCTAGGGTACACCCTACCAAAACCAATCCAACTGCTGACTATAAAGCTTGTTCTTTTAATTTTAGTAAAGTCAAAGATGAAGTTAACACATGTATGCTTAATCAAGGTTGGTCTGAAATGCATGTAATGTCATGTAGTAAAACGAATAAGTTTTATTCGAGTGAACAGATTAATGGTTGTCTAAATGCTTCAAATGAAAACAATAAAATAGACCATGAAAAAATGAACTCTTGTTTGGCTAAATTTGAAGAGTACGAAGTAGACTCAGAGAAAACCAAAGCTACAATTAAGAAAATTCTTGATGAGCGTACGAATTAACTCATAACAATCTGTTAAACAAGGACAAAATACAGTTGGCTTTTGCTCCTTCGTCGCTTAATTTTAGCCAACTATATTTTGCCCATTAACAGGGCGTTATAAGCCATGATGATCGAATTAGTTTTAGCCTCAACTTTAGTGTCATTTGTTAATACCGAAATGTATGAGGTAGATTCGTGCATAGGTGAAAAATTTGCGTTAATTGAAGCTGAAAACCCTCAGTGGCCGATACATTCCGAAAGGTTCATAGGTGTCGGTTACGTTGACTTTATGGTAATAGTGAATAGCGAAGGCAAGGTTGTAGAACACCAAATTAGTCGTTCTCAGCCAAGAAGAATTTTTGATAGGCAATCACTTCGTGCATTAAAGAAATGGAAATTTAATCCATCAAAGCATGCAGAACGATGCTTTGATGTAACTTTTAAATACGATTCGGAAAAATTTGAGTAAATGGCTTATAACAAGTTGCTCAAGTTCGTTCGTAAACTCACTGGGACAATTAACAGTTGGCTTGGCGCTTCGCGCAAGTTTAGCCAACTATTAATGGCCCCTTAGCAAAGCGTTATAACTCTAAGGAAAGTGATGCGTAAATTTCTATTATTGATGCCAATATTGATGGCAACTGGTTGTGCTAGCACTACGGAAAAAGAAGTAGCTCAAACCTCTGAGACACACTGTGAAAAACTAAGTAGCGTTGTTTCTGGCGCTGTTGCTATGAAGTGGGCATCAAGACAATCTTCTGAAAACTCATCTGCCAAAGAAGAAGCCTTAATGGATTGGCGTTTTTTAGCCGTTGTAAATCATGAAAGTCTAACTGAATTAGGATTGTCGCAAGATCAAATTAAGGCTCTAAGTAAAGAGATCTTCAATACAGATGTTGTAAATGAAATGTCTTACGATATGCTTTCATTCAAATATTATACGCAAGAAAAGTGCGAAATGTCTCAAAAGGGACTCACGGCTAAATCAATTGAAGTCCTTAAACCTTCAATTCAAAAATGTTGGTATAGCTCACAAACTATGGACTCTGAACAATGTGTATCAAAAATAGTATCCGGTGAAATCGAGTTATAACAAGTTACTTAAAAGGACAATGCTCCTCACCCGATTTAGTGGACACCTCCTCATCACTTTGAGGAGGCTAACATGCCTAGATATACCCAACCTAGAAAGACATGGTTTTACCCCGTTAATTTCAAAATCAAAGCAGTCGAACTAAGCTTACGAGACGATGTCATGTCAAAGGACGTTGCCGAGGCGCTGGATATTCATCCGTTAATGCTTAGTCGTTGGCGAAAAGAGTATCGAGAAGGTAAGTTTAAAAACACGCCGCGCTATCAAAGCAACAACAAAACAATGAGTAAACTCCCAACAAAAAAAGAGCTCGATAACATTCAAAAGCTTAAGAAAGAAAATGAGCGTCTCAAGCAGGAGAATGACCTGCTAAAAAAGTGGCAACGGTATCTGGCGGAAGTACATCAGAACGATTTGGATTCATCCAAAAGTTCGGACAAGCCTTAGGCGTCAAATACTTGTGCTCTTGGCTTAATGTGTCGCGTAGTGGGTTCTATGCTTGGCGTGAGCGTACAGTGTCAGCTAGAGCGCTGTCAGATGCTAATTTGTTGCTTAAGATAAAACACGTCTTCAATGTCAATCATCAAACCTATGGTAGCCCACGCGTATTTCATGCGCTAAAAAAAGAAGGTGTAAACACAAGCCAAAAACGTGTTGCCCGCTTAATGCGAGAAAACGGTTTAAGAGCTAGGGCGCTTAAGACTTACAGCAAACCGGCGAAGGTTAAGTTCTTTTATAAAGAGATAGAAAATAAACGCAAAGATAGTGAAAAGGCCACGGCAATCAACCAACAGTGGTCTGGCGATATTACGTATTTAAAAGTCGGGGCTCGTTGGCATTACCTTGCAGTGGTTATCGACTTATATTCACGTAGAGTAATCGGCTGGGCGTTTGGTAAAAATAAAACAACGGAGCTTACGTTAAAGGCGCTAAGGCTTGCGATAAAAAAACGACAGCCAACAGAAAGTGTATTATTTCACACTGACCGAGGCGCAGAATACCGTGCTCACGTTGTACAAAAGTATTTGGCTAGCAAAAACATCAAAGCCAGTATGAATAGGCCTGGGTGTTGTACTGACAACGCAGAAGTCGAGTCGTTCTTTCATTCGCTTAAAGCAGACTTAATTCGAGGAAATAAATTTGAGAGCAGCGGTAAACTATTATCAAAATTAAAGGTTTACCTAAATTATTTTTACAATAGACAGCGATTGCATTCGAGTTTAGGATATAAATCACCTGCCGAGTTTGAATCGGCAGGTGATTAAAACGTGGACGGTGTCCACTTTATCGGGTGAAGATCACAAATAATAGTTGGTTTTTGCTCCTTCGTCGCTTATTTTAACCAACTATTATTTGCCTCTTAGTAAGGCGTTAGTTTCCTGTCGAGGTTTCGTGAAAAAATTTGCTCTTGCTATATCAATTTTGGCCTTAGTTGTTTTCTATTTTATTACAAAAGAACATAGTGAAATTGAAAAGTTTAGCGATAAAAATGATAGTGAAAACGCTGTTTCTAAAGACTTAAAGCGCAAAGAAAAATCAACGATTGAAACTGATATAGGTGTTAGTGAACTTGCATCAGCAGAAGAATACTTACTTGAAGCAAAAGAAATACGTCGTTGCAGCGCAATACCCAAAACTCAAGATGAACTTGATAAATGGATGAGCAAAGTAAATGAGGTGGGTGAGCCCTACGAGTATATCGAAGAGGTTTTGTCTCGTTTTGAGCGCTGTTCACAATTTAATTTTATATCTGATGATTTTGTTGAATTACTTTTTAAAGCAATTGAATTAGGTTCCGATAATGCCGTAGCAGAGTTATGGGCTGTTTCGGATAGAGAATATTTTCAAAGTAAAGGCTTAGATGAATTAAGCAGAGAAGACACAATAAAGCAAAGAGTTAAATTTAATAAATTGAAATACCGCCTTTCCGAAAGTGTTGCTTTGACTGGTGGAGAGCAGTCAATATTAAGGCTGGTAAAAGAGTATCAAAATTACGATCCTGACACTGGAAACCCAAACTATTTAAAAGTCATAGCATATGCAGACTTTGGGTTAAAAATAGTAGAGGATAACGATATTTACTTGAAATTAGATTTTATCAAGCAGCGTATTCATCAAAATATGGAATTTCAAGATATTGAACAGGCGCAAATGCTAACTGAAAAGTTGTTGAATAAGTTTGGTGAAAATGGAAACTAACAAAACAATTAACAGAATTCGCTTCGCTCATTGGAAAAAATCCTCGCAGGCACCTTGTGCCAAAGCACTCGGTTTTCCCGTTATTGTAAGCGTTATAAGACGAGGGAAGATATGAGTTTACCAAGGGAACAATTAGCAAAAGTTAGAACTTCGTTTAGGGTTCTATCGGGTTTCATCTTTGTACTTTCATTGTTTGCTATTTTAGCTACTGTAACTTTTGCGTTCGCAGAACCATATGATCATATTATTTGGCTTTTAGGTGTTGTGACGTTTGGCATGTCATATATATCTGGGCATATTGTATTTACAGGTTATGCCCCCAAATTTTTACTGTTTACGCATGGTGCTAAAGATGGCTTATAACAAGTGACTAAAGTTATGAGTGTCCACAAGTGGCACGTATGCGACTGTCAGATTTGATCATAATAAAAAAATTAAATCTGACAGGTTAGTTAAGACTTATTCAATTAGTCTTTGCTCTAAAAGCGCAGCGCCTCTTACACATTTTGTGAATCGTTCACTTTAATGGCCTCGTCCATCAAGTTGAAGGTATTCGCTTTTTATTATGGAAAGAAAAAATACTGCACAAAGAGAACTGAATGAGGAGAAAATGAGTAAACCTAAACTCATGATCAACTTTTATGTTTGTCACTTTCTATAAAAGCGCAGCGCCTCTTACCCTCTTTGTGAATAAATCACTTTTACGTCTTTGCCAATAACGTAAGCATGCTTTACGTCTATAAAATAGCCGTATAACTGCACATTTGTAGTAGACGCAGAGCTTGCTCGCGTGAAAAGCGCAGCTTTTAATAACTTAAAAAAGTTACTCGGTAGTAGTTAAATGTAACTATGTGTGTATTGAACACACCAACTAAGTTAATTGTTCAAGCTCGGTGATAAGCGCTAGAGCCTCTGCATTAGTTGACCCACACACATCAACTGTGGCACTAAAATCACTGCATACTTTTGGTCGAGACTCATCACCAAATAACTTACATAAATTGCGCTCATCTAGCTGAATACAACGTTCTCCGGCCTTTTTGCCATTTGGCATACCCGGTATTGGCGAGCTAATACTTGGCGCAATGCAACATGCACCGCAGCCTAATCGACACGCCATTGGCTCTGTTTTCATAACACCCTCAGTTTAAATTAACTACATATTTAACAATACAGACTCCTTTTTAGAGCCAAATATTTATTTGTAATACACATATGTAATGCTTTGTTACATCTTCAAACGCCTTGTAAACACTTTATTGCGTATTATTGCCCTATCACCACTTTTATGAAGGAATGCCTTGTGGCTACTAAAAAACAAATTGTTCTTCCAATCGCAGTTTTAGCTGCCGGAATTGCACTGGCAATTGGCTTTTCAAATATGAAAACCCCGCCTGAAGAAAAACCAGTGCAAGATACTCGTCCACTGGTTGCTGCGCAAACAGTCAACATTGATGCAATAACACTCGACGTAAAATCGTACGGGGTTGTAAAACCTAAAGACCGTACCGAGCTAGTTGCACAAGTCAGTGGCCAAGTTATTTCCGTAGCAGATGAATTTGTTGAAGGTGCATTTGTAAAACAAGGCGACATATTAGCACGAATTGATCCAAATGATTACGAAGCCGATTTTATTGAAGCACAAGCAGGCCTTGCTCAAGCAAGTTCAGCCCTTGAAATAGAACGCGCCCAAGCACATGTAGCAAAAGCTGAATGGGAACGTATTAAATCAGACTCAAGTGACTCAACTGCATCAGAGCTTTATTTACGTAAACCGCAATTAGCCGAAAAGCTAGCGCGTTACCGCTCTGCACAAGCCAGTGTTAAACGTGCAAAACGTAACCTTGAACGCACTTATATAAAAGCCCCATACGACGCTATTATTAACGCACGCACAATAAGCTTAGGCTCTGTAGTAAACCCGGGCAGTAGCTTTGGCGCACTAAGTGCCACATCGGTGGCAGAAGTACGTTTACCAGTAGCCGATAGCGAAATGCAATACCTAGCCAATGGAGGCATTGGTGCTACTGTTACCCTTAATGCTGAATTTGCCGGCAAGCAAACGTCATGGCAGGCCGAAGTTGTGCGCAGCGAAGGCGTAATAGATCAAGTAAGCCGTATGAGTTATTTAGTTGCGCAACTGCCAACGCCATACGCCGATAACACTAAGCCACTACGTTTTGGTTCATATATTAATGCAACCATTGAGGGGCGATCTCTCGATAACGCAATTATTGTCCCGCATCACCTTGTTAAAGATAAACAAATTGCCATTTTAAACGCGAACAATACTCTAAGCTTTAAAACACTGAATATTGTACGTGAACAAGATGGCATGGTAATAGCCGATCAAGGGTTACAACTTGGCGAACAGTTAATTACCTCAGCACTAGAATACCCAAGCGAAGGAATGGCTGTTAAAACGGATGAAGATGACAAACAAGGTGAAGTAACACAGCTTGCTCTTAAAGAGGACACCCTATGAGTACCTCTGAAAAGGGCCTAATTGCCTGGTTTGCTCGCAACCCTGTTGCAGCAAATTTAATCATGATTTTTATTCTGGTTGGCGGTTTATTAACAGCCTTAACGATTCGTAAGCAAGCATTTCCGCAATTTGAAAGTAACTGGGTGAGTGTTCAAGCCGTTTACCCTGGCGCCGCACCGCAAGAGGTTGAAGAAGGCATTACAATAAAAATTGAAGAAAACCTAGAGGGATTAGAGGGCATTAAACGCTTTATAACTTACTCTAATCGCGGCTACGCACAAGCATGGATTGAAATTGAAGAAAAATACGACCTTCAAGAAGCTTTAGACGAGATAAAAGCCCAAGTAGATTCTATTAACTCGTTTCCAGCGGGTATGGAAAGGCCAATAATTCAGCGCGATAAGTTTCAACAAGAAGTGATGTTTATTGCGCTATATGGGGATATGACCTATGCCCAACTAAAAGAACTAGGTACCGATTTAGAAGATGAATTACTCGCTTTACCTGGTGTTAATTTAGTCAGTTTTTTTAGCGGCTTAAATTATGAAATAGGCATTGAGATTAGCCCCGACAAACTGCGTGAATACGGCCTTACTTTTAGAGATGTATCAAATGCTGTAAGAAACTTTTCAACTAATATGTCGGCTGGCCAAATCCGTTCAGATAACGGGTATATTTCTATGCGTGTTGAAAAACAAGCATATAAAGGCAATGAGTTTGAGCAGTTGCCTTTAATTACCCTTGCTGATGGCGCACAAATATATTTAGGCGATGTAGCCACCATTAACGATGGTTTTGAAGAAGGCTTATTATATTCAAAGTACAATGGTAAAAATTCGTTAATGTTTGATATTGCAGCATCTAAAGATCAAGACATTACCGACGTTGCCAAAGTACTTAAAAATTACATGGCCGAAAAAGAATCTAAATTACCACAAGGCGTAAAACTAACCCCTATGGTTGATTTAACCTACTACCTGCAAGGTCGTCTCGATATGATGATCGATAACATGGTATGGGGTGGTGTTTTAGTTATGCTGGTATTGGCATTGTTTTTACCGCTTAGATTAGCATTTTGGGTAATGATGGGTTTACCGGTTTCTTTTTTGGGTGCCTTTTTGTTCATGCCAATAGGCTTTTTAGATATCACCATTAATATGGTGTCGCTGTTTGCCTTTATTATTGTACTCGGTATTGTGGTGGACGATGCAATTGTTGTGGGCGAATCGGCCAGTGCCGAAATAGAAAAACACGGCCACTCACTCGATAACGTAATCCGTGGTGTTAAACGTGTTGCAATGCCCGCTACATTTGGCGTACTCACCACCATTGCTGCTTTTTTACCGCAAGCTATGGCATCAGGGCCCGGCGCAGCATTTTCTAAAGCGATTGGTGTCGTTATTATCCTGTGTTTAATTTTTTCGTTAATTGAATCAAAACTTATTTTACCGGCTCATATTGCCGCAATGAACCCACGTAAACCTAATCCTAAAAACCCATTGCACAAGGTGCGTATGGTTGTTGATAAAGGCCTTAAATCGTTTGTTCAAAATTACTACACGCCTTTCATAGGGCACTGTATTCATTATCGTTATACCGTAATTATTGGGTTTATATGTATTTTAATTATGAGCGCAGGCATGTTTGCAGGTGGTTTAGTTAAATTTGTACCAAACCCTAAAATACAACATGACTTTCCGCGTGTGGTTGTAGAAATGAATCTTGAATCATCAGAGCAAGCAACACTTGAAACAGCTAAGAAAATTGAAGCGGTACTTCTTAGTGTAGATGAAGAGCTTGAAGCACAATATGGTCAAAAAATGATTCGTGACCTCTCGGTAAGCCTTCGTGGCCGTACCACTGCACAATTAATGGCTGTGCTCATTGAACCTGATAAACGCCCTATTGATACCTTCACTCTTAGCTCATTATGGCGTGAAAAAATGCCACCATTGCCGGGCGTTAAAACGTTGACCATTGAAGATAATTTATTTGGCGGCGGACGAGATGACGGCGACGTAAGTTTTAGACTGCAAGGTAAAGATACCGACAAACTAAAAGAAGTTGCTTCGTTATTAAAAACGAAATTGCAAAGCATGGAAGGCGTAGGCGATGTTAACGACTCACTACAAAGCGCTACCGATGAAGTACAACTTGATTTAAAACCACTTGCATACAGCATGGGATTGACCCTTGCAGATGTGGCATCGCAAGTTAGCTTTAGTTACTACGGTTTAGAAGCACAACGTATTTTACGTGAAGGCGAAGAGATCAGAGTGATGATCCGCTACCCTGAAAACGAACGTAACTCCATTAGTAACATACACAGCACACGTATTATCACGCCAACAGGTGTTGAAGTGCCGTTAAGTGAAGTTGCACAAATCAACATTGTAGATGGTGTAAACAGAATCCGCCGTGAAAACGCAAACAGAACAGTTAATGTATGGGCAGCCATTAATACTGATAAAGTTGAACCTTTTGCCATTGTAAAAGAAATCACTGACGAGTATTTACCAACCCTTTTACAAAATTACCCAGGTGTTACCAGTAATGTCGCTGGTCGAGTGCAAGAGGAAATGGAAAGCGCTGATGAGCAATTACGTGACTTTGCAATTTCACTAATGATTATATTTGCATTATTAGCTATTCCGCTTCGCTCATACTCACAACCATTGATCATTATGTCGGTTATTCCATTTGGTGTGGTCGGTGCAATGTTTGGCCATATGGTATTAGGAATGACCATGAGCGGCCTTTCAATGTTTGGCATAATTGCAGTAGCCGGTATTGTAGTTAACGACTCTCTCGTTATGGTTGATTTTGTAAATAAAGCGCGTGCTGAAGGTGTACCTATAAAAGAAGCGGTTATGCAAGCGGGAGCTCGTCGTTTTAGAGCTATATTGCTAACCTCAGTGACCACCTTTATTGGCGTGTTACCTATTATTATGGAAACGAGTTTACAGGCACAAATCGTAATTCCTATGGCAGTATCACTCGCCTTTGGTGTGCTATTTGCCACCGTGATTACGCTTATTCTTATACCGTGTCAGTATGTCGCGCTTGAAGATACAAAACGAATGATTCGTAAGTGGCGTGGTAAACACCCTATTGTCGATGGCCAACCAACAACGACCAATAGCTAATTAAGTAAAACCCCAACCAAAAAAGCTCGGCAACATGCCGAGCTTTTTATTTATAGTTAAAAATAACCTTCAATTATTTGCTAACTTCCCCTTTTCACTGGTATTTTGACTCTCAGTTTACTTTCTTAAAGGATTAACCATGGGTACATTTCAACTTATTTTATTTATCATATTTGCAGTACTAACCATTGTTGGATACAGAAAAAATAACCGTAATTTAATGTTATTGGGTGCCATTGTTGTAGCGTTTGCCTTTGCAGGATTAGATTTTATGATGGGGGTTGATCATAGCCTGTCAGCTTATTAATAGTTAACGGCAAAAATACACTAAATAGTAAAATTAGTGCTCGTTTTTTATACCCGATACGTTTAGGTACTTAATATTAAAAAGCATAACAATTAAGGAAAACCATGAATTCACCTCAAATAGATCACATTCCTCAAGAAGCGTTTGATTGGTACGACGAATATGCCCATGGTTTAATGGACCGCCGTACTTTTATGAAAAAGCTAGGTGGCCTTGCAGCACTGGGGATTTCAATGAGTGTGCTCACCAGCGCGCTTTTACCTAACTATGCACTTGCAGAGCAAGTCTCGTTTAACGATGACGATATTAAAGCCACCTACGAAGAATTTGATTCGCCAAACGGGCATGGTAAGGGTAAAGGTTATTTAGCGGTGCCTAGCAAAATTGAAGGTAAACTGCCGGTTGTATTAGTTATTCACGAAAACCGTGGTTTAAACCCTTACATAAAAGACGTAGCAAGGCGCTTAGCCAAAAAAGGTTTTATTGCTTTTGCTCCCGATGCACTTTTCCCGCTTGGTGGCTATCCGGGTAATGATGATGAGGGGCGTGCAATGCAACGCACGATGGACAGAGCTAAAATTCAAAACGACTTTGTAGCCGCCGCTCACTTTTTAAAAGCCCACCCTAGCAGCAACGGCAAATTAGGCGCCGTAGGCTTTTGTTTTGGGGGTTATATTGTTAACTACTTAGCCGCAGTTGATAGTGACTTACTCAGCGCGGGCGTGCCCTTTTATGGCACACCTGCAAGTGAAAGCTTACACAAAAATATAAAAGCCCCTTTACTGATTCAATTAGGTGAACTTGATAAACGCGTTAACGCCACATGGCCTGAGTATGAAAAAAGCTTAAAAGCTAACAATGTTGAGTACACTATGCACATGTACGAAGGTGCTAATCATGGTTTTCATAACGACTCTACTGGGCGTTATGATGAGCAAAAAGCAGAGCTTGCTTGGCAGCGTACCTTAGCGTTTTTTAATGAAAAATTAAGCTAAACACCATAAAAAAACGCCGCATAAGTTGAATAATGTGGCGTTTTAAATTTAATTATTTAGCGACTTAGTTATATAGATGTTTAGTTATTTACATATCTGCGTTTTAAAACAAGTAGCGATATAAAAACCAGAATAAACACACTAAATGCCCCAGCACTGCTTGAGCCATCTTTATTCTCTATTTTTGCTATTTTTTCTTCTTTAACCCGCGTTTTAAAGCGTGCTAATTCCGCATCTAAATTTAGGCTCATATCGGTAACCGCTAAATTAAACCCTTCAAGTGACTTTTCATTGAGCGTTTCGTCAATACCAATAGCGGTGGTTCTTTTTTCAAGCTTGCTGATGCCTGGTGCTCTAAAAAGCATTTTTTTACTTTTTATATCAAAAACAGCAGTGTCGACGAAGGTTTGAATCGTATTTTCGTTACCGGGAATAACGTACATACCTACAATGGTCCAATACAATAATGCGGCGTTATTTTCATAGGTTTGTGTTACTTGATCGTAAGAAACCAATGCCATCACGTCTACATCGTACAGTCGCCCTACTTGTTCAAGCGCTGAAAACCCTTCTCCACCTTTAAGATACGTACTTGGAATTACTTCTATGCGGTCAATGTAATCGTACTGCAAAAACGATTTTTTAACTCTTTCGAGCAACTCTACCTCATTTTGGCTTTCAATTGCGTTTGCTCGCCAATCTTTAGAAGGCACAAATGAAATGCCCACTGTAACAGGTAATTTTAACACTGGAATTTCTGGTTTATACGTAGCACGGCTATCTTCGTTTGGATAAAGAAAGTCAACCAAACTGCTAGAACGCGTATTTTTACCTGCGTTATTACTCACAAGCGCACTACATGAGGTCAGTAAAAAAACCACCAACATGACAAAAAACGTATTTTTTTTCATTATTATTCCTTTTTAATTAAATTCAGTTACGTGTAAAAGCTCGCCTGATGGTCCCCATAAATAAATCACCTTGCCCCACAGCTCTTGTTTTATCCCTTCAAAGCGAATATCAAAGTTAGTGAGCTTACTAATAATGTCAAAGGCTTCATTTATGTTTAATACGCACACTTGCAGCATTAAATTTTCAGCAAATTCTTGGTTGTAGTAACGCTGTAAAAAGAGGCTGCATTCACCTGATGTTGCAATACTTAAATCAGCTGATGCCTGCTCAACATTAAAGCCCAGCGCCTGATAAAATGCACACGATTGTTGATAGTTTTTACATGGCACAAACACTCTGATGTCATCTATTTTCATTGTTTTCCTGTTGTTATTTAGGTGCAGCAGAGCTTATTAACTTACTTTTAAAAGCGACTTTAGAGACTAATAAACTTTCAGGGTTAAGGGTTGTCCTTGCTAAGAGCCATTTACTATTTGTTGTCTGTATAAATTAGGCTAAAGGCGTAAGCTGGACGAATAGGCATTGCTCGACTTTTGCTTAGTCCGCTCGGCTGCACACATAGCGCAGTTATTCCACGTCCACTAAATTAAATAAACTCAAGCCACTAAGGTCAATATGCCCTATCGCTTTTACCATCAAGCGCGGTATTAAGCGCTCAATAAATTACACGTAGTTAATATCAATGTTCTCTTTTTCATCTGAATTTAGCAGTGAGTTAAACTGTTGATAAATTTCATCTTTTGAGCCTAAAAGTTGAAAATCGTAACCATTGCCGTTTCCGTCAATAATTATTGATAACCAATTATCACTTATATTAACAATAGAAATTCGCTTAACCTCGATCGACTCTTGATCTGATATAAACTTAAAGCGACTCAAATTTGGCTTTGTGATTTTTATAGTGCCGGCGCTTCTCTTGATTAGATTATGTGGGGAATGTTTAGCTTTATATTCATCGGTAAATCGATACCTAAACGATAAGCATGCAAAAAATAACAGCAAAAAAGAAGCTTCAATTTCATTGTTTATATACCAAATTATAAAAAAAGCGATAAACATAACAACGGCAATAAAAGCAAAGCCGTTTTTATAATGAGCGTCCGTAATTTTCAACTTAGCGATTCCTTTTCAAATATACAATACGTATAAAAACTAATGATTAACTAAAATAAATTAAAGAGCTTAATTTATCCATTACTTTTATATGATTAGCCACCAATAAGAACGACTTTATAATTAACACAGCTTAGTGCTTAGCGATGCCTTAATCACTTTGCCTTCATTTATGTCTGCGTTAATCGTACAGCTTGCACCATTAATTAAGTTTAAATTAGGTGCAACATGGCCAATATCAGCATCAAACAGTACGGGGAAAATACATTTACCAAGTGCTAATTCTATTGCTTGGTAATAATCAATTTGCTTATGGGGGCTATCAATAACGGCACTGCGACCAAGTATAATACCGTTTACATCAGTAAGTACGCCATTTAGTTTTAAGGCAATGAGACTACGTGCTACGGCTGTTGGGCTTAGCTCTGCGTTTTCTAGAAATAGCACAAGGCCCTCTGGTGCATACTCTTGTTTAAAGCGATGTAAATCGAGGTAAGGCGAGCCAAGCAACAAGTTAAGCGTGTCTAAACAACCGCCAAAAAGCCGGCCTGTTATTTCTAATTTACGCGCATCGTTGTAATTTAAACATTGCCACTGCGTTAGCTCAGTAAGTTCAAACAACGCATCAGGGTCGCTCTCATAATTAATTAATTTAGTTTGGTATGAAGTTGAAGGTAATTGTTCAAATTGCTCGCCTTTGGTGAGCGCTAAAACGTGAAAAACATTTACACAATTATGATCAGTTTCATTTGGATGTAGCTGCATTAAATTAGCAGTATGAAGGGTTGCCCAACCACAACGAGAAGTGAGCACACACGCTAATGTACTAACATCAGAGAACCCCACCAACCACTTAGGTTTAGCCGTTTTCACTATGTTAAAGTCAATATATTGCAAAACGTCTAGGGCAAGCTCTCCACCCCATGGGGGCATAATTGCCGCTATATTATCGTCGGTAAGAAAGTGCATTAGCTCTAAAGCTCGCTCTTTAGCGCTGATATTTTGCCTCACACTATTACCTTCAATTACTTTAAACCCTTGCGACTTTAAACCATTTAGCACAGTGTCTAATCGTGTTTGAAAGTGATTATCAACACCTGAAGAAAACGCACAAATTGCAATATTATCATTAGGTTTAAGTGGCTCAGGAAAATTAATTAAGGACATCAGTACTCTCAATCATTAGGATATAGTCAACCTAACGTACCCAATAAAGTAAACAAAGTCGAGATTATTAAAGGCATAAAAAAACCGATGTAATCACATCGGCTTTTATGTAAACGCTAAAGTGAGGATATATTAAAGGTACTCAACTTCAATGATTTCGTATTCAACGTCGCCCTTTGGTGTTTTAATGGTGACTGCATCATCCATTTGCTTACCAATCAAACCACGAGCTATAGGTGAGTTAACAGAGATTAAGTTATTTTTAATATCTGCCTCATCATCGCCAACTATTTGGTATTTAACTTCGGCATCAGTTTCTACATTAACAATAGTTACTGTGGTACCAAAAATAACCTTACCTGTGTTAGGCATTTTAGTTACGTCGATTATTTGAACATTTGAAAGTTTAGCTTCAATTTCTTGAATACGACCTTCACAAAAACCCTGTTGCTCACGCGCAGCGTGGTACTCAGCGTTTTCTTTTAAGTCACCGTGTTCACGCGCATCAGCAATATCAGCGATGATTTTAGGACGGGTAACTGTTTTTAATTCGTTAAGCTCCTTACGCAGTAAATCTGCGCCACGAACTGTCATCGGAATTGTTTGCATATTTTCTCACTTAACACCAAGGCCTAATTAGGCCTTGGTACATTTCCTTAGTTCAATCGCAGGTGTAGCTCTTGAACTGACGCCACTTTACTGCGGTCATCTGCTTTGTTAGCAGTACAGTTAGCGAATGCCGCGTTCAAGGTAGTCGTATAGTTGGTTTTATTTTGCAATGCACCACGACGTAACACCTTCGAATCTTCGATCGCTTGGCGACCTTCGGTGGTATTAACGATATAGCTGTATTCTTTATTCTTAATGTAATCAAGAATATGTGGACGACCTTCGTAAACTTTGTTTACGCGACGAACGTTAATACCCGCTTCTTCAAGCGCTTTGGCTGTGCCACCTGTTGCGTCTAATTCAAAACCTAACTCAGTCATGATTTTAGCTAATTCAACAATACGTGACTTATCGCTATTACGAACAGATAATAACGCGCGACCACCGCGTGGTAAAGTATTGCTTGCACCTAATTGTGCTTTTGCGAATGCTTCGGCGAAAGTATCACCAACACCCATTACTTCACCTGTTGAGCGCATTTCAGGGCCACGGATAGGGTCTACACCTTGGAACTTAGCAAACGGTAAAACCACTTCTTTAACGCTGTAGTAAGGAGGGATAATTTCTTTAGTAATGCCTTGGCTCGCTAAAGATTGGCCCGCCATACAACGTGCAGCTACTTTTGCAAGTGCAACGCCGGTGGCTTTAGATACAAATGGAACCGTACGCGCAGCACGTGGGTTAACTTCAATTAAATACACTTTGCCATCTTTTACTGCAAACTGTGTATTCATTAAGCCTACAACACCTAGTTCAAGAGCCATATCGGTTACTTGCTTGCGCATTACATCTTGCACTTCTTGCGATAAAGAATGTGCTGGTAATGAACAGGCAGAGTCACCAGAGTGAACACCAGCTTGCTCAATGTGTTCCATAATACCGCCAATGATTACTTGCTCGCCGTCACATATTGCGTCAACGTCAACTTCAATTGCGTTATCTAGGAAGTGGTCTAATAAAACAGGCGCTTCATTTGAGGCTTGAACTGCTTCGGTCATGTAACGACGTAAATCGTCTTCGTCGTATACAATTTCCATTGCACGGCCACCTAATACATATGATGGACGAACAACCAGCGGGAAACCAATTTCAGCTGATTTTAAAATAGCTTCTTCAGTTGATGTAACCGTTGCGTTTTCTGGCTGTAGTAAATCTAAACGCTCAACAAGTTGTTGGAAACGCTCACGGTCTTCTGCACGGTCAATTGCATCTGGTGAAGTACCAATTACTGGCACGCCATTGGCTTCTAGCTCACGTGCTAGTTTAAGTGGTGTTTGTCCACCGTATTGAACAATAACACCTTTTGGCTTTTCAACACGTACAATTTCTAGTACGTCTTCAAGGGTAATTGGCTCAAAGTAAAGTCGGTCAGATGTATCGTAATCGGTAGATACAGTTTCAGGGTTACAGTTAACCATGATGGTTTCGTAACCGTCGTCACGAAGTGCAAGAGCAGCATGTACACAACAGTAATCAAATTCAATACCTTGGCCGATACGGTTAGGACCGCCACCAATAACCATGATTTTATCTTTGTCTGTTGGATTTGCTTCACACTCTTCATCATACGATGAGTACATGTAAGCGGTGTCTGAACTAAATTCTGCAGCACACGTATCTACACGCTTGTACACTGGCACAATATTTAGCTGATGACGTTTTTTACGAATTTCAGCTTCTGACACGCCGGCAATTTCAGCAATACGCGGGTCGGCAAAGCCTTTACGCTTAAGCTTGCGTAAAAAATCTGCATTAAGGCCAGCCATTCCGCCTTCAGCGATTCTTGCCTCATCTTTTAAAATGTCTTCAATTTGAACCAAGAACCAGCGGTTAACTTTAGTCAGCTCGTAAACATCTTCAACGCTCATACCGTGTCGCATTGCATCTGCAATGTACCAAATACGCTCAGCACCTGGCTCACGTAATTCACGGATGATTTTTTCTTTTGCCTTAGGGTCATCAAGTGCAACAATTGGGTTAAAACCCGTTGCGCCAACTTCAAGACCACGTAATGCTTTGTGTAATGACTCTTGTTGGTTACGACCAATTGCCATTACTTCGCCTACTGATTTCATTTGCGTGGTTAAACGGTCGTTCGCACCGGCAAATTTCTCAAAGTTAAAGCGAGGTATTTTAGTTACAACGTAATCAATTGAAGGCTCAAAAGACGCTGGTGTTTTACCGCCAGTGATATCGTTTTGAAGTTCGTCAAGCGTGTAGCCTACTGCAAGTTTTGCCGCAATTTTAGCAATTGGGAAACCCGTTGCTTTAGAGGCTAGTGCCGATGAGCGCGATACACGTGGGTTCATCTCAATGATAACCATACGGCCATCTTTAGGGTTAATACCAAATTGTACGTTAGAGCCACCGGTTTCAACACCAATCTCACGCAGTACTGCCATAGAGGCATTACGCATAATTTGGTATTCTTTGTCGGTTAACGTTTGCGCTGGTGCAACAGTGATTGAATCACCTGTGTGCACGCCCATTGGGTCAAAGTTTTCAATAGTACAAACAATAATACAGTTGTCTTTTTTGTCACGAACAACTTCTGTTTCGTATTCTTTCCAACCAATCAGTGATTCATCAATTAGTAATTCGTTGGTAGGTGATAAGTCTAAACCACGCTCACAAATTTCTTCAAACTCTTCCATGTTGTAAGCAACACCGCCACCGGTGCCACCCATGGTAAAAGAAGGACGAATAATACAAGGTAAGCCTATGCGGCTCATTGTATCTTTAGCTTCTTCCATTGAGTGTGCTATCTCTGCACGAGGACACTCAAGACCAATATTTTTCATTGCAGTGTCAAAGCGTTCGCGGTTTTCGGCTTTGTCTATTGCATCAGCTGTTGCGCCAATTAACTCTACGCCATGCTTAGCCAATACACCGTGCTTATCTAAATCAAGTGCACAGTTTAATGCTGTTTGGCCGCCCATTGTAGGCAGAACTGCATCTGGCTTTTCTTTTTCGATGATTTTTTCTACCACTTCCCAGTGAATTGGTTCGATGTATGTTGCATCAGCCATTTCTGGGTCGGTCATAATCGTTGCTGGGTTTGAGTTAACAAGAATAACTCTATAGCCTTCTTCTCTAAGTGCTTTACACGCTTGTGCACCAGAGTAGTCAAATTCACAAGCTTGACCAATAACAATTGGGCCTGCGCCTAAGATAAGAATGCTTTTTATGTCGGTACGTTTTGGCATTATTACTCCAGTTAAATTAGTGTTTACGCGCTTGCATCAAATCGATGAAGTGGTCAAATAATGGGGCTGCATCATGCGGGCCAGGACTTGCCTCAGGGTGACCCTGAAAACTAAATGCTGGCTTATCTGTACGATGAATACCCTGAAGCGTACCGTCAAACAGTGATTTGTGTGTTGCACGAAGCGTGCTTGGTAGGCTTGATTCTTGGGCTGCAAAACCATGGTTTTGCGCTGTGATCATCACTACATCGCGGTCTAGATCTTTAACTGGGTGGTTACCACCATGATGGCCAAATTTCATTTTTTCTGTTTTAGCACCTGAAGCAAGCGCTAATAACTGGTGACCTAAACAAATACCAAAAATGGGTGTGTCGGTTTCTAAAAATGATTTTATTGCGTCAATTGCGTATGTACATGGCTCAGGATCACCAGGGCCATTAGATAAGAAAATACCATCGGGGTTTAATGCGAGTACGTCAGCAGCACTTGTTTGTGCAGGTACTACGGTAAGTTTACAACCACGGTCAACAAGCATACGTAATATATTACGCTTAACACCGAAGTCATAGGCTACAACATGAAACTTTTCATCGGCGGTATCTAAGGTTTTAAACCCCTCGCCTAATGTCCAGCTTGATTCGCGCCACTCAAAATTTTCCTTGGTTGAGACAACTTTTGCTAAATCCATACCTTTTAAGCCTGGGAAGGCTTGCGCGGCTTGTAGCGCTTTTTGTTCGTCTAGTTCGTCACCAGCAATAATACAACCATTTTGAGCGCCTTTGTCGCGCAAAATACGTGTTAGCTTTCTGGTGTCGATGTCCGCAATACCTAAAATATTACGTTCTTTCAAGTAATCATCTAACGATTGCTCGTTACGAAAGTTACTTGCTAGCAGTGGCAAATCACGGATCACTAGGCCTTTAGCCCATATTTGATTCGCTTCTTCGTCTTCGCTGTTGGTACCCGTATTACCGATATGTGGGTACGTCAAAGTTACGATTTGTTCCGCGTACGAAGGGTCAGTCAAAATTTCTTGATAACCAGTCATAGACGTATTGAATACCACTTCACCGACTGACATGCCGTCAGCGCCGATTGCAGTACCGCGAAACACTGTGCCGTCTTCTAGGACTAACAGAGCGGATTTAGTCAAGTTAAACCTCCTAACAGTAAAAAACGGGAGTAAGCAAATTGCTTATCACCCCGCCAATACCCAGAGGGATCGTCAAAACCAGATTTTGTATGAGATTAAATTGTTTTACGCAGTCTTAAATGAGGCCGATATAACCGCTAAATCTTCAACATTTTTTCTTGCCTAAAACTCTTATCATTCCCACTGAACCCCTGATTTTACTAGCCACTTGGGTATAATTGGAAACACGCATTTAGTAATTTTTGGCAAATTGGCTGTATACTACATGATGTTGAGTTTTAGGTCTAACATTATTTGGTAAATCATAACAAATAAGTGCTTTTAGCTAAAATTAGACCCAAACACCCAAAATAGATACTAAACTACTTTAAATCGAGCACATCTTGCATGTCATAAAGTCCTACCGGTTTATTTTGCAACCAGCTTGCAGCTCTTATAGCGCCTAGCGCAAAGGTCATTCTCGAACTTGCTTTGTGCGTTAATTCAAGCCTTTCCCCCATTGTGGCAAAATATGCGGTATGTTCACCTACTATGTCACCTCCTCTTAGGACTGAATAACCAATTTCGTTTTGAGATTTTTCAGTTTCAATTTGGCTTCGATCGTATACAGCAACCTCTTCGTGGTTCCATCCTTTTGCATCTGCAATTGACTCACCAATTGCCAGAGCCGTGCCCGATGGCGCATCGATTTTATGACGGTGATGCGCTTCAAATATCTCAATATCTAAATCTTCACCGAACTTAGTGGCAGCCGTTTGAACTAAATTTAGTAACACATTTACACCAACACTGTAGTTACGAGCAAATACAATAGGTATATGTTTAGCAGCATTTTCTAATAATGCCATGTCATCGGCCGTTAAACCTGTTGTGCCAATAACTAAAGGGAGAGATTGTTCAACAGCACGCTTTAAGTGGCTACGCATACCGTCTGGCAGGGTGAAATCAATTAAAACATCAACACTTTCGAGCGTGTTTTCGTCGCTAAAACATACGTTTTTATCAGCAGCGCTATTTATTTGGTTTACATTAATTCCAATTAACGATGACCCACTGCGAACATAGGCGCCTGTTAGTTGTGTTTGCTCTTTTATTGTTGCGGCTTCCAATAAAGCTAAACCCATTCTGCCATTAGCACCAAAAACACCTATTCGAATCATCACTATGCCTTAATTTATTTTTGTTTAAACCGTAAACCGATCGTTTTGTATATGTTGAGTGTATATATCGCTCAGTTAACATCAATCACTGAAAGTAACGTACTTAGTAGATTTTATCTAAAAGTCATGTAATAGTCAGTCAACCCTTTAATAAAAGAATAATAACAATACCAGTTTACTTTAGCCATCTATACATTTAAACTTCCCCTTCGCGTCGATTTGGTCTTTGGCTTGCGGGCGCTGCATTGTTCTACTATTTGTTAGCTTTTAACAACGTAGATAGGCTTGCTAAATTCAGCTAAAAGAGGAATTTTTGGCTGTGGTAATTAATTGGTTTCGAGGATTATGATGCAGCCATCATTTAATAAAAACAAAGCAATACTTTCTTTACTACCCCTACTAACATTTGTAGCCCTATTTTTAGGTTCTGGTTTATACCTGCAATCTCAAGGGGTTGATTACGCTTTCTATCAACTGCCAGCACCGGTGGCAATATTACCCGCCATTATGCTTGCCTTTATACTTAATAAAGGCACTGTTAATCAATGTGTTGAAACCTTTATAAAAGGCGCTGGGCATAACAATATTATTACGATGTGTTTAATTTACCTGCTTGCCGGTGCTTTTTCTGCAGTGGCCAGTGCAACAGGGGGTGTTGACGCAGTAGTTAATGCGGGTTTATCACTGATACCGCCCGCTTTATTACTTCCTGGTTTATTTTTAATTGCCGCGGTTGTATCTACAGCCATGGGCACATCAATGGGCACTATTGGGGCGATTGGCCCAATTGCTTATGCGGTGTCGATCAAAACAGGTATAGACCCAGCCCTTATGGCGGGTACTATTGTGTCTGGCGCTATGTTTGGCGATAACTTATCAATTATTTCAGATACCACGATTGCGGCTACACGAACGCAAGGTTGTGAAATGAAAGATAAGTTTAAAGAAAACCTTAAAATTGCAGTACCAGCCGCAATTTTAACAATCGGTTTATTATTTTACCTTACGCCTGCAGCGCAAGTGGTCGAAACCCAAGATTACGATATTTGGTTAGTGCTACCTTATGCTTTTATTTTAGTTCTCGCCGTAGCAGGTCTAAATGTATTTGTTGTGTTATTTAGCGGTATTATATTTGCTGCATTAATGGGCTTTACCGGTAGCTACGAAGGGTCTAGCTTTGTTAAAGATATTTATCAAGGCTTTACCGATATGCAGGAAATATTTTTACTTTCTATGTTTATTGGTGGTCTTTCAGAATTTATTCGCATTAACGGTGGCCTTGATTACATTGCCCAAAAAATTCAAGCCATTACTAAAGTAATTGCTAAATGGCACCGTAAAGTAGCTGACCAACTTGGCATTGCAGCCCTAGTCATGACAAGTAACATTTGTATTGCCAATAATACCGTTTCAATTATTGTGGCAGGTCCTATTGCTAAAAAACTCGCTGACGATGGTAAAATTAGTGGCAAACGCTCTGCAAGCCTACTTGATATTTTTGCTTGTGTAACTCAGGGCTCTTTACCTTATGGAGCACAAGCACTTTTACTTGGCGCTACGTTTAAAATTAGCCCTTGGGAAGTCTCAACATCGTCTTATTATTGTTTCATTTTAGCATTTACCGCTATAGCAATAATTTGTTTGCGTCGTAATAAAGCTTAAAACCTTTGCCCCACTGTTGCAGCTTAAAAACAAGCTGCAACATATTACTCTACATATTAATCACTTTTGCTATAATGCGCGCTTTCGCGTGTCAATCAAGTTATAGTTAAATACAAATTATGAAATTAAATAAAATACTCTCCTTTTTTACCCTTACATCCATTGCCTTATCGTCTTCTGCTTTTGCCGCTAATTGGAGCAGCACAGCATTACATATTAACAATGGCGACCAAAAAAACCCTTTTACTGAGCAAGAGTCAGATACCACGGTTTACTCAGTTCAACATGCATCGGGTTACGATTACGGCGACAACTTCTTTTTCATTGATTACAGTAAAGACGATAAAACTGACGGCTATCAAGATAGCGATTTTTACGGCGAATGGTATTCAACTGTTAGCTTATCGGCGCTCAGCGGTGAAAAAATTGGCACCGGTGCGTTATTAGATGTTGGCCTTACTGGCGGTATAAATATTGCTGGCGATGCTAAAATGGTGAAATACCTGCCAGGTGTTAAATTAAACTGGGATGTACCAGGTTTTAACTTCTTTCAAACAATAGTAACAGCCTATATTGACGACAGCGAAGGTGTTGCTAAAGGCGGCGCCCCCATAGAAACAAATAGCTGGATGTTTGATGTAGCTTTTGAATACCCTTTTACTATTGGCTCACAAAAGTTCAGCTTTAAAGGGCACGCAGAATACATTGCAGAACGTGAAGACGAATTTGGAAACGATGTAGAGGCATGGATACTCGCACAACCTATTTTAGTATGGGACATGGGTCATGCCTTTGAAATGAAAGAAAATACGTTGCTACTCGGCATGGAGCTTCAATACTGGCATAACAAGCTAGGAACTGAAGTGACAGAGTCAGTTCCGCAAATACATGTAGAGTGGACCTTTTAAGCAATTACACTGCGTTAAAATCACATAAATTGGAGCCCTATTAAGCGCTCCTTTTTTTATGCCATAAAAGTATTTAATTGAATGGCTGTAAATACTTAGTTATTGTCGTATTTCTTTTAAGCCTCATGCTTTACCTTTGAAGGAATAATGAAATGATGTCAATTAAAGTGATGTGTTTTGCCGCCTTGTTAGCTTTCACTAATAATGCTTTAGCAAGTAGTGAAGTAAATACAGAGTCCCTATCTTACGATGCCCTTTTAAGCAGTTATCAATATGACTTTAACGTAAATTACTTTAGCGTTGAATCACAAAAGCAGTCTTTAAAAATGGCGTATATATACCTAAAGCCTACCAAAGAAAAGATGCCTACCGTGACACTTATGCACGGCAAAAATTTTAATGCTGATTATTGGACGACTACAGCGCAGTACTTGCAATCGCTTGGCTTTGGTGTATTAATTCCTGATCAAATTGGCTTTGGTAAATCATCCAAACCCACTAACTATCAATATTCGTTTGCATCGCTTGCCCACCATACACATGCGTTAATGGACTCCCTTAACTTAAAACAAACAATTGTAGTTGGCCATTCTATGGGCGGCATGTTGGCAAGTCGCTTTGCTTTAATGTATCCCAATACAACAATTAAATTGGTTTTGCTTAACCCTATAGGGCTTGAAAACTACTTACATTATGTTGAATACAAAGACACCAACTTCTTTTATAAAAATGAGCTTGCTAAAACGCCCAAGGGCGTAAAAAAATATCAGCAAAAAAACTATTACGATGGTAAATGGAACGCTACGTATTCAGCATTAACAGACTTTATTACTGGGCAAATACAAGGGCCGGACAAAGCTCACATGGCGTGGGTTAATGCTAAAACATACGATATGATTTTCACTCAACCCGTTATTACTGAATTTAAAGACTTTGCCGTGCCAGTTGAGTTAATTATTGGTACCCGTGATAGAACAGGACCAGGCCGAAACTGGAAAAAAACCGGTGTAGATTATGAGCTTGGTCGATACGATAAGTTAGGCAAAAATGCCGTTTCGCTTATCCCCAATGCTAAATTATATGAACTCGATAATTTAGGCCATTTACCACATATAGAAGACTTTGAACGTTTTAAAACTGTATTTAAAGAAGCACTCGCTGCTGAATAACACACATAACCGATAAAATAAAACCCCTGAAAGTATTTACATTCAGGGGTTTTATTTTATTAGCGCATCAACACTATACGCCACTGCTTTATACTGTTAAGAGCTCAACTAAAGTGAGCACTGTGGCCTTTTTCCTTGCGAGTTTGCAGTACTTTGCTCACTTAGTGCTTTTGTCATTTGCGACTGCAAATTATTAATACGACTCGTTGGTGCTGGGTGGGTAGACAAAAATTCAGGCGTTGCACCGCTTCCCGCTTTACTCATGTTTTCCCAAAGCGTAACCGACTCTTTTGGGTTAAAACCCGCTTTTGCCATTAAATCAAGACCAATGGTGTCGGCCTCAGATTCATGAGAACGGCTAAACGGTAAAACCACACCATATTGAGCGCCTAATCCGAGTCCTTGCATAATTTCATTACGGTACTGCACGTTACCCATTTCAAGCGCAACACTACCCAATTGCATTCCCGTACTTAACAACGAGCTTTGTGATACACGTTCATTAGAGTGTTCTGCAATTACGTGTCCTACTTCATGCCCTAAAACGGTAGCGACTTGATCTTGATTAGTCGCTATTTTTAGTAACCCGGTATGAACACCAATGTAACCGCCAGGCAAAGCAAATGCATTTGCTGAATCATCTTCAAATACCACCACTTCCCAGTTTTGAGATGCATACTCATTAGGTAAAACGGCAATTACTTTTTCAGCAATACAATTTACATATGTATTGGTTTTTGGATTTTTATTAATTGGCTGATTTTTTTTCATGTCAGCAAAGCTAGCTGTACCCATTTCGCTCATTTGCTGATCCGAATAAAGCGCTATTTGAGTACGCCCTGTTGGCGATGTTTTACACCCTGCTAAAACAGCCGTTGCTACTAGTGCCAATACCAATTTTTTCATTGTATTACCTTAAGTCATTTATACTGCAAGTAGGATAGCAAACACAGTGCCAGTTTAAAATCATTGGTTTAAGGTAAGTACTTTGCGGTGAAGTAAGTAACGTTCCGGCTAAACTACGTTTATACATATACAATGCCCTGCTACACTATAGCCCTTGTTTTAGTTACCTTGAGTTTATGTATGGGCGCCTCGTCTACGTCTTTTAATACCCGTATTTTATTACCTTTATTGGCAAGTATTGTCGCTATTACACCCCTTGCAATTGATATGTATTTGCCCGCAATGTTGGTTATTGCGAACAATTTACAAACTAGTATGCCAAATGTACAAATATCGCTAAGTATATATTTAGCAGGTTACTCATTGGGCATGTTATTTTTTGGCCCTATAGCGGATCAAATTGGCCGCCGGAAACTGGCTAAAATTGGTTTAACATTATTTGGTTTAACCTCTACTGCGTTAGCATTCACAACAGAAATTCATACTTTTTGGGCACTAAGGGCAATACAAGCGTTCACTGGTGCTGCTGCTACGGTGGTCGTGCCAGGAATCATTAGGCATATTTATCAGCAAAATACGGCAAAAGGTATGTCGTATGTATCGATGATCATGATGGTTGCACCATTAATAGCGCCGTCTGTAGGCTCTTTTATTTTAGGGTTTTCTGTTTGGTCTACCATATTTTTAGTATTAGCAGCTTACAGCTTTATAATACTTGTGTTTGTGCAAGTATATTTAATTGATATACCTATTCATACCAGTGAAAAAAAAGGTTTAGCCTTATTTTTTGACAGTTATAAAACTGTGTTGAGTAACACCGATGCACGCGCCGATATTTTAAGCTCAATGTTTGTATCGTTTGGCTTTTTTTGCTTTTTAACCTCAGTGCCTTTTATTTATTTAGACTTATACAAAGTGTCGGAGCAACTGTTTGGGATATTATTTGCCTTTAACGTGATGGCATTAATGTTTGGTAACTTTTTAAATACGCGTATTGTGCCGCGTATTGGTTCACGCAAAATGTTATATATTGGATTGGTATGCGGTTTTATATCAGGGTTGTGCCTTTTAACTTTTAGTATTTTACATTTATCGCTTTATTATATAGTGGCAGCAATTGCACCATTAATGATGAGTTTAGGGGTCACTGCCAGTAATGCAGATTCGTTAATACTCATGAAGTTTGAAAAAAACACCGGCACGGCTACTGCCGTTATTGGTACGCTTAGGTTTGGCAGCGGTGCCTTGGTAGGCCCCATTCTTGCTGTTATGCATGCTCAAAGCTCTGTGCCGTTTTCGAGCCTCATGTTTAGCGCGGTACTACTGACGATATTAGCGCAAATAATTCATTTTAAAAAAGACAAAAAAAATGCCTCAATTTGAGGCATTTTTAAAGTGTTAAACGGCTAAATTAAGCGTCAGCCGCTTTTGAAACCATAACCATTGCCGGGCGTAATAAACGTCCATTTAATGTGTAGCCTTTTTGCATAACAGCAAGCACAGTGTTTGGTGTTACATCGTTGCTTGGCTGAATTGACATAGCTTGATGGAACTCTGGGTTAAATTGCTCGCCTTGTGGGTTAACAATTTCAACACCGAATTTAGCAACAGCATCGTTAAAGCTTTTAACTGTCATATCAATACCTTCAAGCAACGGCTTTAACGTTTCGTTTTCTTTATCAGAAAACTCAATAGCGCGTTCAAGATTATCAATCACAGGAAGTAATTCGTTAGCAAACTTTTCAAGTGCAAATTTGTGTGCTTTCTCTACATCTTGTGCAGCACGACGGCGAATGTTGTCAACGTCGGCAGCGGCACGGATCACACCGTCTTTTTGGTCTGCAATAGTTTGCTTAGCAGCTTCTAGCTCTGCGTAAAGCATCGCAATTTCAGCTTCAGGGCTTTGTTCTTCTGAATGTTGTTCAGCGGCATCCACGGCTGCTTCTACATCTGCTTGCATTTGTTCAATTTCTTCGTTTAGTTCTACTTCTTGCTCTGGGTTTTGTGTCTGCTCAGACATAAAATACATGCTCCAATTCTTTTCAATTGCGGTAATTATGGGGATTGAATAAAAAGATTCAAGAGTTCGATGACTCAATTAATTTAAATTCTTGGATTATTTGTTCTATTTGCGCTGATTTTGGGCAGATTATACAAAAGCGGCTTTGGTATTCTTGGTTTTGAAAGTAAGGAACGCTGATGGTTATTAGATCGTTACATTCACTAAACGGGAGTTTTTTACCGCTGATCACCGAAACACCATTTTTAAATGCCAGTGCATCTTCAACAAAATTTAGAAATGACACGCCTATATTTAGGCTTTGCTCACAATTTATTTTTTTATAAAGGTAGTTTTCACCCACAACGATACTATTATCTGAACCTAACTTTTGACTTAGCTGCCGTGTCCATTGAGTAAGTGAGTCATGACAGTTTTTAGGCGCTGTGTTTGCCATTGCTTGCATTCTATACAAGCCTTCCATCAATGTTTGTTGGCTAAATACTGTATTTAACCACGTTGCAAACTGGTAACGAACCGTATCTGAAGCATCATGTGGTTTATCAATGCAAATATTATGGCTTTGGCCTGCTCGATCGATCAATAAAATAAGCCAATCGGTAGAATCAAAATCAAGTACTTCGACTCTAAATACATGCTGTGAGCTCACTTGCGGTAAACCAACACAACAGCATACCTGATACTTTTGACTCAAGCCATGTGCCAATTCAACTAGCTGTGCTTGCTCTGGCTCCCAGTAACTAGCAATATCTGATAATGGAAAAAACTCATCAAACCAATAATTAAACCCTTCATCTGTAGGTACTCGTCCAGCAGAAGTGTGGGGGGAATACAATAAACCTACTTTTTCAAGACGGGCCATTGCATTACGAACGGTTGCTGAACACACAGCCATGCTTTTTAGCTTGGCAATTTTTGTTGATGGAACGGGCAATCCCTCACCGTTACAGTACATGTTCATTACAGCTGAAAATATTTGCTGATCGCGCGGATTTAATTTCATGATATCTACATCTTGTTGCATGAAAGGTATATCGGGGCATTTGCTGCTATTTCAAGTCATTTCCCCTTTGTTGAACAATATAAAACAAATTTATTTTAAACTAAATTGAATCATACTCATTTAGGTAAAATCTGTATTTTCAAACACTTTGCTTTTGAGTTACTCTACAAACATCAAAATTTTTAGTGTGCAGATTATGAACTCTCCTTTCAATACTATTGGCCTTATTGGCAAACCAAACCACCCAAAAGCGGCTGCCACTTTGCAGCGTTTGCATACATTTTTACTGGCACTTGGTTTTGAAGTGATTGTTGAAAAACGCACTGGTGGACAGTTAGTCGATGTACCTAAAGAAAACCTTGTTAAACTGGTTGATTTAGGAGAGCAAGCCGACCTTGCAATTGTGGTTGGCGGTGACGGAAATATGTTAGGAGCTGCGCGCGTGCTTGCTCGTTTTAACATTGCTGTAATTGGGGTTAACCGAGGTAACCTTGGTTTTTTAACCGACTTAAACCCTGAAGGTTTTGAAGCTAGCCTAGAGCATGTTTTAAGTGGTGAGTATATTGAAGAAAATCGCTTTTTATTGGAAGTAGAAGTTTATCGTCACAATGAACTAAAAAGTGCCAATTTAGCGGTAAACGAAGCCGTATTACATGCAGATAAAGTGGCTCATATGATTGAGTTTGAGGCATTTATAAATAGCGACTTTGTATTCTCTCAGCGCTCTGATGGGCTAATTGTATCTACGCCAACAGGATCAACTGCTTACTCACTTTCTGGTGGCGGTCCAATATTAACGCCTGAACTAAATGCAATATCTTTGGTGCCTATGTTTCCGCACACGTTATCAAGCAGGCCATTAGTAGTAGATGCCGATAACGAAGTGAGGCTAAAACTTAGTTTAGACAATACTGACAGCTTGCAAGTCAGCTGCGACAGCCACGTTGTGCTTGCCGTTTTACCTGGTGATGAAGTCGTCATTAAAAAAGCAGATAAAAAATTGCGGTTAATTCATCCAAAAAACTACTCTTACTACAACGTTTTACGTACAAAATTAAATTGGGGCAGTCGTTTATACTAATTTTATTGCTAAAGCGTTGTCTTTAGCGCAAAATGCAGATTACAACAATAATACACCAATTTTTAGGAACAAATAGCAATGACATATGTCGTTTTTTTTGCCTTGCTACTGTTAATTACACTTCTAGCAACCTACTTAAAAATAGAAAGCAATCGTCGCAAAGCAATTGAAGCTCAAAAAAAACAATTTAACGAACGGGTATCACAAGTTGGCGCCCGTCTAAAGTCAAAATTAAATGAGCTAGTAGAAGCGAAAATTCTTCGCCCTAAATACGCACCTCGAATTCAAGCAATCGTTTCCAACTTTTTTGTAGTTCAAAAGCATACTGACGAGAATTTACAAACCCTTGAAGATGTATCTGATCTATTAATCAATACTTTATCTAACGAATTGACTAAAGCGAACCAAATAGGCAGTGGCCAAAGCTTGGAAGAAAATATCCAGTATTTTGTGTCTGAACTTCCACAGCAAGGTATCTCGTATAACAAAACGTTTTACTCAGAGGCGTTACCAAACCTTATCGAATTAATTAAAACCAACGACTTGCTACAACCCCTTGATAATGAAGAAAATGAATACATCCCAGAAAATCAAGACCCAAACAACCAACTCAATCAACATGTTAATATTGCCTAAATAATAAAAAATTAATTTGCAAAAAAGCTAAACACTGTATAAATTACCAGTTAATTAACTGGATGGATAAACAGTATGTTAGTTGGTTTAGAAATTAAAAACTTTGCAATTGTAAGTAACTTAAGCACTGAATGGCATAACGGCATGACGGCGATCACGGGTGAAACCGGCGCGGGTAAATCGATTGCCATTGATGCACTTTCATTGTGTTTAGGCGAGCGCGCTGAAGCCTCTGCTGTACGACCTTCTGCAGACAAAGCTGAAGTATGTGCTCAATTTGATATAAGCGCACTCCCGCTCGCTCAGGCTTTTTTAGAGCAACATTTTCTGACCAGTACTGATAATGATTGCTTACTTAGACGCGTTGTTTGCAAAAATGGTCGCAGTAAAAGCTATATTAATGGCAGCTCAGTAACTGCATCTCAGCTCAAAGAACTTGGCCAGTATTTAATTTCTATACATGGGCAACACGCTCATCAACACCTTTTAAAAGCTGAACATCAATTACAACTACTTGATGCATATGCTGGCCATCAAGACTTGGTTGTAAAAGTAACTGAAAGTTATAAACAATTCGCCAACCTTCAAAAAGAATTTAAACAGCTTGAGCAACAGCAATTACAACAAGCTGCTCAAAAACAGCTACTAGAATACCAAGTGGCAGAACTTGACGAGTTTGACTTACAAGATGGCGAATTTGAACAAATTGAAGCCGAACACTACAAGCTAAGTAATAGCCAAACCATTTTAGAGTCATGTCAAAAAGAGCTGCAATACCTATATGAAGGTGAAGAACAAAGTGCGTGTTCTGTTTTACAGCACAGCGCACAACAGTTTGCAGATTTAGCACAATATGATGAAAGCTTAGCAAGTGTGGCTGCAATGTTAGAAGAAGCGGCTGTTCAAGTAGAAGAAGCTAGCCGAGAAATTCGCAATTATACGGAACAAGTTGATTTAGACCCTGCCCGTTTAACAGAAATAGAGAACAGGTTAAGCGGCGCAATGGACTTAGCTCGTAAGCACCATATAAAACCGCAAGCATTAGTTGAATTTCATCAGTCAATTTCAAATGAACTCGAGTCAATTAGTAATAATAGTTTCCGCTTGGAGCAACTCGACTCTGAAATAAACGATGCATTGCTTGACTACAAGCAAGCAAGTGAAGCATTAAGCGTTAGCCGCAGAAGTTATGCTAATACCTTAAATACCTTAATAAGCGAAAGTATGGCAAATTTATCCATGGAAAATGGTGTATTTGAAATATCGCTTACTGAAGATCCTGAACGAGCCCCCAATCTTTTAGGGCAAGATAGCGTTTCGTTTTTAGTATCGACCAACCCAGGGCAGCCTCTTCAGCCTTTGGCTAAGGTGGCGTCTGGTGGTGAGCTTTCGCGTATTAGCTTAGCTATTCAGGTTATTATTGCCCAAAAAGTAACAACACCAACATTGATATTTGATGAAGTAGACGTAGGTATTTCTGGACCTACAGCCTCTGCTGTTGGAAAGTTATTAAGGCAACTTGGTAAATCGACTCAGGTGATCTGTGTTACCCATTTGCCGCAGGTTGCAAGTAGTGCGCATCAGCAATTTTTTGTAGCAAAAGAAATTGCTAAAGGTGAAACCTTTACCAATATGCTGGCACTAACAAAAGATGGTAGAGTAGACGAAATAGCAAGGTTGCTTGGCGGCGACAATGTTAGTAAAACAGCAAAAGCAAACGCAAAAGAGTTAATAAAAAGCGCATGTGTAATTTAGGTTTAATTAATAACCAACTAGGGTTTCAATTTTCAGCAAGGCCTTTATATGATTACTAATACTGCTTTAATTCTTATTATTGTAAGCTGGCTACTGGTTTTAATTAGTATATTGTTAACTTTATTTAGCCGATATAAACACACACAATTCAAGAAACACTTAATGAGCTTTTTAAATGTAACGTTATTCGTTCAGCTTATTCTTAGTGTTTACAATTTAATGAGTTACCAGGATGGTAATTCGAATAATTTAATTTTTAGTTATACATGTGTTTTGCTCACCCAAATACTGTGTAATGTATTTTGTTACATGAGTTTAAAAAGACGTATTGCTAAAGTTAAGTCAACACTTGATTCGTTCTCAATGGAATAATAAAACTACTCTGAGCAAGTCTTATTTTTACCTTGCTCTTTAGCTTTATAAAGCAATTCATCTGCGCGCTTGATATCAATGTCTATAGAATCGCTTTCATGGGATTGAACAACCCCCATACTAATCGTTAAGCTTAAGCTCGCAAAAGATGTATTAACAGGAAATTGTTTTAGCGCGGCATGTATTTTATTTGAGATTTCTACGCCCTTTGCGTTAAATACATTAGGAATTGCAATCAAAAACTCTTCCCCGCCCCAGCGTGATGCAACGGCATTATTAGGAATATGTTGCTTTAAAATATTAGCTAAGTGTATGAGCGCTTCATCACCAAAACTATGCCCGTACTCGTCGTTAACTTTTTTAAAGTTGTCTACATCGCACAAAATAAGTACAAACGGTGTTTGTTCCTTCGTGAGCGCTAATTTAAATTCACTAAGCTTATTCATTGTAAAGCGTCTGTTTGGTAACCCCGTTAAAGGGTCAATAGTCGCCAACAGTTCATTTTTTTTACTCAGTGCTAATATTTTTTGATTGTATTTTTCCCTTGAGTTTTCATAAAAGCCACTCAACATTGCGACAATAATAAATGAAAATATAACTCGATAGGGAAATTGATCCGGTAGATAGTTATAAATACTAAAGGTATGCGCGCAATAAAAAGCTAATATAACCGCTAATAAAAACAAAACAATATCAACGATACCGCGCTTTAAGCCTCTAATTGAAAATGTGACTGGCGAAACTATGAATATCCAAATCGGACCAGTTCCCTGCGCGCCTCCAGTTAAAACAAGGTAAATCATCAATGCATAAAGGTTATAAAGGATAGCACTAGCTGACTTTTCAAGGTTTTTATAAACACTAAGCGCCCATGCGTAAATTAGCGAAGAACATATTAAGGTAAAAAATAAAAAATAATCGCTGTTGGTCAATGCAATGCAGCCCATCACCAAGGTTGCTATAAAGCCTATTGATGAGAAAAATCTAACTATTAGTTTTCTTTCTGGATTATTTGAATGTTCATGCATAATAAGCGCTATTTTTCTTATATTATTGAGTTAATTTTCAGCAAAGTTATCACCAATTTTTCTGAGTAACACTCAATACTCCCCTTTTTCAGCAGTTAAATCAAGATTAAAGTATTACTGATGTAAAATTAATACTAGTACCTTTTTTAACAAATTATAAGTTTATGAATCTTAAAACTATTCATGAGAATAGCTTGGTCATTCAACCAAATTATCATCGAAATTAAAATGGTTAAAAATAAATGGTACCTAATTCGTTTCAAACACAAAAAAGCAAGCCACTTGGCTTGCTTTTAAATTGTCGATTTCTGAAAATATTAAATTAAACTTTTAAATAATCCATAATACCTTCAGCTGCATTACGGCCTTCAAAAATAGCGGTTACTACTAAATCCGAACCACGCACTATATCGCCACCAGCAAATATTTTAGGGTTAGTTGTTTGATGTGTAAATTCACCTTGCTCTGGTGCGTTAATACCGCCCCAATGGTTTATTTCTACATCATACTTTTCTAACCAGTCCATTTTATGTGGCTTGAAACCAAACGCCATAATTACTTGCGTTGCTTCAATAACATGCTCTGAACCGGCGACCTCTTCTGCGCGGCTACGACCATTCGCATCTGGCTCACCCAGCTTAGTTTTAACCATCTTTACGCCAGCAACATGGCCGTTAGCGTCTAGCACAATACCTTTTGGTTGAACATTATATGTAAATATAACCCCTTCCTCTTTGGCATTTTTAACTTCACGCTTAGAGCCTGGCATATTTTCTTCATCACGGCGGTACGCACACGTTACTTTTGCAGCACCCTGTCGTATAGACGTTCTTACACAGTCCATCGCAGTATCACCACCACCTAACACAACGACCTTCTGGTTCGCCATATCAATATAAGCTTGATTCGCTTCATCATAGCCCATAACTCGGTTAGTGTTGCCGATTAAAAACGGCAGCGCATCGTGAACACCCGGTGCATCTTCATTTTCAAGCCCAGCACGCATGCTCTGATACGTACCCACGCCCAAAAATACTGCATCATAGTCGGCTAAAATATCATCCATAGTGATATCTACACCTACTTCAACATTCAGCTTAAATTCTACGCCCATTTCAGTGAAAATCTCACGGCGTTTTTGCATCACTTCTTTCTCTAGTTTGAAAGAAGGAATACCAAATGTGAGTAATCCACCAATTTCTGGGTGACGATCAAACACAACAGGCTTAACACCATTTCGAACTAAAATATCCGCACAACCCAAGCCCGCGGGCCCTGCACCAATGATAGCTACTTTTTTGTCAGTCCATGTTACGTAAGACATGTCTGGCTTCCAGCCCATTTTAAACGCGGTATCGGTAATATATTTTTCAATGTTACCTATCGTTACTGCGCCAAACTCTTCATCGAGCGTACATGAGCCTTCACACAACCGATCTTGAGGACAAACACGGCCACATACTTCAGGCAAACTGTTTGTTCGATGAGAAAGCTCCGCAGCTTCTAATATACGCCCTGTGCGAATTAGTTTAAGCCACTGTGGAATGTAATTATGTACCGGACATTTCCATTCACAGTATGGGTTACCACAATCCAAGCAACGATCAGCTTGAGAGTTAACCTGATTTTCTGAAAAGGGTTCGTAAATTTCTACAAATGATTTTTTACGTGACGAAATTGGCTTTTTGCGTGGATCTACACGCTGCACGTCTATAAATTGATATACATTTTCGCTCATACTGCCCCCTTATTGCGCCTGAACACGTAGTTCGGCACTACTACGGGCGCGATGCCCGAGTAAACTTTTTACGTCACTTGATTTAGGTTTTACTAATTTAAACATAGGTAAGTAGAGCTCAAAATTAGCTAAAATACTTTCTGCTCTGCATGAGCCTGTTAGCTCTAAATGCTCAGCAATTAATCCACGTAGGTGCTCTTGGTGTGACGTTAACGCTTCTAATGTCACAACTTCGACAAGCTCTGGGTTTATGCGTTTCTCAAAGTCGTTTCGCTCATCTAAAACATAGGCAAAACCACCGGTCATACCCGCCCCAAAGTTAACACCTACATTACCAAGCACACACACAACACCACCGGTCATGTATTCACAGCCATTATCGCCAACGCCTTCAACAACTGCTTGCACGCCTGAATTACGAACTGCGAAGCGCTCACCTGCGCACCCTGCAGCAAACAATTTACCGCCAGTTGCACCGTATAAACAGGTATTACCAATAATCGTAGCTTTATGACTTTCAAATGATGAACCCACTGGCGGACGAATAACTAGCTTACCACCAGCCATGCCTTTACCAACGTAGTCATTAGCGTCACCAACGAGGGTCATTTCAAGGCCACCTGCGTTCCAAACACCAAACGATTGACCAGCTGTGCCATGGAGCTCAATGGCTACCGGATCAGCCGCCATACCCTGATTTCCGTGTTTATCAGCAATGTAGCCTGATAGCATTGCACCAACAGATCTGTCTGTATTACAAATTCGGCTAACAAGTGAAATACCACTTGAAGCATCTATCGCTTCTTGCGCTTTTCCTAATAGGCTTTCGTTAAGCTTGCCTAAATAATGTGAGCTATTTGGCGCGCTACAAAATAACGTTTCGCCTGTTGGATTGTTTGGCTGCGCAATAACAGAAGATAAATCTATCTTTTTCTGTTTGGCTGTTTTGCCCTCAATTGCTTCAAGTAAATCAAGACGACCAATTAAATCTGTTAAGTTTGCAACACCTAGGCTTGCCATGATTTCACGCGCTTCTTGTGCAATAAACTTAAAGTAGTTCATCGCCATTTCAGGTAAGCCATGGTAATGCTTTTGACGAAGTGTTTCGTCTTGCGTTGCAACACCGGTTGCACAGTTATTTAGATGACAAATACGTAGATATTTACACCCTAATGCCACCATTGGGCCTGTACCAAAACCAAAGCTCTCAGCACCTAAAATAGCAGCTTTAATAATATCTAAACCTGTTTTTAAACCACCATCTGTTTGCAAACGAATACGATGACGAAGGCCATTTTCTACAAGGGCTTGTTGTGTTTCAGCTAGACCTAGTTCCCATGGGCTGCCTGCATATTTTACAGACGTAAGCGGGCTTGCGCCTGTGCCGCCGTCGTAACCCGATATGGTAATTAAATCAGCATATGCTTTAGCTACACCCGTTGCTATGGTGCCAACACCTGGTTCAGACACTAGTTTTACTGATACAAGTGCTTTTGGATTTACTTGCTTTAAGTCGAAAATTAGCTGAGCAAGATCCTCAATAGAATAAATATCATGATGTGGTGGCGGTGAAATTAACGTCACGCCAGGTACCGAATAGCGAAGTTTAGCAATGTAAGGTGTTACTTTTTCACCCGGAAGTTGCCCGCCTTCACCTGGTTTTGCACCCTGCGCTACTTTAATTTGAATTACATCTGCGCTACGTAAATAATGCGGTGTAACACCAAATCGACCTGAAGCTACTTGCTTAATACGTGAGTTTTTCTCTGTGCCGTAACGAAGTTTATCTTCACCACCTTCACCTGAATTTGAACAACCACCTAGGCGGTTCATCGCAATTGCGAGTGCTTCATGAGCCTCTGGCGATAAAGCACCAATACTCATTGCAGCTGAGTCAAAACGTTTGTAAAGCGCTTCTGCAGGCTCTACATCATCAATACTAATTCCATTTTTTGGTAATTTAAGTGCCAGCATATCGCGTAATGTTGAAATAGGGCGATTATTAACAAGCTTTGCATACTCGTTGTAATCTCTATATTCACCAGAGCGAACTGCTACCTGCAGTGTTTGGATTACATCTGGGTTATATGCATGGTACTCACCACCATGTACATATTTAAATAAACCTCCATGGCTAAGTAACTTACGTTTACTTAAGGCAAGCTTATGTAAGCTTTGTTGATCGTCATCAAAGTCTGTAAAACATGCGCCTTTAATGCGGCTAGCCACACCTTTAAAACACATATCAACAACAGCATCTGATAAACCCACCGCCTCAAATAACATTGAGCAACGGTAAGAAGCGACTGTACTAATGCCCATTTTCGACATTATTTTGTATAAGCCTTTATTTACTGCTTTACGATAAGCAAGGGTTACCTCGCAGTAAGATTTATCGATGATTTTACTGTCGCTCATCGCGACTAACGATTCATACGCTAGGTATGGGTAAATAGCTGTTGCGCCAAAACCAAGTAACACTGCAAATTGATGAGGGTCTCTTACGCTACCCGTTTCGATAATAATGTTTGATTCACAGCGTAAATTGTTATCGACCAAACACTTTTGCACTGCACCTACAGCCATAGCCGCAGGGATAGGTAGGTTTACATCGTCGAAATTACGATCAGTTAAAATAAGCATGATAGAGCCAGCAGCTGCTTTCTCTTTTGCTTTATCGCAAATGCGTTTAACTGCGTTTTCCAAGCCTTCTTCAACAGTATAAGTAATATCAATTTTACAATAGCTGTAATGCGCTTCATCTGCATTTAGTAGCTGCTGCATGTCTGCATACATTAAAATAGGTGTATCGAACTGCAAGCGCTTAGCGTGGCCTGTAGTTTCGTTAAACACATTTTGTTCGCTACCAATACACGTAGCCAAAGACATAACATGATTTTCGCGAAGAGGATCAATTGGCGGATTAGTGACTTGTGCAAACTTTTGACGGAAATAATCGTATAGTGAACGATGCCCTTCGCTTAACACAGCAAACGGAGTGTCATCACCCATTGAGCCAGTCGCTTCTTGGCCGTTTTCACCCATTACACGAATAACGCTATCCAACTCTTCATTGGTATAACCAAACATTTTTTGATATTTAGCTAACGTTTCATCGTCAAATGAACGATTGCCTGCATCTTGCTCTTTTAATTCTTCAAAGGGAGTCAAGCGCTTAACATTTTCTTCAAGCCACGACTTATAAGGATGGCGAGATTTTAAATCTTGATCTATTTCATCTGAGTGCCAAATTTTGCCCAATTTGGTATCAATCACTAAAAGCTCACCCGGGCCCACTCGGCCTTTTTCAACCACTTCATCGGCGGTGTAATCCCAAATACCGACTTCAGAAGCAAGGGTTATAAAACCATCTTGTGTGATTACATAACGCGCAGGACGAAGACCATTTCGGTCTAAGTTACAGGCTGCAAAACGGCCATCTGACATAACAATCCCCGCAGGACCGTCCCATGGTTCCATATGCATGGAGTTAAAGTCATAAAATGCACGTAAATCGTCATCCATAGCGCGGTTTTTTTGCCATGCAGGCGGCACCAGCATGCGCATAGCACGGAATAAATCCATGCCACCAGCTAAAAATAGCTCTAGCATGTTATCGAGGCTTGACGAATCTGAGCCTGTTTCATTAACAAACGGCGCTGCGCTTTGTAAATCTGGAATAAGTGGAGACGAAAATTTATACGAGCGAGCACGAGCCCACTGACGGTTGCCCTCAATGGTGTTAATTTCACCATTGTGCGCTAAATAGCGGAAAGGTTGAGCAAGTGGCCAACGAGGCTGTGTGTTTGTTGAAAAGCGCTGATGAAAAACACAAATCGCGCTGGTCATACGGATGTCTGCCAAGTCTAAATAAAAATTAGGCAAATCTGCAGGCATCATAAGGCCTTTATAGATAGTCACTAATCCAGATAAACTTGCAATGTAAAATGATTCATCGTCTGCTAAACGTTTTTCAGCACGACGGCGCGCTACGTATAAGCGACGTTCTAAATCTTTTGAACGCCAACCTTCAGGTGCGCTTACAAAAATTTGCTCAAAGCCCGGTAATTGCTGCACAGCAATTGGACCTAGCATTGATGGGTCGGTAGGCACTTCACGCCAGCCTAAAATATTTAGCGTTTCTTTTTCTAATTCTTCGCTAAGAATTTCCTTTGCAGCTTGTGCTAAAACAGGATCTGAATTTAAAAAGATCATGCCTACTGCATAGTTTTTACCAAGGTGCCAATTATGCTCACTTGCAATAGCACGGAAAAAACTATCTGGTTTTTGCAAAAGCAAACCACAGCCATCGCCTGTTTTACCATCAGCAGAAATACCGCCACGGTGTTGCATACGATCCAACCCAGTAATAGCAGTGCGAATAAGCCGGTGACTAGCCTGACCATTAACTTGGGCAATTAAGCCAAAGCCACAATTTTCTTTCTCTAATTTCGAGTCGTATAACATAGACCCCTCCCCTTGCTTCACTGTTAGCGTTAATGAACTGCTCGACGATTTGCTAACAGCCGGTCAAAACTAGCCTCTATATCAAATAGAGTCAACAGTAATTTGAATACATATTCACATTCTTGAATATTTCTCACTTCATAGCAAGATTTCTTTTTTATCATTTTTATTAACATTTAGCGGTGTTTTCATCGTTATTTTTTCATGACACTGGTGTCAAGTTTAACATTTTGTAAAAATAGCTCTAAATTAAAATACAGTTTACGTAAACGTAAACCTAAATATTAGTGAATAAATATTCAATTTAAGAGATTCGTAAAATGTGGGGATTATGCAAATAATATTACCCCTTTTCATTAACGAATTATAAAAGGGATAAATACAGGTAGAATTATGTTCCTTATTCTTCATTCAGCTTAAAAACTGTCATTTAACCACTCATCACTTTGATTAATTATTCGTAAATAAAAAAAATTACACCAGTTCAAGCTTAAATGTCATCCCGCTATTTAATCACCTGAGTAGCTTAGCTTTAAAATACACTTACACCTTGAGTTCACTGTAGAGCCGACGTTATTGGTTTTCTTATACCCGCAACGCAGTATTTACTCTTTATATATTGCTTTTTATGTGTCCGAAGCGGACACATAAAGTGTCCGCGGACATATTACTTTAAAAAAATAATTACTAAGTGATTTAATATCAACAAGTTAAATTCTGGCATGCTAATCGTATAGTGTAATTTAGTAATTATTATTTGGAAGAATTATGTTCACTTTAAGCTTATTTTTACTCTCGCCACTAGCCGCTATTTTTGCAGCACTACTTTATGTCATGTTTGAAAAAAATATAAATGCATTTAGTTAAGGTTGAATAATGATTAAAGATACCAGTGCTCAAGACATACAAGTTAAAACACCCGCAAACCATAAAAAACTTTTTCTTTTAATTATCGCTGTGTTGTTACTTATTATTGCTGCTACTTATGGAGTTATGTCAGGCTCGGATGCAACTAAATCATTTAGCCAAGAAAAGGTGCAAATAGCAAAAGTAGAAATTAAAACGCTTGTTCGCGATGTAGCCGCAAGTGGAAAAATTGTTGCCGCCAATGCACCACACATCTACAGCCCAGAGAGAGGCTTTGTAAGCTTGCACGTTAAAGCTGGCGATACAGTTACCAAAGGCGACGAGCTTGCTGTTCTTCATAGCCCTGAACTTACCAATGAATTAAAACAACAACAATCCGTATTACAACGCTTAGAGGGTGAACTTAAAAGGCAACACCTACAATCAAGAAGAGACACTTTAACCCTTACAAAAACACTCGATATGGCAAGTGTAGAATTAAACGCAGCACAAAGAGAAGATCGTCGCGCAAAACTATCAATTAAAAAGCATTTAATAAGCCAAATAGACCTTGAAAAAGCAATAGACGACTTATCACGTGCACAGCTTACCTATAAACACGCACAGCAAGAGGTAGCACTTGCTAAAGATACACTCGCCTTTGAATTGCAAGCAGCTAAAAGTGATGTAGAGCGTCAGCAGCTGATCGTTGATGAATTACATAGAAAAGTAAATGAGCTGTCAATTCGGGCCACAGTGACAGGCATTGTGGGTAATCTGCTTGTGCAACAAAAAGCAGCCGTCACGCAAAGTCAGCCTCTGATGACACTCGTTGATTTAAGTCATTTTGAAGCACAGTTGCAGGTGCCAGAAAGTTACGCAAACGAACTCGGATTAGGTATGGACGTAGAGCTTAAGCTAGGGAACGAAACAATAATGGGGGTGCTATCGGCTATATCACCCGAAGTTAATAATCGCGAAGTAACCACACGTGTTCGCTTTACAAGCAACAGCAATAACATTCGCCAAAATCAACGTTTAACCGCGCGTATTTTACTCGACAATCGCCAAAATGTGCTGCAGGTAAAGCGAGGCGCTTTTATGCAACAAGGCGGCATTGTTGCATATAAAATAGACGGTAATTTTGCCAGACGTATACCTATATCCGTAGGTGCCACCAGCATTAACGCGGTAGAAATTTTAAGCGGCTTAAATGAAAACGACGAAATAATAATTTCTAGCTACAACCAATTTAACCAAGCAGACACGCTTTTATTAAATTAGAAGCGCTCTCAACCAGCGCCAATTTAAGGAAAAACCATGTTACAAATGAAAAACATAAGTAAAGTATACCAAACTGAAATGGTTCAAACTCACGCATTAAGAGACTTTAATTTAAATGTAAATGAAGGCGAATTTATAGCTGTCACAGGCCCTAGCGGCTCTGGGAAAACTACCTTTTTAAATATTGCCGGAATGTTAGAGCCCTTTAGTGAAGGTGATTATATTTTAGATGGTGTAAATGTGGGTAGCCTAAACGACAACCAACGTGCCGATTGCCGAAATCAAAAAATTGGTTTTATCTTTCAAGGTTTTAATTTAATACCAGATTTAAACCTCTATGAAAATATTGAAGTACCTCTTCGTTATAGAGGTATTAAAGCAAAAGAACGTAAACGTAGAATAGAGCAATGTTTAGAACAAGTAGGCTTAGCCTCCCGCGCTAAGCATTTACCTCAACAACTTTCTGGCGGCCAGCAACAACGCGTCGCAATAGCCCGCGCACTTGCTGGCGAACCACGCTTTTTACTTGCCGATGAGCCCACCGGTAACTTAGACAGCCTAATGGCTCGCCAAGTGATGGAATTACTTGAGCAAATAAATCGCGATGGCGCCACTATTATAATGGTGACACATGACAGCGAATTAGCCCGCCGTGCACCGCGCAACATTCAAGTAGTTGATGGACAACTTGCTGACTTTACTTTGTACCAAGGTACACAGCCAATAAAAGTCGCACAAGGAGTATAATTCATGCTGGTTCATTATATTGATCTGAGTTGGCGTAGCTTTAAGCGCACACCACTCGTAAGCTTTTTAATGGTACTTGCCATAGCAATTGGTATAGGCATCACTATGACTAGTCTGAGTGTGTATCACATGATGTCGGCCGATCCAATCCCGCACAAGAGCAGTCAGCTTTTTAGTGTGCAATTACAGATAATGGATGATGGAAGCACATGGTGGACGTCAGATAACCAGCCTCTTCAACTAACTTATCAAGATGCTGCAAATCTTTATCAATCCCAAGTAGGTGCTCAACGTTTAAAAATGGTACGAAGTGGCTTTTCTGTTTACATAGACTCTGACAAAGTAAAACCGTTTAGTCAAAGTGCAAGACTTACCACTCCTGAATTTTTTAATATGTTTGACCTCGAATTTTTACATGGTAGCAAGTGGTCACAGCAACAAGAAGACAATGCAGCGCCCGTTGTTGTCATTAGCGAGAAGTTAAACAATAAGTTATTTGCTGGCAAAAATTCAGTGGGTCAGGTTATTTACCTTGACGATGCTAGTTACGAAGTGATTGGCGTTACAAAAAACTGGCCTCTAACCATCAAATATTACGACTTAAACAATGGTGCATTTAACCAACCCGAACAACTTTTTATGCCATTTAGCCTTCTTGAGGCAAAGCAACTTGGTAATTGGGGAAATACTAATGGTTGGAAGCATGAAGATGTTCGAAGTTTTACTGCCAAATTACAGTCAGAAATGGTTTGGATTCAATTCTGGGTTGAATTAACGACCGAGCAACAAAAAAATGATTACGAAAATTACTTATTAGCTTATATGCAAGAGCAGCAAAAGCTCGGTCGATTTAATCGTAAAGAGCTCGCTTTTGGGCTTCGAGATGTTAATCAATGGATGGCTTACAATAATGTGGTTAGTGAAGATAACAAAATTTTAGTGGCTCTAAGTTTTATGTTTTTGGCTGTGTGTTTGGCTAATATACTTGGCTTATTACTTGCCAAATTTTTACGTCGAGCGCCAGAGGTAGGTGTACGTCGTGCTCTTGGTGCTAATAAGCGACAAATTTTTATGCAGCATATCATTGAAGTCGCTATGTTAGGGCTTTTGGGCGGGCTACTTGGGATTGTATTTGCGCAGTTTGGTCTATTAGGTGTTCGTCAGAGCTACAGTTATTACGAAAGCTTAGCGACTATGGATTTAAGTATGTTACTAAGCGCCCCACTTATTGCAATCAGTACTTGTGTAATTGCCGGGCTTTATCCTGCTTGGCTGGTATGTAAAACCAACCCTGCCATTCATCTAAAAAGCCAATAAGGACGAACACAATGATATTAGAAATTAAACCTATTTTTCATGCGCTGTGTCGATCTAAGGTGGGTGCAATTTTGCTACTTATACAAATAGCAATTACCACTGCAATTGTTAGTAACGCAGCATTTATAATTCAAGACAGAGTAACCTACCTTAACCAAGAAACAGGCTACCCGGAAGACGAAATACTTGCTTTTCATGTTATGCATTTTGGTAAAGATGTTCAAAGCCATCAGCAATTTGAACTTGATGAAGCCATGCTTCGAGCTTTACCCGGCGTTAAAGACGCCATATATATTAACAACATACCGTTATCAGGAAGTGGCAGCTCATCTGACTTCAGTATTAACTCTGCACCAGAGCCAGGGCTTTCAGCAAGAACGGCTTACTTTTTTACGGATGACCATGCAATTAATACACTTGGCGTTGAGCTTGTTGCAGGACGAAATTTTACTCAAGATGAGATTGTTGTAACCAACGATAATGATCAACGAGCCAATGTGACAATTGTCACTCAAGCATTACTCAATGAGCTTTTTCCTGATGAAGAGGGCTTAGGAAAAACGATTTTTCTTGGTGATATTCCACTGAAAGTTGTTGGTGTAATTAAGCATGCAAAAGGGCCTTGGCTAAAAGACAGCCACCCAAATAATATCGCATTAATTCCTTACATTAATCCCAATATATCTGGCAACTTTTTAGTTCGCACTGCGTCCAACGAGCGTGCAGACATAGCTAAACAGATTGAAGACGCTATGCTTAAAAATTATAACAAGCGTGTGATTATTCGAATTCGTGGTTTAGATCAAGACAAAGCGCAGTATATGGCTGAAGACACATTGATGATGCGTATGCTCATTGTGCTCATCACTATCTTAGTTCTGGTTACAGCGGTGGGCATTTTTGGTTTAACGCTATTCAATATAAGTAAGCGCACCAAACAAATTGGAACCCGTCGCGCTTTGGGCGCTCGTAAATCTTCAATTATCAATTACTTTTTAGTTGAAAATGCATTGATTTGCATTGCTGGATTAGTTTTAGGCGTTATTGCTGCCCTCATACTTGGGCAATTGCTAATGCAACACTTTTCAATAGCTGCATTACCCTTAGGCTATGTCGCAGCAACTGCCGTTATGGTTTTTATCATGAGCCTTCTAGCTGTATTTGGCCCTGCTAAACGTGCTGCAAATATTTCGCCCAGTATCGCAACCCGAACCATATAGCGCTGCTCCCAACCTATGCTACACTGGCTAAACACGGTGTAGCATTTTCAATATTTAAATAATAATAAACAGCGATTAAATTCTCATGGAAAAAATACTTATCGTTGATGATAATCCGGCCGTTTTAGAGGCATTATCATTACTACTGGAAATACATCACTTTAATGTAGTTACCGCGTCAACGCCCTTTGAAGCCATTCAAATTGTGCAATACCAACGCATTGCTCTCGTTATTCAAGATATGAATTTTACCAGCGATACCACCTCAGGCGAAGAAGGTAAAACTTTGTTTTATGCGCTGCGTGAAGAGAACCCACTCCTCCCTATTATACTAATAACCGCTTGGACTGAATTGTCAACGGCTATTGAACTCGTTAAAGCAGGTGCAGCCGATTACCTTCCAAAACCATGGGACGACCATAAGCTTCTTACGTGTATTACTAACTTAATAGAGCTAGGGCGCACTAAGCAACTTGTGGCCACGCACAACCGCCAGCAAAAAGAGCGAGATGATAAATATAACACTGCTAACTTAGCAGGCCTTATTTTTAAAAGTACCGCAATGGAGCGATTGGTCACAATGGCATTGCAAGTGGCTAAATCTGATATTTCTGCACTCATAACAGGTCCTAATGGCAGTGGTAAAGAGTGTATTGCCACTATTATTCAAAAAAACTCTTCACTAATAAATCAGCCTTTCATAAAGGTCAATGCAGGCGCCCTTCCCCAAGAGCTTTTGGAAGCTGAATTGTTTGGTGCTGAAGCAGGTGCTTACACTGGTATAAGCAAGCAACGTATAGGTCGTTTTGAGGCAGCCGATGGTGGAACATTATTTTTAGATGAAATTGGCAACTTGCCACTTTCTGGGCAAATGAAGTTGCTAAGAGTGTTACAAACAGGTGAATTTGAACGGTTAGGGTCCACACAAACGCGCAAAGTAACTGTACGTGTTATATCAGCCACCAACGAAAATTTATTACAAGCAATAACCGAAGGGCGTTTTAGAGAAGATTTGTACTATCGCCTTAACGTTATTGAGTTAAACGTACCTGCGCTTTGTGAGCGCGTTGATGATATTGCGCCACTCATTAATCACTTTTTACCACATAGAGAGCTAAGTATTGATGCAGAGCAAGCCCTTAATCGATACCAATGGCCAGGTAATGTAAGAGAACTTGAAAACGCCTGTAAACGTGTTGGTGTAATAAAGCCTAACGGTTTGCTTAGTGCAGAAGATTTTGGCCTAACCCCGTCGTCGCCAATAAAAAATAACGACGTAAAAAAAGAACCTACAAAATTCGAAATTGAACAATCAATACGCGCTAATCAGGGGGTTATAGCCAAAGTAGCACGAGAGTTTGGTTTAAGCCGTCAAGCACTCTATAGGCGCTTACAAAAAATGGGTATTGATTACTAATGTTTAATTTTATTAGTGGCTTATCGTTAACTCAAAAAATAATGGCTATATGTGTTTTATGCAGCGTTTTACCTGTTGTTAGCATTACAATAATTGCACAACATCCGCTGTATTACTCTGTGTTATTGGTCATAGCAGCTATGCTAATAAGCCTCTTGCTAGCTAGAGCCTTAACAAAACCTATTAAGCTAGGGTTGCAATCGCTAGAAACCGGCTTACTTAATTTTAAAGATGGTGAGCTTTCTAGTTTATTAGCCTACAAAAATAACGATGAGCTAGGAAAGCTATGTCTGCTTTATAATCAAACGGCAAAACAACTTCGTCAAGAAAAACAGTGGATTTATCAACGAGAGTTAATGTTAGATAAAGTATTACAAAGCTCTCCACAAGCACTTTTACTTGTTAACGATAACAAAACTGTTGTATTTAGTAACTTAGTCAGCCGCACTTTATTTAATAGCACAACACAACTAGAAGGCACGCAACTTCACGAATTATTGTCTGATGCACCTATTCAGCTTACTAATGCTATTGAGCAAGGCGTGGATGGCTTGTTTAATATTGAAATAGATAGTCACGATTCTCAAACTTGGCATTTATCGACTGGCGAGTTTTTGCTTAACAATCAAAAACATAACTTATACATATTTAAACAACTTACCCGTGAACTCAGCCGCCAAGAAGTAGCAGTATGGAAAAAAGTTATTCGAATAATAAGCCACGAGCTTAATAACTCTCTTGGCCCTATGTCATCAATGCTGCACAGCGCTCAGCTTTTAGCTAGCCGCGTAGATGAACCTCGTCTTGCACGAGTGTTTTCAACAATCGATGAAAGAATAAGCCACTTGACTGAGTTTGTTCAAGGCTATGGCAAATTTGCGAAGCTCCCTACACCACAAAAATCAGCGATAAATTGGCAAAACACATTACGTGATCTGAATAGCCAATGGCAGTTTAGCTACACAGTAAGCAGCACCCAAAGCATATTACATGCAGATCAGGCACAACTTGAGCAATTATTTATCAACTTACTCAAAAATGCACACGAGTCAGGCTCAAATCCGTCTAAAATAAACATAGATGTAACGTTTTTTAATAATACTTGCATCGTAGATGTAAGCGATGGCGGAAAAGGCATGAGTGAGCAGGTAATGGCTAATGCCCTTGTGCCTTTTTATTCTACAAAAAGTACAGGAAGTGGTTTGGGGTTAGCTTTGTGCAGAGAGATTGCTGAAGCACATAAAGGACAAATAAGCTTACATAATAAATTAAGTGGTGGTCTAAACGTGCAAGTTACCCTGCCGTGCAGATAAGTGATGTTGTAAAAATACTAAAAACAATAAAGCCACTTAACGTGGCTTTTATTATCACAGCACTATAAAAATAGCGCTCACAAAATAAGATTACTCAGCGTCAGCTTCTTTGTACTTAGCCGCTGTTTCTGTGATTAACGGTTGTAATTCACCACGTTGGAACATTTCGATGATGATATCACAACCACCAATTAGCTCACCCTCAACCCAAAGTTGTGGGAATGTAGGCCAATTTGCGTAAGCAGGAAGCTCAGCACGAATGTCTGGGTTTAGTAAAATATCAACGTATGCAAACGGTTCGCCACACGACATAAGTGCTTGTGAAGCTTGTGAAGAAAAACCACAGTTTGGTAACTTAGGTGACCCTTTCATGAAAAGGATAATTGGGTTTTCTGAAATTTGCTGTTTAATTTTATCAATGGTTTCCATCTACAACCTCAAAGTAACGATAGCTAAATATACTTAGGTCTTGAAAATAACTCATCGTGACCATAAATATATAACTTAAAATGGGCAAATAAAGCCACAATTGAAATAGTCTTTCGCAATAGCATTGCTGTTTGCTTAAACTTGAGTAAAATACTCAACAATTATAGTAACACTATATTCCCACTTGGTATAGGTAAGTGGTCTGTTTCAACAGGCATTACGTATTACCAAATGGACTATCAACTAAAAAAGATGGAGATAAAAAATGGCATTTGAACTACCGTCACTACCATATGCAATCGACGCACTTGAGCCACATATTTCAAAAGAAACATTAGAGTTTCACCACGGTAAGCACCACAACACTTATGTTGTTAAGCTTAACGGTTTGATCCCTGGTACAGAGTTTGAAAACAAATCTCTAGAAGAAATCGTATGTTCATCAGAAGGCGGTGTATTTAACAACGCAGCGCAAATCTGGAATCACACGTTTTACTGGAACAGCCTATCTCCAAATGGCGGCGGCGAGCCTACTGGCGCAATTGCAGATGCAATTAACGCTAAATGGGGTTCTTTTGATGCGTTTAAAGATGCATTAAACGACAAAGCAGTAAATAACTTCGGTTCAAGCTGGACTTGGTTAGTAAAACTTGCCGATGGCTCTTTAGACATCGTTAACACATCTAACGCTGCTACACCACTTACTGACGACGGCGTTACACCTGTTCTTACTGTAGATTTATGGGAACACGCATACTACATTGATTACCGTAACGTGCGTCCAGATTACCTTAAAGGTTTTTGGTCACTTGTTAACTGGGAATTTGCAAACGCAAACTTCGCTTAATTAGCACTTACCGCTAATTTAAAAAAGACGCTAAAGCGTCTTTTTTTATGCCTATTATTTATACTTTTAAACTCTGTCATTTGACAAAATAGTCTTCTTCAACATGATCTTTTTTCACTTAAATTTTTAATTTTATTCCACAAACATATACTTTCGCGACTAGACTTTAAAATGTAAGCACCTTTTACAGCGGGTTTCGGAGGTTATTATGACGATTTTTGAGCATTACCAAGCACGTTACGAAGCGGCACAAGAAGAAGAGTACAGTATCGTCGAGTTTCTTGAGATATGTAAAACCGATAAATCTGCCTACGCGAGTGCACCAGAACGCCTTTTAATGGCCATAGGTGAACCCACAATGGTTGATACCGCAACGGACGCACGCCTCAGTCGGTTATTTTCAAATAGAGTAGTTGCACGCTACCCTGCCTTTACCGATTTTTATGGTATGGAGGATGCCATTGAACAAATTGTTTCTTATTTAAAACACGCCGCTCAGGGGCTTGAAGAGTGTAAACAAGTTCTCTACCTATTAGGTCCAGTCGGCGGTGGCAAATCATCTATTGCTGAAAAACTAAAGTACCTCATGCAACAAGTACCCATCTATTCAATTAAAGGGTCGCCGGTAAACGATCATCCATTATCTCTGTTTGATCCCATTGAAGACGCTAATGTGCTAGAGCAAGAGTACGGTATTAAGCCACGTTATTTAAAAACAATTATGTCACCGTGGGCAGGCAAACGGCTGAAAGAGTTTAATGGCGATATAAGTAAGTTTAGAGTGGTAAAACGTTACCCATCTATTCTGAATCAAATAGGCATCGCTAAAACAGAGCCAGGCGATGAAAACAACCAAGATATATCCGCATTAGTAGGCAAAGTAGATATACGTCAGCTTGAACATTTTGCGCAAAATGACCCCGATGCTTATGCTTATTCAGGATCACTTTGCATGGCAAATCAAGGCTTGATGGAATTTGTAGAGATGTTTAAAGCCCCTATCAAAGTACTCCATCCACTACTAACGGCCACGCAAGAAGGTAATTACAATGGAACTGAAGGTATTAGCGCTCTTCCCTTTAATGGCATGATCCTCGCTCATTCAAACGAATCTGAATGGCAAACCTTTAAAAATAACAAAAATAATGAAGCCTTTTTAGACCGTGTATACATAGTCAAGGTACCTTATTGTTTGCGTGTCACTGAAGAAATTAAAATTTACGACAAACTTCTTCAGCATAGTGAACTTCATAGCGCCCCTTGCGCGCCCGGCACCCTCAAAGCTTTGGCACAATTTACAACTCTTTCACGATTAAAAGAGCCTGAAAACTCAAGCCTATATTCTAAAATGCGAGTGTACGATGGTGAAACACTCAAAGACACTGATCCAAAAGCAAAGTCGTATCAAGAGTATCGCGATTACGCAGGGGTGGATGAAGGCATGACGGGCCTTTCTACTCGCTTTGCATTTAAAATTTTATCTCGGGTGTTTAATTTTGATAACACAGAAGTGGCCGCGAACCCTGTTCACTTATTTTATGTACTTGAACAACAAATAGAGCGTGAACAATTCAGCAGCGATGTTGAAGAACGCTACTTGAGCTTTTTAAAAGGCTATTTAATCCCTCAGTATGTTGAATTTATTGGTAAGGAACTTCAAACTGCGTATTTAGAATCATACTCAGAATATGGGCAAAACATATTTGATCGCTATGTTATTTATGCCGATTTTTGGATTCAAGATCAAGAATATCGTGACCCTGATACAGGCCAATTATTTGACCGAGCTGCGCTGAATGCAGAGCTTGAGAAAATTGAAAAACCAGCCGGCATTTCTAATCCTAAAGATTTTCGAAACGAAATTGTCAATTTTGTACTACGCGCACGGGCTCATAACAATGGCAAAAACCCGCTGTGGACGAGTTATGAAAAATTACGCACTGTCATTGAGAAAAAAATGTTTTCAAACACAGAAGATCTGTTGCCTGTTATTTCGTTTAATACTAAAACCTCAGCTGAAGATCAGCAAAAACACGAAGACTTTGTTAATCGCATGGTCGAGAAAGGCTATACACAAAAGCAAGTCAGATTGTTATCTGAGTGGTACCTACGTGTTAGAAAATCACAATAACCTTCATGGTTGTGGTTTTAGGAGGTCATTATGGCGCATTTCATAGACAGACGTTTAAACGGTAAAAATAAAAGCACCGTAAATCGTCAACGCTTCATTAGGCGTTATAAAAAACAGATAAAAGAAGCGGTGTCAGATGCAATAAATAAACGCAGTGTAACCGACTCTACATCGGGGGAAAGTATATCTATTCCGCAACGTGATATCAGCGAGCCTACCTTTCATCAAGGTAAAGGTGGGAATAAGAAACAAATACACCCGGGTAACGATCAGTTTGCAACAGGTGATAAAATAGAGCGACCAAAAGGTGGTCAAGGTGATGGTTCTGGACAAGGTGAGGCAAGCGACTCTGGCGAAGGGCAAGATGAATTTGTGTTCTCTATCTCAAAAGATGAGTACCTCGATTTACTTTTTGAAGATTTAGAACTTCCTAATCTTCAAGAAAATCAACTTGATAAACTTGTACAAATGAAAACCCACCGAGCCGGTTTTTGCAGTGAAGGTATGCCAAGTAATATTGATATTGTTCGTTCGTTACAAGGATCACTTGCCCGACGTGTTGCGATGAGCGCTGGAAAAAAGCGCCGCTTAGCCGATTTAGAAGCTCAGCTAAAAATATTAATACAAGAACCTCATAGCGATAAAGCCGCTGTTGCACTTTTACAAAAAGAAATAAACCTACTCAAACAGCAAATTAAAGCTGTGCCATTTATTGATAACTACGACTTGCGTTTTAGAAATTACGAGAAGCGCCCCCACCCCACCAGCAAAGCGGTTATGTTTTGTATTATGGATGTGTCAGGCTCTATGGACCAAGCCACAAAAGATATGGCAAAACGGTTTTATATTTTACTATATCAATTTTTAACGCGCAGTTATAAAAACATTGAAGTGGTCTATATCCGTCATCATACGCAAGCGACTGAAGTAGACGAACAAACATTTTTTTACTCTCAAGAAACTGGGGGAACTATCGTATCGAGCGCACTTAAACTGATGGATAAAATAATTAAAGAGCGTTACAACGCAGACGAATGGAATGTATATGCAGCACAAGCATCTGACGGTGATAACTGGGCTGACGATACTCCTCATTGCGGACAAATATTACGTAATAGCATTTTAGATGCTGTTCGCTATTTTGCCTACATTGAAATCACAACACGTGCTCATCAAAGCCTATGGCGAGAATATTTAAATATTACGCAAACACATTCCAACTTTGCCATACAGCACATTCAAAGTGTTGAAGACATTTACCCTATATTTAGGGAGCTTTTTAAAAAAGGTCGGCAACAACAAGGGGCTGCATAACCAAGCGAGGTATTAATATGAATACTAAACGAATGAGTGACGGCCCTGACTGGACTTTTGCTTTGTTAACTGAGTATCAAACAGAAATAGCCCGCGTTGCAGACCTTTACCGGTTAGACATTTACCCTAATCAGATAGAGGTGATCACCGCCGAGCAAATGATGGATGCGTACTCAAGTGTTGGGATGCCTATTGGTTACAACCATTGGTCTTACGGGAAAAAATTCATTCAAACTGAGCAAAACTATAAACGCGGACAAATGGGCCTCGCGTATGAAATAGTGATTAATTCAGACCCCTGTATTGCATATTTAATGGAAGAAAATACGTTACCGATGCAAGCACTAGTTATGGCGCACGCATGTTATGGCCACAACTCTTTTTTTAAAGGTAATTATTTATTTAAAACATGGACCGATGCCAGCTCTATCATTGATTACCTGGTATTTTCTAAAAATTATATACGTCGCTGCGAAGAAAAATACGGTGTAACAGCAGTAGAAACCTTACTAGACTCATGCCACGCACTCATGAACTATGGCGTTGATCGTTATAAACGCCCGCAACAAATTTCGTTATTCGAAGAGCAAAAGCGCCAAGAAGAACGCGAGGCTTATTTGCAATCTCAAGTGAACGAATTATGGCGAACAATCCCCGAACATCACCAAGAAGCAAAAAAGAAAGAACGCCACTTTCCTCAAGATCCGCAAGAAAATATCTTGTATTTTATAGAAAAAAACGCACCACTTTTAGAACCTTGGCAACGTGAAGTTATTCGTATAGTGCGTAAAATATCACAATATTTTTACCCACAAAAACAAACACAAGTAATGAATGAAGGCTGGGCCACCTTTTGGCATTACACCATTTTAAATCACCTATATGATGAAGGTAAACTTACCGACTCATTTATGCTGGAATTTTTACAAAGCCATACAAATGTTGTTTATCAACCACCTTACAATAGTCAGTATTATTCTGGTATCAATCCATATGCTCTGGGATTCAATATGATGGTTGATATTAGACGACTATGCGAACACCCAACAGAAGAAGATAAAAAGTGGTTTCCTGAATATGCCGGAAGTAATTGGCTTGATACCCTTCATTTTGCTATGCAAAACTTTAAAGATGAAAGCTTTATAAGCCAGTTTTTATCCCCTAAATTAATTCGCGACTTTAAGCTTTTTACACTTATTGATAACGCAAGCGCTTCGCATTTAGAAATAGGCGCAATTCATAACGACAATGGATATAAAGCGGTAAGGGAAGCGCTTTCGGCTCAATATAACTTAAGTAATCATGAACCTAACATTCAAGTGTACGATGTTGATATCAGAGGGGATAGAGCGCTTACGCTTAGGTATGTGCCACACAATAATATACCTTTAGCAAATACACATGAGGAAGTACTTAAGCATCTTTATAGATTATGGGGGTTTAAAGTAAAACTTGAACAAGTAGATAATAATGAAAAAATAACGACTATCGGACAATGCCCTAAAGATGACTCTCGACATACAACCGAGTGATTAAACTCAGAGCTGCAGACTAAAAATAATTAATAAAAAATGACGCTTAAGCGTCATTTTTTATATCGGCATATGCAGTTACTTTATTTCGTCCATTCTTTTTAGATTGATACATAGCTTTATCTGCAGCTTCTATCCAGCGCTCATGGTCTTTAAACTCATTACTGAAACAGGCAAAACCAATACTCACTGTTACTTTCACTTCAAGTTGTTTATACATAACAGGACTTTGCTCAATTAATACCCTTAAGCGTTCAGCAAAAATTTCAGCCCCCTTTTCATCGGTATCTAATAAAGTAACTACAAACTCCTCACCACCGTACCTTCCTGCGATGTCCGTTTCGCGTAGTGTCGTTTTTAAAAGTTTTGACAAGTGGCGTAGTGCTTCATCACCACACGTGTGGCCATATTCATCATTTACGACTTTAAATCGATCGATATCAAACATCAGCAATGCACTAGAACCGCCATTGCGCTTAGTACGCAAAAACTCTTGCTTGAGCGTACTCTCCCAATGACCACGGTTATACAATTGAGTGAGGCTATCTGTTTGGCTTACTTGCTCTAGGCGGGCATTTAAATCCTCTAATTCTTTTTTATTTACCGCAATATCAGTTACATCATATAAGATAATACATATATGACTGACTTCTGCACGAATATTAGTTAAAGGTATAAAAGTTGCATTTTGATACATATACTCGGCTTTACCAGTGATAGGACGGTAATTTTTAAACCTAAATATATAAGGTTGCTGTTCCCATATTGTGAATGAGCGATTTTTTAAAACAAATACTGATTCAGATTTACTTCTAAACCATTTTTCGTCTATTGCAGGAAACAAATCAAATAAATCTTTATGCTTTACCGCACTTGGTAATAAGCCGGAATGGTTTTCCATGAACCCATTCCAAACACACACTCGGTAATCTCTATCAAGTACAACAAGACCCACATCAACGGTATTAAACATATCCATTAACCAATGGATCTCATTCATATCTAAATCAGCAGCCATAACTTAATCTTCTAATAGGTAAGCAACTTTGTATTTCAAAGTTTTAAGTGAGTCTTCGGTAAATAACAACATTAAATCACAGTTTATGTTGTGATTTTCAATGCCATAGCTAATTTCAATTGCAAGAGTGCGTTGCCAACGAGACTTGTTTGCTTTTACCAGTTCAGACACATCTCTATGCTGACCTAACACAATTGGGTGTCCTTGGCTGAATGACATGTCGAGCTGCTTAGAAAGACCCGTAAGAATTGCACCAATAAGGATATTACTAATATCCATTAGTAGCTCAAGCTCAACGTTATCGGTGAGTACACCGTCATAATTCATTAAAGACGCAATTTCTTTAAAACTAGAATCGTTGAGTAATAATAAAGCTTCGCCAGATACACCACCACCTATAAAGCCCTGGCACACACCAGAAGTAGACGCATTATTATCTATGGAGCGAAGTGCCATATCTAGCTCACTCACCTCGAGAATATTTACATTAGGGATTGGTAATTCGACAAATACATTGAGTAACCTTGCTAGTAAGTCACCAGCCTGCCCCATTGCGACATTCGTCAGTTCTTGGTAGATGTCTCGAACGTCAGGGTCAACTTGCTCACCTAATGCATGGGACAAGCGTTCACGCATAGCTTTGTCTTTAATTCCATGATGCTCTATTATTTCGGCAAGCTTTTCTGGTGAGCAGGGTTTTTGAATAAAATCGATAGCGCCTAAATCAAGCACTCGTTGGTGGGCATTAGGTTGTATGTCGCCAGATACCACAACAGTAAGCACATTTAAGCCTAACTCTTTCATTGCCATCAACACTTCATACCCGTCCATTTCAGGCATGTTTAAATCAAGGAATAGAATTTCTGGGTCAACCGCTTTTATTTGCTTTATGCAATCAACACCGTTAATTGCAAACTCAACCTTTATGTCCCAGTCTTCCGGCAATGAGCGAGCTAACTGGCGCCTCGCTAATTTGGAATCATCACATACTAATACTGATGTTGGCATACTATCTCTCTATTTTTAAACCAAGTATTAACATCACAAAATGATAGTGGCTTTTATTTTTATTATTTAAGATATTTTTTGTAACTATATGTTAATCAAAGTTTCAGCGGTTTACAATTTATAAATCTCATAACTAATTCTTAGCAAGCAAGAACGCATAATCGCTTGGTTACTCATACGCAGTATAATACACTGTCACTTATTGCGTTAATTTAAAAGGAAATACCTTATGTATCGTACGTTCGCGTTTGTACTGAGTGCATTTTGCTCCGTTGCTATGGCAGCCGATTACCAAGAAAACACGCTTGATGCAGGAAAAGTGTCAGTACAGGGCAAACCAATTACTTTAATGGGCGAAGGTGTCTCAGTAGGTGAAAGTGCGCCTGACTTTAAAGTAGTTGATGGAAACTTTACGCCTGTAACGCTCAAAAACTACAAAGGGCAAGCATTACTAATTAGCGTAGTACCAAGTTTAGATACCGGTGTGTGTAGTTTACAAACTAAACACTTTAACGAAAAAGTGGCGCTGCAATTTCCAAGTATTGAAATATTGACTATAAGCGCTGATTTACCGTTCGCCCAAAAACGATTTTGTAAAGCAGAAGGTATAGATAAAGTCATCACATTATCTGATTCAGTATGGCGTGATTTTGGCCAAAAATATGGTGTGATTATAAAAGATATGGGGCTTCTAACGCGCTCTATTTTTATACTCGATAAGAGCCACAAAGTGATTTATAAGCAATTAGTGAGTAACCTATCTACCGAGCCAGAATATGACAGCGTAATAGAAAAGCTTAAAACCTTATAGGTCTTTCTGTAAAACAAAAAAACCGCCAGCAGGCGGTTTTTTTGTGCGCTTTAAATTAACCTAAAAGCTCACCTAACTGTGCACTTACAACTTCTACGGCTTGTGTACCGTCAAGTTTATGGTACTGCGTGTTGCCTGCAGCTGCTTCAGCTTGGTAGTAATCAACCAACGGCATAGTTTGCTCGTGGTAAATACCTAGACGTTTACGCACAGTCTCTTCTGTGTCGTCAGCGCGCACAATTAACTCTTCACCTGTTTCATCGTCTTTACCTTCCACTTTTGGTGGATTGTAAACAACATGGTAAACACGACCCGAGCCAGGATGAACACGACGTCCGCCCATACGCTCTACAATTACTTCATCAGCAACATCAAATTCAATAACGTGATCAACTACTACGCCATTTTCTTTCATTGCATCTGCTTGTGGAATGGTACGTGGAAAGCCATCTAGTAAAAAACCTTTTTCGCAATCTGCTTTAGCAATACGCTCTTTAACTAAACCAATAATGATATCGTCAGAAATTAGCTGACCTGCGTCCATTACTTTTTTTGCTTCTAAGCCAAGTGGAGTGCCTTCTTTAATTGCAGCACGTAACATATCGCCAGTCGAAATTTGTGGAATACCGTACTTGTCCATTAAAAACTGAGCTTGAGTACCTTTACCTGCACCCGGCGCGCCCAAAAGAATAATGCGCATATCATTGTCCCCTAGTATGAGAGTTTATTTTTAAAGCCTGAATTCTTCCATAAGCGCCGCTGATACTCAAGCAACTTATACTAATTGCCTAGTTTATAGCGCATAAAAAAAGGAAGCCTCGGCTTCCTTTTTTAATATGTACAATATTTGTACTTTTAATAAGTTAATATAAATTTATTTGCTTAGCTCTAACATTAATTTATTTAGGCGTGTAACAAACCCTGTTGGGTCTTTTAATGTTCCGCGCTCTGCAAGTAATGCTTGGTCTAATAGGACATGTGACCATTGTGCAAATTTATCTTCATCTTGTTCGTCATTTAAATGTTTCACAAGTTGATGCTCTGGGTTTAGCTCAAACACAGGCTTAGCCTCTGGCGCCGCTTGACCAACAGACTCCATTAGCTTTTGCATTTGCGAACTCATGTCGTTGTCATCACTTACAACACATGCTGGAGAGTCAGTTAAACGGTGTGTGAAACGCACTTCTTTAACATCATCTCCTAAGGCTGTTTTAATGCGTTCTACTAAGCCGGCCATCTCTTTTTCAGACTCTTCTTGCGCTTTCTTTGTCTCTTCATCATCAAGCTTGCCTAGGTCTAAGTCACCACGTGTGATTGACTGAAGTGGCTTATCTGCAAACTCAGTTAGGTGGCTCATCATCCACTCGTCAACACGGTCGCTTAGTAATAATACCTCAATGCCTTTTTTGCGGAAAATCTCTAAATGCGGCGAGTTTTTAGCAGCGGTAAAGGTATCGGCTACCACGTAATATATTTTATCTTGCCCTTCGTTCATGCGCTCAACATATTGCTCAAGCGACACATCTTGCGTCTGTGAATCTGTATGAGTAGAAGAAAAACGAAGTAACTTGCAAATCGCTTCTTTATTTGCAGCGTCTTCCGCTGGGCCTTCTTTCATTACTTGGCCAAATTCATTCCAAAACACTTGGTAATCGTCAGCTTTGTTTTTAGCCATACGCTCAAGCATTTTAATGATACGCGAGGTACACCCTTTACGAATCGCTTGGGTTACTTTGTTATCTTGTAAAATTTCACGCGATACATTTAATGGTAAATCGTTTGAATCTAATAAACCCTTAACAAAACGTAAGTAGCTTGGCATAAACTGCTCAGCATCATCCATTACAAACACACGTTGAACGTATAGTTTTAAACCACTTTGACGCTCACGATTCCATAAATCGAAAGGGGCTTTTTTAGGGATATACAAAAGGCTAGTGTACTCAGTTTTACCTTCAACTTTATTATGTGCCCAGCTTAGCGGATCTTCCCAGTCATGGCTCACATGCTTGTAAAACTCTTTGTATTCTTCATCAGAAAGCTCTGATTTATCACGCGTCCACAATGCCGTGGCGCGGTTAATGCTTTCCCACTCACCCGGTACTGCTGGAATCTTTTCGCCATCTTCGCCTTCAGATTCTGGTACTTCTGCTTTGTACATTTGTACAGGCGTAGAAATATGATCTGAGTATTTAGTCACAATGCTACGTAAACGGAATTCGTCTGCAAATTCTTTTTCGTCTTCGCGAAGGTGTAAAGTAATTTCGGTACCACGGCCTTCTTTTTCAATTTCTTGCAGCGTGTACTCGCCTTCACCTTTAGACTCCCACTCATAAGCAGTTGTTTCACCCGCTTTACGTGTGCGAACAGTCACTAAATCAGCAACAATAAATGCAGAGTAAAAACCAACACCAAACTGACCAATAAGTTGTGAATCTTTGCTCTGATCGCCCGTTAAGTTTTTGAAAAACTCAGCCGTGCCCGATTTTGCAATAGTGCCTAAAGAGTTAATCACTTCTTCACGCGTCATACCGATGCCGTTATCTGAAATAGTAACGGTATTGGCCTCTTTATCTGCGCTGATACGAACGCGAAGGTCTGCATCACCTTGGTAAAGATCACCATTTGAAAGCGCTAAAAAACGTAGCTTGTCGGCTGCATCTGATGCGTTTGATACAAGCTCACGTAAAAAAATCTCTTTGTTTGAATAAAGAGAATGAATCATTAAGTTTAATAGTTGTTTTACTTCTGTTTGAAAGCCTAATGTTTCTTTTTGTGCTGCAGTCATTTATATATCTCCAATTAGCAAAGTGTCTGCGTTATGCACTTAATATGGGGGGAGCTAATAGAACTTCAAGGGAAAAAATTAAAAAATGTAATGTTAATTCACACTAAAATGGGCTTGGGCAATGGATATGAATTGCTTGATTTGTAGTGGGATGTTCAAAAAACAGATCGCTTGCATGCAACTGTAAACGTTTTGATAGCTTTTCACTGTGTGCACTCTTATACAGGTCGCACCCTAAAATAGGGTGGCCTATAAAATGACTATGTATGCGTAGCTGATGAGTACGCCCAGTCAAAGGAGAAAAGCGTACATAAGTTCTAACAGGGTTAGCAAGGCGCTTTATAACATTAAACTCGGTAACAGCAGGCTTCCCCTCTAGCTTGCAGATTTTTACACGCGGAAATAACTGTGTGTCTTTAGCTATGGGCGCATCAATTTGCCCTCTATTTTCGCTAACATACCCCTGCAGCACTGCTACATAATGCTTTTTTACACTACGTAATTGAAACTGCTTATTTAAACGTTTTGAGCTCAAATCGTTTAGGCTTACAAGCATTATTCCCGATGTGCCTAAATCTAATCGATGAACTAATTTAGCGTTTAAAAAGGCCGGCGTTACTCCTTTTTGCCCATTTACTAGACGATAATGTACTGAGTCCCAGTTTTCTGGATTTTTCCCTGATAAACTCAGCAACCCGCTGGGTTTATTAATGACTAAAATATCGTTATCTTGATACAAAATACTAAACGTATCTATGCATTTTGGCGCTATAAAATTATCGACAATAGGGTTTGTTTGGCTGCTTTTCATGCCTATTAATCATTACCTTTAGAGTAAAGTAGTTTTAAATCTAACACTCGTTGACGCAGATTATCCGCTTTTGCTTTATTTGCCGTAACAGGCTCACCAACAGATACAGAGACTAGCGACCATTTTAAACGAGGTAATTGCCACTTTGTTTTTCGGCTAAACATACTGCCCCAAAGCCCACCTAAATGCACAGGCACAACAGCAACAGGCGTTCGCTCAATTATTCTCTCTATACCTCTTCTAAACATATCAACACAGCCATCACCTGTTAATTTACCCTCAGGGAAAATACCCACAAGCTCGCCGCGTTCAAGTGCCTCTGCAACATCGTCAAACGCCTTTTTAAAAGCTTCAGGGTTTGCTTTTTCGCTATCAATCGGTATTGCTTTAGCCATTTTAAATAACCAGTGCAGAGCAGGAGAATAATAAATTGGCGCAAAAACCATGAAACGAATTGGTCTTGGTGACGCTGCTAAAATAAACATCCAATCAACAAAGCTGACATGATTGGCAACGATAACCGCTGCACCTTCCTCTGGTATATTTATTTCGCCTCTGGTTTTCACGCGATACATGCAAATAGCTAAAATATAGATAATAAAACGCAAGAAAAACTCAGGTACTTTGGTATAAATATACAATGAAATCAGTAAGTTTAACCCTGCAAGTAAAAGCAATAATTCTGAGATACTCCACTCTAAAATAGACAATGTCACAATACTTAAAATGGCACTGCACACCATAAACAGTGCATTAAGTACGTTGTTAGCGGCAATAACACGAGACCGACACGCCTCTTCTGTTCTTTGTTGTATCAAAGCATACAAAGGAACAGTATAAAAACCTGATGCTATACCAATACCGGCCATCCACACAAAGTGCCAGCGCATATCGCCAGTATTTAATACCTGCTTTAAGGTTAATAATTCATCGATTTGCACACCATAACTTAAAATAGCGGGCTCTGTACTGAGCAAGTATAAAAATAGGGTAATTAAGATGGCACCAAAGGGCACAATGCCTAACTCAATACGCGAACGCGAAAGCTTTTCACATAATAAAGAACCAATAGCAATACTTAACGAAAATACCACCAGCGCACTGGTTACTACTAATTCGTTACCGCCCATTACGTGCTTAACATAGTTTGGTAATGTAGTTAGCACAATGGCGCCTATTAACCAAAACCAGCTTATACCTAAGACTGATTTGCCTACAGACTCTGTTTGCGAATTAAGTGCTGAAAACACATTTTTTGTAGAGGTATAAATATTGTAGGTAAACGCTAAGTTAGGTTCATTCGCTGCACTTATTGGTATAAAGCGGCTACTCACATAACCTAATAATGCGAGCACGAGTACTGCAATGCTAATAATTTCGGGGCCTACGTTTTGCGTAATGTAATAAGTCCCAAAAATAGTCCCTAGTAAAATGGCAACAAAGGTACCCGATTCAACTAACCCATTCGCTTTTGTTAATTCGTTCGGGGCAACGTGCTGCGGTAAAATAGAATATTTTAACGGACCAAAAAATGTACTTTGAAACCCCATGAAAAATATAGTGGTGAGCATAAGCCAAATAGACTGGGTATAAATAGATAGTGCCCCTACAACCATAATAGGAATTTCGCAAAGTTTTACAAACCTGATTAATTTTGATTTTTCTGTTTTCTCAGCAAGCTGCCCTGCCATACCCGAAAATAAAAAAAACGGTAAAATAAATAAACCTGCTGCTATGTTTGAATAGAGCGCACCATCGGCCAATGTTGCAGCTTGAAAAACCAGTAAAATAAGCACCGACTGCTTATAGACATTATCGTTAACGGCAGAAAAAAACTGGGTAATAAACAAAGGTAAAAATCGTTTACTATTAAGTAAGCCGCTTTGATTTGTTGAATGCGTTTTCATTGTGATCCTTACGTTTTAACTCTAAATAAACCTATCTCAAAAAAGGCTTTGATTACTTAGCCGTCAAATTAACTGCACACTATTTTTAGCTAGCTTACCTTAAAAACAAAAAAGCCTACATAAATTAATTACGTAGGCTTTTACATATCTTTTCAAACAGTCGCTTTAATAAACTATTCTTGTGTAACCACGCGGCGACCACTAAATGCATGCATTAGGGTTCTACCATCAACTAAATCAAGTTCGCCTCCAACCGGAATACCGTGCGCTATGCGCGAAGCACCCACATTGTTTTTATGGCAAAGCTGGGCAATGTAATGCGCAGTCGTCTCACCCTCAACACTAGGATTTGTTGCTAGTATTACTTCGTTAATGCCGCCTTGAGAAAGTTTTTGCTCTAAAACATCTAACCCTATTTCTTTAGGGCCAATACCATCAATAGGTGATAAATGCCCCATAAGAACAAAATATAAACCTAAATACTGACCCGTTTGCTCAATAGCAAGTACATCAGTAGGCGACTCAACAACACATAACGTACCGCTGTCTTGGCGTTTTGTACTTAAGCAAATGTCACATTGAGGTTGCTCACAAAAAGTTCGGCACGTTTGGCAATGACCTATTGCTGTCATTGCCTTAGTAAGCGCGCTACCTAGTTGTGTACCACCTTTGCGATCACGTTCAAGCAAATGAAATGCAATACGCTGTGCAGACTTTGGGCCAATACCCGGTTGACACCGCAATGCTTCAATAAGCTGATTTAAACTATCTGAAAGTTGCATTGTTTGTTAAAACGGCATTTTCATACCTGGTGGTAATTGCATACCGCCAGTTACTTTGCTCATTCGTTCTTGCGTTTCTTCAACTACACGGCGCACAGCATCGTTACATGCCGCTGCAAGTAAGTCTTCAATCATGTCTTTGTCGTCTTCCATAAGGCTTTCATCAAGCTCTACGCGACGCACATTGTGGTTGCCAAGCATGGTTACTTTAACTAAGCCTGCACCCGCTTCACCAACAACTTCCATTGTTGCTATTTCGTCTTGGGCTTTTTGCATGCGCTCTTGCATTTGCTGCGCTTGCTTCATCATGTTACCCATTCCACCTTTAAACATAATTTTCTCTCTTTCTTTTAATCTTTAATTGTCATGAAGATAAGGGCGATTGTATGTAATTACAATGCCTGAATACTGTTTTCGTCAATTTCGGCGCTAAATAACTGTTGAAATTGTACTATGTTTTCGTCACTTGTGATCACATCTATTGCTTGCTGATGGCGCCCTGCATCTATTTTTTGTTGAATTAAATAAGGCGAGTCGATAACACCTTGAGCAAATTTTATACTCAGCGATACATTGTGATCGTAAATACTCGATAATGCGGCATCAAGTTTTTGGCGAAGCATTGGCGTATCTAAGTGTTTTTGCGATTCATCAACATCTATATGTAAGTTACTTCCCTGCTTCGTAAAAATTGAATGCAGCGCAAATTGGCGCATTCGTCCACCCAGCCCCATACGTTTTATCAAATAAGCCCACTCGTCTTGCTGATGAGCAAACTTTATTTCACTTATTGGGCTTTGAAAATCATCTGGAACCGGAATACTTTCCTCTTGTGGAGCTGTAGCAGGCACACTTTGAGGATTAATTTGTTCTAGTAACTCAGGCGCTAAATTTTCAGTGATTGTTTGATGCTTAGCTTTAAAATCAACTTTTTGTGCTTTTGTAGCGACGACACTGGGGCGTTTTGCTTGGCTCCCGCTAACAGGGAGCTCAGACTTTTTTTCATGCTCGCCTGTATTATAGTCATCCCACGGCGGTGGGTTAGTAGATTGCACAGAAGCCGCTTGAGGGTGTTCTGCGTTTTCAGAATGAGTGTGTATATCTGTATTAGTGGATTCACTTTGCTCTACAATTGGCGAACCAACCAGCCTGTTACTTTGCTCATTATTATCAGCTTCAGGTTTTTCAGACACTGGCGGCTGAGCTATATTATTACCTGATAACCTGCCTGAACCTGATATATTTCTGTCACGTAAGATGCGTGCAATGGCCGATTGTGCCTGAGACTCTTTATCATGCAGTGAAGCTGCATCCAAAGAGACTGGAGCGCTTGGAGATTCAGCCTGTTGCGATGTGCTTTGAGTTTGAGGATTAAAACCTTGATCTAGCGCGCTACTCATTACATCATCGAATTGTGCAGCTAATGTTTGCTCTACATCATTGTGCTGCATGTATGCTTCATTTTCGCTGTTACGCTGTGCTTGCTCATCACTTATTTGCTTCGCAGGTGTATTTTGGCTCGTTTCAGTTTGAGCCTCTTCGTTTTCAACCTGTAAATGCTCTACGTGAGCAGAATCAACAGGCGTGTCAGTAGCCGTGGGGGTTACTTGCTCATGCTGTTCTGCACTTATAATCGATTTTTCAGCTGGTTGCTGTACAGCGCTTATGTCGCTGTGTTTAGCTGCGTTATTAGTACTTTCATGCTTATTTTTACTTAAAATATCGCGCAGTGCATTGGCTCGGCTTTCAGTGTTACGTGCCGGCAATTGAGGTGTATTTATCTCGTCCTGCTGATTTTCGTTTCCTGCAGGCTGAAATGCAAGTAACCTCAGCAAAATCATTTCGAACCCTAAACGTGGTTCAGGGGCCCATTGTAAATCTTTTTTACCGTTTAAAAGTAACTGGTAATAAACCTGCACTTGCTGCGCACTGGTGTGCTCTGCAACGTGTTTTATGTAATCAGCATTGGTCTCATCAAGCCCAGCAGCTTGAGGCACTAGTTGGGTAAGCTGGGTTAAGTGCGTTAATGAAATTAAATCATCAAGTAACGCTATATAATTTGGATTTTTGCTCGCTACATTTGCTATTTCGCTCATGAGCGCAGCGCCATCTTGACTTAGTAATGCTGCTAATAAACTCTGGCTGTAGTGTGTATCCATTAAACCAAGCATAGCTTGAACCGCTTGATTATTAATATCACCATTCGTTTGTGCTATAGCTTGATCGGTTAAGCTAAGCGCGTCGCGCATACTGCCATCTGCAGCTTTTGCAATAACGCTAAGTGCATCGTTATCAAAGCGCAGTTGTTCTTGAGTCAAAACGTGTTGAAGCTGTGTTTTAATTTCACTTTGCGATAAGGCGTTTAAATTAAACTGTAAACACCGCGATAAAATAGTAACGGGTAACTTTTGGGGATCGGTGGTTGCGAGTAAAAATTTCACATGCTCTGGCGGTTCTTCAAGCGTTTTTAAAAGCGCATTAAAACTATGCTTTGAAAGCATGTGAACTTCATCTATTAGGTATACTTTGTAACGCCCGCGCGTAGGTGCGTATTGAACGTTATCAAGTATTTCACGCGTATCTTCTACTTTAGTACGAGAGGCAGCATCAATTTCTAGCAGGTCAATGTAGCGCCCTGCTTCAATATCTGTACAGCTGCTACATTGCCCACAAGGAGATGCCGAAATACCTTCGTCGCAATTTAAGCTTTTTGCAAAAATACGCGCAATTGTTGTTTTACCAACTCCTCGGGTTCCAGTGAATAAATACGCGTGGTGCAGTCTATTTTGTGTAAGCGCATTAACAAGCGCTTGTTTAACATGAGACTGCCCAACCAATTCATGAAAGGTTTGTGGACGCCATTTTCTCGCTAGAACCTGATAACTCATCGATTATTCGCCTTCGAATTCAACCAACTTTAAGATTTTGATACCCATTTTTTCTATGCGTTGTTCGCCACCTAATTCAGGCAGTGATACAACAAATGCTGCATCAGTAGCCTCACCGCCTAACTTATTAACTAGTTTAGCAGTCGCTTCAATAGTACCGCCAGTTGCTAGTAGGTCATCAACAAGGAGTACTTTATCACCGGGTACAATTGCATCAACATGAAGTTCTAGCGTGTCTTCACCGTATTCTAGTAGGTAATCTTGGCGAATAACTTCGCGCGGTAATTTGCCAGGCTTACGCACTGGAATAAAAGGAATACCTAAAGCATAAGATAAAGGCGCACCAAAAATAAAGCCACGTGATTCTGTGCCAATAATTTTTGTAAAACCTTGGTCTTTATATTCGGTTATAAACGCATCAATAGTAGCCTTGAACGCTTCAGGGTTGGCCATTAATGTAGTTACATCGCGAAACATAATGCCCGCTTTAGGATAATCAGCAATTGTTGCAATGCTGTTTTTAATAATTGCTGGTGTTACTTGAGTCATAAGTTTTACTGCTCAATGGTTGATATTACAAAGCAGGTGATTATAACCTTAAGTGAACTTTAATTGCGAGTTTGCTGTGACTTTAACGAAAATATTGAACAGTTATAGAGGATAAAAAAGCAAAGCGTTAAGGCTGATGCTAACAACAGCCTTAAACTATAAATACGTTTTAGGTTAAGCTAGTGATCCAACCTAAAATTGCATTTAAACAACCAATACCTGCAAATACCGCTAGAAAAGCAATAAAATAAGTAGCGTTAAACGGATCTTTAAAATCTTTATCATCTGACATGGTACAACCTTTTATTAAGCACGATAAATAAGGCTGCCATGATAGACGATGTAAAAACATCAATAAAGGCCTTAATCTTGATTTTTTGTCACGATTACACCGCGTTCAATCAGCGCATTGAGTGTTACAAGCGCCCCTTGTGTTATTTGCTCTTCGTTAAACTGAGGAGCCTGCATAATCACCTGTTGGCAGAGGTTATCAAATGTAATGCCTTCAGCGCTTTCAATGATAGAGAGTAATAAAGCCGTCATTGCATTAGTTGCTAAAAACTGTACTTCATCTTCTTCATCTCTATAAACAACAAAATAGTTAGGTACAGTCGATGGTTCTTTTGGCCGGACTTGGTCACTTATAGTTTGCACTGGATATTGGTAACTCAAATTTCTCGCTACGCTTGATAGAAATAATGGACTTTTAGTTAACGCTGTTTGTTGTAGTTTTCTCTCATTAGGATCTTCGTTAGCTATTGAAACGTCAAGCTCTATCCATTCATAATGCGCAAGCTCTAACATAAAAGCAGGATCATAGTTTTTCATTTTATAACTACTCGACAAGTAATTAATAAACTCCCCTGCTATATCTAAAAAGTATGGTGATTGACAATTATATCCACTAAAAAACTGCCTAATCAATTTGTTCCATTGTTTGTCACTATAAAGCGTTTTTAACACTGGATACCCAGAAGAAATGAATCCCTCTATGTTATTAAAGAATAAGTCGCGATATATAGCCATGCGTCTATCTTCAATATCAGTTGGCTTTTTATTTTTTTTTGGTTCACGTATGTGCGCCATAAATTCATTTTGAACATCTATAAAACTCATAGCTGGATACTCATTACTGTCTGATTCGCGTTAACTTTAAGCTCGTTGTTTTGAAAGCTCAGGATTTAGATACTTTTGTTGCAACTGAATAATAATATCAAGCTCTTTAGTGAGTACATTTATCTCTGGAATATTAAAATCTCGCTCAAGAAGCGTTGGAAATACACCATGTACCTTATAAGCTTTATCAAGTAACTCCCAAACTGGATCAATAACATCGGCGCCATGAGTATCGACTATCAAATCATTAGCCTCATTATAATGTCCCGCAACATGCCCATAGGCGATACGCTTTGTAGGTAAGCCGGCTAAGAAAGTATTTGCGTCATAACCATGGTTTATCGAATTAACATAAATATTATTTACATCAAGCAACAATTTACAATCTGCTTGCTCTAAAATTTCAGTAGTAAATTCGAGTTCAGATAACTCTTGGCCTGGCGCACCGTAGTAAGATACATTTTCCATCGCAATAGGTCGTTCAAGAATATCTTGAACTTGCTTAATTCGGGGGACAACGTGCGCTATTGCCTCTTCGGTAAAAGGGATGGGCATTAAATCATACATATGGCCTTGACCAGAGCAATAACTCAAATGCTCACTAAACATTTTAATGTTGTGCTGATCAAAAAAGACTTTTAGCGATTTAATAAATTCAATATCAAGCGGCTCTGGCGAACCTATTGATAAAGACAAACCATGACATACAAAATTATTAGCATCGGTTAATGTTTTAAACTGCTTTTTAAATCGGCCGCCCAGTTTTAACCAATTTTCAGGCGCAATTTCTAAAAAATCAATTTGCTTTGGAACGTGTTCTAATAACTCATCTAGCATTTCACGGCGCAAACCTAAGCCAACCATTCCAAATCCCGAACTGTGCATTTGTGTCATAACTGCCTCTACTATTAACAAAAAAGGGCCCCGTGGCCCTTTAGCATAACTTAATTAAATTAAGAAATTAACGGCCACCACATTTACCTTCGCCGCACTTGCCTTCTTTTTTACCTTTTGCGTCGCCACCACATTTACCTTCGCCGCACTTGCCTTCTTTTTTACCTTTTGCATCGCCGCCACATTTACCTTCGCCGCACTTGCCTTCTTTTTTACCTTTTGCGTCGCCGCCACATTTACCTTCGCCGCACTTGCCTTCTTTTTTACCTTTTGCGTCGCCGCCACATTTACCTTCGCCGCACTTGCCTTCTTTTTTACCTTTTGCGTCACCGCCACATTTGCCTTCACCGCACTTACCTTCGGCAGCATCTAATTGATAACCTGAAACAAGCTGCTGAAATTCAAACGGGTTTGCTTGTACATCAGCAGATACTAAACTCGCAGAACCCACTACTACTGCACCTAATGTTAATGCGATTGTATTATTTTTTACTGTATTCATTATCTTTGCTCTCTATACTCAATGTGTAAGTCATTGCAATGTAAATATCGTTTTAAATTGCGTGTATGTTTAAGTAGACCTGTAATGAAATAAAAACTTTCATTTTTATTTTTATTTAATCGAAAAAATTTGCCCCCTGCGCTCTCACTTTAACTATGAGTAACAATTACAGATTTATCAATATGCAATTTACAGGTAAACTAGCGACCTTATTTTTAATAATATAATCGCTTTATGAAACTTGTTTTAGCACCTATGGAAGGTGTTGTAGATTTTAAAATGCGCCAATTACTAACTGACCTTGGCGGGTTTGATTTATGCGTGACCGAATTTGTAAGAGTTGTTCAAGCACGTTTACCTGAAAAAGTATTTTATCGATACTGCCCTGAACTAAATAATAATGGCTATACCCGAGCAGGCACGCCGGTGCGTATACAATTGCTTGGACAAGAAGCTAATCCATTAGCTGAAAACGCAGTGAGAGCGATTGATTTGGGTTCCCATGGTGTTGACCTTAATTTTGGGTGTCCTGCGAAGACGGTTAACCGTAGCCGCGGTGGTGCCGTTTTGCTTAAAGATCCCGAGCATATGTATACCATAATTAAAGCGGTTAGAGATGCGGTAGATTCAAAACATGAAGTCAGTGCAAAGATACGTTTAGGCTTTGATGACGACAGTAACAGCCAAGAAATTATTGATGCGGTTGTAAGTGCTGGCGCTAATAGCGTAGCAATTCATGCAAGAACAAAACGCGATGGATACAACCCGCCTGCATATTGGGAAAAGATACCTCCTATAATAAAAGGTAAAAATATTGCCGTAGTTGCTAATGGTGAAATATGGCAAGTTGAAGACGCAATACTATGCCAAAAAAGAAGCGGTTGCAGTGACTTAATGCTTGGCAGAGGCGCCCTATCTCATCCTGATTTAGCAAAAAAAATAAAGGCACATGTCAACAATGAGCACTACGAGGGTTTAGAATGGGAGCATGTTCTTTATCACTTAATACACTCAGCTATTCATCATGATCCAGCTAAAGATGAAAAATATTTTGCATCTAGAACTAAGCAATGGCTAGGTTATTTAAAGCGTCAATATCCGCAGGCGATAACATTGTTTGATGAAATTCGTAGGTTAAAAACCAAAGAAGACGTATCTGCCGTTTTAAAAAAATATGCAAAAGCACCACAACTTGATTCAAATCATGACAGATAATTAAAAGCAATTAGATAATATCAGTATAACGAGCAGTTAATGTAAAAGGGTTATACTGATAATGAACCACCAAAAGCGCTTACATGATGAACTAACACAAGTTAAATCAAACATACTTGTTATGCTTTCTAAATCGCCCCACCCCGCCCATCAAGGCTTGATCACCACATTAAAACATACAGCAAATAATGAATGGTTAGATCTTGCTGCAAAAAGGCTCGGCCCTGAGTATGCCAACTTAATTAATCGTATGACTATGTTAGAGGCCGCAGTGAGTCAAATTGATATAGGTCAATACGGCTATTGTTGTGATTGTGAAGAAAAAATTGCAACCGCATTACTTCAAAAAGACCCTGCAACACAGCGCTGTACAAAATGCGCAATTAAACGAACATCTAACTAATGTTTAAAGTTATAAGTTTCTATAGCTAATGCCTGTAAACATATTAGTTTTGAAATTGGTTTAACCGGGGTGCAAAGTTTTTGAGCCAGTAGACAAGTAAAAACAGAGCAAAACCTCTGCACCCTACTCATTACTCATGCCCATTATCTATATTGACTAGAGGCAGCTAAACATAAACTACCCCGGCCGGAACTCAAAAAAATAACAGGGTATATTAGGAAATACTCTGCGTAATTACGTATTAAAAAATAAGTATCTACACTTCAATGCTTTGCCTTCCCATAAGCCTCGGCAAATAAACAACCTCTAGGTTAATAACAAATCTGACCACAAAAACTAAACGATTGACCTGGATATAGAATAATATCTTCAACTAAATATTGCGCGGTTTGTTCTGACACTTTAAGACGCTTTGACAAATTAACTTTAGCCTGTTCAATCGTCCATGCATGGTAATGAATACCTATATCTGTTTCCATCATTGTAAGCATGAGCAACTTGTCCTTATTAGACAATTTTGTATTGCTGGCCATAGCAGGCAAGTCTAAGTAATGTGTTTGCCAGTCAAGTCCATTAATCAATGGCTCTTTAGATAAATATTGCACAACAAATGATTTGGTGTGATTTTGTTTAAATTTGACATTAATAACTGCACTTTCAAGCGCTTTAATTTGTTCGTTAATAATAACAACCCACTCTAAAGGAGAGTTAACCGCGTTGCCATAATAATTGAGTTTACTCTGATACCACTCTGAACCATTAGAAAGCCCTCTTAAACCAACACTCCCTCTAGGCTTATAATTATCCAAATAATTAGAAAAAGCTCTGATATGGCTTTTAATTGCACCTTGTGTAGCCTTGTTTTCGATAGCTTGCGCTACATATTCCTGTAATAAAGAATACTCTAACTTGTTTAGTTTTAGATTACTTTGCTTTGCAATGTCTAACTTAGCTTGTGTAAATTTAAGCCAACTAATAGTTTGCTCAACGGTGCTAGCTGAACGGTTAAATAAACTCATATTATGTAGAACGTCTACTTGGGCTGGCCAAGGAAAAAAACGCTCAGGAAATCGTTCTGCAATAACCAAATAATTAACTTGGGTAATTTGATTAGGTGTTAACTTCATCGTCATCAATTGCTGATAAATAGCATGACGTTTATCAAGATATTCGTTCGAGTAAACAATGTTTTCTTCTGTAACTTTTTTATTATTTGTTTCTTGACCTAATATCAACACAGTATTTAAAGACTTTAAAGCGCTGCGTGCCTCATCAAAAGAACTAAAACTATCACTCTTATCAGTACAACCAACAAGATTTAAACACAATAACAATGATACAAAAAACGTTTTATACATAGTGATCCTAATAAAAAAAGCCCCAGAGGGGCTTTTTAAAAATTACTAATGTTAGCTAATATTAAATTTTAACACCGTTGCGAGCGGCTTTATCTTTAATATAAGTAGACCAACCTTTTGCAAACTTACGTGTGCGTGGGTCGTCCATAGCTTTAACAATAGCAGCATAAGCTTGCTTGTACTTACCTTGGTAGTAATACGCCTCAGCTAAATCTGAATAAATTGTACCTTTTTTGTCAGAGCCAAGCTCTAACGCCTTGTTCAAGCGAACAACGGCAGCACTGAATTTCTCAGATTGTAAAAGTAATGAACCTGCTTTGCGGTAAAGCTCAGCGTCGTCATCAAATTTAGCAGCTTCTTCATAATACTTAGCAGCTTTCTCTATATCTTTAGAGCGATGATAGTTACTTGCAACAGCGTTGACATTTTGCTTAGTACGTTTAACTTTTTCTTCTTTAATTGCCTTTTCAAGCGTTACTGCTGCTTTGTAAGGAATTTCATTTAAAGAGTAAAAGTTAGCAAGTACTTTGTATTCAACTTCGTTTTCAAAGTAACCGTTTTTGAAAGCCACTTCCATTGTTGCAAGGCCTTTCTGATATTCCTCGGTTTGTAGGTAGTATTTACCTAAACCAATCCAAGCTTTTTTATCATCAGGCCAAACTCTAACAATTTCTTCACCCACTTTAACCATGTTAGCAAAATCTTTGGTTTCAAAGTATGCGCCAAGTTTAAGCTGGTAAGGGCCTTTGTTAGGCTCTTTTTGAAGAGCTATTGCTTTGTTAGCAGGCTCAAAAACATCACTGAATTGCTCTAACCGAAAGTTGGCTTGCGCAATACGAGTATATACAGTTGGGTCTTCCTCACCTGTGAAGTCCATCCAAGCTGTGTATGCCTTTTTTGCTTCTTTGTATTTCTCAGTACCCGCGTACAAATCACCTAATAACTTAAGTGTTTGTTCATGGTCTGCAAAGTTCAAAATATCAGGCGCTACTGCTAGCTTGCTGTATTTGATTGCATCAGCGTAGTTTTCTTTCTGCGCGTACATGCTACCTAAGTAACGATTTACAGTCGCTTTATCAAACTCATCTGAAGGGTCAATCTCTCTCAGCAATACAATCGCTTCGTCAACTTTTTCTTCGTTATACAAGTCAAACGCTTTAATTACTTTTTTACCAGTACGCTCGCCCATGATCTTAGTTTTTGCTTTCTTACGCTCTTCAATTTTTGCGTAATCTGGCGCCGCTAATACAGATGAACTTAAAGTTACACCTGACACAGACATAAGAATTGCAAGAGCAGTTACTTTAGATAAATTTCTCATTACTCGCCTCCTTAGCCCTGATTAAGTTTAAAGTCTAGTTGAACTTGTAAACCAACTTGTTTTTGTGGCTTACCATCAATAATTTTCGGACGGTATTTCCACTTACGAAGTGCACGTTTAGCTTCACGGTCAAAGATACGTTTAGGCTCTGCGTCGATTACATCAACGTCAATAACCCCACCTAACTCATCAATTGTGAACGAAAGTTGTACCCAACCCTCTTTACCATCACGCGCTGCTTGCGTTGGATATTTTGGTTCAATACGAACGATAGGTGTCGCATCACCATCTCGTCCAAATGCACCCGGACCACTTAGTCCACCAGCAGAACTCCCTACGCTGATGCTTGGCATATTAAATGACATTGCACCTGGGTTAGGATTAGTATCCGGCTGGGGCGGCTGCGGTTTAGGCGGCTGCTTTGGCGGTGGCGGAGGCGGAGGCGGTACACGCTTCCTCTCCTGCACCTTAGATTCAGGCGGATTCGTCATAATTTCGACTATGATCTGCTCTTTTTGTTCCGTATTACGGTCAGCCCCACCAGAGATGAGGTAAGCCATGAAGTAGAACAAGCCGAAAGTAACTGCCCCACCTGCAATCAGTGAAAACAGAAAACGAATCATTACTGATCTCCAGCTATTGAAATTCTTAGGTTATCGCCCGTTGCTTTAATCTGGTCCATAACTTTAACCACTGTGCCGTGTTTTGCTTCTTTATCAGCCTGCAAAATTACAACGTCAGTAGGTTGTTCCGCTAGTAAGCTTTCAATTTTCGCTGAAACACGTTCAACGTCAACTTGCTGCTTATCAATCCAGATTGCGCCATCACTGCGTATAGCAATAAAAATGTTTGCATTTTTTTGCTTCGTAGCTTGGGCAGCTTTAGGTTTATTGACCTCGATACCAGCCTCTTTAACGAACGATGTAGTTACGATAAAGAAAATAAGCATGATAAATACGATGTCAAGCATTGGTGTCATATCTACCGCTGCTTCTTCTTCTTCACGAAAACGTTGTTTACGTGCCATATTTAATTCTCTCTCTAGTGATGAGGCATGCTATCTACAAGTTTGGCTTTCACCATTCTCGCTCTTGCCTCAAGGCGTGAGCTAAAGAAAACTCCAGATAGTGCCGCAACCATTCCAGCCATTGTTGGGATTGTTGCCATTGAAATACCTGATGCCATTAAACGTGCATTACCAGTACCTTGGGTTGCCATGGTTTCAAAAACCGCGATCATACCCGTTACAGTTCCAAGTAAGCCTATTAAAGGACAAACAGCTACTAATGTTTTAATCAACAACATACGCTGATCTAATTTTTCAGACGCTTCAGAAATCCATGCTTCACGGATTCTGTGTGCGTACCAAGACGTAGTGTCTTGGCGGGCATCCCACTTAGCAACAATATCCTTCGTTAAACGAGGAAACTCTGCAAGTAAGAACCAATAGCGCTCAATCATTAAAACCCACATCAGAAAGAGTGCTATCGCGACCACGTATAAAACCTGGCCGCCTGTGCCAACAAAATCCCTGATAGATTCCCATATCTCCATCAGGACTAGCATTAGGCTTTCTCCTTCTCCGCGTGAGTAGCGACGATACCCGCGCTTTGCTCATCAAGGATATGTAATACCGACTTACTACGACTTGCAACAATAGAGTGAAGTAGAATAAGTGGTAATGCTGCGATTAGACCTAGCGCTGTAGTTACAAGTGCTAGAGAGATGTTACCAGCCATGATCTTCGGATCGCCCGTACCGAACAATGTGATTGTTTGGAACGTTAAAATCATACCGATTACCGTACCTAGTAGACCTAGTAATGGTGCGATAGCAGCAAGGATCTTGATGATATTAATACCAGCTTCGATGCGTGGCGTTTCACGTAGAATCGCTTCATCAAGTTTAAGTTCAAGGTTTTCAACATCTTGAGATTTGTTGTCAGAGTACACTTTAAGAATACGACCCAGTGGGTTGTTTGTATTCGGTGTAGACAAGTTCTTAAGTTGTGATTTGATCTTAGAAGTAGTAAGCGCTAAGTCAAGGAAACGAACTAAGAAGATTAATAGACCTACAGCAAGTAGTACAGTGATGATGTAACCAACTGTATCACCCTGGTGGTAGTATTCCATTAGCGTTTTCTTCTGCGTATTAATACGTAAGATTGCGCCGCGTGTAGGGTCAATGTAAACGCCCGCGTAGCTATCAGAAGATGTTGCTTCTAGGTTTGAAATGCCATCTAAAATGTAGCTATCAGGTTGTTTACCTAAAGGCTGGATAGACTTTGTTTCTGGCGAGTAGATTAAGTAACCTTCGTCAGCAACTAAGTTAAAGTTACCAATACGAGTGATTTTCTTAACCGCAGTGTTTCCGTCAAGGCCAGCAACTTCAGATTCAAAAGTAGATACTTTTGCTGATTCTGTCATTTCTGTTTGAAGTGAAATCCAAAGCTCTTCTAACTCACGAACTGTTGGAAGTTCTTTAGCTGCTGCTAATGAACGAAGTACTTCAGCACGACCTGGCTTTTCAGCACTTACTAAAGATGCTTCGATAGAACCGATAGCGTCTTGCGCTGCACGACGTACAACACCGAACATCTCACCTAACGTACCTTGAGCATTTTGAAGAGCTTGCTCTTTTTCCGCTAAAGTGTTTTCGTTTTGTGCGTATTGCTTAGCTAAAGAATCACCACGTGCTTTTTCAGCAGCTAGTTGGCTTTTAGCTTTATTAAGTAAAGATTGCTTGTCAGCACGTTCTGATAAGAACTCTTGCTCACGTTGCTTATTGATCTTACCTTCTGAGATACGCTCTTGCTTAACTTGCTCAAGAATTTTGTCTAAAGCGTCAGTGTTTGCGTGTGCGTTAAGCGCGGTACCTGCAGAAACAGATAGTACTGCTGCAACAGCAAAACCTTTAAATAGTTTCTTCATTATTGATTACTCCGCGCCAAAGATTGGTAGTTTAACAAGTTCTAGTGTCGCTTGCTTACGTGCCATGCGGATCACTTCTTTAACAGGTTTTAGGTATTCTTCACCTAATTTTTTCCACTGTTTAGTGTTGTTATCCCACACCCAAGCATGTTTCAAGTCAAAAGACTGAGCAACATAAGTAATACGACCTAAACGACCGATATCTACGTTGATATTTTTGCCATCAATTTCAAGCGTACCTTGAGAAGCAGTTACTGCAGAGCTGTAAGCTGTTTCAACTGTGTATGCTTCAAGAACTTGACGGAATTTTTCAGACGTAGTAACAGAGGCAGATGCCATGATGTCACGAAGTCTTTCAACACGGCCTAGACGCGTTTCAAGATTGAATGGAACGTCCGCTTTGATGAATTGCTCAAGCGTATCGATCATGCGATACATCAAAGGCACAACGTTTTGTTTAGTGTTATCGATAGTCGCGATTTGACGATCGAACGACTCAATCGATGCATTTTGGTCAGCGACCAAACGTGCAACGTGATCGTTATACACTTTCATAAGTTCAGTCTCATCAACGATGCTACGGTACTCAGCGATTAGCTCTTGAGTTTGACCATATACATTGTCAATTTTAGTTTGAGACTTAACAGCAGCCTTTTGAATTTGTTGACCTGCTTTTTGCACGTCATTCAAAGGATCTGCAATCACATTGCTGCTTGCAAATGCAAAAGCGCCAACCAACGCTGTTGCTACAAGACTCTTTCTGATTTTAACAGACATAGTTCCCAACCAATTAAGTAATGTTACTTTTATAATTTAATTATCCTCCGAGGAGAACAACCCTGATATCTTTTAATAGATATCAACCTTTCAATAATGCTAAATGCAATAAGCGCTGTCAACTTGATGTTAGGTGTAATTAGCAAATAAATCACCTGCCGATGGACTACATTAAAGTAGCACCAATAAAATGTTAACATTATTGCAACCAACTGTATTATCAACAATCCTAGCAAACCCCAATAAGGTTGATGTTTAACTGGATAGACCTCTAAACAAACAACATAAATGCAACATTTAGTTCAAACTAGATGTATGTAAAAAAAAAATAAAAACATTTAAAAAAAAACTCTTTTAGGGGCTCTATTTGACGGTTTTTTATCATTTTTAAGCACTTTAACTCAAAAAAGGAACGGTTTAACGCACAAAAATCAAACGTTACACATATTGGAAGTTGTAAAGCTAATAGAAGGATTTCAATATTGAATTTGTGAAGGTTTTTTGACACTCAATTACAATCAAGCAACGCTCTACACTGATAGACGAAATAAGGCCTCATTAATGGCTTGGGCACAATCAACATTAAAAAAAGCTTACTTTAGTTAATCATTCTTATGATGTTCAAACCGAGTCTTGCCTAAGTTCACTGTATGTTACTTCTTAGCTCACTATCCAAACTCTAGGCTTTGTCGTTTATCCATATAATCCAGTTTGAGGCTGAGTTTTGTAAATATTAATACTTCTAAAACTTGCAAGTTAATCTAGGAAGGTAATAAAAATATTAGAAATTTATAGGCAGCACAAAATTAATAATACATAGAATTCTGTTTAGCGTATTTAATTAAAATTAGGTTTTATAGCAAAATTAAACCATATAATGGTCTTTTGGAGTTTAGATATAATAAATGAGCGCTATTAATGATTGGAGGTATAGTGGTTTATGGGTATATGAGGAACTTACTGAGCATGTGAGAAATTTTAAGGAATAATGGTGAAACAGAGACCTGCTTCACCAAGATGAACATGAGTTCACATAATTAAAATTATGCTGCTTCAACGTTCTCAGCTTCAGGGCCTTTTTGACCTTGTTTGATGCTGAATGTCACTGCTTGACCTTCGCTAAGAGTGCGAAAACCAGAACCAGAGATTGCGCTGAAGTGTACAAACACGTCAGGACCGTTTTCTTGTTCAATGAAACCAAAGCCTTTAGCTTCGTTGAAAAACTTTACTTTACCAGAAACCGACATACTAAATTTTCCTGTAAGTCAATAATTAAAAATTCTGCCACGTTATTGTGGCAATAGCCTCCTTGAGTCAATGCTCATAAAATAGAGGTATAGTACAGGAACAAGTAATAACCTAACTGGTAACCTTAAACGCAGCACAATATCCGTAAATTCAATTCATAAAAACTCAAAGCAAAGTAAGATTAACACATTCTATTTTTTTTCGCTCTATTAATTGAAAATAATTTCTAAAAAAACTTACTCCGTGACTAAAAATAGATAAGACATTGATTAAAATAAATAAAAATAAAATATTATTGTAATATTTATTATAAAATCCTAATAAAAATACAGCGATTGTTAACTCTTAGCAGGCTGATTTCTGTTCATACTAAAACAAACAAGAAATAATGATTAAGTAACAAGCCAATTTACAACTTTTTTTACAAGCCGTGAGCCTAAATATTTACATAAAAAAAGCCGCTTAAGTAAGCGGCTTTGATTTCAAATACTTAATTTTACTTTAAAACAGCCCAATCAATTACGGATTCTGCTTTTATTGGTACGACTTCAGAATCACCAAGCGTATAACTTGCAGGCACAGTCCAAGGCGACTTTTGCAGTGTAATTGTATCGCTATTACGCGCTAAACCATAAAAGTCTGGCCCAAAGTGGCTTGCAAAGCCCTCTAGCTTATCTAATGCACCAGCTTCTTCAAATGCTTCTGCGTAAAGCTCAATAGCAGCATGAGCCGTGTAAGCCCCTGCGCAACCGCACGCAGCTTCTTTCTTATCTTTATAATGAGGCGCTGAGTCAGTACCTAAAAAGAACTTTTTACTGCCACTCGTAGCTGCAGCCATAAGTGCTTGCTGGTGAATATTACGTTTGAGTATAGGCAAACAGTAATAATGAGGACGAATCCCGCCTGCTAACATGTGGTTTCGATTATACAGTAAATGGTGGGCAGTAATCGTTGCCGCAACATTACTTGGCGCATTATTGACAAAATCAACCGCATCTTTTGTCGTTATATGCTCAAGTACTATTTTAAGCTCTGGAAAGTCGTTAACTACATCACCTAGAATCGTATCTAAAAACACTTTTTCTCTGTCAAAAATATCAATTGAAGAATCCGTCACTTCACCATGTACAAGCAAAAGCATACCAACATCTTGCATAGCGCTAAGCACTGAATATATATTTTTGACGGACGTTACACCAGAATCAGAGTTGGTTGTCGCGCCGGCAGGGTAAAGTTTAGCAGCAAATACTTTGCCAGATGCCTTAGCCTTAATTATTTCTTCAGGTGTTGTCTTATCAGTGAGGTATAACACCATCAAAGGCTCAAAGTTACCTTGTGGCTTAGCAGCCATTATACGTTCTCTGTAAGCTAAAGCGGTGTCCGTGCAGGTCGCTGGAGGAACCAAATTTGGCATTATAATAGCGCGCCCCATATAGCGGCTAATATCGCGCACAGTGTCTTTAAGCTGATCACCATCGCGTAAATGCACATGCCAATCGTCAGGTCGGGTAATTGTTAACGTTTTTACAGAGTTTGTATTATTACTGGTCATCACTTCATTCCACAGCTGAATTTATGTGATCATAGGCATATGATGTTTTCGAGTAAAGATTTTATTCATATAATCGGCTACTAAATTGCCCTATTTTATTTACAGCTTGGTTAAAACGTTTATCGTTTTATTTTGTAGAACAGTTGATATTAGGTTAACTTAATGTGGTGTTTATAAAAAAAGAATAATAAATTTTGCCTATGTCGAACAGTATCGATACCTCTAAAGCGCTTGAAGTAAAAACAGATCAGCTAAGTATCATAAATCAGTTTTCATCAAGCCTATTACAGCTAGACACCTTAGATGAGCTATTTGAATATGTAACGACTCAAGTTGTAAATCGTCTTGGATTTGTTGACTGTGTTATTTATCTCGCTGATGAATCAGCCTCTAAACTGAACCTTGTTGCTTCTATGGGAATCGATCGCCAAAGATATAAGTATAAAGCCCAACGAAAAGTAATTAATTTTAACGAAGGAATATCAGGTTTTGTTGCAACAACAAAAAAGGCAATAATTTTAGATGATGTCACAAAAGATAGCCGCTATATTGCAGACGAACGCCCTGCTCAATCAGAACTTTGCGTGCCTCTTGTATACAAAGAACGTATTCTAGGTGTTATTGATTGTGAACACCCCGCCATGAACTACTTCACTAATGCACACCTTGAAATATTAACAACAGTGGCACACCTTTTAAGCGCTAAAATAAACCAAGTTAACATGGTAAATAGCCTGCAATCGACTGTTGAGCAGTTAAATGACGCGCAAAAGCTTGAAAATAGTCTTCTTCAAATAGCCAACTTAACCTATAAAGCCAGTGACTTAGATACATTTTTCGAATCTTTGCACACTATTATTAATAGCTTATTAAGGGCTGATAACTTCTTTATTGGCCTTTACGATAAACAAATCGACATTCTAGATATTGTTTACATTGTTGAAGCTGGAATTCAAACAAACACACATCAAAAAATCTCTAAAGAACAACTTAAAGACACCGCGTCTTACTTTTTATTGCAAACTGACCAAGCGATGTTATTAACAAAACAAGACTACATTGATCATATAGAGCAAGGTCATTTTAAATTAATTGGTCGTCAAGCCGAATCTTGGCTAGGTGTACCATTTAAAGCCAATGAACGTATGAGTGGTGTCATTGTTGTGCAAAGTTATCATGAGGCACATCATTATAATGAGCACGATAGTGCTTTGCTTACCTATGTGAGCAGGCAAATAAGTATGGCAATAGATAGGCAGTTAGCTAGGCAGGAGCTTGAACACAAAGCTTTACATGATGGATTAACTGGGCTTGCTAATCGTTCATTACTTATTGAACGAATAAAGCATGCAATTTTACGCTTAACGCGTGTAAAAAAAGGCACTGTTCATGCCCTACTTTATTTAGATTTTGACCGTTTTAAAAGCATCAATGATGCGCTCGGCCACGAAGTTGGCGATCACTTTTTAATTAAAATTTGTGAGTTGATCAAAGGTACAGTTCGTAACACTGACACTTTTTCACGCTTGGGTGGCGACGAGTTTGCTATTTTAATGGAAAACATTACACATCGTAATCAAGTTAAAGAGGCACTAGGGCGCATAAAAGAAGCACTTTCTAAACCAATAAATGTTGATGGCCATTTATTGCAAGCCTCTACCAGCATAGGTATTGCCTATACTGATAATGTTGACGATAAAGCATACCTGTTACTGCAACAAGCAGACGCCGCTATGTACGAGGCTAAATCAACAGGCCGCGGACAAGTTAAGTTTTTTAACAACACAATGAGAAAAAAGCTTAAAACACACGCCGACATAGAAAACGACCTACAGCACGGTATTGAACACAACGAATTTGAACTCTACTTTCAGCCAATTTTTACAATCTTAGATAACCACGTTATTGGCTTTGAAGCACTTGTGCGTTGGCACCACCCTAAAAAAGGGTTTGTTTCACCTAATGACTTTATTCCTATTACAGAAAAAACAGGCCAAATAATTAACCTGGATTTACACCTACTCGACTTAGCTGCACAGCATATTTCAAAGTGGCACCAACAAGGTCATCGTTTCTTAAAAGTGACAGTAAATGTATCATCGCGTCATTTTGCAAGCCTAGATTTTGTAGCTCAGGTCCACGCTATCTATAACAAATACCAATTGCCTTTAGGTTCTTTGTGCTTAGAAATAACCGAATCTGGATTAATAGAAAACTTAGAGCTCGCCACACAAATTATCGAAGGGCTCTCACCTCTAAAAGTAAAACTATGTCTTGATGATTTTGGAACAGGTTACTCTGCACTAGGCTACTTACATCAGCTGCCCATTCATATTCTGAAGATCGATAAAAGCTTCATCGATCATGTACAAGATTCAACAAATCCCTTGGTTGAGGCTATTTTGTCACTTGCTAAGTCGTTAAAACTTGAAGTTGTTGCTGAAGGAATTGAAACCACCGGACAGCTAGAGACTTTGCAAACTACGCATTGTGAATACGGACAAGGTTATTTAATGTCAAAACCAGTTCCAGCAAAAGAAGCTATATTACTAATTAATCAACCACTTTAGCCCCACATCTGTAAAGTTAAGGCTTGGGGCACTTTGAGCGCGGCGCGAGGTATATAACCTAGTGGGGTAAATAAATACCCAGCAACAAAGAGCAAATAGCCCCAAAAATAACCCAAAAGGCAGCATACTTTTGGGTTTATTGTTCGTTATTGCCTATTTATTAGGAATGACCACAATACATAAATTATGTTTGCCTGCATGACAAACTGACAGCTGTAAAGTCAATCACCAAAGATCAACCTTCCTACACTCCAAAGTATTTTTATTTTCTACAAAGGTCACTACTTTTTTATCTATTAGCGTTAGTTAACTAAGCGAGTTAAAAATTTTTTATACCAGCCCCTTTACCTTTAAACATGAAGTAAATTAATACAAGCAGTAAAAAATCGGCTTTAATCTAGTTACTTACGCTAAACTATAAAAATATTAATCAGTAAAACTATATTTATTAGGTTAATTTAGACGTCTAGACGTTGAAACGTTTTTTATATAAGCGTAGTATTGAAAAATAATGAGCACTACTCAAATTTTCCATGAGAATTATTAAAGATGATTGGTATAAAACACTTAAAAACTATTGCAACCCTTAAAGAAACCGGTTCATTAGTGAATACTGCCCGCGAATTATTCTTAACTCAGTCGGCTTTATCACATCAAATTAAAGACTTGGAAAACAAGTTAGACTGCCAGCTGTTTGAACGCAAAACGCAGCCTGTGCGTTTTACCCCGCAAGGCATGTTATTGCTTGAGTTAGCCCACGAAATACTGCCGAAAATTGAAGCAACTAAATGTCGTTTAAAAGAGAGCCTTAATCAGCCAATTTCAAAATTACGTTTAAGTGTAGAATGCCATGCTTGTTTTCACTGGCTACTTCCAACAATTAAAGATTTTAATAACTTTTGGCCAGATATAAAAATTGATTATGAACGTGGTTTTAGTTATGACGCAATTCCAGACTTACTTAACGATGAATTAGACCTAGTACTCACATCAGACATTCGTGAACCCGATAAGCTAGAGTATGCCCATTTATTCGACTTTAAGTTAAAGTTAATTGTTGCACCTGATCACGATCTTGCTAAAAAAGCATACGTTACAGCGTTAGACTTAAAGAATGAAACCATTATTTCTTATCCTATTCCGCGCGAACGCCAAGATATATTTAAACATTTCATTCAAAATGCACGTTTTGACGGAACGTTAAAAAACGTAGATCAAGGGCTACTAATTTTTCAGCTAGTCAGTGCTGGAATGGGTGTAGCTGCATTACCTGATTGGTTGGTTACACCATACGAAAGCCAAGGACTCATCAAATCGATTCCACTAGGTGCACTAGGTTTAACTCGACCAATGTACTTAGCGATGAAAAAAGATATGAAAGATAACCCTGTATATCGCCACTTTTTAAATACGTGTAAGTTAAATAACGGTCGATAAACTACTCATTAATGAGTAACATAACTTAAATTATTGCTTTTATGTTGCTCATTATGTTCGCTTTGAAAAAGTTACTTGGCGGCTTGCTTATGCCGCTCCCTTTACTTGGTTTTTTTGCACTTATAGCTTTGTTTTTGGCATTCAAGGGTCGCAAGTTTTCTTTAGTAATTGCATTTTTTGGGCTTTCAACATTGTTGGCAATCAGTACACCATTTGTTGCTAACCAAATTTTAAAAAACAACGAGCCAACAAGCCTTTCTTTTCACCCTTCAAAACACCCAGAATTAGACAAAATAGTAGTGCTTGGGTGCGATATAAATCCTAACCCTGTCTTAAGTGCCAATAACCAATTAGGTAATTGCGCGCTAACCCGACTAGTTGAAGGAGTCAAACTCGCTAAGTACTACCCAAAATCACAGCTTATTGTTTCTGGCGGCGGTTATGAGAATATTACTAACAGCAGCTTGATGTATCAAACCGCCATTGAGCTAGGCATTAATAAAAATAGGCTTTTGCAAAACCCAAAGGCAATGGATACAGCGCAAGAAGCGGCGCTACTGGCGCCTAAGCTAGTTGATTTTAAAGTAGCGTTAGTAACTTCGGTATTGCATATGCCAAGAGCCCAGGACTTGTTTTTAGCCCAAGGTGTAATAACCATTCCTGCAGCAACTGACTTTCACAATTTTTCAGCGCTTCCTTTTCATAAACAGCTCGTTCCAAATGCGCAAGCACTACTAGCCGTAACGCAATACAGCCATGAAGTTGTAGGAACAACGTGGATAAAAGTCCGTCGATGGCTAGACCCTGAGGCACTTTAAACAACTTGCATAAAGCCAACTGTTAACCTGTAAATTTGATTTGTTTACAATGAATGTTTGTCGAGCAAAGCACAAAGTATCAATAATTTATGATATGTGGGTAAAGCTCTTCGCTAGATTTTTTGCTAAACAATAACGTCACTTTACTGTAGTTGTTTTTGTAGGTGGGTGTTTTGTCCAAAGCCGATAGAGTATAACTAAAAATATCCCTAACAATAATATACTCAGTGCGGTTAAGCTCTCTACACCTTTAGACTCAAATGTAGCTCCAAAAGTATAGCCTCCGCCAACTAAAATAATGACCCATAAAGCAGCTGAACAGGCATTTAAGGTGCTAAATAGGGGCCAAGATATATCGGTTAGCCCTACAGGGAGTGCTCCAATTGTGCGCATACCTTTGGGGTATCGATATAAAAAAATGTAAGCCATGCCGTAACGGTTAGCAAGCGCACTCGCTGTTTTAAATAGTTGACCAATTTTATTAGGTTTTTCAAGCCATGAACTGCCATAAGCTCTTGCAAGAGCAAACCGTATCTCATCGCCAATATACCCTCCCATAAAAGTAGCTAAAATAACTAATTTAATATCAAGCGCGCCGATTTGAGCAGCATAACCTGCAAATAAAGGTAACCAGCCGCTTTTCAATGCACAATAGCCAAATAGCAATAGGTAAACAAATAAGCCGTACTGCTCAAGTAGAGCTAAAACACCTTCCATTGCGGTCCTTATAAGGTCATTTTTAATAAAACTAGAAATACATAACGAATTAAGTAAATTAAAAGATCTTTATGAGAGACCAAACCACTTACCTTACTTTTACAACCGGTTTATTTTATTTGCTTTCATTTAAGCAGTGTATATAAAGAAAGCGTGTCTACTTCCCTCGCTCTGAACACTCTCAATTTATACTCAACTCACTAGACAACAAATTTAAACACGCCCTCACTTCAATATAAGTAAATAAAGTCTATTAGAGCAGAGCTTGTACACTATCCGTTGTCGCCCCTATTTAACTGGCGTTAAATTCAAGGCTTTAAATTTTAAAATATAACGAGTACTAAAATTAATAATCTTAAATATCACAGCACCTTAAACAGGATTATCAATATCAATAAAGCTAACCTCAAAACCGTACTCCAGAGCAAGTAGCTCGCCCAGAGCTTTTATACCGTAGCGTTCGGTTGCATGATGCCCTGCTGCAAAAAAATCAATATTTTGTTCTCGTGAACTATGAATAGTTTGCTCAGACGCTTCACCTGTTAAATAAGCGTCAATACCTTGCTCCGCAGCTAAATCAATATAACCTTGACCTCCACCAGTGCACAGCGCAATAGTTTGTATTTTACTTGAACGAACTAAGCTTGTGAGAGGGGCTCGATTAAGCACCTTAGCTATTTTTGATGCAAATTCATCTCCACTTAGCGCTGTTTTAAGGCGCCCTTTCACTGCTACACTGTTAGCAACAGGCTCAAGGCCTTCTTGAATTTCAATATCTAATAATTTTGCAAGCTGCGCGTTATTACCAATCTCTGTGTGAATATCTAAAGGGAGGTGATAAGCAAATAAATTAATATCGTTAGCCAATAAGGCGCCTATTCTTCGCTTTTTCATCCCGGTAATAGGTTGAGACTCGCCTTTCCAAAAATAACCATGATGGACCAAGATAGCGTCTGCTTGCTCATCAATTGCAGCGTCAATTAAAGCTTGGCTCGCTGTTACTCCGGTAACAATTTTTTTTATTTCATTTTTACCCTCAACTTGTAATCCATTTGGGCAAAAATCCTTAATATTGTGAGGCTTTAAAATATCATTTAATAATTGGTTAAATTCTTGACGTTGCATACGCGTAACCTTACTTTGCACTGAATTTTGTGCAAATTTTGGCGTTTATTGCTTTAAAATGGAAGGAAAATCGCAAAAAATTGAAAAACTGATTCAAAATAGGTATAAATAGCTTCTCTTTATCTGTGTTCACAACGTATAGGGTCTCTGATGAGCAAACTAGACAAAACAGAAGTACTATCTGCCTTTGAAGCAGCGTATGAAGCTGCTAATGGTAAAAAACCTGAAATTACAACTAAACCAGGCTGGTACAGCATCGATGGCGGAAAAAACTTACGCCTAGCTGACGTAGCTGAGCTAACTAAAGAATTAAGCAGTGGTAAAGCAACACCGGCACCTGCTGAAAAAGCGCCAGCTAAAAAAACTAAAACCAAAAAAGCTGCGCCTGTTACTGCTCAGAAAAAAGCGCCATTCACTGTGGTTACACAAAGTGAAGATGGTTACACCGCAGAAGAATTGTGGATTGTAATCCTAGCGCGTAAAGATCATGACTGTCGCCTACCGCGCGGTGTTGTTTAATCAACATTAATGATTTTAAAAGAAACCGCGTTAAGCGGTTTTTTTATGCCTGCTGTTTATAATTTGTAAAATAAAAAAGCGGCATAAAAGCCGCTTTTTAAAGACGTTAATTAAAATTCTTACTTTTCAAAATAAAGCGGCTGGCGTGCTTTTTTGCCAACCTCATTCATCGTTTCTGCATTAAATAAACGACCATTAATCATTGTATAATCAACCTTATCAGAGCTGCGAATATCAATTAACGGATCGCCATCAATCACCATTAAATCAGCCAGTTTACCCACTTCAAGCGAGCCTACGTTTTTATCAAGCCCTAAGTACTTAGCTGGATCGAGTGTTGATGCGCGTATGGCTTCTAGTGGCGTCATGCCACCTTGGGCAAACATCCACATTTCCCAATGTGCACCTAACCCCTCACGTTGACCATGCGCTCCTAAGTTAACTAAAACACCTAAGTCTTGTAGCTCAGCCGACACACGTGCGTTGTTAAAATGATTATAGTGATGATCGGGTGCTTTAACACGACGCATAGAACGCGGCAGCAACTGATTTTGAGGCACAAACTTACTTAAACGTGGATGGTTCCACACGTCAGTTTTATCATACCAATAGTTTTCACCCCATATACCACCATAGGCAACAACAAGCGTTGGTGTGTAACCCACATCACTTTGTGACCATAATTGTTTTATATCATCGTATATGTTTTCTACAGGAATGGAATGCTCAATACCTGTATGCCCATCAACCACCATGCTCAAATTATGTTGCAGTAGCGAACCGCCTTCTGGCACAACCATCATTTCAAGTTCGCGACCTGCTTCAACGACTTGTTGGCGCTGCTCACGACGGGGTTGATTGTATGATTTAACACTAAAAGCACCGACTTTCTTTAAGCGTTCTAAGTGAAATTTAGCATCTTCTAACGAATCAATATGCGAGGTATAACCCGGCATATTAGCCCCATACAAAATAGTTCCTGTAGAGAAAATACGCGGACCAACAATCATGCCTGCTTTTTGCATTTCGCTTGCAGTGAATATTTCGGTGGTGTCGTTAGAGGGATCATGAATAGTCGTAACACCTAAAGCTAAACCTGCAAAGTTTTTCCAATTTTGCTGAGGAATTATTTCATTGCTCCCTTGAGAACCATGAGCATGGGCGTCAACAATACCTGGCATGATGGTTTTACCTGTAACGTCTATAACGTCTGCATCTTTTGGTATGCTTAATTCAGAAGCTGGGCCTACAGCTTTTATATGCTTGCCATCAGTAATTATTACTCCGTTTTCAATGACTTTATCACCATTCATCGTAATAATTTTACCGCCAGTTAAAGCAATCATGCCTTTTGGCTCATTCACCTTCTTACTAAATCCGATGTTTTCGCCATTTTTAACTTTAAAATCAGCGTCGCTTTTACTGTTAATCGCAAATACACCGTTTAAATTTGCATGGTAAAGCTCAGGCCCTAGTGTCCAATAAAGTTTGCTGCTATCGGCACTCCAGCTAATACTTTCACCAGCACGCACAGATAGCTGCTCTATAGGGAATTTACTGTCTTTAGGTCCAATATTTATGGCCTTCCCACTTTCAACTAATGGCGTTACATACACTTTAAATCGCTCAGCAAAAGCAAGATACTCCCCATCTGGAGATACTCTAAATTCAGTAGCATGCTCAGATTCATAAAGTTTAGATACTTTTTTGCTCTCTAGCTCTACAACACTCAGCGATGGTTTTGGCCATGGACTCATTACAAATACACGGTCGTTGTCAGCCCCAAATTGTGGCTGATATCCACTTTTAGAAATCAGTTCACTTTCACCGCCTTTTGCGCTAACGCTATAAATACCTGGGTTCAATGACCATTTAGGATTTAAAATACTGCCACCGCTGGCTTTGCGATAAACAACCGTTTTACCATTTGGGCTAAACGTTGGTTCTACATACTTGCCTGGCTCTTGTGTAATTGTGTCGCCTCGACCACTGCGAGAAGATACAACGCGCACTTGCCCTTGCTTGTTATCGTTCCACGTGGTGTAAACTATTTTTTTACCATCGCGAGAATACTGCGGAAATAATTCAAAATGATCTGTTTGTTTTGTTAAACGCTTAATTTTTCCAGATTCTAAATCGCGTTTATAAATATAGCCTAACGCTTCAAAAATAGCGGTTTCACCGTCGGGGCTTACTTGTACATTACGCAGCATTTTTACGTCAAATTCATCAGTGTCTAAATTTTGAGTAAAACGAAGCGCTGGTTGAATCTTTTTAGTGGTTTCTACTTTAAATGCAATCGGACTAACTGATTTGTCAGTCACGTCAACAGATTGAATTTTACCACCCGCCCAAAATACCAATTCTTTATTATCGGGTGTCCAGGCAATTGTAGGATAAACACCGTGAATAGCCCACGTTTCTTGCATGTCACGCTCTAACTTATCGTATACCTGAGTGTGCTCACCCGTGCTTAAATCATAAAGATACAAACTAGTTTGAAAGTCGTCTCGCTTAATGTAAGCAAGCGTTTTTCCATCTGGCGATGGAGTTGGTCTAATTGCGCCACCCATACCATCAATAATTGTTTCTATTTCACCTGTTTCACGATCGTAGCGCTTAATTTTATATATACCCGCTACAGAATCCTTCGAATAGTGAAACGTTTTGCCTGGTGTAGCATCATGAGAAAAATACACATAACGCCCATCAGGTGAAAACATTGGCTCACCTAAATCTTTTTGGTCGTTCTCGCGTTTAGTCAGCTGAACCCCTTTACCACCCGCTTTATGGTATAGCCATACTTCACCAGCACCTAGTGAACGACTAGCCGTAAAGTGTTTACGCGCCACTAAAAAATCGCCATCAGGGCTCCACGCTGGACTATTTAATAATCTAAACGTTTCGTTGGTTACTGCACTTTGGTTCTCACCGTTTAAATCCATAACCCAAATATTGTCGCCGCCACCTTGATCAGAAGTAAACGCAATGTGTTTACCATCGGGGCTAAAACGAGGTTGCATTTGCCATGCTATATCAGAGGTTAATTGTGTTGCTGTACCGCCACTCATTGGCATTGTGTAAATGTCGCCTAGTAAGTCAAATACAATGGTTTTGCCATCTGGGCTAATATCAATGTTCATCCATGTGCCTTGTTCTACGCTAATTTTAGCGTCAACAAATTGCCCTTTAGGAGAATCTACTTGCCATTTTTGTTCATCTTTTTTATCGGTTGATTCAGCATGTGCTTGCCCAAGAGCTAATGACACTGACAAAGCCAACGCCGTATGCAGCAATTTCTTCATAACTTTCTCGCTTATTATTGTTGCTGTTTGTTTTAACCGATTGCAACAAAAACAACCAAAAGTTACCAGCGTTATTTGATAAAGCGCAGTTTATTACGTTTAATGCCAAGAAATGGGGTCAAATTGATAGTAGTTAACCAGCATTCTATATATTTCTGGATCGTAGCGCCGTAACTCTGCTGGTTTTTCAATAAAGGTTTCGGTGATCACCGCAAAAAATTCGGCCTCGTTTGTTGCGCCATAACTATGAACAACGTGAGGCATACTATACGCCACATGACTTTTAAGCTGCGTAAAGGCACGACTAAATACCCTTGCCCACTCTTTATAATCCGCCGAGCTTTTTAAAAGTGGCGTACCTGTTGTTTTACCTGTTTCCTGATCTAACTGATGAGCAAATTCGTGAAACACCAAGTTATGCCCATCACTGGGTAAGCGGCTTCCTTCTAATACATCATGCCAACTGAGTACCAATGTTCCCCCAGGCCACGATTCACCTTGTCTCACCGTATTATGATAACTGACTAAACCAGCACTATCGCGCGTGGTTTGCGGTGCGTAATAAGCACTTGGGTACAATAGTATTTCTTTTACATTAGTATAAAGAGGCCACGGCTTGTTAAGCACGAGTACGCAGGCATCAGCAGCAACAATAAGTTTCATGGCAGGTGTGAGCTTTAATCCATCGCAGCCAATAAAGCGCTTTTCATTTAAAAACCAAACAATATGTCTCTCAAGTTTGGCTCTATCAGCATCCGTCATCTTTCGGTAAATAGGCATACAGCGCAATAAGATATCTTTTTGCTGAGAGCTTAAACCCATACGTTGATACTTATTGCGCCAAAGGGAGGCTTGGATAGAAGGCCATTGCCAAAGTATCGCCACAAATAACACTAAAACACCAATTAACAGTCCATTTATCATGGCAATACCCTAAACATATATGTGCCTTTATAAATATGTTCACCGGGATGAATTTTCAACTGCTGTGGTTATTATAGATTTTTAAAATACTTTTTTTACTACCGTCATTTACATTTAAAATGATCACACTCAGCTTGTAACACCTTTACAAAGCGCGCAACGTGTAGACCATCCATTAAAGAGTGATGTACGTCAACAGACAGTGGCATCGTGCCAGCTTCTTTGTCGTATTGACCAAATACAAATTTAGGGATCCCTAAACTTTGCCCTTCGCTAAATGCATGTGAAAAAGCGCTAAAATTAAGCCATGGTAAAACAGATATATGAATTAAATCAGCTTGCCCCTCTGTATTGGCAAATGCGTCGCTAAATAGTGAGTTTGACTTAGATTGTTTACTTACTTTGTCGCTATTGGCTGAGAACTCTTTGAAAGAGCCCAAATAATCAAAATAACTAAATACAAAGCACTCGTCTTCATCAAGTTCAACAACACTTGCACGGATGCTTGTAAGTAACCAGGGCTTGGATTCTATAATTCGTAACATAATTGGTTCATAAGCGAAGCAAGCTTTTAGTGTGCAATAAACATAGGCTTGAAAAAACGATATATTTTGAGCCTTACAGTAATCAAACAGTTTTTGTGCGTTTAGCTGAACACACACATTAAAGTATGGCTGGGTAAAATTTTTAAATAGTTCAAAATGTTGTTTACGAGGCCAGCTATCAAAGTCGATAGGCTGCATATTCGAAGTTGACGTCATTATACATACCACACTTAATTAAAAATAAAGTGTAACGTTGTTTCATAAAAATAGCATTAATAACAAAAAAGGGGACGCAAATGCATCCCCTTTCTTCAAGACCTAAATATAAACCTAAAGGCCATTTTGTATTATTTCTTGAGCAAGCTCATCTGCAATTAAGTGCGTCGATTTTTGCTCTTTTTCGCTGCGAGCAAAAATTTCTGTTAGCGTATTAAAAATACCCTCAACGTGTTTATTAGAGGCCTCAACGGTATAACCTTCTGGCGCAGTTTCGTAATAAACATTAATAATACCCCCTGCGTTTATAACGTAATCTGGCGCATACAAAATGCCTTTTTCACGAATAATTTCACCATGGCGTGATTGTGCTAACTGATTATTAGCACAACCAGCAATAATGGTTGCTTTAATACGAGGTATAGTGTCATCGTTTATGGTTGCGCCTAATGCACAGGGTGCATACACATCTACATCTAAGTCATAAATGTCATCAATACCAACAGCTGTTGCACCAAAATCGTTAACAACACGATCAATTGCAACCTGGTTTATATCTGTCACAAACAACTTAGCACCTGCATCAGCTAAGTGCTGACACAAGCCGTAAGCAACAGCCCCTAAACCTTGTACAGCTACTTTTATGCCCGAGAAGTCTTGGTGGCCGCGTTGATGTTGCAGTGCAGCTTTAATACCTAAAAAAGTGCCGTATGCAGTAAAAGGAGATGGGTTTCCACTTTTGCCTTCAAGGCCAAGAACGTAATTTGTTTCTTTGTTCATTAAAGCAACGTCGGCACACGTAATATTGACGTCTTCTGCTGAATAATAGCTACCATTTAAACGCTCTAATTGGCGACCAAATGCACGAAAAAGTTGTTCCGATTTAATTTCTTTGGCGTTACCAATAATGACAGATTTTCCACCACCAAAAGGAAGGCGCGCAACCGCGTTTTTGTAAGTCATCCCTTTTGATAAACGCAAAACATCATACACTGCGTCTTCATCTTTAGCGTAATCCCACATTCTACACCCACCAACAGCAGGCCCCAACTTGGTACTATGCACAGCAATAATTGCTTTTAAACCTGACTCTTTGTCAGAACAAAAGACTACTTGTTCATGGTTATCAAATTCAACTTGATTAAACACAGCCACTTAAAATACTCCGAAAAATTGACCCGTGAGAGGGTGTACGCGCTGGAAATTGTCGAGACTTTACCACTTCAAGATAGTGTTCGCCACACATCAAGATGATAAAGCTAACAAACACCAAGTGATTAAATTAAATAATCAACTTATAACTTATTAACAAATAAAAAATTTAAAATAAATTACAAAAATAGACATTAAAACTAAAATAACACAAGGGTACACTTCTTTACGTTTACGTTAGCGTAACTATTGATTTTTACGTAAAGTTTTTAATACATCCACCATTAACACGCAAGCAATTGTTATTTAATGATTTATATTTATATAAACAATTACCACACAACTGGTAAGATCAGTTTTCACTCAATATTGATGATTTTAAAATAAAAAAGCGAGCACATGGCTCGCTTCATAAACAAAGGTAACAATTACTTTAATTTGCTATCAAGCTCAGCAATTTTTGCCTTCCAAATCGCAGGACCTTGCGTATGTGCATTGGCACCTTCGCTATCTACTGCAACCGTTACAGGCATGTCTTCAACTTCAAACTCGTAAATCGCTTCCATACCTAAATCTTCAAACGCAACTACACGCGCTTTTTTAATCGCTTTAGATACTAAATACGCAGCACCACCTACAGCCATCAAGTAAACAGATTTATGCTCTTTGATTGATTCAACCGTTGCAGGGCCGCGCTCTGCTTTACCAATCATGCCTACAATGCCAGTTTTTTCTAGCATCATATCGGTAAATTTATCCATACGTGTTGCTGTAGTTGGGCCTGCAGGGCCCACCGCTTCATCACCAACAGCGTCTACAGGGCCAACGTAGTATATAAATTTATTATCAAAATCAACGCCTTCAGGTAAGCCTTCGCCAGAGTTGATCATGTCTTGCAAACGTTTATGCGCTGCATCACGGCCAGTTAAAATGGTGCCTGAAAGTAAAACGGTTTCACCCATTTTCCATTCTTGAACATCATCTTTCGTCAGCGTGTCTAAATTTACACGACGTGTCCCCTCACCCACTTCAAAAGTCACTTCAGGCCAATCCTCAAGCTTTGGCGCTTTTAAATCAGCAGGACCTGAACCATCCAAAGTAAAGTGCACGTGACGAGTTGCTGCACAGTTAGGGATCATCACCACTGGTTTTGAAGCTGCATGGGTAGGAGCGGTTTTAATTTTAATATCAACAACCGTTGTTAACCCGCCCAGGCCTTGTGCACCAATACCTAGTTTGTTTGCACGTTCGAATATTTCTAGACGAAGCTTTTCTTCTGTAGTTTCCGCCCCACGCTCCATAAGCTCATGGATATCAACCGGATCCATCAATGACTCTTTAGCCATTACTGCAGCTTTTTCTGCTGTGCCACCAATACCTATACCCAGCATGCCTGGTGGACACCAACCAGCACCCATTGTAGGCAGTGTTTTTTCTACCCAGGCAGCAACATCGTCTGAAGGGTTTAACATAACCATTTTACTTTTGTTTTCAGAGCCGCCACCTTTTGCTGCAACCATGACTTCTACTTCGCCACCAGCTACCAAATCGATGTGAACAACCGAAGGTGTATTATCTTTTGTGTTTTTACGAGTACCAGCAGGGTCTGCAACAATAGAAGCACGAAGCGGGTTGTCTGGATTCAAATACGCACGGCGAGTACCTTCATCAACCATTTGTTGAACTGTTAAGTCTGTTTTATCCCACTTAACATCCATACCCACTTTTACAAAACACGTAATAATACCTGTATCTTGACAAAGCGGACGCTTGCCTTCAGCCGACATGCGCGAGTTAATTAAAATTTGCGCAATAGCATCTTTAGCAGCTTTACTTTGTTCTTTGTTGTAAGCTTTTTCTAATGCTTGAACAAAATCAAGTGGATGGTAGAACGAAATATATTGCAATGCATCTTCAATGCTATCAATAAAGTCTTGCTGACGGATTGTACTCATAATGGTTCCTTAAGTTAGCTTTACGCTTAAGCGTAATCTATACCAAACCGGTGACGGTGGTTTGTACTGTTTTAATTACAACGTTGATTTTATACTAAACGCTGCCAAAAAAATTTGACTTATGATACCCTCCCAGCCCGTTTGGAGCCAGTTCTTATAGGGGTAGTAAATGCTAAACAATAAAAATAATTGTATAAAATTATCAATAACACAAAATTGTATTGATGTATTTTCGCATTTTTCTCATCTGCCTCATGCCATACTGCTCGACTCTGCTTATAGCGACCATGTAAATAGTCGCTACGACATAATTTCCATAGAACCTGAACACTTGCTTGAAGTGAGCGATAACAAAACATTATTCAATGGCGAGCAAAGTGAGCTAAGCTGTTTTGAGATAATGAATACCCATTTGCGCAAACTCAGTGACACAAAAGCACCTTTTGACTTGCCATTTAATGGAGGCTGGTTAGGTTATTTCGGCTATGACTTGGGTCGTATAATTGAAAAAATGCCAACCATAGCAGAGCAAGATATACACTTACCGCAAATGGCTGTAGGCCTTTATTTAGATGCACTTATTTTTGATAGACAGCAAAATGCGTGGTTTTATGTTTCACAGCCACATGTTGAAAGACGCGCGCTTTACGAGAAGTATCTAGCATCAACTCCAATTGACGCAAAGTTTGAGTTAACGTCTGAGTGGTTTTCTAATATGAGCCAAACACAATACGCCAAAAAGTTTGCTGTAATTGAAGACTATTTAAAAAGCGGTGATTGTTATCAAATTAATCTAGCGCAGCGCTTTAAAGCCCAATATAGCGGTGACCCTTGGTCAGCGTATGTTAAATTACGCGAAGCTAATAAAGCGCCTTTTTCAAGTTTTATTAATCACCCTGCAGGCGCTATTTTGTCAATTTCGCCTGAGCGCTTTATATCGATTCAAAACAATATTGTAGAAACTAAACCAATAAAAGGGACACTTGCACGTAAAGCTGACGCCCACGAAGATAGTGCACAAGCGTTAAAACTTGCAAACTCATCCAAAGATCGCGCAGAAAACGTGATGATTGTAGATTTACTTCGTAACGACTTAGGTAAAGTAGCCAAACCCGGCAGCGTTAAAGTGCCTTCTTTATTTGCAATTGAAAGTTTTCCGGCCGTACACCATTTAGTAAGTACAGTGACCGCCGAACTTGATATTAATAAAACAGCCGTTGATCAACTCGAGGCCGCTTTTCCTGGGGGGTCTATTACTGGAGCACCCAAAATACGCGCGATGGAAATTATAGAAGAACTAGAACCTCATCAGCGCAGTGTTTACTGTGGCTCTATAGGTTATTTAAGTGCCTGCGGTAATATGGATACCAGTATTACTATTCGAACTTTAGTTTGTTATGAGCAGCATATTTACTGTTGGGCCGGAGGCGGAATTGTCGCTGATTCTAAAGTCGAATTGGAATACCAAGAGACTTACGATAAGGTAAATAAAATTTTACCTTTATTAAAGAGTAGGTGATCTTGAATAGTGACTTTATTAAAACGCGTTTTCAATTAAGCCCAACCGCTGCGCCAAATCAAATAAAAGACTCTCGAAATAAACGCGCCAGTGCCGTTATGCTGCCCATTATAGATGTAGCTGGGCATGCACATATTTTACTGTGTAAGCGCCCTACTTATTTGCATCATCACCCAGGTGAAATTTGCTTACCCGGTGGTAAATATGAGGCAAGCGACAAAACGCTTCGTACAACGGCACTACGTGAATTGAAAGAAGAGTTAAACATTGCGCACAAAGACGTAAATGTCCTTGGCAATTTACCAGAGTACTCCACTTTAACAGGGTTTAGTATTCGTCCCTACGTATGTGTTTTGCATAAAAATACGCAGTGGGTAAACGATCACAATGAAGTACAGGCTAGCTTTTTACTCTCTTTAAATGAATTAAGCACTGAAGCTAACTGGCAACCTTTGCCATTTCAACGTTTTGGTAAAGAAATAACCCTACAGGGGTTTGTTACCCCCCATGGGTTACTTTGGGGAGCAACTGCTAGCATTATAAAAAACTTTACAAAACAACTAGCCTTACCAGTTTAAATCTTCGTTAATAATAGTTACATGCTAACAATTCCGCGTTATTATGCTCGACCGTTCAAAGAGCAGCCTCGGGCTGAGTAAATTAATAAGAGACACACACTATGATCAGTGCATTTGATATGTTTAGCATTGGTATTGGCCCTTCGTCATCACACACCGTTGGCCCAATGCGCGCATCACGCTTATTTGTTAATGAACTCCATGAAAAACAGCTATTAAAAAGTGTTACCGATATAAAAGTAGAGCTATATGGATCGTTAGGTCAAACAGGTATAGGTCATGGTTCTGGCAAAGCTGTTGTACTTGGCTTAGCAGGCTATGACCCAGAAACAATCGATGCCGATTTAGTCGATGATATTTTATTAACTATCGAGCAAGAACAAGTTATTTATTTAAACCAAACACACAAAGCCAACTTTCCTAAGCAAGGTGCTATTATTTTTCATCGTCGTAAAACGCTCCCAAAGCACTCTAATGCAATGGAGATTATTGCTTCAGCTAATGGTGAAAAGCTTTATAGCAAAGTGTACTACTCTATCGGCGGCGGCTTTATTGTTACCGACGAAGAATTTGAAAACGAAAAGCAAGCAGCGCTCGATATTAGAGAAGAAAACCCAGCGCCATATCCTTTTAGTAGCGCAAAAGAGCTACTTGAAATGTGTAAAGACTCAGGCCTGAGTGTATCTAGCTTGATGATGAAAAACGAACGCACACTTCGAACCGAAGACGCTATAAAAGATGAGTTATTTCATATTTGGCAAGTAATGAAAGCCTGTATTGAGCGCGGAATGCGTACAGAAGGAATTTTACCTGGCGGTTTAAAAGTAAAACGACGTGCACCCAGCCTATACTTAAAACTGAATATCGAAGTGAGCAACGATCCACTCAGAGCAATGGATTGGGTCGACCTATTTGCACTTGCCGTTAATGAAGAAAATGCCGCCGGTGGACGAGTGGTAACAGCTCCTACTAATGGTGCTGCTGGCATTCTACCCGCTGTGCTTATGTACTATCATACATTTGTAAAAGAAGTAGACCGCGACATTGCCACGCGTTATTTACTAACAGCCGCTGCAATTGGTATTTTATATAAAAAGAATGCGTCTATTTCTGGTGCCGAAGTGGGCTGCCAAGGCGAAGTAGGTGTTGCGTGTTCAATGGCCGCCGGAGCATTAACTGAAATTGTGGGTGGTAATGTTGTACAAGTTGAAAACGCAGCTGAAATAGGCATGGAGCATAATTTAGGTTTAACGTGCGACCCTGTTGGCGGCTTAGTGCAAGTTCCTTGTATTGAACGTAATGCGATGGGGGCTATAAAAGCCATCAATGCTTCTCGATTGGCAATTCGTGGTAGTGGCGAGCAAAAAGTATCACTTGATAAAGTAATAAAAACCATGCTTGAAACAGGTAATGATATGAAAACAAAATACAAAGAAACCGCGCGCGGTGGTTTAGCCGTTAACATTATCGAGTGTTAGGCTAACCTTAAACAAAAAAACCGACTATCAATAAATAGTCGGTTTTTGTTATCAGACCCAGTGCTACTTTACAGGTAACTCTATATCTTCAAATAACTTATCTACATCGTCTTGATTACGTAATAAACTCGCGCGCTCCACTCGCTCTTTAGTTAAATGCGGCGCAAATCGTTCTATAAAGTCATACATATAAGTACGTAAAAAGCTGCCTTTTCTAAAGCCAATTTTTGTAGTGCTAGCTTCAAATAAGTGACTTGCATCAATGCAGACTAAATCAGTATCAGTGATTTCATCAATCGCCATTGAAGCCACTACCCCTACGCCAAGCCCTAAACGCACATAGGTTTTAATTACATCGGCATCAGTCGCCGTAAATACAATATGCGGCTCTAACCCATGGGCGCTAAATGCTTTGTCTAATTCAGAGCGACCCGTAAAACCAAATACATAAGTAATTAGCGGGTATTCGGCAATATCTGCTACCGTTAAACTATTGGCTTTTTTAGCAAGTGGATGATCCTTTGCAACAACAATACTGCGATTCCAATGATAACAAGGCAACATAACTAAATCAGAGTATAAATGAAGCGCTTCAGTTGCAATGGCAAAATCGGCATCGCCCCTTGCTGCGGCATCAGATATTTGTTGCGGTGTACCTTGGTGCATATGCAATGATACTGCAGGGTATTTTTTCATAAACCCCTGAATCACACTAGGTAAAGCATAACGTGCTTGAGTGTGCGTTGTTGCTATATTGAGCTTACCTTGGTCTGGTAATGTGTGCTCGTTAGCTACCGCTTTTATACCTTCTACCTTTGAAAGTATCTCACGCGAGATATTTATAATATCTTCACCGGCACTAGTTACATGCGTTAAATGCTTGCCACTTCGCCCAAAAATTTGAACACCTAACTCATCTTCTAACATACGTACTTGTTTAGAAATACCAGGCTGTGAGGTAAATAAACTCTCAGCCGTTGCTGAAACATTTAATTTATGATTTTGTACTTCTACTATGTATCTGAGTTGTTGTAATTTCATGGTTGCATTTTTACGTTGTAATTTATTATAAATAAAGGCAATTCTATAAAGCTAGATCAGTTTTACTGGTAGCGTTGATTAAGCTTATAGCGTGCATTTATCGAAGTGGTGCTCAAGGCTAGCATAATAAATATACTTGAGGTAGCCAAGATTAGACGAATTAATCTCATAGTCCTTATATTTAACGACAGTTAATTTACCTAATTTGAAGTTAATTCGCGCAAAACTACCCCGATGGCTTATATTTAATGTAATATTAAAAAATTAGGTTATGAATCCGAGAATTACACCATGATCGTGTCTATTATAATTGTCCTTATAGTTGCTTTGGTTGTGATTGCACTTTGGGTAAGTGCTGTTCAGCAACACAAAGAAAAACAAGAAAATGAGCGCCGAAAAGAACTCACAAAACAAAAGGCGATCATTGAAGAAACTGAAGAAGCATTAATGAACCAGGCTAATATTCCGCTATCTGAAAACGTTATTAGGGTTCTACAAAGCCGAATTGCCGAAGCACTCAAAACAATGGTTACGCATTCGCCAACCTCAAAAGCGCTAAAGAGCCGTTTAGAAGAAATGAAACAGCATCTCTCTAACCCGGTGCAAGGAACCAGTAGTGAGTCATTAGCATTACCAAGTAACGACAAACAGCTTGTTGCGCTAATTCAAGGGATTAAAAAATTACGTGTGATCCTACGTTCTGAACACACTAAGGGCCGTGTTAATAGCCAAGTATTTACAGGCGAAGACAAACTGCTTGAGAAATTGCAGCTTAAAATAAATATAGAAAGCCAAATTAAACGCGGTATTTCGGCACGTTCTGCGAGTATGGTTGGCTCTGCTAGACAATATTTTGAAAAAGCCTACGCAACGCTTAGTGCAGTGCCTTATTCAGACGAATATGTAAATGCTAAACGTCAAGAAGTGGAACGTTACTTAGAGGAAATTAGCGTCGAGCTAAAAGCATCTAACGCAAGCGCCCTAAAAAAGAAAAACGAGCAAGAACAAGACGATTTAGATGTGCTGTTTGCTCCAAAAAAGAAATGGTAACAGCAGCTTTCCACTGAATAATATAAAAGCCCATACTGTGTATGGGCTTTTTTAGCATTAAATTTTATAACCGAGAGTTTAGCTTCCCCAACAGGGATAAATCACATAACGTCGCTGGTAGTTATATATCAAAACAAAACTTTGTTATTTATGATAAAAACGCGAATTTAACAATAAATAACACGGTTAATATCCATACACTAATTGTTATTTCACTGCGTTTACCACAAAGCAACTTAACCGCCGTATATGAAATAAAACCAAGCGCAATACCATGCGCAATTGAAAACGTAAGCGGCGTCATTAACAGCACAACGGCTACTGGAATAGCGTCAGTCATATCGTCCCAGTCCACAAACTTTAGGTTTTGTAGCATAAGTACAGCAACATATAAGATTGCGCCCGCTGTTGCATAAGCTGGTACCATATTAGCTAACGGTGCAAAGAACATCATTAGCAAAAAGCAGCAACCAACTACCACTGCAGTTAAACCTGTACGCCCACCAACAGATACACCCGCAACTGACTCTATATAAGATGTGGTTGTTGAGGTACCTAACATTGCACCTGCAATGGTGGCTGAGCTATCGGCACTGAGTGCACGTCCTAACCGTGGCATGTTTCCTTTTTCATCTGCAAGACCAGCCTTTTGCGTTACAGCTACAAGTGTACCTGACGTGTCAAACAAATCGACAAACAAAAATGCAAAAATAACACTAAGCATTGAAAGTTCTAAAGCAGCAGCAAAATCCAACTGCATAAAAGTAGGTAAAATTGAAGGCGGTGCAGCAATAATTCCCTGGTATTCAACTAAACCTAAACCAAGTGAGATAGCAGTAACCAATAAAATACTGATCAACACTCCACTTTTAAAATCACGATATAACAATGCCGCAATAATAAAAAAGCTAAATATAGCCAGTAACGGTCCCGCAGATGTTATGTCACCCAACTGCACAAATGTAGCGGGGCTTGCCACAATAATGCCTGCATTTTTAAGTGCTATTAAGGCTAAAAATGCGCCAATGCCTGTCGCAATAGCCCGTTTTAAAACTAATGGAATGGCATTTATTATCCATTCTCTAACCTTAAATAAACTCAATAATAAAAATATACAACCCGACATAAATACTGCGCCCAACGCAGCTTCCCAGGTGTATCCCATACCTAATACAACGCCATACGTAAAAAAGGCGTTTAACCCCATACCAGGTGCTAAAGCTAATGGGTAATTGGCCCATAACCCCATAATAAAACAACCTATTGCAGCAGCAATACAAGTAGCAACAAAAGCAGCCCCTTGATCCATTCCCGCTTCTGCTAACATCGCAGGGTTCACAAATACAATGTAAACCATTGTGATAAAAGTAGTCATTCCGGCGATGCATTCTCGTCGAACCGTTGACCCATTTTCGTTAATTTTAAATAAAGCTTCTAACATAATGAACTTAAAACAATAAAAAGTAGCGAGATTTTATCATAAAAAGTATATTTTTCAGGACATTTTACCTTGCGATATACTAAACTATTGAAGTAGTTAACTATACCGAATGACAGCATATGATAAAAACCACACCAACAGGTTATGATTTAGAACAACAATTAGACAACATTTTGTCTTTTGTGACACAGCCAGGCGATACTAATTCGTCGCCTGAAAATGATAGCTCTCAACAAAGTACGCTTAATAAGGCGCTATATTATTTAAAAAATAACCAGCCTGCTTTAGCTGCAAAGTGGATGCGTTTATCGGCAATGTCTGGTGATCACCGAGGGCAATTTTATTTAGGCTTGTTTTTTGTAAAAGGCCAAGGTGTTCCACAAAGTGTATTTCATGGAGTTGCTTGGCTTAGCTTATCGAGTAGCCAGGGTCATGAGCCAGCTACAGTTGCGCTTGCTGATTTAAGAAAATATATAGAAACAAAGCGTTTTAAGGATGCCCAATGTTATGCAGCCAGTTTATATGAACAAATTCATCAATTACAATATGCCCATTTAATCCCCCCTTCCCCTTAGTAAAAGCCCGAAACTTAGCTCGTAAAAGTACTGTATACAGTACAGAGCTATAATTTAAATTTATAAAAAACGTAAGCAAACCTTTTCAGCTTGTATAAAAAAACTCACCCACTAACATTCAAATTTAAATAAAAGCGATAAATATCAACAATATATACATTAAAATACATATCCTTAAAAATAGAATATAAATTTGTATAAAAAAATAGCAAAAAAACACTTGCGCCATAACACTGTATAAACTACTGTATACATGTACTGTATATAAACCCAGTGAGCGAGATGATATGTTACAGCCAATAACCGTAAGAACAGTAAAAAGCTATCAACAAGACGAACTATCTGATTGTGTTAACGTGATTCAAATTGAAGATGATATATCGGCAACGTTTGAGCTATTGAAGGTGTTACACCAGTACAATAGTTTAAATGCTTGGACTTTGTTAATCGCACCAGATCATGTTCCTAGTAAAGCTTTGCTTGATTCATGTTCAATAGACACAAGTAAACTATTAGTCATTAGGCAAAAACATTTAGTAAATTTAGAATATGTACTGCGTAGCGCACTGCATAATGGTAACTTTGCAGCGGTCATTACATGGACTGATATGTTAAACAATCAGTTATTGAGCAACTTATCGCTTAACTTAAGTAACACAAAAACAAAGTTATATTGTTTTACTAAAAATTCTGACGTACTTGATATACCTTACATACAGCAAGCTTGCTAAAATGATGTTTTAAATCTTATGTAACAATTATGAATTATTTAAATAACAACACTTGCTTTTGTGGAAACCAAAAAAATTACGAAGATTGCTGTGAACCACTGCTATTAGGTGATAAACAATCAGAAACACCGGAGCAGTTAATGCGCTCTAGGTATACAGCTTACGTACAAAAAAATGCTAAATACGTATACCAAACATATGCAAGTGAAAAGCAAGCTGAAAACCCTATAAATGAAATTAAAGAATTTGCGACCAGTTGTCGATTTGTAAGCTTATCTGTTATTGAAACAAACAGCGATGAAAATAAAGGGGTCGTTGAGTTTAAAGCTACCTATTTTTATCAAAACCTATATTGTGTGTTACATGAGCGCTCTCAATTTATAAAAGAGCAACACCAGTGGCGATATCTCGATGGTATTATATTTCCGGTCGCTGATATAAAAGTTGGCAGGAATGATGATTGCCCTTGTGGCAGCGCAAAAAAATACAAAAAATGCCATAGCGCGTAATCCCCTCTTTTTAAGTGAAGTACATTATTTACTTCACTCCGTTGCTAATTAAATACTCACATTTAATGCATAGCTTCGTAAATTTATTAAACACAACTCCCTTTATAACCTTTTAGATTTAGTACTAACTCTATTAATGAAGTGGTTAATATTGAGGGAAAAGGTAGCATTAATAACAATTTAACAGTTAAAGCCCTAAAACGATGTAAAATACTTTGAGCTAGCTCAAAAGAAAAAAGCTTGAAGGTAATCTATAGGCATAAAAAATGGGCCAATGGCCCATTTAAATAATTTGATATGCACAAACGCTAATTATTACTCGTCGTTATCAAGGTCTAGCTGTTGACGCTGTGCAGGTTTTGCCAATATTTCTAAGTAAAAAGACATCAATTCTTGCTTTTCAATATCGCTAATACAGTTGCTGATTTCAGCTACATGAACCACTTGCGCATCTTCAACCGTTTTACCAAACTTACAGTCAAATGCCCAATAATCTGCATCTTCTGGTAGAGTTTTGTTGCGCTCTCTTTTCAAATATTTTTTCACTTCATGCTTTGCAGCATCAACCATACGAGGGTATTTGATTTTCTCGTGATTTAGCGTGAATGTTTTCTTCATTACGTTCCTAATTACCTTGGTTTAATGATAACGGCATTCATGTCATACCATTTGTAGCCATTATAGCAATTGCATTTAATTTTTGGATGCTTTTTTTACATTAAATCAATTTTTAGTCAATTCGGATTTGGCGCAGTCGTAAAATTTAATCAGTGATGGGTAGTGTTACTAGACACTATTTGATGAAATCATAAATTATGCCATCGTCAAATGTAATGGTTCACGCTGATTTACGTCTGTTAGAACGTCATAAAAGCCTGCGACATCCATTTTTGGATTATCTATTTCTATTTCGTCTTTTTGTAAACGTCTTCGCACAGCAAGTTCACAATTATCTATAATGGGTAGGGGTATGTGGTTTACATCATCTCTAATCGAAAAGGGCTCAGGGTTTAAACACTGATTTAGCTTTATATCGGCCATGCCTTTATTCTCACCAACCAAAGACAAACGCTGTGCATTAAACTGCCCAATTAGCATATTAAATTCACTGGGTGCTAATGGCTGCTTTGGTCCTGCTCCTAATTGCTCTCTTAACTGCGCTTCTTGAGTTGTGTTATCTTCAATTTCACTTTTAGGTAAATGAAATTGACTAAAATCTAAAGCATCTTGTGAAAGCATTGCTAACAGCAATGAAAATTCACCACGGCGGTCTGCATGTACACTTTGGTTTAACCGAGTACTTAATTGCTGCTCTGTGATTAACAAATCATCGATTTGCATAGACTTTAGCCGATTGGAATGAGTAATGAATATTTATCGGCTTTATTTAAATTTTCTTTAGCTTTTTTCTTTACTTAAAGGCACATTTTGCTATTATCAGCGCCGTTGCATTGGAGGGGTTCCCGAGCGGCCAAAGGGATCAGACTGTAAATCTGACGGCTCAGCCTTCGCTGGTTCGAATCCAGCTCCCTCCACCACTTTTCTTACCGCTAAGTTAAGTGGGGCCAAATGTAACAAAAATAGTGTGGAGGGGTTCCCGAGCGGCCAAAGGGATCAGACTGTAAATCTGACGGCTCAGCCTTCGCTGGTTCGAATCCAGCTCCCTCCACCACTTCTTCTATATTCCTATATTCCTATATTAAAATTAGCTTAAAACACCCACTGTAAACTTGTTCCCTGTGTTTTTAGCCAATCTGATGCAATTTTATGATCAGGAAAAAATGCCTCTACTCTAGCCCAAAAGTCCTTACTGTGGTTTAAATACTGCAAATGAGCCAGTTCATGCACTATTACATAATCAATAACGGCATGAGGAGCCCCTATTAGGTGTAAATTAAAAGTTAGTTCTCGCCTGCTGTTGCAACTCCCCCAACGGCGCTTATATATGGCAATACTTAATTTTTGAGGCAATTCTTCTTTCATTATTTTGCAATAATAGTTAATACGCATTTCAATATACGCCGCCAACTTCTCTTCTAAATACTGTTTAATCAAACTTTCGTATTTACCATTGTAATTTTTTACTCTAGTAGAGTGTGTTACCAACAAAACATTATTGTGCTCTTGAATATCAGATAATGAGCTTTCTAAAAAACTTAATTTAACCCAGTCAGAAAATATCTTAATTTTATTATGGATAAGGGGATACTGCTTAATATCGACTGCATTAAGCTGCTTTTTTAATTGTGCTTCAATCCAGGGTTGCTTTTCAAGTAACCAGCTATCGATTTGTTTTTGGGCAACATAATGGGGGGCATATACAGTGACAGATTGATCATGAACCTTTATAGCGACTGTTTTTCTTCGTTTACTTTTTTTTAGTTGGTAATCAAACACTGCTTTCTCTCATTGACCTAATTTTAAGTACTCACTACAAATATTTATGCGCTAATCTGATGCAACCCTATTTTGGTTATCATCTGTGTCATTCATATGATAGCAAAATGCTTCTCTATCAGTTTGACAAAATAAATATAAAAAATAATAACTTGAAAACTATACGTTAAAAAATTGAAACAAACTCATTTTTTATACCGCTCTAGTTAATTAAGTATTTATTTATATGATGAATATATTAAACTGGCTACCTAAAGACTAATTTTTGAGCCAATATGCTATCTGCATTTTTTATTACAGACCACGACCCTAGCCTAGTAGTTAACGGCGTTTACGACCCTCTTTTAGTATCTATATCTGTTTTAATAGCAATATTTGCTTCTTTTTTTACAACCCGATTGATTGATTTAGCCAAAGAAACAAAATTTCATAATTATGAACGCCTAGCAAAATTTACTGCCGCAGCAATATTTTCGGCCGGTATTTGGAGTATGCACTTTATCGGTATGCTGGCCTTCTCGCTCTGCACAAATATTAAATACGACCCAACAATAACTATATTGTCTTTTCTTCCTGCTTTTTTTGCTTGCCTATTTGCAATTTCTATTTTAATTAACAATAAAGCGAGCTTCAAAATACTTGGTTTATGTTCTGTATTATTAGGCGCAGGCATTGGCACAATGCATTATAGCGGCATGGCCGCTATGGAGTTGGCTCCTTTATTACGCTACGACCCACTTATGTTTGTTTTATCAATATTTGTTGCAATAGCACTTTCTTTTATTGCTCTTTATAGTCGATTTAACTTAGATAAATTTTTCCCTACATTAACGCCTCTACAAAGCCGCACCATAAGCGCAATTATTTTGGGCCTTGCTGTTGCAGGAATGCACTATATGGGCATGGCAGCAACCCGTTTTGTTGCAACTTCGCCACTGCTATTCGATGATATTAACGCATCCGCCGGTCTTACATTTGTCGCAATTGCTGTTGCTACAGCAACGGTTGCTATTACAAGCGTCGTGGCGGTTATTAACGGAATGGTTCGTTATAAAATGTTGCTAGAAGAAAAGTCTGCCGATGAGTCTCGTCTGAATGCCATACTCGAAACAGCCATCGATGCCATAGTAACCATTGATCACAGAGGGCATATTTTAAGTTTTAATGCCTCAGCCACACATATTTTTGGCTGGCAAGAACATGAAGTAAAAAACAAAAATATAAAAATGTTAATGGATGAAAAGCTGGCTAAGCATCACGATGAATACCTCTCTAATGCAAAAGATGTTAACTCAAACAAGGTGCTCGGTGTAAACCGTGAAATTTTTGCAAAACACAAAGAAGGCCATCTTTTTCCTATTAGAATAGGCATTGGTGAAGTTAACCAGCCAGGACAAACCCCACTTTATGTTGGTTATATCACTGATTTAACCGAACAACGTGAATTACAACGCAGCCTTGTTGAAAAAGAGCAAAAATACCGTTCTTTAATAAACAATATGCCGGGTGCTGTATTTAGATGTAGGCTAGATGATAATTGGAGTATGTTATTCATAAGCCCAAGTATTTTAGAGTTAACAGGTTATCAATCAGATGAATTTACTGAGCATTGCTTAGAGTTTAACGACCTTATTTTAAAAACTGACCAACAGGCAGTAATAGATGCAGTAACTTCAGCAGTTAAAGAAAAGCGCCAATATTCTATCGAATATAGAATTCGTCATAGAAATGGTAAAGTTTTATGGTTATTAGACCAAGGTAGTTTTTACTTTAATAATAAAGACGAAGCTCAGTGGATAGATGGCGTGTTTGTTGATATCACCGAGCGTAAAGAGTACGAAGAGAAGCTCGAAAAAGCGAAACTCATCGCTGAAGAAGCCGCACAAGCAAAACAGTCGTTTATGGCTAATATGAGCCACGAAATACGCACCCCTATGAACTCTATTATCGGCTTTAGCGACCTGCTCATGGATACACCACTCAATAATGAGCAGCAAAAGCACCTTGTTACCGTTAATAACGCAGCCCGGTCGCTTCTTCGCTTGCTTAACGAGGTACTCGATTCAGCTAAATTAGAACGTGGTAAGTTGACCATTGAGGCAGTTCACTTTAGCCTTAAACCCGTTATAGACAGCATCATTTCAACGTTTTGGTTAGAAGCAAAAAAGAAAGATCTTTTACTTCATCTTATTATTAAAGAATCAGTGCAAAATACCTATTACGGTGATCCAGACAGGTTAAGACAGATTTTAACTAACCTTATTGGCAATGCGATTAAGTTTACAGAGCATGGCTCTGTGACCATTACCGTAAGCACCACACAAAATGGGCATTTATTTTTTGAAGTACAAGACACCGGCATTGGGATTGAAAAGGATAGAGTGAGCGCTATTTTTCAACCTTTTGTCCAAGCTGACGGAACGACTACCCGCCGCTTTGGTGGTACAGGGCTTGGAACAACTATCAGCAAACAACTTGTTGAGCTGATGGGGGGAACTATAAATTTAGTCAGTGAAATAAATAAAGGCACCTGCTTTTATTTTTCGCTTCCTCTTAAAGTGGGTGATGAAGAAAAAATTGACTATTTTGATGGCCTTCATACACAGTTACCTGCCCTAAGAATTTTGGTCGTTGACGACATAGAACAAAATACTGAGCTTCTCTCGTTATTACTTTCCAGGGATCACCATGCGGTTACAAAAGCGAGTAATGGTCTTGAGGCAATTGACACCTTCAAACAACACGATTTTGATGTCATTTTAATGGATATTCACATGCCAGAATGTGACGGTATTGAAGCTTCGATAAAAATACGCGAGATAGAAAAACAACAACAGTTAAAAAATATTCCTATTATTGCTTTAACCGCCAGCGTTTTACAGCAAGATAAACTATTAGCTAAAAAAGCAGGCATGAATGGGTTTGCAAACAAACCAATTGACATTAATCAATTAAATCAAGAAATTGCACAAGTACTTGGTTTAGGTGTTTCAAAAGAAATCGAAATAGCACAAACAGATCCAAATGCAAAACACATCGACTTTAAAAAAGGATTAGCGTTATGGGGATCGAAGTGTAAACAGCTGACTGAAATCACTAAATTTATTAAAGACAATGACAAACGCTTCGACACACTTATAAACGAGCCTCAGCTAAACACTCAAAATAGCTATAGTTTAATACACACTTTAAAAGGGATTGCTGGAAACCTTGGTCTTATTGCACTAATGAGACTTTTATCCAATCTAGAGCAAGCTATTAAACAAGGCGAGGACGTTGATAATATTTTACAATCAATAAAAGCTGAACTGGCTGTTATTTCACAATTATTAACGACAAAAGAATGTGATCAAACTGATAAACCTGAAAGTAAAAATAATGTAGTGTCAATTGATGAATTAACACAGCTGTGTGAAGCACTTTATGACTCAGCACAAAACGCTGAATTAAACGATAATGCATTGACGAACCTGCAAACGTTTTCAGGTGAACCCTTTTCAGATGACATTGCCGCAATAGCTGATGCATTTGATGAATTTGATTTTGACAATGCGATTCTCAAATTAGACGCATTACTAAAAAAACTAAACGATATATGAGTATATAGATGATTTTTGCTACACACAGGCCTCGGGTTTTAATTGTTGATGATGAGCCTGCGAACCTTAAGGTTATGCGAGAAATACTGGGCAATCAGTACCGACTCTCCTTTGCAAAATCGGGAGAAGCAGCCTTAACATTACTTGAAAAAGAATTACCCAAACTCATTTTACTCGACATAATGATGCCACATATGAATGGGTTTGAAGTATGTGAACACGTTAAACGTAATCCAAAAACCGCACACATCCCCATTATTTTTGTCACAGCCCTTGGTGACGAGAGCGATGAGTATAAAGGGTTTGAATTAGGTGCGGTCGACTACATAACCAAGCCAATAAGCCCTGCTATTGTAAGAGCGCGTGTTAAAACACACCTTTCTTTGGTACAAGCAGAGCAATTAAAGCAAGCACATATAGATTTAGTTCAGCGCTTGGGGCGTGCCGCAGAGTATAAAGATACCGATACGGGTGAGCACATAGTTCGTATGAGCCAGTACAGTAAAGTTCTTGCGCTAGGTATTGGCATGTCAGAAAATCAAGCAGAGCTTCTGCATCAGGCAGCGCCTATGCATGATGTTGGAAAAATAGGTATTCCCGATGCAATTTTATTAAAGCCCGGAAAGTTATCAGAGCAAGAATTTGAACACATGAAAGAGCATGCCTTAATTGGCGCAAAAATCTTAGCTAATTCATCTTCTCCATTGCTTCAACTCGCGCACACATTGGCAATAGAGCATCACGAAAAATGGGATGGAACAGGTTACCCTTACGGTTTAAAAGGCGATGAAATTTCAATCGAAGGTAGAATTGTTGCTGTTGCAGATGTATTTGATGCACTCACATCTAAGCGACCATATAAAGACGCGTGGAGTGTAGAAAAAGCAGTTGCTCATATGAAAGACCAAGCAGGTAGCCACTTTGACCCAGCTATTATTGATTTATTAGTTAATAAACTAGACGAAATACTCAATATCAAGCAAAGCAATCAAGAACGTTAACTCTTTTTAGCACTGTGTGATCCCTGCTCAACAGATGGGTAAAACATCTTAATATGTTCATAATCATGAGATGTTATTTCATGACTATTATCGCTTTCATCTTTAAAATATATTGAGAACGTAACACCGTGGTCGGCTAATACTGTTTTTATGTCCATTGATTTGAAGTGCGCAAGCCACGCTATAAATTGTTCTCCAGTAGCACCAAACGCAATTCCTTTGCTGCGAACTTGACCTTCAAACAATGCTAAGCGTGTTGTGGTATTTTGGTCTTGGAGTGTTAAAGGCCCTTTGCCTGTCTCGTCCCAAAACGCAAGCTCCTCAACTACTTTAAAGCCAAGTACTTTTTCATACCAAGCCACTGCATTCGAAAGGTTATTTACGTTTATGTGGCAGTGATCAATCCCCGATAATATAGGCTTTGTTTTGTTGCTCATATTATTCACCAATCTCTGATTTTAACTGCTCTAAAAACGCATGCATATAGTGGGTGCGTCTTTGTGCTTCAGCTTTAGCTGATGGTGTGTTCATACTCTTAGCAATATTTAAAAGTTTTATAAAAAAATGATCTAAAGTAAATTTTTTATCGTCAGGCTCTCTATTTGTACAAAAAGGGTCATCAGGGCTGTAAAGTAAGCGCCCTATAGAACCCCCTACTTTCATGCAACGGCTAACACCAATGGCACCAAGAGCATCCATTCTATCTGCATCTTGTACTATTTGCGCCTCAAGCGTTTTAATTTTAATGTTAGCACTAAAGCTATGTGCCGCTATTGCATGATGAATTTCATCAAACAAGTTTGCGTCATAACCTAAGCCTTTTAAAAACCCAATCGCCTTATCGGCTGCCATAGTCGATGCTTTGGCTCTGTCAGGGTGATTTTTAGCCACTGCTACACAGTCGTGTAACCATGCTGCAGGCAAAACAATTGCCATATTGGCATTTTCAGCTTCACAAAGTTGTATTGCTACTCTAACCACACGTTCTATATGGGTAATATCATGAGCAACATCAGCATGTTTAAGCGATGTAATAAAATCACGACATTGCCCAGAGAGTGTTTTTAATGCGGGAGATAACGTGGTTTCTGCCAAGGTAGTTTCCAAAAATTTATTAACACTATGAATTAAACATACTTTACCGTGCTTTATAGGCTTCATGCAAAACATTCATTGTATGTTGTCCCTGCCTTGACTAAAATACAGCGCTTATTTAATACAACCGAGAAGCCTTATGTCATCTGCCGTTTATCTCCAAGCTGGTCGCGATAAATCATTAAAAAGAAAACACCCATGGTTATTTTCAAAAGCCATTAAAAAGATCAAAGGTAAACCGGGACTGGGCGATACGGTAACTATTCACGACAGTGAAGGTAAGTATTTAGCAACAGCAGCATATAGCCCGCATTCTCAGATTCGAGCGCGTGTTTGGAGTTTTGACGAAAAAGAAATTATAGATCAACACTTTTTTGAGAGACGCTTACGCCGAGCACTTGAGGCTCGTAGCCAAGTAATTGAAGAAGGCGGATTAACTGGTTACCGATTATGTGCCGCAGAGTCTGATTACTTACCGGGTGTTACAATCGATAAGTTTGATAATGTACTTGTATGCCAACTACTAAGCGCAGGTGCAGAGCGCCATAAAGGTGAAATTGTAGGCGCACTAATGGCTATATTTCCGGGCAGCAGTATTTATGAGCGTTCAGACGTAGACGTGCGTACAAAAGAAGGGTTAGAGCCAATTAAAGGGATACTCTGGGGCTCGGAGCCAACGCAGCCAGTGCTTATTGAAGAAAATGGTTTAAAGCTTGAGGTAGATATTTTAGAAGGTCATAAAACCGGATTTTACCTAGATCAACGCGATAGCCGTGCAGCACTTGAGCGTTTTTCAAAAGATAAAACTGTTCTTAACTGCTTTAGCTACACAGGGACATTCTCACTTTATGCGCTGCGTGGTGGCTGTACACATGTTACCAACGTTGACGTATCACAACCAGCACTCGATACCGCTAAACGTAATGTTGAGCATAATAATTTAGATTTAAATAAAGTCGATTTTGTTAAGCAAGATGTTTTTAAACTTTTACGCCAGTACAGAGACGAAGGTAAACAGTTCGACACCATTGTTATGGACCCACCTAAATTTGCCGACAACAAGGCGCAGCTAACAGGTGCATGCAGGGGCTATAAAGATATCAATATGATAGCTATGCAAATATTAAAGCCAGGCGGCACACTATTAACATTCTCTTGCTCTGGCTTAATGGAACAAAACTTATTTCAGAAAGTAGTAGCAGACGCAGCACTAGACGCGGGTAAAGACTTGTTAATAATGGAGCGTTTAAACCAAGCAGCTGACCACCCAATTGCGGGCAGCTACCCTGAAGGCTTTTACTTAAAGGGGCTTATCTGTAAAGTTTATTAATTAACATTTAATTAGTTAATTAAACTCTATTATCTCAAGCCCTGCCGTAATCGTGCCATCATCTTCTTTGCTGGCACGTATTACCTTAGCGGTCGCTTTTAAAGGGGCAATACTTGGATGGGTTGATGCAATATCAACAGACAAAAGTGTATTTGGTTCTAATAAATCATCTAAATGCAGCGACAATCCCGTTGCACTTAAATCTACACATTCAGCAGTGTAAGTTAAGCCGGCAACCGGCTCAATAGTTGTAAGCATTGCAGTAGCGTTTACCTGCATACGTCTATAGTTTCGTTTGTCTTCTGTGAACATAATTCCCTCTAAACTATTGTGTTTATTTGCTCTAACAGTGCACTTATGGCAAACGGTTTGACTACATAAGCATCACAACCAGCGTCAAACCCTGTTTTCTTCTCAAGCTCAGACTCTAGGCCTGACACCATAACCACAGGAATGTTTTTAGTTTCTGGCGTATGTTTTAGCATTCTGCATGTATCATAGCCATCAAGGCCTGGCATACATACATCGAGTAAAATAATGTCAGGAGGATTGGCAATTGCAGACGCAAGACAATTCTGACCAGAGTCAGCATAACTAACGTCAAATTTAGACTCAAGTGCAGGTTTAAGCATTTCGTAATTAAAATACTCATCATCTACAACTAATAGTCGTTTTGTTTTAGGTTCAATCACCGAGGACATGCTTATGTCGTTTCCTTCTCAAAACAAAAATAAATCCTACCTTTAAGGTACTAACCTTCTTGATAAATGCAAGCATTATTCAACTTCTTTTATAGCATTTAAAATTCGTTTAGACGAAATAGGGTAAGGCGTTCCTAGCGTTTGTGCAAATAATGAAACTCTTAGCTCTTGTTGCATCCAAAATATAGCTTCTATCTCGCTGGGTATTGGCATACCTTTGGGTATTTTATTAGTCAGCTTTTTATACTCAGCTGCCACTTTATCAAGCTCAAGTACACACACTCTGTCTCTGTTTGGGTCAACAGGGAGCTTTTCTAATCGCTTTTGAATCGCTTTCAAATAACGAATTAAATCAGTCAGCTTAGTCGCACCATGTTGACTAACAAACCCTTTAAAAATTAACGACTCAAGCTGAGACTTAATATCGCCATGCGCAGTGATCATGGTCAAATCAACCCGCCCTTTCATTTTTTTATGTAGCGCATGCGCAATGCTAAGAACTTGTTCAACGTGAATAGCTATATCGACTACAGCGTCACCTAGCTCGCCACGTATTTCTTCTTTTACACTTTCAAACTCACTGCTCGTTCTAATATCGCCATATTTGAGTAATAAGCTATCAACACCCGCGGCAATACAATCATTAATTAAATCGGCTATTTTTCCAAAAGGATTAAAGTACAATCCCAACTTAGCCTTATTAGGCAGATTTTGCTGTAAATATTTAATAGGTGAAGGCACATTTAATAATACCAATCGGCGAAGGCCTTGCTGGTGTGCAATCTGTGCCTTTATTTCGTTATCAAATAGCTCAACCGCAGCACTTGATTTTTTATCCACCAGCGCTGGATACGCTTTTATTTCGTACTGGCCTTGCTTTTTAACGTAAGACTTAGGTAGTTCACCAAAGTCCCATTGTGTTAAGTCTGCTTTTTCTATACCGTCATCCGCAACTTTAGAAAGTGTTTCGGTTACCTCTCCTTGAAGCTCTGCTTTGAGCTTCGCAAGGTCTAGACCGCGAGCAAGTAGTTTATTGTGCTCATCGCGTACTTCAAAATGTAAGCGTAAATGAGAAGCAAGTGATGTTAAATCCCACGCTTCAGGGTCAACGCGTACACCGGTCATTCTCAACAAACGTGTGGTAAGTGCGTCAAGCAACGTGCCTTGCATCGGCTCTACCGCCGCAATAACAGCATCGGCATAATTAGGAGCGGGCACAAAGTTACGTCGAAGTGATTTTGGTAGCGATTTAATCAAGCCACTAACAAGTTCGTGCCTAAACGCAGGGATATGCCAATCAAAGCCGGTTTCTTGCACTTGATTTAATAAGGCAACGGGTATTTGCACCGCAACACCATCAACCGCTTGACCTGGATCAAAGTGATACGTAAGCGGTAATATTAAATTATCTTGCTGCCATGTATCTGGGTAATCAAACTCTGTAATACTGTTTGCACCATGGCGCATTAACTCATCGCGAGTCATATGTAGATAGTGTTTATTTTGTTGTTTTTGAGTTTTATACCACTTTAAAAAAGCGGCTCGATTGTTAATTTCTTTTGGTATTTTTTTATCGTAAAACTCAAATAAGGTTTGCTCATCAACTAAAATATCACGGCGGCGCGACTTATTTTCAAGAACTTGTATGTCTTCTATTAGCTCACGGTTAAACTGTAAAAAACGTTCGTTTAAACCAAGCTCTTGTTCAACCAGTGCTGTGCGTACAAACAGCTCACGACTAACTTTAGGGTCTATATTGCTATACACACAGCGGCGCTTATTAACAACTAACAATCCATATAAAGTTTGTTGCTCAAAGGCAATAACAGCCCCAGGTTTTTTCTCCCAGTGGGGCTCAGAGTAGCTGCGTTTTACCAAATGTTGGGCTAAAGGTTCAACCCAACTGATATCGATTTTTGCATTAGTGCGCGCATACAATTTACTCGTTTCAACAAGCTCTACTGACATAATCCATTTAGGCGCTTTTTTAAATAAACCTGACCCCGGAAAAATATGAAACTGACTATTACGCGCACCTTTGTAAGCTTGTTTTTCGTCCTTAAAACCAATATGGCTAAGCATACCGCTTAGTAAGGCTTTGTGTACGGCTTCACTATCAGCAACATCACTTGTTGCCTTCATGCCCATTTCGTTACACACAGTACTTATTTGATATACAATATCTTGCCATTCACGCAGGCGCATATAGGCTAGGAAGTCTTTTTGGCATAATTTTCTAAACTGACTGTTTGTCAGCTCGCTTTGTTGCTCTTCTAAGTAATTCCACAAATTTAAAAAGGCAAAAAAGTCTGAATCAGGATCATCAAAGCGGCCGTGTTTTTCATTCGCTGCTGCGCGTTTTTCCTGAGGTCGTTCACGTGGGTCTTGAATAGATAAAGCAGCTACAATGATAATAACTTCACGAAGTGCACCTAACTTATGCGCTGTTAACACCATTTTAGCTAAACGCGGATCAACGGGTAATCTGCTCAGCTCCCTACCCGATTGCGTTAACGCAGTTCTATTATCTCGTTTAGACGACTTTACTGCTTGTAACTCCTCAAGCAGAGTCAAACCATCATTGATATTTCTGCTATCTGGCGCTTGCACAAATGGAAATTGCGCCATGTCACCCAAGCCCAAAGCAAGCATTTGTAAAATAACAGAGGCTAAGTTTGTACGTAGAATTTCCGGGTCAGTAAACTCGGGGCGAGATAAAAAGTCATCCTCAGAATACAGGCGAATACAAATACCCGCTTCAACACGCCCACAACGGCCCATACGCTGATTAGCGCTTGCTTGTGAAATAGGCTCAATTGGTAAACGCTGTACTTTTGTACGGTAGCTGTAGCGACTTATGCGCGCAGTACCTGGGTCTATAACATAGCGAATACCCGGTACCGTCAATGACGTTTCAGCCACGTTAGTCGATAAAATAATATGGCGGCGCGAATGCGGTGCAAATATTCGGTTTTGCTCTGCATTTGATAAACGCGAATACAGTGGGAGTACATCAGTGTGTTTTAAATTTCGCTTACTCAACGCATCTGCAGTGTCGCGAATTTCACGTTCACCATTTAAAAATATAAGTATGTCGCCAGGGCCTTCTGCACACAGCTCGTCAACGGCATCAAAAATGCCTTGTAACTGGTCACCTTCTGCTTCCATACCCTCTTTTTTAATATCGCTAATTGGGTTGTAACGAACATCAACAGGGAAAGTACGACCTGATACCTCAATAATTGGCGCATCGTTAAAATGCTGAGAAAAACGCTCAGGATCAATAGTTGCTGAGGTAATTATAACTTTTAAATCTGGACGCTTAGGCAGTAAGTTTTTTAAGTACCCTAAAATAAAGTCAATGTTTAAGCTACGCTCGTGGGCTTCATCAATAATTATGGTGTCGTATTGATTTAAAAAGCGATCTTGCTGAATTTCGGCCAGTAAAATACCGTCTGTCATCAGTTTAATGTATGTGCTGTTAGAAACCTGATCGCTAAAGCGGATTTTAAAACCCACTTGTTGGCCAAGTTCACACTTCATCTCATCAGCAATACGGTTTGCAACGGTGCGTGCGGCTAACCTACGTGGTTGTGTATGGCCAATAAACCCATCAACGCCGCGGCCAAGCTCTAGACACATTTTAGGTATTTGCGTCGTTTTCCCCGAGCCCGTTTCACCGGCAATAATAACAACTTGGTTATTTGCTATTGCGTCTTTAATGGCTTGTTTTTTTTGACTTACAGGCAGCTGCTCAGGGTATGTTACCTGTGGCAAGTTAGCTAATCGTTTTTCTTTTGATTGTTGGCTGCGGGTTATATCTGCGGCTATTTTTTCAAGCGCATTGGCTTGTTTAGTTTCGTCGGCTATTTTTTTAACACCATGAAGGCGCTTTTTGAATATGAATTGATCTTTTTTTAAGCACGTTTTTAGCTCGCCAAACAACTGACCTAGGTTAACCACCCGCATACCTTATAAAATATATAAAAGAGCCGTAATTGTATCAAAGTTAACGGCTGGGGTTAATCCTACAAATCATTAAACACTCAGTTGTTTGACATTTAATCACATGTATCAGTCTGTATTCCTATTCGCCTTTAAAAATGCCTACATAAGTTGCTTGCGTATTCGATTTACTCGCGCGATACATTCCCGACGTGTTAAACGGTAAGCTAATATTGCCTTGTGTGTCGAGAATAATAACACCGCCTGTACCACCTATTGGCTTTAATACCTTGTTTATTACTTCATCACCGGCTTGGGAGATTGTACTGCCTTGGTATTTAACACGAGCGCAAATATCACTTGCCACGTTGTAGCGAATAAAATATTCACCATGGCCGGTTGCTGATACCGCACATGACTCATTCTCAGCAAACGTACCAGCACCTATAACAGGAGCATCTCCAACACGGCCGTAGCGTTTTGCCGTCATTCCACCAGTTGATGTGCCTGCAGCTAAATTACCATTTTTATCAAGGGCAACAGCGCCAACAGTGCCCATTTTAAAGTTATCTGGTAGCGCATTGTGTGCAGCCTGATATGACTTAGTTGTTGCTTTGGCTTTATCGAGCTTATCTTTTGCTTTAAGCAGAGCATCGTAACGATGTTTAGTATCAAATATGTTATTTTCGATAAGTTCAATACCTTGCTCTTTTGCAAATTCCTCAGCACCTTGTCCACTGAGCATAACGTGCACTGAGTTATCCATAACTAAACGAGCAAGTTTAATTGGGCTCTCTACATGTTTTACACCTGCAACAGCCCCAGCTTGGCGGTTACGCCCGTCCATAATTGATGCGTCGAGTTCATGCCCACCGTCGTAAGTGTATACTGCACCGCGCCCTGCATTAAAAAACTCAGACTGTTCTAATACTGTAATTGCAGCAGTCACCGCATCTAAGCTTTCCCCGCCTTTTTCAAGTACGCTGTAACCTGCTTCAACAGCTTCGGATAATTTAGCACGGTAGGCTTTTTCTTGCTCAGGGGAAAATTTTGCTTTATCTATTGTTCCTGCGCCACCATGAATGGCAATGGCAAGCGGAGATTCTTCACTTAGTACACTGTGACTAAACCCTATGCACGCACTGGCTAAAATAGATAATAAGATTATTTTTTTCATGGCTGGCCTTTATCAAATCAGTATTTAAACCAATGTGAACGGTTAAAACGTAAATTTCAACTAAAGTAAGTTTAAAGGTATAAAAAAAGCGCCTTGAGGCGCTTTTTATAGTAAACGTGTTTAAATTAAGCTTGTTTAGCTTTTAAACGCGCTAAACGTGCTACTTGGTGAGTAGACGTTAAGAAAGAGTAAATTGGTGCTAAATAGCCGCGCTTACGAAGCTCTAAGAAGTCTGCATCGCTTAGCTCATTTAGTTTTTTCTCGTCGATAAGGTAAATACCGTTGATGTCTTTTTTCTCGCCCTTGATGTCTACTGTTAACGTTTGTGCTATCAGTAGCTCTTTGTCAGCAAGGAATTTAGTGAACGCATCTGTTACTTGAGAAAATTCAATGAAAGACACTAGCGACTCTTTGCGACGTTTAAGGTAATCTGTTTCTTCACCGTTTTCAAATAACGCATTACCGTCTGTTTCGCTTACAAGTGGGCTTGCTTCATCAATAACAATACCAAATTGGTCTTGCTCTGGGTGTTTAACTAAACCTAGTGGGTAACGTGTAGACGCCATTGGTGCAAAAGAAGCTGTCCATTTGTCGCCTTCAACAAATAAGTTTTCGCCTGGCTCTAAGCCAAACATTGCAACTGCTTGGAAAGTACCTGCTTCGTTATTTTTAACAAACGACATAGGAAACTCATTTGCTACACGCGCAAACTCATGTGCTACTACAGGCACTAAATGTTGAGTTTTCATAAATTCTACATTGATGCCGTTTTGAATTTTAATGTTGGCATGTTTTTCATTGTGTAAAGGCTGTACTTGTTGCTCCGCCATGTTACTACTCCGTTTTTAATTTTATAAGTTTCATTGTTAATGCACTAAGGCTAATGCTTTTGAGGCGAAAAAGGAAGGGAAAGTTTTATGACATAAGCCATCTAAAAATAAAATTTAAATAAATCTGCACGTTGCCAAAAAACATACACGTAATAATTTTAAAATACGCTTAAAAATAAAGCGTTACGCGGCTATTTAGCATACAAGACTAAGCAACCCATTTACAATAGTTAACAGATTTTCACCTATAAACTTACTCATATTGGAGAATATTTAAACAAACAAAAAGGCAGCTAATTTAGCTGCCTTTATAAAATTGAGTGAGTACTGCAAATTTGATTAAATTATGGAGCCCAATAAACTTCAATATTTATATCAGGATGGTTTAGCACAGCACGCAGAGGCATATCGTTAACATCGCCCCCTGCCTTAGCTTGCTTATAAACAGCGAGCTTTTCTTCACCGCTAATAAGTAGTTTTACCACTTTAGAATTTGCTATTGCATGCAAGGTAAGCGTCATACGCTCGGTAATACTCCCCGTCACGTCGCTTTGTATTGCGTTAATCGCACAAACCGTTTGAGTGGTGGTTAAACCATGCTCTAACCCATCTGCGTGTGGAAACAAAGACGCAGTGTGCCCATCAGGCCCCATACCTAAAATAGTTACATCATAAGGCGCTTTGAGTGCACTATACGCGGCTTCACATTTTTCAGCACCTTGTTGTGCAGTAGAAGCATCGTTTTTCATTGTTATAAAGTTGGCTGCATTGCCAAAATTTTGCAACAACGTACTTTTAATGAAAGCTTCATTACTTTTCTCGTGATTTGGCTCAACCCAGCGCTCATCAACCATGGCTACATCAACGTTCTGCCAATCTAAATCAAGAGTTGATAAATGCTTATATGCTGCAGCGGGTGATGACCCGCCTGATACCATTAGTACCGCGCGGCCATCATCTTTAATACCATCTATTAATGATTGTTCTAAGGTTGCCGATAACTCTTTTGTGAGAGCATCTTTATCATCAAAAAATTTTTCAACTAAAGTCGCCATAATTATGCCTTATCACCTGTGTTAAACCACAAGTGGTTGTTTTCTGCTAATAACTCATCGGCATCATCAGGCCCCCACGTTCCGGCGCGGTAAAGTGCAGGCTTACCTTTATCTTGCCAACGCTCAACAATCGGGTCAATCCATTTCCATGCTTGACGAACCTCATCACGGTGAATAAACAACGATGGGTTATTTGCAGCCGCATCAAGCATTAAACGTTTGTATGCATCAGAATGGAAACCATTGCTGTAAGCTTGTGATAACTCAATGTTCATCGTTACCGGCTCTAATTGCATTTCAAGGTTATCCAAACGCTTTGACATAAGCGTTAGCTGAATCGTTTCTTCAGGTTGAAGGCGAATAACTAAGCGGTTTGGTTCAATGTTGCCAACATTTTCTTCATAAATATTGTGCGATACTTTTTTGTACTCAACCACTATTTCAGCACAACGTTTTGCCATGCGTTTACCTGTTCGAAGGTAAAATGGTACGCCAGCCCAGCGCCAATTATCAATGTGTGCACGAATAGCAACAAAGGTTTCTGTTTTACTAGCGCCTTCGTTTAGCTCTTCTAGGTAGCCAGGAACTATTTTTCCGTTTAAATCGCCCGGTACATATTGACCGCGTACAATGTTGCTATCAACATCTGAATCAAAAAGTGGACGAAGCGCTTCGAGTACTTTTAGTTTTTCGTTACGAATACTATTAGCATTAAGCTTATTAGGAGCTTCCATTGCAACAAGGCACAAAAGCTGTAATAAGTGATTTTGAACCATATCACGAAGTGCACCGGCTTTGTCGTAAAACCCAGCTCTGCTCTCAAGGCCTACGGTTTCAGAAAGACTAATTTGAATATTATCAATCGATTTAGCATCCCACATGTTTTCAAATAATGAATTTGAAAAACGCAGTGCCATTAGGTTTTGTACTGTTTCTTTACCTAAGTAATGGTCTATACGGAAAATTTGGTCTTCTTCAAAAAATTCAGCAATTTTAGCGTTTATTGCTTCTGCAGATTCACCACAGTAACCGATTGGTTTTTCTACGACTACACGCGATGTTGGCGTAATCAAATCTTTTGTAGAAAGAATTTCACAACACTTGCCATAAACGGCTGGTGGTAAAGATAAGTAAAACACGCGAGATTTAGTACTATCGTGCTCATCTAAGATCTCTTTGAGTACATCCCAGTTATCGTCAGCTTCGGTAACATTACTCACCACTGGCACTAAGTAAGTAGAAAATGCTTTCCAATCTTTGGCGTTAAATTCACCTTTACTTAAAAACTCTTGCAGTGCTTTGTGCGCTGTTTCAATGTATTCGGCACGTTTGCTTTCTTCACGAACTGTTGGCAGGATGCGTGAGCCTTCAGGTAAGTTCCCTTCTTGATATGCTCTGTACATTGCAGGTAGTAATTTGCGTAACGCAAGATCACCACCGCCCCCAAAAATTATGATATCAAAAGGATTAAGCATAGTTACTCTCTACGTTGTGATACCCCGTCCTAAAATAAGTTCGCGGGTATGCCTGTTTATAACTTGGATTATGATAGCTTTTATAATGTGTTAAAAAGCCTGCTGAATTGTTCTTAATTGATGATGTATTATTATTTTTTTATCATCTACGCTTTATTAAATGAGCCTTAGGATTCTGTATCTCCTCTCACAAAAATACAGACCCTAAGCACTCCAGCGCTACCCGTTCAAAGGTACTCGGTTTACCTACTTTTAAGCAGGTTAAATTGTTACTGCGTACGGTGTTGCTTATAGTACGCCATCAGTCCACTTGTAGAGCTATCGTGATCGTGATTTACACTATCATCTGTCAGCTCACTTTCAATTTTAGATGCCAAGCCTTTGCCCAGTTCAACACCCCATTGATCAAATGAACAAATGTCTAAGATTATGCCTTGGCAAAAGATTTTGTGTTCGTATAACGCAATTAAACGCCCTACCGTTTTAGCATCAACAGTGTCTAGCAGCATTGATGTTGTTGGGCGGTTCCCTTGATGAATTTTGTGATTTAGTAGTTCATCAATCTGCGCCTGCGATTTACCTTTAGCTGTTAAGTCGGCTGTAACTTGTTCTGCATCAACGCCACTCATCATTGCTTCTGTTTGAGCAAAAAAGTTTGATAATAAAATGTCATGATGCTTATCAACATTTATTTGTGGTTTAACAGAGGCAATAAAATCTGCTGGCACAATCACATTACCTTGATGCAGGCATTGATAAAACGCGTGCTGACCGTTAATACCAGTCATACCCCAAATGATTGGTACCGTGGTGTACGGTACTACTTTGCCTGCAAAGTTAACATGCTTACCGTTACTTTCCATCTCACCTTGTTGTAAATACGCAGGTAACATGTGAAGAGATTGGTCGTAAGGTAAAATTGCTTGCGACGTATACCCTAAAAAGCTGGTATTCCAGACACTTAATAAAGCCATTATTAAAGGAATATTCTGCTCAAGCGGAGCATTTTTAAAGTGTTCATCAACTTCAAAAGCACCTGTTAGTATTTCTTCAAATGCGTCATAACCTAAATACAGCGCAATCGGTAAGCCTATCGCACTCCATAATGAAAAGCGACCACCTACCCAATCCCACATAGTGAATACGTTTTCATCAGCAATACCAAAGGCAGCTGTTTTTTCTAAATTTGTACTTACTGCAACAAAATGTTTAGCAATTGTGCTTTCATCTTTTGTTGTTTCTAAAAACCAATCTACCGCTGTTTTAGCGTTCGTCATGGTTTCTGATGTGGTAAATGTTTTTGACGAGATAACAAATAGTGTTGTTTCAGGATCAATATTTTTAAGTACAGAAGCAATTTGTACACCATCAGCATTTGACACGTAGTGCACATTTAACGTGTTGTCTGCGAGTGCTTTTAACGCCTCAGTTGCCATTTGAGGACCTAGATTCGACCCGCCTACCCCAATGCTAACAACGTCTTTCACCGCTTTGCCCGTATAACCAAGCCATTGGCCGCTTCGCACTTTTTCAACGAATACTTTAATTTTGGCAAGCTCATTATCAACCGCTTGTGTTACATTTTCCCCATCAACAATTAATGGAGTATGTGCACGATTACGTAATGCTGTATGCAGTACAGAGCGTTCTTCGGTGATGTTGATTTTTTCACCACTAAACATTTTATCTCGCCAAGAGACAATATCGCACTCTTTAGCAAGCGACACTAAATTAGCGAAAACATCGTTATCAATTAATTGTTTAGAGTAGTCGAATAATACACCTGGGATCTGAGTTGAAAACTTAGAAAAGCGGGTACCGTCTTGTGCAAATAACGTTTTAAGATGTGTTTGTTTCATCTTAGCAGCACTTTGTTCAAGGGCTTGCCAACTTGCTAATTGCGTTCGGTTCGACATTTAAATATCCTCTAAAAATTTTAACCGGTTGATTTATAGTTTCTTTTTATAATGTAAAAGTCTTAAATACACGCTAAACACACTAAAATAAAACGCTGATAGTATAGTTAAAAACGTAAAAAAAGCGCTGCTTTTACTATTTTATACGCAGATGATAACGCAATTTTTGTCTTTTGACACCGGTATCATAAATATTTTGCAAATTATTTTACCCGCAATTTCAAAGGCACCCACAAAGCTTAATCGATTAAGTTGCTATGTTCGTGAATTTTACTAAACGTTCAGTACTTTTTTAATAGTTATGACATTTATATGAATAAATAAAAATCGGCTACCAGAGCCGATTTAATTTGAATCCTTTTAGTGTCGTATAATTAGAGGCTCAATGCCAAACCACCCTCTAAGTTATACACTGTTTGATACCCTAGTTGCGTTAGATTAGCAGCCGCAAGCTTTGATCGGTTACCGCTACGACATAACAATATATATTTATCGCTCTTACTAAGCTGACCTTCCATCAATGCGTTAGCCATTCTACTAAGCGGTATATTAAGTGTTTTTATTTTTTGGGTGCGAAACAATTGCGATACATTATTAGCACCATGCTCGTATGGCTCTCTAGTATCAATCAAATATGCATCGTTTTTAGTAAGCATTGCCTTTGCACTATCAAAATTTAATTGCTGAATAGATAATTCGGGCAACGCGGTGACATAACCACACAATTGTGACCTCGATTTTTCTTTAGCCTGATCATCAAGCTGTTTTTTAATAACAAATTCATCAATACTCATTTGGCCGTTTATTAATCCGTTTAATAAAGGTGTTTGTTGTTGCTCGGCCTCCCAGTTCATTGCAAAACATTGTAAATAATCATGTCCTGAGCAAATCACACTTGTTTTATCTAGCTGCTCAGCAAGCGCTAGAATAGAATGAGCCATGGTCTTTGCACTGCCACCAGCTAAAGACGTGTTCCCCAAGCCTGCGGGTAATATTAGGTCACCACAAAAGCAATAATTGATGTGATTATCTTCATTTTTTAGAACATAACTTACGCTATCTTCACTGTGCCCTGGTGTGGCTATTTTTTCTAATCGTTGGTTATTGAGGTCAATATACGCTGCATGTATTGGCCAACCCAGTTTATCTATTTCAATGTCATCGCATCGACTCCCTAATACACTGCGTAATAAAGTAACGCCGCAATGGCGCTCTTGGTGAGCATGCGTATTCAGCACTGCCTTAATAGTGAGGTTTTGTGTATTGGCTATTTTTTCTAAACGCGGTATGAGCTCTACAATAGGATCTATAATAATTGCCTGTTTATTCTCACTTACATATAACCAACAACAGGCTCCTTGGTGCCTAAACTGCGTTAAACCAATCGCGCACACATCTTGGTGAGGTGTTGCGCTATCAGATACGATTAAACAGTTAGCCTGCAAAATGGCTTTTAATGCACGTATAGATTCACACGCATTTGCTATTTCTTCGGCTGTAGCTGCGGGACCAAACGATAGCCTAATTGCATTTTCACTCTGCCATTGGTTAACGCCCATAGCATCAAGCACAAAGCTCGTTGAAGAACCCGTGCTACATGCAGACCCTCCACTGACACGAATACCAGCAGCATCAAATAAATCAATCACTTCTTTGCTTGTTAGTTCATTTACAGCAAAATTGAGTGTTGTTGGTACCGAATGCTCAAAACTATGATTAAGCGTAACCTCACCAAAAGTATCTTCAATTGCGCATTTTATTTGCGCGCGGTAGCTATTGAGCACATCGATTGGTTTAAACGTGGTATCTGACCTGTCTAGCAGTAAGCTAAATAGTTTATTTAACCCGGCAATACCGGGTAAGTTCTCGGTACCCGAACGCATACCGCTCTCTTGCCCGCCCCCTGCTATAAACGGTGTATAGGCGCTGCCAGCTCGTATATATAAAAAACCGATGCCTTTGGGTGCGTAAAGTTTATGGCCTGAAAAGGGAGCGTAATCTATTGTGGTCGCGCTCAGATTAAGTTGCTTTTTGCCCAGTGCTTGAACACAATCGACCATCCACGACACGTCAGGGTTTAAAAAACGGATCGTTTGTTCAATAGCATCTAAATCTTGATACACACCGGTTTCATTGTTTACCGCCATTGTGCATATCATAAGCGCATTAGGAATGTGTTCTGCAATAAAAGTAAGGTCTAGAATTCCATTGCTATCTACCGGAATTGCTAAAATTTTGGCATTAATGCCCAATACATCATTCCAATGCTTTAAGGTATTAGGTACCGCTTTGTGCTCTGTAGCGCCATACAATAGCACTGGATTATCTATTTTATGAGTTTTAGCATTAATGAGTGTGGAAACGACAGCGGTTTGAATGCCTTCAGTCGCGCCAGAGGTAAACAAAATATTTCCCTCTTTTGCGCCTATCACTGTTCGTGCGTTTTTACGAGTTTGCTCTAACAAATGCTTAGCTTGAATACCTGTAATGTGTGGGCTTGATGGATTACCAAAGCAAATTTGCATTGTATGAGAGACCACCTGAGCAATGCATGGCAACACCGGCGTTGTTGCATTTGCATCGAGGTAAATTTGCTCAGAGCTTAATAAAGAGTCAGACATCTAAAAACGCACCTTATTACTAAAAGATATATCTTATTACTAATATTACATAACTTTAGACGTATTGAGTAATAATCAATTAGTACTGACGGTGCGTTTTCTATGCCTTTTTGAACTAACCCTCTGTCAGTTTATTATTCAGCTCTTCTTGCGTTGAAGACCAAGCAGTAATTAATGCCTTAACAAGCGAAGCCAAAGGAATGGCAAAAAATACCCCCCAAAAGCCCCAAAGACCACCAAAAAACAAAACTGCGACAATTATAAATACAGGATTTAAGTCAACCGCTTCTGAAAATAACAATGGCACAAGTACATTGCCATCAAGGGCCTGTATAATCCCGTAAATAATCAAAATAGTCCAAAATTGAGTTTCTAATCCAAATTGAAATAACGCCACAGCAGCGACCGGAATAGTCACCAGCGCAGCACCCACAAACGGAATTAACACAGAAAAACCAACTAACACACCTAACAAGGCTGCGTAGCGTAAATCTAAAAATGTAAACGCAATAAACGAAACGCCACCTACAATTAAAATTTCAAACACTTTCCCGCGAATGTAATTCATAATTTGTTGGTTCATTTCATTCCACACTTGCAAAATTAAACGGCGCTGTTGCGGAATTAATTTAGCCACACTACCCGTTAACTCGAGCTTATCTTTAAGCATAAAAAACACCAGCAACGGCACAAGTACAAGATAAATTAACCACGCTACAACATCTTTTAGCGACGTTAATGAAAACGATAAAACGACTTGGCCAAATTCAATGACTTTAGCCTCGACAGTAGCAACAATGCCTTGTACTTGGTCGGCATTTATTAAACTTGGGTATTGCTCGGGTAAGGCAACTAAATACGACTTACCTTGCTCTAACATATGAGGGGTTTCTTGCACTAAGTTACTGGTTTGTTTCCAAAGAACAGGACCAATCACTAAAATTAAAGTAAGCATAATGCCTGTAAATATAAGCATTACGATCACGGTTGCTGTAAAACGGCGTAAACCAAGACGCTCTAGATGTACAACAGGCCAATCAAGTAAATAAGCAATAACTAATGCCACTAAAACCGGCACAATTAACGAGCCAAAAAAGTACAGTAAGGCAACAGAAACGAGTAGTAAAAATAATAAGGTGACCGAATGAGGATCGGAGAATTTTCTTTCGTACCATGTTTTTATATATTCAAACACGTAATGGCTCCACTAATAATAAACCTTGTTGTTTATCTAAGTTGTAACTGTAAGCATATTTTTTTAAATATCGCTCAATATCATCCATGCTCTCATCACTATTTACACTAAAAGTGATGGCTTGCCGTGTAGATAATGCTTCACGTAGCCCTAATTTAAACTGAATAAACTGTTGAGGACATCTATAACTTCGTAAATCTTGGTGTAACATACTCGCTTTACCGATTTATTAAAATGAATAATAAGTCGCATTGCTGTGCATCAGTAGCCAGTAAAATATCAACAAATGTAACTTTTTCTTAAAACAATGCCTGCAATGGTTTATTCTGTAATACATAGTTAGTAGTAAGGACAGGTTAATGTCTCGCACGCATAATAAAGCGCATTTACCAAGTAATCCAACACTCAAAGAGATTAATTGGTATAAAAAGCAAATAAATTGGGGGGAGCTTCCTCCTTTTTATCATTTAGTTGCCTCTTCAGTTAGCGAGTCTGAAGGTGTTTTAGAGCATGGATTTGATAACGCCGTAAAACAACTTATCGACAGACGTAACTGGAATCTAGACATACTCGACGGCTTTGAGGACGATTTAGGTGAGATCCATACCAAACATAAACCTCGCATTGCATTACATCAGGTATTTACAGACAGGGGCTTTGAACTGTGGGCACTGCCTTATGCAAAAGATATTGTTGTTGACCAATACATAAAAGATAACCGCTTTATGGAGTTTAGAGTATGGGATCCGCATTCAATGAAAGTGCTTTTAAGGCTAAATCAACTACATAAATTTATTGGTTTTTACTTTGAGCGCGGTGATAAAGCCGATAAAGCCCTTATTTTACATTCACACAAAGTGGTTCATAAAATTATTACTTTTTTGCAGCGGGAGTTGAACGTAATAAAGATAGATGGAGTCTCAATAAAAGAACTCTACCAGTTGTGCGAAAAAGACAGCCGTGCAAGCAGTGACGAAATAGACATAGCCAAAATTGCCATTGGCGAGCCAATAAACAAGGAATAAGATGCAGCTAAAATCAGCCTTTATCTCTTTATGCAGTGCCGTACTTACACTTAGCCTTCTAGTAAGTGAGCCATTAAAGGCGCAAACTAACTTTAATCTTCCTGACTTGGGAACTTCTGCATTACAAGTACTCCCCCTCGAAAAAGAACAAGCGATTGGGGAAGTAATGATGATGCAAATACGTGGTGGCTCACCGATTATTAACGATCCCGTATTAGATGAATACCTAACTACCATTGGTAGAAAGCTTGTTGCAAACGCAAACGATGTACGTTTTCCGTTTTCATTTTTTTGGATCAATAACTCAGATATTAACGCCTTTGCTTTTTACGGCGGACATGTCGGTGTGCACACAGGCCTTATCGCGCAAGCCGATAGCGAAAGTCAGTTTGCATCTGTGCTCGGTCACGAAATCGCTCACGTGACTCAGCGCCATTTAGCACGCAGAATCCAGCAACAACAAGATAACAGCGCAATGACTATAGCGGGGATGATTGCCGGTATTTTAGCAACTATTGTTGCCCCAGACGCTGGTATTGCCATTATATCAGCAAGCCAAACACAATCTGCTTTTAGCCAATTAACGCACAGTCGCTCTGCTGAACAAGAAGCTGATCGAATAGGCATGCAAACACTTAATAATGCAGGGTTTGATGCGCGTGCATCTAGCGACTTTTTAACTAAACTGGCTGCACAAATTCGTTATAAGTATAAACCACCTGCATTTTTGCTTACTCACCCACTGCCAGAAAGTCGAGTGTCTGATGTACGTCTTCGTGCTGAGCAGTACCCAAAGCGTCGCTTACCTGCAAGCCTCGAATTTAACCTTGCTAAAAGCCGAGTACTTGCGCGTTACGACAATAAACCAGAAAATGCTGAAGCCTTATTTAGAAAACTCCTTCGTGAAAACAGCTACAGCAATACAGCACTTAATTACGGTTTAGCGTTAAGTTTACTTGATCAAGAAAAACTTGATGAAGCAGACACTATTTTAAGCAAGCTATTAAAAAGTGACCCTAAGAATTTATTTTATATTGATACGCAAACTGATTTACTCATAGCGCAAAAAAAAGCCGACGAAGCCGTTTCATTTTTAGCTGAACTACATAATTACCGCCCTAACAATCAAGTAATTACGCTCAACTATGCAAATGCAGCATTAGAAGCTAAGCAATACGAACTTGCTGAAAACGTGCTTAAAGGTTTTTTATTAGAAAAACCAGAGCATAGTTTAGGTAAAGAGCTACTGGCTGACGCGTACAAAAAACAAGACAAATTGGCGGCCTATCACGAGGCAAACGCTGACGTGCTATCTCAATACGGTGCTTACATGAAAGCCGCTGATGAAATCCAAAAAGCGCTTAACTTCGTAGAATCAACAGAGTTAATAAAACAGCAGCGATTAAAAGCATTACTTACTCAGTACCGCCGTTTACAAAAAGAGCTTGCAAGGCTTTAAGTCTGCAAGCTGTTGCCCTAAAATAGAGGCAATTAACACTATGGAAACTTTTATGTCTGTTACTATTTATCATAATCCGCGCTGTTCTAAATCGCGTGAAACACTTGCCCTTTTACAAAGTAAATCAATTGAGCCCACCGTTGTTGAGTATTTAAAAACGCCTTTAACATCTGATCAAATAACCACACTTATAGAACAACTTGGTTTTAGCTCTGCTCGTGATTTAATGCGTACAAAAGAAACCGAGTACAAAACGCTAAATTTAAAAGACGAAACAAACGAAACCACGCTTATAAACGCCATGGTTCAGCATCCAAAATTAATTGAACGCCCTATTGTTGAACACAATGGTAAAGCCGCAATTGGTCGCCCACCAGAAAACGTTTTAAGCGTTTTATAATGAGTACAACCATCGTGGTACTTTACCACTCGAGCCATGGCTCCGTTGAAGCAATGGCCCATGAAATAGCTGAGTCAATAGAGCAACAAGGCGCAACAGCCCTACTGAGAACGTTTGTAGCTAAAAACCCGCACGATATTGTCATTAGTAAAGATGATCTTATACAGTGTGATGGCTTGGCTTTTGGTACACCTACCCGATTTGGTATGATGGCTTCTCAAGCCAAAGCATTTTGGGAAACCACCAGCGAGCTATGGCTTAAAGGCCAACTAATTGATAAGCCCGCATGTGTGTTTTCATCGTCAAGCAGTATGCACGGCGGTAATGAGGCCACACTGCTTAATTTATCATTGCCCTTACTACACCACGGAATGATGCTACTTGGTGTACCTTACGATGTGCCCGAATTATTAGGCACTCAAACTGGCGGTACCCCCTATGGCGCTACGCACGTTGCCGGTAGCAACAATAGTGCCCAGTTAAGTAAAGACGAAATTAAAATATGCCAAAGCGTAGGTATACGCCTGACAAAAATTGCGAGTAAACTTCAATGAACACAGCGCAACCCCCTGCTAAAAAGCCAATAACCGTAAAATTTCAACGCATTGCATTAATTGGCTATATTGGCCTGCTCGTTTTAATGCCATTATGGATGTATTTTGTGCCGCCTCAAGAAGGCCCGCTCGATGTTATGTCGCTATTTGTACCTATAATTCCTCTATTACTACCGCTTAGAGGTATTATAAAAGACAGTACTTATACCTACGCTTGGGCAAACTTTGTTGTTATGCTTTATTTTATTCATGGCTTAACTATGCTTTGGGTTGCACCTGACGAGCTGATTTGGGTGTTACTTGAGTTGTTATTTGCATCTTTCATGTTTATTGGGTGTACTTATTATGCAAGACACCGCGGGCAAGAGTTAGGCTTAAAAATTCGCAAACTAAAAGAAGATTTAGCTGACGAAAAAGCCGCTAACGAGCTTCACAAGTAAAATAAAAAAAGCGCGTTTACTATTGGGCAAACGCGCTTTTATACATTTTAAGTACGTATTAACTATTTAAACCAATTCACTTAGTGCAGCCAACGTCACTATACCCGCTAAACATAGCTGAGCTAATAAGCTCAATAACGAAAAGCCCCTCAATACAAATAACCCCCAAGGGTGTTTTATATGTGGATACAAAGCGCAGCGCTTTAAGCTCATAGCAAAGAAAAAGCAAATCACCGTAACCATAGTTAAACCAAGCGTCAGTTCACTTTTTATGGTCAGCGCTTCATCAAAAAAGAAAAATAACTGTAATGGCAATAATAAAGTCACAATAGCATGTAAAACATGCACTTTTTTAATACGATCAAATTGCCCTTCTGGGGATAGCTCTTTAATCCCAAAATCACGCTCTAGGCATTTAACTAGGTTTTGCGCTTTAATGCTCACAGCCAATCGGTAGCAACTTAGGCCCTCGTTATTACGCGCTCTAAAATCAAAGCCTGCTTTTATTAGCATCACCATTAACGATTCATTTTTTGAGAGCACAGCATAATGCAATGCAGTATTACCAAGGCTATCAAGGGCTTTTTTATCTTGCTTAGGTAGTAAGGTTTGCACAACGTTTACAAAACCACGCTCTGCCGCCCACATAAATGCCGTTTTACCGTTATCATCAGCTAATGTGCCTGTTGCACCTTGCTCAATAAAGCGCATAGCCATTGTTTGCTTGGCCGTTTTTTTACGTAAATGTGTTAGGAGCGCTTGCTCAAGTAAAACCACAGAATCAACATCAGGCGATACTTGTTTCAATAAAGTAAAATAGTCTTTACCCATTGCTACTTTGTCACTTGCAAGCCCACTTAACACTTCTAAGTCAGCAATTGACTCAGGTATAAAGTGACTTAAGCGATCTCTAAAATCAACTTCTTTCCATAGCGATAACGCATCAACAGCACTAAGCTTACTGCCATTATTTAAAGCATGTTCAATGAGTGTAAAATAGCGTTTGCTAAAAAATAAATTAAACAATGAAAGCGGTGTTTCAACTGCATTTTGTGCGGCAACACTTGCGTATTTCTCTAAACGCTGACACAACAATAGCACTAAGCTCTCTGGAGTATATTCGTTATCGTAAAAGTGGGTTTTCATTGCGCCTACGTATGCCTGTGCATCTTCGTCGTATTCACAAATATGTTGAAAATAGCATTCTTCAAAAGGTTCAAGCGGTGTTAACCACGCCAAATAATAAATCGGGGGCAAAACAGTGGTACACACACCATCGTCTTCATTGGTAGAACGACAAGCTGGCCAAGCTTCTAAAGCATCTAAAATAAAGGCACCGTTTTGCTCTACAAGGCCTTTAATGAGTAACGGATATTCCTTTGGCCAAATCAGTACATTTTCCATTAAAACAACACAACTCCAGTGTAGCTTGGGTAAGTGGTCAGGTTATAACAGCTTTCAGCTGACACCACGCTTAATCAAAGAGGCGATATTCTAGCACACCCAGATCGCCACGCTAGAACAAAGTAGATGAATAATGAAAAATATAAAAGCAGCCAAGTAAGTAATTACATGGCTGCTTTTTAGGTTGGAGTTGGGCTTAATCTCTTCCACACAAAAAGATTAATTATTTATTCTTTAACTCGCTAATTACTTGGTCAATGCCTACATCTGAAATGCGCTGAATTATCTCTTTTTGCTTAGCACTTAAAAGCGAAATACCCTCGGCTACAATATCATACACCTTCCATTGGTTATCTTTACCTAGGCGTAACTTAAAGCTTAAATCAATTGTGGGGGCGTTAGGCTCTATAATTTGCGTATTAACCGTGGCATATTCTGAATCGCTTTGTGCATTATTGTGCTCAAAAACCACTTTTTGGCCTGTGTATTTCATTAATGCACCGGCATATGTACCAGTTAAGTAATGCTCAACCGCGTCAATAAAATCAACAGCTTGTTGGCGCTCAATACCTTTAATGTGTTTACCTAATAGTTTAAAAGATACAAACTTAATATCAATGTGTGGCATTAAACGTTTTTCAACAATTCCCGACATTTCAATTTTACTGGCATTACCTTTACTGTTCACTTTACCTATATCAGCAAAAAGGGTGTCTGCAACAGACTCTAAAAGTATATCTGGTGATTGCTGAGCTTGTGCATAAAGCGATGTGCTTAAAAATGCGGTAGCAATTAAAAATAGTTTAATAAGTTTCATAATATTTTTTGTTTGTGTGATTAAGTTAAGGCTAATTTACGTCATTAATACGCAATAAAAAAGGCACAAATAAGCAACTTATTAATGCCCAAAAAGCACCAATAGATTAAGTAATTAAATTTCAATAAGTTAATAAAACCTATTAACACACCGTATACATCCCCATTTTCTCTCGTCTTGAATTTATAACCTCCCCACCCTCATCATTTGTTTTTTCGATAAACCAACTATCAGCGAGCAGCTATGAAATCCTTTTTTAAAATACTTATTTTATTAATCGCCTCACTTTTTATTAATAACACAGCATTAGCGCAATCAAACCATGGCTACGCAGTCGACTTACTTAAAGGCACGGGTAATATAAATGGAATAAAATTAGCTTATCAATACCATATGCCAAAAATGCAAAACTTAGTTGGAGATACCCGCTTTTATATCGAAACCAGTGTAAACCTGTGGGAATTTGCGCATAACCACCACTCACAATCTAACTTGGTATTAGCGGTATCGCCTGTATTGCAGTTTCCAGCATTTAGTTTTAATAACACCCCGTTTTATGTTGAAGCAGGCATTGGTGTTTCACTTATTGACGAAACACAGTTTGGTGGTAAAAATTTAAGTAGCCATTATCAATTTGAAGATCGTATTGGACTCGTTGCCGACTTAGGCGATACAAACATTGCTTTGCGAATTATTCATTATTCTAATGCGGGGTTTCAAAAGCCCAATCCAGGCCTTGATTTTATGACCTTATCGGTTGCCAAGCGATTTTAATACCCTCTGATTTGTTTGCTGGTAATTACTATTTAAAAACGTAAAATAATAAGCAAACAAAAACTGAGAAATTAAAATGCAAACATGGCAAGTAATCCTCATTGTGGTGATGGTATTTGGTGTTGTAATAGGAAATATTGCCTTGATAAAACACAGTGCTAATATGGAATTTAAAAAGTCAGACTCGCACTTAAAAAACAAACAAGACACAAAAAAGCCCTGATAAATCAGGGCTTTTAATTTAAAAAATAAGCTTAACCAACAAGCCAATGTGCCATTAACGAAATAATCGGCAATGTTATAAGTGTTCTGAGAATAAATATTACAAACAACTCAACAATGTTTACTGGGATTTTGCTTCCTAACAGCAGCGCCCCCACTTCAGACATGTAAATAAGCTGAGTCACACTCATCGCGGCAATGATAAAGCGTGTTACATCACTCTCAATAGTCCCAGCTGCAAGGATTGAAGGGATAAACATATCGGCAAAACCAACCATGATTGTTTGTGCTGCAGCCTCAGCTTCAGGCACTTGCAACAATTCTAAAAATGGAATAAACGGCATACCTAAATATTGAAAAAGCGGCGTATATTCTGCAATAATTAATGCAAATGTACCCACGGCCATAACAACAGGTAATACAGCAAATACCATATCAAGTGCGTTGTGTACGCCTTCTTTTAACGTCCCCACTATACCCGGCGATTTATCTGCCTTGGCCAGCGCAATATCTAAAGAATGACCCACTAATGATTTACCTTCAGGCACCAGCTCAGCGTTTGCATCAGGCTCTGAGCCATCAATAAGTAAATCTTTTTTAAACCTAAGCGGTGGCAAGCGCGGCACAATAATAGCAGCAGTAATACCTGCCAAGCACACCGTTAAATAAAACGGAGCAAATAAATACTCAAGCTTTACTTGGCCAATCACCACTAAACAAAACGTAATTGAAACAGCAGAAAATGTAGTACCAATAACAGCGGCTTCGCGTTGTGTGTAGTATTTATCTTCGTACTGGCGCGCAGTCATTAATATTCCCACACTGCCATCACCTAACCACGATGCCACACAGTTAACGGCACTTCGCCCTGGAACGCCAAATAACGGGCGCATTACTTTAGTTAATAACGTACCTACCAACTCAAGCAACCCAAAGTTAAGTAACAAAGGAAGTAAAAGTCCTGCCAGTATAAATACCGAAAACAACACAGGAAGTAAGTCGTTTAACACGAGTGCCCCTGTATTTTCAGACGTGATCGCATGCGGCCCCACGCCTAAAAAGGTCATTAATACAAATGCAGTACCAAATAAACGCGTAAGCAACCAAACCCTACTAACATTAAATAAGTGGTTAAACAGTGGTACTTTACAAATCACTTGAGGCTTAAAAACACTTACAATGAGTGAAAACGCACCCGTTATACAAATTATGGCAGTAATAATGGCTTGTGCTGTATCTGCAAAAAATACTTGCATGGCTTTGGCCATCATTGCAATAGGAATCGTCATTGCTTCACCGCTCGACACCGGCGTCATAAACAAAAACACACCAATTAGCGAAGGCACAAGGAACGCAAACCAAGTACGCCAATCGTACTGAGGTGAAGTTGATAATTGAGACATATTTTTAACCTATAAAAACCACAAAAAGAGCTAAGCGCTCTTTTTGTGGTAAAACGTATTATTATTTATATTTTAATGCCGCGCTTAATAAGTGCTGCTTCTAGTGCTTGCTGTAAACCATTCATGGTACCTGGCTCTAGCGTTTCGCCTTTATCGTCCATCCAGGTTAAGCTTGTGCCACCTTGCTTAGTTTTACTCACTAAAATTTGGTATTGGCCTTCATCTATTGGTAATTGCGCAACATCGTCGCCCCAAATCGAATCCCACATACTGCTTTCTGGTGCTTTATAGTCAGCTGTAATTAAACCTGTATCTTGGTTTATTTCAACAATAGTAAACGACAAACGCTCTAAAAAGCCTGAAAAACGATCAAATACCGCATCGTAAGACTGCTCAGTAACCAGCGCTGCATTACCTTTATTGTCAAAGCCCATTTCTAAAGAAATAATACCTTGGCGCTTGCGCATATCAACCTCAAGCTGGCGATAGCGGAAATCAAATTCAGTAATAACTTGGTTAAGTGCACGCACTTCTAATTGCTGTTTAAGCAAGTCTGTAAGTGTTGTATCACCTTTAAAATCGATTAACTCAGCACGTAAAGAGGCTGTACGTTCATGCGATTTTTTTTCAATAGAAAATCTAAAACGTTGCTGGTCATCGTTCTTTTCATCGCCCCACAACCAGCTTTCTTCGGTTTTAATAATTGCGTACCAATCGGTTTCAATAATGCCAAGTAGCTTATCTTCTTTGGTAGTAGCGGTGTTGTTTTCAGCTAAAACAGCTTTAATTGAATCCCAAATAAAGTCATCTAAATCAACAATGCCATCGTTTTTATCAAAATATACGCGTGCTAAATTATCAGCCTCTTCGACCCAGCTGCCTTTTGCTACAGTGAGTACTTGAGCTGGTGGACGATAATTGGTTGCGTCTGGATTATTGTTATACTGACCTACTTCCATTTTATAAACTGGATCTTGAGCCGGCTGAGATAAAGACGCTGGCGCTTTTACAGGCTCATGCGCGCGGTAATTACGTTCATTATGCGCATCGTTAACAAATACACTACACCCTGATAAACTTACCAATACACTTACTGCAAGTGCTTTTGGGATCCAATACTGCACAGATAATTCTCCTTAGCATACCCTTTAATTGTTTTAACAAATATATGAGTGGGTTATGCCGATTTGGTTCAGTGTAAAATCAATATTAACTTTACATTTTTATTTGGCTGCTTAATTGCAATAAAGTTCAGCACCTCAACTTAGAAAAAACTAAGGGCAAATAAGCAAATTTTAACTATGGTACTTTCCTGTGCTAGTAAAAACAAGAAACACCGTACTTTAAACGCGCTTAATTAGCCCGCATTGTAGTTTACACACTGTTTTGTGTTAAACTTCGCCGCCGAGCAAGTCCTCGAGTGTATTTAGTAGTGTTATCCATTGCGTTGTTATAACCCTTGTAACTTAGGTATTTTAACCCATGACTGCATTTTCAAATCATCAAATTGTGTTAACTGCTATCGGCGAAGACAGGCCTGGTATTGTCAGTGAACTGACGCAACTAGTCAGCGACTGTCACTGCAATATTATTGACAGCCGCATTGCCATTTTAGGCTGCGAGTTTACCTTTATAATGTTATTGCAGGGCGATATGTCGGCCATTAGCCGAATTGAACATGTGTTACCAACCAAAGCAATGGAACTTGGCTTGTTAACCATGATGAAACGCACAACCAGCCATACCCCTAGCGAGTTTTGCGCCGGTTACACATTAGAATACACGGGTATAGATACCCCTGGTACGCTAAGCAAAGTGACACGCTTTTTTGCCGATAACCACATCAGCATTTGCTCTTTAAAGTCAGATACGTTTAATGAAGAAACTGACACTAAAATGCGCTGTGAAGTAGAATTTAATATCCCCATAGATGTAGATATAGATAAATTTAAAATTAGTTTTGAGAGCCTTTCTCATACCCTAAACGTAGATTATATTTTTAAACGCATTCGTTAAGGAAATAGCATGAACACAATTAGTCCATTACAAGCTGGTGATACAGCACCCGCTTTTAGCTTACAAAACCAAAACGACGAAACAATCACATTAAGTGAATTGTTAAAAGAACAACAAGTACTTGTGTACTTTTACCCTAAAGCGTCTACACCAGGTTGTACCGTGCAAGCAGAAAACCTGCGCGACCAACAAGCTGAGCTTGCTAAATTTAACACCCGTGTTGTAGGCATCAGCCCAGATCCAATTAAGCGCCTTAAAAACTTTGAAACTAAAAAAGAGCTTAACTTTGATTTACTCGCCGATGAAGATCACGCCATTGCAGAAGCATTTGGTGTATGGGGCTACAAAAAGTTTATGGGTAAAGAGTACGACGGTATTCACCGCTTAACGTTTTTAGTAGGCCAAGACGGTAAAATTAAACACTTATTTGATAAATTTAAGACCAAAGATCATCACCAAGTGGTGCTTGATTATTTGGCGGCAGAATAAGCTCGCTAACTACGACCAAAAAAATACATAAAGCGTTGCCCTAGAGCAGCGCTTTTTTATGTTATTTACTAAATAACGTGGTTAAATAAAGCATCTTCGAAAAATAAATAAACAACTGCACGTTTTGAATTTAAAGTTACAGTTTGTTCCTTTTTGTTTTCACCAATACGCTTTATTAGGTTACTCATATATGAGACAAGAATTAAGAACTAAAATCATTGAAGTATGTGATAAAAAAATTGCCAGTAAAGGTGATAATGTAGGTCTGTCTTTCTACGCTTTTTTTGCTAATAAAAACAACAATCCTGAACTTTTAATGGAAGCTGCTACTTGGTGGATTCAAACTCATCAGTTAGATCACTTCGTTAAAGCTCATAAAATAAAACAGATGATGCTGAGTAATTTATAAGCCCTAAAGTGTTCATATTCAATGTGCATAATGCTTTAAGCAACAGTTAAAAGCGCGATTTAAAGTCTCTAAATCAAGGAGTGTGTATGTCTTTTGTAAAAAAGCTATTTCGGTGGTCACGAGGCAGGCAAAAATCGGGCTATGATAAAATGCTGCTTTGTGGTGCATTTTGGCCCATAAAGTTTGATTTGTATTTATTAAAGTTCCCAAAAGGAAGTGAAATACCACCGCACACTGATCTTGTTAAGGATGGTCAGCATTACAGACTAAATATTGTGTTAAAAAAAGCGGATATAGGCGGAGAGTTTATTTGCTCTAGCCTCATATTTGAAACAGAAAGGATCAAGTTATTTCGCCCTGATATCAGCAGGCACCAAGTATCAAAGGTAGAAAAAGGTAACCGATATATACTCAGTATTGGCTGGATAAAAAACAAAATATAAGGATTTAAATTTGAAAAAGGCAGTTAGATTTAAAGCGTATTTAGTGGCTTTAATCACATGTATTATTGGGTTTCAGTTTTCGCCGGCAAGTAATCAGTTTTATGCAAACCCGTTTTATATTGGCGGTTTTATTTTTGCAATCGTACTAATTGTTAATGTTATTAATTACTTCTGCCCAAAGTGTAAGAAAAACCAAGTAATGCAATCGGCTAAAGGCTATCGCCTGCCTACAAATAAGTGCTATCACTGCGGGGAAGAAATTAACTAACATTGTCGGAGGCGCTTTGCTTATCCGACCTACGTGTTTAAATAAGCTTGTTAGAGTTTGATATAAAGAGTGCTTGGAAAGAGTGAGCATTGAAGTTGCTGTGTTGGGTTTCGTTTCACTCAACCCAACCTTTTATCTACAGAATATAACTTAACGCAGAGCAGCTTATCGCTTACAGCTAACCACTTAAAGCCGCCTTTGCGCTTTAACTAATTCCTAAATACTTGTGTACTTGTATTGATAGGCGCCAGTTTTTGGCAATACAGGTGTCGATTGCTAATTTGGTTGCTGATACTTTTTGGCTAATTGGCTGTAAGTAAACAAGCTTTGGGTTAACACCTGTTTTAGCAAATAATTCTTCAAGCTCTTCTACGTGCTTTTGCATCGCTACTGGGTGCTTTATCTCGTTGGCGCGTTTCATGGCGCTGGTAAGTACTTCATAACCGCCGCGCATGTTTATTTTAGGCGATACAGTAACCCATGTTTGCTCAGGGGCAAGTATTTCAAACGTGCCGCTGGTTTCTATTTGTGTAGTAAAGCCTTGTGCATGTAATAAGTTACATACTGGGTTTAAATCGTACATACACGGCTCGCCGCCGGTAATTACAACATGCTTGGCTGTATAGCCACGTGATTTAAACAGCTCAAGTACTTGCTCGGCGCTGGCATCGGCCCAATGATCTGAGTCGGCTTTTTTCTCTACGGTTTCGTCAAGAGACACTTTGTATACGTTGTCTACATCCCATGTTTGTTTTGTGTCGCACCACGAACACCCTACAGGGCAACCTTGCAGGCGTAAAAATATTGAGGGTGTGCCAGTAAAGCTTGCTTCACCTTGAATGGTTTCAAACACTTCATTAATTTTGTACAAAAGAGATCTCACTTACTACCTAGCAGCAACATTGCTACTATTAAAGACGAAAAAGCGCTGAGCAAAAATTGTTATTTAAGCCGCGGCCGTGTAGTATATCGCGCCCTGATATAAACCTCTATTAAAACTAAGAGCAAAACAGATATGACGCAAAAAGTAGTTGTTATTTATTCCGGCGGTATGGACTCATTTACCGTGTTAAATAAAGCCCTGCAACAAGGCCATGATGTATATGCCCTTTCGTTTGACTATGGTCAGCGTCATGTAAAAGAGCTTAAAGTTGCAGCGAATGTGTGTGAAAAGCTTAATGTTCCACACAAAATAGTTGATATTTCAGCTATTAATCAGCTTATTGGTGGCTCATCATTAACCGATAACATTGATGTACCAGAAGGCCATTACGAAGAAGAGAGCATGAAGAGTACGATTGTGCCAAATCGTAATATGATTTTGCTCTCGCTTGCAGTTGGTTACGCAGTATCACTTAAAGCAAGCCAAGTTTATTACGGTGCTCATTCTGGGGATCATGCTATTTACCCCGACTGCCGCCCTGAGTTTGTGAAGAAAATGGATGATGTGTGTCGTATAGCTAATTATGATGCCGTTGAAATTTTTAGCCCATATCTTAATAACACCAAGATTGATATTTTAACTGACGGGATAAAAATGGGTTTAGATTACAGCCAAACATGGACATGTTACAACGGCCGTGAAAAGGCCTGTGGTAAGTGTGGTGCGTGCCAAGAACGTTTAGAAGCATTTGCACTAAACAATATTACAGATCCGTTAGAATACGAATAAGCAACACATAAATAAAAGAGAAAGGCTATGTTACATAGCCTTTTTTATTGCATAGTAAATTAATTACACGGCATTTCAGACTCTATAGCCAGCGCCTTACGCGAGCTTTATAGATAGTAAATTCATCACCAAATAACTTAGTAAGCGCACGTTCTTCTGGCATTATTTGAAACAACGTTAAATAGCCAATAAACCCAATAACACCTAACATTGCCCAAACAGAGCTTAACCACACACCCCACCCAGCTAAAATAAATGCAAATCCTAAATACATGGGATTACGTGAAATTCGGTAAATACCGCTGGTAACTAATTTTGATGCCTGTTCTGGTTTATTGGGGTTTACTGTGGTTTTGGCTAGCTTAAAGCTCACAACACCCGCAACACAGCTTGCACACCCAATAATAACTAAACTTGCCGCCAAGTAGGCAACAAATACAGTAAAGTCAATAACACTGTAATGCGCTATAAGCGCCATAATGCCTGCAAAAAATAGAACAACTATAACGGGAGGTATTTTATTATTTAGCATAATAACTCTCTGATAAAATTAGTTTATAAAATAGTGTGTTAGTAACTATATGGCGATTGGTTTTACATTAAACAACCCTGTTACTGTATAAAGTATGAACACCAGACAAAAAGCACTGATGCACATGTTTATAGCCACAGTGTTAATTGATTGATTTCAAATCGTCACTCTTTACAAATAAAGTTACAATTGTCAGCTTTATCTAAATTGAAGAAAGCGTATACTTTAAAAATAAAAATATAAAAGGAATGTAGTTATGTCTGGTACTACGATGATTGTACTTATCGTGCTTATATCTGTGGGTTCGGGTGTGGTTTACGATATGTATAAAAAGCATTTAGAGTTTAAACATAAAATGCAAAACAACAATAGCGATGCTCATAAACAACTTGCTGAAACAAAAGCAGAAGTGGTTGCACTAAGAGAACGTGTACAAACACTCGAAGCCATTGTGACCGACTCAAGCTTTAACGTTAAGCAAGAAATCAACAAACTGTAAGCGTTGTTAAACGCTTACTTGTTCGCTAAGGCCATTAAAGGTAGTTTGGGTATAAATGGGCATTTTCTGGTTGCTCTATTCCATGGGCTGCTAAAAACCCACCTATAGCTTGCCCACACCCCTGAGGTGCTCGCCCGCTGTCTATTTCGAAGTTTAATTGATTAGCTTCTTGCTTACCCATTGAGCACAAATCAACTGTATTTGGTGAGCGCATTGCAATGCTTAACTTACCAATACTTTCTACCGCCACACTTTTACTAAAGCGGGCAAAACCTTGATACTTAAACTGCTCATTTACGTAGTCGTTGCTAGTATTAACTAAGGCTGTAATAAAACCATGTAAAAAGTGGTTAGTAGACGAACCCGTAGTTAAAAACGCAATTGTTTTGTTATTAAATTCATTAAGCTGAGCGTTGTCGCAATGAAGCTTTACTGTATACAAGTGTTGCTGCTCGTTTATAACTTGATGGCTAGTAAGCTCAACAGTCGAGTCAGCAAAAACAATACGGCTGATTAAATCTTTAACGTCATTATTATGCCGAGCTTGTATGACTAGTTCAGGGTTTTGCGCCATGACAGGTAAGTCGTGGTGATTATTAAATGGTGTGCTAATTGCACCATTTTGTTTTAACTGAAACAACTCTCTCACTTCGTGCTCACGCGCTACTTTTAAAGCTAAAAAAGCAGTTTGAATAAGTTCTGAAGTGGGCAAGTTTTCTTCTACTATCCAGCGCCTACCGAATAGCAATTTTTTTGCCTTATCGGCATTTTGATGGCCACTTTTTTTGTAGTTGTCAGGGCTTAGTACTGCAACTTGTAGGTAAATTTCATCGCCTTTTTGTGCAGCAAGAACTCTAAAGTGCGCCGAAAACTCTATGCTTTCGAGCACTTCATTTACACTTTCAAGTGTATGCTTGTAACGTAAAAAATGCTGTGGAACGACCCAATTATTATTAGCTAATTGCACAAGCGGCGCATAGGGAATTGGCTGCTCGTAGCTATGTTGCCATTTTTTGTCGTTACTGAGTAACGTATTTAGGTGACTATTTTTATCTGACATAAATAAACCAAATAAACTCGCACTGGGCAAGATATTAACTGTGCTTACATTACGTGTTTTGTTATGTAATTAGATCACAGCCGCCCGACAAAATTGGGCTTTTTTAACTATCGTATAGACTTTGATAGTCGCTTATAACTTTTTGATAATAAAGCTCATCTTTATTGAGCATTTTATTATAATGATTTAACAGTCGTTGAATGTAAGCCGTATGCTGTTTATTATTTAAGTCCCACATGGCATCACCTGTTTTACTTACCGTTTGGTTGCTTTTAAAGCTAACCTCTATGAGTTCGTATATACGGTTTTTATCGCTTATGATGTGCTCACTATGCAAACCCAAATTAAGCGTGTGTAAACCACTGCGCAGTAAATAGGTGTGGTGAATTGGGCATAAAATAAATCGCACATGCTTTACAGACTCTGGCGAGTTGTTAGCTATTATTTGCTGCACTAAACGCAGCGCTAATTCACCACCTATACCTGCTATAACCACTACCTGATTTGCTACATCATCAAGCTTTATACTTCCAACGTCCTGACACAAGACCTGCCATTCAGGCTTTTTATCACCAGGCGTCCTTAATTTTTTGTTACGTGTAAGCGTTGCCTCAAGGTCAGCCATGATATTGGGTAAAATATCAACAAATATGACCTTATCCGCAGCTGAGCGCTTTAACAAAGCCATTCCCAAATAGCCATGATCGCAGCAGCAATCCCAAATAGTGTTTTGCTGGCGAGTGATCAGCGCATCAATCGCAGCCAGTCGTTTACTGAGCTTCATTTAATCAGGCGAATGTGACATTTTATAGACAAGCGCTTTTAAACTTTTATCACTGTCTATTTCAATAAAGCGTGCGGTAGGTGCAAGGCGCGCTACAAATTCAATCGCACCTTGTGTGTGCTCAGCAATAAGTGCTTTAAATGCATCCTCAGTTAGCTCGGGGCTATTGGCGCATAAGAGCAATTTAGTTGTTTGATTAAGTAACTCAGGGAGCCTACGAAGCACTTTTTGGTAATCTTTAGTTAAAATAAAGCTGCCTTTTTGAAAACTTGGTGGGTCAACAATAATCAGATCAAACGGAGCCGCTTTTTTTAATTTACCAAACGACTTTAAAATATCGTGAGGTAAGTAACTCACGCCTTTGTCAAAGCCATTTAACTGATGGTTTTGCTTACCTACTTTGAGTACTCCTTTGCTCATATCCATATTCATTACGTGATCAGCGCCGCCCTGCATTGCTGCTAACGAAAAGCCGCACGTGTACGAAAATAAATTAAGTACTTTGCCATGCTTACTATTCGCCATTACAAACTCACGGCCGCTTCGCATATCTGGAAAAATCCCCGTGTTTTGGCGGCTTTGCAAATCAACTAAAAAGCGAATTCCGTTTTCGGTTACTGTATGCGGATTAGGAAGCACTCCAAACATAACGGTATTTTGGCTTTGTACACCTGCGCGCTGCTGATAAACAAGCGAGGTAATTAACTCTGGGTAATGCGCTTGCGCCCACTGCCAAAGTGTTTCGGTTAGCTGATTAAGCGTGTTGTCGTCTATTTCATCGTAAGAGACTAAAAATAAGCTTGGCGGATAAAAATCTAAATTTAAGTGGCTTAATGCCTCAATACTATGGCCTCGCCCGTGAAAAACACGACACAGTTCGTTATTTAAAATAGGGGCACTCTCAAGTGCCGTGATAAGAGGCGTAAAATTTATAGTCATTTTTTAATTAATCAACTGTTGTTGTAGTTCGTGTATTTCGTCGCGCACAGAGCCCGCCTTTTCAAATTCTAAATTACTCGCATACGCGTGCATTTTAGTTTCAAGCTGCTTGATTTGCGCTGCAATTTCTTTCGCGCTCAGCACCTTTTTAGACTCTTTACGAATAAGTTGTAGGTTATCTTTAGGGCCAGCTTCTTCACCTACATCCATCACATCAAGAATCTTTTTGGCTAAAGCACGTGGCTCTATGCCGTTATCTATATTGTATTGATGTTGAATTTCGCGCCTGCGGCTTGTTTCATCTATCGCTTTTGCCATAGATTTAGTCACTTTATCGCCATATAAAATAGCACGGCCATCTAAGTGACGCGCGGCACGACCAATAGTTTGAATAAGCGAGCGAGTTGAACGTAAAAAGCCTTCTTTGTCAGCATCCAGTATGGCAACCAGTGCCACTTCAGGCATATCTAAACCTTCTCTTAGTAAGTTAATGCCTACTAGCACGTCAAACACCCCTGCGCGTAAATCACGAATTATCTCTACGCGCTCAACAGTATCTATGTCTGAATGCAAATAACGAACTTTTACGCCGTGTTCACTTAGGTAATCGGTTAAATCTTCAGACATACGTTTAGTAAGCGTAGTCACTAATACGCGCTCACCTTTTTCAACACATTGGTATATTTCTGATAATAAATCATCAACTTGGTCGCCAACAGGCCTTACTTCTATAAGCGGGTCTAAAAGTCCTGTTGGACGAATAATTTGCTCTGCAACTTCCCCGCCACTGCGCTCCATTTCAAAGTCGCCAGGCGTTGCCGATACATAAATGGTTTGCGGAGCAATGGCTTCAAACTCCTCAAACCTAAGTGGGCGATTATCCATGGCTGAGGGCATTCTAAAACCATATTCTACAAGGTTTTCTTTACGGCTTCTGTCGCCTTTATACATAGCGCCAATTTGCGACACCGTTACATGAGATTCATCAATAATCATTAATGCGTCATCAGGCAGGTAATCAAGCAATGTTGGTGGCGGATCGCCAGGGGTTCGCCCCGATAAATATCGACTGTAGTTTTCTATTCCCGAGCAATAACCCAACTCGGTCATCATTTCTATATCGTACTGAGTGCGCTGCGCAATACGCTGCTCTTCTACCAATTTATTAGCACTGAGTAATTGAGCTCTTCTATCTTTTAGTTCTATTTTAATATTTTCGATTGCGCCTAGAATTTTTTCTCGCGGAGTTACATAGTGCGTTTTAGGATAAATAGTGGCACGCACAATATGTTTTTCAACAGCACCTGTCAGCGGATCAAAAATACTCAAGCGCTCTATTTCGTCGTCAAACATTTCTACCCGCACTGCGTATGTTTCTGACTCTGCCGGGAATATGTCGACCACTTCGCCGCGAACTCGGTAAGTACCTCGGCTAAACTCTATGTCGTTACGGGTATATTGTATTTCGGCTAAGCGGCGAAGCATGTCACGCTGGTCAACTTTTTCGCCTACTTTTAAAAGCAACATCATTTTCATGTATGACTGGGGGTCACCCAAACCATAAATAGCCGAAACCGATGCAACAATAATGGTATCGCGGCGTTCAAGAAGTGCTTTAGTAGCACTTAAACGCATTTGTTCTATGTGCTCATTTATTGAAGCATCTTTTTCGATAAACGTATCGCTCGATACAACATAGGCCTCTGGTTGGTAATAGTCGTAATAAGAAACAAAATATTCAACGGCATTTTTAGGAAAAAACTCTTTCATTTCACCATAAAGCTGCGCAGCCAACGTTTTATTGTGGGCCATAATAATTGTTGGGCGATTTAAGTCGCTAATAATATTAGCCATGGTGAAGGTTTTACCCGTACCTGTAGCTCCTAACAATGTTTGATGAGCAAGCCCGGCCTCTAAACCTTCGCACAACTGCTTTATTGCGGTGGGTTGATCCCCTGCTGGTTTAAACTGTGATTTTAACTGAAAATGATCACTCAACTATTGCACTCCTGTAACGACTGACTGCTCAAAGACTCAAGCTCTTTTATAAACCATTTATACGCTACCAATGCGGTAAATAAATTACCGACAGCAGCACCTATAAATAATCCCGTTAACCCTGCAAAATGACTACCTAAATAAGCAAACGGAACATAGAAAACAAACAACCGAATAATACTTAAAAACAGCGCGTTCATTGGTTTATGCAAAGCATTAAACGATGAGTTCGATAATATGATCACACCTTGCAGGCCATAACTAAGTGGAATGATATAAATAAAAAGTTTAATTACATCTATTACCGCTTGCTCTTTACCAAATAACTGACTTATAACGCCAGAAAAAATAATCAGTAAAATATAAATTATGAACTGCCAAACCATGACAAACTTCAAGGTACCTATGTATGCATCTTTCACTCTACATAACTTTCCAGCCCCAAAATTTTGACTAACAAATGGAGGGAGTGTCATTGATAAGGCAAGAACTAAAATACTTGCAATAGACTCTATTCTGCTACCAACACCAAACGCGGCAACAGCCTCAGGGCCATGATTAGCAACAAGTGCAGTCATAACTGCCATTGCAACAGGCGTGAGCATATTAGCACCTGCAGCCGGCACACCTATTTTTAAGATTTTTCGGATTGCCCCCATAACCGTTTGTGAGCCCGCTTTTAAGCTAAGTAGTCGCTTTTTTACAGTTAATATATATAAAATAATCACAACGGCTACAGCCCAAGCTATTACACTTGCAATCGCAGCTCCTTGAATACCCATAGCAGGTATAGGGCCAAAACCAAATATCAGCATTGGGTCAAGTAATGCATTTATTAGCCCAGCCCCTCCCATTACAATACTTGGCGTTTTAGTATCGCCACTGGCACGTAATACGGAGTTACCAATCATTGGTGTGATCAAAAATACACTGCCAATAAACCAAATATTCATGTAGTCATGAATTAACGGAAGCACCTGCTGTCCTGCCCCCAATAATGTAAATACAGGGTCAATAAGTAGATAACCAATAAGCGATAACGCAAGCACCAATACAACAGCCACCATTATAGAGATGCTGGCATCAAATCGGGCTTCATCTATTTTGTTACTGCCTAATGCTTTTGCAATGACAGCTGAAGTACCTATTCCTAACCCTATAGCCAAACTAATGACTGTAAATGTAACAGGGAATGTAAAGCTCACTGCCGCAAGGGGCTCAGTACCTAACAAACTAATAAAAAAGGTATCAACAATATTAAACATCATTAACATGATCATGCCAAAAATCATTGGAACAGTCATGGTTTTCAACGTGGGCAAGATGGGATCGTTTAGTAAATCTGGGCGAGTCTTGGTATTTTGTGTTACGCGCATGAAATAAATAGCCTCTTTTACTGAGTTGATTATTTTAAAGCATCAGGGCAATTCAAGCCACGGATTTATCAATAGATTTAATGCAATAAAACTGCTTAAAGTGCGCCCTCGAAGTAAACATTGCTTTTTAAACGGTTTTGTTAAAACAGCGGCTTAACGCGTCAAAAAACAATTAAGACACATAATTGTTACTTTTATTACAAAACACACGCGTTACCTGATGCTTTTTTGCACAAATCTCCTTTTTGATTTATCGTAACGAAAAATTCCACTCATCGTATCACACACAATAAAACAAAAACCTTAAGCCATTGTTTTTAAATGAAATAAAAATAATGATTTAAAAGCTTGAAATCGTTGTAGCACTCTAAATTACTGGTGCTGCTGATGTTCTTAAAGTTTCATAAACAGAGTTATCCACAGAAACCGTGGATAACTCATTGGACCCCGCATTTATAAAGGGTTTAAGAGAGATACATTTTTACTACTAACTTAAAAAGTGATGAGATTTGCTTTTTTAGTGTTTTATAACCTTTGCAAACCTATTTCATCAGGTTAGTAAATTTTATTTGCAATGTGATTATTAAGCTAACCTGTTTTCAGCATTTATAATTGCAAGTTATTGATTGTATTATTTATGAGCACCTTTGCTTTTACTTGCATATATGGTTAGGTGCTAAAATTACAAATGTTTAAAAAGCATACGCTTTAGATTTTATTACTTAGGATTAAAAATACCCTAACGTCAGGTTTTTGAGTATAAATAGCTAAAACGAAGAGTCAGTACTTTTAAATTTTGTGTTTTACACAGACCAAATCATTTCAAAGTCGTATTTTATTTACTCAATTGGCTATAGCAAACGATCACTTAGCGCTAGTTTACCACTGATGGTTTTATTGAAAGGCCAATAAATGGTTTCAAATAAAGCTATAAAACACGCAGATTGCACATAAAAACAACGAATAAACCTCTTTTTTTAATTTATGACTTTTATATGTTGACACTTTGCAGCGCGGTCATTAATATTTCGCCCCGTTGAAAGGCAAGACGCTTCCCCCTTAGCTCAGTTGGTTAGAGCGACGGACTGTTAATCCGCAGGTCCCCCGTTCGAGTCGGGGAGGGGGAGCCAAGCTTTTTAACCATAAACGATTCCCCCTTAGCTCAGTTGGTTAGAGCGACGGACTGTTAATCCGCAGGTCCCCCGTTCGAGTCGGGGAGGGGGAGCCAAGTTTATGTATATGATGTAGTTCCCCCTTAGCTCAGTTGGTTAGAGCGACGGACTGTTAATCCGCAGGTCCCCCGTTCGAGTCGGGGAGGGGGAGCCAATATCATACAAGTCAAAATTTAGTTCCCCCTTAGCTCAGTTGGTTAGAGCGACGGACTGTTAATCCGCAGGTCCCCCGTTCGAGTCGGGGAGGGGGAGCCAATTCTCAACAATTCCATAGACATTTACTACTATTTCCACTACCCTTCTACTCTAGAACTAAAACATTGAAAAAAAACTAATAAATGTTGCATTTAGTTAAATAATCAAGGACTTGATTCCTTTCCTCTGTAATATCAAAAAGATTGAAAAAATGGCTGGATTTAAAAAACTTATTTTAATACAAATAATATCTTGGTTATTGTGTGTTGCAGCAGGAAGCTACTTCATTTCAGTGGGCTTTGATAACGCGGTGAGCGAAGCACAAAAAAGTGCTCAAGTAACCGTTAGTAAGTATATAAATGAGCTGTCTATAGACGATATTTCCGCAGAAAACTTAAAAAAATCAATTGCAAACGGCAATACCTTTTCAAACTTCACGCTTAGAGATTATCAAGGCGCGGAAGTTTTTAGTGTTAGTTCGTCTGAAGAGTTGCCAGCATTCGCCGAGTTTATTCAGTCTCAATTTAACTCTATACGTCCTCAATTTGCTGTCAACGATGCAGCAGATGTAAAAGTAGAATTTACGCTCAATATTCAACAACTAGCTTCGCAGCTACAAACAGCCCTCTTCATTGTAATACTTATATCAGCGGTGTTGGTGATCATTCCTATCATCTTACTTAAGTCAATTTTTTACCAGCTGAACAAAAATATCAGCACTACGGTATCTGACATCATTGATATATATATTAACCAAAACCAAATTGATGACGATCTACAAACTGCACTCGATGGTTCTAGTCTCAAAAAGCTGGGGAAAGATTTAGTTCCAAGCTTTAACCGGTTATCGCACTTTTTAAAGTCTAAAAGTCAAGATATACAAAATGCAGCAATGAGCATTAAACAAGAAGCCTATAAAGACGTTATCACTTCTTTAGGTAACCGAAATATGTTTGTTGAGTATTATGAAAAGCATATCGAGAACTGCGAGCAAAGTACGTTTGGCTCGTTAGCTATGGTGCGCTGTAGTGAGTTACAAGCAATTAATCAAAGCCGTGGCTACCAAAAAGGTGACGAGTACGTAAGGGGTGTTGCTGATATAATTAAACACTTGAGCGGCACTTATACTGGCAGCCAATTGTTTAGATTAAACAGCTCTGACTTTGCTGTTATTTTACCGCATACACCGCTTAAAGAAGCTGAGCGCTTTGGTGAAAACTTACAGTCCCGCTTTACTCAATATCAACAAAACCAAGAATTAAGCTCTGTGGCTAATACCGGCATTGTGGGTTACGAAAAAGGTAAACCATTAGGCGAGCTGCTTTCGGTGGTTGATAACGCGATGAGTATGGCTCAGTCTAAGCAAACTAATGCATGGCACGTACAACGCGAAACCGATTTAGTTAACAATGTAAGCGCAGGCTTTGGTAACCAAAACTGGCGTAAAGTAATAAACGAAGTTATTGAATCAAAGCGCGTGCATTTAGTAATGCAAAATATTATGCCTTTGGGTAAAAGCATTAAGGCATACGCCGAGATACAGGTTAGGTTTAAAACCGAAGATAACCAAATGCTCCCTACTGCATCGTTTTTAGCCATGGCTGAAAAACTCGATATGGCAATAGAAATTGACCGCCTTATTATTGACTCATCGCTTGAAAAAGTGAAAAGCCGTAATTTATCCGAGAAATTCTTTGGCTTAAATGTAACGGCCTCAAGTGCACATAACGATCAGTTTGTAATTTGGCTAGAGCGTCGCCTATTAAAAGATACCCATATCGCATCTAAACTCGTTTTCGAAGTAAGTGAATTTGGTTTACAACAAAATATTAAAGCCAGTAAACGCTTTATTGATATGGTTCACCGAGTAGGTGCACGTATTACCGTTGAGCGATTTGGTGTCGGTTTAACATCATTCAAGTTTTTCCGTGATTTAAAACCCGATTTCATAAAAATGGATGCCAGTTACACTCGCGGTTTAGAAGACGATAAAAATAATCAATACTTTATGCGTCTAATGGTAGATCTAGCACACAGGATTGGCGTGAGTGTATTTGCCGAAGGTGTAGAAAGCCAAGAAGAAAAACACATAATAGAAACCTTGTGCTTAGATGGCGTTCAAGGCTACTACATCGAAAAGCCGAAAGATATTTAACCCCCTATTTTAAAAAAGAGCACTCGTTGCTCTTTTTTTGTTTGTGCCCTTCCCCTTTATTTAGCGCTACGGTGATCACTGCCCCCCTCAAATTAGTATGATTAAAGTCATCATGTTAAAGAAAAAAGTATGTCTAACTCATAGGTCTATTACATCATTATTACTGTTAGTTAATTTAATAATGTTTATTTAAATGATAATCACTGCACATGTTGTTAATCAGAGCAGAAAAAAGGATAATACACGGGACTTTAAAAGCGCGAGGCTCGCATGACTGAATATGTATTGTTATTGATTGGAACCGTTCTAGTTAATAACTTTGTGTTAGTACAATTTTTAGGCTTATGTCCGTTTATGGGTGTATCAGGAAAACTTGATACAGCAATCGGCATGTCTTTAGCTACCACCTTTGTACTTACGCTTGCTTCAGTAACTAGTTACTTGGTTAATCAGTATATTTTAATCCCTTTGGATATAGAATTTTTACGCACCATGAGCTTTATTTTAGTTATTGCCGTTGTAGTGCAATTTACAGAAATGGTGGTACGTAAAACAAGCCCTACACTCTACCGTTTATTGGGTATATTTTTACCACTTATCACTACAAACTGTGCAGTACTAGGTGTTGCTTTACTTAATATAAAAGAAGACCACTCGTTTTTACAATCAGCAGTGTATGGTTTTGGTGCTGCGGTTGGCTTTTCATTAGTGCTCGTACTATTTGCAGCGCTGCGCGAACGCCTTGCTGCTGCTGATGTTCCAACACCTTTTAAAGGTGCCTCTATTGCTATGATAACCGCCGGCCTTATGTCTATGGCGTTTATGGGTTTTACCGGATTAGTGAAATTTTAATATGACCTTGTTTTATGCCTTAATTGCGCTTGGCTCACTCGCGCTGGTTTTTGGGTTAATTTTAGGCTTTGCTGCAATACGCTTTCGCGTAGAAAGTAACCCCATTGTTGAACAAATCGATACCATTTTACCGCAAACGCAATGTGGTCAATGTGGTTACCCAGGCTGTCGCCCCTATGCAGAAGCAATTGCCAATGGGGATGAAATTAATAAGTGCCCGCCTGGTGGTGAAGCCACCATGAAAAAGCTTGCTAGCCTGATGGGCGTTGATGAGAAACCCCTTGCCGGTGGAGAGCAAGCCGAGCCAATTAAAACCGTTGCATACATACGCGAAGACGAATGTATTGGCTGTACCAAATGTATTCAAGCCTGCCCTGTAGATGCCATTGTAGGTGCTACTCGCCAAATGCATACTGTTTTAATAGACGAATGCACAGGTTGTGATTTATGCGTTGAGCCCTGCCCTGTAGATTGTATTGATATGCTACCGGTTGCTGAAACAAAACAAAACTGGAAATGGCAGTTAGATGCTATTCCTGTTACACAAATAGATTAGAGGTTTGAGTGGAAAAGTTACTTGAACAAATACAAAAAGGTACTGTTTGGCAATTTCCTGGCGGCGTGCATCCTCCACAGCAAAAATCACTTTCTAACGGTGCAAATATTGCTCGCCTTCCACTGCCTGACAAACTTGTAGTTGCGCTAAAACAACACATTGGCGCTAATGGTAAATTACTTGTAGAAAAAGGCCAACGCGTACTTAAAGGTCAAGCCTTAACTAAACCCGTTGCTAACTGGTCTGTACCAGTACATGCTCCTAGTTCGGGTGTAATTACAGAAATAGCGCCAAAGCTCTCGGCTCACCCGTCTGCACTGCCAGAGCTAAGTGTTGTTATTGAGCCTGATGGAAAAGACGAGTGGTGCACACTTAACCCAATAAGTGAGCCAAAAACACTAAGCCATACTGAGTTAGTTGATATAGTTCATCAAGCGGGTATCAGTGGCATGGGTGGCGCTGGTTTTCCAACTTATATCAAGGCCGATACAAAGCAAAAAATAGACTTCTTTATTGTCAATGCTGTGGAATGTGAACCCTATATAACCGCTGACGACACACTAATGCGTGAGCACGCTGCTGAAATTATCCAAGGCATCGAATTAATGCAGCAACTTTTAGACCCAACAATTTGTATTGTGGGCATAGAAGACAATAAGCCAGAAGCTATTGCTGCAATGACTAAAGCGGCTGAACATAACAACAAAATTATTGTTCAAACCGTGCCAACAGTTTATCCCTCAGGTGGCGAAAAACAACTAATAAAACTGCTGACTAATCGTGAAGTACCCAGCATGGGAATTCCTGCTGATATTGGTGTACTCATGCACAATACAGGTACCCTTTATGCCGTACAACAAGCTGTTTACGAAGGGAAACCTCTTATAGAGCGAGTGGTTACAGTAACGGGTAACACTATACACAAACCAGGTAATGTATGGGCTTTATTAGGTACAGAAATCAAACACCTGCTCGACTGCCAAGGGTTTTCGCCAGTACCACAACAACGTGTTGTAATGGGTGGCCCAATGATGGGCTTTACATTGCCCACCGTACGGATTGGTGTAATTAAAACAACTAACTGTATTTTAGCCCCTGATCATAAAGAGCTTGCAGAGCCAGGACCTGAAAAAGCCTGTATACGCTGTAGTGCGTGTGCAGACGCGTGCCCGGCTTCGTTACTACCGCAACAATTACAGTGGTTTGCAAAATCTAAAGAGTACGACAAACTCCAAGAACATAACCTGTTTGATTGTATTGAATGTGGTGCCTGTGCGTATGTGTGCCCAAGCGAAATCCCACTTGTGCAATATTACCGAGTGGCTAAAGTTGAAATAAAAGAACAACAAGCTGAAAAAATAAAAGCAGATAGAGCAAAAGAACGCTTTGATGCGCGCAAGGAGCGTTTAGAGCGTGAACAAGAAGAGCGTAAAAATCGTCATAAGCGCAAGGCACCAGATAAGTCTGATGATGAAAAGCAAAAAGTAGCGGATGCCCTTGCCCGTGTTAAAAACAAATCGAACGATGGGAATGAAAAGTCAGCCGTTGCTGCTGCAATAGCTCGCGCAAAAGCCAAAAAACTTGAAGGCCAAAATACAGAGATTGAGCCAGATAATAGTGAAGTCGCTAAAGAGCGTACACTGCGCAAAGAGCAAGCTCGCAAATATAAAGAGCAAAAAGAGCTTTCTGAAGACGCTACAACCCCTGACGACAAAAAATCCGCAGTCGCTGCCGCAATTGCTCGCGCTAAAGCTAAAAAGGCAGCGCAAGCACAAGGTGCTCAAACTAATCCTAATGATGCCAATACTGCACCAGTTGATGATAAAAAATCAGCAGTGGCCGCTGCAATTGCTCGTGCTAAAGCTAAAAAGGCAGCACAAGCTGCTCAAGCTAATACAGATGATGCCGTTACAGCAGCGCCTACTGATGATAAAAAAGCGGCTGTAGCTGCCGCGATAGCACGCGCTAAAGCTAAAAAAGCAGCTCAAGCACAAGGGGCTCAAGCAAATACAGATGATGCCGATACAGCAGCGCCTAATGATGACAAAAAAGCGGCCGTAGCCGCCGCAATTGCACGTGCTAAAGCTAAAAAGGCAGCGCAAGCACAAGGTGCTCAAGCTAATATAGGTGATGCCGATACAACAGCATCTACTGATAATAAAAAAGCGGCTGTAGCCGCTGCAATTGCTCGTGCTAAAGCTAAAAAAGCCGCTAAAGAAGCTGATAAAATAGAACAATTGGACGAATCGAACAGTACTGTAGAACAAGCAGACAATGTTAAATCTGAAAGCTCAGAAGCAGACTCACCAGCAGAGAACAAAAAAGCGGCTGTAACGGCTGCTATTGCCCGTGCTAAAGCTAAAAAAGCGGCAAAAGAGGCGCAGCAAACACAAAGCGATGAAGATACTGATCAAGTGGCGATAACTGAGCCTGAAACGCCAAGTGAAGCTACCCCAGAACAAACCGCCGCCGAAAAGAAAAAAGCTGCAGTGGCCGCCGCTATTGCTCGCGCCAAAGCCAAAAAGTTACAAAAAGAAGGAAATGATCAGTCATGAAATTAACCATGGCCAGTTCGCCGCATAATCATAGCCATAAATCGCTAACACGATTAATGCTAACCGTTATTGCTGCGTGTATTCCTGGACTCATTGCTCAAGTTTTCTTTTTTGGTACAGGTGTACTTATTCAACTCGTCCTTGCTTTTGTGGCTGTCACAGCTTTTGAAGCAGCAGTAATGCTAATACGTAAGCGCCCTGTTTGGCCTGCATTAAGTGATGGCAGCGCATGGTTAACCGCGGTGTTACTTGCCTTGAGTATTCCACCATTTGCACCGTGGTGGATTGTTATTATTGGTTGTTTATTCTCCATAGTGATTGTAAAGCAGCTTTATGGTGGCTTAGGTTTTAACCTATTTAACCCCGCTATGGCAGCTTATGTTTTGCTACTGGTATCGTTCCCTGTGCAAATGACTGCGTGGTTACCTGTTACAGATCTAGCAAGTAACCCTATTGGCTTTACAGAACAATTACGGCTTATTTTTACGGACTTTAACTCTACTGGTTATAGCTTAGATCAAGTACGTGCTGGTGTTGATGGCACTACAATGGCAACGCCACTAGACACTATCAAAACAGATGTAGCTCATGGTTTAACAGTGAGCGAAAGCATGCAAAAGCCTATTTTTAACGAATGGGCAGGCCAAGGTTGGATGTGGGTTAACCTTGGTTTTTTAGCTGGCGGGTTGTATTTACTAAAAGAAAAAGTAATTAACTGGCATATTCCTGTCAGTTTTATTGGTAGCTTAGCATTATGCAGTGCTATTGGTTACATAGCGGCACCGGGCACAGAGCCGGGTACTGTATTCCACTTGCTAAGTGGCGCAACTATGATGGGCGCATTTTTTATTGCAACCGACCCAGTCTCGGCCTCAACCACAAATAAAGGTCGCTTGATTTACGGCGCACTAATTGGGTTATTTGTTTATTTAATTCGTACCTTTGGTGGCTTTCCTGATGCGGTTGCCTTTGCAGTACTATTGCTAAATATTGCAGTACCACTTATTGACTACTACACACAGCCACGAACTTATGGCCATGGAGCAGTAAAATGATTGCTTCATCTATGGCAAAAAACGGCGCTATTTTAACTGCGTTCGCCCTTGTAACTACTGGGCTAGTGGCAACTATTGATGCACTAACGGCTGATAAAATTGCAGAGCAAGAGCAACTATACTTAACATCACAATTGCACGAAGTACTTGACCCTAACACCTACGACAATGACTTGTCGAAAGACTGTATCGTTATTACAGATGAGCGACTAGGACCATATAATTCGCAAGTAATTTACCGTGCACGAAAAAATAACCAACCAGTCGCCCTTGTTGTTAGGCACGTAACACCAAACGGTTACAGTGGCGATATAAAGCTTTTAACCGCCATATTACGCGATGGAACTGTAGCGGGAGTGCGAACCACTAAACACGAAGAAACACCAGGGTTAGGCGACAAAATAGAAATTAAAAAGTCATCATGGATCACCACATTTAAAGGCTTAACGGTTCACAGTGAAGACGATAACCGCTGGGCTGTGAAAAAGGATGGCGGCCAATTTGATCAGTTCACTGGGGCAACAATTACGCCTCGTGCAGTTGTAAATTCAGTTAAAAACGCCGTATTATTTGCGCAAAATGAGTTTGATACTATTTTTACAGCCCCAAGTAGCCAGTGTGAAGAGGTAAGCCAATGAGTGAATTAAAAACACTGTACAAAGAAGGGATGTGGGTAAACAACCCTGCTCTTGTTCAACTTTTAGGGCTTTGTCCGCTGCTTGCTGTGACATCGACTGTTACAAACGCACTGGGCTTGGGTCTTGCAACACTTTTGGTATTAATCGGATCAAATGTAAGCGTATCTATTGTACGAAACTGGGTACCAAAAGATATACGTATTCCCGTTTTTGTAATGATCATTGCTGGGTTTGTAACCATTGTTCAATTACTGATGAACGCCTACACATTTGGACTTTATCAATCGCTGGGCATATTTATTCCACTAATTGTAACTAACTGCGCCATTATAGGCCGCGCCGAAGCGTACGCCTCAAAAAATCCAATTCATTTATCTGCCTTTGACGGATTAATGATGGGACTTGGATTTATGCTTGTACTCGTTGTACTGGGTGCAATGCGAGAACTCATTGGCCAAGGTACGTTATTTGACAGCGCCGATTTATTACTGGGTCCGTGGGCACAAAGTTTACGCATTGAAGTGTTTAGCTTTGACAATCAGTTTTTGCTTGCTATTTTACCACCTGGCGCATTTTTAGGGCTTGGGTTACTTATAGCCGCTAAAAATGTGATTGATGCACAAATAAAATCAAAACAAATTGCACCGCCAGAAGCCGAAAAAGGCCCTCGTGCACGTGTTACCAGTTTAACTTAAGGGGAAACGTACTGCTTTTTAAGTAAGTACGTTTAAGTTATATGAATAAAGAAAAACGCTACCAAATACTCACACGCTTGCGCGATAACAACCCAAACCCAGAAACGGAGCTTGAATATTCAAGCCCGTTCGAGTTACTTGTTGCTGTTACACTGTCAGCGCAAGCCACTGATGTTGGTGTTAATAAAGCAACCCGAAAACTATTCCCTGTTGCTAATACACCACAAGCCATTTTAGATATAGGCCACGATAAACTCCGTGATTATATAAAAACCATAGGCTTATTTAATTCTAAAGCTGCCAACGTTTATAAAATGTGCCAAATATTGGTAGATAAACATGACAGCATCGTACCCGAAAATCGTGAAGCCCTAGAAGCCCTACCCGGTGTTGGCCGAAAAACAGCAAATGTGGTACTCAACACCGCCTTCGGCTGGATAAAGGATAATGAAGGTAGATACTTTTTAGCAGTAGATACTCACATCCAACGTCTTGCAAACCGTTCGGGTTACGCTAAAGGTAAAACTGTTGAGCAGACAGAACAGGCCATAATTAAAAATACGCCAAATAAAAAAGAGTTTATGTTTAACCTCCATCATTGGTTTATTTTACATGGGCGCTATACGTGTACAGCGAGAAAACCAAAATGTGGAAGCTGTATAATCGAGGATTTGTGTGACTATAAAGAGAAAACTGAGTCATAGCTAAGAGTAGTTACTTTTTAGTTAGTATAAACCTTTTAACAGCCACATTTTTTAGTTTCCATTTAATAAGTTGGCTATTTGGTTCTCATATGAGCCTTTATTAGGCCAGCACCAGTTAAATTGAAAATTTGCGTTAACTTAAGAATAATTTGAATTTAAGCAAGGTGTTGCAATTAGATTATGATTTATTAATTAGAGCCCAGCTTAAACCTAAAATTTAAATACAGAATTCATTGGAAGCTATTTCTGGTTTGTGCCAAAAGCAGCCCTTGAGTGACTTAGTGATAAAGGCTGCAATGATACGATTGCTGACATTTCACTATTTCTTTTTATGCCTTCTCATTGCCATTAATAGACTGTCATTTAGCTATCGCAACAACTTTGACCTTCTTGAATTGGCGGGCATTTCACTGTTCCATAAGAGCAATATACGCAACAATCGCCTTTCAAAGGCTTTAGGAGAACTTTGCAAGATTCACATTCATAATACCACTGGCAAGCGTTGGTTGGCATTTCTTCAGTTTTACTGAAGCCACACTCAGGGCAAGTAATGGTAGAATTTAACTCTATACTTTGCATGTTTGCTCCTTCAAAGGTTTAACAATGTTAAATACGGACATTACAATCATCAAACAAATACCTACATAAAACAAATAAGTGCTCCATTCGTATTGCCATAGTGGATAGAGGGTTAACAAAACCGCTATAGGGCCAATAACCCCAAGAATACCTCTCGCATGATTTTGGTTTTTATACCAGTTATACAAATTTACCAACAATGCCAGAGTTGCAAATATAGGTAACAAGGTATTTACAGCAATTCCCTCAAAGTGAGAGAGAAAGCCTAATCCTAATGCTGATGCTAACGAGCCGAGTGCGGGGAAGCACCCCGTACAACTAAGAGCCGCAAGCCAAACACCACCTGAGCTAACTTTATCTAAAATCTTATTAATCATTTTTAACGTCTAACATTATTTGAATGATTTGAGTATGAACTCCGTAGGTAGGTACGGAGTCAATACTATTTTAGCGAATCGATTATTGGGCAGTGGGATTGATCGTTATTGTTGCGGCATGAATTAGTCATTTCTTTTATGACGACTTCTAAGCGTTGAAGGTCAGCTATCTTATTTTGAATTACGTTCAATTTCAGCAAGCCTAGGGATTCTACTTTGGCACAATCGCCATCCATTGACATCAATGAAGCCACTTCTTTTAGAGTAAAGCCAAGTGCTTTGGCCTTACAGATGAATTGTAATTGTTTGGTGATTGAGTCGTCATAGACACGATAACCATTTTGAGGTTTTTGAGGCTGTTTTATCAAGCCTTCCCGCTCATAAAACCGTATAGTTTCTACGCCTATATCAAGTTCTTTAGCCAACTTGCCTATTGTTTTCATCGTCCAACCATAAAATCAACTTTAATCATGACATTAGTATATCAATACGAAGTAAAATTGCTCGAACTACAATGACTGGTTTTCGCTCTTTTGAGGCATTCGCCTCAACACGTTTTGGGGCAAAGGTGAGTTATATTGATAAATCGTCGATGGACATAAATGAGTTAGAGCCGAAGGACGGCTCTGTGCCATAAGCCGACCTTGAGACACATAAAGATTAAGACTGCAAAGATACGAAAGCGGAAGTTAGCTTTGGCCTGTTTAACGACAAATATTCCGACAAAGCAGTCATGACTATTAGTTTATTGTTAAATCTAATCTTTCTTTTCGTTCATCTACTCAATAACCCCACGCTAAACGTGACTTTAGCGTGGGGTTAGAGTTCACAGTCATTTTATCTGGATAGCTCTTTTATTTTTTTCTCTGAAAACCAGCGATATAAAACAGGTAAAACAAATAATGTTAACAGTGTTGCAGTTACCAAGCCGCCAACAATAACACTCGCTAAGGGGCGCTGTATTTCTGCACCAACACCATTAGACATTAACATCGGTATCAAACCTAAAGCTGATGTTATAGCAGTCATAAGTACAGGTCTTAATCTTGAAGTAGCGCCTTCAAAAACGGCTTTAGATGCTTCTAGACCGTCTTTAATACGTTGGTTGATACTTTCTACCATAACGACCCCATTCAATACCGCTACACCAAATAAGGTAATAAAGCCAACGGAGCTTGGTACAGACAAGTATTGTCCAGATAAATATAAGGAGAAAACTCCGCCAATTACAGCAAGCGGCACGTTGACCAATATCAGCATAGCTTGACCAACAGAACCAAAGGCAAAGTAAAGTAGTAGTGCGATTAGTGCTAACGATAAAGGTACAACTATAGCTAACCTATTTTGAGCACGTTTTTGACTTTCGAACTGGCCGCCAATCGAAACAGAATAACCTGAAGGTAAGTCAACCTTTTCAGCAATTACCGTTCTGATATCGGCAACCACGCTTCCCATATCTCGATTTTGTACATTTGCTTGGATAACGACTCTTCGTTGTACATCATCGCGTCTAACTTGTGGTGGGCCTGACTCAAATGAGACTGAGGCTACGTCACCCAGTCGCACCCAAGCACCAGTAGGTGATTGAAGCCGAATATCAGCAATAGCTTCTTTGTTACTTCGGTACTCTTCCTCTATGCGAACGTAAATATCATAACGTTCATTACCATTGATTATTTGTCCGGCTTCAACACCACCAATACCATCACGCACAACCTCCATTATGTCACTCACAGACAATCCAAAGCGCGATAGTTCTTGCCTGTTAGGACTTATCACCAATTGCGCTTCACCAGCAATTTGCTCCAATGCAACATCCCTTGCACCTTCAATGTTTTTAATTGCTGTTTCTATTTCTTGACCTTTAGCCGCCAGTACCTCAAGTTCAGGCCCAAACAACTTTATCGCCAACTGAGCCTTAACACCAGATAGTAGCTCATCGACACGAGTCGCAATAGGTTGAGAAAAGTTGAGTAGCAACCCAGGGAATTCTTCTAAAGATCTCTCCATTTTCCCTTGAAGTTCATATCGATTAGATGCACTGGTCCACTCAGAAACAGGCTTCAACCCTATGTAAATTTCGATGTTATTCACAGGCTCTGGGTCTCCACCTATTTCTGCTCGACCAATTCGGCTTAATGCATAGGTTACTTCAGGGAAAGCCATTAGTTTTTCTTCTAGAATTGGTGCCACAGTGAGCGCGGTATCTAAACTGGAAGAAGGTGCAAGCGTTGCTCTTAAGTTTATCGTCCCTTCTTCTAACTCAGGTACAAATTCAGTACCAATTAATGGAACTAATGCAAAGGCAGAGAAAACTAATATAAGTGCGGCTGAAATGACTAATTTGGTGCGTTTTAGTGCGAATGTAAGCCCTTTTCTGTAGAGTTTGTCTAATGGCCTAAGAACAAAGCTTTCCCTCTCTTTTACACCTGACTTAAATAAATAAGTAGCTAAAGCGGGTACAACAAACAACGCAACCACAATAGCAGATATAACAGCTAAAATGATGCTTATTGCCATAGGTTGAAATAACTTTGCCTCAACACCTTCAAAGCTAAATAAAGGCGTAAATACGACTAAAATAATAGAAGCTGCAAAAAATACGGGACGAGCCACTTCTTTACCCGCATTTTGAAGACGTAACTTAATACCATGCTCATCTTGTTCTACATCATGTGGATCAGTATCAGCACTAGGCACTCTTTCTTTTACAGTTTTTAAATGGGTAGAGTCTGGTCTATTTAAATGCTTAAACATGTTTTCAACCATCACGACTGAACCATCAACTAGCATACCAATGGCTACGGCAATGCCACCCAATGACATAAGGTTTGCAGAAATGCCCCACCAAGCCATGATCATTAACGCGATACCAATTGAAATTGGAATAGATATTAGGACAAGGAAGGTTGCACGTATATTCATTAAAAATAGTGCTAATACAATACAGATGAAAATAAATGCTAGTAATAGTGCATCAACTACTGTATCAACGGCTTTTTCAATCAAATCAGCCTGATCATAAAATGGTTCAAAGCGAACACCTTTAGGCAATGCTTGATTAATTAATGGGATTCTTGCATTGATACCATCAATGGTGGCTTTAGTATTAGACCCCATGCGTTTTAAGACAATGCCAGAGACAACTTCACCTAAATTTTCGACTTTACCGTCTTCGGTTTTGCGCGTCATTGTGACAGCACCTTGACGAATTTCACTGCCCATTTCAACTTTAGCAATATCCGAAACCGTCACAACTGTCCCATCAACTGTTTTGACGGGAACTTGTTTGATATTACTAATACCAGCGTCACCACTTTCAAACCAACCTGCACCTCTAATAACAAGCTGCTCTTGCCCACGGTTCATATACCATCCGCCAACATTGGCATTGTTGTTATCTAGGGCACCAACAACGTCTTCTTGCGTTAGGTTATAAGAAAGAAGCTTAGATGGATCTACATTTACTTGGTACTGCCTAACAATACCTCCAAAGGAGAGTACATCAGTAACACCATCGACAGGCATAACGAGTAATTTTACTACCCAATCATTGAGACTCCTGAGTGCCATAGCATCATAGCCTGCATCTTTATCTGAAATAAGAAGGTACTGAAATACTTGGCCTAGCCCTGAGGTGTTTGGCCCCATTTCGGGTGTGCCGACACCTTCTGGTATCAGTTCTTTTGCGGCTTGAAGACGCTCAAATACAAGTTGTCTTGCAAAGTAAATGTCGGTGCCTTCTTTGAAAACAACCGTGACGCCAGACAAGCCTGTTTTAGAAATTGAGCGCACTTGTTCTACATCAGGTAAGGCATACATGACCGCTTCAATGGGGTACGTAATGAGTTGTTCAACTTCTTCAGCAGCTAGTCCTGGCGCTTCAGTATTTACAGCAACTTGAACATTAGTAACATCAGGAAAGGCATCTAAATTTAGTTTTGGTATAACCATAATTGCGCCGACAATTGTGGCAAACAGCGCAATCAAAATCAGGAGTCTATTATTAACAGACCAATCTATTATTTTATTAAACATAGTCTTGCTCCTTAGTGGTTATGCGGATCAAATCCGCCTTTAGCGATTTCAGAAGCAACAAAAAATGCGCCTTTGGTTACAATTCGCGTCCCACTATCAAGGCCAATGATTTCCCTAAAATCACCTAAGGCTCGGCCTAGTTCTACTTCTACAGCTTTAAATTCTCCAGGGTGGTCTTCGACAAATACGGTCCAATCACCATCTGCGCTGCGGATCAATGCTTCTTCTGGCACAGCCATCACTTTCTGCTTTGTGGCAAACTGAAAGTAAACTTTTACAAACATACCTGAATGAAGGTTATCATCAGCATTCTGTACCCCCAATCTAATAATTCTTGTACGAGTTACGGGATCAATTGTATGGGCTTCTTGGATAACTTTGGCATTGTAACTCTGGCCTTCTAATTTAAGTACCGCAGGAGAATCAATTGATAAATTTAGCTTTTTATTTGGAGAAACTTTTGCTTCAACCCATAGTTGTTTTTCATCAGCTAACAACATGACTGAATCCCCAGCATCAACACGTTGCCCTTGGATAAAGTCGTCTTGAAGCACGACACCTTCACGGTGCGCCGTTAATGCATATTGCCCAAATGCTTTAATGTCTTTGTTAGAAATACCATTTATTGCTTTTTCAGTTAACCCTAAAGCAATGAGCTTGCCATAGCTCGCATTGTATGTTGTTTCAGCTTGTAATAATCGACTTTCACTCACCGTCTTATTACCCAGCTTTTTTACACGTTGCCATTCGGTTGAAGCGATTAAATAGTCAGCTTGTGCTTGTGCCATTGCTTCACTAAATAATGTAACTAACTTCTGACCTATTTCTACATACTCGCCAAGCGCTGCATGGCGACTGATAATGACTGACTCTGTACGTGGTGATACCACATAACTTTTATAGCCATTAGCTTTTATTTCGCCAGGTGCATATACGGAGCTAAATTGATATTCAGGCTTAACACTTTCCACTTTAATTTTAGCAAGCGACATCTTCTTTGGATCAATAGTGATACCTTCTTCATGTTCTTCTTCTCCCTCTTTATTACCACCTTCATGGCCGTGCTCGTCATGGTCACCTTTATCTTCTTCATGTCCCTTTTCGTGTTCATGCTCATCTTGATGTTCTTTTTCTTCTTGTTTCGAAACGTTTGTGACAGAACCAGTTCCATCTGACGACTGTGCAAAAGCATCATGATTTGTAGTAAACCCAACTAACAGGCTGCTAATTACTACGGCTAAAAATTTTTTACTAATTACTGTATTCATTTTTGTAACCTATATTTTTAATAAATTTAAGATTTCGTTTTTCGCTACTGAAAAAACAAAGCGCTCAAATATCAAATTTGGATAACTGACCCATACTTAAAATGAAGGATATTTCTGCAAGCTTGAATTGATTTTCCAAACGTATTCCTGCATGAAGCCCTTCCGCACGTTGATTTAATGCAAGTAAGTAGTCAGAAGTATTAATATCACCAGCTTGCCAGCGCTTATTTAATAAGTTTTCGCTGCTATCTAATCTGCCTTTTGTCAGTTTTTGCCATTGCTCATAATATTTTCTACTGACATTAAGCGATTCATAATTAGCTTTTGCTTCAAAAGACTGCTTTCGATATACCGACTGAAAATTCGCCTCGGCTGCAATGGCTTCTGAATAAGCGGCTTTAACATTATCTGTATAGTTATTTCTGATGTTTAAAGGCATTGAAAAAGTCACACCAACCAAGTCTTCATCTCCACTTTTCCCTGCGCTAACGCCAATGGTTGGATTAGCTTTAGATTCCATAGTGGTTAGTTGAGCTTTAGATTGTTGTCCCTTCCATTTCGCTCTAGCAAGTTTAACTTTTGGATGTTCCTCAACCCACTGGGAGTTAAATGAGTAGCTTGTTGCTCCAAAAGTAAATGAAAACAAATTGGTAGTATTAGGCGTCCAATCAGGCAATAACTCCTGAACCTTTACCTCTGCATTTTTCAAAGCAATTTGAGACTCAGATATTTCACTAAAAATTTGCGACAAGTTTAAATAGACTAGCTCAGCGTCAAGTGGCTCTAGAAGTCCAGCTTTTCGTTTGTCTTCAACAATTCCAACGAGCGTTTGCAATTGCTCTTCTCTTTCTGAAAGTAACTGAGCAGCTTTTTTTGCTGCTTGCCAATTAACTAATGCAGTTAAGGCATTAGCCTTTTTAGAATCGAGTAGAGATAACAATTGTTGCTGGTTTGCATAAACATCAATTTCACCAATGGTTTTATTTGTTGATTGCTTATCCCAAAAATCTATCGTTTGACTGATACCAATAGAGTAATTATCAAAATCACCTTCTTTTTCATAGCTTGCTTCAAGCTCTGGGTTATATACGGCTTGAGTTAAGCTTTTGGCTCTATGATTACTTGCATTAAGTAACTCTTTAGCCGCAACAACTTCGGGATCTTTATTTATTTGACTATCTAGCCATGAAATACTTTTCTGTTTGCCATAAGTGGCAACTGAAAAACTCACAGCCATGCATAAAGACAGGGTTAAACCTGTATTTTTTAAAAATATATACATAAAACTTCTTAATTTTTTAATTTATAAACACGAACCCTTTATCCTTCTCATGGACAAATAGGTCATTAAAAATCAATCTAATTAAGAAATGGGTGGGCGAAGTATCGCTTCAAGGTAAGTATTTGTTTGATCAATTTGATAAGGCGTTTTATTGATAATGTTTAGTTTGCCCGTGGTATTTGAATTACTGACTAAAATCCAAGATAAGTGGCTGCCACTGCAATGACCGCAGTGATGACAATCTTTTTCATTATGCTGCTCATCACCTACATTATCATTTGAGACATTTCGATCATCTGCATGATCATGTTGAGTTTGAAGGTGCTCTATATCTATTTGGTGATTCTCAGATGTTGAGGATGCTACAGCAGTTAACGATTGTAAAACAATCGAAATAACCAAGAGCATTTTTAGTACAACATTAAGGTTCAAAGTTATCACCAGTTAAATATAGTATTTAAAATACTAGCAGAAACTATTTTCTTAAACTAGCTTTTCAATTCAGTTTCCACGCTTTTACATTAAATAATTTTTTATTTGACTCTATAGCCACTATAGATTTTATACTTATTTTAATATTATTACGGAGTGTTAAATATGTCAGAAAAATGTAGTGGTCAGTGTCAATCATCTTCTACCAATGAAGATGTAAAAATTGATACACAATTAGATAACTATAGTGGCGCGTTTGTCAGTACATTTAAAGTACCTCAAATGGACTGTCCTTCAGAAGAGAGATTGATTAGGTTAGCACTTGACTCAATTGAGCCTTCAGTTGGGTTGCAATTTGATATTCCTAGCCGTTTAGTCAAGGTTTTTCATGATGAAAATTTAGATGAGATAACAAAAAAATTACAACAACTCAATCTCGGTGCAGAGTTGGCATCAACTAAAGAAAGTTGCAGCACCGAAGCTGCAAAAGCAAAAGATCTAGCCCAAAAAAATGAGATGAAAGAAGCATCAACGCTAAAATGGTTGTTAGCCATTAATGGAGTCATGTTTTTTATAGAAGTAATTGCTGGGATTATTGCGCAATCTGCTGGCCTTATTGCCGACTCATTAGATATGTTTGCTGATGCTGCTGTTTATGGTTTAGCTATATATGCTGTCGGTAAAAGCATAAGCATGAAACTTAGAGCGGCACATATATCTGGTGTACTTCAAATTATTCTAGCGCTAGGTGCTTTGAGTGAAGTCGTAAGACGCTTTATTTACGGTAGTGAACCTATCTCTTCTTTAATGATGATATTTGGTGGAATAGCACTAATCGCTAACATTGCTTGTCTGTTTTTAATATTTGGCAACAAAGAAGACGGCGCTCATATGAAAGCGAGTTGGATTTTTTCCGCAAATGACGTAATCGCAAACGTAGGTGTAATCTTAGCTGGCTTATTAGTTACAGTAACTAGCAGCCGTTATCCAGATTTAGTGATTGGTTTGATTATTGCTGTTGTCGTTTTAAACGGTGCTCGCCGCATCTTACAGCTAAAGTCTTAAGTAGAAAGTAGTTAAAAGAATGCACCCGTCATATTTTAAACCATATATATCATACGTGATAATGATTTTAATCGCGGTGCAGTCTGTGTTTTTTTCGCAAGAAGAGATTGAAGGAAACTTAATTGAAAGTTCTTTTAATATATCACTAACTGAGTCTATTACCCCGCTAAAAGCTCCTGAAAGCTCTAATTTATTTGAGGAGGGTAATAGCCAAACTTTAATTGATAATTGTAATTTTTGTTGCTGCTGTCAGTTATTTTTAAATACAGATTCTTCTTGTAATATTTTACAAGCAATAGAATATTTCCCTACCTACGCCTTAGTTTCCCCTGAGCTAAAAGGCTATATCTCGGTGCCATTCCGCCCACCTAAATACGCCTAAATTTTATAGAAAATTAAGAAAGGTCAAATGTTAATGACCTAAATATCACATATAAATTTATAGGAAAGTATACATGGCACTTAATACCTGTGTGCATCGCAAGATAGCAATTTTAAGGTGTGTAACACCTCGGCTTAAATATATCGCGTTTCTCGCTTTGTCACTTTTTACATTTAATGTTTATGCCTTTGAGAAGCAGTTAAACCTTCAAGAGGCAATTCAGTGGACGCTTAAACAAAATCCAGAACTTAAAATATTTGATTTCAAGCAAACGGCATTAATTGGACGAGAACAAATCGCAAGTTTAAATCCTGCTTATGAACTAGAGCTTGAAGCTGAGAACTTTGCAGGCTCAGGTGAATTTAATACATTCGACAGTGCTGAATTAACAGTCGCTCTATCTTCGGTTATCGAAATGGGAGATAAACGCTCAGCGCGGATTGGAATTGTTTCAAAATCAAGAACACTACTCACTGCTGAAAAAGAAGTCTCTGCGCTTAATTTAATGGCTCAAGTCACTGAGAAGTACGTGGAAGTACTTGCAGCCCAACAAAGAGTTATATTGGCAGAAAATGCTTTGAGCTTAGCACAAGAAACCTTAGAGATTGTATCTCAGCGTAACCGCGCAGGTGCTACTCCTGAGGCTGAAGTGAAACGCTCAAAAGCAGTTATTGCTCAGGCTAACCTCACCCTTCAATCTGAACAAAAGCGCTTGGAATATCTAAAGCTTTCTTTATCAGCTTACTGGGGAGAAACATCAGTGTCATTCTCTAGAGTAACTGGAGATCTGTTTCAGTTTGGCAATGATAGTGATTTTAGTAGTCTCTTTGCGAAATTAGAGAAAAACCCTGCTATTCAAGTTTATGCAAGTGAGCAGCGACTAAAAGAGGCCGAGTTACAGTTGGCTAAAACAGAGTCAACGGCCAATATCAAATGGTCTGTTGGTGTTAGGCGCTCTCAAGAAGCCAATGATACGGCACTGGTCGCTGGCTTTAGCTTACCTTTGTTTGCTGAAAAGCGAAATTCTGGCGCAATCGCTAGTGCGCTAGCAGAGCGTGACCAAGTTGCCATAGAGAAAGAGGCGACTAAGTTAAGATTTAGAAATCACTTACTACGAGCATACTCCAATAGAAAACAAGCCATATTAACAGCTAATTCATTAAAGCAGTCGGTTATCCCAATGCTTGAAGATGCACTGGAAGATACTCAAGACGCCTATCAAAAAGGTCGATATGGATATCTTGATTATGTATCGGCTAGACAAGAGCTGTTAAATGCTCGGCGAACCCTTATTGACGCGGCATCTGCTGCCCTAATTTATGGCGCAGAGATAGAAAAACTAACAAACGAAGCGCTGTCACTCTAAATAAACATCACTTTAAGTTTAATAACAATTTATTGATTCAGTGATTAACTGAATCGTTTAGGAATTCAAAATGAAAAACTATTTACTCGCACTATTGATTTTTATTGGGTATCTATCACCCATTCAAAGTGTTTTCGCTAGTGAAGATGAACATGAAGGCGAAGAAGGCATAAGCAAAATCGACAATAACATGGCAAAAAAGGTTGGTGTTGAAACAGCCTATTTAGCTTCAAAAACGTTGAACCAAACTATCCCTGTATACGGCTCTACGACGATAGGCGCTGAACAATTATTTCAAGTTAGCGCTAGATATAACGGCGTTATAAAGACAATAAACTTCACTGTTGGTGATACGGTAAAAAAAGGCGATCTATTAGCCGTTATTGAATCTAATGAGAGCTTAAATACTTATAAAATAACATCGCCTGTTTCTGGGACTGTTTTACAGCGAAATGGAAATATTGGCGGTATCACGCAAAACACTAGCTTGTTTGAAATCGTCAAATTTGACACCTTGTGGGCTGAATTTAAGGTGTTTACCAGCCAATATAATCAAATCAAAGTCGGTCAGCATGTTGATATTGAGCAAGGTGAACACGCATTCAGTTCAGTCATCACTAATATTATTCCAGCTAAAGATCAGCCTTATGTTTTAGCACGGGTACGATTAAACAACACTGAGTTAAAGCTAACGTCAGGTCAATTATTAATGGGCAGCGTAAAGATAAACCGATTTGAGGTGGATTTAGCCGTCGAGAAAGTTGCGATACAAGAACTGGGAGGACAATTTGGTGTCTTTGTAAAAGAAGATGAAGAGTACGAGTTTGCGCCACTTGTGCTCGGACGTTCAGACAAAAACTATATCGAGGTCATTGATGGCCTCAGTAAAGACGCTGAATATGTAAACAAAAACAGTTATCTGATAAAAGCGGATATTTTGAAATCTGAAGTAGAAGACGACGATTAGGAGACGCAATATGATTGAATCAATTTTGCGTCTTGCAATAAATAGACGCTATTTAGTATTAAGTCTGCTGATGGTAATCATCGGCGTTGGCATGTGGAGTTATCAAAAACTTCCCATTGATGCTGTTCCAGATATAACAAACGTGCAGGTACAAATAAACACTTCTGCCCCCGGTTATTCACCTTTGGAAGCGGAACAAAGGGTGACCTTTCCTGTAGAAACCGCCTTAGCCGGATTGCCAAAGCTGTCTCACACCCGCTCCCTGTCAAGATATGGATTATCTCAAGTAACCGTTATCTTTGAAGAGGGAACCGATATTTATTTTGCTCGCAACTTAATCAATGCAAGATTAGCTGCGATAAAAGGCGTTATTCCCTCTGGCTTAGAGCCAGAAATGGGTCCTATTTCGACAGGGCTTGGCGAAATATTTATGTATACCGTACAAGCTTCTCCTGACGCTAAAATGCCTAATGGAGAGCCTTATACCGCTATTGCCTTAAGAGAAATACAAGACTGGATCATTAAACCGCAATTGGCTCAAGTTAAAGGCGTCATTGAGGTCAACAGCATCGGCGGCTATAACAAGCAGTATCATATAACGCCGAAACCCGAAAAATTACTTTTTCATCAGGTAAGCTTTGAAGACGTTTCTGATGCATTACGTAAAAATAATGATAACCGTGGCGCGGGTTATATTGAGCAAAACGGACAACAAGTGTTAGTGCGCTCCATCGGGCAACTTGCGACAATGGATGAAATCCTCAATGTCATCATCAAAAAGAACGATGGTATTCCTGTAAAAATAAGTGATGTTGCCAATGTTGCTATAGGCAAAGAACTTAGAACAGGGGCTGCTACTCGTAATGGCATTGAGACAGTGCTTGGTACAACCATGATGCTGATTGGTGAGAATTCTCGCACCGTTGCTTTAGAAGTGGAACATAAGCTCAGCGAAATACAAAAATCTCTGCCAAAGGGCATTACCGCAGAGCCTGTTTACGACAGAACAACGTTAGTAGATAAAGCGATTGCAACCGTTACCAAAAACCTCGTTGAAGGTGCGCTTTTAGTTATTGTTGTGTTATTTATTCTACTTGGAAATTTACGTGCAGCTCTCATTACCGCTGCTGTTATCCCTATTTCCATGTTAATGACAATCACAGGTATGGTGCAAGCAGGAGTATCTGCCAATTTAATGAGTCTCGGCGCATTGGACTTTGGCTTGATAGTGGACGGGGCTGTAATCATCGTTGAAAACTCTGTCCGTAGGTTAGCACAGGCCCAACACAACGGTCATAGGCAAGACTTAAGAGAACGCCTAAATACCGTTTTTGAAGCCACTTCAGAAGTGATACGTCCAAGCTTGTTTGGTGTGGCAATTATCACTGTTGTTTACATCCCCATTTTCACGCTAACTGGCGTTGAAGGGAAAATGTTCCACCCTATGGCGGCAACTGTCGTTATGGCGTTAATTTCCGCAATGATCCTTTCAGTTACACTGGTTCCTGCTGCTGTAGCTGTGTTTATGAAAGGTAAAATCAGCGAAAAAGAAAGTGTAGTTATTCGTTCAACCAAGTCTATTTATGAACCATTGTTAAAAATGGCGATGAAATTTCGTTGGATTATTGTTTCATTCTCAACGCTGTTAATGGGGTATAGCCTTTGGTTAGCAACTACGCTTGGGACAGAATTTGTTCCTCAATTAAATGAAGGTGATATTGCACTACAGGCATTAAGAATTCCATCGACTGGCCTAGAGCAATCAGTAGAAATGCAAGAAGTACTTGAGCAACGTATTAAAGCGTTTCCTGAAGTTGATAAAGTATTCTCGCGCATTGGCACACCAGAAGTAGCAACCGACCCAATGCCACCGAGTATTGCTGATATCTTTGTTATTTTAAAACCACGTAAAGAATGGGCCGAACCTTCAAAACCAAAAAGTGAATTAGTTGAAGAAATGGAAAAAGTACTGAAAAACATTCCAGGCAACAACTATGAATTCACTCAGCCTATTCAAATGCGTTTCAATGAATTGATTTCTGGCGTTAGAGCTGATGTCGGCATCAAAATATTTGGTGATGATTTGGATCGGTTATTACTTACCGCAAAAGATATTCTAAATATTGTGAAAACCGTGGATGGTGCCGCTGATGCTCGAATGGAACAGGTCACAGGTGTTCCATCTTTATCAGTAATTCCTAAACGAGAAGCGCTTGGTAGGTATGGATTGAACGTTACCGAATTGCAAGACTGGGTTGCCACTGCGATTGGCGGTGAATCTGCGGGGATCATTTATGAAGGTGACAGACGGTTTGAGTTAGTTGTTCGCCTACCAGAGCAAATAAGAACGGATATCGATAGCTTGAAGCATCTGCCGCTTCCACTTGAGAATGGTAACTATGTGCCAATTGAAGAAGTTGCAGAGCTTAAATCAGAGTCTTTACCCGCGCAGATTAGCCGAGAGAACGGAAAAAGAAGAGTTGTGGTTACCGTCAATGTTCGTGGTAGAGATTTAGGCGGTTTTGTAAAAGAAGTTAAAGCTAAAATTAATCAGGAAGGAGAAATTCCAGCAGGATACTGGCTTGATTATGGTGGAACGTTTGAACAACTAGAATCAGCAAGTAAGCGATTAAGCCTAGTTGTACCGATAACATTGGTTGTTATCCTAGGTATTTTGATTATAGCATTTGGTTCATTAAAAGATGCATTAATCATTTTCAGTGGCGTGCCTTTAGCATTAACAGGGGGCGTATTTTCACTTTATTTAAGAGACATGCCCTTATCAATTTCGGCAGGTGTCGGCTTCATTGCATTGTCAGGTGTCGCAGTATTAAATGGCTTGGTTATGTTGGCTTTTATTCGAGATCTTTGGCATGAAAAAGGCGACCTATACGTAGCGATCATTGAAGGCGCCATCATTCGTTTAAGACCTATTTTAATGACGGCACTGGTCGCAAGTTTAGGTTTTATTCCAATGGCGTTAAACACTGGAATTGGTGCAGAAGTACAACGACCACTAGCAACAGTTGTTATCGGCGGTATTGTATCTTCTACCATTTTAACTTTGTTTGTATTGCCTATTTTATATCAATGGGCGCATGGCGCTGAGAGTAACAAACAGCAATCCGACGAAATCTAAAAGCAAAAAAGCAGCTTAATTACTAAGTTATGCCTAATTAAGCTGCTTTTTATATTGTATGCTCCAAAATTTTATTGATAAAACTTACTCTGCTTCATCCCTACAATTTTCATTTAAAAACTCAAACTCTATCGTCGTATGCGATAAATGATAGGAAGATAATTTAGCTGCAACCTCTTGTTTAAGCTTAATTAATTCTTTAACGTCAAAGTTGTCACTCAGCTCAAGGTGCGCTGTTAAAACGTGACTTTCACCATCCAGTGACCAAAAATGCATATGGTGTATACCATTTACTTCAGGAAATTCATTTAATGACTGCTTAATACGCTCTTGGGTCTCTTTATCGGGTGCAGCTTGAAGAAAAAGCACCAATGTTGATTTAAGATTTTTGAAAACGTTAAATAAGATAAACAGCGTAAACCCTATTGATAATAGAGGATCTAATATCGGCAGTTCAACGAACAACAATACAATAGAGACTATAAGAACGGCAACCCAACCGAGTACATCTTCAAGTAGGTGCCATGTCAGCACTTTTTCATTTAGTGTTTCACCCGCTTTTAATTTGAATACCGCATAACCATTTACGGCAACACCGAGTATGGCTAGCCCTAACATCCCCTCAACTACAGGCATTTCAGGATTGGACAGCTTAGGTATTGCTTCAAATAAAACCCAAATAGAGCCGATAATCAAAACAATACTATTTACCAATGCACCAAAAAGTGTAAGTCGGCGATAACCATAGCTGAATTTGTCTGATGCTTCTTTATCTGAAAAACGACTTAAAATCCACGCAAAACCTATTGAAAGACTATCACCAAGATCGTGAACGGCATCCGCCATTATCGCCGTACTGTTTGTGAGCCAACCACCTATAAATTCGATAATGGTAAATATCACATTAAGGAAAAATGCCCAACCAATCCGGTCGTCTTTACCATGCTGATGACTGTGACTATGGTTGTGCATTTTGTACCTCCAGTACTTTTTTATTTCTTATTTTTGATACATTCATATTAATCAAATGTCGGATCACTCGTTGATACAACCAACGTTTTACACCTGATAGATTAGTACCTTTTTCGAGATAGAACTTATCTGGTGAATCATAAAGCCCAAAGTCGTCATGAATACCTTCTTTTTGAATATAGGTATCCTCTCCACGCCAATCCGTACCGGGTGAAGATAAGCACTTTGTTGCAACACCATAACCACAAAACTCATCTTTTGCTTGGCTAAATTTCTGCTGTAGTGAGCTTAAGTATTGCTCATCCAATATAAAGCCCTCTAAGTTTATCCAACGCCCTTCAAAGTAAACTTCTACCCAACTATGAATGATGTATTTAGGTGCTAACCAAAATACAAGCTTGGGATAGCACCTTTTTATAGTTGCTGATCAATGGTAAAACCTTGGAAACGACACTGGATACCTAGTCCACGCAATAGTGCCATTAACAGATTACCCTTAGTATTACATTGTCCATAACCATCTGCTAGCACATCGCTTGCTGAAATATCATCACTCTTGTTATAGCCAAACATTATTTCATCTTTTACAAACTGATAAGCGGCACCAATTTTGTTGAAATTATCCAAATTTTTCCACCCTCGTTGATCGATCAGGGATTGGATATCTTTGTGTTCAAAATTAACGATATTCGTATTGTTTAAATATTTCTCAGTCATTTTTATATATCCCTTTCGTTGCATACCTATACTATAGATCCTATAGTAACTATAGAGTCAAATGTCTGGGGGAAATTGATGAAAATAGGCGAATTGTCAAAAAAATCGGGCTGTTCAATACAAACGATTAGATATTATGAAAGAGAAGGATTACTGTTAAATCCAAACCGTTCAGAAGGTAATTTCAGGCTGTATGATAGTAAAGCACTTAAACAATTGGAATTCGTAAAGCATTGTCGCAGCCTAGATATATCACTCAATGATATTAAACGTCTTATCGAATTAAAAAATAAGCCAGAAGAAAGCTGCTCTAGCGTTAATGCATTAATTGATCAGCAACTTGCACTAGTGAATAAACGTATGAAAGAATTAAGGGCGCTTAAAGCTGAATTACAACAGATGGCAAGTGCTTGTGGTTCAGACAATACAATTGAAGCGTGCGGCATCATCAAATCATTGGATAGCTAAACTAAATATAACTTTAGATTAGTAGTATTCACAAAGGCAATAATGTAAACCATTGGCAAATTAGCACAATCATTAAATTTAAATGTAGAAACCATTCGTTTTTATGAACGAGAAGGGCTGATTACACAACCTGAAAAACCAATATCTGGTTATAGACAATATGACGAAACAATAGCAGGACAACTTAGGTTTATCACAAAAGCCAAAGCGCTCGGCTTTACGTTAAGAGAAATAAAATCGCTAATGTCTATGGACAGCAACTGCACTCAAGTTGAGCTATTAAGCCGACAAAAGTTAGCAATCATTCGAGACAAAATTAATGACCTTCAACGTTTAGAGAAAGTAATTGTGGATATGACAAATACCTGTATGCAAAACGAAGATCCAACACATTGCCCCATAATTGATTCATTAAAATGATTGACTCCGTACTTATATACGGAGTTTAGAATGATGGTAATATCAACCAATAGACTTTCAAATGATAAATAAAATATTAGACAGAGTAGGCTCTAGTGGCGTTTGGCTAGCGGCACGGCCTGCTTCCCTGCATTAAGGTCACTTGCATCGGCATTAGGACTAGGCTTCTTCTCTCACTTCGAAGGAATAGCTGTAAATACGCTTTTACCTATTTTTGCATCTTTGGAACTATTGGTAAACTTATACAACTGGCACAAAAATAAAAACCATACCAGAGCTGTCTTCAGCATTCTAGGGCCTGTAGCAGTGCTATTAACGCTTTATCCTCTTTGGCTATATGATTGAAGCACATACCTATTTTACTTTGGTATTTGCTTAATGGTCGTTATGTCGGTTTTGGATATCGTAAAACCAGTAAGGGAGCAAACATGCAACGTATGGCTAATTGCCGTCGTTGAAACGATTAACGGTCAATGTCTGCTTTTCGCTCATAGCAGTCTGCCTGATGAAGTCTAAACTTATTCACTTAAACTGTGAGATCTGATATGAGCTAGTACAGCTGATATGCTATTTACGACAAAGTCGCTCGGTAATTAGAGCGACATAATCCCTTGGTAATCACACTAGTACATCATCATGTTTTTAAATTAAAGCTGTTATTTACCTAACAAACATCCAAATACCGGCAGCTATCATAAATAAGTTTTCTGTTAGAGAGATAAACCCTAGTGGTACGTTACTGTCACCGCCTACACACGCACATTTTAACTCTCGTTTATCTATATAGACTGCTTTTATCACTGAAACAGCACCAACCCCACCTATGAATAATGAAATAGGGGCAATAATATAGGCTGGTAATCCGGCTATCATTCCAATGCCAACAAATGCTTCTAAAAATGGGTAGACATAAGCGTACCTGACTACTTTCATAGCGACTAAGTCATAGGTTATAAATGAATTAGTAAAGCTAAATAAGTCTTGAAGCTTTTGTATTGCTAACACTGCCATTGTTAGGGCTACAAACAGTTCAGCGGTTTGCATTGATAATAAGCTATTATCCGATGCAAAACTAAATGCCACACTAAGCAAAAAACTAACCGAAAAAATCGCAATCACGGGCGTGTAAGTTGTACCTTCTTGGGCTGCTTGTGGCTTATTAAAGTAATCACGTAAATCGTCGTAGCCACCTATACGTTTATTATCAATAAATGCTTGAGGTGTAGTTTCTACACTGTGTTGTTTTTTAAATTCATCTGTTTGCTCTCGAGAAGTTAAAAGCTGATCATCAACTGTATATCCCTCTCGCTCTAGTAGGTCTTTTGATTTTAAACCAAACGGACAAATATGCTCATCTGTTGCCATTCTAAAAAGTTGGGCTGATTTACTCATGCTTTACTCCTTATGTTATGCGGTTTATTTATTTGAATTGAAATCTGGAACAGCTCTTAATTGTGCTTGAGCATTGGTTTGTGCAATGCCGTTTTGCTCTATATCTTTTAGGAGCCATTGCATTTCTTTTATTTCTCGCTCTTGGGCTTCAATTATATTTGTAGCAAGCTTTTGAACGCGTTTATCTTTGATTTTTGCCCTGTCACTGGTGAGTATGGCAATTGAATGATGTGGGATCATCGCCGACATCCATGAGCTATCATCAACAGTCACTTGTGAGCGAACTAAAAATAAACTTCCTGCAAATACGGCAACACTAGCAATGAGTACTGTTATATTTTTCTTTTTATCTTTATACATATTGAGCATGAAAAGTAGCATTATCACTGCCATCGTGGCTCCCATATAAAGCGCCATATAAGTACGAGTTTCACTAAAATAAACATGACTAAGTTGGTAGGTGTTCAAATACATCAATACAAACATGGTTATTGTGGATGTTGCTATCATTAAAAAAAATTTTGAATAGTGTGACATTGTATTGCTCCTTAAAAGTTTTGTATTTTGTTTTTACATGTGAGTAATTTTTACACTATCAAGCTCACAAATCAGTGTTTCCTGTTGTGTAAAATGGGTATTTAACAATTAAATCAAAAATTATGCCGTTAGGCTAAAATTGCTCGCTGGATTTACTTATGTATCTGTAGGTTTCTTCATTTGAGTTGTCAGTGAGTAGTTCAATATTATATTTGTGAAATATACCCTCCATTTCCATTCCGGGAGTGCCAATAGGCATGGCTGGTACACTTAAGCCTGTAATGTGCGGAGCGTGTTGCCCAGATAAAAACTGTTTTATATGTTTAACGGGAACATGACCTTCAAATACAAATCCATCGGCTGACACGGCTGTATGGCATGAGCGCATATTAGGTTTTATTTGATACTGAGATTTAATCGACCCCATGTCATTAACGTTAATTGCTTTTGTTTGAATATTGTTTTCACTCAAATGAGCAATCCACTTATTACAACATCCACAATTTTTACTTTTATAAACGGTAAGCTCAATTTCAGGTTTTTCTGAATTTTCATAGATTATTGATGTTTTATGCTGTTTTTCGATACTCATTGCCGAAAATGACATAGTTAATGATAAAAAAAACGCTGAGGTAATGTAGATTACTCGCATTGTTAACTCCTTAATTAGACCAGTGAATATGAGTGATTTTCCAACCTGTATCGGTGTTTTTTAATGTGATTGATTCCATTCCCATAGACTTAATATCTTTTCCTTTGTACTTTCCTTGAGTTTTACTTCTTGAAATTGAGTAAGCTATGTCTCCATTTGTGTAAACTTGATGCTCTAGTAGTTCACTATTAACAGCACTTAAGAATTTCATATCCGCTATCATATGATGTTTCGCGTATTCATCTGCAGAACGCTCAACACTTCCGCCTTCAAAAATGATGACATCGTCGGCCAGTAATTTACGTGCAGCTTCGCGATTACCTTGTTTTAGATATGCATGAAATAGGCTGACTGTTTTTGCAGCCTCGCTATCAACATTGACAAAGGCCTTGCCTTTTTTTGAATATTTTTCATCGTCATGTGCACTAACAGTAAAAGAACTAACAGTGCTAAAAATTAGTAGCAATAAAATTTTTAAATTAAAGGATTTAATTAACATACGTTTCCCTTTTTATTAATCGTTAAATAGGCGGACCAACAAGTGTGGTAAATACACTTGTTGTAATAAGTACAAACAGGGCAATTACTATTTCAACAGTAATCGAGCGTTTTAATATACTTATATGGTGTTGTTGAGTGATTTGCGGGACTAAAAAAAGCTTATGCCATGCACCTAGTAACAGCATCGCGCTGACGAGTAACAGCTTTAATAAAATTAGTTGCCCATAATTTGATGTAAACAATGCAGAAAATGACTCTAGGTACTGCAGGAGCAGAGTTAAGCCCGAAATAAGTAGTACAAATACAATAACAATAGCGAGTTGACCAAAGTAATGCATTAACCGCTTTACTTCACTGGTAGGTAGTAAAGTGCAGCTTTTGTAAAGCGGCCACAATGACCCTAACCAGCTCGCAATGGCAATAAGGTGAAAGGTTAAAATACTTTTCACTAACCCATTTTCATTTGCACTGTGCCCAGTAAAAGTGAAGCTATAAGCGATAAACCCAAGCATGATTAGTATAACGGCAACGTTTTTATAACCTGCTACGTTATCATCTGATTCCACACTCCACATACATGCGCTAATTAGAGCAATAATGAGCGCTGGTATTCTAAACGTTGCTTGGTCACCTATGACTGATTGCCAAACAATTTCAAGCATAAAGGGGTCAAACATTCCCATAAAGCCTGATTCAGCCATTGCTCCAGCTTCTATTGGTACTTGTAAAAGTGCAGCAATACTACCTGTAACTACACACGTAATTTGCCAACGTTTTAAGAACTGATAAAAGCTAATTAAGTGATGCCCTGCAACATTGCTGTTGCCACACATAAAGCGCATTAATAAAGTGCCCGCAAGCCCTGCAATTGCGATATAGCTTGCTAGTTTTAATAATAGTAAGAGTACTGACCATTCACTTAATTGCATTATGTTGCTACTTAATGATTATGTTTGCTGTGGGTATTAGATTGTTCTTGCATCATCTTATGCGATTCACTTTTGTGTACCATAAATCTAAACGTGTCGGTCATTTTATGTCCATCACCACCCAGTGCTGTCCATTTAACCGTGTAAGTGCCTTGGACTAAGCTCGGCAATGACCAACTAAAGTCTGTGCTTGGGGTAGAGCTTGGTTTGAAATCAAAGTTTATTGATTTATTTTTTTCATCTTTGATGATGACTTTTGCTAGCCTTACTTCACCACCAAAAGTTAACGAAAGTTGCTCTGGGCTTTTCATTAACATGGCTTCTTGCGCAGGTGTTGATTGCTTGAGTGATATATGCGCTGATGCGGAAAATGTAAGTACTAAACCTAAAATAGCTACTGCAGAATTAAAAAACTTCATAATTACCTCTTATTTAAAATGATTAAAACCAAAATTTAATACCCGTAACAAATGCGGTGTTGTTGCTACTTTGTCCACTTGATGTGGCATAGTCGGCGGTATTGCCAAATTTATTGCTCCATTCAACGCCAATATAGGGCGCAAACTGGCGTGTAAATTCATAACGAACCCTAAAGCCAATCGCGCTGCTTGATAGGCCACTTCCAAGTTCGTTTTGTTTATCGTTTTTGCCATAAAGTGTAATTTCGGCTCGCGGTTGTATAATTAGCTTTTGCGTGAGTAATAGTTCGTACTCTGCCTCTAACGTAAATGCGGTATTGCCTCGCTCACCTACGTATGCTGTCATATCAAGTTCAAACCAATAAGGGGCTAAACCTTGTAAGCCAAAAGCCAACCATTGCCGATTTTCACCTTCTTTATTGTAATCAAGACGAACACCTGCTTGAGTATCCCAATATGCTGATACGGCGTGACCCCATAAAATATCGGTTTGGTTTTCTTCAATACTTCCTTCGCTGAAATCACCCTCGGTTTTAATTACCAATCGATCAAAGGTAGTGCCGTACCATGCTTGTAAGTCAAATACACCTGCGTTTGCTTGCTCGTTATATTCAAGACGATCGCCTAGTAATGCGTAAAATGGATGCTCATCAGCGAGTGTTAATCGCTCATTGCCCTCAAGCGCATATGGGCCTTCTGTTAAAGTTGTTCCCGCAGAGTAAGCATGGGGGTCTCTTGCATCTTTAGGTGCACTTCCTCCTTGTGGTTGCATCTTAGCGCTATTCATTTGTGCCATTTCACTTTGCGCTAATAAAGGGAAACTAATTAATGAAGCCCCTGTTAACATTAATAAACCTAATGATTTAGATAGTTTTAATTGTTTCATGATACGACTACCTCTCTAAACATACCGGCATCCATATGGAATAATAAATGGCAATGCCAAGCCCAGCGACCTACATCGTGAGGGGTGGTTAAAAAGCTGATTCTTTGTGCGGGTTGAACAGGTATCGTATGACGTCGCACTTGCACATCACCTTGCTCGTTTTCTAAATCACTCCACATACCATGCAAATGCATAGGGTGCGTCATCATGGTATCGTTTTGTAAAATAACTCTTAAACGTTGGTTATGCTTCATATGCACTGGCGTGCTTTTACCAAATTCTAAGCCATCAAATGACCAGCTATAACGCTCCATGTTTCCGGTTAAATGCAGCTCAATTTCAGCTTCTGGCTCTTGCTGGTTAGTGATCCCTTCAAGTGAGTGTAAATCTGCAAGTGTTAAAACACGACGACCATTTTTACGTAAACCAATACCAGGATCATCAAGATTTGTTCTAGGCATATCAACGCGCATATCAACTGAAGCTCCATACTCCGTTTTTGCATGACGCACTTTAGAGCTGGCAACCGCTAATGGGTTTTCAGACATACCATGTTTGCTATGATCCATCGCCATTGCACCGTGGCCCATAGCGCTATGATCCATTTCTTTAGAGTTCATACCTGACATGCCTGCCATACCAGCCATTGCAGAGTGCTCACCGCCGTGGGTCATATTGCCCATCATATCGGTCATCGTTAACCATTCAACAGGGTCAAGTGCAGGTACTGGCGCATCAATATTAGGCGAGCTTGATAAAGTTCCTTTTGCGTAACCAGAGCGATCCATACTTTGAGCAAAAATCGTATAGGCATCATTTTTAGGCTCAACAATTACGTCGTAGGTTTCACCAGGGCCGAATCTAAATTCATCAACTGTCACTGGTTCAACGTTTTGCCCATCTGCTTGTACAACCGTTAGTTTTAACTCGGGGATACGCACGTCAAAAAAGCTATTACTAGAGCCATTAATAAACCTTAACCTAAGCTTTTCACCGACTTTAAATAATCCACGCCAGTTTGCCATTGGAGTACTACCGTTCATTAAAAAAGTCATTGCTGATGCAGATAAATCAGCTAAATCTGTAGGATTCATTCTCATTTGATTCCACATTTTGCGGCGTTGCAAAGCATTCGAAACACCGCTATTTGAAACGTCATCAAAAAATTCTGGAACAGTGGGCTGATTGAAGTTAAATACATCACTCTGTATTTTTAATTTGCGGAACAGCGCCATTGGGTCATCATCAGTCCAATCAGATAATTGAATAACATGCTCGTTATCTGCACTAATAATATCTTTTTCTCGCGGTTCAATAATTAATGCACCGTACATGCCAGTCATTTCTTGAAAGCCACTATGTGAGTGATACCAATATGTACCGCTTTGTTGTAATTTAAATTTATAAACAAAGGTTTCGCCAGGCATAATGCCTTTAAAACTGATACCAGGTACGCCATCCATTTGATACGGTAAAATAATGCCATGCCAATGAATTGAACTCGGTACTGATAACTTATTTGTTACTCTAATAGTAACGTCATCGCCTTCTTTGAGGCGCAAGGTAGGAGCGGGTATAGATCCATTGATAGTTGTCGCCATACGTACTACGCCAGTAAAGTTAACCGGCGATTCATCTATAACCAGATCAATTACTTCGCCGCTAAGTTCGGGCACAGTGCCTGTTATTGTTCCTGCTACTAAAGATGATGCAGCATGTAATACACTCGGAAAAGCAGCAAGTACACCTCCTGCAATTAAGCCTTGAACAAATCGTCTTCGTGGTGTGCTAACCTGTTGTGATGACTTTTTAAACCCCATTTCCTTACTCCTTCATAGCAGAATATGTATTGAGTATAGAAAATAGACCTGTCTTCAACATGACGCGAACATTACAAAGTTGTAATCTTGGTGTCATGTTGCTGTAGTGACAGATACTGCATAATATTTGCAGAGGTAGTTGTTAGGACTTTAATGAAGGAATTGTATGCGCTTATTAGTTGTTGAAGATGAAGCAAAAACGGGAGATTATTTAAAACAGGGACTAAGTGAAGCTGGTTTTCAGGTTTCTTTGGCGCGCAATGGTCTTGACGGTCATCACCTAGCAATGACCGAATTATTTGATGTAATAATACTTGATGTCATGTTACCTGACGTATCCGGTTGGAAAATTTTACAGTCGCTACGTGAAGCAGATAACAAAACCCCAGTACTATTTTTATCTGCTCGCGATAGCATAGACGATAGAGTAAAGGGGCTCGAACTTGGTGCTGATGACTATTTAATAAAGCCTTTTGCTTTTGCTGAAGTTTTAGCAAGAGTACGCACTCTTATTCGCCGTGGTGCAGTACAAACAGTTGACGATATACTGATCGTTGCTGATTTAGAAATGGATATTCCAAAGCGAAAAATACAACGTGCAGGCAAGCGTATTTTATTGAGTAATAAAGAGTTTAGCTTACTTGAACTATTGTTACGGCGCGAAGGTGAAGTACTGCCACGTTCGTTAATTGCTTCTCAAGTATGGGATATGAATTTTGATAGCGACACCAATGTGATTGATGTTGCCATTCGTAGGCTAAGAGCAAAAGTTGATGATGACTTTACTATTAAATTAATTCATACAGTTCGCGGTATGGGCTATAAATTAGAGGTTGAAACTGATGGCTATTAAGTCACGGCCTTTATCACTTACGATGCGTGTTGTGTTGTTTGTGGCTGTAACCGTTATTGCGTGCTTAACTTTAGTTGCCACCTTAATAAATAGTTCGATAAAACATCATTTTTTCCAGCAAGATAGTAGTGAACTGCATGTTATTAATCAATCTATTGAATTAGTTTTAAGACAACACTATAAATCAAACCTGAAATTTAAAAATGAATTATCTAACGCTGTAGCGGGTCATCACGGTGTTTACTATCAGGTAAATACCGCAAAAGGAGATCTCATTTTTCAAAGCTCTGAACGAGATTTTAGTGATTTTGTAATGAGTGCTAAGGTTTCAACTGGCTTTAACCGTAACAACATTACCTCATGGCAAAATGATACCCACACCTACCGAGCTCTGGTGAGTAATTTAAGTACTGAGCAACAGCAATACAAAATTACTACAGCGATAGACATGAGCTTTCATTTACACTTTCTCAATCAATTTCAACAAAGTCTTTGGGCTATTATGTTTGGCTCTGCGGTACTCATTTTATTGGTGGCTTGGTTTGCTATACATCAAGGATTGAACCCTTTACGAGGTTTGAGTCAGAAAATGCATGACATCCAAACTAATAAGATGGATGTAAGGCTTGATGAAAATAAAGTGCCTATTGAGCTTGTTAATATGGTGCAGTCGTTTAACTCGATGCTCGACAGGCTCCAAGGTGAATTTATTCGTTTATCAAATTTCTCTAGTGATATTGCGCATGAGTTACGTACTCCACTAACAAATATAATCACTCAAACACAGGTTGGTTTATCTAAAAAAAGACAGTTGTTAGAGTATCAAGAATTATTGTTTTCTAATCTAGAAGAGCTGGAACGACTAACTAAGATGGTTAGTGATATGCTTTGGCTTGCAAAAACTCAGAATGGACTGGTTAAACCCGTTCAAAATACTCTAAAAAGCCATGATGAAATTGAAGCATTATTTGAGTACTTTGATGCTTTGGCTGAAGACTCATTGATTACATTTAAGAAAAAAGGTCAAAACCTTTGTTTTTATTGTGACAAATTACACTTTCGCCAATTATTATCAAACCTCCTATCCAATGCAATAAGGTATGCCCCAAAAGGCTCATCAATCACAGTAAATAGTGAAATATTTACCGCTGATAAAATATGTATTTCAGTGATTAATACTGGGGAGAGAATACCTTCTGAGCATTTACCTTATTTATTTGACCGCTTTTATCGACCCGATAAATCGCGCCAACGACACAGCGATGGAGCTGGTTTAGGGCTTGCAATAGTTAAAGCTCTAGCGCAAGCAAACGGTGGAAATATAGAGGTCAGTTCAAATAATCAAACTACCAGCTTTAAAGTTTTTCTAAATTTAGCTAAAAGCTAATTATTAAATTTAATAACCCAATGTTTGCTTGTACCTCTAGACTTCCCAGCTTTCATTAAACACCGGTTTATAAACTTAAAGTACAAAACGGAAGTAAACTTCCGGTTTCTAACCCAATATTGCTATATTTCGGAAGCAAACTTCCGTTTATAGGAATTCAAAGGTAGTTATCGGAAATATACTTCTGTTTTTGAAAGCGTTGGCCTAGATAGCTATATGAGCCATTTTTCGGGGTCTTATTTGAGCGAAAAGCGGAGGGTCGGGTAAACTCGTTTTTGGACAAAAACGAGTTAGAGCCGAAGGAC